>CANLTZ010000002.1 GCA_947494145.1 uncultured Jannaschia sp. | reverse complement strand
TCCTCCCAAACAGGATGAATCACAGATCAGCACTCAGGGGAATCCACCACGATTCAGGTTTTGGGTCGGGAGCTTTAAGGACGCATGGCAGAGGCCCCAACGTTAGATAAAATCGGATGGGATGGTGCGGGTGGCGGGACTCGAACCCGCATGGACCGAAGTCCGAGGGATTTTAAGTCCCTTGTGTCTACCAATTCCACCACACCCGCGCGAGTGACGGCCTAGACCGCGCGCCGCGTCTCGGCAAGGTCAGAGCTCGATCTGTGGAACGGGTTCGGGAATGCGGGACGGGTCGGCGGGGCCACCTTGGGGGTCGATGGCCAGGAATTGCCGCTCATTCAGCCAAGGGTTGAATTCCAGCGCCGCCCGGATGGCTGCCTGCCCATCGGCGATGCGCCCCATATGGATGAGGGTAAGGCCCTTGCCCGACAGGGCTGCCACGTGGCGTGGTCGCAAGGCCAGCGCACGGTCCAGATCGGGCAGCGCAGCAGCGTAGTCGCCGCGCAGGAAGTTCGCGAATGCACGTTGGTTCCAACCTTCGGCATAGTCTGGACAATAGCTGACAAGCGCATCGAGGGCGGTCACCGCACCCACCAGGTCGCCCGCAACGCGGCGCTGCATTCCTTCATCCAGCATCTGTTGCGCTGCCGCATCCGGCGCACGCACCCATTCGGCCCACATCGCGGCCGAGGCACGTTGTGCCATGGAAGCCGACGTGGCTGCCCGGGCGTCGGAAATCAGCGTGTCCATCGTGGCCGAGATATCCGGCGCAGCGGGACAATCGGCATGGGCCTGCGCGGTGAGCGCGACGAAAGCGATCAAAGCAAGACGGGTCATGGGCCAGAAGGGTGGCGCACTTGTGGCCGGGGTCAAGCCGCAGCGTCACTCCATCGAGGCCAAGTCCTCGCCCGCTTTGCGGACCGGGCCCAGGGCAGGGGTCTGGGCGAAGGTATCGACCAGCGCTTCCAATTCGCCCTCCATCACGGCGGCAAGCGACACGTCCTGCCCCTCCCAACGGGCCTTGGCCGAGATTACCGAGATGATGCGCACCTCGTCATCATAGACCGCAAAGACCGGCGACCCGGAAGAGCCGAATTCGACTGAACAGCTCAGCACCAGCACGTCATCATCGCGCGTCAGGATGGTGCAGCTATCTTCACTGGACGGCGCCTCTGCCCGGTTCTTGCCGTAGCTGACAACTTGCACCCGCTGCCCGGCTTCGACGCGCATCTGGGTGCGGAAAGGCTTCACATGCCCGCTGCGGACAGGGCGGTCCAGTTCCAGCAATGCCAAATCGCTTCCTACGCGATTCAATCGGTCGTCATCGTCGAAGCGATAGTCGGGGTGGACGACGATGCGACGCACACCGCGATAGGCTTCGGCTTGGCCGAAGCGCAGCCCGGCCTGAAACTCGATCTCGCTCGGGTCGATGGGACCGCCCGTAGCCTTGTCGAAAAGGCAATGGGCCGCCGTCAGCACGATGTCGGAGGTGATCAGCGCAGCGGTGCAGAAGCCTTCTTCGCCAAAGTTCAAACGTCCCACCGCTTCCCATCCGCGATTTTCGTCCGCAGTTGCCAACGTGCGGAGTTCTTGCTCGGCCTCGGCGGGTGCAAGGGCAGCGGACCACAAAAGCGTGGCGAGGAAAGCGGTCTTCAAGCGTCGAAACATTCTGTCGTGCCCCTGATACATTGCTTGACATCGTGGGGGGCGAGTTCGGCGCAACAAGGACCGGATTGGTGCCCATTCGGGACCGTTTAGGGGCCGATCCGGGCGATTGTGTCAGTCATCGGGCCGCAAAAAGCGGATGGAGGACGAATTGTCCTGCTCCCCCACCCGGAGAGACTTGCGGCTTACCGTCAGGCGTGGGGCGCGCGCGAATTCCCCCATCAGATCGGCCAATCCAGCTTCGACCGTGGCCGCGAGCGCCACGGCTTGCCCGCCTTCGCCTTGCCCCATGGCCGAGATGACCGAGACGATGCGCAAACCTTGCGCCGTGCGCACGAAGACGGGCGCGCCCGATGCACCGAAGTCCACGTCGCAAGTCAGCTCCAACACGCGGGTGTTCCGGCGCAGAACCTCACAATCCTCTTCGAGGGTGGGGGCTTCGGCGCGGTCATGGGCATAGCTGAGAAGTTCCACACTATCGCCAGGCTGCAATCGACCCTGTGCCGGGAAGGGTCTGATTTGGGGCAATGGAACATTCACATTGAGTTCCAATAGCGCCAGATCGTTGCCGATGTTCCGCAAGGTGATCGGGCTGCTCGGGTCGTAGCCCGGGTGGATGACCATGCGCCGCACCCGCCGCTCGGCCGCTGCGCGGCCGTGGCGATAGGCAGCACGAAAGACAAGCCGGTCTGTGTCGAAGGCCTCGCCCGTATCGCGGTTGACGACACAATGGGCCGCGGTGAGCACCAGCGTGGGCGAAACCAGCGTGCCGGTGCAAAAACCGTCATGCCCCAGATCGAGCCGTCCCACCGCCTCAAGCCCGCGCCCCGCATCAATCGTATCGAGCCGTTGACCGGTGGTCTCGGCCGCAGCGAGGCTGGGAAGCAGTGCCAATAGAACGGCAAGGGCAAGGGGGCGCATGGATGGACTCCGCAGCGTTGGTCCCCCTTTGGCTGACACCAGATTAAGGCGAAAGCCTAGCGCAGACGGGGCGGTGCCGTGGCCCGGGGCGCGCCCGGCTCGAAATCCGCGATGGCAGGTGGGATCGGTCCACCCGTGGCCCAGTCCAGCAATTCGACCGTGTGGACCATGGGCACAGATGCGGCCGAGCCGATCTGCATCATGCAGCCGATATTGCCGGCTGCGATCACGTCGGGCTTGCGTTCCTCCAACGTGGCCACCTTGCGGGCCTTCAACTCGCCCGAAATCTCGGGCTGCATCAGGTTGTATGTCCCGGCCGAGCCACAACACAAATGGGCATCCCGCGGCTCCGACACCCGAAAACCTGCGCGCTTGAGCAAAGTCTTTGGCGCCGTCTTCACCTGCTGGCCATGTTGCAGCGAACAGGCCGAATGATACGCGACATGCAGCGGCTTGCCCCCGTCACCCTGGGGCGTGGTGAAGTCCAGATCGCGGGTCAAAAGCTGCTCCAATACCTCCGAGACATCCTTGGTCAGCGCGCTCACCTTCGCGGCCTTCTCGGCCAGAGGTTCATTGCGGAACATATGGCCGTAATCCTTCACCGTCGTGCCACAGCCCGACGTGTTGATGACGATGGCATCCAGCCCCTCGCCCTCGGACTCCGCAGTCCAGGCCTCGATATTGCGCGCAGCAAAGGCGTGAGAGCTTTCGGTCTTGCCCATGTGGTGGGTCAGCGCGCCGCAGCAGCCCGCCCCCTTGGCCACGACGACCTCGGCCCCCAGCCGGGTCAGCAAGCGGATCGTCGCATCGTTGATATCGGTGTTGAGCGCCTTTTGCGCGCAGCCCGTCATCAGCGCCACGCGCATCTTCTTGTCGACGGCGGGGAAAGTCTGGGGGTCGTCATTGCGGCTGACCGGCGGGATGGTCTTCGGCGCCATGGCCAACATTGCTTTCAGCCGCGCATCCGGCATCAGAAAGGCGAAGGGCTTGCCGATCTTCGCGCCCAGCAGCGCCAGCCGGAATCGCATGGGATAGGGCAGGATTTGCGCCAGCGTCCAGCGCAGGATCCGTTCGAACAGGGGCCGCTTATAAGTCTTCTCGATATGCTCGCGCGCATGGTCCACCAGATGCATATAATGCACGCCGGACGGACAGGTGGTCATGCAGGCCAGGCAAGACAGGCACCGGTCGATATGCTTGACCGTCTTCTCATCCGCCGGGCGGTCGTTTTCCAGCATATCCTTGATCAGATAAATCCGACCCCGCGGGCTGTCGAGCTCATCGCCCAGCACTTGGTAGGTGGGGCATGTGGCGGTGCAGAAGCCACAATGGACACAGGCGCGCAGGATCTCGTTCGAGCGCGCGGTGGCCGGGTCTTTGAGTTGTTCGGGCGTGAAGGTGGTTTGCATCTTCTATCCTGTCGTCGCTTTGGACGTCCGATACCGGGCACGCGCCTCGGCCAGTGAAAGCCGGTTGGCGCCGCCGGAAAACTGTGGATCGCGTTCTTGAACGGGGTCGTCTTCCCAATCGCAGACCTGGCAAATGCCATAGGTGCCGTGGCCATCGAAGGCCGCTTTGGCCCCGCAGCATGGGCACTCACGCTGTGTCATCATACCCCGGCGAACAATCCGCGCGGATCGAACCGATCGCGGATACCAGACGTGAGCGCCGCCAAAGCCGCGGGTTCGGGTGGCAACGCGTCTGGCCCCGTGCCGGTGACGCGGGTGGCGTGGCCATCGAAGGCTGGCAGGGCCGCGCGCAGATCGGTACCCGCTGGCACACGCAACCAGACGAGCCCCCCACCCCAATCCAGCAGCGCGGCGTCGGCCGCCGCCGCCTCCACGAGGGCCGCCGCCTGGCTCGGGCGGCAATGGACGCGCCAGATATCGCCCGCGCCCGCCACGGGCACGGCATCGCGGATGCGCAGCCAGGCCGCCGCGGACGCGTCGGCATCCAAAACCTCCGCGCCCCCGAAATCGCCCAACACATGGCCAAGCTCCACCGTGCGATAAGCGACGGAGCCCTCCATCCCTTCGATCCGCAGCAAAGTCTCCCCTGCCTGTCCGTCATGGGCGGCCGCCGTCACTTCGAACGGCGACGTCAGCCCGGCAGACATCGCACGCACGGCTTCGGCGACCGGAAGTCCCGACAAACGCAATGTGGCCTGCGTCGCCGCGGCGGGCAGGACCTTGAAGGCCACCTCTGTCAACACGCCCAACGACCCGCGCGATCCCGCCAGCAACTTGACCAGATCATAGCCGGTGACGTTCTTCATCACGCGGCCCCCATTCTTCACGATGGTCCCAGAGCCATCGACGAACCGCACCCCAATAAGCGAATCCCGGCACGCCCCGGCCTGCACCCGCCGGGACCCCGATGCGTTCAACGCCACCGCGCCCCCGATGGTCGGTGTCCCCTCGCGCCCCGTCAGCCCGCGGTGATCCATGGGCTCAAATGGCAGACGCTGACCCTCAGCCTCCAACGCCGCCTCGATCTCGGCCATGGGCGTGCCCGCCTGAGCCACCAAGGTCAGCGCGCCCGGCTCATACAGTGTGATCCCCCGCAGCCCCGATGTCGTCAGCGGCTCCCCCGCCCCCGGCACGTGGCGCGTCCCGCCGCCGCGCACCGACAAAGGCCCATTGGCGCCGCGCAGAATTTCCGCCAGCTCATCTTCCGTTCCGGGTGTCAGCACCGCCCCTCCCCCTTCATCCTGGCAAAAATACTCAAATCCCCACCGCGCCTCAGGCGCCGCGCTCCGCAATACTGGCGAGCGGGAAAACCTTGCCCGGGTTGAGCAGCCATTTCGGGTCGAACACGTCTTTGACGCGCATCTGCGCCTCCATGTCGCCGGGATTGAACTGGTGGCTCATCAAGTCGCGCTTTTCGATGCCGACACCGTGTTCGCCGGTCAGGCACCCCCCCACTTCCACACAGAGTTTCAGGATCTCGGCGCCCATTTCCTCCACCAGTTCCAAATCGCCCGGCTTGTTGGCGTCATACATGATGAGAGGGTGCATATTGCCATCGCCCGCATGGAACACGTTGCCCACCCGCAACCCGTACTTGTCCGACAGATCACCGATGCCACGCAGCACGCGGGGCAATTCCGAGACCGGGATCGTGCCGTCGAGGCACATGTAGTCGGCCACGCGACCGGTGGCGCCGAAGGCCGATTTCCGACCCAGCCAGATCGCCGCGCTTTCCGCCTCAGATCCGCTTTCGCGTAGCTCCACCGGGTTGTGACGCCGGGCGATGTCCTTGATCAGGGCAAGCTGCTCGTCGATTTCGTCTTCCGAGCCTTCCACTTCGACGATCAGCAATGCCTCGCAATCGGGATAGCCTGCCTTGGCATAGTCTTCGGTGATGCGGATGATGATCTGATCCATGAATTCGATGGCCACCGGCAGAATGCCCGCCTTTATGATGTCAGCCACGCAAGCGCCCGCCACCTCGTTTGAGTCAAACCCGATCAGCACGGGCCGCGCGCCTTCGGGCTTGGGCAGGATGCGCAACGTGGCCTCGGTCACGATGCCAAGCTGCCCCTCGGAGCCGCAGATCACCCCCAGCAGATCAAGGCCCGCGGCATCCATGTGCCCGCCCCCGATTTCCACCACCGTGCCATCCATCTGGACAAGGGTGACGCCCAGCAGGTTGTTGGTAGTCACCCCGTATTTCAGGCAATGCGCCCCGCCGGAATTCATGGCGATATTGCCCGCGATGGCGCAGGCCAATTGCGAGGACGGATCGGGCGCATAGAAGAAGCCGTCCGCTTCCACCGCACCTGTCACCGACAGGTTCGTGCGCCCGGTCTGCACCCGGATGATGCGGTCGTCATAGTCGGTTTCCAACACGTCGGTCAGGCGGGCGACGCCCAGGATGACCGAATCGGCCGTGGGCAATGCCCCCCCGGCGAGCGACGTGCCCGAGCCGCGGGGCACCACCGGAATTTCCATCTCATGGCAGATTTTCAGGACCGCCGAGACTTCGGCGGTCGAGCGCGGCAAAACGGCCGCCAAGGGCGGGCAGCGATAGGCCGTCAACGCATCGCATTCATAGGCCCGAAGCTCTTCGTCGGCATGGATGACGCCATCATCTGGCAGTACGGTCAGAAGCCGCGCGACGAGTTCGTCTTTCCGCGACAGGATAAAGGGATCGACCTTGGGCATTTCCATCGCGGCATCCTCCGACTGCGGGATTGGTAAGGAAATATAACCAATTTCGCCCGCTGGCAACAAAATTGCGTGTGGCATCGTGCCACCATGTCTTCGGCAGCCACGATTCCCAGTCATATCTTAGCCGATTTTTACCTGCCTTGGCTGTGATCTCGGGCGACCCAGGCCCTGCGGGACAATGGCACAGGCCTGATCGCGATTTATTGAATGGCTCCTGTCGTTTTGGCGGGGGAAGATGGCGCATGCGCTATCTTATCCCCCTCCTCTTCCTTGCCGCCCCAGCCCTTGCCGATCTGCCCGTCGTCGAAGGCGCCACAGCGCGCCAATCCGGGTCGGGCTGGACCTTCTCCGTCACCGTGCGCCACGCCGATACCGGGTGGGAGCACTATGCCGATGGCTGGAAAGTCTTCGCCGAAGACGGGACGGAATTGGGCTATCGCGAATTGCTGCATCCACACGAAAACGAACAGCCTTTCACGCGGTCGCTGGGCGGCGTCACCATCCCGGACGGGACCGCGCGCGTGCTGATCAGGGCCCATGACAACGTCCATGGCTGGGGCGAGGATTTCGTGCTGGACCTGCCGCAATAGGCTCTCGCCTTGCCCGCTTCTTCGCGGCGCCTGTCACCTCAACAAGAGGGCACGAACGCGAAGGGTAAGTTCGCGGTGATCTTCAACGTCACACGCGCATAGTTGAGCAGGATGTCCACCAAGAACCCGAAGATCACCAACAGGATCAGCCCATAGCCCCAGCCCATATAGCTTTGGAAAATGATCGTGTAGAACCAATCGGTTTCAAACAGATAGATCGAAGAGCTGATCCCCACCGCGATGATGAGGATGATGGCCGGGTAGAAAACAAGGCCGCGCCGATCTTTCGGGGCAAAGGTGGCCCCCAGCACCGACAGAAAGGCCAAAAGGTTTGTGCCAAGGAAGATCATCACGTCCTGGCGCAGCGCAGCCACGGTGGCGTCGTATTGCCCGATGATGATATCGGCGATGCGCCCCCGCGTGGCCCCCAGCCCATCGAAACGCGCGGCCATGCCCGCGCGGATTTCGGCGGCGCGGTCTTCGGTACGGGCCTCAAGCGTCGATGCGCAGCCGCAATATTGCTCGACCGCGAAGGCGATGATTTCGGGCAGATCCGTCTTCAATTGCTCGGTGATGACGTTCTGTCGGAAGCCCAGCGTTTCCGATAGTCGCTGCAAGCCTTCGGACGCCTGCCCCGGGATGAGGTCCGGATAGCGTTCAAGCATCTCGGTCTCGATCTGGGATTTCGTGAAGCTTAGCGCAGAACGTTCCAGGCCTGCCGGAAAGAACAAAAGCAGGGAAAGCAACAAACCAAATAGAAGGGCGCCCAGCACCCCGGTGCCACGGAGGAAAATCAGCATGGGGCGAGACTTACCTACAAAATCGGCTTTCGGAAACGCTGATGCGTCAGGTTTTTAAGCCCCGTGATATTCCCATCGGCACGATGCCGACGCGGTCCAGTCAGGCCGCATGTGCCCCATCGGCAAGGGATTTCACATAAGCCAGTACGTTCGAGACGCTATCGCCGCGGGCGATACGCTCCACAATGGCGGAGCCCACGACGCAGCCATCGGCCACAGCGGCAATGTCCTGGCTGGCCTCGGGCGTCTTGATGCCGAAGCCCACGATCACGGGCAGGTCGGTGGCGGATTTGATCCGCGCCACCTGCGGTGCCACCTGCTGGGCAGAGGCTGCGCCAGCCCCCGTGATGCCGGTGATCGAAACGTAATACACAAAGCCCGAAGTGTTTTGCAGCACCGTCGGCAGCCGCGCATCATCGGTGGTGGGCGTCGCCAGCCGAATGAAGTTCAGCCCCGCTTTCTGAGCGGGAATGCACAATTCGGCATCTTCTTCGGGCGGCAAGTCCACGATGATGAGGCCATCCACCCCGGCCTCCGCAGCCTCAGCCAGGAAACGGTCCACGCCGCGCGAATAGATCGGGTTATAGTAGCCCATCAGTACGACGGGTGTTGTGTCATCCTCGGATCGCAACGCGCGTACCGTGTCCAACGTGCCCTCCAGCGTCATGCCACCTTCCAGCGCGCGCTGTCCGGCGGCTTGGATGGTCGGGCCATCGGCCATGGGGTCGGTGAAGGGCAGGCCCAATTCGATGATATCGACCCCCGCGCCGGGCAGGCCGCGCACGATGTCAGTTGCGGTGGCGGCATCGGGGTCACCGGCCATGATGTAGGTCACGAATGCCTTGCGGCCTTCTCGGCGAAGGCGGGCGAAGGTGGCGTCGATACGGGTCATGGGGCCTCCGGCATCCGGTCTGGCGGAGGCCTGCGACAGCGCGCGGGCAAGGTCAATGGGCGGCAGGCGGATTGCGGGGGCCATGCCTGGAACTTGTGGCCAGCCATGCCCATATCCCTGCCATGAATTATCTCTTCGCGATCCTCTTGCCGCCCCTGTCGATCCTGCTGGCAGGCCGCCCCATCTTAGGCATCCTGACCTTCTTCATCTGGGTCCCCGCCCTGTTCCTGACGGGCGGGCTGACCCATCCGATGTTCATTCTGTTGGCCTGGTTCATCATCTTCGAAGGGCGCAACCGGGCCGCTTGACGGCCCAACGCCGTGCGCCTTTCCACCGCCGCCGCCGAAAACTTGTTTCCTGTCCTGCGTGAAACGCTTTAAGGCGACGCCGATGTCAGCGGAGGGCACGAGATGGGTTTCAGGATGGGCATTGTCGGACTGCCGAATGTGGGCAAGTCGACGCTTTTCAACGCGCTGACCAAGACGGCAGCGGCCCAGGCAGCCAATTTCCCTTTCTGCACCATCGAACCCAATGTGGGCGATGTGGCCGTGCCCGATGCGCGACTCGATAAGCTGGCGGCCATCGCGCAATCCAAGCAGATCATCCCCACGCGGATGACCTTTGTGGACATTGCGGGGCTCGTGAAGGGCGCCTCCAAGGGTGAAGGTCTGGGCAATCAATTCCTGGCCAATATCCGCGAAACCGACGCCATCGCCCATGTTTTGCGCTGCTTTGAAGATGGCGACGTGACCCATGTGGAAGGCCGGGTGAACCCTGTCGAAGATGCTGAGGTCATCGAGACGGAGCTGATGATCGCGGACATGGAATCCATCGAAAAGCGCCTGCAAGGGCTTAGCCGCAAGGTGCGTGGCGGCGATAAGGAGGCCGTGCAGCAGGAACGGCTGCTCAAAGACGCGCTGGCCGCGTTGGAAGCTGGCAAGCCTGCGCGCAGCGTCGAAGTGGCAGACGAAGATATGCGCGCCTGGAAGGGCCTTCAGCTTCTGACGACGAAACCCATTCTTTACGTTTGCAACGTAGACGAGAGCTCGGCGGCGGACGGGAATGTGTTTTCGACCGCCGTGGCAAAGATGGCGGCGGCGCAGGGTGCGGCGCATGTGGTGATCTCTGCCCAGATTGAGGAGGAGATTGCACAACTCTCAGACGAAGAAGCCACGGAATTCCTGGAAGAAATGGGTTTGGAAGAAGCGGGTTTGGACCGGTTGATCCGGGCGGGCTATGCGCTTTTGCATTTGGAGACTTACTTTACCGTGGGCCCTAAGGAAGCGCGCGCCTGGACCGTTCCGCAGGGTACGACGGCCCCCAAGGCCGCGGGCGTCATCCATGGGGATTTCGAGAAAGGGTTCATTCGGGCCGAAACCATCGCCTATGACGATTTCGTCACGCTGGGAGGGGAACAGCCCGCAAAGGAAGCGGGCAAGATGCGCGCCGAAGGCAAAGGATATGTGGTGCGCGACGGGGATGTCCTGCACTTTCTGTTCAACACGTGACACAGCCGGTCGAACAGCAGCCAAAGGCAAAAATGGCCGGAAACTGAGTTGAATCTGCGTCACATGGGGCGCGAAAGACGGGGTGCCGGGCCTTGCGATCTTGAGAATCGCGCCCAGCTATGTCCGGGATAAGCGGGAATTGGCCCAGATCTGGGCTGTCGATGTTTTTTGAAGGAGTGCGTCATGAATCGTCGTGAGTTGATCGCCGGAAGCGCCGCGCTGTCCCTTTTTGGGACGACAGAGGCCTTCGCACGGGCGCTGCGTCCCGATTTCATGCCCGTGGAAGTGCCGATCCGGGAAGGGGTGGCGCCGAATGAAATCCACGTCATTCCCGACACCTTCATGCTCTACTGGACGCAGCCCAACGGCACCGCCATGCGCTATATGGTCGGCATCGGGCGCCCGGGTCTTTATGAGCCGGGCGAATTCTATGTGGGCGCCAAGAAGGAATGGCCAAGCTGGACACCGACCCAGGCCATGATGGAACGAAACCCCGCCTATCGTGAATGGGAAGACGGCATGCCCGGCGGGCCGGACAACCCACTTGGGGCCCGCGCGCTCTACCTGTTCCAGCCTGGACGGGGCGACACCTATCTGCGCATCCACGGAACGAACGCCCCCGGCACCATCGGGACAGCCGTGTCGAATGGCTGCGCGCGTTTGGTCAACGATCAAGCCGTGGACTTGTATAACCGCGTCCCGATGCGGTCACGTGTCGTGCTCTATCCGCAGGCCGCCTGATCGACGATCAGGACGGAAATGGATGACAACGAAAGGGGTGCGAAACACCCCTTTTTTCTTTGTCGATCATTCGAAGCCCAGATGTAGCTTGCCGTTTGGCGCAGCGCCACGCTTCGTCCCCCAACAGCCGCAAATCTGCGACGCGCTCGCCCATCGACGGCCCCCGGTGCGATACGAGGCGCTTGCACCCGGGCACGCGTCGTCGGAAAGGCAATTGCATCAAGCGTCTTGAGCGGCGTCCGACGGTCACTCGACAAGGTCACTTCGGTGACCAATCCCGGTGCAGCGCGTCTACGGCGTGCAAAGCCGTTTCTGTGGCTGGGCTGTGTTCTGTGAACAGGCTTTGATCCGTCGAAACCAATGTCACCGCCCCCGCAAGAGAGGTATCATGGTTTAGGATCGGAAAGGCGATGGCGCAAAGGCCGGGAATATACTGCCCTTCCGCGAAGGCGCATCCGGCTGCGGTGATGCGATCACGGAAAACCGCAATTTCGTCCGCACTTGGCGCGCCACCCATTGCCTGCTTTTCCAACGCCTGAGCCGTCGCAGCCAAAGGCATGTAGCTAAGATAAATCAGCCCTGAGGCCGAACGGTGCAGCGGCAGAATCGTGCCAACCGAAACGGGTGAAATCACCGGCGGGCCGCCATGGGTGCTGCGGATCACCACCGGCCCGGCCTCGGACCAGACCGACAGATGGCCCGAGGTGCGCAGATCCGTGCAAAGCGTCACCAGCACTTCATAGGCCCGCTCGATGATGTCGTGCTGTGAAATCGCCGAGAGCCCCATGCGCAAGGCGAGCGGCCCAAGGCCATAGCGGCCCGTATCCCGGTGCTGAACGGTCAAGCCAACTTCACATAGGCTGGTCAGATACCTATGGGCCTTGGCCGATTGCAGGCCGCTGGCCTTGGCGATGTCGGACAAAGCGGCGGGGGCGCCCAGATCGACCATAGCCTCCAGCAGATCGCCACCGATTTCGATGGATTGCACACCGCTGCGGCGCGCGCGTTTGGCCGTCAAAGAATCGTCGCCCATATCCACCCCTCTTCCGAACCGGCGATAGCAGCCGGCCACAAACGTCGTCCACTGGACTTGTCATTTCGCAAAACGTAATACACAACGCAATGCGTAACGACATAAGGGAGGGAATCATGGCCGCGACCACCGCACCGATCGACGGCGCCGACTTTCGCCACGCGCTAGATCAGGCATCGGTGTCCCCCCTTTGGGATGTGATGGCGGCCTTGGTCACCGAAACCCCGAAACCGCGGGCGGTGCCCCATGTCTGGCCTTTCGCCGCGCTCAAGCCGCAACTGCTGGAAGCTGGGCGCCGCATCACCGCCGAACAGGCGGAACGCCGCGTCCTCATTCTCGAAAACCCCGGCACGGCGGGGGACCATACCGTGACGGACGCGCTCTATGCCGGATTGCAGCTGGTTCTGCCGGGCGAAACCGCGCCTGTGCACCGCCACACGCAGTCTGCTTTGCGCTTCGTGTTGGAATCCGAAGGCGCCTGGACATCGGTCGACGGAGAGCCGGTGAACATGGCGCCCTTCGATCTGGTCCTGACCCCGTCCTGGCGCTGGCATGAACATGGCGGCGCAGTCGCCCCGACCATCTGGCTCGACGGGCTCGACATCCCCATCGTGCAACGTTTCTCGGCCGGGTTCGCCGAACGCGAAGGCAACGTCCCCGCCAATGAGCACGCGATTTCAGGCCGCACCCGCGCGGCCTATGGCGCAAATCTCAAGCCCACCAACATGCAGGCCGCAGAAACGGACACCCCGCTCTTCCACTTCCCCTATGCGGTCTGGTCGGAATCGCTGGCACAATACGCACAAAAGACCCCAGTGGACCCCCATCGCGGCTGGACCCTGGAATTCACCAACCCCCGGGACGGCGGGGCAATCATGCGCACGATTTCCGCCTTCGTGACCATGGTTCCGCCAGGCATGAAGACGAAGGCCCGTCGCCAAAGCGCGGGTGCGGTCTTTGCCGGCGTGTCGGGGGCGGGAATGCTGCATGTGGGCGGCGAAGCTTTGGGCATCGGTCCCCGCGACGTAGGCGCGGTGCCGTCTTGGGCCGCGCTCGAAATCGAGAATACAGGAGAGGCGCCGCTGGTGCTGTTTTCCTATTCCGACCGGGCCTGTCACGAAAAACTGGGGTTCTGGAAGGAAAGCCTGTCGCAATGAACACTTGGTTCGCACCCGAGGCGCCAACCTGCCTCAAGACCACTTCTGATCGCGATTTCCCAATTTCGCGCGTCTTCTGCGTGGGCCGCAACTACGCCGCCCATGCCCGCGAAATGGGCAAGGACCCGGATCGCGAACCGCCCTTCTACTTTACCAAATGGCCCGAAACGGTGCGCAATGCCGACCCGGCGGATGCGCTCACCATCCCCTACCCACCCGAGACCGCCAATTACCACCATGAGGCGGAACTGGTCGTGGCCGTCGGCACACCCGGGTTTCGCATCCCGCAGGCCGACGCGCTGGCCCATATCTGCGGCTATGCCGTGGGCCTCGACATGACGCGCCGCGACCGCCAACTGGAAGCGCGCGACAAGGGCCGCCCCTGGGATGTGGGCAAGAACGTCGCCGATAGCTGCCCCACGGGCCGCTTGCAGATGGTCGAAGGCGGCGGGCATGTCGAAACCGCACGCATCAGCCTGTCGGTCAACGGGGAGGTCCGGCAGGATGCAGATATCGCCGATCTGATCTGGTCGGTGCCGGAAATCATCGCCGACCTTTCGAAATACTATGCGCTTCGCCCCGGTGACCTGATCTATACTGGCACGCCGGCTGGCGTCGGGCCTGTGGTCAGCGGGGATGAGATCACCTGCACCATCGACGGCCTGCCGCCCCTTACGGTGCGGATCGGTCCGCCCTTCGACGGCTGAGGCGCGTCGGATGACGTTGCACCTTTCCGACGCCACGCTTCACGATTTCCCCTATTCGTCGTCGTCGTTCCGTCTGCGGATCGCACTGAACCTGAAGGGGCTGACACCCCGCGCCGTCGAACGGGTCGATCTGCGTGGCGGCCGGCATCTGGCGGCGGATTTCGTGGCCTTGGCCGGGGCGCCCGCCGTCCCGGTGATGGATTTTGGCCACCGGGCCTTTGCCCAGTCCTTGGCCTTGATCGAATGGCTGGACACGGCCCATCCTACGCCGCGGCTGATCCCCGCAGATGCCGAGGATGCGCTGGCTGTCCGCGCTATTGCGCTGACAGTCGCCTGCGACATCCATCCGCTCAATGTGCCGCGCGTGCTCAAACGGCTGACCGGCCCCATGGGTCTGACGGAGGCCGCGAAGCAGGATTGGTACGCCCATTGGGTCCAGGAAGGCTTCGCCGTGTTGGAGCGGCAATTGGCAGCCCAGGGCGGCGGCCCGTCGACGTTCTGCATTGGGGAAAGCCCAACGCTGGCCGATATTTGCATCGTGCCCCAAGTGCATAACGCCCGCCGGTTCGGGGTCGACATCGACGGCTTCGGACGTGTCCTCGACATCTATGAACATTGCATGGCGGAGGACGCGTTTCGCGACGCGGCCCCTGCCCCGGACTAATCTGAAATCGGATCAGGGAGGATCTCATGACACACACTTTCACGCGGCGCGGCGCGCTTGCCACCATTGGCGCCACATCGCTCGTGACGCTGGCCGGGCAGGCCAAGGCCGCCGAGGTCACGCTCAAGCTCAGCAACTATCTGCCGCCCCGCCATGGCTTCACCGCCGATTTCATGGCCCCCTGGGCGGCCGAGATCGCGGAGCGGACCAATGGCGCCGTCGCGGTGGAGCTGTTCGACGCCACCAGCGCCTTTGGCAAGATCGACCGGCAGGCCGATCAAGTCCGCGCGGGCGTCATCGACATCGCCCTTGGGCTCAACGGCATTCCCCGCGACCGCTATCCGTCCGCCGCCGTAATCGAAATGCCTTTCCTCGTGGAAGATGCAGGCGCCGGATCCTTGGCCTTGTGGGAGCTTTACAAGCAAGGCGCGCTTGGCAGTGACTACGAAGACTTTAAGGTGCTGGGCCTTTTCACCCACCACGGGGGCCTTTTCCACACCATCGACAAACCCGTCCGCACGCTGGAAGACTTGGCCGGGTTGCGCCTGCGCACGCCCAGCCCCGCCGTATCCGCCATGTTGGAAGCCGCCGGCGCCTCGCCCGTCGGGATGCCGCCGTCCGCCATTTACGAAAACCTGCAGAAAGGCAGCCTGAACGGCGTCGTCACCACCTGGGATCTGGTGGGTGCGATCCGCGCCAATGAGCTGTTGAAGTACCACACTGATGCCCGCGCCTATGTGGCAGGCTTTCACGTGGTCATGAACCAACGCAAATTCGACGGGCTGCCGACCGAAATCCGCGACGTACTGGAAGATATGACCGGCGACACCCTTGTCGCGCGTTTTGGCGATTGGTGGGACGCTTGGGATGCCCGTGGAAAGAATGACGCAATCGAACGCGGCAACGAAATCATCGAGATCGACGCTGCCACGCGCACCGCTTGGCGCGAGCAGATGCAGCCCATGATCGACGGTTTCCTGGCTGGCATGGCCGACCAGGGCGTGGCCGATCCGCAGGCTCTCTATGCGCGTGCGCAGGACCTTGTGGCCGGGTTCGAGGCGACCTGACCCGATCATGGCGAAGGGAGTGCAGCCAGAAGACGGGAGCGGCCAAGCCGCCCTCGCCCAGCGTTTGGACGACGGCCTGTTGCGGGTCACGTCGGGCCTGGCCATGCTGGGGATCTTCGCCTTGGTCGCTGCTATTGCGGTCGTCATCGGCGACATCATCTGGCGGCGGCTGGGTGGCGGGTCGTTCATTGGATCGGTGGATCTGACGCAGCTCAGCGTGATGATCGCGGTTTCCATGTCCATTCCCTACGCTTTTTCCAATGGCGGCCACGTGAGGATCGACCTCCTGGGCGGCGCCCTTGGCGCGCGCGGGAAATGGATGCTCGATATCTGCGCCAGCCTGCTCGGCGCAGCGGTCACGGCCTTCTTGTGTTGGCTCAGCGCCAAACGGGGCTGGGAAGTCTGGACCTATGGCGATGTCTCCCAGGACCTTGCCATCCCCATGGTGTTCTTCTGGGCCGCGCTGGTGTCCGGGCTTGGACTATCGGCGCTGGTCTGCCTGGTGCGTGCAGCCCGCATTTTCACAAGCGGCGGGCGCTGACTTGGCCTGGATCGGCTTCGCGGGCTTTGCTATCGCCCTCGGCCTTGCCATGCTGCGGGTGCCCGTGGCTTTGGCCATGGCCCTGGTGGGGCTGGTGGGCGCAATCCTGTTGGGGGATTGGTTTTCCGCCACCTATGTCATCGCCAGCCTGCCATTTGAGACGATCTTTCCCTACGGCCTGTCGGTCGTGCCGCTTTTCGTCTTCATGGGCGTTTTCGCGTCCCATTCCGGCCTGTCGGAGAACCTGTTTCGCGGGCTGATCGCCTTCGTGGGGCATCGACCCGGCGGCCTGGCCTCGGCCACCATCGGGGCCTGCGCCGTCTTCGGCGCCATCAGCGGCTCATCTCTGGCCACCTGCGCGACCATGGGCAAAATCGCCCTGCCCGAGATGGAAAGCCGCGGCTATTCCCAACGCCTATCGGGCGCAGTCGTGGCAGCAGGCGGCACGTTGGGCGTGTTGATCCCGCCCTCGATCCTTCTGGTGATCTATGCGCTCATGACCGAGGAAAGCATCGGCGCACTTTTCGCGGGCGCCATGATCCCCGGCATCTTGGCCGCGCTTCTTTACATGGGCGCGATCCGGCTTCTGGTGATGCGCCGCCCCGATATCGCGCCACCCACGACCTATCTGCCCTGGCGCGCGCGCCTGCCCGCACTTGCGGGCATGTGGGACGCGATGTTGCTGATCGTGACGGTGATTGGCGGCATCTATGCGGGGCTCTTTTCGCCCACCGAGGCGGCGGCGGTGGGCGCAGGCGGCGCCCTTCTGATCGCGCTTCTTCGCGGGCGGCTGACGCGCCAGAGCCTGCGGGCGGGCATGTTAGAGACGGCCACCATGACCGGCATGATCTTCATGATCCTGATCGGCGCGACGCTCTTCAATTTCTTCTTGGAACAGTCTCGCCTGACCGAGACCCTTCTGGACTGGATAACCGCCTCTGGCCTGGCGCCGGGCACCGTGATCTTTGCGCTTATCATCTTCTACATCGTGCTGGGCTGCTTCATGGATTCACTGTCCATCATCCTTTTGACCGTGGTGCCCGCCCACACACTGGTCACGGGGCTGGGCTACGACCCCATCTGGTTCGGCGTGCTGATGGTCTCGGTCGTCGAAATCGGGCTGATCACACCACCCATCGGCATGAACCTCTTCGTGATCAAAGGCGTCGCCCCCCAGATATCGCTGAGCGACATGTCCCGCGGCATCCTGCCGTTCATCGCGGCCGATTTGATCCGACTGGTGTTGCTTGTGTCGATCCCGGGCTTGATCCTTTGGCTGCCAACACTGCTCGGTCTGGGTCTGTAGTATCCCCGCCTTGAGAAGCGGCTGGCAGTTCAGCATGTCCGACTGTCACTCCGACAGTATCGCAAGGCAGTTGGCCGATGTACCAATCGCCGCTTTCGCACACGGAAAAGTCTGGCAGCCAGAAAGCCGCACCAACCAAGACCCGCCGAAGATGATGGTGCCCCCACACGGACTCGAACCGCGGACCTACTGATTACAAATCAGTTGCTCTACCAGCTGAGCTATAGGGGCGCTTGAAGGCATTTAGCGGCCCTTGATCCGTCCGGCAAGGGATGCACGCGCGACACAGGCGCAGAAAATCGCACCCGGCGCCCAACAGTCGCCGCACATCTCCGACCCTTTGACATTTGCCTGCACGGCGGGGCGCGGCTATGGCTTTGCGCAAAGGCCCAAACGGGGAAGAGCAGACTTGGACATCGCCATCCATCTGGGCGCGCATTGCACCGACGAAGACCTGATCGTGAAGACGCTCAGCCGCAATGGCGACATGCTGCGCACCTATGGCGTGGCCGTTCCGCCCCAGGGCCGGGCGCGGCCCGCCATCCGCAAGGCGTTGCAGACGCGGCGGGGCAATGTGATGCCGGGCGCGGGCGACCCCCTTATCGCCGATATCTTGGGCGAAGACACGTCTGTCAGCCGGATGGTGCTGAGCTACGAAGCATTCCTGGGCATCTACGCCAAAGTGCTGGCTGGCAACACGATCTATGCTGAGGCGGGTCAGCGCGCCGCCATGCTGCGCGACCTCTTTCCCGGGCATAACGTCCAGTTCTTTCTAGCCATGCGCAACCCGGCCACTTTTGTTCCCGCCATCTTTGAGGCGTCGTCTTCAGACGATTTCAGCGCCTTCGTGAGCGGCCATAACCTGGCAAATATCGCGTGGTCCCAACCGATCGAGGCCCTGCGAAGCAGCTGCCCCGAAGTCCCCCTAACAATCTGGTGCAACGAAGACCTGCCAATGATCTGGCCCGACCTTCTGCGCGTGGTCTCGGGCGTCGATGTCCGGATGAAGGGCGAAAACGCCGTCTTGCAGCAGATCATGACGCCGTCCGGGTTCAAGCGCCTGGAGGTCTACCTCAAGGACAACCCCGCCCCCTCGATGGAGGTCTGGCGCAAGGTGGTGACGGCCTTCCTTGGCAAATATGCCGACGACATGAAGGTGGAACCCGAGATCAACCTGCCCGGCTGGTCCGAAGACATGATTGCGGGCCTGTCCGATCTTTATGAGCGCGATGTCGAGGGTCTCAAGACCCGCGCCGACCTGACCTTCATCCAGCCGTAAGCCACGCTTGCGTTAAAAGGTAACACTGCACGAGGACCTGGCTCTGGGAAGGCTATGAAGCCGCGCGCCCTGAAAGGGCCGTGAGGCGCTTCGGCCGGACCCGTCCAGCACTTGGCCCCGGGCACGACTTACAACGGCCTGTCGGCAGCGCATCGCCGCAAAATGCTCAAGAAACCGACCCACCGAACCAGTGCTGGTACGGCTTTGGTTCTAAGTAGAGTTGAAGCGCTCTCGGTCCGTTTTGCGCTGGCGGATTCAAGGGATCGCCGCAACACACTGAGCGAACTTCTCTGCCGGTGTTTCGTATTGCAAGTCTTTCGCGGCCGCTCGTTGAGCTGTGGCGCGACGGCACTGAGTTTGGCCTGGCTATATTTGGAGATATCGAGGCCCCTGGGGAAGTATTGGCGCAGGAGCCGGTTGGTATTTTCGTTGCTGTCCCGCTGCCAAGGCGATTGCGGATCGCAGAAGTAGACATTGATCTTGGTGACCATGGTGAAGTGCACGTGACCGGTCAGTTCCGAGCCACGATCCCAAGTCAGCGAGCGATAGAGTTCCTTTGGCAGCTTGCGAGCCTGCTTGATCAGAGCCGTGATCACGCTCTGCGTGTCTTTGTTGGCAACCTTCGCCAGCATCACGAACCGCGAGTGCCGATCGACCAGCGTGGCAATGTAGCTGTTGTTTGCTCCAACGATCAGATCGCCTTCCCGGTGGCCTGGCACAGCGCGATCCTTGATCTCGGGCGGGCATTCACGGATCGGCACCGCATCCTTGATCTTGCGCAGCTTCAGCCCCTTCTGCGTTGCATGCCGGGATCGGCGGATGGCGCGCGGGCTACGCAGGCATTGCGGAAGCTCCTTCTTCAGAACCCCACGGGTCTGCACATAAAGACTGCGATAGATCGTTTCGTGTGACACGCGTTCTTGCTCGTCGTTGGGGTGTCTGCGCATCAGCCATCCCGCAATCTGCTGCGGCGACCACCTCAATCGCAGCTTTCGGGCAATGAACCGGCACAAGGCTTCGTTGAAAGAGAGCTTACAGGCTTTGGGCCTTCTTGCGCAGTCCCAGGCGCGTTGATCGGATGGGGCTGCACGATACGCATTGCGGCGCCCGTTTCTGCGTACTTCCCGGCTGATGGTTGAGGGAGAACGTTCGAGATCATGCGCCATGGCTCGCAAAGACCGCTCCAGAGCCAACCCGCGGGATATTTCCTCGCGCTCTTCTAAGCTTAGAGCCAGCCGAGACTTGGTCCGCACAGGTGGTCGAATGCCGCCCGTCAAAGCCAGATGCGGAAAGATCGAAGACGACGCACGGTCAAACCTGCGCCCAATCGAACTCAGTGACCCTCCTCGTTGCCACCGGTCCCACATCTCCGACTTCTGTTTGTCAATGTAAACGTCCGTGCGCGGTACTTCATGATCAACACTCCACCTCTCCAAAAAGCATAAAGTGTTGCGACCACCGATCGAATCCCCAGCTGACATTCAGCCTTTCGCCGCGTCTGCACCAATGTCCGGTTCTTAGCATCCCCTTCTTCTGGATGAGTCATTGCGCACGGATGCGCGAAGGCAGATGCTGCCGCTATGGCGACGGAAATTGAGTTCTCTTTCAAAGCCCTGACCGATGGGGCACGACGGCACATTCGGGTGTTTCAGGTGCATCAGTTTCTTGACCGCTTTGCCATGGGTCTGACGGTGGCCGTGGTCGCGCTTGCGCTGACGGATCGCGGCATGGACCTGTTCCAGATTTCGCTTCTGTTCGGTGTCTACTCACTCACGACCATGGCGATGGAATTGCCGTTCGGCGGCCTGGCCGACAACATTGGGCGCAAACCGGTTTTCCTCGCAGCGACAGTGGCCAGTTTGGTTTCGCTAACACTTTTTCTGTCATCGAGCGACTTCGCAGTCCTGGCTCTCTCGTTCGCCTTCATCGGCTTTGGGCGCGCTCTGCGGTCAGGCACGCTTGACGCGTGGTTTGTTGAAACGTTCAAGGCCGCGGCACCTGATGTGGATGTCCAACCCGCTCTGGCGAAGGCGCAATGGGCCAATGCCATGGGCCTTGCCTGCGGTGCCATTTCGGGAGGTCTGCTGCCAGATGCGTTTGGGTCGCTAGGCCTTCGGCACGGGATCAGCATCTATGACGTCTCCTACGCGGCGAGCTTCGCCGTGATGGTCGGCGTGCTGATCTTCACCATGGTCGCGATCGCCGAGGACCCGCGTCCGCTGAACCCGGGCGCGCTCCGACTCAGCTTCGCCAATGTCCCGTCGGTGATCGCCGAGGCCGGTCTTCTGGCGCTGAAGCATCCGACGCTGTCCCTGCTTCTGGCGGCTCTGGCGCTGTTCCTGATGGCGACGAACCCGGTTGAAGTGATCTGGCCGACCTATGCCAAACCCATGCTGGACGAGGGCTACGCCAACACGTTCATCGGTGCGCTGACCGCGATCTACTTCTTCGCGATCGCTCTCGGTGCGTCGCTGTCGCCCCATATCAGCCGGTTTTTCAGGCGTCGCCACGCCGTGACGCTCGCGGGGGTCTTTGCCTGTCTCGCGGCTCTGCAGGTCGCCCTGGCGATGCAAGGCGGCATCGCCGGATTCGTCGGCGTCTTCGTGCTGTATTCCATCGCTCTCGGAGCAAGCGAGACGCCGGCGAGCAGCATCCTGCACGCTTGTGTGGAGGATCGTCAGAGGTCCACCATGCTGTCGCTGCGATCCCTGATGCAGCAACTCGGGGGCGCGGCGGGGCTGATCATGGCGGGAGCCCTTGCGGAATTGTACTCGACGCCCATGGCCTGGAGCGTCGGCGCCGTCTTCCTGCTGGCGGCGATGGCGTTGAGCTTGGTGCTGGCCAAACGATTGGCTGCTGAGAACGGATAGCGGGCGTTCGGGCAGTTTGCAGCATCCCTAATTTTGGGCTCACACCCGTCAGTCGCTCACTCCGCTAGCCACGACCCGGCCGCTCCCAAGCCAATTGCCATAACTGTCCCAGCCGAACAGCGCTCAGTTCATCCCAAGCGCTTCCTTGTACATCTCCAACACCGCCTCTTCTTCAGCGATATCATCGGGCTCGCGCTTGCGCAGTGCGATCAGCTTGCGCATGACCTTGGTGTCGTAGCCGCGCCCCTTGGCTTCGGCGTAGACCTCCTTGACCTGTTCGGCGAGGTCCTTCTTTTCCTGCTCCAGCCGCTCGACGCGTTCGATGAATTGCCGCAACTCTTCGGCTGTCACGCGATACGTGTCCGCGCCACCGTCTTCGACGACTTTCAGATCGGCCATGTGCCTGCTCCCCTTGTATCGTTGGAAGCCCTTCGGTAGCGCCCGGGGCGGGGTGATGCAACGCGAGGATGGCGGGATATGGCAGCTTTGGTGTGGATCGGTGCGGCATTGGCCGTCGCGGGGCTCGGCGGCCTCATCTGGTGCATCATCGTCGCCGCCCGCGCCAAGCGCGAGGGCCTGGAAGGCGAAGCGATGGAGGCCCGCCTGCGCCGTCTGGTGGCGCTGAACCTGGGCGCGTTGGCGGTGTCGGCGTTGGGGCTGATGATGGTTGTGATGGGTGTGATCTTGGGCTGACGGCGCCCGGCGGCGGGGACCGGGCGCTTTGGCAAGCGCGGTCAAGTGTCGCCAAACCAACGTAGACCTGTTCACCAATCAATGGACCACCAGATGGCAAAACGAACACCCATTCTTGAAAACGGGATACTCCTTTACCGGACTGGGCGAGGCGACCGGCAGCAGTTTCTTGGCGGGACAAGCTGGCTCGGCGGTCTGCCGATGCTGGGCCCACTGCCATAGCCTCGGGCGGCAGACGGCCGTCCGCTATTCCACGTGGCCACGATTGATTGCGCCAGCGTTAATCTCTTGTCGCATCCCGAAGGCGCGGTCACCAATGGAAACAGCCACGGGCAGATGGACAAGCAAATCTTGCCAGCTTTCGGCTCCCTCGCCTTCTTTGTAGACGCCATTGAAGGGCAAACCCTTGGCGGAACCGCGCTGTTCGTCGAAGCGCCCGGCCCTTGCGATATGCCGCATGATATGGACGACAAGGCGATTTCCGGCGAACTGCCCGATGAAGGCAGCGTCACGTTTCCGCGCTGGCCCATTGCATTCGAAGCTCTGCCAGATATCCGGCCTCCAAATGTAGACAATACCCAGGCTGTAGCAGAAACCATCCGCCAGAAGCGAAAAGAAAACGTGCAGCGCATTGCGGGCCCAACTGTTTACTTTAGCCGCAGAAATCTCCTGCACGAAATCTACGACAAAGACCCTCTCCTGGTCTGGGATTCTGTTTCCCGTTTTGCCAAAGCACTGGATGCAGGTGACGGGGGCCTTGCCCGGCGGCAAGAACATCTACGCGAGAAGATCAAACATTATGCGGATTCCTCTGCGCAGCAATCCAGATATCAACCAAAGGCAGCAACTTTGTATAAGCGGTTGATCGCGGACAAGGAAAAACAGCTCCAAGGATTGTCCAAAAACTGGCCAGAATTCCAGGCCTTCGCGCAAACAGTCACAATCCGGCTTCAAGGAAAGCAGCGCTTTGATCGGCTGTCGTCCCAGGATGCCGCTTGGTTTCGCACAGTATTGCGACAGGTAGAAGATACCTCAGCCTATCTGGGTGAAAAAGGGAAATACCATGATGTGTTCTCCGCCGGCCGGTCGCGGTATTGTTTTCAGACGTCCAGGCTCTTTGATGATCCCTTCATGGCAATGGCAACCGGGTCGCCCGATCTCTTTGCGCGATTGCCACAAGCCATTCAGGATGCTATCGTAGAAAAAGGCAGACTTCCCAGTGACAGCACCTGGCACCAGATGTTTGGAAACTACGATGCCATTCAAGATGAGTACGAAGACGGCAAGCGCCTCCTGTTACAATTGGTCTCAGATCCGGCCATGGGTTTCATGTTCGGGGATTCCGGCAATTTGGCCTTTTGGATCTCACCTGATGATTTGAAAGCCCGGCGCTTTGACAAGGTGAGCGCCACTGTTGCGGGATATTAAAGCATTTCGCATTTAACTTGCGACAAGCTGAAAGCGAAATCGCAACTCAAGACGTTAAAATCTAGCGTTTCTCGAAACTCTGCGTAATCCAGGTTTTTCGAGAAACGCGGTAGCGAATTTCCTATTCGATACGGGTCCCGTGAAATTTGAAATCACGGCACGCAGCGTTGAAATCCTGTGCATCTCAAAACACTGCGTAACGCGAGGTTTTCAAGACATATGATCAACCTGCGCTCTGGCGCCGAACCCCTCTTTCCGTTGGGCCCCGCATAGCTCCAACTCAAGAGGTGCGATCGCCCGTGGCCCCGCCGCTTCACACCGCCGGGGGCGCTTTATCGCCACGGTCGAATGCCTCCCACCCGTCGCCGTCGAAGACGTCCCGGCCAAGCTGCGCCAGCACATGGGGGAAATCGACCATGACCCAATTGTCCACGATCTTGCCGTCCACCACCTTCCAGAAATCCATGTAGCGGATCTCCACCCGCTTGCCCGTCGGCTCGATCCCCATGAAAGGGCCGTGATGGGTGGCCTCCTGGCGCCCGAAGGCCGCGGCCCATTCGCCCATGTAAAGCCGGGCTTCGTCAATGCAGACCTTATCGCCGAACGCCGCCTGGAACGGCTTTTGCCAATTGTCCTGGAATTCCCGGAGGCCGGTCTTGGTGCCGCAGCCCTGGTTTCCCATCCAGCGAAAACTTTCCGAGAAGAATTCCCCAATATCCGTAATCCGGTGGTCGTTGAGCCCGTCCACCATGACCTCGATCACGGCGCGCGTGGCCTCCGTCTTCGACATATCGGTATCGCGCGTCAGCGCCGCCTGTTCCGGCCTTGACCCTTTCATCCGCATCCCTCCTGCATCACATCCCGCCAGCCGTAGCCGCAGCAAGGCTCAGCGTCGATGCCCCAAGGCGTTCCGAAAAAACGCGCCCAGCCGCGCAATCCCCGCCTCGATCTGATCGGGCGCGGCTTGCGAATAGCTCAGCCGCAGGCAGTTCCCCTGCCCGCGATCCGGGAAGAACGCGGCACCCGGCACGTAGGCGACCTTGGCCACCTCCATGGCCTGCGGCAGCAACGCCGCGGCGTCCAGTGCAGGCGGCAAGGTCAGCCAAAGGAACATCCCGCCCTCGGGTCGGTTCCAGGCGACGCCCTCCGGCATGTGCCGCGCCAAGGCCGCCAGCATCGCGTCGCGGCGGGGGCGATAGGTGTCGATGGCGCGCGCCACGTGCGCGTCCAACCCAGCCACCGCCACGGCCAGCACCGCCATCTGGTTAAGCCGCGGCGCGTTCAAGTCGCTGGCCTGCTTCATCAGCACCAATCGTTCGATCACCGAACGCGCCGCGCAGGCCCAGCCCACCCGCAGCCCAGGGGCCAATACCTTGGAGAACGAGCCCAGATAGACCACCCGGGACCGGTCCACATGCCCCATCTCCGCGATGTCCTGCGCCAAAAGCGGCACTTGCGCCGCACCCTCGAAGCGCAACGCCACATAGGGGCTGTCCTCGATCACGATCATGTCTTCCGCGCGCGCCAGGTCCAACACCGCCGCCCGCGCCTCCGCGCCCAAGGTGTCCCCCGTAGGATTGGCAAAATCAGGCACCACATAGGCCAGCGCGCTGCGCCCATCGGCGGGGCTTGCAGCGTTGCGCCCAGGGTCAAGTCGCACGTATTCGGGTCTGTTGGGCGCAAAGGCTTGCAAGGCGCCCAAATAGGTGGGCCAGGCCGTATGCACCCGGTCGCCCTTGTTGACGAACAGCCGCCCCAGATAGTCGAGCCCCTGCTGCGCGCCGCTGGTGATCAGTATGTTTTCGGGCGCGCAGGGGCAGCCCATCTTGCCCATATGCGCCGCGATCCAGGCCCGCAGGTCGGGGTCGCCCTCACTGACCGAGTATTGCAATGTCTTCGCGGCAGTTTCTGGCGCGCCTAAGATCCGTGCCACCGCATCCGCCATAGCCTCCACCGGAAACAGAGCCGGGTCCGGGATACCACCTCCGAAGCTGAGGATGTCGGGCCGCTCAGCGACCTTCAGCAGCTCGCGGATTTCCGAGGCAGCGGCACCGGCCATTCTTGCGGCAAAGCGGGGGGTGAAAGCGGATTGCACGGACATGTATTAGGTCAACAATAATGACCCAAAATATGTCAACACTACTGATCTAATGTTACCAGTATGGCGGTGAAATGTGACTGAAGTTACCCGGCCCATGCCTTCCTCAATGTCCCAAGATGCCTTTCGCCCGTACCGCGCAAGCCGGTCCATCGGCGGGCCGCAGTGATGAGGAACCGGCGCGCCGGTGGCGCCACGTAAACCCGACGAACGCGATCCAACGGTCGGTCTGGCGCTTTATGGCTGCGATACCCGCGCGCCACCCCAGCGATGTATCAACGTCACCCAAATCGCCGGGCCCAGGGCAGCCCGTCGATGGACCGGCACCCTCTGGGCTCGAATCCGGTCCACGATGCGGAGGGGATACGGAAATTGCCTTGTTCTGCACGTAACATCTCGGGCCTGGCCCCCAGACCTTACCTGTGCCGCGCCACCAAGCCCGCCGCGCGATATCCGATCATGATCGACGGCGCATTCGTGTTGGCCGAGGTGATACACGGCATCACCGACGCATCAGCGACCCACAGCCCTTCCACCCCATCCACAGCCAAGTCGGACGTCACCACCGACCCGATCGCGCAGGTCCCCACCGGGTGATAGGCGGTGCCCAACCGCGCCTCCAAATGCCGGTCCAACGCTGCATCGTCATCGCCACAAGCCGGAAAGACCTCTGGCGCGCGCCGGGCCCCGAAGGGCGCCTCCTTCATCAACGCGCGAAGCCGCCGCAACCCTTCGCGCATGTCCCGCCGGTCCGCCTCGTCCGCCAGCAGGCCCAGGTCGATCACCGGCGCCCCGGTCCGGTCCAATGTCAGCCGCCCGCGAGAGCGGGGCTGCATCAAGCACACATCCGCGTAATACCCGGCCCCCCAGCCGATGGCCCGCGCCCCATGGCCCAATCGCGCGGGGATGAAGTGAACCTGCCAGCGCGGCATCCCCGCCCCATCCGCCAAAAACGCCCCGGCCTCCACCGTGTTCGACGCCAGCGGCCCCCGCCCCGTCAAAGCCCACCGGAAAGGGGCCAAGGCCCAGCCCGGCAATTGCCCCCATGTCAGCCCCCGGCCCGATCCGGGCCCTTGATGGTGCACCGCCACCGCCGGGTGGTCATGCAGGTTGCGACCCACACCCGCAACGTCCCGCACCGGTGAAATCCCGGCCTCGGCCAAAACCGCCCCCGGCCCGATCCCCGACCGCATCAGCAAGGCGGGCGATCCGATGGCACCGGCGGCCAGCACCACGCCGGTCCGCGCCGAAATCTGCCGCCCGTCGGCCAACACCACACCCCGCGCGCGGCCGTCTTCCAGCACCAGCCCCGAGATCTCTGCCCCCGTCACCACGTGCACAGCGCGACCCCGCAGGAAAGCATCCACCGGCGACCGTCGCCGACCTGCCTCCATATTCACCACGAAGGGCCCGGACGAGACCCGTTCCGGCGTGGGCGGCCCACTATGGACCTCGCCCAAGGCCAGGCTCAGGGGATGGGGGTCGCGCAAAACGCGCGGCCGCATCTCGGCCTCCACCGCGTCAGAGACCGGCGCCACGACGTCCCACCCCCAGCCCGGCCCCCAATGGTCGTAATCGTCCGCCCGTCCCCGAAACCACACCATGGAATTGATGGAGGCCGAGCCCCCCAGCATCCGCCCCCGCGGCACGGCCACGCACCGCCCGCCCAAAGCCGCCTGCGGGGCCGAGCGGAAGCGCCAATCCCGCGCGGACCCCATGAGCGCGATCAAACCGAAGGGCATCGCAACCAGCGGATGGCGGTCGCTTGGCCCAGCCTCCAACACGGCGATGGACAGGTCAGGCCGCAACTCCGACAGGCGCCCGGCACAGGTGGCGCCCGCCGCCCCACCCCCCACGACGATCAGGTCATGGATGTCCACGCCCGGTCACGCGCAATCGGCAGGCGTTGTCTCAAAGGTCTGGAATACCACGCCGTCCGGCCCCGCCACCACGTCGCGCACCGTCCAACCCGAGACCGAGGCCAAACCCTGTGCGTTGCAATGGAGCGTCCGATGCTCGGCCCCCTTGCGCTCCACCCAGCCGGGGGCCAGCGCGTCCGGATCGACGCCCAACTGCCGACGATACTGGAAGACTTCACTGTCGCAATCCACATCCGCACCGATGACGGACGTGATTTCATCCACCAGAAAGGGCGCTCGGTTGTTGATGTCGGCAGCCGCCGCATTGGCAGCTTGGCACAGCTCGTTCGGTGCCAGCCAAGTGCGCAGCCCCAAGACGGCCCCACCACCGACGATGGCGACCAGGGCTGCCAGGATCCATCTGTTCATGCGACGCGCTCGCCGGACTTGGCATCGAACAGATGGCAAATGTCGCGCGGCACATGGGCGGCGAAGGGCGCCTTGATCTGGGTGCGGTATTCCTTGGGCGCTTTCACCGCCACCAGCGCACCGCCCGCGCGCACGGTGACCATGGTGGAATCGCCCAGCAATTCCATGGAATAGACCGGCGCCTGCACCTGGCCCGCGCCCTCGGCCACGCTGGCATCTTCGGCGCGGAAGCCGCAGGTGACCGGCCCCTTCACGCCGTCAAAACCTGGAATGTCCACGCCCGCCGCGTGGAAGACGCCATCGACCACTTCGCCCTCCATCAAGTTCATGGCGGGCGAGCCGATGAAGCCCGCCACGAAGGTATTGGCCGGGCGGTCATAGATTTCAGTGGGTGTGCCCACTTGCTGCACGATGCCCTGTTTCATGACCACGACCCGGTCGGCCAAAGTCATGGCCTCGATCTGGTCATGGGTCACGTAGATGGTGGTGACTTGCAATTCGTGGCTCAGGTTCTTGATCTGCGCCCGCGTGCTGACCCGCAGTTTCGCGTCTAGGTTCGACAGCGGCTCATCCATCAAGAAGACCTTGGGCGTGCGCACGATGGCACGCGCCAGAGCCACGCGCTGACGCTGGCCGCCCGACAAGGCGGCGGGCTTGCGGTGCAGGAAATCGTCCAACTCAACCATGGCGGAGGCGCGCTTGACCCGCTCCTCATGTTCTTCCTCGGGGACTTTGCGCACCTTCAGCGGGAAACGAATGTTTTCCCACACATTCATGTTGGGGTAGAGCCCGTAGGACTGGAACACCATGGCCACGTCACGGTCCTTCGGGTCCAAATCGTTGACCCGCGCCCCGTCGATCAGAATGTCCCCACTGGTCGGATCCTCCAGCCCCGCGATCATCCGCATCGTGGTGGTTTTACCGCAGCCAGAGGGGCCCAGCAGCACCAGAAATTCCCGGTCCTGAATGTCCAGGTCGAATTCATGGACGCCCACGAAATCGCCCCATCGTTTCGTCACCTGCTGAAGCTGAATATCTGCCATGCCATCCCCTGTTTTGACCACCCTAGACACCCCGCCCGACCTGCGGCAAGCCGCATCGGCCACCGGAGTGCAAGGAACCCAGCCCATGGATCGCAAATCGGCCTATGCCGCCCTTGAAAACCTGGCGTGGGGCGATCTGGATGTCCTGCATCCCGCCGCCCAGGCCGAGGCCTCCGCCCCGTTCGGGCCCCGCACCGGCACCGAGGTCGCCACCCTATGGCAAGACCTGCGCCGCGCCCTGCCCGACATGGAGCGCCGCGACGGGCTGTTCCTGGCGGGCGACAACCGCCCCGACAGCCGTTGGACGGCACCCCGTGCGCCCCATCTGGTGGCCTGCTGCGGCGCCTATCTCGGCACGTTCCGTGAATCTTTCGCGGGCATCCCGCCCACCGGCGGCGTGGTCACCTTGCCCTATGGAGAGGCCCATTATTTCGAGGACGGGCGCCTCAAGACTTCCTGGCTTTTGTGGGACTTGGTCGCGCTCATGCAGCAGGCGGGGGTCTGGCCCATGGCCCGGCCCACTGGCGCCCGGGGACACTGGCCCGCGCCCAAGGGCGGCCAGGGCCTACGCCTCGACGACGCGCCGCCCTCCGACAGTCTGGCGCGCGTGCTTGCCATGCACGACGCACTCCATGCCTTTGACGGAAAAGACCTTGATTCCATGCCCATGCACCATTGGGCGCAGGATTTCAGCTATTGGGCCGGGGGCAATATCGGCGCCTGCCGGGGCCTTTCGGGCTTCCGCGCGCACCACCAAATCCCCTTCTTACGCGCCTTCCCTGACCGGCGTGGCGCGGGCCATTTCGTGCGGCTCAGCGACGGGCCCTTCGCCGTCACCGGCGGCGACGTGGCCCTTACCCATACCGGCGCCGACTATATGGGCGTGCCCGCGACGGGGCGAAAACTGACATTCCGCGTGATGGATTTCTACCGCTTCGGCGCGGACGGGCTCATTGCGGAAAACTGGCTGCCCAACGATACGATCGGGCTGTTGGAGCAGATGGGTATCGATGTGATGGCCCGCCTGGCCCATCTGACCGGTCAGCCGCGCCAGACACTCTGACCCGCAGCCCCGCGCTATCCCGGCACTTCCCTCATCTTGCTAAAACACCTCGGGCGAGCCCTCGCCCTGCGAGAACGGGGCCTGTCCCCCGCCTGCCCATGCATCACCCCATCCAGCGCGTCCCTAAGGCCACAAGCTCCGGCACCATGGCGCCATAGCGCCGCCCCTGGTCGGGGTTCGACGCATTTCCCGCTGCCGCCCGCGCACCCACACCCGCCAGGATGGCCGCAAGCCGATAGGCCGACAAAGCCAGCCAAACCTCCCAATCCGCGACGTCGGGGCGCACGCGGGCCACGTGATCGGCATCCGATGGCAGGCCCAGCCGCCCGCGATCCACCCCACCCAAACCGCGCAATGGCCCGTCATGGGGCAGCTGCCACTGCATCACCTGATAGGCGAGGTCCATAGTCGGGTGCCCCAGCGTGGACAATTCCCAATCCAGCACCCCGATCACGCGCGGCGCCTCCCAATCGAAAACCATATTGTCGAGCCGGAAATCCCCATGCACCAGCGCCGGGGCCGCGTCTTCGGGGCTCTGAGCGGCCAGCCAATGACCGAGCGCCACCATGCCAGGATCGGGCTCCGCGACCGAGGCGGCATATTGCTTCGACCAAAGCGCCACCTGGCGTCCGTAGAAGCCTTCGGCCCGCCCATAATCCGCCAAGCCCACAGCACCCGGATCCACCCGTCCCAGCGCCGCCAGCACATCGGCCATGGCGCCATAGATCGCGCCGCGGTCGGGCACATCCGGCAAGGCCGGATCCCAAAAGATGCGGCCGTCCAGATGCTCCATGACATAGAAGGCGCGGCCCAGCGGATTGTCGCCCTCCACCAATAGCACCATGCCCGGAACCGGCACATCGGTGTCGCGGAGCGCGCCCATGACGCGGTATTCGCGCTCCACCATATGGGCCTTGGGCAGCAACTTGCCCGGCGGCTTGGCACGCAGAACCAGCGGTCCCGCCTCGGTCTCCAATTGCCAGGTGGGGTTCGATTGACCCATACCGAAACGCCGCGCGCGGTCGATCCGCGGGCGCCCGGGCAGGCGCGCACTCAGCCAGGGGGCAAGGTCTTCGGGCAATCCATCCATCTGCGCAGGGTTGCGCGGGCAGGCCCGCTCCGCAAGGGTGCCCATGAAGGAGACATGCCATGGATCTCAGCCTCACCCCCCGAGGGCGCGAATTGCGCAACGCGGTGGCCGCCATGGTGTCCGACGACATCGCGCCGCTGGATGCCGAATTCCATGCCGAAACCGGCGCGACCGGCAACCGCTGGGAACACACCCCCCGCCAGGCCGAAATCCTGGACGGGCTGAAGGCCAAGGCGCGCGACCGGGGGTTGTGGAACCTGTGGCGCACGCATTTGCCGGGGGGCCCGGGCATCAACACGGTCGATTATGCCTATCTGGCCGAAGAGATGGGGAAATCCTGGCTCGCCCCCGAGGTGTTCAACTGCAACGCCCCCGATACCGGCAACATGGAAGTCTTCGCCCGCTACGGCACCGAAGACATGCAATCGCGCTGGCTTGCCCCGCTGATGGATGGGCATATCCGCTCCGCTTATCTGATGACCGAACCGGAGGTGGCGTCTTCCGATGCTTCCAACATCGCGCTCGACTGCCGGATGGATGGCAACCATTGGGTGCTCAACGGGCAGAAATGGTGGTCCACCGGCGCGGGCGATCCGCGCTGCGCCGTTCATATCGTGCTGGCCCTGACCGATGCGGAGGGCCCACGCCACCAGCGCCATTCCATGGTCGTGGTCCCCGCCGACACGCCGGGGATCGAGATCCTGCGCGGCATGCAGGTCTTCGGCGAAGACGATGCGCCCCATGGGCACATGCATATCCGCTATACCGATGTGCGAGTCCCGGCCGATGCCATGCTGCTGAGCCCGGGCAAGGGGTTCGAAATCGCCCAGGGCCGCTTGGGGCCCGGACGCATCCACCATTGCATGCGCGCCCTTGGCATGGCCGAAAAGGCGCTGTCGCTGGCCATCGCGCGCGGCCATGGGCGCCAGGCTTTCGGCACAGATCTGCTGTCGCTGGGCGGCAATGCGGAACGGGTCGCCGACGCCCGCATCCGCATCGACGCCGCACGCTTGCTGACGTTGCGCGCCGCCGCCGAGATGGACACCGCCGAGGCCGAGACCGGCGACATGAAGCGCGCCGCCCCCGCGATCAGCCAGGCCAAGGTGATGGTGCCGCGGGTGGCGCTCGATGTGTGCGACATGGCGATCCAACTGCATGGCGGCGCGGGCGTCAGCCAAGAGACGGAGCTGGCGCGGCTTTGGGGCCATTTGCGCACGCTGCGCTTGGTGGATGGCCCGGATGCCGTCCATGAACGCACTGTTTTCCGTGCCGAAATGAAGGCGCGGGGGCTGCGTCAGGGGCAGGACCCATCTGGTCGATCTCGCACCTAGAGCGGTTCTCGAAAAACCTGAGCCATCAGCTTTTCGTGAAACGCTGCAACGTCAATGCGATGTCGGGACGGTATTCGAAGATACTGGTTCAGGTCTTTCGGAAACCGCTTCAGCCGCGATTAACACATTATTAACAAACCAAAAATGTTTCGCATGCGAAACATCTGGCCGGCGTCAGACCCGCTCCGACGTTGGTCTGAGCAAATCCTTCAGGCGCCTGCGGACATCATCCCGTGGCTCATCGCGGATGGCCTGCCGGACCAGCGGCAAAGCCGCATCCGGCCAATCGGACAGGCGCCATTCCGACAATGCCTGAATGGCCATGTTGCGATTTCGGACCACGGGGCTGCGAAGGGACGCCGCAATCAACGGCCAACCCTGGCCCGGAAAGCGGCGCAGTTCCTGCATGATGACGTCAAGCACCGAATGGGCACGCCAAATCTGGCCCAGGCCAAGTTCGTCGGCGGGTCCGGTCGCGATGGTCTCAAGCGGGACTTGATCCCGGAACAATGCGATTGTGCGGTCGATGCGGGCCGGGTCCCGGGTTCCCATCAAGGCCTGCCAGTAATGGCCCGACGGATCGCGAGCCTGCCGGGCGAAAGCATGGGGCCAGACATCCAGCCGCAGCATGGGCGCCAGATTGGCGGCGCGCCACCATGTCCGCTTGTCTTCGCCCGCAAGGGCGGCTTTGATCTCGTCGCGCAAGTCAGGGCGGCGGAGATAGGCAGAGATCAGCGCCAGAACACGCGCCGCATCGTCTGCCCCCCAGATCGGCGGCGTCTGCCTGGCCATCCGTCGCAGGCGGCGAATGGCCGGACCATGGGCCAGACGCACGGGCGCCTCGGCCACCAGCGCAAACCATTGCTCCACCGCCGCGACGCCGTCGTCGTAGTCGCACATATCTCGGGCGGGGCCGCCGGGCGACAAAGCGGCAAAGATATCCGCAGCCCCGTCGATCAACGCCATGTCCTTGCCGGCCTCGGGGGCGCGGAGTTGCGCAAGCAAATCGCCGTCGCGCGCCGCGATCAGCGCAAGATATTGGTTCATGATCGTATTGCGGAACCCGCCGCGCACCAGCCAATGGCGGAATTCGGCGTCACCATCGGGGGCCAAACGCTCCACCAGGTCGATGCGGCCCCAGCCATCGACGACCTTGACCAATTCGGTCAAGGCAGCCTGGCCCGATGCCTCCGACAAGGTGGTCTGCAACGCCACGGCGGCGAATTTGGTGAATTCCTCATGGGCGCCGAGCAGCAGGAAAAGCTCCCGATGGCGCCCGCCGGGGACAAGGCCCAGCATCGCAATGGCGAACTTCACCACCTCGCGGTCCGGGCTTGCGCGGGCAAGCCACAGGCACAGCGTTTCTAGCCTGTCCATGGGCGGAGGGTCGGCACAAAGCGCGACAATCGCCTCATCCACCACGCCGATGACGCCTTCGGCCATCAACACATCGTAAAGCGCGCGCAGACGGGCGGCATCGGGCTGCCGCAAGACAGCACGCAATTTGGCGACGACGGGCGCCACCTGCCCTTCGTGACGGTGCAGCACGTTGTCCCTTGCACCCGGCACCCAACCCAGGCCGCCATCACCGCGAACCTCGTCTTCGTCCGGCAGGTTCCCTGTGCCGCCGCTGCTTAGGTGATCGAAGATCGCCCTCCGGCCCTCGCCCCAAGGGATGGGGAAGCCGCCATCGCGCCAGACATCCCGACGCCGCTGGAAGGGCACAACAACCATATCCTAGCCATAATGCGCCACCGGCGTTCCCGCCAGAGCGGAGATGTTGAGAAGCCCGCGCGCCGTGATGGACGGCGTCACAATATGCGCTTTGTTGCCCATCCCCATCAGGATCGGCCCGACCTCCAACCCGCCAGCCCGCGCCTTGAGGATGTTGCGCGTGCCCCCCGCCGCATCGGTGGAGGCGAAGACCAGCACGTTGGCAGGCCCGGTCATCCGGCTGTCGGACAGGAAGCGCGCGCGCAGATCGGGGTCGAGCGCGGCATCAAGGTTCATCTCGCCCTCGTACTGGAAATCCAGCGCCATGGCGTCGAGCTTTTCGATGGCGGCGCGCATGATCCGGCCGGAGCGGCTGTCGAGATTGCCAAATTGCGAGGCCGAACACAGCGCGATCTTGGGCTCGACGCCAAAGCGGCGCACATGGCGGGCACAGGCAATGGCCGTCTCTGCGATCTGGTCGGGGCTGGGTTCGGCATGGACATGGGTGTCGGCGATGAAGAGCGGCCCATCTTCCAAGATCATCAGACTGAGCGCGCCGACGGGGTGCAAGCCGCCCTGCCCCAGCAAATCGGTGACATAGCGCAGATGCCAGAGGAACTGGCCAAACGTGCCGCAGATCAGCGAGTCGGCCTCATCCCGGTGGACCATGACGGCACCGATGGCGGTGGTATTGGTGCGCATGATCGCACGGGCCAAGTCGGGGGCCACACCACGACGCGCCATCAATTCGTGATAGGTGCCCCAATAATCGCGGTAGCGGGGGTCACTTTCGGGGTTCACGATCTCAACGTTTTCGCCCGGCTTCAGGATCAGCCCGGCGCGCGCGGCGCGCGTCGCGATGACCTCCGGTCGGCCGATCAGAATGGGGCTGTCGGTGGTTTCTTCGATCACGGCCTGAGCCGCGCGCAGCACGCGCTCATCTTCACCTTCGGCATAGACGATGCGTCGCTGGGCTTGGGACGCGGCGGCGAAGACGGGCCGCATGATCAGCGACGACTTGAAGATCGACGCATCCAGGCTGCGCTTATAAGCCTCCATATCCTCAATGGGGCGGCGCGCCACGCCCGACGACATGGCGGCCTTTGCCACCGATGTGGCGACGACGCCCATAAGGCGCGGATCGAACGGTTTGGGGATCAGGTAATCGGGCCCGAAGGTGAGCTGTTCGCCCGCATAGGCGGCCGCGGCTTCGGCGGATGTGGTGGCGCGCGCCAGGGCGGCGATGCCTTCGACACAACCGATCTTCATGGCCTCGTTAATCTCGGTCGCGCCCACATCCAGCGCGCCGCGGAAGATGAACGGAAAGCACAGAACGTTGTTGACCTGGTTGGGGTGATCGCTGCGGCCCGTGGCGATGATGGCATCGGGCGCCGTCTGCTTGGCCAGGTCATAGGCGATTTCGGGGGACGGGTTCGCCAGCGCGAAGATGATGGGCTTCGCGGCCATCTTCTGGACCATTTCGGGTTTCAGGATGTTGGGCCCGGACAGGCCCAAAAACAGGTCGGCCCCTTCGATCACGTCACCCAAGGCGCGCGGCCCGCCCGGCTGGGCATAGGCGGCTTTCTGGGGCGTCATGTCTTCGCTGCGGTCTTCATGGACCAGGCCGTGCAGATCGCACAGCCAGACATTTTCGCGCCGCACGCCCAGCGTCAGCAGCATGTTCAGGCAGGCGATGCCCGCCGCCCCGCCGCCGGTGGAGACGACCTTGACGTCTTCCCATTTGCGGTCGGTCAGGCGCAGCGCGTTCAAGGCCGCGGCGCCCACCACGATGGCGGTGCCGTGCTGGTCGTCGTGGAAGACGGGGATGTTCATGCGTTCGCGGCAGATGCGTTCCACCACGAAGCAATCGGGGGCCTTGATGTCTTCGAGGTTGATGGCGCCAAAGGTGGGCTCCAACGCGCAAACGATATCGGCCAGCTTTTCGGGATCGGCGCAATCGACCTCGATATCGAAGCAATCGATATTGGCGAATTTCTTGAAGAGGACGGCCTTACCTTCCATCACCGGCTTCGACGCCAGCGCGCCGATATTGCCCAAGCCCAGCACCGCCGTGCCATTGGTGACAACGGCCACCAGATTGCCGCGGGCGGTGTAATCGGCGGCGGTTTCGGGGTCGCCATGGATGGCCGACGATGCCTCAGCCACGCCGGGGGAATAGGCACGGGCCAGGTCACGTCCGTTGGCCAAGGGCTTGGTGGCGCGGATTTCCAGCTTTCCGGGTTTGGGCAGGCGGTGATAATCCAGCGCGGCCTGGCGCAAGGCGGCCTGATGGTCGTCATCTTGTGTGGTCATGGAAATCCCCCCGTGCCGTCAAGTCGAATAGTTTAACGTTAAACTATTCCTGGCGGGCAGACTGTGTTTGACGCTCGCCGTTCGCCATGGTGAGGCTGGCGCCCATGGAACGCAAGCCGCCTGCCCCTGCCGATGCCGAAGTGGTGATCCCGGCGCCCGATTTCGGGGCCGAGTTGGCTTTCTGGCAGGACCATGGTTTTCGGCTGGATGCCATCTGGCCGGCCGACGACCCGGCCGTGGCGCGGATGTCGGGACGCGGACTGCGCCTGCGGCTGGACCGCGCGGCGGCGGGCGCGCCCATGTTGCGTTTGGAGGGTGACGGGCCAAAGGTCACTGCGCCGGGGGGCACGACGCTTATCTTCGGAGCGGCCGAGCCCGCCTTCGCCATGCCAGAGGTGCAGCAGGGTTTCGGCCTGCGGCGCTTGGCCGATGGCGCGCCCTGGGTGATCGGACGCGCGGGGATGCAGTATCGCGACCTGGTCCCCGACCGGTTGGGCGGCGCGGTCATCGCCAGCCATATCCGCATCCCGGATGGGGGACCGGTGCCCGATATGGTCCATTACCATGTGGTCGGGTTTCAGTTGATCTATTGCTATCGGGGCTGGGTGGATTTGGTCTATGAAGATCAGGGCCCGCCTTTCCGCTTGGACGCGGGGAACTGCGTCATCCAGCCGCCGCGCATCCGGCACCGGGTGCTCCATGCCTCCGACGGGATCGAGGTGGTGGAGATCGGGGTGCCCGCCCTGCATGTCACCGCCATCGACCATGAGATGCCCCTGCCCAATGATTGGCTGGACCCCGAGCGGCGTTTCGACGGACAGCGTTTCGTCCATCACCGCGCGGATCAGGCGGAATGGGGGGCCAGCGCCCTGCCCGGCTTTGCGGCGCGGGATACGGGGATTGCAGCCAATACGGGCGATGTGGCGGGGGTGCGGGTGCTGCGGCCCGATGGCACGCCCACGGGCCCCTTCGCCCACGGGGTCGACATCCATTTCACCTTCGTTCTGAGTGGGCGGATGGTGTTGCAGGCGGATGGCGCCAACCATGACGTTGGCGCGGCGGATGCCTTCGTGCTGCCACCGGGGGAGCGTGCGCAATATTCCGATCTGTCAGAGGATTTGGAGCTTTTGGAGGTCACCTTGCCCGGCACCCCGGACCTCGTCAGCTTCTGAGCGACGGGGGCACCAATTCGTCAAGCGGGGTGGTTAGGCGGCGGCCTTCCGCGATGCAGAGCAGGATCTGATTGCGCGTCAGGGCCGACCCCGCAATTTCGCGGAAATCCTTGGCCCGGGCGAGGTAAAGCGCGACGCCCAGAATGACCTCATCATCTTCTAATTCCAGGGCTTCGCGCAGATACCAGGCTTTGATTTCGGCCTCGGTCCGGTCGAGCAGGCGGGCATGGTCGGCGGCCCAGCCATCCGGGCAGATGGCATCGTCGAAATCGGCGGCGACGACCGCGCGGCGCAGTTCCTCTTCGGTAATCACAACGGGATCCAGCGTGGCTTCGGCGACGGTTACGCCCAGGGCCAGGGCCAAGCCGCCCAGGCCAAAAATCATGGCTATCGTTTCCAGGCCATTGGCCTCTTCCAAGATGCGGCGAAGTCCGGCATCGGCTGCGCGCAAAACGGTGCGCAGCGTGTCGAGCAACGTCAGGAAGGGCATTGAGGGCGCGGCTCCGATCCAGATTGCGACGAAGTTAGAGCGGAATTGCGGCAAGAATGTGGCAATGGGCCGGATCAACTGGCTGTCTCCGATGTCAGTCGGGCCCGTATTTGTCGATTGTATCGCAGGTGTGGAATGCGGCTGGCGCCACCGTTTCCGCCATGTCACATGCGGGCCATGTCGCTCTGGATTGTTGCCACACTCTTTGCCGCGTCGATCCAGGCTTTGCGATTCCTGCTCCAGAAGCGGCTGTCGCTGGCCGGCTTGTCACCTGCCGCCACCACATTCGCGCGCTTCGTCTATGCCCCGCCAGTCCTGGCCATCGGCCTGGCAATCTGGATGGTGGCGACGCCCGGCGCGGCCCTGCCCGACATCGGCGCGGGCTTCTGGCAATTTGCGGCGGCGGGCGCGGTGTCGCAGATCTTGGCCACGATGTGCGTGGTGGCCCTGTTCGCCTATCGCAACTTCGCCGTGGGCATCGCCTTTTCCAAGGTGACGGTGCTGATGACCGTGGTCACGGGCTTCGTGCTGCTGGGCGAGGCGGTGACGCTGCCTGCGCTGATCGCCATGTTGGTGGGCTTCGGCGGCGTGGTTATCCTGTCGGTGCCCCAAGGCGGGGGCTGGCAGGTGTTCAACCGCGGCTCCCTTCTGGGGCTCGCGTCGGGGGCGTTCTTTTCGGTCTCGGCGGTGGGCTATCGGGGCGCGTCCCTGCTGGTGGACAGCGACGCGCCGGTGCTGCGGGCGGCTGTGACGCTGGCGCTGGTGACGCTGTTGCAGACGGCCTTGCTGGCTGCATGGCTCGCCTGGCGCAACCGGGCGGAGCTTTGGCAGGTCTTTCGCGCCTGGCGTGTCACGGCGCTGGTGGGGGCCACATCCATGGCTGGGTCGCTGGGGTGGTTCACAGCCTATACGTTGCAGACGGCGGCCTATGTGAACGCGGTGGGCCAGGTGGAGTTGATCCTGTCCATCGGGATTTCCTGGCTCATCCTGGGGGAGCGGCAGACACCACGGGAATGGCTGGGCGTGGCCTTGGTGGGGCTGAGCGTGGTGGCGTTGCTGGTCTATCAAGGGTGATGGGGCGGCGGCCCTTGGGTTCAGCTCCGGCCCGAGGGAGGAGCGGCGCCCTATAGCCGATGAAACACGCTGCCCGCGCCCGAATTGTCGAAAAACGGTGTCCCCGGCGCGTCGCGGCCTTCCGCTATGGCGGCAATTTCCGCGATGACCACTTCGGTGATGAACGGCATGTCGAGCGCGCGCGCCTTGGATAGCGGCACCCAGTGGAGGTGGCTCAGTTCATCCTCGGCCGCCGTGAAATCATCGGGGTCGGTGTCGAGCCCGTCGACAGGGGCCAGAAAGAAGCGGGCATCGAAGCGGCGGGGCCGCTTGGGCGGGGTGATGGCGCGGAAGACGAAACGCAGGGGCGCTGCATCCGGCAGGCGCCCGGCCCAGCCCGCCCAGGGACAGCCTTCGCCCGGGCGCGACAGGCGTTGGCCAGTTTCCTCGGACAGTTCTCGCAAGGCGGCGGCGGCCAGTGCCTCCGGCGCGCGGTCGGACCGGAGCGAAAGCGCGTCGCGCGTGGCGGTCGCAAGCGGGCGCGCCAGTGGCACATGGCCGTCGCTGTCATCCACCGCGCCGCCGGGAAAGACAAATTTCGACGGCATGAACACCGCCCCCGCCCCGCGCTGCCCCATCAACACCGATGGCCCGGCAGACCCGTCGCGCAGCAGCACGATGGCCGCGGCATCCCGGATCGGCGGACCGCTCACGTGCCGGTATGCCCGAAACCATGCATCCGCGCGGCCCATTGTACGCCTACGATCACGCCCTTGAGGCGCGGCAGGAACCACAGCGACAGGGCAACAGCGGCCACCATGAAGATCGCCATGAAGGTGTAGGGGTCCGGTTCATAGGCGATGAAGAACCACAGCATGGCGGGCCCGATGATGTGGCCCACGATCAGAAGCGTCAGATAGGGCGGGCCGTCATCGGCACGGTGATGGTGCAGTTCTTCGCCGCAGACGGCGCAGGAATGGCGCACCTTCAGATAGCCCTGCAAAAGCGGGCCGGACCCGCAGCTCGGGCAACGGCGGCGCCAGCCACGCAAGGCAGCACGCGACATGACCCGTTCATCAGTCTGCGTGTCGATTTCGGGCGGTTGAGGGTGGGTGTCGGTTGTCATGGAAACATCCTCTCGATGCCCCTTTAGGCCCATCCGGGTTATAGGCCAAGCGCGACGCGGCGTTCCGCGTCGGCATGCCGCTTCAAAAAAATGTGCGACGGAAAGGTCGACCGCGTCCGTGTCAGGGGGGAGCGCGCCGGAAAAGACGGCCCGCATAACCAACGGAGACGACATGTCACGCATTACCATTCTGAGCCTCGCCATCCTGGCGGGCTTCACCCTGACCGCCACCGCCGAAGCCCAGGATCGTGGCCAACGCCCGACCTTCGACCAGTTGGATGCCGATGGCGACGGCGCGCTGACCCGCGAAGAGCTTGCCGCCTTCCGCGAAGATCGCGTGGCCATCCGGTTTGGGGAGGCCGACAGCGATGGCGATGGCCGCCTGACAAGGGCCGAGTTGGAGGCCACCGCCGATGCCCGCGTCTCGCGTCGGGTTGGCCGGATACTGGAACGGCTCGACACCAATGACGACGGTTCGCTTGACCGGGCCGAGTTGGAGGCGCGCGAGGGGCGCGGCCATCGCGGGGGTCTGAGAAACCGGCTGGACGGGATGTTCGAGCGGGCCGATACCGATGGCGATGGCGCGTTGAGCGCCGAGGAATGGGACGCCGCGCGCCTGGCACGGCGCTAAAGCCACCGGGGGGCCGATGGATGAGGATGGGCAGGACGACGCGGCATTGCTCGCGCAGGCGGCAGGCGGTGATGCCCGCGCCGCCGGGGTCCTGTTCGACCGGCTGGCCCCCCGGCTCATGGCCTTTGTGCAGCGCATGAATGGCGGCAACCGCGCCTTGGCCGAAGACATCGTGCAGGAGGCGTTTTTGCGGCTGTGGCGCAAGGCCCCCGATTGGGATGCCGGGGGCCCCGCGCAGATTTCCACCTGGCTGGGCCGGGTGGCGGCGAACCTGGCGGTGGATGCCCATCGGCGCGCGGCCCGCGAAACCGCCCTGCCCGACGACCTTGACCCGGCCTCGGACGCGCCCTCCGCCGTGGCGACGATGATCCAGGCGGAAGGTTTGTCGGCGCTGGATGCAGCGCTCGCCCGCCTGCCGGATCGGCAGCGCCAAGCGGTGGTGCTGCGCCATGTGGAAGGCTACTCCAACCCCGATATCGCGGCCATGATGGGCTGCGGTGTCGAGGCGGTGGAAAGTCTGACGGCCCGCGGCAAACGCCGCTTGGCCGAATTGCTCAAGGAGGTGTCGTGATGACCGAAGACCCGCTCGATACGCTTCTGGCGCGCGCCCGTGACGACACCGCGCAGCCCTCCGATGCGTTGCGCGCACGGGTCGTGACCGATGCGGTCCGGGTGACTGCGCCGGTGCGGCGGCCTTTCTGGCGCGGGCTGGGCGGCTGGATCGGGCTTCCGGGGGCGGCTTTGCTGGGGCTTTGGTTGGGGGCTGCGCAACCTGCACTGGTGTTTGAGATGATGCCCGGCCTGGCCAGTGAGACCGCGCTTCTGGACGACGTCTTCGGGGCGTCGTTCGAACTGGCACTGACGGAATAGGGGATGGCGATGGCCCGCAGAAACTGGATGCGCTGGGCGCTGATCGCATCGGTCACGCTGAACCTGTTAGTCGTTGGCGCCGTGGTCGGCGCCATCGCATCCGGCGGCCCCCGGGGCGAGCAGGTGGCGCGGGGCGGGCCGCCCGAAATGGCGGCCCTGTTCCGGGCCCTGGACGGGCCAGAGCGGCGCGCCATCCTGCGCGGTTTGCGCCAAGACGGCGTGTTGCGAGAGGGGCGGGCGCAAATGCGGGCGCGCCAAGCCGCTATCTTGGAGACGCTACAGGCCGACCCCTTTGACCGCGCCGCATTCGAAGCCGCCCTGGTCGGTCAGCAATCCGCCCGGGCCGAGCTGGCCACCCGTGGGATCGCCCGCGTGGCCGATGTGATCGAGGAAATGACGGCCGAGGAGCGCGCGGCGCTGGCACAGCGCATGGCGGAACGGGGTGCGCGGCGGGAATGAGGGATTCGGGGCAGCGCCGGTCGGCAGCGCGGACCGGGTTCAAGCCCCATAAGGCGCCGGTCCATTGGCTTGCACCTCGATAGACGTTTTTGACCGAAAATGGGGCTGTCCGGTGCCCCAGAGGCGCCAAGGGCGGCCCCTCCGGGAGGCTCTCCAACTCCGGCCCTAAGCCTCTTCCGCCAAAGCCACGCGGTTGCGGCCCGCATCCTTCGCGGCGTAAAGCGCGCGGTCGACAACGTTGAGCGCATGGGGCGCCGCATCTTCACGGTCTTCCAACATGGCGATGCCAAGCGACAGGGTCACGGATAGTGTCTGCCCGCAGGGCGTTGGAATGCGCAGCGCAGCAACTTGGGTGCGCAGCCGTTCAGCCACAGTCCGCACTTGGTCCAAATCGGCATCGGGTAGCACGGCCAGGAATTCCTCACCGCCGATGCGCGCCACCAGGTCTTCGGTGCGCAAGTTGTCGGCCAGAACCTGGGCCACGCGGGCCAAGACGCAATCGCCCGCCGGGTGGCCGTGGGTGTCGTTCACCCGTTTGAAATGGTCGATATCCATCAAGATGACGCCCGCGCGGATGCCCTGGGCCCGGCAGCGCACGGCGACGCGGTCCAGATGGTGCAACCCGTAGCGGCGATTGTGCAGCCCCGTCAGCGGGTCGATCACCGCCAGGCGCAGCCCGGTTTCCAGCGTGTCGCGCATCCGGTCGGCACGCTTCTTGCGTGCAAGCTGGGTGCGGATGCGCATGGCGATCTCATCCACCGGGAAGGGGTGGTAGCTGACATCGGACGCGCCAAGGTCCAGCGCCGTCGCCGCGCGTTCGCTGTCGCCTGCGGGCAGCAGAACGATGAAGGCCGCGTGGCGCGTGGCGTGGCGCGAACGCAACTCCGACATGAGGCGCAGGCCCGCATTGCGCGCGCCCAGATCGGCATCGATCAAGAACAGGTCCGGCACGCTGGACATATCGAGCGCCAGGGCCGCGTCGCGGCTGATCACCGCCACTTCGTCGCGGAACAGAGGGCGCAGGCGGTCGCGCTGGACGGGCAGCCAGCCCGCATCGGCGCCCGCGATCAAGGCGATGCGACCTTCCATTGGGGCAGGCTTGCCGCGGGCTTCAAAACTCGCCTGACGCGCGCTTTCGGCGAAACCAGGTACGGCATCCACGTCGTCGGTCATTTCCAGAAGGGCGCCGCCGCGGGCCTCGTAATCGCGTTCCTCCTCCCGCGTGCGCAGGAGAGAGCGGACGCGCGCCAGAAGCGCGATTTCATCGACAGGCTTGGTCAGGAAGTCGTCCGCGCCGGCCGACAGCCCTTCCATCCTGGCTTCGGTATCGTCGGACGCGGTCACGAGAATGACAGGAATGGTGGCGGTGGCCGGGTCGGCGCGCAGTTGCGCGCAGGTTTCCGCGCCGGTGAGGCCGGGCATCATCATATCCATGATGATGATGTCGATGCCCCCGGCGCGAGCGATTTCAAGCGCATCTTCCCCGGTTGCCGCGGGCACCACGTCGTAGCGTGCAGCGGCCAGCTTGACTTTCATCACGATGCGGTTCGTGGCGACGTCGTCAACAATGAGGATACGGCCGGTCATGGCGCGGGTTCTCGCAGATGTTAGGACTTTGGTCACTAAGATTGATGAGGCAGGAAGGTTAACAAAAGGTTTCCAGCCGCCAGAAAGGGATGAAAATGAAATCTGACCGTGCGGAACTGATCGCACTCGGGGCGCTCAGTTGGTTGGCAGAGGCCGAGCTTCTCGACGCCTTCCAAGCGTCGACCGGGGCGGACCGCGACGCCATTCGCGCCGCCGCCGCTGAGCCTGAATTCCTCGGCGCCGTGCTCGATTTCGTGCTGATGGACGATGCCTGGGTGCAAGGCGTCTGCACGGCGCAATCCCTGCCCTATGAGGCGCTGTTGCAGGCACGCGCCGCCTTGCCCGGCGGCGACCTGCCCCATTGGACGTAAGAAAGCCGCTCCGGGTGAGGACCGGCAAATGCCCCTATTCCTCGATCCACCAAATATCGGGCTGGAAGCCGATCCAGTCACCGTAGATCGGCAGGCGGTCGGCGGGGTATTTCAGCTTGGCATCATGGGCAATGTAGCTGACCGGGTTGTGCCAGACCGGCACGACGTAGCGACCCGCCGTGAGGACCCGGTCGAGCGCGCGCACGGAGGCGACGTAATCATCCTGGCTTTCGGCATTCAGCATGGCGTCGATCATCGCATCGATGACCGGGTCTTCGGCCCCCATGAGGTTGCGGCTGCCGTCGCGCGCGGCGGCCTCGCTGCCCCAGTAATTGCGCTGTTCGTTGCCCGGAGACAGGGACAGCCCCCATTGATACCAGATCATGTCGAAATCGAAGGCCTGCTGGCGCTGCTTGAACTGGGCGCTGTCGATGGAGCTGACGGACGGCTCCAACCCGATCCGCAGCAACGCCTCGCGGTAGATATCGACCACGGAGGCCACTTCGGAGGAGCCCTGGGGCACGGTGATGTCGAAACTCACCGGCCCGTCGGGCCCGGTCAGGCGGCCATCATCGCCGATGGTGTAGCCCGCTTCCTCCAACAGGGCCAAGGCGCGGCGGATCGCGCCACGGTCCGAGGCGCGGCCTTCGCTTTGGGGCAGCGCATAGCCTTCCAACGTGCCGGGCAGAAGCGAGGCTTTGTGGGGCTCCAACAACGCGGCCACGCGGTCTTCGGCGGCGCCGGGCTGCATGCCGAGCGGAGAATTCGCGAAATAGGACTTGATACGCGGCAGGGCATCGCCGTTGAGGACGCCGTTCATATACTCGAAGTTGAACACCTCGATCATGGCCTGGCGCACCCGCCAATCGTCGAACGGTGCCTCGCGGGTGTTCATCACCAGACCGGTCATCCCCGTGGGCCGCTGATGGGGGACTTCCGACAAGACGACTTCGCCGTTCTGGACCCGGGGAAAGTCGTAGTCGCGCGCCCAGCGGGCGGCGTTGGTTTCGCGCATCGTCGTCAGAATGCCCGCCTTGAAGGCTTCGAAATGGGCGGCGGCATCGCCGAAGAACTCCATGCGGATCGTATCCACATTGTTGGTGCCGCGCCGGAACGGCAGGTCGGCGCCCCAGTAATCGGGGTTGCGCGACAGTTCCACGTAGCGGCCCGCATCCACATCGGTGATGACATAGGGCGCGCTGCTGATCGGCGGCTCACCGATGCCGGAGCGGAAGAAGTCTTCCTCCCGCCCGGCCCATTGGGCCTGCTTCATGATCGGGCGGAAGCCCGTGGTCATCAAAAGCTCCCGATCGGGGGTGTCGGTGGTGAAGCGGATGCCCCGTTCGCCCACCTGTTCGACCAACGTGATCCGGTCGAAGGAAGCGCGGTAGCGGCCATTGGCGCCTTCCTGCCCCAGGATGTTCCAGGACCAGATGACATCCTCGACGGTGATGGGCGTGCCGTCGGAAAAGCGTGCCTCGGGGTGGAGCTGATAGGTGATCTGGGTATCGTCGTCGTTCACCTCGACGCTTTCAGCGACCAGCGCATAAAGCGTGAAGGGTTCGTCATAGGCGCGGGCCAGAAGGCTTTCATAGGCCAGAAAGCGAAGCTGCCAGGGGACCCTGCCCGCCAGGATATGGGGGTTCAGGCTGTCGAAGCTGCCCACCTGTCCATCCACGAACCGGCCCCCCTTGGGGGCGTCGGGATTGACCTGCGGCAGGTGGGTGTAATCGGGGGGCAAGGCGGGTTCACCATAGAGCGCGATGCCATGCCCATCGGCCTGCGCGAGAGGTGCGAATCCACTCAGCAGAATGGCCACGATTGCGGGCTTGAACCCGTTCTTGAGCGCGAAACGATTGCACAACATTGTGTCTGATCCCCTAACGTCCTGTTCGTCTTTGGATTTATCTCATCCGCAGACCCTGTGCATGTGCAAGTTTCTCTTGGAATTCATAACGTGAACGTCTATACAAAGAACACTGCTCGATAGGTTTCTTGCCTGTATGAAACCTGCCTCAATGACTTAACGCCCGCCTCGTGCGGGCGTTTTTTTAGCCAATGCCTTCATATTGGCCAAAAAATAGGCGTTCCGCGCGTTCGCGCCGCTCATACGTGTCGAATGCTAATCTTGAATATCACTGCCACCCCTCGCCGTGGCCTCTGACGGGCCAGTCGGTTTGATTGCGACACCCTGACGCACGTATCCCAGACACTGAATGAGTCAAGTCGTCGCACCGCGCACGTTTTCGTGCGCTGCCTTTTCCTCGCAGTCGCAGCATCTATGCTGCGCCGCGATATCTTCCAAACCCGCAGGAGTTTTCCCATGTCGCTTACCGACAAGACCGCCATCGTCACCGGATCGAATTCGGGCATCGGCCTTGGGATCGCACGCAGTCTAGCGGAAGCCGGGCTGACCGTCGTTATCAACTCGTTCACCGACAGCGAAGACGACCACAAGCTGGCCGCCGACATGGCCGCCGAGTTCAAGACCGATGTCCGCTATATCCAGGCCGACTTGTCCAAGGCCGACCAGGCGCGGGCCTTGGTCGAAAAGGCCGGTGCCTGTGATGTGCTGGTCAACAATGCCGGTATCCAACATGTGGCAGGCATCGACGAATTCCCGACCGAGAAATGGGACGCGATCATCGCGATCAACATGTCTTCGGCCTTTCACACCACGGCGGCCGCCTTGCCGATGATGCGCAAGGCCGGTTGGGGCCGGATTATCAACATCGCGTCCGCCCATGGCCTGACCGCCTCACCCTACAAGTCGGCCTATGTTGCGGCCAAGCATGGTGTGGTGGGGATGACGAAGGTGGTCGCGCTTGAGACGGCGGAGGAAGAGATCACCGCGAACGCCATCTGCCCGGGCTATGTGATGACCCCGCTGGTCGAAAGCCAGATACCCGACACGATGGAAAAATATGGCATGGACCGCGAAACCGCCATTCGCGAAGTCCTGCTGGACCGCCAGCCGTCGAAGGCCTTTGCCACGACGGACCAATTGGGCGGCACGGCCCTGTTTCTATGTTCCGACCATGCGGCGCAAATCACCGGCACCACGATCAGTGTGGATGGCGGCTGGACAGCTTTGTGAGCGGGCCGTTCGAAAATCGCGACCTCAAGGGCGCGCGCATCACCAACACCAACCTGTCGGGCGCGCAACTGACCAATGTGGATGCGTCGGGCGTGGCCTTTGATGACTTCAATCTGAGCGGGGCGAGCTTCGAGAATGTGAACCTGTCGGGCGCCCGGATCCAAGGGGTAAATCTGTCGGGCCTGCGCATTGACGGCGCGAACTTGACGGGCGCGGCCATTGTGAACGCCGATCTGGGCGGCATGACCATCGATGGCATAGATGTGGGTGACCTGCTCAAACGGTGGCGAGATGGCTAGAGCGACCAAGGCGAAACCCAAACCCAAGCGGATCAACCTGGCGCTTCAGGGCGGGGGCGCCCACGGCGCTTTCACCTGGGGCGTGCTGGACCGCATCCTGCAAGACGACAGGATCGAGATCGCCGCCATGAGCGGGACCAGCGCAGGCGCGCTCAACGGCGCGGCCATCAAGTGCGGGCTGGCCCGCGGTGACCGGGAAACGGCCCGCGAAACGCTGCACAAAGTGTGGACGCGGATCGGCGCCGTGACCGATGACCGGCTGACGCCGTGGCTTGCGTCATTTTCGCCGTCGGCTGTCAGTTTCGGGATCGAACTATCGCTGCCCTATCAGATGGGTGACCTGCTTAGCCGGACGGTGTCGCCCCATGTGACCCCCGATGCCGCCTTGCGCGCCATGCGCAGCATCATCGAGATGTTCAGCTTCGTGGATGTCTGCTCGGCCCGGGGGCCGCAATTCCACATCTGCGCCACCAATGTGCGCAGCGGTAAGATCAAGGTCTTCACGCGCAACGAGATCACGCCCGACGCCATCTTGGCGTCTGCCTGCCTGCCCACCCTTTTCCCCGCGATCCATATCGACGGAGAAGCCTATTGGGATGGGGGTTATACCGGGAACCCGGCGCTTTTCCCGCTGTTCGACGCCAAGCTGCCGCGCGACATTCTGATCGTGAACATCAACCCCCTGCTGCGTGAGGAAGTGCCCGTCACTGCCCGCGATATCCAGAACCGCATCAACGAGATCAGCTTCAACAGCTCGCTTCTGCGCGAGTTGCGGGCCATTTCCTTCGTGCAACGGCTGGTGCGGAACGGGCAAATCCCAGCGGGCGCCATGAAGGATGTGCTGGTGCATATGGTGGCCGACGACGTTTTGATGCAGCAGCTTTCAGTCGCCACAAAGACGGTGCCGAACCCCATCGTGATCCACCAGCTTTTCGAGGCGGGCCAACGGGCCGCCAGTGCGTTCCTGGATCGCGACTTCGATCAGTTGGGCGTACAATCGACGGTGGATCTGGAGGATATGTTTGCTTGAAGGCGCGCGGGGGGCGGTGCCCCCAGCGCCGCTTGGGCTTTGTACCGGTGCGGAATGCTAAGGCGCTACGTCCGAGGCCCAATCCAAAGACCGGGCTTTCGGCAACAGCCGGGCGCAAAAAGGCGCTAGGCGGCGAAGAATTCCTTGCGAATGCACTGCACCTCGGCGACCAAAGAGGTCAGCCCAACGCCCCGAGGGATCAAACAGATGACGCGATTTGCCGCCTTTCTTGCCGCGATGCTCATGGCCGCACCCGCCGCCGCCCACGACCCGCTGCGGCTGCCAGTGAATTACGACCCCGATGCCTTCTGGCTGGATACGCCCGGCATCGTTTCTCCCGGCCAGGCCCGGGTCCGTATCATCTTCAACGGGCAGGAAAAGGTCGCGGCGCTGGGTCTTGACGAATTCTACGCCTACCAAGAAGCCTACCGCACTGAACTGACCCGGCTGGCGCAACACATGAGTGTCCATATTGCCGAACCGCGCGCCCGCTTCGCGGCGTTCCGCAAAGTGGTGGGAGATGATCTGTCCAACGACGCAGACCGACTTGTCGTGCGGGAGATCGATCCGGTCAGCGGCTTCGGGCTTCCCAGCATCGTCCGCGAAACCCGCGGGACGCTTCCTGCAAGCCAATAATCAACTTTGGATAATGGCTTGCGGCCGCACCGGTCGATGCCTCTTCCGCCAGATCGACAGCGAGCCAGATGGCCGCGGCGCTACCCCAACGACGTCACCCACAGAATGGTCGCATCCTCGGGCGAGGTACTGATGACGTTGTGCCCCATGGTCGCATCGTAATAGGCGCTGTCGCCGCGGGCCAGATCCACGGCTTCATAGAATTCCGTGAACAGCCGTATCGTGCCTGTCAGCACCAGAAGAAATTCCTCGCCGTCGTGGCGCACCCACCCGTCGAATTCGTCGAAGCTGCGCGCGCGAATGCGGGCGCGGTAGGGCAACATGCGCTTCTTGGTCAGCGCGCCGGCCAGCAATTCATGTTCATAGGTGGTGGTGGCATGGGCCTGACCCTCGCCCGTGCGGGTAATGTCGCGGCGACCCATGATCTGGCCCCGCTTGGGCGGGGTGAAAAGCTGGGGTACCCCGATTTCGAGACCCGTCGCCAGTTTGCGCAAAGCATCGAAGGTGGGCGACATCTGGCCGTTTTCGATCTTCGACAGGGTCGAACGCGCCAAGCCCGCCTGCTGGGCCGCGCGTTCCAGCGTCCAGCCGCGGGACTTGCGCAACTCGCGCACCCGGGTGCCAAGGTCCAACGGCTCCGGGACGGTGTCTTCGCCGGTTTCGCGGGCAAGGCGGATAAGGCTCGGTTCGTCGTTCATGCGCGCGGTCTTACCCCAGGGCGCCGCCCGCGTCACACCCCTTCCAGAATGATGATCTGTGCGTCGCCCGCATCCAGACGATGCTCGCGCGCGCGTTGGTATTCAGGCGAGTTATAGCAGGCCAAAGCGGCCTCCATATTGTCGAATTCGATAACGACGTTGCGGGGGCGGCTTTCGCCTTCCAACCCCTCGACGCGGCCGCCGCGCGCCAGAACGCGCGCGCCATGGGCCGCGAAGGCGTCGGTCGCGCCCTTTGCATAGAGTGCATAAGGGTCGGGATCCGTGACCGTCACATTGGCAATCCAGTAAGCTTTCGGCATGTCTCCACCTGTGCTGCTTTTTTACCAGTTGATAAAAGTCTTGGCTTCGGCACTCTGTCCAGATCGAATAACGCGGAGGCGATGATGACGGAACAGATGCGGCAGGGCGGGATCCGGCCTGGGCGATTGGGGCCGGACGACCTGGCCCGCAATTTCGACGACCTGCACCCGGCGCTGGCTGCGCATGAGGCGCTGGTGGCCGCCGACCGCTGCTATTTCTGCCACGACGCCCCCTGCATTGCCGCCTGCCCCACAGATATCGATATCCCGCTCTTCATTCGTCAGATCCAGACGGGCCTGCCTGACGCCGCGGCCCAGACGATCTTCGACCAGAACATTCTGGGCGGCATGTGCGCCCGCGTCTGCCCGACGGAAACCCTGTGCGAACAGGCCTGTGTGCGGGAAGCCGCCGAAGGCAAACCCGTCGAGATCGGGCGCCTGCAGCGCTACGCCACCGATGCCATGATGGCGGATGGCACCCATCCCTACACCCGCGCCGCGCCCACGGGGCGCCATGTGGCCGTGGTGGGTGCCGGGCCCGCAGGTCTGGCTTGCGCCCACCGGTTGGCCCTGCACGGCCATGATGTCACGATCTATGACGCGCGGCCCAAACCCGGCGGTCTGAATGAATACGGGATTGCCGCCTACAAGACGCCCGACGATTTCGCCCAGGCGGAGGTCGACTGGCTGCTCAAGATCGGTGGCATCACCATTGAGACGGGCCGCGCCCTGGGCGACGATCTGACGCTGGAAGCCTTGCGCGACGGCCACGACGCCGTGTTCCTGGGCGTGGGCCTGGCGGGTGTCGGCAAGCTGGGCTTGGAGGGCGAAGACCTCACCGGGTCGGAAAACGCCGTCGACTTCATCTCGGCGCTGCGCCAGCAGGATGACCTGACCACGCTGCCCATCGGGCGCCATGTAGTGGTCATCGGCGGCGGCATGACGGCGGTGGATGCGGCCGTGCAGTCGAAGTTGCTGGGCGCCGAGACGGTGACCATCGCCTATCGCCGCGACCGTGACCGGATGCCTGCCAGCCGCTATGAACAGGACTTGGCCGCAAGCCATGGTGTGCGCCTTGTCTTTGGCGTGGTGCCCGTGGCCTTGCACGGCGATGACCGCCTGCGCGAGGTGGAACTTGGCTATGTCGGCGCCGACATGTCGCCCACGGGCGAGACGTTCCGCGTGCCCGCCGACCAGTTATTCCGCGCCATTGGCCAGAAGCTGAAAGCCGTCGAGGGCCTGTCGCTGGATGGCGGAAAGATCGCCGTCACTGGCGCGGGCCGCACGTCGTTGGCGGATGTCTGGGCCGGGGGCGATTGCGCCGCAGGCGGTGAAGACCTGACCGTGACCGCAGTCGCCGAAGGGCGCGACGCCGCCATGGATATCCACCGCGCCCTGACGGAGACCGCCACATGACCACGCCTGCATCCCCTGCCCTAACGGCCGCGCAAATCGCCGCCCGCGACGCTGCCGCGCTGACCCGCGTGGCGCAGATGGACGACCCCGACAAGCTGCGAAACCTCATGGCCAATGCGGAGCGGATGGGCGTGACCAAGGTGCGCGACGCGGCCTTTCGGCGGCTTGCCTATGTGCAGCCCGAAGCCGACCCGGACAGCGTCGAGCACGACATCTGGCAATCGATACACGCGCTTGAACAGATGCTGCTGGAAGAACGCGGCAAGACCGTGCGCCTTACGCGCACGCGCCAGAAGATCAAGCGCGACGGAGAGATTGCCACCGCTGCCGCGCTGACACTGAAGACAACGCCCTCCGACGGCTTCGCCGACCTTATCGAGCGCGGCCATCCCGACCTGACCTTCGAGGCCGTGACCCTGCGCCATCCCGGCGCCTTCGATGACGAAACCCGCGATGCAGCGCGCACGCGGCTGGAAGGCGCGGGCATCGACCCGGCGAGCTTGGCGGCGTGACGGACGGGCGCCCCGTCCGCAAGGCGCCCCTGCCGCTCGACGGTCAATGCCGCTGCGGGCGGGTGCGCCTGCGCATCACGCAGGCCCCTCTCATCACGTCTGCGTGCCATTGCAGAGGCTGCCAGCGCATGACGGCCAGTGCATTTTCGCTGTCGATCCTGGTGTTCAGCGACGCGTTCGAGGTCCAGGGGGAAACGGTGATCGGTGGGCTTCACGGGGCTGAGCAGAGGCACAATCACTGTGGCCATTGCCTAAGCTGGCTCTTCACCCGGATCGCCGGGCTTGAGGAGGTCGTGAATGTCCGCGCCACGATGTTCGACGATTTGGATTGGTTCACCCCGTTTCTGGAAACCGCGACCGACGAAAAGCTGCCTTGGGTCAATGTGCCTGCACAGCACAGTTACGAAGCGCTGCCGCCCGCAGCCGAATTTCCAAGCCTCATGGCCGCTTACGCCGACGCCACGGGGGCTGCGTGACATGACGCCTACCGTGCAGCCCATACCCGCCAACTTCGCCCGAAATCATGCTATCATCGCGCCCTATCCACAGACCTGGGAGGCTGCGATGACCCTGGAACAGGACGTCGCGCGGCATTACACGACGGCCGGTCTGCTTGACCGGATCGACGCCGCGCTGCGGGCGGCGGGGGCGGACCCCGACCACCCGTCTTTCGATGATTTCAAACCCGTGGATGAGTTCCATACCGGCGGGATCGAGGCCACGACCCACCTTCTGGACCAGCTCGACATCACGCCGGACATGGTGGTGGCCGATCTGGGCTGCGGGTTGGGCGGCACGGCGCGCCACATCGTCCACCGCTACGGCGCCACGGTCCATGGCGTGGACCTGACGGGGGCGTTCGTGGAAACCGGTCGCACGATCAATGCGCGTCTGGGACTGGATGCGCGCATCACGTTGGAAACGGGCAGTGTGCTGGACTTGCCGCTGGCCGATGGCAGCGCCGATTTGGCGGTGATGTTCCATGTGGGCATGAATATCGACGACAAAGATAGGCTCTTTGCCGAAGCCGCGCGCATTCTGAAGCCCGGCGCATGTTTCGCCCTTTTCGACGTGATGCGAGATGAGGGCGATGACGACCTGGCCTACCCGCTGCCCTGGTCGGGCCAACCCGGTATCAGCCACGTGGAGGCGCCGGGCCGCTATCGCCGGGCCGCCCATGCCGCGGGCTTCGACGAGGTCAACGAAACCGAACGTCGGCATTTCGCGCTCGATTACTTTGCCAGGGTGTCGCGCAAAATCTCTGTGGACGGGCTGCCACCCTTGGGCATCCACCTGCTCATGGGCGACACGGCAGGCCAGAAGATAGAAAACTACGTGGCCAACACGGAGGCCCGCCGCATCGCCCCGGTCGAGATGATCTTTCGAAGGGGCGCGTCATGATCTCCCATATCGGGTTTCAGTCCATTCCGGTCGAAGACCAGGACCGCGCACTGGATTTCTACCGCGATGTATTGGGATTCGCCGTCCAAACGGACGCTGCCTATGAAGATGATTGGCGTTGGATTTTCCTGACCTTGCCCGGCGCCCGCACACGGCTGCATTTCGCGCGTGCGGGCGAAATCACGGTCAAGGACAAGCCCGTGCTGTGCCTGGTCTGCGACGACGTGGATGCCGCCGTTGCCACCTGGCGGGAGGCCGATGTCACCATCGTCAACGACCCGCAGGACGCACCCTGGCAGCCGAACATCCGCTGGGCGACGATCCGCGATAGCGAAGACAATCTGATCTTCGTGGAAAGCAAGGCTGGTGCCTAACATGGTGGTGTCGTCTTCGGCCCGGCATGTGCGCGCAGGCGGGCGGGGCAGCGTGGATTCACGTCCGTTTAACGCCTTCACGCGTATGACTTCCGATATCACCGGTTGCGGAGCATGCCGTGCAGGACCTCGCCCAGGCCATCATGGGTTTTGTGGTGGCCAATCCCCAATGGCTGTTGGCCATGGCGTTCGCCATGGCGGCGATCGAGACGATGATCGTGGTGTCGCTATTCTTCCCCTCGACCCTCATTCTGGTGGGGCTTGGGGCGCTGGCGGCCTCGGGCGATATCGCCTTCCTGCCGCTTCTGGGCGGCGCCATCGCGGGCGCCATCGCGGGGTCGTCGCTGGCATGGTTTCTGGGCCATTGGTGCGAAGATTGGGTGATGAATTGGAAGCCCGTCGCGCGCCGCCGCAAAGAGGCCAAGCGCCTGGCCAAGCGGGCGCGCAAATACGGCATCTGGGCCGTGGTCTTCGGCCATTTCCTGGCACCCCTGCGCGGCCCGGTCTTTCTGGTGATCGGCATGGCCGGCATGGCCTATCGCCGCTTTCTACCCGCCACGGCGCTGGGCGCCACGATCTGGGCCTATGTTACACTCCAGATCGGTCAAATCGGCGGCTGGCTGGCCATCTGGATCTTCTGATCCCTGGCGCGCAGCCGCGCCCCAACCCCTTACATCGCGAATACATTCCATCCTGGAAGGAGACCCCATGGCCGACCTGACCACCGACTTCGTGGGCATCAAAAGCCCCAACCCCTTCTGGCTGGCCTCGGCCCCGCCAACGGACAAGGAATACAACGTCCGCCGCGCCTTTGACGCCGGTTGGGGCGGTGTCGTCTGGAAAACGCTGGGTGCCGAAGGCCCGCCTGTCGTCAACGTGAACGGCCCCCGTTATGGCGCCATCTACGGGGCCGACCGGCGGCTTCTGGGGCTCAACAATATCGAGTTGATCACCGACCGACCGCTGCAAACCAACCTCGATGAAATCAAAGCGGTCAAGCGCGACTATCCCGACCGCGCCATGGTCGTTTCGGTCATGGTGCCTTGCGAGGAAGAGGCCTGGAAATCCATCCTCCCCCGCATCGAAGAGACCGGCGCCGACGGAATTGAACTCAACTTCGGCTGCCCCCATGGGATGAGCGAACGGGGCATGGGCTCTGCCGTGGGTCAGGTGCCGGAATATATCGAGATGGTGACCCGCTGGTGCAAGGAAGCCACCCGGATGCCCGTCATCGTCAAGCTGACACCCAACATCACCGATATCCGCAAGCCCGCCGCCGCTGCCCATCGTGGGGGCGCCGACGCGGTCAGCCTGATCAACACGATCAACTCCATCACTTCCGTCGATCTGGACACGATGTCGCCCGAGCCGTCCATCGACGGCAAGGGCAGCCATGGCGGCTATTGCGGCCCGGCGGTCAAGCCCATCGCGCTCTCCATGGTGTCTGAAATCGCCCGCGACGCGGAGATGCGCGGCCTGCCCATTTCCGGCATCGGTGGCGTCACCACTTGGCGCGATGCCGCCGAATTCCTGGCGCTCGGCGCGGGCAATGTGCAGGTCTGCACGGCGGCCATGACCTATGGCTTCGGCATCATCAAGGAAATGACCGCCGGGCTGTCGCGCTGGATGGACGAAAAGGGCTATGCCAGCGTGGCCCAAGTCTCGGGCCGCGCCGTGCCCAACGTGACGGATTGGCAGTATCTGAACCTCAACTACGTGGCCAAGGCCAAGATCAACCAAGATCTGTGTATCTCCTGCGGGCGCTGCTTTGCGGCTTGCGAAGACACGTCCCACCAGGCCATCGCCATGTCGCCCGACCGGACCTTCACGGTCATCGACGAAGAATGCGTGGCCTGTAACCTCTGCGTCGATGTCTGCCCGGTGGAAAACTGCATCGACATGGTCCCAATGGAGCCCGGAACCGTCGATCCCCGCACCGGGAAGGTGGTGGAACCGGACTATGCCAATTGGACGACCCATCCCAACAATCCGGCTGCACAAGCTGCGGAGTAAGGCGGCCAGTTTAGATGCGAGCCGGTTCATCGCTGGGCTGTAGCGCGGCGATCGGACGGGCACGCAAACGTGCCTTATGGCTGCAACGTCTGCAAAGGACTGATGCGATGCGCTAATGCCAACCAAATCGTCGGGGCGTGGGGGCGGCCCGCCGATGGACAGGTTCCCTTCGGGCTTGATCCCGGCCTGGGAGCTGAACGGCAAAAAGGGGGAGCTAAATTCCAGCCCGCCTCCTCAAACCGACTGGATCAGCGACGCGACCCGCGTCGCTGGGTCGGCATAGCGCTTATGAGGATAGCCCAGAGACACATTCGTGACCCGGCACCCGAACAGGTCGATATCGCGCCCCCCATGGGCGTGACCGTAGAACCATCGATCCGGGCGTCCCGCACGGATTACCTCTCTCAAATCGCTGGCGTAAGCTGCGGCTAGCAGATTGTACTTCTCGGTCAACACGTCCGGGACGGGCGCGTGGTGGGTCACGACCATGGTTCGGCCATCGTGCGGCACTTGCAAAGCCTGCTCCAGAAACTCCCGATGGGCCCGATGGCGCTGCACAACGTCTGCCGGCCGCATTCGGCGGTATCCGCCCGACGCCACGCGGATGAAGTGGTAATCGTTCATCCGCTGGCTGACGGTATGCGCGTTGATCTCCAGCCCCGGCGGCAGGGCTAGATCCGTCCAAAGCGTGGCACAGAGAAACCGGATATCCCCAAGCGTTACCACGCCATCATTGGCGTAGCGCACGTCATGGGCGTCGGCAATCTCGGCTAGCCGATCCTCCCCATCCAAGCGGAACTGGTAGAAATCGTGGTTACCTGGAATGACCGCGACCCGCCCGGCGGGCAGAAGCACAGACAGGCGACGAAAGGCCATGGGCCAGCGCGGTTTGGGTTTGTTGGTGACGTCCCCCGCCAGGATCAGCAGATCGAGCGCCGCGATCTGATCTTCGATGTCCGCGAACGGGTCTATCCCGGCATCGACCCAGAAATCGAAATGCAGGTCCGCGAGCACCAGAAACTTCATCGCATCTTCACCGCACCCAACCGCTCACTCCGACAAAACCCGCCGGAAATGCATCTCCAGATGCGCTTCCGCCTCGGCCCAAGGGTCGCGTTTCTTGCCCAGAACCGCGCGGACCTGCACTTCGAAATCGGCGTAGTGCTGGGTCAGTGCCCAAATCGAGATGATCAGATGATGCGGGTCGGATTGCGCGATGCGCCCGTCCTCCATCCAGGCCCGGATCACACCGCAATGCATGTCGACCATCTCGCGCAATGGCCCCGACAGCCGGTCGATCATATTGGGCGCGCCGCGCAGGATCTCGCCTGCAAAAAGGCGGCTTTCCACCGGGTAGTCGCGCGCCAGATGCAGCTTGCGCTTCACATAGGCCAGCAATTCTTCCACCGGCTCCCCTTCGGCGTCGAGCGCCCGGAGCGGGTCGAGCCAGGTTTCCAGCATACGCTGCAAAATGGCGTCGTAGATGGCTTCCTTTGACGGAAAATAGTAGAGTACGTTGGGTTTCGACATACCCGCGGCACGGGCAATCGCGTCGAGCGTTGCGCCGCTGAAGCCTTCGGTCGAGAAGGTTTCGAGCCCTGCATCCAGGATGCGCGCCCTATTGAGGCGCTGAATGCGCGTCTGTGCTTCGTCGTTCGCCATATATCGTCTCTTGCACCGGGGGTCTGGTCCCGGCTGTTGACTGCCCTCAACCCTCTGATAGCGTCCAGTTTACCAGGCGGTCAAATAATGCGGAGGGGCCATGGCGGCGGCAGGACAAAACCTCAGGATCGATGGGGACCGGCTTTGGGACAGCCTGATGGAGATGGCGCAGATCGGGCCAGGCGTCGCGGGCGGCAACAATCGCCAGACCCTGACCGATGCCGATGCCGAGGGCCGCGCGCTGTTCCAACGCTGGTGCGAGGCGGCGGGTTGCACCATGGGTCTCGACGAGATCGGCAACATGTTCGCCACCCGCCCCGGCACCGAAGACCTGCCCCCCGTCTATGTGGGCAGTCATCTGGACACCCAGCCCACGGGCGGAAAGTACGACGGTGTGCTGGGGGTTCTGGGCGGCTTGGAAATCCTTCGGACGCTAAACGATCTGGGGATCAAGACGCGCCATCCCATCGTGGTCACAAACTGGACCAATGAGGAAGGCACGCGCTTTGCCCCGGCCATGCTGGCCTCGGGCGTGTTTGCGGGGGTTCATAGCCAGGACTGGGCCGAAGACCGCACAGATGGCGAGGGCAAGCGCTTCGGAGATGAGTTGGACCGGATCGGCTGGCGCGGCGAAGAACCCGTGGGCGCGCGCAAGGACAAGATGCGCGCCTTTTTCGAGCTACATATCGAACAAGGCCCCATCCTGGAGGCCGAGGGCGTGGATATCGGCGTCGTCACCCATGGCCAGGGGCTGAGCTGGACGCAGGTGACCGTGACCGGAAAGGACGCCCACACCGGATCGACCCCCATGCCCATGCGCCGGAATGCGGGTCTGGGCATGGCGCGCATCCTGGAAGCGGTGGATGCCATCGCGCTGAGCCATGCGCCCCATGCGGTGGGCGCTGCGGGCCATATCGAGGTGCATCCCAATTCGCGTAATGTCATTCCAGGCCAGACGGTCTTCACCGTGGATTTCCGGTCGCCGGACCTGTCGGTAATCCAGGGCATGGAGGCACAACTGGCGATTGAGGCCAACCGCATCTGCGACGAGATGGGGCTGGAGGTGGACCTGGAAAAAGTGGGCGGCTTTGACCCCGTAGCCTTCGACGAGGGCTGTGTGACGGCCGTGCGCGCCGCCGCCGAGCGGTTGGGTTACAGTCACCGCGATATCATCTCTGGCGCGGGGCACGATGCGTGCTGGATCAACCGCGTTGCGCCCACCGCCATGGTCATGTGCCCCTGCGTCGACGGCCTATCCCACAACGAAGCCGAGGAGATCACCCGCGACTGGGCGCGCGCAGGTGCGGATGTGCTGCTGCACGCGGTAATCGAGACGGCGGAGGTGGTATCGTGATCATTGCCGTCGGATTTGAGTATTTTTGCCAGGATGAAGGGGGCGGTGGGCCGTGTTGACCCGACCCGATCCGAACGAGGCGGCCTTGCGTGTCGATCTGGCGGCGGCGTTGCGGCTGGCGGCGCGGGCGGATTGGCATGAGGGGGTGGCCAACCATTTCTCGGCCGCGGTGTCGCCGGATGGGCGGCAGTTTTTGGTGAACCCGCGCTGGGTGCATTTTTCGCGGGTCAAGGCGTCGGACCTGCTGCTAGTGGATGCCGACGATCCCGCCACGATGGAGCGGTCTGACGCGCCGGACCCATCGGCCTGGGCCATCCATTCGGCGCTGCATCGTAACCTGCCCCACGCGCGGGTTGCGCTGCATCTGCACCCGCCCTATGCCACGGCGCTGGCCGGTCTGAAGGACCCCACGGTCAAGCCCATCGACCAAGTGACGGCGCGGTTCTTTCAGCGCCTTGCCTATGACCTGGATTTCGGCGGCATCGCCCATGGCAGCGACGAGGGGGAGCGTATTGCGCGCAGTTTGGGCAACCATCCCGCCGTCCTGATGAGAAATCATGGCGTCACGGCCCTTGGCGCCACCATCGCCGAGGCATGGGACCGGCTCTATCATCTGGAGCGAGCGGCGCGGACCATGGTGCTTGCTTATTCGACGGGCCAACCGCTGGCCGTGATGGATGACGATTTGGCAGAAGAAACCGCAAAGGGCTGGGATGTCTATCCCGCCGAGCGCGTCGCCCATTTCGAGGAGATGAAGCGCATTCTGGACGCGGAAGCACCGGAGTATCGCCAGTGACTTGGGGGCGGCGATGCTGAAGCTTGTGCTGGGGCGCGGGCTTTTGTTCGCAGCTATCACCTTTACGCTCATGACCATCATCAACGCATTGCGTGCAGGAGGTGTGACAATGCCCATTCTGGTTAACGCGGCCATCACGGCGGGGATCGCCGCGGCGGCTTATACTGCGATCCGCGCGCTCATCGCATGGGTGAACAATTGAGACGCCTAGCCCTTGGCCTTTTGCTGGTCTTGGTCGCCTGCGTTCCCGCCGCCGATGGCCCGGTCCCCGACCCGGAGACCTATTCCGTCAGCAACGCCCCCGTGCCCTTCGCGGTCACGCGCCTGTTGCCGCGCGGCGTGACGGCCGCGGATGTGCGCGTGGCCGATAATTGTTACGGCTACGAATTCCAGGGCGCGATCTTTCCCGTGCTGATCCCGCGCGGGACGCAGTATTGCCTATGAGACGCGCGTTGCATCTGACCGCCCTGGCCGCAACCGGCGCGACATGCACGGCCCTGTCGGCTGCGGCAGACAGCTACGACCCAGCCCCCAACCCCTTGCCGAACGGCATCAGCCTGCTTACCCCCAGCACCATCCCACACGCCGATCTACGGGTGCGCAACGGCTGCTGGTACTTCGTCAATCGCGCCGGAGAGATCGAGCCGTGGGACTTCTTAGGCCTGCCAAACGTCCCCTATTGCGGCACTGGTCTGCTGGAGCCGCCAAAGCCCCCCAGCGCCCAAACCAACGGATCCTGAAGGAGGTTTCCCATGTCAAAAGTCATCAAGAACGGCACCATCGTCACCGCCGACTTGCAATGGAAAGCCGATATCCTGATCGAGGGGGAACACATCGCCAAGATCGGGGAAAACCTGTCGGGCGATGAGGTCATCGACGCCACAGACGCCTATGTCATGCCCGGCGGCATCGACCCCCATACCCATCTGGAAATGCCCTTCATGGGCACCACTGCCGCCGAAACTTTCGAAAGCGGTACCTTCGCCGCCGCCGCCGGCGGCACCACGATGCTCGTGGATTTCGTTCTGCCCGGCGAAGACGGATTGCTGGCCGCCATCGACGATTGGGATCGCAAATCGCGCGACCAGATTTGCACCGACATTTCTTATCACATGGCCATCACCGGCTGGTCGGAGCGCATCTTCAACGAGATGGAGACCGTCGTCCGCGATCGCGGCATCAACACCTTCAAGCATTTCATGGCCTATAAGGGCGCGCTGATGGTGGAAGATGACGAGATGTTCGCATCCTTCAAGCGCTGCGCCGAACTGGGTGCCCTGCCCCTGGTCCACGCCGAAAACGGCGATATCGTTCAGGAACTGCAGCAGAAATACATGGCCGAGGGCATCACCGGCCCCGAAGGCCACGCTTATAGCCGCCCCCCCGAAGTCGAAGGCGAGGCCGCCAATCGCGCCATCATGATCGCCGATGCCGCGGGATGCCCGCTCTATATCGTTCATGTGTCTTGCGAACAGGCGCACGAAGCCATCCGCCGCGCCCGTCAAAAGGGAATGCGCGTCTACGGCGAGCCGTTGATCCAGCATCTGACGCTGGATGAGACCGAATATTTCGACAAGGATTGGCAATATGCAGCACGGCGCGTCATGTCCCCGCCCTTCCGCTCAAAGGACCATCAGAACAGCCTTTGGGCCGGGCTTGCCGCGGGGTCGTTGCAAGTGGTGGCCACCGACCATGCCGCCTTCTCGGACGAACAAAAGCGTATGGGCGTTGACGATTTCACCCGCATCCCCAACGGCACAGGCGGCCTGGAAGAGCGGATGGCCATGCTCTGGACCCAAGGCGTCGAAACGGGGCGGCTGACGCCGGAGGAATTCGTCGCGGTGACGTCGACCAACATCGCCAAGATACTAAACATCTATCCAATGAAAGGCGCCATCCATGTGGGAGCCCATGCCGACATCGTGGTCTGGGACCCGTCCATCCACCGCACAGTGCAGGTGGCCACACAGAAATCCATCATCGATTACAACGTGTTCGAGGGGATGGAGCTGAAAGCCGCCCCCCGCTATACCCTGTCGCGCGGCGATATCATCTGGGCGCACGGCCAAAACAGCCAACCCCGCCCCGGTCGCGGCAAATTCGTGAAGCGCCCCCCCAATGCGAGCCCATCACAGGCGCTCAGCAAATGGAAGGCGCTGAACACACCCCGGAAGATCGAGCGCAATCCGTTGAACATCCCGGCGGGGGTGTGATGCGGAATGGAGCTTATCAAGGAAAACAGGGTCGATCGTGTCAGTTTCACGGGCGGCATGATTGGGCTCATCGTCGGCAGCCAGAAAGCACGTTTGGAGGCAGTGATTTCAAAATCGAATGCCGACGGATGGAACCTTGCCGAGGTCATCCCGGAAGATCGAAACCTGATCATCTGGCTGATCCGGGCGATCGTTCTCCTTCTGACGTTTGGTCTTTGGACTTTGTCCACTGGCTATCTGCTGGTTTTTGAGCGCCCGAAGACCGCGAATAACATCGGGGCGAGACGCAAGCCCGCCCCCCGCTCCAGCGGAAATCCCAGCCTGTGCTCTCTGCGCCAAGAACGGCCGGGTCGAATACGTGAGCTTTGCAAGCTGAGAACGGCTGGAAGACCGTGCCCCCGACACACGGCCGAACCCTGCGCAGACAATTGACAGCACGATTCATTCCAGTGGGTCAAAGCTTGCCCGCACACTGATTTTTCCACCGTTCAGATCGGGAAAGAACAGAGGTTAAGGTAGGTGGCGGAGACGAAGGGATTCGAACCCTCGAGACGGTTTCCCGCCTACTCCCTTAGCAGGGGAGCGCCTTCGACCACTCGGCCACGTCTCCGCCGACGCGTATAGCCGTGACCGTTCCGGTATCACAAGGCGAAATCAGCGAACCGTGGTGCACAGGCCTATATGGCAGGTTGTGATGGACGAACGGGCACTCCGGACCGGTCGCGAAGCTAGCGAGACCTACCGCTATCACGCAGGTCAATCTCAAACGCGCAGAATGCGGCGCCTCGGGCGCAGCATGCGGTGTGGCGCACCTTCACGCGCGGCGACACGAGCTCGGTGAAGAGGCGCTCAAAGACGGCAACGTGCCAGGGGCAGCCGGGCTGCGCCAAGGGGTTGGCGTCGATGTCCAGGCGGCAGACCGGCCCGGCGCTCGTATGGACATCACCCGTGCCGGCATAGGTCCAGGCATTGCGCGCCATGGCCGTCAACAAAAGACGCGCGCTTAGCGGCACAGGCAGGACGCCCATGGCCCATTGGGCGGCGCGGGGGATGCGATGGGCCAGAAGGTAGTCCGCCGTGCGCCAGCCCGCGCCCTCGGACACGCGCCGGGCGGCATCGGGTTCAAGCAGGTCACTCACCGTATCATGCAGATCCTTGGCGGTCGATTGGGGAACCATCTGCCCCGGAGGATCGGACAAAAGCGCGAGCAATCCAGCCGCGCCGAAGACTTGGCGCGCCAATGGTAAACCGCCTTCGGCCCGCAGGGCCGCGGCCACTTGCGTCACGGCATTGGGCCCGACGCGCCCGGCTGCGTTCGCCGACATCAGAGCGCGTCTTCCGGCAGCCGGAAGTCCTTCTTTGTCTCGGCTGCCGCCAGTTCATCTTCGTCAAGCTGTTCGTCGCCGCCCCCGCAGGCCATCACCTTGGCGGCGTTGCGGTCCGCCGCGCGGGCCTTTCCTTGTTCTTTCAAGGCCGCGCGACGTTCCTTCGCGCGGGCGGCACGGTCGGCGGCGGCTTCCCAATCGGCCATCTGGGCGGGGGCGATCTTGCGGCTGTCGTCGAAGTGGAAATCCACCTTTCCCTTCGATTGCGGGCCGGTATAGCCCACCTTCCCCAAATCGTAGAACGTCCGCGCAAAGCCCGCCTTTGCGAAGGCCTTCAGACAGCCCAACAGGTATTTGCGTCGATAGCCGGTGCCACGCCAGGGGTAATGGAACAGCGCCTTGATCATGTAAAAGCGGCGGTAATTGTTCATCACCCGGTCCAGCAATTCGGCCCGATCCATGGCCTCGGGCTTCATGATGGGGGTGACGAAGTTGTATTTCTCGAAATCGAAGACTTCGACCTTGTCCCCAAGCTCTTGGTAAAGGGGCGTGAAGGGCCAGGGGGTATACATCGACCAATTGGCCAAATCGGGGTTCCAGTCGCGGGCGTAGCGATAGGTTTCCTCCAGTGTCTCGGCGGTTTCGTTGTCGAGACCCACGATGAACTGCGCCTCTGTGAAGATATCGGCCTCGCGCAGAAGCTGGATGGCGCGGCGATTGTCTTCGACCTTGGTTTCCTTGTTGAAGAGGTCGAGCTTCAGTTGCGCCGCGGCTTCGGTGCCCAGCGACACATGCACAAGGCCCGCCTTGCGATAAAGCGGCAGCAGCGCCTCGTCGCGCAAGATATCCGTCACCCGCGTGTTGATGCCCCATTGGATTTTTTCGGGCAGGCCGCGGGCGATCAGTTCTTCGCAGAATTGGATGAATTTCTTGCGGTTAATGGTGGGTTCCTCATCCGCCAGGATGAAGAAACCGACGCCGTGGTCTTCCACCAGTCGTTCGATTTCATCGACCACCTTCAAGGGGTCACGCACGCGGTAGTCGCGCCAGAACTTCCATTGCGAGCAGAAAGAACAGGTGAAGGGACAGCCCCGCGCCATGTTGGGGATGGCCACCTTCACGCCCAAGGGCACGTAGATGTAGCTGTCCCATTCCAGCAGGGACCAATCGGGCTCGATGGCGTCCAGGTCCTTGACCGTCGACGCGGCCTGGGTCGCCACGATCTGCTCACCATCGCGGTAGGCGATGCCCTTGACCGATTTCCGTTCGTCCGGCCAGCGGCCGTCTTGGACGCTGCGAAGAAGGTCGACGATGATTTCCTCGCCCTCGCCACGGACAATCACGTCGATCCAGAGGGCCTCGGAAAGGACCTGCTTATACATGAAGGTCGCGTGGACCCCGCCGATGATCCGCAGGGCATCGGGGCAGACATCCTTGGCGATTTCCAGGACCTTTTCCGCCACATAGATGGACGGCGTGATGGCCGTGGTCCCCACCACATCGGGCTGAAGCGCGCGGAGCTTTTCGGCCAGGGCCTCATCGTCGATATGGTGGGTCATGGCGTCGATGAAGGTGACGTCATCAAAGCCCGCCACCTTCAAAGCGCCGCCGATATAGGCCGCCCAGGCGGCTGGCCAGTTCCCCGCGATCTCCGCCCCGCCAGAGTGATAGTTCGGGTGGACGAGTACGATTTTCATGGGGTCTCTCCGCGGGGATTCCCAGCGGATCATATAGCTAATATGTCAATTTTAATTGACACAGATCAAACTATTCAAAGTTTACACTTTCTATCCGGAGCCCTGCGTCGCTTCTGCGAAACCGCGAAGACCACCGGTGATGTACCGATCGATCTCATCCAGATTCCCGCGCACGACCTGCCGCGTCAGGAAGTTCGTCGGCAAAACGTTATAGGTCCATTCGAACCGTGTGCCCCCATCGACCGGAACAAAACGCTGTTCCCCCACGATCTGTTCGACACCCCGGCCCGTGGCGTTGGTGAAGACGTAAACCTGGTACTTGAAAAAGTCCGGCTCGTTCTCAACCACCCGCTCAACGACGTAATGCCCGTCGGCCAAGCGCAGCCATCGTGCGGCGCCGGGCGCCGGCCATGTTCCGGCCAGCACTTGCGATGCCACGGGGTTGGAGATGTTTTCCGTCGGCTCCAGGAAGTCGATCAAGGGCTGCCGCTCCATGAAGGCCCGAAGACGCGGGACGCTTAGGGGAATGGTTTCTTCAGCATAGGCCGTCAGAAACCCGGTTGTAGCCACCGGCGGTGCCGTGGTCAGTTGCGGCGGCAAAGATGGGACCTGAGGCGCGCTGCACGCGGCCAAGGCCGTGACGAGACCGAGGGCAACAAGGTGTTTGATCATGATGGGACTCCATTTGATACGGACGACGCATCATTTAGTGCGTTGTTCGCATCAAATCAAACGGGACGGCCCCTATGACCCAAGATGACAGAACCGAAGAACTTACGGGCTATGTCAGTCTGATCATTCGTGCCCTGTTGGTCGCCGGTCGAAACGGTGCGCCAGCAGAGGGACGCATTCCGTTCAACCCGCTCTATTTCCACATGCTTCGCATTCTCGGCGATACAGGTGGCACCCGGCCATCCGCCATCGCCGACGGCTTGTCCGTGCCGCGCACGACGATCTCCACGGCGGTGAAGGCGCTGGGCAAACGGGGCCTTGTGCAGACCTCGGCGGATAAGACAGACGGCCGGGCGCTGAGCGTGTCCTTGACCCAAGAAGGCCGCGAAGTTCTGGATGCGATCCTGCGCCAAGACACGCGCAACTCAGCCGCGATGCTTGCCACGCTCGACGAATCAGAACGCGACGCCTTCGTCCGCGCCTTGGGCAAAGTGGCCAGGGGGCTTAATCCCGGGCGCGACTAATTGTGACGCTGGCTCACTCCCATCCGGTCTTGATCAAACGTGCAGCCTGAGGCGCGAAGTATGTCAGCACGCCGTCGCATCCGGCACGACGAAAACAGGTCAGGCTTTCCATCATGACCCGCTCGCCGTCAATCCAGCCATTGGCTGCCGCCGCCTGGATCATCGCGTATTCGCCGGACACTTGGTAGGCATAAGTCGGTACCCCGAACGCGTCCTTCACCCTGCGGCACATGTCCAGATAGGGCATACCTGGCTTGACCATGACCATGTCAGCGCCCTCGTTAAGGTCCCGCTCCACGCAGCGCAGCCCCTCATCGCCATTCATCGGGTCGATCTGATAGGTCTTCTTGTCGCCCTTCAGCGCCCCGCTCGCCCCGACGGCGTCGCGAAACGGGCCGTAAAAGGACGAAGCATATTTCGCCGCATAGGACATGATCGTGGTGTGAATATACCCCGCGCTTTCCAGAGCGTCGCGCATGGCGCCGATGCGCCCGTCCATCATGTCCGACGGCCCCAGGATGTCGGCGCCCGCCTCCGCCTGGGCGAGCGCCATCTTCACCAGCGCCTCGACGCTTTCGTCATTGACGATCTCGCCATCGCGGACGATGCCGTCATGGCCGTTGGCATTATACGGGTCCAACGCCACATCGGTCATCACCGCCATTTCGGGCACTTCAGCCTTGATGGCGCGGATGGCGCGGTTCGACAGGTTGTCGGGGTTCCAGGCTTCTTCGCACAGATCGGTCTTCAGGCTGGGGTCGGTGTAGGGAAACAGACACATCACCCGGATGCCCGCGTCGCGCGCCTCCGCCGCCGCCTCGACCACCAGGTCCACCGACCGTCGCACGACCCCAGGCATTGAGCCCACCTTCTGTGTCACCCCACTCCCATCGCAGATGAAAACCGGCCAGATCAGATCATCCGCCGACAGGCGATCTTCGCGCACCAAGGCCCGCAAGGCGGCGGTACGACGGGTGCGTCTGAGACGCGGATCGGGCGCTTTCATGGTCATTCCCTCCAAGTGCGTCCCTTCGGTGACACGCGTCGCCGCGTCATTCAACTCCTTGCCTTGCCAAGCCTACCCCCCATGGGCGACATGGACGACACGCCAGACGGGGCCCGACACTTGGACTTCTACTTCCTCCAAACCGCACTTGAGGTCATCGACCTTCGCAGCTTCTCGAACCTGTGGTTCTGGATCGCGCTTGCCGTGCTGTGGTCCACCGCCTCGCATTGGGTGATCGGGGTGCCCTTCGACATGGTGCGCCGCGCCGCCAAGGGGCATGCGCAGTCGCTCGAAGACATGCAGGTCTTGGCCCAGGTCCAAGCCCGCCGCCTCGTCTTCATCGCGGATACAACAGGGCTGATCACCACGGCGCTGACGTTCTTCCTGATCACCATGCTGGCGCTTCTCGGGTTCCTTTATGAGATCGAGTTTGCCCAAGCCCTGCTGCTGCTTTTTGCCCCCATGATGGTCGTGGGATGGTTATCGCTTCGGGCCGCCCGCCGCGTACCGGGGCTCGATGCCGCCGATCTCGGCAACCTGCTGGCCGCGCATCGCCGCAAGGTGCAGGGCGTGGGCGTGGTGTCGATCTTCGTGACGTCCATGTGGGGGATGTGGGTCAACCTCAATGTCAACGTGCTGGGCGGTTGACACGCAGGCCGGGTCGGTTACCTGACCCCGATGCCCGACAGCACTGCCGCCCCCGACACTGAAACCCGCCCCCTGCCCCAGGGCCATATCCGCGTGGGCGGCGCCCCCGAAGGCTTCGACGCAGGCGTCCTGCTGCGAGAGTTGGAAAAGGGCCAGCCCGTCATCCACATCGCCCGCGACGACAAACGGATGGAGGCCATGGCCGCCGCCCTGCGGGCCCATCGCGCAGGCATTCAGGTGCTGCGCTTCCCGGCCTGGGACGTGCTGCCCTATGATCGGATCAGCCCGGCTGCCGAAATCAGCGCCACCCGCATGGCCACCCTCACCGCCCTGGCCCACGGCCTGACCGGCAAGTTTGTCCTGCTGACGACGCTTGCCGCCATCACGCAGCGTCTGCCCGCCCGCGCAACGCTGAAAGGCGCAGGCTTCGCCGCCCGCATTGACCAGCGCATCGACGAAAAAGCCCTGCGCGATTTCCTCGTCCGCATGGGCTTCACCCAGACCCCTACGGTGATGGAGCCCGGCGATTGGTCCCCCCGCGGCGGCATCATCGACATCTGGCCCCCGGGCCAGCCCGCGCCCATCCGGCTTGACCTGTTCGGCGATACGCTCGACGGCCTGCGCCGCTTCGATCCCGTCAGCCAACGCACCACCGACAAGCTGGAGATGATCGAGCTCGCCCCCGTCTCGGAGGTCATTTTGGACGGCCCGTCCATCACGCGCTTCCGCCAGACATACCGCATCGAATTTGGCGCGGTGGGCACCGACGACCCGCTTTACGAAGCAATCACGGCGGGAAAGAAGGCCCAAGGCGCGGAGCATTGGCTCAGCTTCTTCCACGAGACGTTGGAAACCCTGCCCGACTACCTGCCAGATGCCAGCTTCGTGATGGATGACGGCATCCCCGCCCGCCATGCGGAACGCTGGGACCAAATCAGCGACATGTACGACAACCGGCGCGAGGCGATGAACGCCAAGGGCCGGGTGGATTCGGTCTATAAACCCGCCCCGCCCGACGGGCTCTACCTCTCGCCCGAGGCGTTCGACGCGGCCCTGGCCGGGCGCCGCACCCTACACCTGTCCCCCTTCGCCGCTGCGCCCGGCCCGGGCGTCATCGATGCGGGTGGCCGCATCGGCCGCAGCTTCGCGGCAGAACGGAAAATGGAAAACGTTAACCTTTTCGACACGCTTGCCAGCTACATCGCCGACAAGCGCGAAGATGGTGGGGTGGTGATTGCCTCCTATTCCGGCGGCGCGCGCGAGCGGCTCGAAGGGTTGCTCACCGATCATGGCGTTGAACGGCTGAAAGCCGTCAAACGCCTGGAAGATGTGGCACGCGGGGATGTGGGCCTCGCCATCTGGGCGCTGGATCGCGGATTTGAAGGCCCGTTCGGGGATCACCGCCTGACGGTGATCTCCGAACAGGACGTTTTGGGCGAACGCCTGATCCGCACCAAGAAAAAGAAACGCCGGGCCGAAAACTTCCTGACCGAGGCGCAGGCCCTGTCCGTGGGCGACCTCGTCGTCCATGTCGACCACGGCGTGGGCCGCTTCATCGGGATGGAAACCGTCACCGCCGCCGGTGCGCCCCATGAATGCCTGGCGCTGGAATATGCGGGCAGCGACCGCCTGTTCCTTCCCGTCGAAAATATCGAATTGCTCAGCCGCTATGGCAGCGAAGAAGGCCTGCTGGACAAACTGGGCGGCGGCGCCTGGCAGGCCCGCAAAGCCCGCCTCAAGGAACGCATCCGCCAGATTGCCGAACGGCTGATGCGCATCGCAGCCGAACGCGCATTGCGCAAAGCGCCCATGCTTGAGCCGCCCCATGACATGGCGGAAACCTTCGCCGCGCGCTTCCCCTATGAGGAAACCGACGACCAGATGCAGGCCATCGAAGACGTCGCCGCCGATCTGAAATCCGGCCAACCGATGGATCGGCTCGTCGTCGGAGATGTGGGCTTCGGCAAGACCGAAGTCGCCATGCGCGCCGCCTTCGTCGCCGCCACCACCGGCAAGCAGGTGGCCGTCATCGCGCCCACCACCCTGCTGGCCCGCCAGCACGCCAAAAGTTTCCAGGACCGCTTCCGCGGCTTCCCGATCAAGGTGCGCCAGCTTTCCCGCTTCGTGTCCGCGAAGGACGCCGCCGACACAAGACGCGGCATCGCCGACGGCACCGTGGACATCGCCATCGGCACCCATGCCCTGCTGGCAAAACAGGTGAAGTTTCAAAATCTTGGCCTGCTAGTCATCGACGAGGAACAGCATTTCGGTGTCACCCACAAAGAGCGCCTGAAAGAAATGCGCTCCGACGTGCACGTCCTGACCCTGTCAGCGACGCCCATCCCCCGCACGCTGCAAATGTCGCTCACCGGCGTCCGCGACCTCAGCATCATCGGCACGCCCCCAGTGGACCGCCTGGCCATCCGCACCTACGTCTCCGAATTCGACGCGGTCACCATCCGTGAGGCCCTGCTGCGCGAACATTACCGCGCCGGGCAGTCGTTCATGGTCGTCCCCCGCATCGCCGACCTGCCCGAGATGGAGGCGTTCCTGCGCGAACAGCTCCCCGAACTGACCTACGTCATCGCCCACGGCCAACTGGCGGCGGGCGACCTCGACGAACGGATGAACGCCTTCTACGACGGCAAATACGACGTCCTGCTGTCCACAACGATTATCGAGTCCGGTATCGACATCCCTACCGCCAACACCATGGTCATCTGGCGCGCCGACATGTTCGGTCTGTCGCAACTCTACCAGATCCGAGGCCGCGTCGGTCGCTCCAAGACCCGCGCCTATGCCTACCTCACCACCAAGCCCAAGGCGAAGCTGACCGTGTCCGCCGAACGGCGGCTCAAGGCGCTCGGCTCCATCGACGCCCTTGGCGCGGGTTTCAACATCGCCAGCCAAGACCTCGACCTGCGCGGCGGCGGCAACATCATCGGCGAAGAACAGTCCGGCCACATGAAAGAGGTCGGGTTCGAGCTTTATCAATCCATGCTGGAAGAGACGATCGCCAAGCTAAAGGTCGGCACCGCCGACCTCCCCGACGCGCTCTCCGACGATTGGTCACCGCAAATCGCCCTCGGTGTCCCCGTCTTGATCCCCGAAGATTACGTCCCCGACCTCGACACCCGCCTCGGTCTCTACCGCCGCCTGTCGGGCCTGGACCGTAAGGTCGAGTTGGAAGGCTTCGCCGCCGAACTGATCGACCGCTTCGGCCCGCTGCCACGTGAGGTAAACGTGCTAATGCGGGTGGTGCGCATCAAGTCGCTCTGCAAGGCCGCGCGGATCGCCAAGTTGAATGTGGGCGCCAAGGGCGCGACGGTGGAATTCCACCTCAATAAATTCGCCAAGCCCGAAGGACTGGTGGACTATATCAAGGCCAAGAACGGCGCTGCCAAGATCAAGGGCGACAAACTGGTTCTCGTCCAGGACTTCGCGAAGGAAGCTGACCGTATCAAGGGCGCCTTCTCCATCGCGCGCGATCTGGCCGTCCATGCAGGCGCGGTGAAAGTCCGCGCCGATGGCTGAAGCGCTTGCCGCGCCGCACATCGACGCCGTCATCACCTGGGTCGACGGCTCCGACCCGGCCCACCTTGCCAAGCGCGATGCCGTTCGCGCGGGTGCGCACCCGGCCCCTTCGGCCACCGCCCCCACCCGCTTCGCGCATAGCGGAGAATTGCGCTTCTGCATCGCCTCCCTTCTCAAAAACGCCCCCTGGATCCGTCGCATCCACATCTTGACGGATGCCCGAACGCCCCCCGACATTGCCCACTTCATCAATGCGGGGCTTTGCGACAGCGACCGCCTGCGCGTCGTCGATCACACCACGCTCTTTGCGGGGCACGAAGATGCGCTGCCCACCTTCAACTCCCGCAGTATTGAGACCATGCTCTGGCGCTGCCCCGACCTCGCGCCCGTGGCGCTTTACCTCAACGATGATTTCTTCCTGACCGCGCCGCTGAAGCCAGCCCACATCGTGGACGATGCAGGGCGCCTACGTCTGGAAGGCCACCTGCGCCCCACGCGATGGCCGCTGGCCAAGGCTGCCTTACGCAGCTTGACGGCGAGGGCCACAAGGCGCGCCCCGCGCCCCGGCCACATCGCCGCCCAAGCCCGCGCCGCCGCGATCGCGGGTACAGGCCACTTCCTGCAAACCGCCCATCGCCCCGCCCCCTTCCACCCGGCCACGCTGCGCGACTGGTGCGCTGCCAACCCTGACGCCCTCGCCCACCAGATCGGGCACCGCTTCCGCGACGCCGCGCAGTTCCTCCCGCTCAACCTCGCCAACCAACTGGACCTGACCGCCGGTCGCGCCGTGACCGCCACCCCGCGCCCCGTGGCCTATTTGCGCCCGGGCCGGTCGGAGGCTGACCCTACCGTGCTGGACACCATCGCCAATGGCCGCGCACCCTATGCCTGCATCCAAAGTCTGGATTCCATGGCACCGCAGAGCCGAGCCGCCATCATCGCCTGCCTGACAGACACATTCCGCGAGACGTTGCCAGGGTAAGTCTCGGTCTGAGATGAACATTGTTGCTTCGCCCCAGAACGGAACTCAAGCCCGCAATGCGCCGGTCCATCGCAAGGCTGCCTCTCGGCCCGGCGATATGAGGTCCCTTGGTGCGCCGCTTGATCTGAGGAATGGCCTGGCAGTCATAATGCGCGCCAGAAAACCTGTTAGAACACCGCCCCTCGCCCACTAGCAGATCGGCTTGCACGAGATCGGGTCACGCCGAAGAGCCAGCCTAAATGCCCTCAGAGCGCCACAGGCTCCTCCCGCAGACCTGCTGCTAGCCACAGCCCAACCCCAGCACATAGAGCCACTCCCGCCATTAACGGCACCGGTGTGCCGTTAAAAGCTTGCCCGATGGGCACCGCAATGGCGCCTGCCAAAATGGTGCTCACCGCCGAAATGACCGAGGCCGCCATCCCAGCGATATGGCCCATGGGCTGCATGGCGATGGCATTCAGGTTGCCAATGGTCAGCCCCGCCAAAGCGAAACTGCCCACCTGCCAAAGCACGAAAAGCGGGAATTGCGCCGCATCAGGCAGCGCTCCGCTCAGCCACAGCGCCACCAGCACGACCGACAGCACCAAATGCCCCGCCAGGGCCCGGCGCAGCAGCCAAAGCATCCCCAGCCGCCCAACCAGATGCGCGTTCAGAAAACTGGCGGAGCCCGCCAGAACGGCCACGACACCGAACCAGATCGGAAAGCTTTCCGCCCGCCCGAAGGTGACGTCGAAGACCGGCTGGACGCTCATGATGGTCGCAAACAGCATCCCGAAGACCAGCGTCTGCACCATGATCGCACGGCGCACATTGGCATGGGCAAAGACCTCTGCCGCCGCGTGCCGCAGCCGCGCGAAATTCAGTGGCCGCCGCGCCTCGGGGGCCAAAGTCTCGGGCTGGCGAATGGCCAGCCACGCAGCGGACACGACCGCGAACAACACGAAGACCCAGAAAATCCCCCGCCAACCAAAACCCGCGATGATCCAGGCCCCCAACAGGGGTGCCACGGCCGGGACCAGGGTGAAGGTCATCATGACGAAGCTCGACACCCGCGCCATGTCGCGGCCCGCATACAAATCCCGGATCATGGCCTGCGCCGCCACCCGTGGCCCACTGGCACCCACGCCCTGCACCAAACGTGCCACGAGCAGCCACTCCAATGTCGGCGCGAAGGCCGCCGCCGCTGCCCCAAGGCAGTATAGCGCCGCGCCCCCAAGCATCACGCGCTTGCGCCCTAAAGCATCCGACAACGGCCCGGCAAACAACGTCCCCGCCCCCATACCCAGAACGAAGGCCACGATGACAAGCTGCGCACGGTTGGGCACATCGGGCGACAGGCTTTGTCCCATCTCGGGCAAAGCGGGCAACATGGCGTCGATGGAAAAGGCGATGGTGGCCGATAGCATCGCCATCAACGCCACGAATTCGGGCATGGACAGCGCGCGCGGCCCGCCGCTTGGCCGAATTGCCGCGTCGGTCATGGCGCGTCGGCGCCTTGCTCCTGCAATTGGGCAGCGATGTCTTCGATGACTTGCCCCCAAAGCTCGGGTGGTTGCGCACCGCCCAGCACCGCTTGATTGGCCACAACGAAGGTGGGCACGCCGGTCACGCCCCGCTCGCGCGCATGGGCATCGCGGGCGCTAACCTCATCGACGTCGGCGTCGCTGGCCAGCAGACGTTCGACCATCTCGCCTTCCATCCCGCGGCTTTCGGCGATCTCCACCAGAACGGCGCGGTCGCCGATATCTTGACCCTTCTCGAAATAGGCCTCGAACAGCGCGGCCACCACGGGCGTCTGCCGTCCTTCCAAGCCCGCCCAATGGATCAGCCGGTGCGCATCCAGCGTGTTTGGCGTGCGCGCAATGGCCCCGAAATCTATGTCGAGCCCTGCGGCCTCGGCGGCTTCCAGCACTGGCGCGTAGGCGCGCACCGCGCCGTCCTTGCCGCCAAACTTCCGCTCCAGATAGTCGCGACGATCCATGCCGCCTTGGGGCATGTCGGGGTTTAGCTGGAACGGGTGCCATTCCAGCGCGAAGACATGGTCGGGGTGGGCTTCCAGGGCGCGGAACAGATGGGCCCGCCCGATATGGCACCACGGGCAAATCGGGTCGGACAAGATGTCGAGCTTCACCATCGTAACGCACACTTTCCAAAAAGGGCGGGGGCCGGGCCGAGCAGCACAAACATGCGGGGCACGGCCTGTAGATGCCAGACTTGCGCAGCCGAGACCAGACTAGGCAGCACCAACACTTACGCGAGAAAACCGCCCCTCCTGACACCATTGCCGGGAAGAGCGGTTTTCGTGCCGCAACGCACCTGGGGATGAGCAGCCTGTATCTGGCGCGCGGCCGGACCAAAGCGGGGGAAGAAGGGGGAGAGACACCCGCCCGGTCCGAAGTCTCGTGTCGATCGGTCGGGGATGACCGCGTTTCGTGAGTTAAATCTGTAGGACAACGGTCACACGAACAAGAAACACCCTCGTGAAAGCCCCGCGACTTGGGACGAGCCTCGGAATACCGGACGGGGTCTTGTGGCAGAGACCGCGCACGTCTTTGTTATATTGATCTTTTTCGGAGAACGCAGACGGCAGGCCTGTCGGCAGCCCTCTGACGCCTTCGCATCCACGCAAAACGGATAAGAGCGCGCGCGCCGTTTGGGGCACGCGCCGACTCTCACCGGCGTGATGTCGTAGGACCTCGTTGAAACCAAACGCGCGGCTTCTTGGACGCCGCCTCAGACCCCCAGGTCCGGCAGGACACATTCCAGATCTTCGTACCCCATCTTGCGGGTGATCAGATCTTCATCCGGGTCCGCCCCGACAGAGCGGGCATGGAACGCCCCATCGGGCATTTCAATGAAAGACCAGCATTGCGGCGACGGGTCACCATCGTAGACGAAGCAGATATCACCCGCGAGGCTTTCGAACCATATACCGCGCTGACATTGGCCGCCTTCAAAGGCCCAAATGACCCGTTTGTCCTCGAAATACTGCTCCGACCCGAAGGCTTCCCCTTGCCGGTCAAAATGAAGCGTCCGGCCCGACACCATCTGGTCGAACTCATCGGCTGTGACGACGCGTTCCGCCGCGACCGGTCCGGCCAGAAGTAATGAAGCACATAAAGCAATCGTTAAGCGCATAAAGTCTCTTCTCCTTCAACACCTTGGCGGTGCTTTGTTTGGTCGTTCGAACCCAAGGCCAGCGCGTCGACCCGTGGGTTCATCATTCGTCTCCACCACCAGGGCCATAGCGCAAAAGTCACCATGACAGGCAGGGAATAGGGCAGTCTTGGCACGTCCTCGCCGATCCGCAGTTCCTCGAAGCCGCGGGCGGGATGGGCGTGATGATCGGAATGGCGCGGTGCATGCAAAGTCAGCAGGTTGGTGACCACATGCGGCGCGTTCCAGGAATGCTGCGGACCCACCGGCTCATACCGGTCGCCGATCTTCTGGCGCCGCATGCCGTAATGCAGCACGTAATCGGTCACCAGAAGCTGGCTTTGCGCCAGCAGGCAGAGCGCCACATAAGCAGCCAATGCCGTCCAACCGAAGGCCCAGACGACCGAACCCATGGCAAGCCACCCGCCCCCGATATAGACATGGTAGGGGTTCGACCAATGCCAGCCCGGCAAGCCCTTGGCCCGCAGCCGGCGCTTTTCCAGCGCCAGCCCCTTCCAAAAACTGTAATGCCAGGCGCGAAAGCAGAACATCCACCAGCTTTCGTTATAGCGCGCAGTATTGGTGTCTTCGGGCGTGGCCACATGGACATGGTGAATGCCCGGATGCGCCGTGGTTTGGTGCCCGAACAGCAGCGTGACATATATCCAGCGACCCAGCCCCCTTCGGAAGCGGTCGCCTGCATGAATCAACTCATGGGCGCAGGAATTCATGATCTGGCCGAAGAACAGTCCTGCGGCACAGAAATACGCAATCCAGTTCACGACGGGCCCGCCTTGCGCCAAGGCCCAGACGGCTGCGGCCAACAACGGAAAATGCACAAGCGCCAATCCGACCGTCAGCCCACGGGCCGCTGCCCCGTCGGGGGCGGGGCCATGTTCGGGCAAGATGTGGTCCAACATGGCGACCACGATGGCCATCCAGATCAGAGATGCAAAATCCCACCAGCCGTCATTTATTGCGCCGCCCAGAAGCAGCACGGCCGAAAGGCCGAGGGCAAGCAGGTAAGGAAGCAGGGCGCGCATGTGTTCCTCCGATTACTGCCTAATATAACAGCGCATTCGGCCAAAAAAATGGCACATCCCGCCGCAGCCCCCACCCGGCGATATGACGCAAATGGGGCCGGCAAGGTCTTGTTCAAGCTTGCCTCTTGCCTGCCTCCGTGGGACGGCTTCCGCAACGGAGGACGCGAGATGCTGGACGACAAAGCCAAGGGTGTCTGGAAATCGGGCAGAGGGCTCGGACGATCCACGCCCAAAGGCCGTCAATATGACGATGCCGCCTTGGCCGAAGTTCAGGCACTTCTGGGTGACCGCCCACGGCGCCGCGATCTGCTGATCGAGTTCCTGCACCTCATCCAAGACCGCCATGGGCACCAATCGGCCCGCCATCTCCGGGCCCTGGCCGAAGAAATGCGCCTGTCCATGGCCGAGGTTTGGGAAGTCGCCACCTTCTACGCCCATTTCGACCCTTTGCGCGAAGACGACCCCGTGCCGCCGGACCTGACGATCCGCGTCTGCGACTCGCTGTCGTGCGAATTGGCCGGGTCGGATGCGCTGATCGCCGCGCTCGAAGCCGGGCACGATCCGGCCAAGCTCCGCGTGCTGCGCGCGCCCTGCATGGGCCGCTGCGACACGGCGCCCGCGCTCGAAATCGGTCATCGTCACGTGGACCACGCCACGCCAGAAGCCGTCCAAGCCGTCATCGAGGCGGGCGATTTCCACCCGGTCATGCCCGATTACGAAGACCTGGCCGCCTACCGCGCCGCGGGCGGCTACGGCGTGCTGACCCAACTCCGCAAGGGCGGGGACTGGGAAGCCCTGCAAGACACGATCGCGGCCTCGGGCCTGCGCGGCTTGGGCGGCGCGGGCTTCCCGGCGGGCAAGAAATGGGGCTTCGTGCGCGCCAATCCCGGCCCCCGCCTCATGGCCGTCAACGGGGATGAGGGCGAGCCGGGCACCTTCAAAGACCGCTACTACCTAGAACGGGTGCCCCATCTCTGCCTTGAAGGCACGCTGATTGCGGCCTGGGCCGTCGAGGCCGAGCGCGTCTATTTCTACATGCGCGACGAATACCCCGCCGTCCTGGACATCCTGCGCCGCGAAATTGCCGCGCTGGAAAAAGCGGACCTCATCCCGCCCGGCTATATCGAACTTCGGCGCGGCGCGGGCGCCTATATCTGCGGCGAAGAAAGCGCCATGATCGAGTCCATCGAAGGCAAGCGCGGCCTGCCCCGCCACCGCCCGCCCTATGTGGCGCAGGTGGGGCTGTTCGGGCGCCCGACCCTCGTCCACAACGTGGAAACCTGCCATTGGATCGCGCGCATCGCCCGCGAGGGCCCCACGATCCTGTCCGCCCATGAACGCAACGGGCGCACGGGCCTGCGCTCCTATTCCGTCTCAGGCCGCGTGGCGCGGCCGGGCGTCTACGTCTTGCCCGCAGGCTCCACGATCAGCGATGTCATCGACGCGGCAAGCGGCATGGCGCCCGGCCACGCTTTCAAAGCCTACCAACCCGGCGGCCCGTCTTCGGGCTTGCTGCCCGCCTCGCTGGACGACGTCCCGCTCGACTTCGACACGCTGCAACACCATGGCAGCTTCATCGGCTCCGCCGCCGTGGTCATCCTGTCGGACCAGGACAGCGCCAAGGCTGCCGCGCTCAACATGCTGCGCTTCTTCGAAAGCGAAAGCTGCGGCCAATGCACGCCCTGTCGCGTCGGCTGCGAAAAGGCCGTCAAGCTGATGCAGGCCGACCGCTGGGACCAAGACCTGCTGGAAGAGATCAGCCAAGCCATGGTCGACGCCTCCATCTGCGGCCTCGGCCAAGCCGCGTCCAACCCGATCCGCCTCATGATGAAGCATTTCCCCGACGAGATCTAAACGCGCCCAACGCTTCAATTCCGAAACGCCCGGCAGATACAGCCCGCCCGCGCAATCGCCCGGCAAAGTGCCACCGCCTCGCTCCGCGACGCAGCCCCGATGCGCGCCGCGACAAGGCTGCGTCGCCCAGGGCCCCGCCCCTCCACGCGCACGAATTCCAACCGCGCCGCTGGGGCCTCTGACCGGCAGCCTCGTGTCAAACGGTCATAGGACGCCCGGGCCGCGCCCTCGTCCAAACCGAAGCCCACCTGCACCCCCCAGGGCGACACAGGCGGCTCAGGCGTTGCCAGCGGCGAGATACGTCGCGCCGGCGCCATCGTCACGCAGGCCGTCTGGAACGGCACCGCATCGTCCAGCACGAAGGTTACATCCTCCGGCGACCCGTCGCGCCATGTCTCGGCCCGCAAGCCCGTGATGATCCGCACATAATTCACCGTCTCGCGCGCCAGCCCGCCAGAGCGCGCCATGAACCGCTCCACCCGTGCTTCGCCGCCATTATACCCGATGGCCACCAGGCCCACATTGCCATAACGCCCCGACATCTCACCCAGATAATGCGCCGATTTCTCAATCGCCTCCGCCGGGTTGAACGGGTCCGCCAAGCCCCGAAGCTGCGCGGTAGAGGCGATGAACTGCGCGATCCCCATGGCCCGCTTGGGGCTGACGGCGCCCGGGTCGAACCGACTTTCCTGCCATAAAAGTCGCGCCAGAAAGCCCGGTGGCAGACCGTGCAGCCGTGCCTCCGCTTCGATCTGGTGGCACAGATCGGCGGCGAAGCGGTCCGCCCTGATGCAATGGCGCGGCCCGAAGGCCCCTTCCGAACAGGCGATGGCTGGGGGCGGGTCGGCCCGAACGGGCGTCACCGCCAAGGCCAACAAGACCACAACCGCGCGCAACATGGGCCAAACGCTCCGCCTCGCGCGCGCGCATGTCAACCGCACTTTCCCCCGGCGCACACGCATATTAGGTGACATGCGAAAGGGGTCCGACATGTCGTTCTTCAAAAAGCTCAAAGACCGCCTGACGCGGTCCTCGTCGAAACTGGAACAGGGCCTCGACGCCATTGTGGAGGAAGGCGCCGACACCGCCCCCGCGCCGGAGCCCACGCCTGCCCCGCGCCCGGACCCTGCACCTGCACCTGCACCACCCATCACAGCCGCGCCCGAGCCAGCCCCCGCGCCCGCGCCAACGCCAGAACTCGAAGCCAAACCCGCTCCTGCGCCGGAACCAGCCCCCGAGCCAACACCAACAACCACGCCACCCACCACACCGACGCCCCCCCAAGATGCTCCGAAACCTGGCCTCCTCTCTCGCATCATCGGCCGCACAGCGCCCGATGCGGCCCCGCGCCGCGCGCTCGATGATGAGATGCTCGAACAGCTCGAAGAGGTCCTGATCGGCGCCGATATGGGCGTCGACACCGCGCTGCGCGTCACCGCCAATCTGGCCGAAGGCCGCATGGGCAAGCGCCTCTCCACGCTCGAAATCAAACAGCTTTTGGCCCAGGAAGTCGCCCGCATCATGGAGCCTGTGGCTCGCCCCATGCCGCTCATGCCCCAGCGGCCGCAAGTGGTGCTGGTTGTGGGCGTCAACGGCTCCGGCAAGACCACAACCATTGGGAAACTGGCCTCGCAGTTCCGCGCCGCAGGCAAGTCCGTGGTGATCGCTGCGGGCGACACGTTTCGCGCCGCCGCCGTGGAACAGCTTCAAGTCTGGGGCCAGCGCGCGGGCGTCCCCGTGATGACCGCGCCCGAAGGCTCCGACCCGGCAAGCCTCGCCTTCGACGCCATCACCAAAGCCGAAGCCGATGGCGCCGACCTTCTGCTGATCGACACGGCGGGGCGGCTGCAAAACCGCGCCGACCTGATGGAAGAACTGGCCAAGATCGTGCGCGTGATCCGCAAGAAAGACCCCAGCGCGCCGCACAACACCCTGCTGGTACTGGATGCGACCACCGGCCAGAACGCCCTGCGCCAGGTCGAGGAATTCCAGAAACTGGCCGACGTGTCGGGCCTGGTGATGACCAAGCTCGACGGCACGGCGCGCGGCGGGGTGCTGGTGGCGCTGGCCGACAAGTTCGGCCTGCCCATCCATGCCATCGGAGTGGGCGAACAGATTGACGACCTTGACGCCTTCGACCCCGAAGAATTCGCCGCCGCCCTCGTAGGCATGGACACATGACAGCGGGCATAGCCGCGTCATGAGCCTTCGCCTGGGCGCCAACCTCCACCCTGCCGATGAGGCGGAACGCGACGCCTTCCTGATCGCCGCCGCCGCGCTCACACGCGACGATTGTCCCGCCGGTTTCGTCCCCCGCTCCGCCGTCTGGGCCCGCGACCGCGACCTGCTGGTGGGCCAAGCCGCTTTGACGGAATTGGGCGACGATTTGCTGCGCCCGCGCCTGGCACCCGCCGACCTGCCGCCCGATTACCCAATCGCGCTGATCGACGCCTTGGCCGTGCGCGTGGAATACCGCGAAACCGGGCTGGAGGAGCGCATGGTCCGCCACCTTCTGGGCGCTTGGCTGCGCGGCCCCGGTGCCCCGCGCGACGCGCTGGTCTATGTGGGCGCGGCGCGCGCACCGGTCCTGGCCTCCATGCGGGTGGCGCTGGACCCGGTGGACGACCTGCTGCGATGACACGGCGCCCCGCTGGTCCCTGCGCGCCCCGTGCTGACTGACTGGGTCCTCGCCATCGAAGGTACCGCTGCCGGGCAACGGGCGGCCCTTCTGCTCGCGCTCAGCGCGGCCTTTCTACATGCACTATTCGGCGCGCTGCAAAAGGGCCGCTACGACCCCTGGACATCGCGCACCGCCATCGATTGCGCTCTGCTGGTGCTCTCGGCGCCCATTGCGCTGTTCCTGGTCCCGCCCCCGCCCCTGGACCTCTGGTGGGTCTTCGCGGGCGCCATGCTGGTCCACTTTGTCTACAAAGTGCTGATGGCCATGACGTATCAGCGGGGCGCCTATACGGTCGTCTACCCCGTCGTGCGCGGCACTGGCCCGCTTTTCACCGTGCTGGGTGCGGGGCTCATCTTCGGCGAACATTTCACGGCCACCCAATGGGCGGGGGTGGGGCTTCTGCTGGCCGGGCTCTTTGGGCTGTCGGCTTACAACATGGCCAAGGTGGTGGTTGACCGCGCCACATTGATCCCCGCCTTGGGCCTGGCCGTGGCCACAGGGCTCATGGTGGCGATCTACACGACCTGGGATGCCTGGGGCATCCGCGCCACGCCCGATCCTTTCACCTTCCTGGCTTGGTTCTTCTTTCTGACGGCCATCGACTTCCCGCTCATCGCCGCCGCCCGCGGCAAGCTGCGCCGCCCTGATCTCGCGCTCATTCGCCTCGCGGTCATCGGTGCGCTCATCGCGTTCGGGTCCTTCGGCGCGGTGATGCTGGCGACCCGGCTCGACAGCGTGGGCGAAGCGGCCATCCTGCGCGAAACCTCCACCGTCTTCGCCGCGCTCATCGGCTGGGTCTGGCTGAAAGAGCCGGTTGGCCCGCGTCGCCTGGCGCTCATGTCGCTTATTGCCCTGGGCGCCGTGGTGGTGGAATTCGGCGGATAGCCCCGTGCCCGACGAAGAGGCGGGCCGCAGTCCAGCGAACACCGCAAACGCCCAACGCGCATCTAACCCGATCCATGCTGGACCCCGACCGCCCACACCCCTATGGCAAAGCCAGCACAAACCCGCGGGACGGAGACCCCGATGAGCGACAACCCCAAAGGCACGCCCATCCCCGGTTGGGTGAAATCCGTCCTAGAACTGGGCCCGGTCCTTGGCTTCTTCGTCGTCTATCTGATGGTGAAAGACGACACCTTTACCATCTACGGCACCGAATATAGCGGCTTCATCGTGGTCACTGCGGGCTTCATCCCGGTGATCCTGGCCTCCATCGCGGCCCTTTGGGCGCTGACAGGGGCGGTGAGCCCCATGCAGATCGTGACCGCCGTGCTGGTCGTGGTCTTCGGCGGCCTAACCGTCTGGTTCAATGACGAACGCTTCGTGAAGATGCGACCCACGCTGGTCTATGGCCTTTTCGCAGCCGTCCTGTTCGCGGGGCTGTGGCGCGGACGCAGCTTGCTTGCCATGGTCTTGTCGGACGCATTGCCGCTTTCAGACGACGGCTGGATGACGCTGACGCGCCGCATGGCGTGGTTCTTCGTGGCCATGGCGGCGTCCAATGAAATCGTCTGGCGCTTCTTCTCGACCGAATTCTGGGTCACGTTCGAGACCTTCGCCCTGCCTGCGGCCATGGCGCTGTTCATCTTCGTCCAGATTTACATGCTGGCCGAGGAGGAGGAAGACGAGGAAGACGGGCAAAGCCCACCGAAAGACGGCTAGCGCGCGTCGCCCCCCGCATAGCCAGGGCGCAGCCAGCCCTCGTCGCTTGGCGATGACGGGCGCATGCCCTAAGGCCAGCGTTTCCCTGCCTGCTCCCCAGACGGACGCAAGGCCGCGAGCGACCCCCGCTCCGCATCGAACCCTATGACCCGTCCCCATCCTTAGGTTTCCGAAGGGTCTTGCCGGAGGGCTTCTTCTTCGCCTTCGCAATGCCCTTCCCCCGCTGTCCACCTTTGCGCAGACTGACGGAGGTGTCGGCGCGCAGCCGGGCCGTGCGCTCTGCCTTCGTCTCCCGCGCGGCGTCATCCTCACCCGGGCCAGGCCTGCGGCCAGCGCTCCCTCGATTGATGGGCGGTTTGCCGGTCCGCGGCCGATCCCCGCCGGGCCCATCGCGGCGGGCGCCCTTGTCGTAGCTTCGGTTCTGCGACGTGCGCTCCGGCCCATCACGCCGAGCAGGCGGCTTCCCAGTCCGAGGTCGGTCCCTCTCAGGGCCATCGCGGCGGGCGCCCTTGTCATAGCCAGCCCCCTGGGCAGGGCGAGGCTTACGCTCCGCCCCATCGCGACGGGCAGGTGGCTTCCCTGTCCGGGGCCGATCCTCGCCCGGACCATCGCGACGCGCGCCCTTGTCATACCCGCCACCCTGCAGCGGACGCGACGGGCGCTCCGCGCCATCGCGAGGGGCAGGCGGCTTGCCGGTCCGGGGCCGGTCCCCACCGGGACCGTCCCGGCGCGGGCCTTTGTCATGACCGCCCTGCCCCGGCCGCTGCTTGCGATCAGGTGACGCGCCCCGCGCCGGTTTGCCAAACCGCCCCGCGCGGTCGTCGCCGGGCCCCCCTTCGTGCCGCGGCCCCCCTTTGCGGGCGGGCTTGGCCCCGGCACTTTCACGGTCGGGCCGCGCGCCGTCCCTGCTACCCCGCCCACCGGGCTTACTTTTCCAGGGGCGCGCATCGGCTCCACCCTCGCCCCTGTCGGGCCGTCCCTTGGGCCCGCGCCCCTTTGGCGCATCACCCCGGCGCGCGCCCTTTGCAGGCGCACCGCGATCTTGGGAACGCTTGCCATCGGCACGCGCGGGCGCAGCGGTGCCCTTCGCCGCCTCCGCCAAGTCACCGTCAAAGGTCGCGCCAAGCTGTTCGCGCAGGATACGAGGACGCACTTCTTCCACCTCGCCGGCCTCCAACTTGCCCAGTTGGAACGGTCCGTAACTCACCCGGATCAGCCTATTCACGTAAAGCTCCAACGCCGCCATGGCGCGTCGGATTTCCCGGTTGCGCCCTTCGCGCAAGCCCACCGTCAGCCAGGCATTGGCACCCTTCTGGCGGTCCAACTCAACCTGCATGGGGGCGAAGCGGTCGCCCTCCACCTCAATCCCGTCGCGCAGGGCGGCCAGTTGGGCGTCGTCCACCGCGCCGTTGACCCGCACGCGGTAGCGCCGCAGCCAGCCGGTGGATGGCAGTTCCAACTGACGCTTGAGCGCGCCGTCATTGGTCAACAGCAGCAACCCTTCGGAGTTCAGATCAAGCCGCCCCACCGATAGAACGCGGCCCAATTCAGACGGCAAGGCGTCGAACACAGTGGGCCGTCCCTTTTCGTCCTTGGCGCTGGTCACCAGACCGGCGGGCTTATGATACAGCCACAGCCGCGCGCCGTCGGGGGCGGGCAGGGCTTTGCCATCCACCGCAATGCGGTCGCGCGGGGCCACATTGGTGGCCACGTCGGTCACGGGCTTGCCGTTGAGCGTCACGCGCCCCTCGGTCACCATCACCTCAGCCGCGCGGCGCGAGGCGAGGCCCGCGCGCGCAATCACCTTGGCGATACGGTCGCCTTGCTTGGAATCTCCGGTCATGGGGCCGCCCTATATCGGTTTGCCGGGAAGCGGAAACGGTATTCTGCTGCGTGCCGCAACGGCGCCTTGCGGCGCGCCTGCGCGACGGGCAGACCGGGGCCCATGTTCCGGTCGTTCATGCCCACCGCCTTGGAAGAAGCCCGCGCCGCCGCCGCCCGCGGGGAAGTGCCCGTGGGCGCGGTGGTGTCGCGTGGCAGCGAGGTCATCGCCCAGACCGGCAACCGCATGCGCGAATTGCGCGACCCCACCGCCCATGCCGAAATGCTGGCCATCCGCGCCGCCTGCACCGCTTTGGGGGCCGAGCGACTGACCGGGTGCAGTCTGTGGGTCACGCTAGAGCCCTGCGCCATGTGCGCCCAGGCCATCGCCCATGCCCGGCTGGACCGCTTGCTTTTCGGCGCGAGCGACCCGAAATCTGGCGGTGTGCTGCATGGTGCCCGCGTCTTCAGCCACGCGCAGACCCATCACACGCCACAGGTGCTGGACGGGATCGAAGGCGAAGCCTGCGCGGCGCTGTTGAAAGATTTCTTCGCGGCCCGCCGTTAGCGTTCGCCCATCATGGCGCAGGTGCCATAGGGCGTAATCAGCGTGCCATCCGGGCAGCCCATATTCATCCGATACGTCCCACGATGGGCCGTCGCGCGTTCGCCGCAGCCCCGGCACATGCCCATTTCGGCAACGCGCCCCACCCCATCGATCCGCATGGAGCCCATGCGCGTGCCCGGCGGAATGGCAGCGGGCTGCGCCACCGCTGCGGTATCGGCGGGGTCGGCAATTGCGGCATCTTGGGCAAAGGCCGTTACGGGCAAGGCAGAAAGGCCGATGGCGAGCACGAATGAGGTGGGAAAAGGCAGACGGATCATAGCAGATCTCCGATTGGTCGTCAGGCGCGGGCAATACCGCTAACCAAAGGGTTAACGCCTGTTAACGATTCGACCTACGACTTTCGCCATGTTCTGAACGCTTTGCTGCCGCAAAGCCGCCGCGATTGGTTAGACACGAAAAAGGCGCGATCCGGAGGGAAGCGGATCGCGCCTTCGCAGTACCGGCCGGAAGGGGGAAGCGGCCGGATCAGGGTGGCTTTCGTCAGAAACCGTCTGCTTCCAACTCGGCCAGTATCCGTTGCAACCGGGGCGAGGTCGTGCCCCGGTCGCTTTTTGTCACGGTGTGCTCCATACGCGCGCCCCGGTCAGCCGCCGCAATGGTCGGCGCGGCAAACGCGGGCACCGCGCAGGCGATCAGCAGCAGAAGGGGGAATGCGCGAGGCATGGGATGCACCTTATCCAAATGGGCGGCTAGTGCCGGATCACTCATCCTCCAGATTCTGGCGGCGGATCGATTCCAGGATGGCGGCGGCCCGGGGGGTCGGCCCGCCACGCTTGCCGGCAAAGGATTCGCCGCGGGCCAGTTCTGTGTCGACCTGGGTCTGCGCAAAGCCAAGGTCGAGCGAGGTGTTGGGCGTGTCGGCTTGGGCAACAACAGGCAAGGCAAAGGCGGCGACGGCAGCGGTCAGGATCAGAGTTTTCATAACGTGTCCTTTCGAGTTTCTGTGAGCGAGCCAGTTGGCCCGTCTGTTGGATTGAAGATGCCGTCGCCCTAGCTGACCTTCAATGCACGTCGACGTGAGAACTAAGCCAGATTGGTGCGAAAATGCAGAGCTGCGGAGGGGCTGCCGCACGCTCCTGACAGACGCGTCAGAACAGTCCTGTACTTTGTAACATCGAATGGTGTTTTGGGATAACGGTCGGGGGCCATCCATACCGAACAGGACCGTGTTCCGGGGGCTCCGCGCCTTCCCGTGCAAGGCCCAAACCCCATCGCCTAAGGTCCAAGGGTGGACCTGACCGCGAGAAAGATCAGTGAACCGCCCTACCGCGACGTGCGCCCGGTAAACCGCTCCGACCAGGCGGGCACCTGGCCACCGGGTGCCGCAGCATGGACGCCACGCGCAATGGCCCGCGCCAGGCACGAGGCCGCCGCATGGCCCAGGCGCAGCGCGTCCCAGGTCGGGTCGCGAAGGGCGCGCGCGCCTGTGGCGGCGGCGAAGACCAAGTCACCATCCATGGGCGTATGCGACGGCACCAAGGCGCGAGCCATGCCGTCATGGGCGGCCACGGCCAGTCGCGTGGCCTGGGCCTGATCCAGCGCCGCGTCGGTGGCGACGATGGCGATGGTGGTGGCCGCGCCCGGGGGCATACCGCCCGCAGGCTCCCACCCCGGGTCCATCGTGGCGGGGCCCAAACCACCGAATTCGCCGTCGAGTTCCCAGGCGCCCGCATGGAAGCGCCCCTGGCTGTCGCACGCCGCTCCCAAGGCGTTAACGGCCACCAGCGCGCCCACAATGGTGCCGTTTTCCAGCACGCAGGACGCGCTGCCGAGCCCGCCGCGCAGGTCCATCGTGCGCGCGCCGAACCCCGCGCCCGCGCTGCCGATCTCAAAATCGGGGCCGGCCGCATCCAGGGCCGCCCGGCCCAACCAGCCATAGGGGTTCACCTGCCAGTCCTTGTCCCCGTCGTTGAGCAGATCGAACAGAATCGCGCCCGGCACGATGGGCACGCGCACATCCCCCACGGCAAAGCCGCGCCCTTGGGCGCGCAGCCCGTCCGTCACGCCCGATGCCGCGTCCAGCCCAAAGGCAGAGCCGCCGGACAAAACCAGCGCATCGACCTGTTGGACCAGCTTGTCCGGCGCCAGCAGGTCGGTTTCCCGCGTCCCCGGCGCGCCGCCCATGACATGGACGCCCGCGGTGAAGGGCGCATCGCCCACCAAAACCGTGGCCCCCGTGCAGACGACGCTGTCTTGGGCATTGCCCACCCGCAGCCCCGCCACGTCGGTGATCAGATTGCGCGCGCCTGGCTTCATGTCAGCGCTCGGGTCACGTGGCCCCCATGCGCGCCCAGATCGCGCAGCCTTGCGTCTTCGCCAAACCGCCCAGTAACAAGCGCCCCCGGCAGGATAAGGATCAGCGCGTCGCCCTGGGCGGCCTCGACCAAGGCGCGCGCCACATCGTCGTCGAAGTAATGACGCAGGCGGCGATCCTTTTCGCCCGCGATGACTTCCACATGGTCGAAATCGGGCGACAGCCCGTCGCGCTCCGCCACATCGAGCAGATGGGCAAAGGCCAGATGTTGCGACGCGAAATCGCCTGCTAGCACGCGGATGGTGGCCGCAAGCTTCATCGCGCGCCGATCTGCCGACGCTCGGCGTCGTTGGTCTCCACCAAACCGGCGGGCTCGATGAGCAGGATCTCCGCCTCCTCCGCCGCACGGGGGCGGTGGGTGACCCCACGGGGCACCACGAACAGATCGCCCGCCCGCAATGTCTCGGTGGGCGCGCCTTCGATATCCATCAGCACCTCGCCCTTCAGGATCAGGAAGAAATCGTCACTGTCTTCGTGCAGATGGAAGGGAAATTCGCCCTGAACCTTCACCACCATGACGTCGTTGCCATTGTAGCGCGTCACCTTCAGCGGCGACCAATGCTGTGTAACCCCGTCCAACGCCGCGCCCAGATCGACCTTCATCGCTTCGCCCTCCACTGGCGCAACTCCGCTTGAGTGGAGTTGCAACGCGCGTCCATCCGCCTTTGCCTGCTCAAATGCACCGTCCGCCATCCACTTCCAGCCCCACGCCCGTGATCATAGACGCCTCGTCGGAGCATAGAAACAGCGCCGCATTGCCCATGTCTTCCGGCGTCGAAAACCGGCCCAGGGGGATGGTGGCCAAAAACTTCGCCCGCGTCTCGGGCGTGTCTTCGCCCATGAAACTGGCCAGAAGCGGCGTCTCACCGGCTACGGGGTTGAGCGCGTTGACCCGTATGCCCAACGGTGCCAGTTCCACCGCCATGGCTTTGGTGGCCGTGATCATCCACCCTTTGGAGGCATTGTACCAGTTGAGCCGGGGCCGCGGGCTGACCCCCGCCGTGGAGGCCACGTTCAAAATGGCCCCCGCCCCCGCCGCTTTCATCACCGGCACAACATGGCGCGCCGATAGATAGACCGACTTGGCGTTGACAGACAGGACGCGGTCAAACTCGGCCTCGCTCACCTCCTCCATGGGTTGGGGCATATGCGTGACACCAGCATTATTCACCAGAATGTCGATACGCCCCCAGGCCGCCATGGCCTGGGCCGTCACGGCCTGCCAGTCACCGTCCTGCGCCACATCCATGGCCGCGGACAGACCGCCGAGCGTCCCAGCTACATCTGCGGCACCCGATCCGTTCACATCGGCCACCAAGACGCGCGCGCCCTCGGCCGCGAACCGCTGCGCGATGCCCTGGCCGAAGCCCGAAGCCCCGCCTGTGACGATGGCCGTCTTGTCTTGTAACCGCATGGCTGCTCTCCGCCGATCATTGATGCCTGTTGGCTCATGCTTTGGCCAGAGCCACACAAAACGTGGCCCTTCGCACAGATATGCTAGGCTGCATGATGAGTCGGAATGGGAGGATCAAGAATGGACGTTAGGGAAATCGCGAACGAGTTGGTCGACGGCTGCCGAAACGAGCGGGAGGCCGAAAACCTAGATCGTCTTTATGCAGCCGATGCCGTCAGCGTGGAGGCCATTGATTTCGGAGAAGGCCGCGAAGCCCATGGGGTCGACGCGATCCGCGCGAAGCACGATTACTGGAACAGCGCGTTCGAAGTGCTAGACAGCAAGACCTCAGACCCGATGCCGCACGGCGACCGCTTCGCCGTCATCTTCGAAGTGCGCGCCAAGAACCGGGCCACGGGCGAGGTGTCGGACATGCGCGAAGTGGGCCTGTTTCAGGTGGCCGATGGCAAGATCGTGCGGGAGGAGTTCTTCTACGGGGAGTAGTTGGCCTCATTTTTTAAAGCGGGTTTCGGAAAACCTGAATCAGCATTTCCGAAAAACGTCCCGCCATCGCATTGATGTTGCACCGTTTCTCGAAAATCTGATGCTTCAGGTTTTTCGAGAACCGCCATAGATCGTCAGGTCTGAACCTCAAGCGATTATCGGGCGACAATCTGGTCGGCGTGCGAGCTGCCCATGGATGGGTCGCGGGTCGGTATTCCCATGGCCCGTCGGAAGCACTGGACGGGTCCCAAGTCCGCACCACGTGCCAGCCATGCACCCATATCACTGGGCTGGTGGGCGCCGGGTAATGGACGGGCGCCCGGCAGACTTGAAGCCGACCCATGGGCCCCGTTCTGACGCTTCACACCTGCCAAGCACCTCACCCATGCCGCGCCGCGACCGTCTTGACCTGGCTGAACCCGTAAAGCGCCTCGAACCCCTTTTCGCGGCCATGGCCCGACTTGCCCACACCTCCAAAGGGTAACTCGACCCCGCCGCCTGCGCCGTAATTGTTTACGAAGACCTGCCCGGCCCGCAAATCCCGGGCCAGGCGCATCTGGCGTCCGCCATCCTGCGTCCAGACGCCCGCCACCAGGCCGTAATCCGTGCCGTTGGCGATGCGGATGGCATCGGCTTCATCCTCGAAGGGGATGACCACTTGGACGGGGCCGAAAATCTCCTTCCGGGCCAATTCATGGTCCGGGCCAGCCCCGGTCAACAGGGTGGGCGCTACGAAATGCCCGCCGCTGCCCATGATCTGACCCTGTGCGACCACGTCCAACCTGTCGGCCCGGGCCAGGAACCCTTCCACGATCTCTTTCTGGCTGGCCGAAATCAGCGGCCCCACCTCCAGATCGTCCAGCGCGTCGCCCACCCGCAGCGCAGCGTAGCGCTGCGCCATCCGCGCCACCACTTCGTCATGGCGCCCACGCTGCACCAGGATGCGCGAGGCCGCAGAACAGGTCTGGCCCGCATTCTGCACGCCCGCGTTGACGAGAAACGGCAAAGCGGCGTCCAGATCGGCATCGTCGAAGACAAGCTGCGGGGATTTGCCACCCAGCTCCAACGTCACCGGCACCACATTGGCGCCCGCCGCCTGCTGGACCTTGGCACCCGTGGCGACCGAGCCGGTGAAACTGATATGGTGGATGCCCGGATGGGCCGCCAGCGCGGCCCCCGCCTCGGGGCCAAGCCCCGTCACCACGTTGAGTGCACCATCGGGCAGGCCCGCCTCGACGGCCAGGCGCGCGAAGGCCAGGGCGGTCAGGCAGGCTTCTTCGGCTGGCTTCAGCACACAGGCATTGCCCATGGCCAGCGCCGCCCCGACCGAGCGCCCGATGATCTGCATCGGGTAGTTCCAGGGCACGATATGGCCCGTCACACCATGGGGTTGTCGCAGTGTATAGACGGTGTAGCCATCTAGATAGGGGATGGTCTGGCCGTGGACCTTGTCAGCCGCGCCCCCATAGAATTCGCAGTACCGCGCCAGCGCGACGGCGTCGGCCCGCGCCTGGCTGAGCGGTTTGCCCACATCCTTGGCTTCCAGAAAGGCGAGATCCTCGATCCGTTCCTCCACCAGACGGCCCAGCCGTGTCAGCATCCGCCCCCGCTCCACCGCGGGCATCTGGCCCCATTCGCCCGCCAGCGCGCCATGGGCCGCGGCCACAGCATTGTCGATATCTTGCGCCGTGCCCCGCGCAATGGCGCCCATGCTTTGCCCCGTTGACGGGTTTTCCAGCGGCAGCACGGCCATGGCCCGCCGCCAGCTTCCGCCGATCAGCATCTCATCGGTATCGAACCAGGCGCTCATGGCTGCCCCTCCCCCATCCCGAACATCGCGCGCCAGCGCGCGGCCGTCATGCCCTGCCGGTAATCGGCCAGCATGGCGGCGTCCAGCACTTCGACCAGCACCCGGTCTTCGAGCCAGATCTCGATGCAGTCGAACGGTCCCCGGGCACAGCGCCGCGCCAACCAGCCTTCTTCGCCCGCCAAGGCCAAAGCCGCATCGGCAGAAAGCGGTGAGCCGAGCGCCAGATGGGTCGTGACAGGCCCGACCTCGGCCGGGGCCTCGGGAAAGGTGACCGTGTCGGGACCCGCGGCCACCCTGCGATCCAGGGGATAGACCTCGACGGCGGTGCCCTCGTCTGCGGCCGCGAACGCGATCCAGGCGCCGGGACAGGGCGGGAAGGGCAGCGCCGGGCCACCCAGCAGCCCCCCGACGAAACGCGCCACGCGCGCAGGATCGGCGGCGGCGATCGAGACATGCAATAACGTCATCCAGATTCCTCTAGCCAAGCGTCAGGGATGCGCGGCGTGGCGGCTACCAGGGCCTGCGCCGCCTCGGATCGGGGGGCGTCGAAAACCTGGGCGATGGGGCCTTCTTCGACGATGCGGCCCGCCTCCATCACCATGACGCGGTCGCAAAGCGCGCGCACGACCGAGATATCGTGGCCGATGAACAGGTAAGCCAGTCTTAACCTGTCTTGTAGATCCGCCAGCAGCGCCAACACCTGCGCGCGCACACGCACGTCGAGCGCCGACACGGCCTCATCCAGCACCAACACCGACGGCGCCGTGACGAGCGCGCGGGCGATGGCGATGCGTTGCCTTTGCCCGCCCGAAAACTCATGGGGGTAGCGATCCAACGCCTCGGCCCCCAGCCCCACTTGCACCAGCGCCTCCGCCACACGGGCCCGCCAGTCGTCGGGGCGGCCCGTGAGGTGGAAGGGCTCCGCCACGATGCGGGTCACGTTCCAGCGGGGGTTGAAGCTGCCATAGGGGTCCTGGAACACCACGCTGATCCGGGCACGATCCGTGCGGGCCATGGCCGTCCCGCCAGGGTGCCCGGCCAGGCGGATGCTGCCGGCGTGCATGTCTTCCAGCCCTAGAAGCGCGCGGGTCAGGGTAGATTTGCCGCAGCCCGAGCCACCCACCAGCCCCAGTGCCTCGCCCGCGCGCAAGGTCAGGTCCACCCCGTCCACCGCCCGCACCTTGCCATAAAGCCGCGTCACCCCCCGTGCTTCCAACATGGTCTCGCCGCCGGGCGCACGCGTGGCGCGCGGCGCAGGCTGCGACGCCGCCAGCAGAGCCCGCGTATAGGGATGGGCGCGGGCGCGAAACAGCGCTTCGGTCGCGCCCGTTTCCACGATCTGGCCCTTTTCCAGCACCGCCACGTCATCGGCCACGCGGGCCACGACACCCAAATCGTGGGTGATAAGCAGCAACGCCACGCCTTCGTCCCGCGCCAGATCAGCCAGCAGGTCGAGGATCTGCGCCTGCGTCGTCACATCCAAAGCGGTCGTCGGCTCATCGGCGATCAACACCTTCGGATGCCGCGCCAGCGCCATGGCGATGCAGACCCGTTGCCGCTGCCCGCCGGACAGTTGATGGGGATAGCGGTCCAACCCGATGGCGCTAAGGCCCACCCGGTCCAACCGGTCGCGCGCGATGCGCCGCGCCTCGGCCCGGTCGGTGCCGGTCAGGCGCAGCGTCTCGGACACCTGGGCGCCGATGCTTTGCACGGGGTTAAGCGCGGTCATGGGTTCCTGGAAGATCATGCCGACCTCGGTGCCCCGCAGACCCAGCCAATCGGCCTCGGCCAGTTGGGTCAGGTCGCGCCCCGCCATGTCTATGTGCCCGCCAAGCTGGGCGCCATCGGGCAGCAGGCCCATCAAGGCCAAAGCCGTCAGGGATTTGCCCGACCCGCTTTCGCCCACCAGCGCCGTGATGCGCCCGGGATGCAGCGCCATGTCGAGCCCATGGAGGATGGTCGTGCCGTGGATGGCCAGCGTTAGCCCGTCCAGCCGCACCGCAGCCGTTTGCATGGGCTCTGCCCGCGCGTTCAAAGCTGCGCCCGCCGCAGCCGCGGGTCCAGCGCATCGCGCAGCCCGTCGCCCAGCAGGTTCAGGCCGAGCACTGTCCCCACGATGGCGAGGCCGGGCAGGATGGCAAGCTGCGGCTCGGTATAGATCATGGTCTGCGCATCGGCGAGCATCCGGCCCCACGAAGCCGTGGGCGGCTGTGCGCCCAGGCCCACATAGGACAGGGCCGCTTCCGCAAGGATGCCCAGGCTGAACTGGATCGTGGCCTGCACGATCAGCAGCGACGCGATATTGGGCAGGATATGCTGGACCGAGATCAGAAGCCGCCCCTTCCCTGCCACCCGCGCCGCCGCCACGTAGTCCAGTGTCCAAAGCGGCAGCGCCCCCCCACGGGCCACGCGGGCGAAGACGGGGATGTTGAAGATGCCGATGGCCAGGATGGCATTAATGGCCGAGGGCCCGAAGACGGCCGTGATCAGGATGGCGATGACCAGCGACGGGAAGGCAAAGATCAGATCATTGCCGCGCATGATGACCTCATCAAGCCAGCGACCCCGGTTGGCCGCCGCCCAAAGCCCCAATGGCACCCCCAGCACCAGCCCGATGCCCACCGCCACCAGGGCCACGGCGATGGAGGTACGCGCGCCCGCCATCAGCATCGACAGCATGTCGCGCCCGAAATGGTCCGTGCCCAGCGGATGGGCGGGCGAAGGCGGCAGCAGCCGCAGCGCGATGTCGAGCCGCTCAACATCGTGGGGCAGCCAGATCAGGCTCAGCCCCGCGGCCAAGGCCACCAACGCCACCAGGGCCGCGCCCAGCCGGGCCGCAATGCTCATGCCCGCAGCCTCGGATCGGCGATGGTATAGGCCAGCTCCACCAGGAAGGTCACCGTGATCACGGCGAAAACCAGCAGCATCGTCACCGATTGCACCACGATCAGATCGCGCTGCGTGATCGCTTGGAAGATGAGCCGCCCGAGCCCCGGCAGGAAGAACACGTTCTCGATGATGATCGCGCCCGCCAGCAGAAAGCTGAATTGCAGACCCAGGATAGTCAGCACCGGGATGGCCGCATTGCGCAGGGCGTGGCGCAGCATCGTGGCCCGGCGCGACAGGCCCTTGGCGCGGGCGGTGCGGATGTAGTCCTGCCCCTCGGTCTCGATGAGCGCACCGCGCAGCACCCGCGCCAGGATCGACGCTTGGGGCAAGGCCAACGCGATGGCGGGCAGCGTCAGCGCACCCATGGCGGCCAACGGATCCTCCCATCCCGGAAAGCCGCCTGCCGACACCCAGCGCAACTGCACCGCGAAGACCAGAACCAGCAGCATGGCGAACCAGAAATTCGGGATGGCGATGCCCAATTGCGTGGCACCCATAACGCCCCAATCGGCCCGCTGCCCGCGCCGGGAGGCCGCCAGCACACCCGCCGGAATGGCGATCAGGATGGTCAGCGCCAGCGCATAGGCCGCCAGCGGCGCCGATACGCCGATGCGCTGGGCCACAAGGTCTGACACCGGGACGCGGTAGGTGTAGGAGGTGCCAAAATCGCCCGTCAGCATGCCGCCGACCCAGGCCCCGTAGCGCGCCAGAAACGACCCCTCTAGCCCCAATTCGTCGCGCAAGGCGGCCACAGTGTCCGGGGCCGCGTTCAGCCCCAGCATGAAAGCCGCCGGGTCCCCCGGCACCGCCTGCAACATCACGAAAATCACCACGCTGGCCACCGCCAGCGACAGGCCCATCGACACGAGGCGAGAGAGGATCAGGCGCGCCATTTCGCGGCAACGCTACCCGGCCCGCGCGGCGGGGGAAAGCGTCACCGAACCGCCGCCTGACTGTCATGTGCCAGTCATCACGGGGCGAAATGACCCCGACAAAACGTGCGGCCCGGGGGACGTCCGCCATGCTTCGCCACCTGCTTCTGGGCGCCAGCGCAGTAACCCTGCCTGCCGTGGCGCAGGCCGATGCGTTCAGCCGCATCGCCAGCTTCCCGGTCACCGCCAACCGGCCCGAAGGTACGGACTTGGACACCGAAACCGCGCCCGAAATCATCGCCGCAGCGGGCAACATTCTAGGGTCAGGATTCATAACCAGAACATGACCACGGCAGCCAAGGCGCATACGGAGAGGAAGACCTTGGGGCACCTGTCGTAGCGGGTCGCGACCCGTCGCCAGTCCTTGAGGCGGGCGAAGCTGTTCTCGATCTTGTGGCGTTTTCGATAGCGCGCCTCATCGTGTGGGATTACGACCTTGCGGCCTTTCCTCGAGGGGATACAGGGTTTGATCCCCTTGTTTTCAAGGGCTTCGCGATACCAGTCCGCATCATATCCACGGTCCGCCAGAAGATGTTCGGCGGAAGGCAGGCCGTCCAGCAATACCCGCGCACCAATGTAATCGCTCCGCTGCCCAGCCGTCAGAAACATCCGCAGCGGGCGGCCTGCCGCATCGGTCACTGCGTGCAGTTTTGAGTTCATCCCACCCTTGGTGCGCCCGATCAGGCGGCCGCGCCCCCTTTTTTCAGCCCCAGGCTTGAGGCCGTGCGGTGCGTCTTCAGATGCGTCGCATCGATCATCAGCGTATCAGTCCCGCCGCCTTGATCGGCCAGTTCCAGAAGCATCCGGGCGAAGACCCCTTTCTCGCTCCATCGCTTCCACCGGCTGTAAAGGGTCTTGTGCGGCCCATATTCCTCAGGCGCATCGCGCCAACGCAAGCCATTGCGGTTGATGAATATTATGCCGCTCAACACCCGCTTGTCGTCCACACGAGGCTTGCCGTGGGACTTCGGGAAATAGGGTTCCAGCTTGGCCATCTGCGTGTCGCTCAGCCAGTATAGATCGCTCATGTCACCGCTCCGTTTTCAGAGCCGTGAATCACCCAGCGCAACGGAAATCAATGCATCCTGACCCTAGTCTACACCGACAGCCCGCTGGGCGCGCTGGGCTTCATCGACATCTCGGACCCGGCCAATCCGGCGCCTTTGGGCGTGTTCGATCTGGGAGGTGAGCCCAAAGGCGTCGCCACGGCGGGCGGCTTCGCGCTGGTGGGGGTGAACACGTCGGAAAACCTCACCGAGCCGTGGGGGCGTTTGATGGAAATCAGCATCGCCGACCAGGCGGAGGTCGACCGCTGCGACCTGCCCGACCAGCCCGACTCCGTGGCCATCGAAAATGAGCGGGACGAGGACCTGAATGACGGTCTTGTCCCGCAGCTTACCGCCGGTGCCGTCTTCGTGGTGGATCTCACCGAAGAAGGGTCGGTCAACTGCGACACGGCCCGGGCGACCGATATCACTGGGCTGGCCGGTGTGTCGCCCACGGACCCGGAGCCCGAATTCGTCGCCATCAACGGCGAAGGCAAAGTGGTCGTGACCAAGCAGGAAAACAACCATCTAGTCCTACTGCACCGCGATGGCGCCGTGGATCTAGAGGGGCTCGACACCACCGATGAACGCGGCGCGCTGACCTTCGACCGGGCGCAGCCCGGCCGCCTGCGCGAACCCGACGCCGCCGCCTGGATCGACAACGCCCATTTCGCGTCCGCCAATGAAGGCGATTACGAAGGCGGTTCCCGCGGATGGACGGTCTTTTCGCAGGATGGCGAGGTCATCTATGACAGCGGGCCAAGTTTTGAGCATGCAATCGTCGAAATCGGCCCCTACCCCGACCGCCGCAGCGATGCGAACGACATTGAGCCCGAAAGCGTGGCCTCCGCCACGATCGACGGTACACCCATGGTTTTTGTGGGCGCCGAGCGGGCTAGCGTCGTTGGTGTCTATGACGTCACCGACCCCGCCGCGCCGGTGCTGGCGCAGCTTCTGCCCTCGGGCGTGGAGCCGGAAGGCTATGCCATCTTGGCCGGTCGCGGACTGCTGGTGACGGCCAATGAAGGCGACCTGATCAAAGATGGCGGCGCCCGGGCCCATGTGATGATCCATGAATGGCAGGACGCCGCGCCCAGCTATCCGTATCTGACATCGGCCGGAGCGGAGGACCTGATCGCCTGGGGGGCCTTGTCTGGCCTAGTGGCCGATGGAGATGTGCTGCATGCGGTCAATGACAGCTTTTCTGGCTTCCAGCCCCGCATCTTCACCATCGACCCCTCGGCCACGCCCGCCCGCATCACCGGCGCGGTGGATGTCACCCGCGCGGACCGCCCGGCGCAAAAGCTGGACCTGGAAGGCATCACGACCGATGGCGATGGCGGGTTCTGGCTGGCCTCGGAAGGACGCACTGACCGGTTGGTGCCCCACGCGCTTTGCCACGTGGCGGCGTCGGGTGAGATCGAAGCGGAAATCCCCCTGCCTGCCGAGCTTCTAGCGGTGGAGCGACGTTTCGGCATGGAGGGGGTGACCCGCGTGGATGACACGATCTACATTGCGATCCAGAGCGAATGGGCGGACGACCCGGACAACCACGCCAAGAGCATCCGCGATGACATGTCCGACGAGGTCTGGGGCGTCATACATTCCACTCTGGAGCTTGCGGGGACCGGCTGGATCAGTCTGAGTGAGATCACCGTCCATGGTGAACTTCTCCACCTGATCGAGCGCGACAACCAGATCGGCGAGGCCGCCCGCGTCAAGCAGGTGGACCAGCGTGGCGCCGGATGGGCCCGCCCCGTGCCGCTGGGCGACACGACCCCGGTGCTCGAAAAGGAGGTCGTCCGCGACCTGCTGCCCGAGCTGTGCGCCAGCGGCGGTTATGCCGTCGATAAGGTCGAAGGCCTGGCCATCGCGCCGGACGGCACTGCCTGGGTCGTGACCGACAATGACGATGTGGACGACAATTCTGATGAGGCGCTGTTTTGGAGTTTTCAGAGATCGACTGAATTTCAGACCAATTGATTGAAACCAGGTCTGCCCCGGATGGTGTGGTGCCATCCGGGGGTTTTCGTGCGCGGTCCACGTCGTGCTTCGATGATTACCGTCGGAGGGGGGCCAGCCCCCCGTCCCGGCAAGCCGGGACTCCCCCCGGAGTATTTTTGCCAGGATGAAGGGGAGGCTGGGTTCCGGGGTCTGGCCTAGTCCTGAGCGCGCAGCACGCGGGCCGGGCGGGCGGCCAACGGGCGCCAGGCGAAGGCGAGGCCCGCCAGCAGTGTCGCCAGGGCTCCGCCGAACACGATGAGTGTGGCCGATACCCATTCGAACCGGTAAGGCGCGTCCATCACGAAGGTCAGGATGCCCCAGCCAGCAAGCGCGCCACCTGCGATGGCCACGACCCCCGATGCCGCGCCCAGCAGGGCGGAGCGGATTGCGAAGCTCGTCAGGATGGTGCGGCGCGTGGCGCCCACGGTCTTGAGCACCGCCGCCTCAAAGACGCGGGCCCGTTCGCCCGCCGCCGCCGCGCCGATCAGCACAACGAAGCCTGTCAGCAACGTCGCCCCCGCGCCCCAGGACGTGGCGGCGGCCAGGGCCGACAGCGCCTCGGTCACCAGGCCGATGGCGTCGCGCACGCGGATGGCGGTGATGTTGGGCGCATCGCCCGCCACATCCCGCAGGATGGCGGCTTCGGCGCTTTCCTCGGCATAGACCGTGGAAAGCCAGGTATGAGGCGCGCCGGAAAGGGCAGCCTCATTGAAGACGATGACGAAGCCGATCCCGCCAGAGGAAAAATCCACTTCGCGCAGGGAGGTGATTTCCGCCGTGATGTCGCGGCCCAGTATGTTGACGGTGACGTTGTCGCCGATGCCGACGCCCAATTCCTCTGCCTCTTCGCGGGCGAAGCTTGCCTGGGGTGGGCCGTCGTAATCGGCGCCCCACCATTCGCCTGCGACAATGGTCGTGCCTTCCGGCAGCGCGCCCGCGAAGCTGACGCGCCGGTCGCCACGGGTCACCCAATGGTCATAGTCGGAGGCCGGGCGTCCGGCCAGTTCGCGCACTACGCCGCCCAGCATGGGCGCGGTGTCCACGCGGCTGACGGCGGGGTCGTTTTCGACCCGGTCCAGGAAGCCTTCCAGTTGGTCGGGCTGGATGTCGACGAAGAAGTAGCTGGGCGCCACTTGCGGCAGGTCGCGGTCGATGGCGGCGCGCATATTGGCGTCGATCTGCCCCACCGCGGCCAGCACCGTGAGGCCGAGCCCAAGGGACAACACGACCGCCGTGGCCTCCCCCCCCGGTCCCCCGACAGAGCCGAAGGCGAGGCGCAGGGCCGGGTGGCCGCGCACGAAGCGTGTCCGCGCCAGAACCCGCGACAGGCGTCGCACCCCCCATGCCGCCAGGATCAAAACACCCAGGGCCACGGCAATGCCCGCCGCCGAATAAAGCGCCAGCATCGGGATGCCCGAAAGCGCCGCCGACAGCCCGATGAGCGAGGCTGCGGCCACACCGAGCGCCACGATATAGCGGCGGCGCGGCCAGCCACGGGCCGGGCCGGTTGCATCGCGGAAAAGGGACGCGGCGCGTACTTGTTCCGTCCGCGCCAGCGGCCAGAGTGTGAAGATGAGCGCGGTCAGCGCGCCGTAAAGCGCGGCCTCCACCAAGGGCCCCGGATGGACACCCAGGGCCACCGGTACGGGCAATTGCGCCGCGATGAACGGCCCTGCAGCCAGCGGGATCAACGCGCCTAGGATCAGACCCAAGGCGATGCCAACCGCGGCCAGCACGGCCACCTGCATCAGATAGGCGGCAAAGATCGTGCGCCCCTCGGCCCCCAATGTCTTGAGCGTGGCGATCACGCCCACCTTACGGTCGAGATAGGCGCGCACGGCGGCAGACACGCCGACGCCGCCCACGGCCAAGCCCGCTAGGCCCACGAGGACAAGGAAGCTGCCGATACGCTCCACAAAACGTTCCACCTGGGGCGCGGCGTTGCGCCGGTCGCGCCAGCGGGCGCCGGTTTCCTGCAGGGCTTCAGCCGTCTCGGCGCGCAGGGCGTCGAGTTGGTCGTCGGTCGTGCCCGCGGGAAGGGCAAGGCGGTATTCGGTTTCAAACAGACTTCCCTCAGCCAAAAGCCCCGAGCCTTCTAAGGCAGCACTTCGCACCAGGGTGCGCGGGCCCAGCCCGAAGCCATCGGCCCCCGCATCGGGTTCGCGCACCAGGCGCGCGGTGATCGTCAACTCTTTCGCACCAAGCCACAGAGCATCGCCCACATCCAGGCCCAGCCGGTCGGCTAGAACGGGGTGGACGACGACGCCGTCACCTGCCAGCGCCTCTTCCAGCGGAAGCGGCGGGTCCAACGTCACCTCGCCCACAAGGGGGTAGAAGTCATCAACTGCCTTCACCTGGGTCAGCGCCCGGTCGGCCTGATTGCCCTGCCCTGTCGCCGCCATGGAGCGGAAATCGTAAATCTCCGACAACGCGGCTGAGGCCCCTTCAAGGAAGGCGCGTTCTTCGTCCGTCGCAGCGCGGTAGGTGAATTCCACCTCCGCATCGCCGCCCAGAATGTTGCGCCCCTCCCGCTCCAACCCTTCGGTGATCGACACCCGGACGGAGCCTACGGCAGCGATGGCCGCCACACCAAGGGCAAGGCAGGCCAGGAAGATGCGAAAGCCTGCCAAGCCGCCGCGCAGTTCGCGGCGCGCGATGCGCCAGGCATGGGTGAGCCAGGTCATTCAGCGGCCTCGGCCCGGCGTGTTTCACTGTCCAAACGACCATCCACCAGGCGGATGGTGCGATCGCAGCGGTCGGCCAGGTCCTGCGAATGGGTCACCAGAACCAGCGTCGCGCCATGGCGGTCGCGCAGGCCAAACAGCAGATCCATGATTGCCTCGCCGGTATTCTGGTCGAGATTGCCCGTGGGTTCGTCAGCGAGCAGGATATCGGGGCGCGGCGCGGCGGCGCGGGCCAGGGCCACGCGCTGCTGTTCGCCGCCCGACATCTGGGCGGGGTAATGGCCGCCGCGATGGCCCAGGCCCACGGCCTCCAATTCCTCGGCGGCGCGGTCGAAAGCGTCGCCGATCCCGGCCAATTCCAGGGGTGTGGCCACGTTTTCCAGCGCCGTCATCGTCGGAATCAGGTGGAAGGATTGGAACACCACCCCCATATGCTGCCGGCGAAAGCGGGCCAGCGCGTCTTCGTCCATCGCCGTCAGGTCGTTGCCAAGCGCCTCGACCGCGCCGGACGTCGCACGCTCCAACCCGCCCATCAGCATCAGGAGAGATGACTTGCCACTGCCCGACGGCCCCACCAGCCCCACCGTTTCCTTCGGCGCCACGTCCAGTGAAATCCCGTGCAGGATGTCCACCATCCCGGCATTGCCTTGCAGCGAAAGCGACACGTCGGCGAGCGACAGGATCATGGCGGACCTCATGGATGGGATGCGTGGAGTGGCATATGGGGCGGTACGCGGCCTGAGCAAGGCTTTGGTCGCAACGGTTTTCGTGGCCGGGACGGCCGCAGCCGAGACCTTGGAGATCGTGGCCCTGGGGGATTCCCTAACGGCAGGCTACGGCTTGCCCGAGGGCGATGGCTTCGTGCCGCAGCTTCAGGCCTGGCTGGACGCGCAGGGGATCGACGCGCGCGTGGTCAATGCGGGCGTGTCGGGTGACACCACGGCAGGCGGGCGCGCACGGCTGGACTGGGCACTGTCGGACGACACCGATGCGGTGATCGTGGCCTTGGGCGGCAATGACCTGCTGCGTGGCCTGCCCCCGGAAGTGAGCCGCGAAAACCTGGACGCGATCTTGACGGAAGTGTCCGTGGCGCGCGGGCTGCCCGCCATGTTGGTGGGGCTTGAGGCGCCGGGCAATTACGGGCCCGAATTCAAGGCCGCCTTCGATTCCATCTATGCGGACCTTTCCACCCAATACGACGCCATCCTACAGGCAAGCTTCCTGTCGCCCCTGGTGGCCGAGCTCAACATGGCCGAGGCGCGCAACCGTTTCATGCAGGCCGATGGCATCCATCCCAACCGCGACGGCGTGGGCGTGGTGGTTAGGGCTCTGGGACCGAAGGTGGCTGAACTCGCGGCGCGCGCGCGGGGCGAGTGACCCAGGTTTTCGGAAACCTGAATCAGTTCTCCTAAAACCCGCCATAAACGAAAACCGCCCCCCGCGACGTGTTCGTCGGGGAGGGCGGCTCTCCTTTGCTGCACCGCGCTTGGGGGATGAGCAGCCAGATGGCTAGCGGGCAGCAGGGCCTGGGGCGGGAGGGAACGGGGGAGAGACGCCCGCCCGGGCCGGGATGGGGGTTAAGCGATCATTCGTCCTCGGCGTTCTGGCGGCGGATATCGGCGAAGATTTGTGCCGCGCGCTGGTTCACGGGCTGGTTGAAGTCGCGGTCGCGGGCCGAGCGCGAGGACCGGACGTCGTCCTGACCGTCGAAATCCTGGTTGAACCGTTCCTGGGCCGCGCCGCTGCGGGCCTCGGACCATTCGGTGCTGGTCAGACCAAACAGACCGACTTGCAGGACGATGCGATCGCCTTGACCATCCACATCCTGGTTGAAATGGTTCGCGGCAGCCATCGCGCCATCGGTGATCTGTTGGGCACCGGCGGGGCCCGTGACAACAAGGGCGGCGGCGATCAGGGCGGAGGAGATAACGGTTTTCATTGGCTCAGGCCTTTTCGGATGGGAAACCCTGGTTGTGCGGCGGGTTCCGAATTTGGAGTTTTGTGGAAGACCGTCTCGCCTTCCGTTGACACTAGAAGACGCCAAGCGCCCTACACATTCAACAAACGCTCCCGTGAGAATGGCGCGATATACGTGCGCCTGCGCACATATCTCCCCTGCCCGCGCACGCCCCTCACGAAACGCCGCCTGCTGCTCGCGCGCCTGTGACAGGACGGCCTGAATCTGAAACCAGTATCGTCACGGCGCCCGTCCAATCCGCGACTCGCCACGGGCCAACGCGCCAACCGCCCTTGCCCCAATCGCCCCCATCCGCCAAACCCCACGCCGGAGAAACATGCAGGGGGGACGCAGCATATGACCCATATTCTCGCCATAGATCAGGGCACCACGTCGACGCGGGCCATCATCTTCGACGCCGCGCTGCGCCCCAAGGCCTCAGACCAGGAAGAATTCACCCAACATTTCCCAGATAGCGGCTGGGTCGAACATGATGTGGCTGATCTGTGGGACACCACGGTTCGCACCTGTCGTGCCGTCCTGGAGAAGGCCGGTCTGACGGCCGCCGACATTGCCGGGATCGGCATCACCAACCAGCGCGAAACCACCCTTGTCTGGGATAGGGAAACCGGCGAACCCGTCCACCGCGCCATCGTCTGGCAAGACCGCCGCACCGCCGCCTTCTGCCGCGACATGGCCGAGCATGAGCCCATGATCACAGCGCGCACGGGCCTTTTGATGGACCCCTATTTTTCGAGCACCAAACTGCGCTGGATCTTGGAAAACGTCGACGGCGCCCACGCCCGGGCCGAGGCGGGAAAGCTCGCCTTCGGGACCGTGGACAGCTATCTGATCTGGAAGCTTACCGATGGTTCGGCCCACGTGACGGATGCGACTAACGCGGCGCGCACGATGCTCTACAACATCCATGAAGGCCGCTGGGACTCCGATATCTGCGCGCTGTTTGGCATTCCGCTTGCCATGCTGCCCGAGGTGCGCGATTGCGCGTCCGACTTCGGGACGACGTCGCTTTTGGGCGGCACCACGCCCGTTCTGGGGGTGGCGGGTGACCAGCAGGCGGCCACGCTGGGCCAGGCCTGTTTCGAACGGGGCATGCTGAAATCCACCTATGGGACGGGATGTTTCGCGCTGCTCAACACGGGCGAGACGGCGGTGACCTCATCCAACCGGCTGCTGGGCACCATCGCCTATCAGCTCGACGGCAAGGTGACCTACGCCTTGGAAGGCTCGATCTTCATTGCAGGCGCGGTCGTGCAATGGCTGCGCGACGGGTTGGGCATCATCGGCTCCGCCGCTGAAACCCAGGCCCTGGCCGAGCAGGCGGACCCGCAGCAACGACTATACCTCGTGCCCGCCTTCACCGGCCTCGGCGCGCCCCATTGGGACCCGGACGCGCGGGGCGCGATGTTCGGCATCACCCGCGGCACGGGGCCTGCGGAACTGGCGCGCGCGGCGCTGGAATCCGTCGGCTACCAGACCCGCGACCTGCTAGAGGCCATGGCTGCCGATATGGGGGGCCTTGGCGACACCGTGTTACGCGTCGATGGTGGCATGAGCGCGTCGGATTGGTCCATGCAATTCCTGGCCGACATCATCGGCGCCCCGGTGGACCGGCCCCAAGTGGTGGAGACGACGGCCCTGGGCGCGGCTTGGCTGGCGGGCATGCGCGCGGGCGTCGTGGGCGGGCCGGAGGAATTCGCCAAATCCTGGGCGCAAGAGCGCCGGTTTGAGCCGCAGATGGCCGCGACAGACCGCGATGCGCGCTATGGCGGTTGGGCGGATGCAGTACGGCGGACATTGGGGCCGCTGGGCTGAGGGATGATCAGGCGGGGGGCCAGCCCCCCGCGCCCCCCGGAGTATTTTTGCCAGGATGAAGAGGGAAACCGGCGCCTAAAGCATCTTTTGTTAAACCTAAGACATGAGATCGACGGAAAACGCAGCAACGCCCGAACCTTCCACGGCGTTATCCCGCAAAACCTGAGCCAGGTTTTACACGAGACGCGTTAGAGCGGCTTTCGGAACAGCCACAGGCACTATCTCAAGGGAACATCCCGCCATCGCCTTGGTGTTGAAGATTTTCTTGTGAGCCTGATGCTTCAGGCTTTTTGAGAACCGCTAGAAGAGGCTGTAAGATGCGGACCGGTCAGAGGTCGAACGACCCATCCGGGTTTGGCTCAACCCCATCGGGCAGAAGTGGCTCCTTCCGGCGGATGATGATGTCGCCATTGGGCAGGATTTCGGGCGGGTGGTAGACGTCCAGATCGGTCAGCGCCGACCCCAGACTGTCCTGGAATTGCTGGAACATGGGCCCGGCCTCTTCGGCTAGGTCTTCGAGGTCGCGCAGAGCAGGCTCCATCTCTTGGACGAGGCCGTCCATGAAAAGCTTCAGCCCACGCTCCATCATACTGCTTTCGCCGGGCGCGGCATCCTCGGCCATGGCGGGTGACGCGAGCAGAAGGACCACAAGAAACTGTCTCATGCCCTAGATTTGGGCATCGGGCGCCTTGAGGTCAAGACGCACCGGGAAGTGGTCGGATGCCGTCAGCAGCGCCTGGGCCAAGGCCGGGTTGGCGGCGATCTTGGGGTCGTCCAGCGGGTGCAGGATGCGCCAGGCCCCCCGGGGCCGCAGGTCGGCGGAGACCATGGCGAAGTCCAGCAGCGCATTCATGTAGACCTTGTCTTCATCGTTCCAGAAGCGCGCTGTCGCCGCGATAGCCGCCCCGATCCGCGCCGGATTGGCATGGGGGTCGTACAGCGCGCCATCCCCGTCGCCCAGAACGACTTCCACGCCCGACCGGCCGAAAAGGCTTTCGAACCGGTCGAGGCCCGGGCCGTCATTGAAATCGCCCGCTACCACCAGCGACCGCCCTTCGGCCAGACGAGCATCGACGCGGCGGCGCAGCCAGATGCACTGAGCAAGTTGCTTGCGGCGGTTGAGGATGGACAGGCGCAGCGCCTCTTGCGGATCGCTGACGCCATGGGCTGCCTTTGATTTCGCGTGCACCCCGATCAAGTGCAGGGGGCCAATCTCGGTCTCCACATCCAATTCCAAGGGCGGCTTGGACCAGACAAGGTTCTCGGCCCGCAGATCTGTGTCCAGATCAATGCCCAGCACCCGGTCGAAACGCGGGGCATCCGCGGCCTCACCCGGGGCATGGCGGGGGGTCAGGCGGTCGGGGTCGTAGAGCAGCGCGATTTCCTGGCGCGTATCGTTGGGGAAGCCCAGGATGGCGCGGGTTGTGCGCAGACCCGCCCAATCCGCGAAGGTTTCAAGCGCGATCCGCGACGACCGGCGGTGGCTGTCATCGGGCGCCTCGATCACGATGATCGCATCGGCTTCCAGGAAGCGCAGCACGTCGGCAATGGCGTCGAGCTGCTCGTACTTTGTGATGTTGTAGCGAGCCGACCATTCCCCGGTCAGGATCGGGTCGCCGTTGTCGTCGAAAAGCCGGTCGAACCATTCCACATTCCACGTGGCCAGGCGCAATGTCACGCGGTGCCAGCCTGGATGTTTTCCCACGCGCGGTTCACGGCCACCAGGCGCTTTTCGGCCATCTTGACCGCTTCTTCGGGCAGGCCACGGGCCATCAGCCGGTCAGGATGGCTTTCGCGCACGGCAATGCGCCAAGCGGTACGGATGTCTTCCATGGGCGTGTCCGGCGTGACGCCCAGAACTTCGTAGCAATCGGGCTCGGTCCCGGCGAAGCGCGCGCGCAGGCTGCGGAATTCCCGGTCGGGCACGTTGAAGATATCAGCCACGCGGGCCAGGAAATCGTCTTCCGCCGGGTGATATTCGCCATCGGCCATGGCGATGTGGAACAGCCCTTCCATCAGGTCGCGCAGCGTGTCGCTGTCATCGGCGAACATGGCCTTGATGCGAGCGGCATATTCTTCGAACCCCGCCACGTCGGTCCGGGCGAGGTCGAAGACGCGGGCGGCGTTTTCCATCTCGGTGGGGCGGATGGTGAAGACTTCGCGGAACGCGGCCACCTCGTCGCGGGTTACGCGGCCATCGGCCTTGGCCATCTTGGCGCCCAGCGCGATGACAGCGATGGTAAACGCGACCGAACGTTCGGGCGGCCCGCGCAGCCGGTCGAAAAGCGTGACCAAGCGTTCGCCGGGGGCAAGCCGCTCAAGCGCGGCAAGAATGCGGGACCAAAGGCTCATGGGTCTACTTTAGCCTGCGGTCAGGGCGGCGAGAATGGCGATTTCCGCCAATTGCTGACTTGCGCCCAACACATCGCCCGTTTGCCCGCCGATTTTGCGGCGGGCCACCGCGCAAAGGCCTGAGACGGCTGCGGCGACCATGGCCGCAGCCACCAAAGCGGCCAGGGGGCCATGGACCAGCAGCGCAAGCGCGCCAATCGCTAGACCCAGCCAAACCGCCTTGGCGGGCGGCACGCCCGTGGCATGGGACAGGCCATCGGCCCGTGCGCCCGGCAGCCAGCGCATGACCAGCGCCATGGGGGCCCGGCTTGCCACGGCGGCGCTGACCATGACCCAGAAGAAGGCGCCTTGGTCCAAAGCAGCCACCAGCAGACCCCAGCGGGCGCCAAGCGACAAGATCAGGGCGACCACGCCGTAGGTGCCAATGCGGCTGTCGCGCATGATCTCCAGCCGCCGGGCAGGGTCGTAGCCGCCCCAGAAACCGTCGGCCACATCGGCCAACCCGTCTTCGTGGAGCGCGCCAGTGACCGCCACAGCGACGGCCAGGGCCAACCCGGCGGCGAGAGCGGGCACAAGCCCGGACTGAGCGGCCACCCACCCGACTGCGCCCGACAACATCCCAACCACCAGCCCCGCAATGGGCCAGGCCCAGGCCGCATCGGCGGCGCGAGGCGTGGGCGTGCCCCGCACCGGCAAGCGCGTTAGCAGCATCAGGGCCGAGATCAGGTCGGTGCGGAAGGACATGTCGCCATCGGTCGGGAAAGGGCCGTTTGGTCGCATAGCGTCCGCCGTCCCTTGGGTAAAGACAGAGGGTGGACCGACCGAGGATACCATGACTGACCTGACCACCTTCTCCCAAATTCGCGCCGTCCTTCGCACCGCCCCCGGCCCCGATCTCAGCGCCCATGACGCGGCCAGCGCCCGCAACGGGCAATTGACCAAACCGCCCGGCTCTCTTGGTCGGCTGGAAGAATTGGCCATCTGGTATGCGGGCTGGCGCGGCGACCCGCGGCCCGGGCTCTGGGCGCCGCAAGTCTTGGTCTTTGCGGGCAATCATGGGGTTGCGGCGCAGGGGGTCAGCGCCTTTCCTGCCGAAGTCACCGTGCAGATGGTCGCCAATTTCAAGGCGGGCGGGGCGGCGATCAACCAATTGTCCAAACTGGCGGCGGCCAATTTCTCCGTCCATCCGTTGGAGCTTGAGCGCCCCACCGCCGATTTCACCCAAGGCCCCGCCATGTCCGAAGCCGAAATGTGCGCGGCCTTCGCCACAGGCTGGAACGCTGTGGACGCACAGGCCGACCTGCTCATCACCGGCGAGATGGGGATCGGTAACACCACATCCGCCGCAGCCATCGCCACGGCCCTTCTGGGCGGCGACGGCTGGGCGGGGCGCGGCACGGGCGTGGATGATGCGGGCCTTGCCCGGAAGGAGGCCGCCATCGCCGCCGGTTTGGCCGCCAATGGCGACCGCAGCGGGCTGGGCGTGCTGGCCGCCTTGGGCGGGCGGGAGTTGGCCGCCATGGCGGGCGCCATTGCAGGCGCGCGGGCAAAGCGCATTCCAGTATTGCTGGACGGGTTCATCTGCTCGGCGGCGGCGCTGTGTTTGCAGGCCGAAGCGGCGGATGCGCTGGCCCATTGCCAGGCCGCCCACCTGTCGGCCGAGGGCGGGCATGACCGCATGCTGGACGCCATGGGCCTCGACCCGCTTCTTTCGTTGGGGCTTCGGCTGGGCGAAGGGTCCGGCGCGGCCCTGGCGGTGCAAATCCTGCAAGGGGCGCTGGCTTGTCATTCCGGGATGGCGACCTTCGCGGAAGCGGGCGTGAGCGACGGCTAGAGCGGATTTCGGACGCGCTGATTCTAGAGTGTCTGAGAACCAGCCTGCAAAGCGCGTGCGAGCAGGTCGGCAGCTTCGGCTTGATTGCAAAAACGCGCTTCTTCCTCGGGGGTCGCGACGTGGTCTATGTCGGTGCGCAGCGACGGGTTTGCCCCGGCCTCCAGCAGCACCTTCAAGGATGCCAGATCACCCTCCGCCGCCGCCCGGTGGAGCGGCGTCCAATCGTTCATGCCCCGCTGGTTCGGGTCAACACCCGCGTCCAGCAAAATCCGCAGGATCGCGACGCGGGTTTCCTTCGGGCCGCAAAGTGCAGCATGCAGGACCGGGAAGCCGTCGCCATGGTCCATCACGGGCGGCACACCCTTTGACAAAAGCCAACCCAGCGCCCGGGGCTTGCCCCAGCCCACAGCGCGCTCCAGCAAATCTTCCCCATGGGCCAGTGGAAAGGCGGCATGGCTGCCCGCCAGAGCGTCCAGACCCGACACATCGTCTTCCCAGATCAGGCCATCGGCCTGTTCGAACACACCTTCAGGCAGGTCGGTCATGCCTGATCTCGCTGTGCCACCATCATCGATAAGGCATCGGCCATGATCTTGGTCTCGGCCCCGCCGGTCACGCCACCGATGCCCACGCGACGGCCCACGCGCCACCACATGCCAGGCACCCAGCCCCTTGGGGCACGGCTGTTCAGACGCAAGACAAAGCCATTGGACGGCTTGAAGGTGAACAGCGCGCGGTCCACCGACGCGATCTGGTCCATGGGCGCGATGACCCGGCCATCTTCCTGGCGCAGCCCGTCTTCGTCGAGCACGATGGCCACGGAAGACCCGTTCCAGCCCCGTTGCGCCAGCACCAAGGCGGCGACGCCGACGGCAAATAGGAAGACCCGCCAGCCCAAAGCGTCGAACGGATAGGCCACTGCGATCCAAACCAGGATCAAACCCAAGGACAGCTGGATGACCATGCCGAAGATGCGGCGCGGCGCCGAAGGGCGTAGGATGTGGATGATCTCGGACATTCCAGGGGGCTTAACGAGGGCGTGGGCTCAGGCCAAGCCCCGCATGTAGACCACGATCAAGGCCGCCACGACCACGATCAGCACGCGCAGCGCAGCGATGCCGACCCTGCGGGACCGGGCGCGGCGGCGATACTTTCCTTTGGGTATGTCGCGAAGCACGCGCTCGACCCTGTGGCAGCTGTCGGCCACGCGCGCGGCTTCCAGCGCCCTTGCGGTCGCGGGGTTCGCAAGGCGCGCGCGGGCTTCGACCAACTCAGCCAGACGGGGACGGATGGGGCGCGGCAGGTGGGCCTGCGCGTCGCGCTGCATCTGTGCCAGGCCGCCACGTAAGTGCAGGCGGTCGGCCATCAACGTTTCGATGGCGTCGATCCTTTGGGCAAGGGCGGCGTGCTGCATCGCGGTCCAGCTATGCCGGGCCCACTGCCGCTGGCAATCCGCCAGGTGCGAGGATAATCCGTTTCCATGTTGAACACCATCCGCCATGGCGCCCCCACCGACCGGCCCCCGCTTCTCATCGCCCATGGGCTCTTTGGCTCAGCCCGCAATTGGGGCGTGATCGCGAAGCGCATGTCCGACAGTCGCGAAGTGGTGGCGGTGGATATGCGCAACCACGGCGCTTCCCCTTGGTCGGACGACCATTCCTATGCCGCAATGGCCGCCGATCTGGCCGAGGTGTTGGGCGGCAAACCCCATGACGTGCTGGGCCATTCCATGGGCGGCAAGGCGGCCATGGTGCTGGCGCTAGACCACCCCGCGCTGGTCCATAAACTGGTGGTGGCCGATATCGCACCAGTGGGCTATGCGCATACCCAATCCCACCTGATCGACCAAATGCGCGCCGTCGATCTGAGCCGCGTCACACGCCGGTCGGACGCCGCGGCGCAACTGCAGGACGTGCCCGATGACGGCACGCGGTCCTTTCTGCTGCAATCGCTGGATGCCGCGGGCCGCCGCTGGATGCTGAACCTGGACGCGTTGGACGCAGAAATGCCAGGCATCATCGGCTTTCCCAACGTAAGCGGCACCTTCGGCGGCCCCACCCTGTTTTTGTCAGGCGGTGCAAGCGATTACGTGCGCCCCGAACATCGCGCGACAGTCAAAACGCTGTTCCCGAAGGCCCACATGGCGGCCATCCCAGGGGCGGGCCATTGGCTACATGCCCAGAAACCCCGCGAGTTCGAGGCCGCACTTCGTGCCTTCCTTGACGCATAAGCGCCCAATTTCGGCCCCATAGACCGGTCAAACCGCCCCCATGGAGATTTGTTTCGACATTTTGGTGCTGATCGCAGTCTGGTTCGATTTGTCGCTGCAAACCGATCAAACCGCCTTGGGCACGCAAGTGACCGTGGTGCAGGGCCCCAACGGCATGTCGCTTGCGCAGACCATAGTGCTGCTTGGCCCGCTGGTCCTAATGTCCCTGGCCCAAACGCGGCGCGGACAGCGCTAACGCGTCTCAGCTGCCACCCTGACGGCCCCCGGGCCGTGCGATCAAGCAGTCAAACCCGCAGGCGCGTCCAGCCCGGTCGCGCGGCACGCTGCTGTCACCGTATTGGCCAACAGGCAAGCGATAGTCATGGGACCGACGCCGCCCGGCACGGGCGTGATGGCCCCCGCCACGGCGGCGCAGCTGTCGAAATCACAGTCGCCCAAAAGCTTTGTCTTCCCCGGCCGGTCGGGATGCGGGACGCGTGTAATGCCCACGTCGATCACCGTCGCCCCGGGCTTGACCCAATCGCCCTGCACCATCTCGGCACGTCCGACCGCCGCCACCAGAATGTCCGCGCGGCGGCAGACATCCGGCAGATCCGCCGTGCGGGAATGGGCCATGGTCACGGTGCAATTTTCCCGCAACAGAAGCTGCGCCATGGGCTTACCGAACAGATTGGACCGACCGATCACCACCGCCTCGCGTCCCGTCAGGTCACCCATCTGGTCACGTAGCAGCATCAGACAGCCCAGCGGCGTACAACTGACCAGCGCGTCGCCCCCAGTGGCCAGCAAGCCCGCATTTGTCACGCTGAGCCCGTCGACATCCTTAGCCGGGTCGATCCGGGCGACGGTGCGACGTTCATCCAGATGGGCAGGCACGGGGAACTGGCACAGGATGCCATGCACCGCTGGGTCGGCGTTGAGCCGGTCGATCAGGCTGAAAAGCTCCGCCTCCGAGGTCTCCGCCGGAAGCCTGTGCTCGAACGACGTCATGCCCGCTTCGACCGTCGCTTTGCGCTTGTGGCCCACATAGACCTCACTGGCCGGGTCTTCGCCCACCAGCACGACGGCCAGCCCGGGGGTGAGCCCGTGGTCGGCCTTCAGCCGCGCCACATGATGCGCCACCTCGCCACGGATACGCGCGGCAAAAGCCTTTCCGTCGATGATCTTGGCGGTCATGGGGTCTCCTTCAAGTGGCCAGTCGGGGTGCGTGTTCCAGCGAACGGGCGCTAGAACAACCCCTCCACCTCGCCTGCTGCATTGAGCCCGATCTTTTCAGCCGACGGCACGCGGGGCAGGCCCGGCATCGTCATGATCTCACCGCAGATGACGACGATGAAGCCCGCACCGGCGGACAGGCGCACTTCGCGCACCGGGACGGAATGGCCTATGGGCGCGCCGCGCAGATTTGGGTCGGTGGAAAAGGAATACTGCGTCTTGGCCATGCAAACCGGCAGATCGCCATAGCCTTGGTCTTCCCAGGCGCGAAGCTGGTCGCGGATTTTCTTGTCCGCCAGCACCTCATCGGCGTGATAGATGCGCTTCGCAATCGTCTCGATCTTCTGGAAGAGCGGCATGTCGTCGGGATAGATCGGGGCGAAGTGGCTGACGCCGCTTTCGGCGATCTCGGCCACGCGGCGGGCCAACGCCTCGGAGCCTTTGGACCCATCGGCCCAATGCTTCGAGATGATCGCCTCGGAGCCTTGGGTTGCCACGTAATCCTGCACGGCCTTCACCTCGGCCTCGGTATCGCCGGTGAAGTGGTTGACGGCCACCACGACGGGAACACCGAAGGATTTCACGTTCATGATGTGGCGGCCCAGATTGGCGCAACCCGCCTCCACCGCTTCCACATTCTCGGCGCCCAGATCGGCCTTGGCCACGCCGCCATTCATCTTCATCGCACGCACGGTGGCGACCAGCACCACGCAATCGGGGGCCAGGCCCGCCTTGCGGCACTTGATGTTCATGAACTTCTCGGCCCCCAGATCGGCGCCGAACCCGGCTTCGGTTACCACGAAGTCAGCCAGTTTCAGCGCGGTCTTGGTGGCGATGACCGAATTGCAGCCATGGGCGATGTTGGCAAAGGGGCCGCCATGGACGAAGGCGGGGTTGTTTTCCAGCGTCTGCACAAGATTGGGCTGCATTGCGTCTTTCAGCAGAACCGTCATGGCGCCGTCGGCCTTCAAATCGCGGCAGAAGACCGGGGATTTGTCGCGCCGATAGGCCACGATCATGTCGCCTAGCCGCCTTTGCAGATCGGCCAGATCGTCGGCAAGACACAGACACGCCATGACTTCGGATGCGACCGTGATGTCAAAGCCCGCCTCGCGCGGAAAGCCATTGGCCACGCCGCCCAGACTGGCCGTGATCTGGCGCAATGCCCGGTCGTTCATGTCGACCACGCGGCGCCAGACGACACGGCGGATGTCGATTTCCAGCGCATTGCCCCAATAGATATGGTTGTCGATCATGGCGCTCAGCAGGGAATGGGCGCTGGTGATGGCGTGGAAATCGCCCGTGAAGTGGAGGTTCATGTCCTCCATCGGGATAACTTGGGCATAACCACCGCCTGCGGCGCCGCCCTTCATGCCGAAATTGGGGCCAAGGGACGCTTCGCGGATGCAGATCATCGCCTTCTTGCCGATCGCATTGAGCCCGTCGCCCAGTCCCACGGTCGTGGTGGTCTTCCCTTCCCCCGCGGGGGTCGGGTTGATCGCCGTGACCAGGATCAGCTTGCCATCGGGGCGATCCTTCACACGGTCGATGAAGCTTTGCGACACCTTCGCCTTGTCATGGCCGTAAGGCAGCAGATCGGCCGAGGGGATGCCAATGCCATCCCCGATCTCTTGAATGGGCCGCTTCTTGGCGGCACGGGCGATCTCGATATCGGTAGGGGGCATGGGCGTTCGGTCCTTTTGCGCGATCCTTGTGACAGGCTTAGGCCTTTCGCGCCTCCCGAATGGGCACGAAATGCGACATCCGAGCGGGTTCGCGCGTCGCCGGACGGCTGCGCCGGGGTCAATCGGAAACGAAGCGCCCCGCCAGGAAACCTTTTGCGCACACGAAGCCGTCGCGGCGAATCACGGGAACGGGAACAGGAGTGACGCGGCGTTCGTTGGAACTGGTGTTAGCGTCAGACGAACGCAAAACCTAACTGCCAAGGGTGCAACCATGACAACGACAAGCCTTCTGATCCATGCCGGTTTCATCTCGGGCCTCGCGCTCGCCCTGCTGGCGGGTCTGGCACTGGCCTAAGGCGGGGTTGGGAAGTCTCGCTACGAGCCGGTCACTCGACGGCCAGCCGTTCGGAAATTAGGTTGGGGGCGGCTTGGTGATGGACGACCGCCCTGTCGGTTTGATTGCGGTCCAGGCATGCAGCGGGAACGTCGAGGATCGACCAGCAACTCGGTCTCAAAGAAGAACGTCAAGTCACACCCCGACTGCCGCCGCCGCTCCGTTACCCCGCCAGGCCCGCTGGTCCGGCACATGGAGCCGAACGCTTTGGCCCAGGCGCAAGACCCCCTCTGCCTCGACCCAAGCCGTCACGCCCCGCCGTCCTTTGGCCGCAGCCTTGAAGCGCGGCCCGAACCCCGGCTGCGCCGCGTCGATTTCCGCGGCGGGCAGATGGCAAGGCCGGTTCTCCATATCCACCACGATGGTCGCCCCATCTTCGGCCTGGAGGCGGGATGACGGCGGCAAATGCGTGAAATCCGGGATACCGGACAAAACCAGAGTGATGCCCGCCCAAGCAGGATCGAAATGATCCAACCCCATCTCGGTAGCGATTTCGGCCAGTTCTTCCTGAGACACCACCGAAAGCTGCCGCGCGTTGCGGATTTCGGTGCCGAACGCATATTGCGACTGCACGCGACCGCAAGATGGCCGCGTCAGCCCGCCATGATCTTCACCCTCGGGGCCCGCGAAACCAAGGGCCAAAGTCTCACGCGGAGCGGAAGCCAGCGCCGCCTCGCGCGAGGGCACAACGCCCAGCCATTCGACACGACCATAGATATCGGTGGGTTTGAGCACGGGCATCAGGGGCTGCCTTTCTTGAGCCAGGTCTGCATCGCTGCCACCAGGGCTAGGACGAAGAGAAGTTCCAGTGTTTCTTCCAAAGCGCCGAAGGCACGGCCCGATTGCTCGGTCAGTTCGAGGCCCAGCGGCGCGAGCTTGCGGCCAATCCCGTCGAGGGACTTCGCCACCACAACGGCAAGCAGGCCCACCCCTAACCAGACCGCCCAGGGTGCCGCGGCGCGCAGGGCGCTCAGCCAAGGCCGCAGGCCGCGGCGCAAAAGGTTGGCGAATGTGGCCAGGATCAACCCAATCACCACGGCGCCCATCGCCTTCTCAACTGGGGGCGCGTTGCCGGTATAGAACCGCAACTTCAGCATCCCGTCCGACAGAAGCGACTTGTCCAAGTCGAATTCCCGCGCAGCGAGAAGCAAAAGCATCACCGGCACGGCCCAGCCCCACGCCCGCCCACGGACCGATAACGCCACGATAGCCAAGGCCAGCAACCCCACGGCACTGGCCATCTCGACCGGACCACCTTCCTCGAATAGCGGGGCGCGACCCAAACCTGCCACGGCGCCAGCAACCATGACCGACAACACGACCAAGACGGGCGTTCGGATCAACGGCGTGAGTGCGGTTTGGTCAGACATCTATTCGGTGATACCGCCCGGTCCATCTCGTCACAAACATTCCCTGATGATGGCGATGATCACGGCTTGGAATGCGAAACCCCCGGCGCGACGGCCGGGGGTTTGCGGAGATCAGGTGTGTGATCAGGCCGAAGGCTCAGGCTCGGGCGTGATATCCGGGTCCTTGCGGCGCGGTTTGGTCTTCGGGATCGCCGTCAGGCTTGAGCCGCCCACATCATGTTCGTCATCATCGTCACCGCGGTTCAGCGGCTCACCATTGATGACCTTCATGATCTCGGGACCGGTCAGCGTCTCGTACTCCAATAGACCCTGGGCCAAACGCTCCAGATCGTCGCGCTTTTCCGTCAGAATGCGCTTCGCGGTTTCGTAGCCTTCATCGACCAGGGCTTTCACCTTGTCGTCGATCGTCTTCTGGGTAATCCCGGAATGGTTCGATCCGCCGCCATAGCTGCCAAGATACGATTGCTGCTCATTGGCGTAGTCAATGTAGCCCAACTCCTCCGCATAGCCGAACTGCGTGACCATCGCGCGGGCGATCTTAGTCACCTGCTGGATGTCCGAAGCGGCACCCGAGGTGACGTTTTCCTTGCCGAAGACCAGTTCTTCGGCGACGCGACCACCCATCGCCATGGCGATCTTGGAGGTATACTTCTGATAGCTCACCGACAGCTGATCCCGCTCCGGAAGGGACAAGACAAGGCCAAGAGCCCGACCCCGCGGAATGATCGTCGCCTTGTGGATCGGGTCATGCTGCGGAACGTTCAGGCCGACGACGGCGTGACCAGCCTCGTGATAAGCGGTCAGCTTCTTTTCGTCCTCGGTCATGACCATGGACCGCCGTTCGGCCCCCATCATGACCTTGTCCTTGGCCATCTCGAAATCTTCCATCGTGACGACCCGACGCCCGATACGCGCGGCCATCAGCGCGGCCTCGTTCACGAGGTTCGCCAGATCGGCGCCCGAGAAACCCGGCGTGCCACGCGCAATGATGCGCAAGTCCACGTCTGCCCCCAGGGGCGTCTTGCGGGCATGGACGCCCAGGATTTTCTCGCGGCCCTTGATGTCCGGGTTCGGCACTTGGACTTGGCGGTCGAAGCGACCGGGGCGCAATAGCGCAGGGTCCAGCACGTCGGGGCGGTTGGTGGCCGCGACGATGATGATGCCCTCATTGGCCTCAAAGCCGTCCATTTCGACCAGCAGCTGGTTGAGGGTCTGTTCACGCTCGTCGTTGCCGCCACCATAGCCAACGCCACGCGAGCGGCCGACAGCGTCGATTTCGTCGATGAAGACGATGCAAGGTGCGTTCTTTTTGGCTTGTTCGAACATGTCGCGCACGCGGCTGGCGCCGACGCCCACGAACATTTCCACGAAGTCGGAACCCGAGATGGTGAAGAACGGCACGCCTGCCTCACCCGCCACGGCACGGGCCAACAGCGTCTTACCGGTGCCCGGAGGGCCCACCAGCAGCGCGCCTTTGGGGATCTTGCCGCCGAGGCGGCTAAACTTCTGCGGATTGCGCAGGAACTCAACGATTTCTTCCAGGTCTTCCTTGGCTTCATCGATGCCAGCCACGTCGTCAAAGGTGACGCGGCCATGCTTTTCGGTCAGCAGCTTGGCCTTCGACTTGCCAAAGCCCATGGCCCCACCTTTGCCGCCGCCCTGCATGCGGTTCATGAAGAAGATCCAGATGCCGATCAGCACCAGGAAGGGCAGCCAAAGGCTGAGCGCGCTCAGGAAACCCGATTGTTCCTGACTTTCGGCAATGATCCGAACATCGTTTTCCAGAAGCGTCTCGGTCACGTCCACGTCCGACGGCTTGATGGTAATCTGTTTCCCACCGGCAGCGCCGTCGAAGATGATCTGCTCGCCATCAAGCGTCACCGACGAAACAGCGCCGCTTTCAACTTGGTTGACGAAATCCGAATAGGGTACTTCGCGGGCCGACATGGAGTTGTTGCCGCCGGAAAAGAGCTGGAACAGCGCCATGACGAGGACGAAGAGGACCACCCAAAAGGCGATGTTGCGCGCGTTTCCCAAGGGAATACCTCCGAATGGCGCGGAGCGACTCCGCGCATGATGTTGCCGTGAATGTAAGCATATGCGTCCCGGGTTCAACGGCGGATCAGGACTTCCAGGAAAGGAACACGGGTTCGTGCGGACCAATCTGCATAAAATCCAGCGATTGGTGCGGCAATCAGCCTCTCACCCGCGCGGATCGCGGGCGAAGCCAGCAGCGACGCACGCGGCAAGCCGGTGTCTCGCCACGGGGTCTGGGTAATGTCTGCGCCCAGCGCGCCGACTGTCAGGCCGGGGCGGTGGGGGCCGCTGATATCCCAACGATTGTCCCATAGCGCGGTCGTGGGCCCGGCGGGCGCGCAAGCCGCCGCCTCGCGGGCGATGCGCAACTGGTCGCCCTCCGCATAGATGCGGCATCCCGCGAGCGTCAGCGTCCCCCCGGCCAAGGCCACGTCAACCACGCGCAGGCGTTCATCCCGTCTTGGGCCATAGGGCCGCCCCCCAATCCAACGCAGCGCGGCGAGCAAGATGCGGGGCAGCGGGTCCGGGTCACGTCCATGGCGCGCAGCAAATGCCACGCGATCGATCAGCAGATCCCCACGATCTTCGCGCACATGCTGGCGGGCCAAGTCCGCAGCATGGGTTGCAAGGCTTTGACGCGCATCGTCCAAAGCCTGGGCCGACGCAGCCAGCGTGTCGATATCCAGGCCAAGCGCACCGATGGCCTGGCGCACGGCGACACGCTCAAACGTTGGGTCTTCGTTGGACGGGTCGTCGCACCAACCCTGCCCGCGTGCCTTTAAGGCCGCGCGCAGGTCGGCCCGCTTGTGCAGAAGCGCGGGCCGCAACCACAGACACCCATCCGCGTGGCGGGCCTGCGCCATGCGCGCCAACCCGTCGATGCCCGCGCCGCGGCCGAGGCGCATCATCAGCGTTTCGGCCACGTCATCTGCTGTATGCCCCAACAAAACGGCATCGCGGCCCGTCCGCTTCGCCCAACGCGCCAAGGCGTCATATCGTGCGTCCCGCGCGCGGGCCTGGAGGTTTGGGCCGGGGGATAGGTTGAGGGACAGCGCATCATGCGGACAGCCCAGCCGGGTCGACAGATCGGCCACGGCGGCCACTTCGCGCGCGGCATCGACCCGCAGCCCGTGATCGACACTCGCCACCCGAAGGTCGACCTTCGTGGCCTGCGCCACATCGCAAGTGGCAAGCAACAGCGCGGTGGAGTCACTGCCGCCAGAAGCCGCGATACCAGGACGTTTCAGTCCATACTTTTGAAAGGTATCCGCAATCGCGGCCCCAAGGGTCGCGATTGCATCCATCCCATCGCTCAAGGGCAGCCCAGGGCTGCCCGTTCGGAATCCGCGATCGCGATCGCGGAGGAGCGTGGGAACCTAATCGCCACCTCCTGAAGCGTCAGGCACGCCTCATCCCGCTGCCCCAATGCGCCCAACGACTTGCCCAGACCCACCAGCGCGTCGGGCGCGCGGGCGCTTTCCGGGCCGCCGGAAAACGCCTCCAGGTAGGCGCGCGCGGCGTCGGTATGCTGGCCATCGGCGGCCAGGGCCTGGCCCCGCAAGATCTGTGCTTCATTGGTCAGCGGGCCGGTTGGATAGGCTGTCACGAACCGTTGGAAAGCCTGCGCGGCGTCCGCGTTGCGGCCTTCTTCCAAAGCCGTGCGGGCGGCGTCGAACTCTGCCTGTTCGCCAACGGCCAGTTGCGGGCCACCGGATGTCGGCGGCGGTGGGGTCGTCGCGCCGCCGACGGCTGCGCCCTCGGCCTCCCCGCCCAAGGGCCCGGGGTCGGGCAGCGCGCCCAGATCACAATCCTCCGTCAACTCGCATAGCTGGAAGCGCAGATCCTCGATCCGGTTGCCCCCGTCGCGCGCCACGCTTTCCACGCGGAATTGCAGTCGCTCCGTGGCTTGGGTCAGGCGCTGCAACTCGGCCTCGATGGCATTGACGCGGTCCAGAACCGTTGAGCCCGCAACACCGCCACCGGTCGCCCCCGTGGCGTTAAGCTCCGCCCGCAGGGTCTGCATCTCACCGTTCAGGACGGAAAGCTGCTGGCGGATATCGGCCAGAGTGCCGTCCTGCTGCGCCGCCAGCGGCGACGCCAGACCGAGGGTCAGCGCCAGCGCAAGGCGCATCACACGCCCGCCCCGGCCCCAGCCGCCAGAACCGTGACGGAGCGGCGGTTTTCGCGGTAGCACGCCTCGGACGAGCAGACCTGCAGCGGGCGTTCCTTGCCGTAGCTGATCGTGCGCAAACGATCGGCCGAAATCCCTTGGCTGATCAGGTAGTCGCGCACCGCATTCGCGCGGCGGCCGCCCAGGGCCAAGTTGTATTCCCGCGTGCCCTGTTCGTCGGCGTGGCCTTCGACCAGCGCGGTAAAGTTCGGATTGGTCTGCATCCATTCGGCCTGGGCGCGCAGAACGGCCTGCGCCTCAGGCGATAGGCTGGACTGGTCCACGGCGAAGAGCACGCGGTCACCCACGACCTGCTGGAAATAGGCCGCCGATGTCGGGTCGTTCACGCTGCCGGGGATGATGCTGCCATTGATGCCGCCGGCACCAGCGCCGCCCACGCCGCCGGCGCCATCTGCGCCGCCCGCACCTGTGCCCAAACGGTCGCCACATGCCGTCAATGCCAATGCCGCTGTCAGGAGTAGAATCGTCGTTTTCATTATCGTTGCCCTCTAGTTCAAAAGCGGACCCCAAGATGGGTCCGATGCCGCCGCAGGGGTCGCGGCGCGTTGCAAGTTACGGCCGGTGATATCCACCGAATAAAGCGCGGGCGCACCGCCTGCACCCGGCGTCTCGCGGGTGAACATCACCACGCGGCCATTGGGGGCCCATGTGGGGCCCTCGTCCAGGAAGGCGCCCGTCAGCAGACGTTCTTCCGATCCGTTGTCGCGCATCACGCCGATGTGGAAGCGACCGGCGTTTTGCTTGGTGAAGGCGATGAAATCGCCCCGCGGGCTCCAGACCGGGGTGCCGTAGCGCCCGTCGCCGAAGCTGATCCGGCTGCCTTCGCCGCCCGAGGCGGACATGACATAAAGCTGCGGCTGGCCCGAGCGGTCGCTCTCAAACACGATCCGACTGCCATCGGGGCTGAAGCTGGGCGCGGTCTCGATGGAGGGCGCATTGGTCAGCCGCGATGTCTGGCCCGAGGCCAGGTCGAGCGAGTAAAGATCCGTATTTCCTGCCACTTCCGCCGAATAGACCACGCGGCCCCCATCGGGGGAAAAGCGCGGCGCGAAGCTCATGTTCTGATCGACGCCGCCCACGGTCTGGCGCTGCAAGGTGGCCACGTCGATGACGGTGACGCGTGGGAAACCCGTCTCATAGCTGGTGTAAATGATGCGGGTCCCATCGGGGGAAAAGCGCGGCGCCAGCACGATACTGTCCGACGAGGTCAGATACTGCACATTGGCGCCATCGTAATCCATCACGGCCAGACGCTTCTGGCGGGCATCCTTTGGCCCGGTCTCGGACACGAAGACCACGCGGCTGTCGAAATAGGGCCCCTCGCCCGTGATCCGGCTATAGGCGGCGTCGGCCACTTTATGCGCCATGCGCCGCCAGCCATCGGCGGTGCCGACGAATTGCAGCCCGTCGCCCAGCGGCGCCTCGCTGAAGACGTCGAACAGGCGGAACTGAACGACAATGCGGCCATCGGGCTCCACCAACACAGACCCGGTGATCAACGCCTCAGCACTGATTGCCTTCCAATCCGACCAGGGCACCGTTGCGTCAAAGCTGCTGACGCGGGTGATATGGGCATCTTGGGGGATTTCGCGGAAAAGCCCGGTATTGGTCAGATCCGCCGAGATCACCCGGGTGATGTCCTGCGCGATGTCCGCCGCCGCATCATTGCGGGCCACGAAGTTGGGGATGGCGAAGGGCACCGGTTCGATGACCCCATCCGTGATCTCGATCTTGAGCGGACCGCGCGGCGCATCCTGGGCCAGGGCCACGGGGGCCAACAGCAGGGCGGACGCCAGTGCGGCGCAAAGGGACGTAAACAATCTCATCGCCTTGGACCTCATCGTTTCCGGGGCGTTGTCAGTTCGGTATCGCGGGAAGTACGCGATTTCTCAACCTGCCAAGATCGACAGGCCTGCAGGAAGCGGGGCTTTGCGTGGAGAACTTGCATCACCGTAGCCGCATCTGGTCAGGATTGAACGTCATCTCGATCTCGCGCCATTGCTCAAACTTTTCGTCGGGCAGGTCATAGCCGTCTCGGGCGCAGCGAATGATCGCCCGGCGCCCGGCCTCAAAGGCCTGGCGAGCGGCGGCTTCGCTGCCCCCATCGAAGGCGATCAAGCGGATGGAATTGGTCAAGGGCGTGCCGTCGCGATTCATCTCCAGCGCAATGGTCACCGTGGTGCGCATGGCCTCGGTCGACAGACCGCCCAGGTTCCAACAGGAACTGACCGCCAGGCGCAACCCATCCCGTTCCCCCTGGGTCAAGGGCGGGCCCGTCGGCGCGCTGGACGGCGCCTCGGTCGCTTCGGCCACGGCCTCTGCGATGGCACCAGCCAAAGCATCCTCGGCGGGCTCTTCCGCTGGTGCCTCTTCTTCGGCAGCCGCCGCCGGCGGTGCGCTCGGTTCCTCCGGCTCTTCAGTGGGCTCGGTGGTTTGCACGGCCGCCACCTGACGTTCTGGCCGACGGCTCGGTCGGATCGAGCGTTCAGGCGCCGAAGACGGCGTATCGGCCTCGGTCACGATGATCGGCGCGGCCTCTTCGGGGGCGGCGGGTTCCTCGGCGGGCTCCACCGGTTCCTCCGGCTCGGCACTGGGCGCGGGCGGCGCTTCGACCGTGGGCGCCACTTCGGCGGCGGGCGGCGGCGCGGGGGCGGGCGTGTCGGCCACGCGGGGGGCGGCGCGCGGCGCGGGCCGGTCGGATTCCGGTAAATCGGGCGCTTCGGCAGGCTGCGACGGCGCATCGGGCACGTCAGGCACCACTTCGGCGCGCGGCAGCGGCGTGATCTGCGAGGTGTCGGGCTGTGTGTCCGGCGGCATGGGCGCGGGCGGCGCGGGCTGCGCGATCTGCGGCGGCGGGCTGTCTTCGCTGGGCGCGGGCGCATCCGGCGGCGCGGCGATCTCGGGGGCTTCCAACGTCTGGGGCGTCGGCTCCGCCGCGGGTTCACGCGACACCAGCGCGTCGAACTCCGCCGAGGATACGATGGACACGGCGGCCACCTGCAACTTCTCGGATTCGTCCACCGGCGGCAGCCAACCGGCCACCAGCGCCCATGCCAAGAAACCCGCATGGGCGGTGCCCGAGATGGCGACGGCCGTGCGCAGTTCCACGGTTTATTCCGCCGCGCCGTCGAGCGTCGGCCCGCCGCCGTCTGTCACCAGGCCAATATCGCGGAACCCACCGGCATTGAGCGCGCCCATCACCACGGCCACATCCGCGTAAGGCACCGACCCGTCGGCGCGTAGGAAGACGCGATTGTCCTGCCGCTCGGTCGCGATGGCCTGCAGGCGCGTGACGAGTTCTTCGCGCGGCACTTCGCTCGACCCGATCAAGACGGTGCCATCGGCGGCCACCGTGACGGCTAAGGGTTCTTCCTCCTCCTGCGCGAGGGGGGCGGCGGCGGTGTCGGGAAGCTCGATATCCACACCCGCGGTCAATAAAGGCGCGGCCACCATGAAGATGATCAGCAAGACCAGCATCACATCCACGAAGGGCGTGACGTTGATTTCCGCCATGGGCTGGGTCGCGCGCCCGCCCCTGCGTCGGCGCCCCCCGCCACCCGCGCCTTGGATTGTGCCCGCGCCCATGTCAGGCGGCGTCCAATTGGCGCGACATGATGGTGGCGAATTCGTCGGCGAAGGCTTCGTAATTGCCGATGATCTTGTCGCTGTCGCGGCTGAGCTTGTTGTAAAACACCACCGCGGGGATGGCGGCGACGAGGCCGATACCCGTTGCCAGCAGCGCTTCGGCGATGCCGGGGGCCACCACGGCGAGCGAGGTGTTCTGGCTAATGGCGATCTGTTCAAACGCGTGTTTGATGCCCCAGACGGTGCCGAACAGGCCCACGAATGGGGCCGTCGACCCGATGGTTGCCAGGAAGGTGAGCCCGCTGGTCAACCGGTCGCGTTCTTTGGAGATCGCCACATCCATAGTGCGGTCGATCCGCGCCTGGGCGCCTGCAATCAGGCCACCATCGTCGCGGTGGCTGCGCGTCCATTCCTGCATGGCGGCGGCGAAGATACGCTCCGACGCGCTTCGGGGCTGTTCGCCGATCTGCTCATAGAGCTCATCGAGCGGCTCCCCCGACCAAAATGCGCGATCGAAGGCCGCGGCGCGGGATTTCGCGCGCCGGAACTGGATCACTTTTTGGATCAGCACGGCCCACACCCAGATGGAGGCCGCAAACAACATGATCATCACGACCTTCACGGTGAAGGTCGCGCGCAAAAACAGCGCCCAGATCGAAAAATCGATCTCGCTGGCGGCTGCCAGTACTTCCGTTTCCATGTGGACTGCCCGTCCTTGTTGATGGGTCGTTTGTCGACCGCTTGATCTGTGCGGAACATTAACAGATGGAAAGGGCTTTGGCGAGCGAATCTGTGCCCTTGGCAGATTGTCGCGTGAGATCACACGAAAATTTTGATGTGTCGAAGCCGCAACAAAGCGGCAGAGCCAAGTATCTTGGACTCTGGCGAGTCTGCCACCCCACGACCCAACGGCGGCTTGTGTTTCGACTTCGTCACACAGCGCGAGCAATTCGCACCAAACCTGACGTTTACGTCGCCGTTTGACCCGTTCAACCAGGGTCGCGCACATCCTTTTGCGGGTTGGACGCGTTGAGATATTCGACGCTGTCGGCCAATCCATTCCCGGCGCTATCCCGACGCATCCAAGGGGGGATGGCCGACCATCCACACGCCTGCCGCAAAGTGCCGATTTCATCCTCAAGACCGGCTATGTCAAAACTCATCTCATTCTGACGCCCCCGCAAATCCGCGAACCGCAGATGAAGCTGGCGCGCGCGCATAAGCCGTTCGATGAAGGGCCGCGCCTCGCGATAGGTCCAGAAACCCAGCGCCTCACCCCGGTCGTCGGATAGCAATTGCAGCGTCTCAAGCGGGCCGTCATCAAGTACAAACTCCACATCCCAGCCGTCACCATCCAAGGTCGGCGTGTCGCAATCATGGGCGATATAGGCCGTGGTCGCATCTTCTTGACATCGCAGCATCAATGTCGCCCGACGCCTTGGGCCACACCGCAAAGGGCCATTGCTGGCAGTGGAAAGGTAGACATTCGTCCGCCCGGAAAATGGCGATTGTTCACTTCGCATCGTCCAGCTGGGCCGCCAGGGCGTGTCCGACATCAGGACTGCCGATTCTCTGTCTTCCAGGAGTGCCGACGGGCGGCGAACCACGACGTCCAAAGGCGCTGGCCGTGCGGGGGCCATGGCCACTTCGCCCGACCCATCCAAGATGCGCGGCAGATCATAGCCCACGGCAATGCCCGACGCGACCGCCAGCACGAAGGCGCAGAAAGTGCGGACAAAGCTGGTCATGGTCGTCCCCTCCGATTGCGCGGAGGATCGCATCCAGCCGTTAAAGCCCGGTTACGATGCCAGCGCTTTCATCGCAGATGGTAAACGCTTCGGCCGACCAGCCAGGTCCATGCAGACGATGGTGACCGACGATGTGAACAAGATGTCATCCCCGCGCAGCACCTTCTGCGCCATCACCACTCTTGCCGCAGTGGCCCCCGTCACGCGGGTTTCCACCACCAGCGCGTCGTCGTAGCGGGCGGGCGCGCGGTAATCGGCCTCGACCCGCGTGACGGCAAAGACGAGGCCCTCCGCCCGCAGGGCGACTTGGTCCACCCCGGCCTCGCGCACCATTTCCGACCGGGCCCTCTCGATGAAGCGCAAGTAATTGGCATAGTACACAATACCCGCCAAATCGACATCTTCATAATAGACGCGAATGGGCCAATGATGCACCGCACTCATTGGAGCCGCCCGACCCTGGCGGCCAAGCGCAGCGCATGGCTCGCATCCTGCGACATAGGCGGCAGAACAGGGTCATAGGCCGCCCGCATCAGGCCCGCATAATCGGGTCGCAACACGGCGTTCCCATTGGCCATGGCCAGGGGCGAGTCCGATTGAAAGGCCGCGTCTGACCATAACAGCATGGCCTGCACCATCTGGTTAAGCGCAACGGTCTCGGCCGGAAGGGACGACAGATGGTCATCCATGCGGATGAAGCTGAAACAGGCCTGGATGGCACCCCCCTCATCGAAGCGGAAGATGCGATACTGATTGGCCTCGGCCTCTTTCAGTCGCCCAACCAGCGGTGCCAGATCGGGGATCAGCCGATCCAGATTGGGCGTGGCGGGCAGCTCATCCCAATCGCGCACGAAGAAGACCATCATATTGGCCCCAAGCTCCGGGTCTGTCTCGGCCATCTTGTGGCCGGTCAAGACGCAAAGCGCCTCGATTGCACCCTTCAATGTGGCGACGGTGGCATCGGACACGCCGAACACGACGGGCACGATGGGGCGGCCCCACCGGGCGAATAGAAACTGGCCATCGGCACGGGTGAACAGCGCCTCGATGGCCTCGGGGGAAAGCGGCGTCATGGGGGCGCCTTTGCCACGGCACGCGCCCGGTGGGAAGGGTGGGGCGGCCCCTTGACCCGCGCGCCTAACCCACGCAAGTCGGGGCCGACCCAACCAAGGCGTGCCCATGTCCGACATTACCCCCACCTCGTGGACGGCATTGACCACCCTGCCCGACCGCGCCGCCGCCGAAGGCCTGAGCGAAGCGATGGAGGCTATGGAGCCCACGCCAGACGGCATCGGCGTCTTCGAGATGGAGGATGACTCCGGCCTGTGGGAAGTGGGCGGCTACTTTTCCGAAGCCCCGGATGAGACCGCGCTGGCCGTGTTGGCCGCCGCCTTCCGGGCGCGGCCCTTCGCGGTCTCGGAACTGCCACCCACCGATTGGGTCGCCAAGGTGAAGCGCGAACTCCAGCCCGTCGAAGCCGGGCGCTTCTTTGTCTACGGCTCCCACGATGCGGACGCGGTGCCAGACGGCCGCGTGGCCCTGCTGATCGAAGCCGCCATGGCGTTCGGCACAGGTCACCACGGCACCACCCAAGGCTGCCTTCTGGCGTTCGAAGCCCTGCTGGCCGACGGCACCCCTCCGGGGCCCGTGGCCGATATCGGCGCGGGCACCGCCGTGCTGGCTATGGCCGCGGCCCGGGTCTGGGAAGATGTACCCGTCATCGCCTCCGACATAGACGAAGTGGCGGTGGATGTTGCCCGCGCCAACCTGGCCGTCAACGGGATGGAGGGGCGAGTGACCTGCGTCGAAGCCGCAGGTTTCGACCATCCGGCCCTGGCCTCGGGCGCGCCCTACACCCTGATCTTCGCCAATATCCTGAAGGGCCCGCTTCTCGCTCTGGCCCCAGATATGGCCACCCATGTAGGAGCGAGCGGCCATCTCATCCTGTCGGGCATCTTGAACGAACAGGCCGATGACGTGTCGACCGCCTATGCCGCCCAGGGCTTCGCCGCCCATCGCCGCGCGACGCTGGGCGAATGGACGACGCTGACCCTGTGCCGCACCTGACGCAGTCCGGGCGCTTGACGCCTCAGCCCTTCCGGCTGCCCCGGCGCGCGATATAGGCGTAGCGCCCGATATCGCCACGCACGAGACCGATATCTTCAAGCTCGCGATTGGTCAGCTTGCTAAGGACAGCCACCGTCTGGCGATGTTCGATCCACGTAATGAGACGGCCAAGAAGCGTGGAAACGGCGCCCGAAGTCGGGGCGGCGGGGCGGAAGATATCGAAAGTGGCCATGGGTCCAATCCTGATGCGGGCTACACAACCGCCGGTAGACGAAGTTTTCAAAGCGCACAAATATCAAGCGCTCATGCCGGCTATGCAATCAACGCATAGCAGGGCCGCCGAGACGCTGGCGTCATATCCACACCCATGCTAGCAGGAATGAAAGAGGAACATCGAGGACAACGATGCGGGTATTGGGGATCGATCCGGGGCTACGGGCCTGCGGGTGGGGCGTGATCGACATGGATGGCCACAGGATGCGCCATGTGGCCAACGGGACCTGCCGGCCTGACGGCGTCGATATGGCTGCGCGGCTCCTATCGCTCCATGGTTTGCTCAGCAATGTGCTCACCACCCACGCGCCCCATGCGGCGGCGGTCGAACAGACCTTCGTGAACCGCGATGGTGCGGGTACGCTGAAGCTGGGTCAAGCGCGCGGCATCGCCATGCTGGTCCCAGCCCAGGCGGGGCTCACGGTTGGCGAATATGCGCCCAACGCCGTCAAGAAGACCGTGGTGGGTGTGGGTCATGCCGACAAGGGCCAAGTCCTGCACATGGTGAAGATGCAGCTTCCCGGCTGTGACCCCGACAGCGCCGATGCCGCCGATGCCCTGGCCGTGGCGCTTTGCCATGCGGCCCATCTGCAGACCAACGGGCGCCTGGCGGCTGCGGTGGCGCGGGCATGATCGGGCGGCTGACGGGGCGGCTCGACCATCGGGGCGATGACCATGTACTGCTGGATGTGGGCGGCGTGGGCTATATCGTCCACTGCTCTGAGCGCACTTTGACCGCCTTGCCGCCGCTGAAATCCCCCGTAGCACTCTGGACGGAACTTCTGGTGCGCGAAGACCTGCTGCAACTCTTCGGATTCCTCACCGTGCAGGAACGGGACTGGCACCGCCTCTTGACCTCTGTGCAGGGGATCGGCGCCAAGGGGTCCCTGGCGATCCTCGGCACGCTCGGCCCCGATGGCGTGGCGCGTGCCGTGGCCCTGGGCGATGCGGCGGCGGTCAAGGCCGCGCCCGGCGTGGGCCCCAAGATCGCGCAGCGCGTGGTGAACGAGTTGCAGGGCAAAGCCCCCGCCATGATGATGACCTCGGACACGACGGCCTCCACCGACCCGATCCTCGATACCGTCACCACCCCAACAACCGTCCCGCCGCCGAAATCCAACGCCGCACAGGCCGAAGCCCTCTCGGCCCTCTCAAACCTCGGCTACGCTCCGGTGGATGCCGCTCGCGCCGTGGCCCAAGCCACGGAAGCCGGGGAAACCGACACCGCAGCCCTGATCCGCGCCGCGCTCAAATTGCTGGCGCCAGGCGAATGACCGTGCCACCCCCCTGCCCCTTCATCCTGGCCACAATACTCCGGGGAGCGCGAGGGGCTGGCCCCTCGCACTCGCCCTCTCCACGGGAAATCCACAATGGACCGTGACCCGATCCTCGACCCAAGAGCGCCCGATGTCGTCCCCGATGATCGCGCGCTCCGGCCCCAGGTACTCGATGAATTCATCGGCCAGGCCGAGGCCCGCGCCAATCTGCGCGTCTTCATCGAAAGCGCCAAGATGCGGGGCGAGGCCATGGACCACGTTCTGTTCCACGGCCCCCCCGGCCTCGGCAAGACAACGCTGGCCCAGATCATGGCCCGCGAGTTGGGCGTGGGCTTCCGCATGACGTCGGGCCCGGTCTTGGCCAAGGCAGGCGACCTCGCCGCGATCCTGACCAATTTGGAAGCGCGCGATGTCCTGTTCATTGATGAAATCCACCGTCTGAACCCTGCGGTGGAAGAAGTGCTTTACCCCGCGCTCGAAGACTTTGCGCTGGACCTGGTCATCGGCGAAGGCCCCGCCGCGCGCACCGTGCGCATCGACCTGCAACCGTTTACGCTGGTCGGTGCCACCACCCGACTCGGTCTGCTGACCACGCCGCTGCGCGACCGCTTCGGCATTCCCACGCGGCTGCAATTCTACACCATCCCCGAATTGCACCAGATCGTCACCCGCGGTGCCCGCCTCATGGGCGCGCCCGCCACCGACGACGGCGCCCAGGAAATCGCTCGCCGCGCCCGCGGCACCCCGCGCATCGCCGGGCGGCTGCTGCGCCGCGTAGTGGATTTCGCCGTGGTCGAAGGCGATGGCCGGGTGACGCAGGCCATTGCCGACAGTTCGCTGACACGACTGGGGGTGGATCATCTGGGCCTCGACGGCGCCGACCGCCGCTATCTGATGCTGATCGCCGAAAACTACGGCGGCGGCCCCGTGGGGATCGAGACCATCGCCGCCGCCCTGTCGGAAAGCCGCGACGCCCTCGAAGAGGTGATTGAGCCCTATCTGCTCCAACAAGGCCTCATCGCCCGCACGCCCCGGGGCCGAATGCTCGCCATGAAAGGCTGGCGCCATCTGGGCTTGGAGGCGCCAAGGGGCGAGGCCGATCTCTTCGATTGAAGCGTCGGGCCCACTTCTCCCAGAACCGGACTCAAGCCCGCATGGCGACCAAGTATCCCGACATCAGAACAGACTGCCCTGACTGGGCGGCTTCGGCTTTGCCCGGGTCTTCGCAGGCGCGCCCACCTGCGCCTCCACCCGCTTGTCCCCCGCGAACTGGATCGAGACCTTACCCGCAGCCCGCGCCGCCTCGGGTGAGGTAACAACCCCGTCGCCATCGCGGATCACGGCGAAGCCGCGTTCCAACGTGCGCTCATAGCCCAGCGATTCCCGCATCCGGTCCAACGCATCGAGTCGCTGGCGGGCCGCGCGGACCTGGCCCCGTGACGTGAGCGCAAGGCGCTCCAACACACCCTCAAGCCGCCCCCGATCCTGCCCCGCCAACCGTGTCAGACGCTCAGCCCGCAACTGCCCCGATAGCCGCGCCAAGTCCCGCCGCGGCCCTTCCACCAGCCGTGGCGCAATCCGCCCAAGCGCCGCGCGCTGCACCTCCAGCACGGCGCGCGCCCGCTCCGCCGCACGCGGCAATGCCGCGTCCAATCTGCCCGATAGCGCCTCCAAGCGCTGGCGGTCATGGCCCAGATGGGCCAAGACGGCGCTGGGCGCCAGCCGACCCTCCAACCGCGACAGACCCAGATGCGCATGGGTGATGCGACCGCGCAACGCAGCGGGCAGCCGCTCGGCCTGCAAATCCAGCCTCTGGCGCGGCCCCGCCAGCACGCCATCGGCGCGGGGCAGCCCGCGGGCCAGGTCAGCCAGCCGCTGCGCGCGGCCCGCCACCAGCCCTCGTGCCGCCCGCACCTGCCGCGTGCCCAGACTGCGGATGTGATCCAACAGGTCCAACCGAACCGGCACCGCCATCTCGGCGGCCGCACTCGGCGTCGGCGCCCTGCGGTCTGCGGCATGGTCGATCAGCGTCGTATCGGTCTCATGCCCCACTGCGGAAATCAGCGGGATTGAACAGTCCGCAGCCGCCCGCACCACGACCTCTTCATTAAAGCCCCACAGGTCTTCGATGGAGCCACCGCCCCGCGCCACGATCAACAGATCGGGCCGCGGCATGGGCCCGCCCGGGCCCAACGCCTCAAACCCGCGGATTGCATTGGCCACTTCGGGCGCACACGCCTTGCCCTGCACTGCCACCGGCCAGATCAGCACATGGCGTGGGAAACGGTCCCGCAAGCGGTGCAGGATATCGCGAATGACCGCGCCTTGGGGTGAGGTGACCACCCCGATGACGTTCGGCAAGAACGGAAGAGGCCGCTTGCGCCCCTCATCAAACAGCCCTTCGGCTGCCAGCTTCGCGCGGCGCTTTTCCAGCATCGCCATCAAAGCACCCTGGCCCGCCACCTGCATGGCATCGACGTTCAGGTTATACTTGGACTGCGCCCCAAAGGCCGACAGGCGGCCCGTGACGACCACCTCCATCCCTTCTTCGGGGGTCACGGAAAGCTGCGCGATCTGACCTTTCCAAGTGGTGCAGGCCAGCACGTTCCGGTCGTCTTTCAGATCGTAATACAAATGCCCGGACCGCGCGCGAAAGATGCGCCCGATCTCACCTTTGACGCGGATGCGGCCGAACTTGTCTTCCAGAGCCCGCTTCACCGCGCCCGAGATCTCAGAGACGGAATATTCGGCCTCATTGCGGCCAGGGCGGGGGTCGTCGATCAGATCGTCCATGGGGCGAACCCTAGCTGAGCCGCTCAGTCGCCGCCACAGCTTCCACCGCCGCAATCGGCAGAGCCGTCACCCCCGCCAGCAAAATCCCCGCGCGTTCGATCGCGAAGTGGGCGGTCTCGGCGTAGCCCGGTCAGGCGCAGTATGGGCGGCAGAGCGAAGGCCAGGGCGACGCAAATCACAAGCAGGCGGAAAACAGGCGCGAAGGACGCGTCATCCCCTGCCAAGGCGCCCAGAATGAACGGCAACAAGCTCCCCACGAGCAAGATCGCCATCCAGTCCAGCAAGCGGTCTTCGCGTGGCCAGAATTGCACCGGCGGCAACATATCGAACTCTGCGTGGTAGAGTGCGCGGGTTGCCTGGTAATCCGCCGTATGCCCCTTGGGTCGACCTGGTTCGTGCCGGATGGGGCGGCCGATCACGCGCGTCAACGCGTCGGCATACACCGCCCCCTGTTTCAGATGTTGGTGCCAGACCAAGTCCACCGCTTCTGACGGGACGGTGCGGCCCTGCCCCAAAGCGGTCAGGTATAAGAAGCGGCGGTATTCCTCGACGGCCAGGCGTGCGGTGTTTTCCGTGATCTTTTCGCGCCGCGCCAATGTTGCCGCGAAGCTGCGTCCCCCAGGGCCTTTCGGCAGCCGCATGGCGTGGATACGTTCCCACAATACTGGGTCAGTCAGAGGCATGCTCAGCGCGGCTCAGTCGCCGCAGCCGCCCCCGCAATCCCCGCAATCGCCGCCATTTGCGTCACTCCAGATGTCTATGCCGAAGCTCACCTCATAGCCCGCCCTGTCAAGAAGCGGGCCAAGGGTGCCCATGATAATCCAACCGAAGATAAGCAGGCCCATCCCGGTGAAGTACCAAGGCGCCCCGCCAAGGACGCTCTGACCAATCCACAAAACGCCGAATAGTGTTACGAAAACCATCGACGCGACTTCTTTTGGCAGACTTCGTTTCTTCCAGATGCCCTTCGGCGGGACTTCCCCGAACTCCGCCTCATAGCGATGCAGCGTCGCGTCGAAATCTCGGGAATGGCCATCGGGCGCGCCGGGCTCGTGGTGGATTTTCCGCCCACCTAGGACGTCGGGGACGAAGCTTTCCCAGTAGTCGCGAGTGTGGGTGAGGTGAAGGTGCCAGACTTCGTCGACGGCACGGGTGGGCACGCATCGGCCCATTCGCAAAGCGCTCAGATAAAGGAAGCGCTTATATTCTCGGATGGCTGTCTGGGCTGTCTCGTGCGAGATGCCGTGCATCTTGCGAAGCTGTTCCAGAAAGCTGATCCCTGCGGCGTCTTTTGGCAGGGTATAGGACTCGATCCTGGCCCAAAGGGCGGGGTCGGTCAGGGTCATATATCATTCCATAGCTGTTTCATTCGCCCGACCCGCTAGACGGTCAATGTGACGGTTGCATGACAGCGGGGTGCTTGTGGGGCGGCCCTGTGTTTTCTAGACCGCACCCCAGACAAAGCCGAACGAGGGGCCGCGCCCATGAACATTCTCATCCTCGGATCGGGCGGGCGCGAACACGCCTTGGCCTGGGCGGTGCTGCAAAACCCCAAATGCGACCGGCTGATCGTGGCGCCGGGCAATGCGGGGATCGCACAGATCGCAGAATGCGCCACGCTCGATATCCTGGACGGCGCCGCCGTGGTGGCCTTTGCCGACGAAGAAAACATCGACTTTGTCATCATCGGCCCCGAAGCGCCCCTGGCCCTGGGCGTGGCCGATGCGCTGGCGGCGGCGGGGATCTCGGTCTTCGGGCCCTCGGCGGCGGCAGCGCAGCTTGAGGCATCCAAGGCGTTCACCAAGGATATCTGTGCCGCTGTCGGCGCGCCCACGGCGGATTATGCGCGCTTCGATGCGCTGGACCCGGCACTGAATTATCTGCGCGCCCAAGGCGCGCCCATCGTGGTGAAGGCCGATGGGCTGGCGGCGGGCAAGGGCGTGACAGTGGCTGCCACATTGCCCGAGGCCGAGACCGCCCTGCGCGACATCTTCGACGGCACCCATGGCCGCGCCGAAGTGGTGATCGAGGCGCTGCTGACCGGCGAAGAAGCGTCCTTCTTCTGTCTGGTCGATGGCGACAGCGTTCTGCCCATCGGCACGGCGCAAGACCACAAGCGCGTGGGCGATGGCGATACCGGCCCAAACACGGGCGGCATGGGCGCGTATTCCCCCGCCCCTGTCATGACGCCGGAGGTGGAAGCCCGGGCGCTGGACAAGATCGTGCGCCCCACCATGGCCGAGATGACGCGGCGCGGCACGCCCATGCGCGGCGTGTTGTTCGTGGGCCTGATGATCGACGACGGCCAGCCCAGCCTGGTGGAATACAATGTCCGCTTCGGCGACCCGGAATGTCAGTGCCTGATGATGCGGCTGGGCGGCCAGGCCCTGGACCTGATGCTGGCCTGTGCCGAGGGCCGCCTGGACGCCGCGCGCGTGCGATGGGCCGATGACCATGCGCTCTGCGTCGTGATGGCGGCCCAGGGCTACCCCGGCGCCTATGCCAAGGGCGATGTGATCGGCGGGTTGGACGGAATGCCAGAAGACAGCGGCGCCATGGTCTTCCATGCCGGAACCGCGGAACGGGAGGGCGCCATCACCGCCGCCGGTGGCCGTGTGTTGGGCGTGACCGCCCGCGCCGACAGCCTGCGCGCCGCCCATGACCGCGCCTATGGTCTGGTGGACGACGTGGATTGGCCCGGCGGCTTTTACCGCCGCGATATCGGGCACCGCGCTTTGTGAGCTTGTGCGCCGTGGCGGGGGTTTCCTTGACCTGAGACGCGGCGCCTGTGGCAGATCGCCGGGGCTCTGCCCCGGACCCCGAAGTATTTTCACCAAGGTGAAGATGAGGCCCGTGCCCCAGCCGCCGCGGTGTTTCAGAACCAGCCCACGGCATAACAGACCCGCGAGAGGGACAGGTGGTTTCGTGAAGGGCGTGCGTGGATCTCAGATCTATGTGCAAGAACGCACGAAATTCGCGCAAACCTCACGCGAGCGTTCATTGAACGTGTGGCTCCGGCGGCGCCATCTAGGGTCAACGGACGGCGAACACGCCTTCCATCCACGTCAAACCCAAGGGCCCACCGCACAACCAGGGCCCGTTTCGAAAAGGTACTATACGATGAAAACCCTGATCTCTTCCGCCCTGATCGTCACCGCCCTTGTTGCCGGCGCCCCTGCCAGCGCCCAGCAAATCACGCCCGGCATCGAAGGTGCTGCCAACCATTTCAACCAGGACTTCGACACGCAGGACAATCGCATCCTGGTGCAGGTCGGCTGGCGCCATAACAAGGCGCGCGTCTCGACCCGTGGCAACAACCTTTCGGCGCAAGAGCGGTTCAATCAGGACTTTGACGGTCAGGACAATGTCCGCGTCACCCGCTCCAACCGCGGCAACAATTTCAACCGCGGCCAGCGTCGCACTGCCGCCCAGATCTTCGCCGATATCCGCCGCCAGAACGCCGAAGACGAATGATCGGCTAAACACCATTCCAGCCTGAGCGGGCGTCTCTCCCTCGTTCCCTTCCGCTTCAGGCCATGCCGCGCGCCGTCCCAAGCGCCGCGCGGCAGACGGAGAACCTCCCTCCCCGACGTGGACGTCGCGGGGGGCGGTTTTCAGTTTTAGGCCCGGGCCAAAGCTGCTTTCAGCGACAGGCCAAAGCTGCCTCGAACTGGCTGGTTTCCAGGGGATGCGTCGTGAGGTCAGCGCCCTCCATCCGGACGGCGACGAGACCGGTCCAATCGCCACGGGCCAGCACGATTTCAGGGCCCCCGCCGCAATCGCGCAGACCGCCGGAAATGAACGCTTCCCCAATGCGGTGATTGCTGAGCCCGCCCAGTGACGTCACTTCACGGAAATCACCGTCGGCGTAGCGCCAGACCCGCAGGACCTTGGCCAGATGCGGGCGGTCGACAAAGGCCACTTCCACATGCCCGTCGCCGTCCAGGTCGGCGATGGCTGCCGGGGCCAGCCATCTGTTGCGGCGGCCGATATAGGGTGTGGCGGCCAGCACTTCGAGCACACCTTCGCCGCGCTGCGTATAGATAACGAGTTGTGCACCCAGCATGATCGACGCCCGCACGGCGATCACCTCTGGCTGGCCATCGCCATCGACATCCGCCAGGCGCGGGGCGATATCTTCAAAGACGTGGTTTTCGCCCGCAACGGCGCGGGCAAAGGTGCAATCGCCCGCGGCATTGGCCGCCACCATGGCAATCGTCAGCGCTTCCGGCGCGTCGCCCATGATGTTGTGGCCGTAGATCGCGGTAACGTCTTCGTACCAGGCAGCGGCGCTTCCATCGTCCCAGACCGTCCGAGAGCCGGGGATAGGGTCGGCCCCCGGTGGAGGAGATTGGCAGGCCGCTGAAAGGCCTGGTGCAAGAAGCACCAGGCCGACGCACAATAGGGCGGCGCGAATCAAATCTGCTTTTCGGGCATGCGCACGACCAGCCCATCCAAATCGTCAGAGACCTTAAGCTGGCAGGTCAGGCGCGACGTGGTCGGGTTGGGCTCGAAGGCGAAGTCGAGCATGTCTTCTTCCATCGGGTCCTTGGCCGGTAGCTTTTCCACCCAAGCCTCATCGACATAGACGTGGCAGGTGGAACAGGCGCAGGCGCCACCGCAATCGGCTTCGATGCCGGGGATGTTGTTGTCGCGCGCGCCTTCCATCACCGTCAGACCGGTGGGGACGTCCACGACATGTTCTTTGCCGCTATGCTCGATATAGGTGATCTTGGCCATAATGCCTCCGGGCAGGGTGTGGTGCGATATCGCCGCCCGGACTAGCGGGGCGGTGGCGCGGGCGCAACATTTGGGCGATGGCACTTGGCCGCAGGGGGCAAACGCGGCGGTATTCCTTCGACCCTGGGGGCTGCTTGGTCTAGGTTGCGGCGCAAGTAACAAGCGCGGCGGCGACCGCGTGGATGAGGCGGATGATCAGATACCTGACCCTTGGCGGGACATTGGCGATGGTGGCTGCATGTGTGCCCGCCGACCCAGAGCCCGTGAACCGCATGTCAGCGCCCCAAGAGACCGGGCCAGAGGTCTGCGTCGCGCGCATCGTCACGCCCGCAATCTTGGAAACGGTGACGGACGTGCTGATGGTCGACCCGCCCGAGCAAGCCAGTGACGGGACGCAGGTCGCGCCGGGCCAATTCAGAACGCAGACCTACACGAAGGTCGTCGCGCCCCGCCGGGAGACCCCGTTCGAAGCGCCCTGCCCTGTTACTCAGGAAGACCCCGATTTCGTCATGCAGGTGCAGCGCGCGCTGGCGGTGCGGGGGCTTTATGCCGGGCCGGTTCACGGCCTTTATGACGTGCCGACCCGTGCCGCGGTTGAGGCTTTCCAGACCCCCCTGGGTTACGAGAGCGGGACCTTATCCACCGAGGCCGCCAAGGTGCTGGGCCTTGTGGCTCTGGGGCGCGACGGGGCGTGAGCGGGCGCCTGATCGCCATCGACTGGCTGCGCACAGTGGCCATATTGGCTATGGTCGTCTTCCATTTCGGACGCGACTTCGAAGTCCTTGGCCTGGTGGCGCCGGGTACGACCTATGGCGGGCTCTGGGACTTTTCGGCCCGGGCCATCGCGTCGAGCTTTCTGTTTCTGGCGGGCTTCAGCCTCTGGTTGGCCCATGGGCAGGGGATGCGGTGGCGGGCCTACATGACGCGGTTGGGCCTGCTGGTAGCTGCGGCGGCGGCGGTGAGCATCGCGACCTATTTCGCCATGCCGAGCTTCTGGGTGCGGTTCGGTATCCTCCATTCCATCGCGCTTTGCAGCGTGTTCGGGCTCTTGTTCCTGCGGGTGCCATGGTGGCTGACGATCCTGGCGCCGCCCGCGATCCTGTTCCTGGGGCCATTACTGAAGGACCCGTCTTTCAACAGCCTGTGGTGGATCTGGTCGGGGCTTGGCACGCAAGTGCCGCCGATGATGGATTACGAGCCCATGATCCCCTGGCTGTCCCCGTTTCTGGCGGGCCTGGCCTTTGCGCAGATGGGCGGCGCGCGGCTGCTGACCTTCGGACCCGCCACGCCGGGGCCCGTGGCGCGGGCCTTGGCCTGGCCAGGCAAGCATGCGCTGCCGATATACCTGGTCCACCAACCGATCTTGATTGGCGGCATCTTGGCCTGGGTTTCCATGTTCGGCGCCTGACGGCCCGGTTTGTAGCAGCCGGTTCTGGCAAAGGCCTTGGCATCGTCGGGATGACACTGGATAAGGGTCCTCCGCCCTTCTGCATAACCACGAACAGACTTGGTCAATCCAAAACGAAAACGGGCGCCCGAAGGCGCCCGCTTTAGGAATATGTCAGCCAATCATTCCTCGTCGAGCGACAGAGCCACGAAACGGGCATCGCCAGCACGGCGGATCAGCAGAAGGAAGCTCTTCTGACCGGCATCACGGGCCTCTTCGATCCGCTCTTCCAGCTCCGCGATGGAGTTGACGCGAATCTGCCCTGCCTCTTCGATCAGGTCACCGGCACGCAGGCCCTTACCATAGGCGGCAGAGTCGGGGTCGATATCAGAGACAACCAACCCTTCCGCATCGTCCGACAGGCCAAGCTGTTCGCGCAACTCATCCGTCAGGGTCGAGACGGTGAGTCCCATGAAGCTACTTTCGGCGGGTGCATCCTCCTCAGCGGGTTCGGCGGAGGCGGGCACGGCGCGCTCCGCCTCTTCGCGGCGACCCAGGGTCACCAGCAGGGTCTGGGTTTCACCGTCGCGGAAGACGCGCACGCGTACAGCTTCGTCCACGGGCGAGTTGCCCACGGTGCGAACCAATTGGCGCGTATCTTCGATCTCGGTGCCGTCGAAGGTCAGGATGACATCCCGCGCCTCGATCCCGGCATCCTTGGCAGGGCCGTCGGGCACATCCGTTACCAGCGCACCGCGGGCCTGTTCGAGGCCCAGCGCCTCGGCCAGTTCCGGGTCCACATCCTGGATCCGCACGCCCAGCCACCCGCGGCGGGTTTCGCCGAATTCCTGCAACTGCGCGACGACGTTGGTGACCACATTGGCCGACATGGCGAAGCCAATCCCGATGGAGCCGCCATTGGGCGACAGGATCGCGGTGTTCACGCCGATCACCTCGCCATCGAGGTTGAAGAGCGGGCCGCCGGAATTGCCGCGATTGATGGCCGCGTCGGTCTGGATGTAGTCGTCATAGGCGCCCTGCAGTTCCCGGCCCAGGGACGACACGATCCCCGCGGACACCGAAAAGCCCTGTCCCAGCGGGTTGCCCATGGCCATAACCCAATCACCGGTGCGCATCGCATCGCTGTCGCCAAAGGGCACAAAAGGAAGCGGCGCATCGGACGTGACCTTCAGAAGGGCGATATCCGTGTTGGGGTCGGTGCCGATCACTTCGGCGGGCAATTCGTTGCCCGAGAAGAATTCGATCAGGATTTCGTCGGCGTTTTCGATGACGTGGTTGTTGGTGACAATGAAGCCGTCTTCGCTGATTACGAAGCCCGAACCCAAGGCCGAGCCACGGCGGCGCGGCGGCTGCGGCATGCCTTCGCGGTTGCGATTGCGGAATTCGTCGAAGAAGTCTTCCAGCGGATTGCCACTGTTGGGGCCGCGTTCGGCGGCAGAGATGCTGGTATTGGTCGTGATGTTGACGACTGCGCCCGACACTTGATCGACCAGGTCGGCAAATGTGTCCGGGCGGCCCTGAGCACTTGCGGTCAAGGCCGTCGAGATCAACATCACGAGGCCCAGCATCAGGGCCATCAGCGTGCGGTACGCGCTGCCCATAGGCCGGTGCAGATTGATGTCTGTAAGCAAGGGTTCCCTCCTGAGATACCTGTTCATGCCCGCTTCTTGTTGTCTGTTCGGGTCACCTGCGTTGCATATCCGCATCAGTGCCGTGGGCTTCAACAAGGGGGACTTCACATGGCCGTGACTTGATGTGGGGGAAGGTAGTGCGCGGACCATGGGTTGAACAGGGTTTGTCGCGTTGCCTTGGCGCAATCTCGTTGGGTTGGGTCTGCGCTTGGGCGATTGGCAGCGTGCGTCCGGCATGAGGGGGGGCCGTCTTCTTGAGCCCGACCATGGGCCATGGGCAACGCTTCTTTGGTGCGGGCAGGACCGCGAGTGGTCCATATGAAAGCCGCAGCCTTAAAGGCGGAGCTTCGCGCCATGGCTGCTTTCGAACGGTCTGAGCCGGAGGCGTTCTGAAAACCGATTGCCACCACCCAAATTGCGAAACACTGGCGGCTGGGGCGGCGCGCACGGGGCACACTGGCCCGTCCAGGATTGGTCAGGATGGCGGCGCGCAGGCATGGGCAGGTTGCGGCAGCCGGGCCGCGGGCTGTGGGGCCAGATAGGGTGGCGCAGGGGCGAAGTATCGCTCCATACGCTCTGAGATGAGAGAGGGCTCCTGCATCCAATCCTTATCGCGGTCCGGCTTTCGGACCCCGCAGGCCGTGTCGACGTCAACCGGGGTCAGGTTCCACTCCTCCGTGAAGGGGGCGCGATCCGAGGCCAAAACGGCAGCCCCGTTTGGCCCAAGCACCAGGCCAAGAAAAGCGCGTGGCCTCCCGCCCCGATCCCGAACATCAACTTGGTCCAAATCGCCATTCAGCGCCGCTGTCCAAGCCTGGCGGCTGCGCAGATCGGTCCAGTCGACATCGACCGTGAAGGCCCGGCTGCGGGCCAGGGGCCAAGACCATGATATGGCCTGTGATGCCCCCCAGCGCGGACCGTCCCGGTCCCCGGAACTTCTGACGGGATGCGGCCGGTATGGACCGATGGACTGCCCGTTCAAGCGCACATCCGTCACGACGACGGGATGGTCGTAATAGCTTTCCAAGCCGAATTCGACACCCGCTGGTTCCCGGCTCCAGAAGCCAGGATGGCGGGTTCCGGCCCATCCGGCCACTAGGAACAGGACAGGAAGCGAGATTGCGACGCCGCCCCGCCACCGGGCGGGAAGGCGCGGCCAGCGCACAGCGAAGACCAGCATGCAGATGCCGAAAAGCCAGGGGAGCCAGAAGGCCACCAAAGCCTCCGAGTTGAAGAACCCATCAGACAGCTGGCAGTTGCCGTTTACGGAGCCGAAGGCGCAGGCCATGGCGACGATGTAAGCCCAGACGATTGGGCCACCGAAGACGATGGCGGCCCCGATGAGGCCAGCCAACCAACGCAAAACAAGGGTCATTCGTCATACTCCACGCGGGGTTGGTTACGCGCGGGTGGGACGAGATGGCAATGGGTTTGGCTGAGGGATGGCAGCAGGTCACGCCTACGAAAACCAGGGCTTGCCTGCTGCGTCACAAAAGCAGAGGGCCCCGATTGGGGCCCTCGCGTCGTTCATTCAGTTGGTTTCAGCTTGTTCCACCGGGGGGGCACCCGTGTCGGAGGCTTCGTCCTCCGCATCGGGGACCGGTGCGATGGCGCCGCCACCGCCGCCGGGCGCAGCGGGGGCCTGCGGGGCTGCCACCGGAACGGAAGGCGATAGCCGGTCAGTTTTCAGGTAGTCGAAGAATTCCGAATCCGGGGACAGGACCAGCGTCGAATTGCTGCCCTGCAAAGCCCGCGTATAGGCCGTCAGCGAGCGGTAGAATTCAAAGAATTCCGGATCGCTGGAAAACGCATCCGCGAAGATGCGATTTCGGTTGGCATCGGCTTCACCGCGGACGATCTCGGCCTCACGGCTGGCTTCCGACGTCAGTTCGACCACCGTTCTGTCAGCTTGGGCGCGGATGCGCTGGGCGGCTTCCTCACCACGGGCGATTTCATCGGCGGCTTCGCGTTCGCGTTCCGCTCGCATCCGGGCGAAGGTCGCGTCGAGGTTCTGGGGCGGCAGGTCGGTGCGCTTGAGGCGCACATCGATGATCTGCAGACCCAGATCCTGGGCCTCGGCGCGGGCGCCAGTGGCGATGCGCAACATCAAAGCGGCCCGGTCTTCCGACAGGATGTCGCCTGAGGAAACGGAACCCAAAACCTCGCGCAACTCCGCGCGAAGAATGCTGTCGAGACGCTGTTCGGCGGCGAATTCCCCGCCCGGCCCGACGGCTTCGCGGAAAGTTTCCACATCGACGATGCGGTAGCGTGCGAAGGCGTCGACCACGAGACGGCGGTCATCGGAGGGCGTGACTTCCAGCGGATCCACGTCGCGCGACAGGATGCGGTCATCGTAGTAGACGACGTCCTGGATAAGCGGCAGCTTGAAGGCTAGGCCCGGTTCTTCCTTGACCGCGACCACCCGGCCAAATTGCAGCACCAGCGCCTTTTGCCGTTCGTCGACCACGAAGATTGACGAAAAGAGAAGCGCCAGGAGGACGGCTGCGATGGGAAGAAGAAGAGCAGAACGTTTCATCAGTTGCTTCCCCCTTGGGAGGCGCGGCCACCGCGCAATTCATTGAGCGGCAGATATGGCACGATACCAGAGCCACCGCCGCCACCAAGCCCGTCATCGACGATGATCTTGTCGACGTCGCCCAGCACCTGCTCCATCGTCTCGAGATAGAGACGCTTGCGCGTCACATCCGGCGCGTTGGAATATTCGGCAAGCACGGCCGTAAAGCGGGACGCTTCACCTTCGGCTTCGTTGACGACCCGGGCGCGGTAGGCCTCCGCCTCTTCGAGAAGCTGCGCCGCTTCACCGCGGGCACCGGCGAGAACGCGGTTGGCATAGGCATCCGCTTCGGACTGAAGCCGATCGCGCTGCTGTTCCGCCGCCTGCACTTCGCGGAATGCGTCGATCACCTGCTGCGGTGGGTCGGCGCGGTCGAAGTTGACGCGCAGGATGTTGACGCCCGCATCATAGCTGTCGAGCGTCGTCTGGATCAGATCCTGTAGACGTTCAGCGATGATGCCACGGTCGCGGTTCAGAATGGGCGCGAGATCGGATTGCGCCACGATTTCGCGCATGGCCGATTCTGACACAGCCTCAATCGTCTGCTCGGGCGAGCGGAGGTTGAACAGGAAATCCGCCGGGTTGGTCACGTTCCAAACCACCTGGAAGTCGATGTCGATGACGTTTTCATCGCCCGTCAACATCAGACCATCATCGCCACGTGTTCGGCTGACGCCGATATCCACGGTGCGTTCTGTGGTTACCGGAAGGACCTCAGCGGTGACAACGGGCCAGGGCGCGAAGTTCAGACCGGGGCCGCCGGTGCTGGAAAACTCACCCAGGAAAAGCTCGACCGACTGTTCTTCCGGACGCACGGTATAGAAGCTGGCATAAGCCCAAAGACCCAAGGCTGCCACAAGGCCGATGCCCACCGTGGCCCGATTGAATTCAAAACCCGGACCGCCATCGCCGCCATTGGGTTTGCGCGGGCCACCGCCCCGTCCGCCCATCAGCACGCGGAGCTGATCCTGCCCCTTCTTCATCAACTCATCAATTTCGGGAATGTTGTTCTGTCCCCGATTTGGCGGTCGGCGATCCCCGCCATTTGGGCCGCGCGGGCCTTCGCCCCGTCCGCCGCCCGAATTACCACCGCCCCCCCAGGGGCCGCCATTTCCTGCCATCAGGCTCGTTCCTTCCACATTTGCGGTATGTCTTTGTCCTGTGCCCTAAACATTGGCTCCCTTCGCTCGCTTATCAAGCAAGTGTACGAACAGGTTCCTTAAGGGTGACGATCTCTTCGGCGATCGTGGGGTGAACGGCGCAGGTCCGATCGAAGTCCGCTTTGGTCGCCCCGAGCTTCATGGCAATGCCCACATACTGGATCATCTCACCAGCATGGGGCCCCACAATATGGACGCCCAGCACCTTGTCGGTGGCTTTCGACACCAGAAGTTTGATCAGCACCCGTTCTTCCCCGCCGGCAAAGGCCTGCTGCATGGGCCGGAAGGCGGTGGCGTAGACCAGCGTGGGTTCCTGCGCCTCGGCTTCTTCTTCGGTCAGGCCCACCGTGCCCAATTCGGGCTGCGTGAAGGTGGCGGTGGCGATCAGGTCGTAATCCATCTTCGTGGGCTCACCCTTGAAGACGGTTTTGTGGAAGCAGACGCCTTCGCGAATGGCCACCGGCGTCAGTTCGACGCGGCCGATGCAATCGCCCAGCGCATAGATGGAGGGCACTGCCGTTTGCAGATAGTCGTCAACGCAAACGGCACCCTGGCGGTTCAGTTCGACCCCGGCTTCCGCCAGGCCCAACCCTTCGGTGGCGGGCTTGCGACCGGTGGCCCAGAGCAGGCAGTCGAATTCATCGGCAAACCCGTTGGAGCCCTTGACCCAGACCTTGTCGCCGCGCTTTTCGATTTCGATGGGGGCGCAGCCGGTATGGACGGTCACACCGCGGCGCTGCATGCAGTCGGAGACGTGCCCCCGCGCCTCTTCGTCGAAGCCCCTCAAGATTTGCGCGCCGCGGATGAACATCGAAACGTCCGAGCCCAGGCCGTTGAACACGCCCGCAAATTCACACCCGATATAGCCGCCGCCCACGATCAGCATTTTCTTGGGGATGGTCTTGAGGTTGAAAATATCGTCGGACACGATCCCCAGATCGGCATTCTTCATCTGCGGCACGACTGGCTTGCCCCCGGTGGCCACCAGGATGTGCTTCGTGGTCTTGCGCGTGCCATCGGCGAATTCCACCGTATGGGGGTCGGCGATCTTGGCGAATGTGTCGTGAATTTCGACCCCGGCCTTCTGCGCGTTGGTGCGGTAGATCTGTTCGAGCCGGTCCAGCTCAGAATTCAGATGGGTCGAGAATTTGTCCCAATCGAAGTCGCCGACACTGGCGCTCCAACCGTAATCCTTAGCGTATTCGATAGCCTCGGGCCATTCAGACGCGAAGACCATCAGCTTCTTGGGGACACAGCCGCGGATAACGCAGGTGCCGCCCATGCGGCTGGCCTCGGCCAGCCCGACCTTGAAGCCATCCAGCGCCGTCAGCCGCGCCGCCCGCACCCCGCCCGAGCCGCCCCCGATGACGAAGAGGTCATAGTCGAATTCCATGCTCATCCCTTTCCTGGGCGGCGAGCGCGGCCCTTAATCGGAGACATCGACGAAGATGTTGTCGTCGTCCCGCAGATCGACGCGCTCATGCGTGACCGTCCCGTTATTGATGTCGCGCACCTCGACCGACCCGTTGGCGGCGCCCACCACGACCACGTCGCAGATATCGAGGAAGAGCCCGTTCTCGACCACGCCGGGGATTTGGTTCAGCACCAGCGCCAGTTGTCGCGGGTTGCCGATGCGGCGCAGATGCAGATCGAGGATCAGGTTGCCCTCATCGGTGCGATAGGGGTCGTCGCGGTTCAGCCGCAACGTAACAGAACGGCCGCCCACATCCATCCCGATCAGGCTTTCTTCGATCAAGGCCTTGGTGGTTTGCCAGCCGAAGGGGATGACCTCAACCGGCAAGGGGAACGCGCCCAGCGTATCCACCTGTTTGGACGCATCGGTAATCACCACCATCATATCGGACGCCGTGGCGACGATCTTTTCCTGCAAAAGCGCCCCGCCCCCGCCCTTGATCAGGCTCAGATCGGGGTCGAATTCATCGGCGCCGTCAATCGTCAGGTCCAGCCATTTGACGTCCTCTAGGGTTGCGAGGGGCACGCCGCATTGCCGCGCCAGATCGGCGGTGCGGCTGCTGGTGGGCACGCCGGTGACGCGCAGCCCGTCCTGGCGGACCATCTCGCCCAAGCCGCGCACCATCCAAGCCGCCGTTGATCCGGTGCCCAGCCCCACGCGCATACCATCCTGCACATAGTCCAACGCCCGCTTGGCCGACACGTATTTCGCCATGTCGATGGGGTTAGGCTTTGCGGGCATAGCGGGTTTCCTCTTACGTGACTTGCCGGGCCTTATAGCGAGGCCGTGTCGGGGCCGCGAGGGGCCATTTGCACCACACGCGACATCGTGTCCAAGGCCCTAGCAGGCAGGATCAACGCGACGGGCCCGCCCTCCAATTCCAAGGTGACAGGGCCGGTGGCGCGATTCGAGGTGCCGACCTGGCCCACCGGATCAAGGGCCACGCCGTCGAGCGGCCATTCAAGTCCCGTGCTGCGGCCCCGTGCCGGGGCCAGCGGCCAAAGCGACACGCGCATGCCCACGTCAACCGGCAAGTCCAACCGGTTGGGCGCGATGCAGACACAATCTTCATCGCTGAGCAAAAGGCAGGGCGCGTCGCTGCGGGCCAATTCGCTCAGACAGGCCAGGAAATGATCGACCCGCGCCCCGATGAAGCCGACCGCGATGGTTAACGCCGCGGGCGCCGTGCGCAACGCCTTGGCGAAATCGGTGCTGTCCTGTTCGGCAATGTGGGCGACGCGATCCGCGAAGGCTGTCTGGGCGGCCGCGGAAATGGAATCCAAATCGCCCACCACAAGGTCAGGAAACAAACCTGCCTGCAGGAGGGAATCAGCCCCGCCATCGGCCGCGATCAGGCGCGGCGCACGCGTTAAAGCTTCCTCAAGGGTTCGGATGCTAACCGGAGCACCGCCCACTAGGGTTTGTCTGGTCTCCAATAAGGCGCGCTCGGGGGCGATTGATGTCGAATCTGGCAAAAATCCGCCCTGCTTTTCGTCAAATGGTCGCCTTCCCGGCACGATTTGACTGGAATCGTTTTGTTTAGTGCATGGTGAAATGAAACAGGATTCCCGCCCGGGAAGAAAGTGATGGTGCCCCCAATGGTTCCCGCCAACAAGATTCTAACGGTCGCCTACGGGACCTTCTCCTGCACGTTGGAGGGGTTCGACGACCCGGTCTCGACGATGACCGATGTGGTGGAGTATTTCCGCGACGTCAGCTCCGAAGGCAATCTGTTCGAAGCCAAGCATTTAACCCCCGACGTCGCAAAAGTACGCGAAATCGTCGAAGCGCGGACGAATGAAACGGTGGAAGCCGGGACCGAGGACGGCGGCATCGTGCTGCGTTCGACTGGCGTGGTTGCGGCAGGCGCCGTTGCCTCAACGATGCTTGAGGACAGCATTGAGGGTGAGGAAGAAACTCTGTCGGGAGGCATCGCAAACGATACCGTTGCGGTAGAAGAAGACCCAGCGGAAGACTCCGGGGATGCGGCACCTGTCGGCGAAGAGGCCGGGGCCGCCTCGGAAGACGCTGTCGAAGCCACTTCAGAAGAAGAATCCACTTCGGAAGAAATGATCACCAAAGAACCCATCGCAGAGGACGAGGAACCGGTCACAGAGGAAGCAGCGATCGGAAGCGGCGACGTCGAGATTGAGGGAGCATCCGACGATGATGTCCAGCTTGAGGCTGAAGCAGTATTCGATGGGGTTGGTGAGCCTGAAAACTTTGAGTTCGAAGATGAAGGCAACCCCGACTCGACGGCCGATATCGATGGATCCTTCGCCGATCGGTTGGCCCGCATTCGCGGCGGCTACGAATCCGACGAAGATTCGGAATTCTACGCAGCAGACGACGAAGCCGATGATCTCGACACCCTGGCAGAAGACACGCTTGCAGCAGCCTACAGCGAAGACGCGCTGACCGACGCAGACGACAACGATGAGGCGGTCGACACGGAGGTCGAGGACGACATATCAGCCGAGCCAGATGCGTCTGAGGACACGCCCGTTGACACCCATGGCGAAGATACGATTGCCGCGGTGGCCGAACTGCTGGCCGACCAAGACGAAGCCGACACGGCCATCGCCGATGCCGACGAAATATCTGAAGACGTAGCCGAACTTGAAGCCGAAGCCGAAGACAAGGCCGACGACGACGCCCCTGAGGCAGAGGCAGTGGAGAGCGAGGAAACACAGGTTATTGCTGAAGACGAAGCCGATAACGCAGCGGCTGACGCCGACTCCGCATCGGAAGATGAGACTGACGGACAAGAAGCCAACGCGGAAGAAGAAGACGCCGATGATGGTAAACCGGCCCGTGGTCTGCGCCGCATCCGTATCCGCAAGCTGCGTCGCACGGCCAAGGCCGAAGCCGATCAGACCGCGGACGCTGAGACGCCCCAGCCTGAGGAAAAATCTGACGAAATCGACGTGGCCGAAGCCGAGGAAGATGACACGCTTCTGGCCGAATTGGCAGCCATCGAAGCTGAATTGTCCCGGGACGCCACTGGGTCGGATGCGCCAGCAGATGAAAGCGCCGACGACACCGATGAATTGATGGCCGAGTTGGCCGCCATTCGGGCCGCGGACGAAGAAGCTGCCAAGCTCGAAGAGGACGAAGATTCCGACGACGATGCGGTTGATGTCGCCGAAGCCGAAGCAGCGGAGGCCGAGGATGAGACTAGCGCAGCCCGCGGCACCCCGTCCGACCCGGATATGGAGCGTCTTTTTGCCGCCACCGACAGCCGTCTGTCCGGCGAAGATACGTCGCGCCGCCACGCGAACATTTCGCACCTGAAAGCCGCCGTGGCCGCCCGCCGCGCCGACGACACAATGGATGTGGCCGAAAGCGACGAAACCGGCGCCTACCGCGAGGATCTGGCAAACACAGTGCGCCCCCGCGCCGCAGCCGCTTCAGAAGAGACGGACGACGCCTCCGACGAGGTTTCTGAGGCGCCTGCCCCCCTCGTGCTCGTGTCCGAGCAGCGCGTCGAAGACATGGACGACGACGCGGACGCACCCGCAGAGGCCACCGAGACCGCTGAGGAAACGCCTGACGTCGAAGAAGACGCGCCAGTTGCGGAAGAAGACGAACGCCCAGAGCCCGACGCCGCCAGCGGTGACGATTTCGAGCGTTTCGCGCAAGATGTGGGCGCCGTCGATCTGCCCGACATCCTGGAAGCGGCTGCAGCCTATTCCACCAAAATCATGGGCGAAGAGAGCTTCTCGCGCCCGCATCTGCTGCACCTCGCGTCCGAAGCTTGCGAAGACCTAAGCCGAGAAGACGGACTGCGAGGGTTTGGACAATTGCTGCGCGAAGGGCGCCTGCGCAAGGTGGGCCGAGGCACCTTTTCCCTGGGCACCGATTCCCGTTTCGCCGCGGAGGCCGAGCGCCGGGCTGGCTGAGCGCCCGAAGGCTTAGACATCAAGGCCCGCCGCATGGATCGCAGCGGGCCTTTCTTTATCCGATTGCGGCTTCGCGCTGCGGCTATTCTTCCGGCGGAGGCGCGTCCGGGTCGGGCTGGCCGAGCCCCTTGAAGATGCGCTTGAGCGGGAAGGCGCAGGCGACACCAAGGATGATATAGATGATCAGCTCCAGCCAGATCGGCGGACGCTCGAACCAGTTGACCACGGTGACCGCCGCCATGATGTAAAGCGGCAAGCCAACCAGAATGATAAGCAGCGCAAGGCGCTTACGGGTTTTGTAAGTCACGGCTCAATCCTCGAACGGGTCGGTGACGAGAATGGTATCCTCACGCTCGGGCGAGGTGGACAGCAGCGCCACGGGACAGGCGATCAACTCCTCCACCCGGCGGACATATTTGATGGCATTGGCGGGCAGGTCCGCCCAACTGCGCGCGCCTTCGGTGGATTCGCTCCAACCCGGCATCTCTTCGTAGATGGGCGTGCAACGCGCCTGCGCATCGGCGGCGGTGGGCAGATGGTCGATACGGGTGCCGTCGAGGTCATAGGCCACGCAGATTTTCAACGTCTCGAACCCGTCGAGCACGTCGAGCTTGGTGAACGCGATGCCGTTGACGCCCGATGTGGCGCAGGTCTGGCGCACGAGTACGGCGTCGAACCAACCGCAGCGGCGCTTGCGCCCCGTAACGGTTCCAAATTCATGGCCACGTTCGCCCAAACGCTGTCCGTCATCGTCATCAAGCTCGGCCGGAAAGGGCCCCTCGCCCACGCGGGTCGTATAGGCCTTGACGATGCCCAGCACGAAATCGATGGCGCCGGGCCCGATGCCGGTTCCGGTGGCGGCCTGCCCGGCAATCACGTTCGAAGACGTCACAAAGGGATACGTGCCGAAATCGATGTCCAGAAGCGACCCTTGCGCGCCCTCAAATAGGATGCGGCGCCCCGCGCGGCGTTTCTCGTCGAGCACCTTCCAGACGGGCGCGGCATAGGGCAGGACCTGCCCCGCCACATCGCGCAAGGACTTCAAAAGCGCGTCACGATCAATCGCCGCCAGCCCCAGCCCACGACGCAGCGCATCGTGGTGCACCAGCGCGCGGTCCACCCGGGTTTCGAGCGTGGAAGCGTCGGCCAAATCGGCCACGCGAACGGCGCGGCGGCCCACCTTGTCTTCGTAGGCCGGGCCGATACCGCGGCCGGTCGTGCCGATCTTTGCCACAGAATTCTGCGTCTCGCGCGCGCGATCAAGCTCTCCGTGGATGGGCAGGATGAGCGGCGTGTTTTCGGCGATCATCAGGGTTTCAGGCGAGATATCGACGCCCTGGCCACGCAGATCCGCGATTTCCTTGACCAGATGCCAAGGGTCCAGCACGACGCCGTTGCCGATGACCGACAGTTTGCCGCCGCGCACGATGCCAGACGGAAGCAAGGACAGCTTGTAGACCTGCCCGTCAATGACCAGCGTATGGCCTGCATTGTGGCCACCCTGGAAGCGCGCGATGACATCGGCCCGTTCCGAGAGCCAATCGACAATCTTGCCCTTGCCTTCATCGCCCCACTGGGCGCCCACCACCACCACGTTGGCCATGCGACCCTCCGTCCCGAAATCCGCGCCTCCTGTAGCGCGGCGGGCCCTCGGGCGAAACCCGCGCAATGCAGGTTGATCGCGCAGATGACCGACGATAGCGTGCGACGCTGGGGCACGGATGGAACCGAACCAAGCGGTCTTGCGGCGAAGGGCCGCAGACCCTAATTACCCTGCGAACAGACCGAACGGACCGTCCATGGAAAACGTCATCCTCGTCATTCACCTGATCTTGGCGATTTGCTTGATTGGCATCGTGCTGCTTCAGAAATCTGAAGGTGGCGGCCTGGGCATGGGCGGCGGTGGCGGCGGGGTCGTGTCTGGCCGTCAGGCGGCCACGGCCATGACGAAGCTGACTTGGGCCTTCGCGGTGGCATTTCTGACGACGTCAGTGGTTCTGACCATCCTTGCGGCGCAGAATGCGGCGGGCAGCTCGGTCGTGGACCAAATACCGGTGGAAGAACAGTCGGCGCCGGTCGTGCCATCGGGGGATGCGCTGCTGCCACCCACCACGGGCGATGCACCGCTGACGCCGCCCCGGTCAGAGTGACATCATCTGGGGTTCACGGGACGTCAGATCTCAGGATGTAGCGGGGGGCGGTTGTGCCCCCCTTTATCGTGGTGATATCCTCAAACCCCGTGATAGGTGATTCCGGCGGAACCGGAACACGGCCAATTCGCGGGGTTTCGGGCATGGCACGCTTCATTTTCATCACCGGTGGGGTGGTTTCCTCACTGGGCAAGGGCCTGGCATCGGCCGCCCTGGGCGCGCTCTTGCAAGCCCGCGGCTATACCGTGCGGCTTCGCAAACTGGACCCGTATTTGAACGTGGACCCCGGAACGATGTCGCCCTTTGAGCATGGTGAGGTCTTCGTCACCGATGACGGCGCCGAAACGGATCTGGACCTGGGCCATTATGAGCGTTTCACCGGAGTGGCGGCACGCGCAACGGATTCCATCAGTTCGGGCCGGGTCTATTCCAACGTGTTGGAAAAGGAACGGCGCGGCGACTATCTGGGCAAGACCATTCAAGTCATCCCACACGTGACCAACGAAATCAAAGACTTCATTCGCATCGGCGAAGATGAAGTCGATTTCATGCTGTGCGAAATCGGCGGTACAGTGGGCGATATCGAAGGGCTGCCCTTCTTCGAGGCCATCCGCCAGTTCAGCCAGGAAAAGCCCCGCGGGCAATGCCTGTTCATGCATTTGACCTTGCTGCCCTACATCAAGGCCAGCGGAGAGTTGAAGACCAAGCCCACCCAGCACTCCGTCAAGGAATTGCGCTCCATCGGGTTGGCGCCCGATATCCTGGTCTGCCGATCGGAGGGTCCCATTCCGGTGAAGGAGCGGGAGAAGCTGGCGCTCTTTTGCAATGTGCGGCCCGATTCCGTGATCGCGGCACAAGACCTCCAGTCCATTTACGAGGCGCCGTTGGCCTATCACCGCGAAGGGATGGACCAGGCCGTGTTGGATGCGTTCGGCATCAGTCCCGCGCCCAAGCCCAACCTGGCGCGGTGGGAAGACGTGGTGGACCGCATACACAACACCGATGGCGACGTGCGCGTGGCCATTGTGGGCAAATACACACAGCTGGAAGATGCATATAAATCCATTGCCGAAGCGTTGACCCATGGCGGCATGGCCAATCGCGTCAAAGTGCGCGCCGAATGGATCGACAGCGCAATCTTTGAGCGAGAGGACCCCGCGGCGCATCTGCAGGGCTTCAACGCCATCCTCGTACCCGGCGGGTTCGGAGAACGGGGGACCGAGGGCAAGATAAAGGCCGCTCAATTCGCCCGCGAAAAGAAGGTGCCTTATCTAGGCATCTGTCTGGGCATGCAAATGGCCGTGATCGAGGCCGCGCGTAACACTGCGGACCTGAGCAATGCGGCATCCGAGGAATTTGCGGGCGACGCAGATCCGCAAAGCTTTACGCCCGTCGTTTATCACCTGAAGGAATGGGTGCAGGGCAATGCCAAGGTCACCCGCAAGAAGACCGACGACAAGGGCGGCACCATGCGGCTGGGCGCCTATGACGCGGCGCTGACGGCGGGGTCCAAAGTGGCCGATGTCTATGGCGCCACGGCCATCGAAGAACGCCACCGCCACCGCTACGAGGTGGATATCGAGTTCCGCAAGCAGTTGGAGGCAAAGGGCTTGTGCTTTTCAGGCCTGTCACCGGATGGGCGGCTGCCGGAAATCGTGGAATGGTCGGATCATCCGTGGTTCATCGGGGTCCAGTTCCACCCCGAATTGAAGTCGAAGCCTTTCGATCCCCATCCCCTCTTTGCCGATTTCATCCGCGCGGCGAAGGAACAATCGCGTCTCGTCTGAGGCGCGGCGGAGGCCCCGATGCACCCCACCCTGCCCTTCCACGTCTGGGACGTGTTCACCGACACGGCCTTTAGCGGCAATCCCCTGGCCATCGTTGAAACCGATGGCAGCCTTAGCACTGCACAAATGCAGACCATCGCGCGGCAATTCAACCTGTCAGAGACGATCTTCTTGATGCCACCGCGCGACCCGGCCCATACGGCGCGGGCGCGCATCTTCTTCCCCACCGCCGAAATCCCCTTTGCGGGGCATCCAACGGTGGGCGCGGCTTTGTACCTGGCGGCACGCGACGGGCTGCAGGAGGTCACGTTGGAAGAAGAGGCAGGGCTGGTGCCCGTCCGCATCCGGGAGGGGCGTGCCCAGTTTCGCGCCCCGGTCTTGCCCGCGCCCCATGGCGGGGCGGTCGAGGTTGAGCTTTGCGCCCGTGCGTTGGGCATGGCCCCCGCCAGCATCGGGCCGCACGCGCCCGGTGCCTTCGCGGGCGGTCCTGCGTTCGTCTATGTCCCGGTTCGCGACCGCGCGACATTGGCCCAGGCCCGCCCGGAAGAGCCGCACTGATCCGCCCTGATGGAAACCGCTGAGGTGGACAGCGCCTGGATCTATGACCCGGACTTCAACGCACGGATGTTTTCGCCGACGGCGGGCATCCCCGAGGATCCTGCAACGGGATCGGCCTGCGCGATTCTGGCCGCGCAGCTTCTCGCCAACGGCGCGTTGCAAAACGGAACGACGCGGCACAAGCTGCGCCAGGGCGAAGACATGGGCCGCCCCTCCACGATTGGCTTCGAAGTTGATGTGGCAGACGGCGCGATCCGCGACGTGCGGATCGAGGGGACAGCGGTGCAAGTGGCAGAAGGCCGAATAGCGGTCCCTTAGAAACCGAGCGTGAAGCGACGGGTAATCCCGATCCGGGCGGTGATCTGATCATCATCGATGGAAATCGGGCTGTCTTCCGCGTCGCCGGTCAGCCGTTCGTACCGCACGGCGGCGTCGATGCCCCAGCGGTCGTTGAATTGATAGGTGGCACCAACTTCGACACCGGCAGACAACAATCCACCGTCAGCACTGAAGGCACTGAAATCGGACACGGCGGCTTCGCCGGACGTCACGCCGAAATATTCTGATGCGTAACCATCATCGCCGAAGAACAACCGGGGCCCGCCGCGCAGAAGCAGGCGACCATTGGGGCGCGCGAAGAGGTCGGCGCCAATCTCACCCACGAAATCGTCGTGGCCCACCACGCCGTAGCGCGCATTGCCGAAGACTTCCCAATTGCGGGTCGTGTAAGCGACGCCAAGGCCCAGTTCGAACGACGTGTCGATGTCGTCCAGGCCCTCAAGCTCGGAACCGTCGCCTTCGTCCCGGTCGTCGATAAAGCGGAAAGATGGGCGAATGCTGAACCCTTCGCGGATGAAGTTCGGATCGGGGTTGCCGAAGGTAAAACCACCCAAGCGCAGATAGTGCAGGTCGAACCCGACATCGGGATTCAAGTCGTTGGAGTTCGAGCCGAAGTAGGAGGGCTCCGTCTGGACGCCGCCGCGCAGGGTAAAGGCGATGGCAGGGCCGCTTCCCTGGCTGGAAAAGACGGGCGGGTCCAGCGGTGTTTCCGTAGAGACCGTTTGCTGCGCGGTGGCAGCGGTGCCTGTGACGGCGGCAAGAAGGGTAATCAGTCGGAGCATGAAGCGAATCCGGTCGGGTTGTGAGTTAACGTAGTAACTAGCACGTAAAAATGCCGTGACACGTCGATTCTTCGCACAGGCTTCGGAAACAAAGCGGATTCGTGGCGCTTGCACCGCAGTCAGGCGCAGTCTAGCCGCGACCCATGTTATCCTACCAGCATGGCTACCACGCGGGAAACGCGGCAGACGTTCATAAACATGCCCTACTTGCTTGGGTTCTGGACTATCTGACGCGCAAGGATAAACCCTTGAGCTACCTGGAAACCCATGGGGGACGGGGGCTTTATGATCTGGCCTCTGACCAGGCGCAGCGGACGGGGGAAGCTGCCCGGGGGATTGGTCGGCTGCAAGACGCCTTCGCTGCCGAACACCCCTATTTACGGGCAATCGCAGCCACGCGGTCAATATGGGGGGATGCCGCCTATCCCGGGTCCCCTCTGATTGGGGCCCATCTTCTGCGTAAGGACGACAAGATGGACATCGCCGAGTTGCACCCAACTGAGCATGACGCGCTGACGGATGCGATGGCGGATCGTCCGGGCTGCCGCGTGCATCGCCGGGACGGCTGGGAAATGGTTCGCGCCCTGACCCCACCGAAGCCGCAGCGCGGTGTGCTGCTCATCGACCCGTCCTGGGAAATCCGCGATGATTACGCCCGCGCAGCCGCGCTTCTGCCCAAGCTACACCGCAAATGGGGGGTGGGCATTTTGATGCTCTGGTACCCTATTCTGCCCGACCGGCGGCACCGGCCCATGATCGAGGCCTTGCAAGACGCTCTGCCCGAGGCTTTGGTGAGTGAGACGCGCTTTGCCCCGGCCCGCGAAGGCCACGGGATGGAGGGGTCGGGCCTTCTGGTCGTGAACCCGCCCTGGGGTCTGGCCGGGGAAGCACAGCGGTTGGAAGAGATCATCACCTGAAGGGGAAAAGCGAATGGCAAAAGGATATTGGATCGCCCATGGGCGCGTGGACGATGTGGAGAAATACGACCTCTATCGCGCGGCCAATGCCGCCCCCTTGGCGGAGTTCGGGGGCAAGTTCCTGGTGCGCGGCGGCGCGCGGGAGGTGCGGGAAGGCGAAGCCAAGCCGCGCACCGTGGTGATCGAGTTTCCCAGCTATCAGGCCGCGCGCGATTGCTACGACAGCCCGGGCTACCAGGCGGCGTTGAAAATGCGCCAAGGGATCAGTGAATCCGACCTTGTCATCGCCGAGGGGTGGGACGGCTGACCGAAGGGCCTATATGCCGCTCATGTTTGCTGACCTTCTCCGCCGATTGACGGCGCCCGAACCTGAACGCTTGCCCGAACCCGATGCCCGCTTGGCGCTGGCCGCGCTGATGGTGCGCGTCGCGCGATCCGACGGGCATTACGCCCCCGAAGAAGTGGCACGCATCGACCGCATTCTGGCCCACCGCTACGGCCTGGACGACGCCGGGGCCCGCGCCCTTCGCAGTCAGGCCGAAGCGTTGGAGGCCGAGGCACCGGATACCGTCCGCTTCACGCGTGCTATTAAGGATACTACCGTGCTGGAAGACCGCATGGCGGTGATTGAGGCGCTTTGGGCCGTGGTGCTGGCCGATGGAGAACGCGACCACGAGGAAGACACGCTGCTTCGCCTTCTTGCCAACCTTTTGGGCATCAATGACCGCGACAGCAATTTGGCGCGGCAACGGGTCCAGAACGCGGGGTAGACGGCCCGCGATGCAGCGGCCCCATTGCATTTCCCTGCGGGATGCGGCGTAGATGCGCGAACGACCGCAATCTGAGGCCGCCCGTGCCGGACGCCGCCACCGCCGAAAAAAGCCCTGTTATCGAAATCCGCGACCTGCACAAGGCCTACGGCGCCTTAGAGGTCCTCAAAGGCGTCGACCTGGTTGCCCAACGTGGCAGCGTCATTTCCCTGATCGGCTCATCCGGTTCGGGCAAGTCGACCATCCTGCGTTGCGCCAACCTCCTTGAAGACAGCCAGCAGGGCGACATTCTGTTCGAAGGCGAAGCCGTGAAGTGGAAGGGCAACGGCCATGCCCGCCGGCCCGCCGATGCAGCCCAGATCACGCGGATCCGCACGAACCTGTCGATGGTGTTCCAGTCGTTCAACCTTTGGTCGCACATGACGATTTTGCAGAACGTGATGGAGGCCCCGGTCCACGTGCTCAAACGCGACGCGGCCCAGGCCGAAGCTGCGGCCCGGGATTATCTGGCCAAGGTGGGCATTGGCGACAAATGCGATGTCTGGCCCGCCCAGCTTTCCGGTGGCCAGCAACAGCGCGCAGCCATCGCCCGCGCCTTGGCGATGGAGCCCAAGGCCCTGCTCTTTGATGAGCCCACCAGCGCGCTGGACCCCGAATTGGAACAGGAAGTCGTGCGCGTCATCAAATCCCTGGCCGATGAAGGCCGCACCATGATCATCGTGACCCATGATATGAAATTGGCCGCCGACGTAAGCGACCACGTCATCTTCCTTCACAAAGGGCGCATCGAAGAGGAGGGCGCCCCGGATGCCCTGTTCGGCGCCCCGAAATCCGAACGGCTGCGCGGTTTTCTTTCCGCAACGGCCGCGTAATAGAATCCAACCAGGAATCGCTCGCAAAAGGGCGAACCATCAACAGGAGAGACTCAATGAAACCACTGTTTACAGCGGCCTTGCTGACCGTTCTGGCCACCAGCGCAATGGCGCAGGACACCGTGCGCATCGGCACCGAAGGCGCTTATGCACCTTACAACTTCCTCAACGATGCGGGTGAGTTGGACGGCTTCGAAATCGAAGTCGGCAATGAGCTATGCGCCCGCGCCAACCTGACCTGCGAATGGGTGACCAACGACTGGGATTCGATCATCCCCAACCTGACGGGCGGCAATTACGACGCCATCATGGCTGGCATGTCGATCACACCCGAACGGGACGAGGTCATTGACTTCACCCAGAATTACTCGCCTCCCGCCGCGTCGGCCTACGTGGCCCTGTCGGATGACGCCGATATTGAAAGCGGCGTGATCGCGGCCCAGACAAACACCATCCAGGCAGGCCATGTGGCCGAATCCGGTGCGACGCTGCTGGAATTCGCAACCTACGACGAAACCATCGCCGCCGTGCGCAGCGGTGAGGCCGATGCCGTCTTTGCCGACAGGGACGCGCTTGTCCCCACAGTCGAGGAATCGAGCGGTGAGCTGACCTTCGCCGGCGACGACGTGCCGCTTGGCGGCGGCGTGGGCATGGGCCTGCGGGAATCCGATGACGAATTGCAAGCCGCCTTCGACGCGGCCATCGCCTCCATGAAGGAAGACGGCACGCTCAACGCGATGATCGTCAAATGGTTCGGCGAAGACGCCACGGTTTACGAATAAGGCATCGGGCCGTGGGCGGCGCGTCCGCCACCGGCCCGAAAGCTGGACGCGTCCGGGATGTGGACCCTCGATGAAGAACATGAGACGTCGGCCGGGCGCGTTGCGGCCGGACGTACGGGACATGGCCCCGACCTCGTCTTGGCCCATGGCTGGCCCTGGTCGTCCTATGCGTGGCACCGCATCATACCGGCCCTCAGCACTCATTTCACGCTCTACTGGTATGACATGCCAGGCTTCGGCCATTCGGACCTTGCGCCACGCCGCGCCCCGTCCCTCGATGTTCAGGGAGAGGTATTTGGTGAGATGCTGGACCATTGGAGCCTGGCGGCCCCCCGGGTCATTGCACACGATTTCGGGGGCGCTGTAACCCTGCGGGCCCATCTGCTGCATGGGCAGGACTACAACGCGCTGGTGCTGATGAACGTGGTCGCGATGCGCCCCTGGGGGTCTGACTTCTTCGACCACGTGGGTCACCACATCGAGGCGTTCACAGGACTGCCGCCGCATATCCACGCAGCCCTTGTCGGCGCCTATATCGATGGCGCCCTGGTCCGCCCCTTGGTCGAAGATGACCGCGCGCGCTTGATCGCGCCATGGTTGTCGGATCAGGGCCGCGATGCGTTTTACGCACAATTCGCCCTGGCCGATGAAACCTACACAGCCGAGGTCGAGCATCAATACGGGACGTTGCGCTGTCCTGCCACGGTTCTTTGGGGAGAGGACGATCCATGGATCCCGCTGGCGCGGGGGACGGCACTGGCCCAGGCTATTGGAACGGAAATGCACACCCTGCCGGGCCTCGGGCACCTGCCGCAACTGGAAGACCCGCAGCGCGTGGCGCAGGCCCTCCTGAAACATCTCGGGGCGGGCTGAGACATGTTCGATTTCTGCGCGGAACCCGATACGCTGGAAGGGCTGACCTGGCTGGCCTGCTACCTGACCACGGGCAAGCATTTCGCCTTCTACAATGCCTTTGGCACCGTCCTCATGCTGCTGGCCGTAACCGCCCCTGCGGCGCTGGCTTTCGGCTTTGCCGGGGCCACCGCGGCGCGATCGGCGCTGCCGCCCCTACGTTGGCTTGGCAAGGGTTACATCGCCGTGGTGCGCGGTGTGCCGGACATCGCCTTCTTTCTGTTTTTCGTCATCGCGCTCGACCAGGGCTTGGAATGGCTGCGCCATCATGCGCTCTGCCCCGATTGGCCGGACGCCGTGCGCCAGGGCACCGATTTCATCGTCTGCCCCCAAGCCAAGCTGCCGCTTGGAACGGCGCCGCAATGGGTGCATGAGCTTTACGGCTTCGCCACCGCCGTCTTCACCTTCGCCATCGTCTTCGGGGCCTTTGCGGCCAACGTGCTGTTCGGCGCCATGCAAGCCGTTCCGCGCAGTCAGATCGAAACCGCCGAGGCCTACGGCATGTCGCGCCGGCAGGCCTTTCGCCGGATCGTGGTGCCGCAGATGTGGCTCTATGCACTGCCGGGTTTGGGCAATTTGTGGATGATCCTGATCAAGGCCACGCCGCTTCTGTTCCTTCTAGGGGTCGAAGACGTGGTCTATTGGGCACGTGAATTGGGTGCGGCCAAGACGGCGCGATTCTCGGACTACCCGCACCCCGATTGGCGGATGTGGTACTTTCTGGCGCTGCTCATCTTCTATCTGGCCTTCACGCGGGTTTCCGAAATCGTCATCGGGCGGCTGACGTCGCGGCTTTCGCATGGGCAGGCCACGGCGGGCGGCGAAAAGCTGCGAAAGGCTGCGGCATGACCTGCTGGCAGACCGTCATGGATTACGGCCTTCGGTCGCTGGGATATGGCGAACGCTTGCTGCCGCGCTCGGATTTCACGCTGTGTCAGCAGGTGACGTTGATCGGGTCGGGCATGATCTGGAACGTCTATTTCGGCATAATCGCGCTGGTCACCGGCTTCGTGCTGGCAACGCTCTTGGCCCTTGGCAAGGCATCGACCAACCCCTTTGCGCGCAAACCGGCGGAATGGTTCATCTTCGTCTTCCGTGGCTCGCCACTCTTTATCCAGTTCTTCTTCGCCTATTTCCTGTTTCTATCGCTCAAACAGGTGGCGCCGTGGGCGGAGCCGTTGTCATCGGCCTGGGCCGGGGCGTTGGTGGTGCTGTTTCTGAACACCGCCGCCTATTCCGGTGAAATCTTCTACGGCGCGCTCGGCACCGTGCCCAAAGGCGACCAAGAAGCGGCCGAGGCCTATGGCATCACCGGCTGGACGAAGTTTCGTCGCATCACCTGGCCGACCATGCTGCGGCTGGCCTGGCCTGCCTATACGAACGAGGCGATCTTTCTGTTTCACGCTACGACACTGGTGTTTTTCACGGGTTTTCCAGCGCGCCAACAAAAGGGCGACGCGCTCTATTATGCCAACTATTTCGCGGACAAGACCTTCAACCCCTTCGTGCCCTACCCCATCCTAGCGCTTTACTTCATCGCGCTGACGTTGGTCATCATCGGGGTGATGGGCGCCGTGAACCGGCGCTTGAACCGCCATTTGCCACAGGCGCCCAGCCGTCCGCGGCTTCTGGGGCAGATCATGCGATGAGCGACGGCACTCCGGCGGGTTGGTTGCACGCGAACCCCCATATCCATTCCGTCCGCGCGGCGGCGTGCGATTTGAACGCACAGGCCCGGGGTAAACGCATCCCCCGTCGCTTTGCCCATAAGTTGGAGGTTGAGGGGACGCGCTTCCCCTTCTCGGTCCTGAACCTCGATATCTGGGGCGAGGATATCGAAGACAGCCCGCTGGTCTTCGAGACCGGTGACCCCGATGGCATCCTGAAGCCGACGGAGCGGGGCTTTCTGCCGATGCCCTGGCTTGAGACTCCCACGGCCCTGCTACCGCTTTGGATGTTCCACGAAGATGGGAGCGCGTTTCAGGGCGACCCGAGGCACGCCTTGTCCGATGTGTTGGCACGCTACGCCGCCCGCGGTCTGACACCAGTCGTCGCGACCGAAGTCGAGTTCTATCTGATCGACGATTCTACCCGGCAGCTTCGCGTGCCCGCCTCACCCCGATCCGGCAAGCGGCGTCCGGGGGCGGAGACCTTGGCCATGCGCCAGCTCGACGCTTTCGACCGCTTCTTCACAGAGCTCTACGACGCTGCCGAAGCCATGGACATCCCGGCCAATACAGCGATCAGCGAGGCGGGGATCGGTCAGTTCGAAATCGATATCAGTCACCAGCCCGATGCATTGAAGGCCGCCGACGATGCGTGGTTTTTCAAGCTGCTCCTTCGTGGCCTTGCCCGCAAACATGGCTTCGCGGCCAGTTTTATGGCGAAGCCCTACCCGGACTATGCTGGGAACGGGATGCACGTCCATTTTTCGGTCCTCGACGGGGAGGGGCGCAATGTCTTCGACGATGGCAGTCGTGCCGGATCGGACATGTTGCGCCAAGCGGTGGCGGGTCTGCTGGCGGCAGCGCCCGCTTCTACGCTGATCTTTGCCCCACATCTGAACAGCTATGACCGGTTGGTGCCAGGCGCACATGCGCCAACCGGCCTTGCCTGGGCACATGAAAACCGCACAGCGGCCATCCGCATTCCATCTGGACCTGGGGCGGCGCGGCGTATCGAGCATCGGATCTCAGGTGGGGATGCGAACCCCTATCTACTCCTTGCCGTCATCCTGGCCGCGGCCCTAGCGGGTATCGACGATCAAGCAGACGCCCCTGCCCCCATCATCGGCAATGCCTATGGCCAAAATCTGCCGCGCATTCCAGGAAGCTGGGCCGACGCCATCGCGCGGTTTGAGGTCGACCCATGGACGCCACGGCTGCTTCCTGACGTTCTGAGAGAAAACCTGTTGCGCACGAAACGGCAGGAACTTCGCGATATTGAGGAATTGACCGACGCTGAGCGTCTGGATCTTTACCTGGATACGGTCTGACCGGACCTTAGCAAGGCTTGGCGAGAAGCATGACCCAATAAGTCTGCCCCGCACCATCCACAGCCGTCGCGACGGCGCCTTGGACGGCACGGCGATCCAGGATGTTGCGGCGATGTCCGGGCGATTCCATCCAAGATTGCATCACCTGCCGGTCGGAGCGCTGGCCCATGGCAACATTTTCCGCGGCGAAACAGGCGCGGTAGCCCGTCGCGCGGATACGGTCGATCATCTTGCTGCCCTTGTCCCCTTGATGGGACATGACACCGTTTCTGGCCATCCAGTTGGCATGGTCCTGTGCCGCACGAAGTAGCCGTCGATCGGATTGAAGTGCACCCCGTCCGTCATTACGGCGATATGCCGTTGCAAGGGCAAGCGATTGGCCAGCAGATGCCTCGCGTGCGACACCGGTAGGCCCGAAGCTGGAGCGCGTCACGGAATTGGCCTGCGCAAAGGGCGTGGTAAAGATGGATCCAAGCGTGACGACAAGCGTCAAGGCAAATAGCCTGAACAGGTTCATCATTCCGGTCCCTTCCTCGCGCGGGGTGAGCGACATCGTCACACACCATCTAGATGGCGATTCCAGGGTAGAACCGTGACCTTAAGGAAGTGTTGCCGTGTCGGCCTTTTTCGGCCCTTCGATGGGCGAAAGGCCGCTCTTGTCGCGCCTTGCACAGCGGCATAGGCTGTCTCTTGCGCAGGCGAAGCCTCGCGTCAGGAACATGCGAGACCCATGAAAATCGGAATTCTCATGGCGGGGCACACCGCGCCCGCGATTGCCGAACGACACGGCGATTTCGACACGATGTTTGCCAATCTGCTTGCTGGCCAAGGCTTTGATTTCGCGGTTTGGGATGTGGAAAACATGGTTTTCCCGACCAGTGCCGACGCGGCAGATGGGTGGCTCATCACGGGCTCGAAACATGGGGCCTATGAAAACCACGCATTCATCCAGCCGCTCGAAGCGTTCATCCGCGACGTCTATGCTGCCGACAAGCCTCTGGTAGGCATCTGTTTTGGCCACCAGATCATCGCGCAAGCCTTGGGCGGCAAGGTCGTCAAGTTCGATGGCGGCTGGGCGCTTGGGCGCCACGATTATGCCCTGGCTGATGGGCACGCGCTGACGCTGAATGCATGGCACCAGGATCAGGTCGTAGAATTGCCGCCGGGCGCCGCGCCGGTCGGCCAAAGTCCGTTCTGTGCGAATGCGTTTCTTGCTTATGGTCAGCACGCGCTGACCATTCAACCACACCCCGAATTCGACGATGATATCATCTCCAGCATGGTCGAAACGCGGCGCGGCACCGGCACCTATCCCGACGATCTAATGAACGCTGCCATGCAGGCCGCAGGGTCCATCGAGACGGATAGAACGCGCATGGCCCGGGCCATCGGTGCTTTCTTCCACGAACGGATGATCCATGTCCCAACCTGATTGGCTATCCCAGGCGTCCGACCATGCCCGCGCTTACCTGGAAGGGCGCCGCTTGGACGAAGTGGAATGCATCGTGGCGGACCTGTCAGGCATCGCCCGCGGCAAGGCCATGCCTGCGGCCAAATTCGCGAAACAAACCCATTTCTACCTGCCCAACTCGATCTTTCAGCAGACCATTACTGGCGATTGGGCCCAGGATGGCGACGCGCCCTTTCTGGAACCGGACATGGTTCTGCGCCCCGATTTCAGCACCGCCTGCGCCGCCCCCTGGACCGCCGATTGGACGATGCAAGTGATCCACGACATGCACGACCAGGATGGCAGCCCCATGCCCATCGCGCCCCGCAATGTGCTGCGCCGCGTCGTGTCGCTCTACCGCGCGCGCGGATGGACACCGGTGGTCGCGCCCGAGATGGAGTTCTATCTGGTCGCGCGCAACACCGACCCCACCCAGCCGGTGCTGCCGCCCATGGGCCGCTCGGGCCGCCGGGCAGCGGGGCGCCAAGCTTATTCCATGAGCGCGGTGGATGAGTACGGGCCCGTCATCGATGACATCTACGACTTCGCCGAGGCCATGGGGCTAGAGATCGACGGCATCCTGCAGGAAGGCGGGTCGGGCCAGGTAGAGATGAACTTGCGCCACGGCGACCCCGTCAAACTGGCCGATGAAATCTTCTACTTCAAACGCCTGATCCGCGAAGCAGCATTGCGCCACGATTGCTACGCCACCTTCATGGCCAAACCAATCGAGGATGAGCCGGGCTCGGCCATGCATATGCACCATTCGGTCTTGGACAACGCCACAGGCCAGAACCTGTTCGACGCGGGCGACGGCACCGAAAGCCCAGACTTCCTCCACTTTATCGGCGGCATGCAGCGGCACCTGCCCGAGGTGATCGCGCTGCTTGCGCCCTACGTGAACTCATACCGGCGCTATGTCCGGGATTTCGCCGCCCCCATTAACCTTGAATGGGGACGCGACAATCGGACGACAGGGCTGCGCGTCCCGGTGTCGGAGCCCGAGGCCAAGCGCATCGAAAACCGTATCGCGGGCATGGATTGCAACCCCTATCTGGGCATCGCAGCATCGCTGGCCTGCGGCTATCTAGGGCTCGTCAACCGCATCGACCCGGCGCCGCAATTCACCGGCGACGCCTACGATTCCGCCGATGGAATTCCGCGGGATCTGTCTACGGCGCTGGACCTGTTCGACGAGGCGCACGAAATCCACGAGGTACTTCATCCCCGTTTCGCGCAGGTCTATGGAGCTGTTAAGCGTCTGGAATACGGTGCTTTTCTGCAAGTCATCTCCCCGTGGGAGCGGGAGCACCTGCTGCTGAACGTCTGATGCCGCCCGGGGTGTCCTGGCTGCACGCCAATGGCGATGCGGGCACGTGGCCCCGGACCTTCTATGCCGAGGGGCTGGACCTGCCGGCCCCTTGCCCGCCCCTGCGCGGCGCGGCAGAGGCGGACCTTTGCGTGGTGGGCGCGGGGATCACGGGATTGTCCGCCGCGCTCCATGCCGCGCAGGCGGGGATGTCGGTGATTGTGCTGGATGCCCAACGGGTTGGCTGGGGCGCATCGGGGCGCAATGGTGGGCAGATCGGCTCGGGATTTAACTGGGACCATAAGAAGCTGGCGTCCCGCCTGGGCAGGGAAAAAGCCGATAGCCTCTGGACCCTGGCTGAAGATGCCAAAGCCCTGACACGTCGACTTATTTCCGAACATGCGCCAGAAGCCGATTATCGCCCCGGCATCTTGCACCTAAGCCAAGATCCGCGGGAACGGGCGGCGTTCGCGAAGGCCGCCAGGGCGGAGCCGGAGACCTATGCCAGCCTGGACCGCGCAGCCCTTTCCGACCGTATCGGGACGTCGCGCTATGCGGGCGGGCTCCTGGATATGTCCGCAGGGTTCTGCAACCCGCTGGCCTATGTCTTGGGGCTCGCCCAAGCGGCCCGCGCGGCAGGTGCGGTTATTCACGAGCGGTCCGAAGTGACCTCACTCGGGCCGCCCGTGCGCACGCGCCACGGCCGGGTCGACGCACGCTTCGTCATCCACGCCACCAACGGCTACGCATCTGATCTCGCTTCGAAAACCGGTGCCCGCGTTTTGCCCCTGAACAACTACATCGCCGTGACCGAGCCCCTGACCGCCCCGCCCATGCCAGACCCGATTGCCGTCGCCGATGACCGCGCCGTGGTCAATTACTGGTGGCAAAGCCGCGATGGCCGCCTCGTCTATGGTGGCGGCGAAAGCTACGGGAAGCGCTTTCCTGCTGATATCGAACGGAAAATCCGCACCAACCTGGCGCGCGTTTACCCCAACCTGGCCGATGTGGGCTTCGACTATGCCTGGGGCGGCACCTTGGCCATCACCGCAACGCGCCTGCCCTATCTGGCCGAGGTCGCGCCAGGCGTATTTTCCGCCGGGGGCTATTCCGGCCACGGGCTCGCGCTGTCGGGCCTGTTCGGGCAAGTGATGGTCGAGGCGCTTTTGGGGGAGCGGTCGCGCTTCGACCTCCTCACCAGCCTGCCGGTGCCCGCCCTGCCCGGCGGGCGATGGCTGGGCCCGTGGGGGGCGCAGGCAGGGATGCTGGTCGCTGCGATCTCGGACCGGATCCGGCGCTGAAGGTGACGAAGGACCCGACGAGCGAAGGAAGAAACCGGCAAGACAATCGGTGCGTTGGCCTGTGAGAAGACGTCAACAGACACCGGTAGGGTGGGTGACAACCAACCATGCGCGGTTGGAGGCCCGGCGGTGGGTTTTCACCCGCCCTACCCCCTCTGATGCGTCGCGCGGAGCCGTGCCATCACCGGACCGGGGGGCGGCGCCGCGACGGTGACGCGGGGCGATTTATGCTGGCCACATCCGCACGACCGTGCCGCGTCTTGGTGCTGTTGCAAGAGCGTCGGCCCATGGGGCCGGTGAGGAGGGACCGTCGCGCCAGTGGCGCGGCGAAAGCCCGACGAACGCGCTGGCACGGCGGGCTGACGCCCTTGATTCCGTGCCGGGGTGAGTTGGTACGGTTCGTGATAGTGGGAGATTCGGTTAGGTGGTGGGTTTCACCCGCCCTACGCTTGCTAAGCCTGGCTAACGAGCAAAACTCTCGTCGCCTAATTCCACACCCGCATTATATGCAAGCATGCGGACATAGCCCCTAAACATTGGATCCTTAAATCGATACCAGCCCGCGCGAGGGCGTATTAACACGGAACCGTGGCTATCAGCACACAGAGCATTGACATGATTTCGAAAAGTCGCGTCTTTTTCAATTGTGTCACGATCACTTCGATCGCCCATAATTCTTAAATAATCCTCTCGAACGTCTTTATATTGCCGCTCCTGTATGTGCGGTCCATTGGATACAGCCCAAAGGACTTCTACATACCTATCAGTGCCCTTCATTGTTGCCCGTTCGTAGGCACCCTGTAGGTGCGTAGCCGCACTAGCCGCTGATCGACGCATTGCTTCGTCGAATATCTCTTGTGATACAGCTCGCTCTCCGAACCCTTGCTCGAAAGCAACGTTCAAAATCTCGTCTGATATGAGATGAGCAAATGTTGGATATCCGCAAGCGACTTGCCCAATCCGAACTAATTGCCCTCGCGGAACTTCGAGATGAAACTCACAAAAAATGTTGCGAACTATGTCCCATATCTTGTCATCAGGCAGAACTTCGAGCTTAACCGCCGCGATATAGCGCCCTACGGACTCATGGGAGCCAATCAATGCTTCAAGGTCGGAAGCAACTCCACAAAAAATGAGCTTCACCTTAACATCATCGACCGACATCTGCTTTGCCAGTGCGGTAAGGAAAGCAACAGTGTCTTGACGCCCCAACTGGTCAAACTCGTCAATTATAACAGCGGTCGATCTGTGAGTTTCGTAGTCCGAAACGAAAATTTCGTGCAGCACGTCAGAAGCCTGATTCACCGTTTCGATAGGAACTTCGTGATGACCACCTGTCCATCCCTTCTCAAGCGATTGCCCAAAAGCTCCAAGCTTCAGCCGCAAACCATCTTTCTGTAGTAGCCCCGAATCCTTCCTCACCGCACGGCGAATAATGTCACCTAGTATTTGTTTCACAGTGGACGCAGGTTCACATCCGATTGCAGGCCCGGAAACCACCAAGTCATTGTGTTCTGCAATTGCAGAGTGAGCCAGAGATGTTTTCCCCACGCCCCGCCTACCCCAAATAAAAATATGGGCGCCGTCACGTTCGAAGCCATGCTCTACAAGACGAAGCTCGCGGTCACGACCAACTAATTGCGTTGGATGAGAAACTTCCTTCGCTGGGTGGACAAATTGCCTTTTTAGAGCTCGGAATTCTGCTCGATCCAATTCTAAGAATTCACTCACCCAACAACCCCCACAAACTCCCGCCATTCCCCCTTCGACATTCCCGAATTCTCTTGCGTCACCTCTTCCCCCGCCAGCATCCGGCGGACGCACTCCACCCCGCGCGCCGACAATTGCGCCCCGCCAAGCCGGTAATCCTCGAACGCCCCGTAAGCAAAAGGCACCCAGTCCTTTACGATTTCGCAAAGCTTTTCGGCGTAGACTCGAATCTCCATCTGGGCGTGGGCGTCGGCGCGCAGGCGGAGGAAGTGAAACAGGTTGTGGAGGTCCACTTTCCAGTACCATTGGGTATAGATATTCGCCGGCAGGTTCATGCGGGCTAGTTCGCGGGCCAGACCCTGTTGGCCCTCGTCCGAGATCATCGCCTCGTAATGGTCGTAGGCGCGGGTTGAATCGTCGCGCAACCAATCGAGAACGCGCGCGACCTCCTCACCGCTCAGCGCCTCGCCCCGGCCCTGGTTGTTGGTCGTGGATTGCGCGGCCAAGTCCTCGGCCGCGGGGATGTAGAATTCGCGATCCAAGATCGAATAGCGGGCGGAATACTCATTCACATTTGCCGTGCGGTGCCTGATCCATTGGCGGGCCACAAAGACCGGCAGCTTCACGTGCAGCTTGATCTCGCACATCTCAAACGGGGTCGAATGCCAGTGGCGCATCAGGTAGCGGATCAGCCCTTCGTCGTTCGACACCGATTTGGTGCCCTTCCCGTAGCTGACCCGCGCGGCCTGGGTGATGGCGGCATCGTCACCCATGTAGTCGATCACGCGGATGAAGCCGTGGTCCAGAACGGTGTGGGCCTTGTGGAGATGCGCCTCCATCCCCGGGGCGGTGGCGCGGAGGGTCGGCTGAGCCGCGCCGCGAAGGGCGTCGATTTCGGCCTGTTGCTCGGGGGTGAGGGGCATGGAGGGACCTGTCAGACGGATTCGGAAACCACGACAGGTTGCACCGTTCGGGTCCTGAGACGCAACATGCGGTGTGTGGTTTGGTTGGGTGGGTTGGAGGAGGCAGGTGTGGTGTGGACGCGGTCGCGACCGGTCGCACGATATGTGTGATAGGCTGGCGCAGCTTCCCCGGCCTGCAGATGGTTGCCGGTCTGGATGTAAGCCAGTCCATCGGTGGGCCGCGGTTCGGCGATCAGACCGCCTGGCTGTGCGCTTTGTCACCAGAGTATCCGCAGAAGCCCCGAGCTTCGCACCAACGACACCCAGATCGCCGGGCCGGTGGGCAGCCCGTCCATGGACCAGAGCACTGCCGGCTTAATTCCGGCCCCAGGGGGAAGCTGGGATGTTACCTTTGACCGGTCCTGGTGAGGGGCAGTCCCTCCCTCTCGGCAAACGCGCCGAGCGTATCTGACCTGTCGGGTCGGTCAATGGGTGGTATCGGCGGATCCGCCCTGGCCCCTGGGGCCGAAGCCGTTAGGATCGCGCCAGACAGCCAATCAGGGAGATGCCCCATGTCCATCGAATTTCTGCACACCATGGTTCGGGTGAAGGATCTGGATGACTCAATCGCGTTCTACAAGCTGCTGGGTCTGGTGGAGCGGCGGCGGATGGAGAACGAAGGCGGGCGTTTCACGCTGGTCTTCCTGTCTCCGCCGGACCGCCAAGACGGCACCGCCGATGTGGAACTGACCTATAACTGGGATGGCGATGACGGCTTGCCGTCGGACAGCCGGCATTTCGGGCATCTGGCCTATCGGGTGGATGACATCTATGCGACGTGCCAGCACCTGATGGATAACGGCGTGACCATCAACCGGCCGCCGAGGGACGGGCATATGGCCTTCGTGCGTTCACCCGACAATATCTCGATCGAGTTGCTGCAAAAAGGCGACGCGAAGCCCAAGCAAGAGCCCTGGGCCAGCATGGAAAACACCGGCCACTGGTGACACCAGACGGCGGAAACAACGCGTTTCGAGGGGCCAAACGATCGGCCCCTTTTTTGCCTCATTCGTGACGCATGATAAATGACGTAACGTCATCAGGGGCTAACGTGATGGTTGATCGAGATTTCTTGCGGCAAGAAGATGGCGCGGTGACCGTCGACTGGGTTGTGATGACCGCAGCGCTCGTGGGTCTTGCGATTGCCATCGCCATATCGGTCAGCAGCGGATTGGACGATCTTTCCGGGAACATCGCGACCGAGCTTGAGGGTGATCTGATCGTGACATCCTTCGGCTATAACCCGAACTTCCCCGACGAACATGCGCTGGCCTTGGAAGGTCTGCGCAATGCATCACCCGAAGATCGCGCGCTCTTTGCGGAATACGTCAACTCGCTGGACGCCCAGAACCCCACGGACCCCGATGACGTGGCCCTGTTGGCGGATCTGAATGACGCCCTGGATACAGCTTTGGTCGAGAATGGAGAGACGCGGCCCACGGGCGCAGACCCCGATCCGCAGGACTTGGATGGCGCGTTCCAGCGGATGGGCTTCCCCACCGCGGACCCGGTCGCAGCCGGCTGACGGGATCAGGCCACGGGCAGGACGGCGGCAGCGACGCGGCGGCCTTCGCCAACCAATACGTTATAGGTGCGGCAGGCCGCTGGGGTGTTCATCGCCTCGACCCCCATGCCCGCATCTTCCACGGCGGCGCGCAAGTCTGCGGGGATATGGGCGATCTCGGCGCCGGTGCCGATGAAGATGACATCGACCTCTTCGGCCAGGGCGGCAAGCGCCGCGACATCGCTGAGCCCGCCCCAGGATGACAGCGCCCCAGGATGCAGGATGAGGGCGCCTTCGACGACGTCCCCGCCGATGCGGAAGAAGCCAGGTCCATAGCCGTCGAAGGGGCGGGCATCGTCGAATGTGACTTCTGTCAGTTTCATCCCAAGCTCCAAATCGGGAGGGCCATGAGACCGGCCCCCGTGATGATGGCATAGGCCACGAGGCGATAGGACCGTTCCCGGGTCGGATCAAAGAGCCGCGCGCCGACCATGTTGGCGGCGAGATAGGGCACGGCAAGGCCCGCGCCAAGGGCCAGCATTGGCCATTCGAGCCAGCCGCGCGCGAAGAGGACCGTGCCGAAGATCACATCCCAAAGCACCAGATAGAGCAGGATTGTCCCCCGGATCACCGCCGCCGGCAGCGGTGCGGCCATATAGGTCAGGATGACGGGCGGCCCGGCGAGGCCCGAAAGCCCGCCCAAGAAGCCCGAGGTCGCGCCTACACCCAGGATGACCGGAGGCGACATGCGCCCGGTCCAACGCCAGCCCGACGCCATGAGCGCGACAGTGGCCAAACACAGCGCGGCCACGACCCAGCGAAAGCCCGTGTCGTCAAGTCGCCCAAGCGCCCAAAGGCCCGGCAAAAGCGCCAGCGCGGCAACGACGCCGAGCAGCACCACGTCGCGCAATTTTCCATCGCGGAGCGCGCGCGGGACGTTGGGGAGCGGGCCGATCACGTCCATCACCGTCAGCGTCACCAGCACCCAAAGCGGTGGCAGGGACAAGCTGGCAAGGGGCACGTAGATCAGCGCAGTTCCAAAACCCGAAAACCCGCGCACCAGTCCCGCCAGAACCGCAACACTGGCGACCCAGATCAGGTCGCCAGCCGTCAAGTCAGGCATCTATGTCGGCAAATTGCGTACCCGCGTCGGTGGGCTTCTTTGGGTCGCGGTCGATGCCCAGCATCAGCACCACGTTCTTGGCCACATAGACCGACGAATAGGTGCCCACGATCACCCCCCAGAAGATGGCGAAGACGAAGCCGCGGATGACGTCTCCACCAAGGATCAGCAGGGCCAAAAGCGCCAGCAACGTGGTGCCCGAAGTCATCAAGGTCCGGCTGAGCGTTTCGTTGGTGGACCGGTTCATGACTTCCTGCAGCGGGGTCTTCTTGAACTTGATGAGGTTCTCGCGCAGGCGGTCGAACAGCACCACGGTATCGTTGATCGAATAGCCGATGATCGTAAGGATCGCGGCGATGGTGGCCAGGTCGAACCGAATTTGGAGCAGGCTGAAAATACCGATGGTCAACACGACGTCATGGACCAGCGCCGCGATGGCGCCGACGGAAAACTGCCACTCAAACCGCAGCCAGATATAGAACAGGATCGCCGCGAGCGACGCGCTGACCGCCAGAAGAGCCGCCACGATCAGTTCGCCCGAAACCTTGGGCCCCACAGATTCGACCGACGCGAAGACAAAGTCTTCGAAGGCGAAATCAATCAGCGTGGCGTCGGGCGCGATTTCCAGCAATTGCGCGCGGACCGTGTCATGCGTGCCCAGCGGCAGGCCTTCTGCCAAGGCGATGGTATCGTCCAGGACCTCGGCCGGGGTGCCCGCTGCGACGAGGCCCGAGGCGACATCATCAAGGGATTGGCTACTGGTGAAAGACAAAAGCACTTGCCCGCCGACGCGGCTGCCCAGGGCTTCTTCAACAATGGCGATGGTTTCGGGCGTGACGGATTCCGCGCCTTCTTGGGCCTGGATGCGAATCTGGGCCACGAATTGGTCTTCGTCAAAGGTCGGGTCATTGACCTCGGTGATGGTGACATCGCCCAGGCCCAGGGGCGCCAGCGCATCGCGATATTCGGCCACGACGACCGGGTTCTTGCTGTCGGCGCGGATGGTGGTGCCGCCCAGGAAGTCGATCCCGAAATTGAGGCCCACAGCCAGCCAAATGGCGATAGAGGCCAGCATGGCAATGATAGAGCCGCCGAACGTGACCTTCCGAAAGCGGAAGAAGTCGAAATTAGTTTCCTGCGGGACGAGGCGAAGGCGCATGGGTCAGACCTCGATCTGCTTGGGGCGGCGGCGTTCGAACCAGATCACGATAAGCAGCCGTGTGACGAAGATGGCCGTGAAGACCGAGGTGAGAATGCCGATGCCCAGCGTCACCGCAAAGCCCCTGACCGGGCCTGAGCCCAGGGTGAACAGGATGGTCGCGATGATGAAGGTGGTGATGTTGGCGTCCACGATGGCGGAAAGGGCGCGTTCATAGCCCAGCTCAATCGCACGCGCCGGGCCCTTTGCAGTCTTGAGTTCTTCGCGGATACGCTCAAACACCAGCACGTTGGCGTCCACCGCCATACCGATGGTCAGCACGATTCCGGCGATGCCAGGAAGGGTTAGCGTACCGCCGATGAGGCTGAGAAAGCCGAAGATAAGCGCCACGTTGATGCCCAAAGCCACGGTGGCGAAAGCCCCGAACAGCCCATAGCTGAGCACCATGAAGACCACGACCGCCCCCATGGCCACAAGGGCCGCGACCTGGCCGGCATCGATACTGTCCTGGCCCAGTTCGGGGCCGATGGTGCGTTCTTCGAGGAAGGTCATTTCGGCAGGCAGGGCCCCCGCACGCAGCAAGATGGCCAGGCGATTGGTTTCCTCGACGCTGAACCGACCGGAGATTTGGCCCGAACCTCCAGTGATGGCAGACTGGATGACGGGGGCCGTGACGACCTTGTCATCTAAGACGATGGCGAAGGGGCGGCCGATATTTTCAGATGTGTAGACCCCAAAGTCGCGCGCGCCACTGGGGTTGAAGCGGAAGGTAACGACGGGGTTGCCGTTCTGGTCGAAGGACGGCTGGCTATCCACCAGGTCGTCGCCCGTCACGACGGGCGTGCGTTGCAGGATGTAAAAGATGCCTGGTGATTCAAGATCTTCGATCAGAAGTTGGTCCGGGTCGACGCGGGTATCGCCGCTGACACCGCTGCTGACCACATCGTGGAACGTTAGGCGCGCGGTTGTGCCGATCAGTTCCTTCAATTCCTGGGCAGACCCGATACCGGGCACCTGGATAAGGATGCGGTCCGTGCCCTGGCGCTGGATGGTAGGTTCGCGGGTGCCGGCTTCATCCACGCGGCGGCGGATGATCTCCAGCGATTGCTGCATGGTGCGTTCGTCGGTAGCGGCTTGCTCCGCCTCCGACAGGGTGACGGTGACGATATCGCCCTGTCCGGTGACGGAGATATCGGTCTGGCCAACGCCGGTCAGCGTCTGGATGGGGCGGGCCAATTCACGCACGGCATCCACAGCCACTTGCAGCGCGGCGGGCTCACCAATGCGGACGCGAAGTTCGCCCAGGGAACCCTCTTGGAGGCGGATGGTGCCGATCTGGGGGCGCAGGTCGCGGAGCGTATCGCGTATGTCGGGCCAGTAGCCGTCGATGCGGCTGGCATAGACGTCCGCAAGCTGCACTTCGGCCAAAAGATGGGCGCCGCCGCGCAGATCGAGGCCCAGATTGACGAGGCTTGAGGGAAGGAAACCCGGCCATTCGGCCATCGCCGCTTCCAGTTCGGGCGTTGGCACGGCGCCGCGCTCCATGGAGTCGATGGCATCGTTGTGCCGCTCAACTCGGTCATAGAATAGGTTGGGCATGGCCAGCGACAGACCCAACAGACAGACCAGAATGATCGTCAGCCGCTTCCAGAGCGCGATCTGGAGCATGTCAGGTCGCCGGGTCGGTCTTGGACAGGACCTGCGCGATAGTGGAACGCACGACGCGGACTTTCACGCCGTCGGCAATTTCCACCTCAAGCTCCCCGTCGTCCTTCACCTTGGATACCTTGCCGATCAGCCCGCCTTGGGTGACCACTTGGTCACCGCGGCGCAGGGCCTCGACCATGGCCTTGTGTTCCTTCAGCTTCTTCTGCTGCGGACGGATCAGAAGGAAATACATGATCGCGAAGATCAGGATCAGCGGAATGAAGCTGCCGATACCGGCGGCTGCGCCTCCGGCGGATTGGGCGTAGGCGGGGGTTGCGAACATGTCTGGTCCCTGTGTCGTTGGAGCGTCGGCGCGCCCCTCTTGTCGAAGTCGCGGCAACCTACTGGGGCCATCTGGGGGGCGCAAGGCGCAGGCGCAACCACTGGCCCTGCGGTCGGCGCTGTGGCATGTCGCGCTCACGACACACCCAGAGGTTTGGACCCATGCATGACATCCGCACCATCCGCGACGATCCGGCCGCGTTCGACGCCGCCCTCGCCCGCCGGGGGCTTGCGCCGATGTCGTCCGACCTGCTGGCATTGGATGAAGCCCGGCGCGCCAAGGTTACCGCCGCCGAAGCCGCCTTGGCTGAACGTAATGCGGCCTCGAAGGAAGTGGGCGCCGCCAAGGGCCGTGGTGACGAGGCGGAGTTCGAACGCCTGCGTGCTTTGGTGGCTTCTAAAAAGGATGAAATCGCCCGGCTGGAGGAAGAGGTCCGCGAAGCGGATACCGCGTTGCGCGACGCGCTGCTGGAAATCCCCAACCTACCAGATGCGGACGTGCCCGACGGCGCCGACGAGGCCGATAATCAGGAGGTCAATCGCTGGGGCACACCCCGCGAGATGGGTTTCAAGGCCCTGGAGCATTTCGAGATCCCAGGCGTCGTCCCCGGCATGGATTTCGAGACGGCCGCGAAGCTGTCGGGCTCGCGCTTCGTGATGCTGCGCGGCGCGGTGGCACGCATCCACCGGGGCTTGGCGCAGTTCATGCTCGACACCCATGTGACTGAAAACGGCCTGACGGAACATATGACGCCCGTCCTGGTGCGTGACGACGCGATGCTGGGCACCGACAAGCTGCCAAAATTCGGCGATGAAAGCTTTCTGACCCGCGAAGGCTATTGGCTGATCCCCACAAGCGAGGTGACACTGACTTATTCGGTGGCGGGCGATGTGCTGGCCGAGGCCGATCTGCCGCGGCGCATGGTGGCCCATACGCTCTGCTTCCGCTCCGAGGCCGGATCGGCCGGGCGCGACACGGCGGGAATGCTGCGCCAGCACCAGTTCGAGAAGGTGGAAATGGTGTCGGTCGTGCATCCGGATCAAAGCCGCGCTGAGTTGGACCGAATGACGCGCTGTGCCGAAGACATCCTGGAGCGGTTGGGTCTGCCCTATCGCACGATTGTGCTCTGCACCGGCGATATGGGCTTCGGCGCCAAGCGAACCCACGACATCGAAGTCTGGCTGCCAGGCCAGGGGACCTACCGCGAGATTTCGAGCTGTTCGACCACGGGCGACTTCCAGGCACGGCGAATGAATGCACGGTTCAAACCGAGCGCCGGGGGCAAACCAGATTTCGTCCATACGCTCAACGGATCCGGCCTGGCCGTGGGACGGTGTTTGATTGCGGTGCTGGAAAATGGCCAGCAGGCGGATGGGTCTGTGGTGCTGCCCGAAGCACTTGGGCCTTGGTTGGGCGGTAAGCTGACGCTGACAGCCGAGGGTGAGTTGGTATAAGCCGCTTGGATAGCCTGCACTAACGCCCCGGCGCCACGGTAAGTCTGCCCTTCGCAGGTTGCGGTCTGCTGACCGTGCCGTAGTCCGGTGGCGTATTGCGGCCGTTACATCTTCTGACGCCCTAAAAGAGATGTAATCGGCGGCCAAAGCATCGGGCCCGTGATGGGCCGGTTCCTTTGCGCCTGGCAGGCAATGGCGCCGCCCGGTCGCGTCGTACGCCTTGCCTGTCAAGTTCCAACGCCGCGACTTCCGCCCCGGGATGCCCATTGATACGATGTTCGTATCATTTTAGACCGTATACCGTATCAAATGGAGACCTCGGGCATGAAAACCTATCTTATGACCGGCGCTACGGGCGGCCTGGGCCATGCCGCGGCCCGGGCCCTCCTGGCCTCTGACCCGAGCGCCAAGCTCGTCATCGGCGCACGCGATCCGGATGACCCACGTCTTTCGGACCTGCCACAAGACCGCATTACCGCCCTGCCCCTCGATATGACCCGGCTCTCAGCCGTTCGCTCCTTTGCTCGCGTCGCGGCCCAGAAGGGTCCTTTGGATGGCCTCGCCTTCAATGCTGGCATTCAGGTCACTGGTGGGCGGACGAAAACACCAGACGGCATCGAAACCGATTTTGCAGTCAACTATCTGGCGCATATGGCGCTTCTGCGCGCAATCCGCCCGCATCTTGTCCTTGGGGCGCGGGTCGTCACCACAGGTAGCGGCACCCATGACCCAAACGAGCGGATCGCCAAGATGCTTGGCTTCAAGGGGGGCCGTAAGGTCGATGCGGTCACCATGGCCGAAGGTGTTGGCGATGACGGGGCGCAAGGCGACCGGGACCGCTACGCGACCTCCAAGATGGCGCAGATCGGCGCGGCGCTGGCCTTGGCGCGCCGCGACCCGGATCGCCGCTGGTTCATCCTAGACCCCGGTCTTATGCCAGGTACGGGCTTGGCCCGCGACCGCGGCGCAGCCGAGCGCTTCGCCTGGAACCACATCCTGCCGCTGACCCGTTTCCTGCTGCCCGGTGTCAGTACGGCGACCCAATCCGGCGCCGTCCTTGCCCGGATGCTGATGGACAAAGAAGGAACGGAAACAGGCACGATGCGCGATTGGGCCGGCGTCATCGCCCAACCTGCCGACCCGGTCCGTGACGTAGCGTGGCAAGATAGCCTGCTGGACGATACCGAAGATCTGCTGAACGCGTCCTGAGCCCTTCTTTCCATGGGCGGCATCCTGCCCTAGACTATGGCATCAATATGTTCGGCCCTCGCGCCGGGCGGTCCATTCGTGTAGGCGTTTCGCATGACACCCAATATCGCGCTCGACCTCTCTTTGGATGCCATTTCCGTCCTGTGGCGCGCTGCGGATGCGGCGCCGGGGCACTGGATGCGCGAAGGAAAGGTGCGGCTCGACGCGCCGGACATGGCCAAGCGTCTCGGCAAGCTGCGCGACCGGGCCATCGACCGGGTCGGAGGTGACTTCACCTCGATCCTGATCCTGCCGGACAGCCAGCTTCTGTTCACATCGCTGGAACGCGACGACCGCCGCCCGGAAGAAACCATTCGCTCCCTGCTGCGGGGTCGCACGCCCTATGCGGTCGAAGACCTCGCCTTTGACTACATTCAGAAGGGCGACCGGCTGCAAGTTGCAGTGGTCGCCCTTGAGACGTTGTTGGAGGCTGAAACCTTCGCCGCTGATTTCGGCTTCCGCCCGGTGGCGCTGGTGGCCAACCCGGATGATCCGATCTATCCCGGCTTGCCAAATTTCGGCCCCACCGGGATCGCACCCGAATTGCTGAAAGGTGAACGGCTAGAGCTTGATCTGGGCGATGACTTCGCCATCAAGCCCGTGCCGCGCATCGAAAAGCCAGCAACGCCCGCGCCTGCGGCAATGAAGCTGCCCCCGGTGGAAAGCATGGTGCAGCCGCGCATGGCCGCGCCGACACCGCCACCCCGCGCCAAGGCAGAGCCGCCGAAACCTGTGCCCGTCGCCAAGGCATCTGAGCCGCCTGCGATGAAAACCCCAGTTGAAGCGCCCAAACCTGCGGCACCCGAAACGGTCGCCAAGCCATCAGAGCCGATGCCCGTCACGCCCAGAGCGCCGAAGCCCATCATCATTGATGAACGCCCCAAGGCCGCTGCGCCGATCGCCAAGGCACCCGCGCCGGTAGTGACCGATGGGCAGTCGAAAGCGGCGCCCGCCACCCCTAGCAGTGTTAGCGACAAGCCCACGCAGGCAGTCAAGGCGCCAGAGCCCGCCACGCCGGATGTCGAACTCCCGTCAGAGGTGACGCCGCAGGCCGAAGAACCCGCGCAGCGCGCCGAGCCTGTGCTGGGCAAACCCACCAAGGCCGAGACTTCGCCGACCCCGTCTTTCAGCAGCAATCGTAAGGACAAGTCCGCGCCGCCGCTGCCCACGACGCCGACGCTTGATCGGATCCAGCCGCGTCTGACCCGCCCAGGCGAAACCGCCGCGACGCCGCCCAAACTGGATGCGAAACCTGCGGCCACCAAAGTACCGAGATTCGCCCAAGGCGCGACTTCTGAAGCGAAGGTCGACCTGCCGCCCTTGCCGGATGAAGACACGCGGCGCACGGACCTCCTGGCAGGGCTTCTGGGTCGCGTAAGCCGCAAGAAGAGCGCTCAGGAAAATACAGACGAGATCGCGAAGTTCGAAGCCGCAGCCGAGGCACGGGCTTCAGAGGCAGCGGCTCTTGCGTTGCCGGGTCTTGCCCGGGACGAAGTCGCGGGCAGCCCCGCCAAGCGGTCGGGGGCACGCGGCGGGCTCTATATGACGCTCGGCCTGTTGGCCGTTCTGGGCGGCATTGGGCTTTGGTCGGCCTTCACTGACCCAGCCAGCCCCTCAGACCAGATCGCGAACGCAGCGCGGGTCGATCTTCCGCCCGCCACCGAACTGACCCCGGCGGGCGATGCCGAGGCAGAAATCGAAGCGCCCGCACCCGTCGCCACCGACACAGCCGCGCTGTTGCCGCCCACCGGGCCCGGCCCGGTCACCGGAGATGCAGCCGTCGCACCGGGGCTGCCCGCAGACGAAGACGTAGCGATCCTGTTGCCTGAATCCGGCGATAGCCCAGTGCCTGCGGGCGTGTCCGTTCCCGATCTGGTGGCGCCCCCTGTCCCCCTGCCCGGCGCCACCGACGAAGAACTTGCCGCAAACCAACCACCCTTGCCCTCGGCCGAGGCAGAAGCCGAAAGCTTCGAGGCCGCAGGCCTGTTCGTCGCGCCCGATGCCCAAGCGGCCGCGCCGCGACCCGATACCGTTGAAGACGTGTCGCTTGTGGCCATCGCCCCCGTCGCCGTGGAAAGCGACACGGTGACCCTGCCATTGGCCATCCCGCCATCCGACGCTTTCGCGCCGCGTACCCTTCCAGCGCCCGCAGACACGCAGACGCCGGTCGAAGCAGACGGCACCGCGCCAGAACCCGACGCCGAAATCCAGTTGGTTGCCGCCAGCGTTGACGGAACCCTGGCACCTGGCGGTTATGTGGTTGTGTCGGGTCGGCCCGACGTGATGCCTGTGCCCCGCGGGGGCGCCGTCATATCCGCAGATACCGATGCTTTCTCGGACGAAGAACTGGCCCGGCGCGAAGTGCTGTCGCGCGTCCGCCCGGTCGAACGGCCCACCGATGTCGACGTGCAGGCGCTGCCCGCTGCTGCCGAAGCCGACACCGTGGAAGAGGTGGTCGAAGACGACCCCGTTCGCGCCGCCCTTTCGCGGCTGCGCCCCGTGCCGCGCCCCGAAAGCGCCACGACCCAACAGCAACTAGATGATGAGGCCCGCGCCGCCGCCCAGGCGGCCTCCGCCGCGGCTGCTGCATCCGCCGCAGCCGTGGCCGCTGAACAGGCCGAGTTAGATGCAGCCGTCCTGGCCGCGCAGCAGGCCGCCGCGGCGTCCCTTGCCAGCCGTCAGGAAGATGCAGCCGCAGCCCTCGCCGCGCAGCAGACCGAATCGGGCCCGGCCTCTGGCTTGGCTATCGCGCAATCTGTGCGGCCCAGTATCCGCCCCCGAGGGGTCGAGCGGGTTGCGGCCCAGATCGTGACGCAACGTCGTGAGCAAGCCGCCGCAGCCGCCCGCACCCCACCCGCCCGCGAGGTCGATCGCGGCCAGCAGCAGGCCACGCGCTCACCCGGAAACGCCGTGGCCCGCGCCGCCACGGATGAGAACGTGCTGCGTCTCAACCGCATCAACCTGATCGGTGTCTATGGTCAGCCGCAATCGCGCCGCGCGCTCGTCCGGCTGGGCAATGGACGCTACGTCAAGGTGGAGGTGGGCGACCGGCTTGACCGGGGCCGCGTGACGGCCATCGGGGAAAGCGAGCTCAGCTATCAGCGCGGCGGGCGAAATGTTGTTTTGCGCCTGCCAAATGCCTGACGGCTGATCGCCACATCAATCGGGACCACCCAGGCCGCTGGCTTCCAAGTGCAGCTTCATATCCACCAGAACCTTCTGTAGTTCCTGGGTTTCTGACAGCATCATTCGGGCTTCTGCCGGCGTGATCACATTGTCGGACACTGCATTGGCATAGGCGTTCATGAGCATCGCAAACCGTTGCGAGATCATGGCGATGTCTTCATTCACGCCACCACCCTGGGTGTGGGCCGCTGCCGACGGCGTTGTGACCGTCAATGTCATGCCGCCCAGCTCGGCCATGGCGGTCGTGACATGCGGAAAGGACGCGGCCCGTTCCAGCTTCACCACGCTGTCGATGGGCATGAACCGATCGGCATGTTCGTCATGCAGGGAATAGTACCGCCCGAGCGTCGCCTTGGCCTTCCCGGTCACGGCGCAGGCGGCCTCGACCCCGACATCTTTCACAAGCGCCGCAGTGTGGTGTTTGAGATAGGTTCCGGTCTCGCGTGCCATTGGCGACCATCCTTCCCTTACGTCAACCATACACGCCGTCTGCATACGGGGAAAGCGGCGATCCCTTTCCCATGACGTGGCGCGGCAATTCACCGTAGGAGCGCCGCAACGACGCAGAAGAGGACATACGGTTCCAGAGCGTCGGCCCGCCCATCCAGCCGATGGACATTGTAGAAGCCAAACGAAATGACGGTGGACTCGCGGGCGAAAGGCCCCGTGCCGGTGGCGCAGGCACGGGGTCTCCATTTACTTACCAGTACCGACCAAGCCAGCATCCGGTGACCGGTCATCACGCTTCACGCTCGGGGTCGGACATAGGCCCACAGGTCGAACCTGACCAATGCCATCTCCACGGCCCCTTGCGCCGCCCCGCACTGGGCGGCAGGTACGCGCCATGGCGAAGCTCTACTTTCACTACTCCACGATGAATGCGGGCAAGAGCACCCTGCTCTTGCAAGCCAGTTACAACTACATCGAACGGGGGATGCAGACCTATCTGCTGACAGCCGATTTCGATGAACGCGGCGGCAAGGGACAGATCGCCAGCCGCATCGGCATCTCGGCCGAGGCCGATACTTGGCAGGCAGCGTCGGACCTGTTCGCTTTGATCGAGAGACGGCTGGCCGATGGCCCTTGCGCCTGTGTGCTGGTGGACGAAGCGCAATGGCTGTCGCGCGACCAAGTCTGGCAATTGGCCCGCGCTGTCGACGACTTAAACGTCCCCGTCATGGCCTATGGCCTGCGCGTCGATTTCCGGGGGGAGCTTTTCCCAGGCTCTGCCATGTTGCTGGCTTTGGCCGACGACCTGCGCGAAGTGCGCACAATCTGCCATTGCGGGCGCAAGGCCACCATGGTCATCCGCGTCGATGAAGACGGCCGCGCCGTGTCGGAAGGCGCGCAGGTCGAGGTTGGGGGCAATGACCGCTATGTCAGCCTCTGCCGTCGCCATTTCCGCGAAGCCATCGGCGACCGCGTCCCGCCCGAGGCCCCGGTATGAACGCCGTCTCCATCGAGGCGGTGGTGTTCGACATGGACGGCCTGCTTCTCGATAGCGAACGGCTGTACCTGGAGGGCTTTCGCCGCGCGCGCGTCGCACTGCGTCTGGCACCCGATGACGCACTCTACCATGGGCTCATCGGCACCAATGAGGTCACGGGTATGGAACTTCTGCACGCCGCAATGGGGGACGGCGCGCAGCCCTTTGCGGATCAATGGCATCAGGAAAACCGGGGGCTGTTTGACGGTCCCCTCCCGCTCAAACCCACAGTGCGCGTTGCCCTCGACGGATTGGCGGCGCGGGGCGTGCGCCGGTTCGTGGCCACCAGCACCGACCGCGCCAAGGCCCGCGCCCGACTGGACGCGGCGGGAATCGGGGAGCTGCTGCCTGATCTGGTGGGCGGGGATGAGGTGTCGCAGGGCAAGCCACACCCGGAAATCTATGAGACAGCCGCGCGGATCCTGGGCCTGCCGCCAGAGCGCTGCGCCGCCTTCGAGGACAGCGCCCATGGCGTTCGCTCTGCCGTGGCGGCGGGGATGGTGGTCACGCAAGTGCCCGATCTCGTTGCCCCGGATGCCGCGCTATTGGCCTTGGGCCACCGGGTTGCGCCCGACCTGCGCGCGGGGCTGGAAGGGTTGGGTCTGCTTTGATGCGGGTTGGCCCATGGCGGCTCTCGGAAGACCTGATCCATCGGCAATTCAGGCGCCCTCATGGTCCAACGGTCCGGTAAAGCCCTCACCCCATCAACTCAGCCAGCAACCACTCACCCCGCGCAATCTCCTGGTGCAGGTCCAGGGTCGTCAGTTGACCGGCCCGCACCACCCCGCGTCCCTCCACGAACAAATCGCGGACGCGGCGGGGGCCCGCCAGAAACAAAGCCGCGCGGTCCCAGCTTCCCGCCGCCTCCACCCCCGCCATGTCCCAGATGGCGATGTCGGCGCGCATTCCAGGGGCAAGCTGGCCGATATCGTCGCGGCCCAGCACCTGCGCGCCACCCGCTGTCGCCACCCGCAGCACCTCGACCCCCGACATGGCATCGGCGCCATGGGCCACGCGCTGTAACAACATGGCTTGCCGGGCTTCTTCCACCAGATTGGCGCTGTCATTGCTGGCGGAGCCATCGACGCCCAACCCCACCGGCACGCCCGCATCGAGCATAGCGCGCAAGGGCGCGATGCCCGACCCCAGGCGGCAATTGGAACAGGGACAATGGGCCACGCCGGTCCGGGTGCGGGCAAAAAGATCTATCTCTGCGGCATCCAGCTTCACGCAATGGGCGTGCCAGACATCGTCGCCAACCCAGCCCAGATCTTCGGCGTACTGCCCGGGGCGACAGCCAAAGGTGGCCAGCGAATAGCGCACGTCTTCATCGTTTTCCGCCAGATGAGTGTGCAGGCGCACGCCCTTGTCCCGGGCCAGCAAGGCGGTGTCGCGCATGAGGTCCCGGCTGACGGAAAACGGCGAACAGGGTGCCAGGCTCACGCGGCACATGGACCCTGGCGCCGGGTCGTGGAAGGCGTCAACGACGCGAATGCAATCTTCGAGGATGGCCTCTTCCCGTTCCACCAGGCTGTCGGGCGGCAGGCCGCCATCGCTTTCGCCGATGGACATGGCACCGCGCGTTGGATGGAAGCGGAGGCTCACGCGGGCGGCTGCCTCGATCGTATCTTCCAGCCGCGTGCCGTTGGGGAAAAGGTAGAGATGATCGGACGAGGTGGAGCAGCCCGAAAGCGCAAGCTCCGCCAGGCCCAGCGTGGTGGCGGCGCGGACATGGTCGGGCGTGAAGCGCGCCCAGATCGGGTAGAGATTGCGCAGCCAGCCAAACAGAAGCGCGTCCTGTCCCGCAGGCACCGCGCGGGTTAGCGTTTGATAAAGATGGTGATGAGTGTTCACGAGGCCCGGTGTCACCAGGCAGCCATCGGCATGGACCACCTCGCCCGTGGTGGCGAGGTCCGGGCCTATCGCCGCGATGACGCCGTCGCGGATGAGGATATCGCCGCCCATGGGCCCATCGGGGGTCATGGTGGCCAGAAGGCCGCCCCTGATCAGCGTTTCAGGCATTGAGCAGGTCCAAAGCGGCCCGGTGCAAGGCAGGCGTGGCCGCGGCAATGGCCTGGCCGCCATCATGTGCCGCGCCGCCCTGCCAATCGGTCACCACGCCGCCCGCGGCCTGGATAACGGCAATGGGGGCGGCAATGTCGTAGCTTTGCAGCCCCGCCTCAATCACCAGATCCACATGGCCGGCAGCCAGAAGCGCGTAGCCGTAGCAATCGAGCCCGTAACGCGTCAGCCGGCAATGTCGGGCCACGCGGGCAAATGCAGCGGCTTCGGGCGGGCTGCCCAATTCGGGGAAGGTGGTTAGGATGGTCGCATCGCGAAGCGCGGTCGTGCCACGGGTGCGCAGCGCGCGGGTGCCGGTCGGGTGGGTCCAGTGGGCACCATCGGCCGCGCCCTCAAACCGTTCGCCTGTGAAGGGCTGGTCAATGATGCCGTAGAACGGCCCGTCCGCGTCCCGTAGCGCGATCAGCACACCCCAAGTGGGCGTGCCTGAAATGAACCCACGGGTGCCGTCGATGGGATCGAGCACCCAAGTCAGGCCAGAGGTGCCGATATGGGCAGCGGCCTCTTCCCCCAGGATGCTGTCATCGGGACGGGTATCGGCCAGAATGGCGCGCATGGCGGTCTCGGCCGCGCGGTCGGCGATGGTGACGGGGTCGAAATCGGTGCGTTTGCTGTCCACCGTCAGGTCGGTGCGGAAATGGGTCAGCGTCGCCTTACGGGCCGCATCGGCCATGGCATGGGCAATGGGACGGATCAGATTTGGCTCGGGGCGCATGGTCATGACCCGGGGGTCGCACCCCGGGTTATCTGCGTCAAGCGTGGCGCCTTTGCCCTAGGCGGCGTTTTCCGACATCACACGTGCAAGGTCGAACAAGCGGCGGCGCTGGTTCTCGGGCATGGCATAGTAGGCTCGAATAAGCTCCATCGCTTCTTTGTCGGACAGGACATCCGCATCGCCTGCGTTTGCCTTGCTTTCCAACCCTTCGAAGAAATGTTCGATGGGGACGTCAAGCGTACCTGCAATCTCCCAGAGTCGGGATGCAGAGACGCGATTCATGCCAGTCTCATACTTCTGTATTTGCTGGAACTTGATGCCCACGGCTTCGGCAAGCTGCTGCTGCGTCATTCCGATCATCCAGCGGCGATGCCGGATGCGCTTTCCCACGTGGCTGTCCACGGGATGTTTCATCGTGTTGTCCTTTCGGGGCGAAGGCACCAGCGCCGGTCGTCACTGGTTTCGGGATACCCCACTGATACAATGGTGACGTAGCGACAAAATTCATAGCGACGGAAATGCGAAGCCGCATTGCCAATTCCACAATTTGAGCGCCCGGAGAGACCCGCCCAAACACGCTAAAGGCGATTTAGCGCTACGTTTTCAACATTCTAGCAGTAGGCACGATGCCACAGGGGGGTGCGCCTCGACTCGTGTCAACAATATGTGACAGATTGTCCTACGACATTGTATTTACAGAAAAGGCCGTGTCCATGCGCGCATTCGAGGTAACCGGCCCTGGCGAAACGGTTTTGAAGCTCGATTTCCCAAAGCCTGAACCGGCCCGAGGCGAAGCGCTGATCGAAATCGAGGCCTGCGGGCTGAACTTCGCCGACCTTCTGATGATCGAAGGCAGCTACCAGGATACCCCCACAGTGCCCTTCGTGCCCGGTCTTGAGGTTTGCGGCAAGGTCGTTGCTTTAGGCGAAGACACCGAAGGCCCTGCGCCGGGCACCCGCATTGCTGTCTTCGGCGGCCAGGGGGGCCTGGCGGAGTTCGGCTGCTTTCCTGCGGCACGCCTCGTTCCGGTACCCGAGGCCATGCCTGCGCCCATCGCCGCGGGTTTCTTGGTGGCTTGGTCCACAAGCCATGTGGCTTTGGCCAACCGCGCACGCTTGCAGAGAGGGGAGCGGCTCTTGGTGCTGGGTGCGGCTGGCGGCGTGGGCCTCACCGCCGTGGAACTGGGTGCGCATATGGGGGCTGAAGTGGTCGCCGTGGCGCGGGGTGAGGCCAAGCTGGCCGTCGCCAAAGAACATGGTGCGCGGCATCTGATCGACGCCGAAGACCCCGAGATCCTCGACAAGCTGAAAGCAATCGGCGGGGTCGATGTGGTCTATGACGCCGTGGGGGGCGCAGCCGCCAAGGCCGCCTTCCGCGCCATCCGCCCCGGCGGGCGCTATCTGGTGGTCGGGTTCGCCAGCGGTGAGGTACCGAATTTCGCCGCCAACCACCTGCTGGTGAAGAATGTGGATTTGATCGGGCTCTATTGGGGGGGCATGGCGGGCTATGCGCCGGATGTGATCACCGACAGTATCGCCACACTGCTGGACCTTTATGCTAGGGGCAAGATCGCCCCCCATGTCAGCCATGTCCTGCCGCTGGAGCGCTGCGAAGACGCGTTGGAGCTTATCCGGTCGCGGCGATCGACAGGGAAGGTGGTCGTGACGCCTTAAGGCTGCCATAAGCGTCGCGCAAAATCTCGATCAATCGGTCACGGGCGGCATCGCGCCCAGTCTGGGCCACGTACATCGTGATTCCCACCGCCCCAATTTCCGGAAGTGTACCGCCATGGGCGATAGGCACCAGTTCATCGGTGTCAAAGCCGTCGATGACCATGTGGCAGGCCAGATCGGCGCTGACGCTGGCGTCAATGGCACGGCTCGATTCGGCCGTGATGGCCAATTCCCAAGGGATATCGGCAGCATCCAGAGCAGCCTGCGCCTTGGTGCGGAAGATGCAGGCTTCCTCGAAGGCCAGGCGCAGGGGGCGCTGCGTCCAGGCGATGCCATCGCCCGCGCCGACCCAGATCAGGGGCAGGCGCACCAGTTCCTCTGCGCCTGAGCGGGGTGTCGCCTCGGTGGCGAGGAAGACATCGCAGCCACCCTCGGCAAACAGGTCATGCAAGCGCGTGGTCACGCCGGAAATCAGCGTCACACGGTAGCGCGGATATTCGGCGGCGAAGGCGCGCAGAACGCGCGGCATGACGCGCGGTACGATGTCATGGGGCACGCCCAATCGGATTTCGCCTTCGGGCGCAGTGCCGCGCATCCGTTCTTGCAGTTCATCGTTTAGGACAAGCATGCGGCGGGCATAGCCCAGCACCTGTTCACCTTCGACGGTCAGATCCACGCCCCGGCCCGAGCGGCGCAGAAGCACCGTGTCCAGCGCGTCCTCCAGCCGTTTGATCTGCATCGAAACAGCCGATTGGGTCAGGTTCAGTGTCGCCGCCGCGCGGGTGACGCCGCCGGTGGCGGCAACCGTCGCAAAGGCGCGCAGGGCGGTTAGATCAAGGTTGCGGGGCATGGGCTATCCTTTCACGGATTAAGCTAGCAGCGCCGCACTCATTTTGGAAATTGATGGTTATGATAAGACACATCACGAACCGGCATGAGTTTGGGTGAAAGCCTGCGTTGCTGCGATAGAGAAAATCAATCGAAATGCGGCGATGTGGCCATAATGGCCGCTTGAAAAGGCCTTGATCTGCGCCGATATTCAATCGCGAGGGGTGAGAGCCCCATCCTTTTTTATTCCCTTGGAGGAGTCTCATGGCTGAATTCGACGCCCTGCGGACCGGCACGGTTTCCGGCGCCCGCGCCGCAGAGATCGATCAGGGCCTTCGCGCCCATATGAACAAGGTCTACGGCACGATGTCCGTGGGCATGCTGATTACCGCCGCGGCCGCTTGGGCGATCGCGGGTCTGTCCGTCACGTCCGACCCAAGTGGCGCAACGGCCATGTTGCGCGAAGGCCAGTACCTGACGGGCCTGGGCAATGCGATCTACGCGACGCCGCTTCGCTGGGTCATCATGTTTGCACCGCTCGCCTTCCTGCTGTTTGGGTGGGGCGCCCTGATGCGCCGTGGCTCAGCCGCGACGGTTCAGTTTGGCTTCTTCGCTTTCGCGGCGGCCATGGGCTTGTCGATGAGCTCAATCTTCCTGGTCTTCACCGGCGCGTCGATTGTGCAAACGTTCCTGATCACTGCAATCGCCTTCGCCGCGCTCAGCCTTTACGGCTACACGACGAAGAAAGACCTGAGCGGAATGGGCACGTTCCTGATTATGGGCGTGATCGGTCTGCTGCTGGCGATGGTCGTGAATTTGTTCCTGCAATCCGGCCCGATGATGATGGCAATCTCGGCCATTGGCGTGCTGATCTTCGCGGGTCTGACGGCGTTCTACACGCAGGACATTAAGAACACCTATGTGGCCCACGCGGTCCACGGCGATCAGGAATGGTTGGATAAGGCGGCGTCCGATGGCGCGCTGAGCCTCTACATCAGCTTCCTGAACATGTTCCAGTTCCTGCTGATGTTCATGGGTCAGCAAGAATAATCCTGATCGGACTTTGAGTTAGAACGGGCCGTCCTTCGGGGCGGCCCGTTTTCTGTTCAGCATTCGGAGACTTCCGGCAGCAGCTTTGGCCAAAGCCGGCCACGCTTGCTGGGTCCCCGTTACCCTACCGGGCGAAGCAGCGCCCGGGCCGCCGAAATCCCATCGGGCATGGGTTGATGCCCAGGGCCCGGATGCTCGATGAGCGTTGCCTTGGCGTTGAGCCCGCCGAAAACCTCAACACTGTCGCGGGCGCGCTTGATCGGGATATGCGGGTCCTGGCTGTGGCAGGTGACCAGAACCGGCAGGCCGGTCAGGTCCCCCGCATAGTCAAACCGTTTATCTGCATGGCCATAGAGGGCGTCTTGCAGCGCGCCCATCCCCTCACCCGAACCGACCAGCCCCCCGGAAAGCCCGATCACCGCACCCAGCCCCGCGCCATGGCGCGCGCCGTATTCCAGGGCCAGGCAAGCGCCTTGGCTGAAGCCCAAGATGGCGATCTGGTCGCGGGGCAGGCCCATCGAGGTCATGGCACCGTCCACGGCCTCAAGGCCCGCGGCAAGCGGCGCCTCCATCTGCGCCATGGGCGCCAGGAACGAACTGGGCCACCACGACCGCCCTGGCGCCTCGGGCGCGGCGACCGTCAGATCACCGGCGCCCAGCGGGCCGACGAGGGACAGCATGTCCCGCGCCGACCCGCCGCGCCCGTGGATCAAGACGAGGCCCTTCATGCGCTCAACCGCGGCAGCGCCTGTTCGATCCGGTCACGGATCGGCTCATACTGGTCGGGCAGTTTCAGCGCCTCGCCCAGGGTTTCCAGCGGTTCATCCCGGGTGAAGCCGGGCGGGTCGGTGGCGATCTCGAACAGGACGCCGCCGGGTTCGCGGAAATAGATGGCATTGAAGTACTGGCGGTCGATCACCGGGGTGACCTGCATGCCCGCCGCCATCATCCGCTCCCGCCAATCAAGCTGATCGGCATCATCCATGGCACGGAACGCCACGTGGTGGATGGTCCCCGAACCTTGCACACCGCGTGCCGCACCGTCACGGCGATAGAGGTCAACCACAGTGCCACGGGCATCGCCCGGCGCGCGTAGGCGCAGACGTTCGGCACCGTCATCGGCGTCATGACCCGCCTCTTCATAGCCCATATGATCCACCAGAAGCCGCTGGGTCGCGCCCAGATCGTCAAGCCAGAGCGTGGTAGAATGAAAGCCACCCTCTGCCGGGCCATGGTTGCCGGGCTCGGCCACCAATTCGACGGAGGCCCCATCGGGGTCGGTCACCGTGGCGACCTGCTGGCCGAAACGCTCTTCAGGGTCAGAAATGCGGCCCCCCCTGTTACGCATGTCAGCGACGACATCGGCAAAGGCCCCCTCCCCCACGGAATAAGCATAGGCCGAGGCCATGCCAGGCCCAGGCCGACCGGGGGCGGCACCCACGAATGGAAAGAAGGTCAGGATGGTGCCGGGATCGGCGGTCTGGTTGCCGTAGTAAAGGTGATAGGTGCCCGGGTCATCGAAGTTCACGGTCTTCTTCACCAAGCGCTGATCCATCAGCTTAGTGAAGAAATCCACATTGGCCTGGGGCGGCCCGGAAATGGCCGTGACATGGTGCAGGCCGGTGATGTGCTTGGTCATGGGATCGCTCCTTGATCTGCTTTGGAGCACAGATAGGCGGCAACCCGCGGGGCAAAACCGCGATCAGCGCACAGTACCCGTTCGCAACGGCAACTTTCAGCGCCGCAGCAAGCGCCCTTCGCCCGCCGCGCGGGGGCGGTGGACATGGGCGGATTGCACGATGCCGAAGGCCAACATCAGCACCAGCATGGCCGACCCCCCGTAACTGACCAACGGCAATGGCACGCCCACCACCGGCGCCATGCCCATGACCATGGACATGTTCACAGCGAAGAACAGAAAGAACGCCACCGCGATGCCCAGCGTCACCAGCGACGCGTAGCGGTCCTTGTTGCGCAGGGCGGAAATCACGCAGAACGCGATGATCAACAGGTAAAGGGCCAGCAGCGACAGGCCCCCCACAAGGCCGAATTCCTCAGCCAGGGTCGTGAATATGAAGTCGGTGTGTTTTTCCGGCAGGAAGTTCAGTCGCGCCTGCGTGCCCTGCATGAACCCCTTTCCCGTCCAACCGCCCGAGCCCAGCGCAATCTTTGACTGGGTGATGTGGTACCCCGCCCCCAGCGGGTCGCTTTCAGGGTCGAGAAAGGTGTCGATGCGTCGATATTGGTAATCCTGGATCAACTGCCAATCCGTCCCGCGGGACTTCAGAACAGCGGTAACCAACCCGACGCCAGATGCGATGACGGTGGCGAAATAGGCCCAGTGGACGCCCGCCAGGAACATCACGGCTCCGCCCCCCGTCAACAGCAAGATAGAGGTGCCCAGATCAGGCTGCTTGATGACCAGGAAGACCGGAAGGATGATCAGAAGGACAGGCACCAGAACCCATTGCGGGCGACTGACCTTACTGGCGGGCAACCAGTCGTAATAGGCCGCGAGCATCATCACCAGCGTGACCTTCATCAATTCCGATGGCTGCAGGCGGATGAAGCCCAGGTCAATCCAACGCTGCGCCCCGCCCCCGGTGGAACCGATGAATTCCACCGCCACCAACAGTAGCAGCGTCATCCCGTACATCAGCGCCGAGACGTTGCGCCAAAACCAGATGGGCACCATGGCCACGGTGAACATGACGGCAAGGCCCAGAACAAAGCGTTCCATCTGCGGCTCAGCCCAGCGCCAATCGCCGCCTGCCACGGAATAAAGCACCAGAAAGCCGATGCAGGACACCGCGCTGACCAGCAGGACAAGCGCCCAGTTGAGTGCCAGCACCTTATGAAGCCCGGCGGGAACACGGGCGACGTTGTATTCAAGGTAGCTCACGCCTCGGACACCTCGGTGGTGCGATGGACCCGCGGGTCAAGCGGCATGGAGGCGAAGAGTTCTTCGATCTCGGGGCGTTGGTTCGACGGATAGGCCTCCAACGGGGGGATCCCGCCATGGAGCGCGTAAAGCATGATGTCTCGGGCCACGGGCGCCGCTGCGCGCGAGCCGCCGCCACCATGTTCGACAACGACGGAAATGGCGTATTTCGGGTCCACATAGGGCGCATAGCCCACGTAAAGGGCATGGTCGCGACGTTCCCAAGGAAGGTCTTCGTTGCGGAAGACGCCGCGGGCGCGTTCTTCGCGGGTGATATTCCGTACCTGGCTTGTGCCGGTCTTACCCGCCCACTTCACCCCTGCCAGTTCGAAGCGGGACCGTCCGGCAGTCCCCCCGCGCGCGTTGACGACCTGGTACATGGCGTCGCGGGTCATATCCAACCAGGACCGCGGCAAGTCCAGCGGGCCCTTCACGCCCGAGGGCCGCATTTCCCCATCGACGGAGCGCACGAGCCGCGGTACGACCTCAAGGCCCGAAGCAAGGCGCGCCGTCATCACCGCCAGTTGCAGCGGCGAGGTCAGCACGAAGCCCTGCCCGATGGAGGCGTTGAGGCTGTCGCCGATCACCCAGGATTCGCCCCGCCGGTCCCGCTTCCACTGGCGCGTGGGGATCAGACCGCTGGACACGCTGGTCATTTCGATATCGTGGGCGACACCCAGTCCAAGTTTCTTGGACATGGCGGCGATATTGTCGATGCCGGTGCGCTGCGCGAGGTCGTAGTAATAGACGTCGCAGCTTTCGCGCAGGGATTTTGCCAGATCGACCCAACCGTGGCCGCCGCGCTTCCAGCAATGGAAGCGGCGGTTCGATACAGTGGTATGGCCGCCGCACCAGATGGTTTCGCCGGGGCTGATTTCACCCGCTTCCAGGGCGGCCAGCAGCGTCACCATCTTATAGGTGGAGCCGGGCGGATAGAGGCCCTGCACGATCTTGTTGTGAAGCGGCCGGTGATCGTTGTCCCGCAGGACGGCGTAGTCGGGCACGCTGATGCCCGACACGAATAGGTTCGGGTCGTAGCTGGGGGACGACACGGCAGCGAGGACATCGCCGTTGCGCACATCCATCACCACGGCACTGGCGCTTTCGGTGCCTAACCGGGCCTGGGTGAAGTTCTGAAGTCCGGCATCGATGGTCAGTTGCACATCTTTGCCTGACGTCCCCTCTGTCCGGCCCAACTCGCGCATGATGCGACCGGCGGCGTTCTGTTCCACCCGGCGCGAGCCTGCTTTGCCCCGCAGCACCCCTTCTAGCCGCCGTTCCGCGCCGATCTTGCCGATCTGGAATTGCGGGGTTTGCAGCAAGGGGTCCGGTTCTTCCGCCTCAGCGATGTCCTTTTCCGACACGCGGCCGACATAGCCCACCACATGGGCATAATCCTGCCCCATCGGGTAGACACGGCTCAGCCCGACTTCGGGTGTGATGCCCGGCAAAGCGGGTACGTTGACCGCGATGGTCGATAGCTCTTCCCAAGACAGCCGGTCGGCCAGTGTTACCGATTGGTGGGGGCGGCGGTCCATTTCGCGCAAAGCCCGCTGCAACGTGTCTTCGTCCAGCCGGACGAGGCCGCGCAGATTGGCAATAACCTGATCCACGTCATCGGCATCTTCGCGGATCATGGAGACGCGATAGATCTGTTCATTGCCCGCAAGCTCCACGCCCCTCCGGTCGTAGATAATGCCGCGGGCCGGTGCCAGAAGCCGCACCTTGATACGGTTTTCTTCGGCCAGCATCAGGAATTCCTTGGCCTGATCCACCTGCAGATGCTGCATCCGCGCCACAAGAAGCGCGCCGAAGCCCAATTGCAGCCCGCCCATCACCAAGGCCCGTCTGGTGATGTTGCGGGACGAAAGCGTCATTTCCTGCACGTTGCGTTTCATTGGTGGTCCATTTCGCGCATGCCCCTGCGTCAGGCGCGCGTCCCGAGGGTATCCAATTCACCCGGGGCAAGGCGCCTCACCCCGATCAGTTGGGAGAATATGGCGGTTGGGGGGTAAAAGACAATCGTTGCAAGGGCGTGGAGCGCCTGGCCCGTGATGGGCGGTGGCTCGGCCAGAAGCAGCAGAAGGACGGCATGGTTGGCGATGAAGGCAACCACGATGCAGCCCGAAACCAAGCCCACCTCTGACCAAAACGGCAATGCCTCGGTGTGATCGACCCGGCGGCGGAGGTATTCGCTGACCAGCAAAACGATCAACGCCCAGAGCCCCAGGGGCCGCATCAACAATGCGTCATCGATGATGAGAACGATCACCAGAAGCCAGACAGGCACGTAATCGGGGCGGCGTAGCACCCAGGCCGCCAGCAGGCAGAAGGTCAGCTCGGGGCCCGGCACACCCCCCTCGCCCGCGCCGAATGGCAGAAGGGCGAAGAACAGGATCAGCGCCGCCAGGCCCGCGAAGACGAGGCGGTAGAACCAGACCGACCGCCCCTCCATGCTAACCGCCCCCCGGCGGGGGTGGCGGACCCTGAACCGGTCCGGGTTCGGGCGTGATGAGCGTGCCGCTGGTCTCGATCTCGGCAGCTTCGCGGGTCCGCAGGACGCGCAGATATTCCAGCCGCTGCGTATCCGCCGAAAGCCGCACGCGCAGACGGCCATCGGCGTCGCGGATGACTTGGCCCACCGTCAGGTCCGGGGGGAAGACACCGCCGTCGCCCGAAGTGACGATGCGGTCACCCGCGCGCACGTCTTCGGGGTTTTCCACGAATTCGAGCACAGGCGCCGCGGTCGTGTCGCCCGCCAGGATGGCGCGCTTGCCCGAAGGTTGGATGGTCACCGGAATGCGGCTGTTGCCATCGGTCAGAAGGATCACACGCGCCGTGCGTTCGCCCACACCCGCGATACGCCCCACCAGGCCCAGCCCATCCATGGCGGCCCAACCATCCTGGATGCCATCCCCCGCCCCTATGTTCAGCAGCACCGAGCGGCGAAAGGGGGAGCCGGAATCGGTCAGCACCACGCCCGTCACATAGGTCAGGTCCGGCGACAGGCGGACGTTGTTAAGGTCCAGCAAGCGCGCGTTTTCCTGTTCCAACTGAATGGCCGCCTCGCGCCAGGCCTTCATCTGCTGCAATTCGCGGCGCAATTCCTGGTTTTGCTCATAGACGCGGGCATAGCCCTCGAAATCTTCAATCAGGCGGCCCGTCCATGTGACCGGGGCCAAAGCCCATTCGAAACTGGGCACGATCCGGTCCACCAGGGCGGCGCGGATGCGTTCCGCGCGGGGATTGTCGATCCGCCAAAGCAGCACAAGCGCCACCAGAACGACGCATGTCAGAGCGATGAAAAGACGCCGCAGCGGGCGTTGGTAGATGTCGTCTCCGGATCGAGACTGGGCCATGCCCCGTGCCTCAGCTGTCGTAGTCGATCACGTGGCTCAACTGGCGTTCGAATTCCAGCGCCTTGCCGGTGCCCAGCGCCACGCAGTTGAGACTTTCATCCGCAACGCTGATCGACAACCCCGTCTGTTCGCGCAGCGCCAGGTCCAACTCGCCCAAAAGGGCGCCGCCACCCGTCAGCATCACGCCGCGGTCAACGATATCGGCGGCCAGGTCGGGCGGCGTGGATTCCAGTGCTGTCATGACCGCTTCGCAGATCTGCTGCACGGGTTCGGCCAGGGCTTCAGCCACTTGGGCCTGGCTCACCTCGGTCTCTTTCGGGACGCCGTTCAAAAGGTCGCGACCGCGGATCTGCATGACCTCACCGCGCCCATCTTCGGGCATGCGGGCGGTGCCGATCTCCTTCTTGATGCGCTCGGCCGTGGCTTCGCCCACCAATAGGTTCTGGTGGCGGCGCAGATAGGAAATCAGCGCCTCATCCATACGGTCGCCCCCCACGCGGACCGAGCGGGCATAGACGATATCGGCCAGCGACATGACGGCAACTTCGGTGGTGCCCCCGCCGATATCCACCACCATGGAGCCGGTGGGGTCCGTGATCGGCATCCCCGCCCCGATGGCGGCGGCAATGGGTTCGGCGATCAAACCGGCCTTCCGCGCCCCCGCGCCCAGCACCGACTGGCGGATGGCGCGTTTTTCCACGGGTGTGGCGCCGTGGGGCACGCAGACGATGATCTTGGGCTTGGTGAAGGTGGAGCGTTTATGCACCTTGCGGATGAAATGCTTGATCATTTCTTCGGCAGTATCGAAATCGGCGATGACACCTTCGCGCATGGGCCGGATCGCCTCGATACTGCCGGGCGTGCGGCCCAGCATCAGCTTGGCATCCTCGCCCACGGCCAGCACTTCCTTGCGGCCCGCCTTCATGTGGTAAGCCACGACCGACGGTTCATTCAGCACCACGCCCCGGCCTTTGACGTAGACCAACGTGTTCGCCGTCCCCAGGTCGATGGCCATGTCCTTGCTGAACAGGCTTCCGAAGATAGACATCCAAGTCCCCCAAACCGTACCGCCCCGATAGCCCCCGGGGGTTTTGGACGGCTTTAACGGGTTCCAGGGGGTCGGGTCCAGTGGGCGCGTGGCCCCTGTGGGCAAAGCTTCGCCGGAAGGGCGCTGTGGTTTACCTAAGGCAAAGCGCCAGATCGGGCGCGCCGCCATCGGCCCAGCTACACAACTCGCGCACGGACAACACTCCTGTCTGGTCGATGCCGGACACCAAAAGATAGGCCCCCGCGTCGTAGCTTGCATCCGACGCGCGGTCGCGAATTTCGACCAGTACCTGCGCCGTGTCATCGTCAATATCCCAACCGCCTGCCGCGATGGGGGTCATGGACAGGGTCCAGCCATCGTCAACCAGGACAAGCGCGGGGCAAAGGGGCGGCGTGACCACTTGAAAAAGGTCCGACGGGACCGTCACCGCGCCGCGGTCGATGCGCGGGCCAGCGGAGTTGGGGAAATCTGCAAGGTTCAGGCGATCGGCCAGCGCGCTTGTCACAGCACACGCGGTGGGCGGGCTGGCAACCGAATGCATCCGCGCGACCATTTGTGCCGCATCGCATAGCGCCGCCGAGCCGTTGCAAGGCTGACCCGCGGACGGCAAATGGTTAATGTAGGGCTCGCCGCCATCGGCAAGGGCCGGTCCGCCGACCACCAGCGCCAGGATCGCCGCGCGCCAGATCACGTTCGCGCCTTGACCAAGGGTTCAAGGTAATCCGCCTCCAACCGCCGACGCCGACCGTAGCGGTCACCGAATGCCCGCAACTCGGCGACGCTGCCTGCCCAATCTTGCGCGACGACCAGGCCCCAAAAAGACGGTGTCCGGATCGCGAGGTTGCCATATTGGAACGACACCGAAGCGATCACCGTCTGCGCCCGGCGGGGCAAGGCCCGAAACCGCAAAAGCGCGCGATTATTCGATGCCGCAACAGCCCGGTCATAGCGCCCGGCGAGCTGGGTGGCTTTACTTTCCTTGATCGCCCGGTCGATTTCATCGGCTTGCGCCCGGGTCACTTCCAGCGGGGTCTCTTCCAATGCGGTGACCGCCGCTGCTCTTCTCAGGCCGACATACGGGGTCAGAAGGCGGGTGATTTCGCTATCTGCGCCGAACAGGGTCGCAAGCTCGGCGGCGCTGTGCTGGCCGATATCGAACCCAGTGCCGATGGTCACCCCGGATTGCCCGATCACGCTGCCGTCCCGGTCGGTGGGCACATAACCGGTGGTCAATCCGGCCCCTTCAAGCTGCCCGATGAAGCCCCAGTCGATATTGAACACCATGGAAGAAGGCCCCTTTCGAACAACTCATGAAGAACACATCAAGGAAGCCTGCACCGAAACAAACCGGCAGGGAAGGCTCGTCGACCGCGACCGTGTCGTTCCAGCCGATATGTTGCGGGCCGCGCGGTGGCGCGCGCCCCGCAAATACATGTCAGCCCGCATCCTTGTAGCTGATTTCCCGGGCATCCTTGCCCGCTTTTTCGCGCCGTACCAACAGACGGTTGAGCGCGTTGACATAGGCCCGAACGCTGGACACCACGGTATCCGTATCCGCCGATTGTCCGGATACGATGCGGCCTTCTTCCTCCATCCGCACGGTCACGGTGGCCTGGGCATCGGTGCCTTCGGTCACGGCCGACACCTGGTAGAGTTGCAACCGCGCCTTGTGCGGGACCAGCGCCTTCACCGCGTTGAAGGCCGCGTCGACGGGGCCGTCGCCTGTGGCCTCGGAGGAATGGGCTTCGCCGTCGATGGTCAGCGTGATTTCCGCCTCTTGCGGACCATCGGTCCCGCAGACAACGCGAACGCGGTCCACCTTGATGCGGTCTTCGCCGGTGCGTTCTTCGTCTTGCATCAGCGCGATCAGATCGTCGTCGTAGATTTCCTTCTTGCGGTCGGCCAAGGCCTTGAAACGCACGAAAACGTCGGCCAGCTGATTGTCGGCCAGATCATATCCCAGCTCTTTGAGTTTGGAGCGCAGGGCCGCGCGCCCCGAATGTTTGCCCATCACCAGCGAGGTTTCTGACAGGCCCACATCTTCGGGCCGCATGATCTCGAATGTCTCGGCGTTCTTGAGCATGCCGTCCTGGTGAATTCCCGATTCATGGGCGAAGGCGTTCTTGCCGACGATCGCCTTGTTGAATTGGACCGGGAAGCCCGACACCGCGGCCACGCGACGGGAAATAGCCATCAGCTTGGTGGTCTCTACCCCCGTGGTGTAGGGCATGATGTCGCCGCGCACCTTGAGCGCCATGACGACCTCTTCCAGTGCCGTGTTGCCCGCGCGTTCCCCCAAGCCGTTGATCGTGCATTCGATCTGGCGGGCGCCGCCTTCCACGGCGGCCAGCGAATTGGCCGTCGCCATGCCCAGATCGTTGTGGCAATGGGTGGCGAAGATGACATCCTCGGCGCCGGGTACTTCGGCAATCAGCCGACGGATCAGGTCGGCGCTTTCCACCGGCGCGGTGTAGCCCACCGTGTCGGGGATGTTGATCGTGGTCGCACCCGCCTTAATGGCGATTTCGACCACCCGGGCTAGGTAATCCCATTCGGTGCGCGTGGCATCCATGGGCGACCATTGCACGTTGTCACACAGATTGCGGGCATGGGTGACCGTGTCGTGGATGCGGTCGGCCATTTCATCCTTGTTCAGGTTCGGAATGGCGCGGTGCAGCGGCGATGTCCCGATGAACGTGTGGATGCGGGGGGACTTGGCATGCTTCACCGCGTCCCAGCAGCGGTCGATATCCTTGAAGTTCGCGCGCGCCAGACCGCAAATCGTAGCGCTTTCCGCATTTTTCGCGATTTCAGACACAGCGGCAAAATCGCCATCTGAAGCGATGGGAAAGCCAGCTTCGATGATATCCACGCCCATTTCATCGAGCATGGACGCAATTTCCAGCTTTTCGTCATGGGTCATGGTGGCACCCGGCGATTGCTCACCATCGCGCAGGGTGGTGTCGAAAATAACGACGCGGTCTTTGGGGGAAGTCATGGGCTTGATCCTTGATTTGGTGTCCTTCTTTCGGCGCTGCGTCCCTCCCGAGCGGTCGCGCCGGATGGCACGCTCAGGAGCGGCTAAGAAGAAGGTCCAGGGTCAAGAGCCTTGTCATGGCGCCAGACTATACGCGCAAACACGCATTTTGGAAGCCCCTGATCTGGGTTGGCGGCGGGCGACGCGACCTGTAGTGTCGTAAACGTCATGCTCACTCGCACACAGCCTGTTCTGTCTCCCGAAGCGGCAAATAGAGCGATGGATGCAATTATGCAGGCTGCCAACATAGATGCCGCCTGGGGCGCGTTTCGCGACGCGTCCGAAGCCTGCGGTTTCGACTGGCTGCTTTATGGCACGTCAAGTCAGCCGCTTATTCCCGGGCACCGACCGGACCGAAGCGAAACCCTGATCCTTTGCGCCCATGACGATGGCTATCTGGACCTGTATCTCGACGAAGAACTCTATCTGGACAATCCGATGGTGGAATGGATCAGCACCCATTCCGGTTTCATCAGCCATGTGGATCTGATGGCCCAGGTAAATTGCGCACCCACACGGTCCGTCCTGCGTTTGGCCGAATTGCGCGAACGATTCGGCTATCGGTCGGGCTACCTCGGCAGCTTCCGCGGTCTGGTCCCCGGCCTGCGTGCGGGCATTTCCATGAATACCAGGATACTGCCCGACCAGCGCGCCATCGAAGATGCCTGGACACGGGATGGAACGACATTGCAGATGTTGGCCAATGCCATGCATCTGCGGATCGCAACATTGCCCCATCCGATGCTGCGACCATTGTCGACCCGGCAGCGCGAAGTCCTGGACTGGGCATCGCAGGGCAAGACGACGCGGGATATCGCCATGATACTTGGCGTCCACGAACAGACGGTCGACAAGCATCTGCGCCTGGCGCGCGAAGCGCTGGATGCCACGACCACCGCCCATGCTGTGCGCAAGGCGTTGCAGCACAACCTGCTGGGCAGTTGATCACACATTGACGGCGCCGGGCCCGCCGCTAGCTCGCCCGGGCATGGAGAACGCACTCGTTATCGGCGCCTCGGGCGGCATAGGCGCGGCTTTGGCTGACAGGCTGGCACGCGATTACAACGTCATCCGTCTTGGGCGGCGCACGGATGGGCTGGACGTGACCGACGACGCATCGGTGGCGCGGCTCATGCGCGATTTGCCCACGATATCGGTGGCGATGGTGGCCACGGGCATACTGGCGCCCGAGGGGCATGGGCCCGAAAAGACGTTGGACGCCATCAATCCCGAAGCCATGGCAAAGGTGCTGGCTGTGAACACCATTGGCCCGGCGCTGGTGCTGAAGCATCTGGCGCCGCATCTGGCCACAGATGCCCGCGTCGGGGTGCTGACCGCGCGGGTGGGGTCCATCCGCGACAACCGGATGGGCGGGTGGTACAGCTACCGCGCCTCGAAGGCGGCGGCCAACCAGATTGTCCATGGCGCGGCCATCGAAATCGGGCGCAAACGTAAGGGCGCCGTCGTAGTGGCGCTGCATCCAGGCACGGTCGAGACGTCGTTCACGGAAGGCTACAAAGCGTCCAAGGTCTCCGCCGACAACGCCGCCGCCAACTTGATCACCGTCCTGTCGGACCTGACGCCCGCGCAATCGGGCGGGTTCTTCGACTATGCGGGTGAGCCTATCGAATGGTGACGAAACGCTTGATCCTGGTTCTGGGTGACCAGCTTTCGGACGATCTGTCGGCCCTGCGCGAAGGCAGCCAGGGCACCGACACCATCGTCATGGCCGAGGTGCAGGCCGAAACCGATTACGTCCCCCACCACCCCAAGAAGATCGCGTTTCTGTTTGCCGCCATGCGCAAACATGCCGCCCATCTGCGCGCTGCCGGGTGGGAGGTGCGCTATACTAAGCTGGACAATCCCGAAAACACCCACTCGATCCCCGGTGAATTGTTGCGCGCGGCTGAGGCGACCGGCGCCGAGGAAGCCATCGCCACTGAACCGGGTGAGTTTCGCCTGATCGCCGCACTGGAAGACGCCCCCCTGCCCGTCCACATCTTTCCCGATAACCGCTTTCTCTGCCCCCATGCCGAGTTCGAGGCCTGGGCCGAGGGCCGCAAGGAATTGCGGATGGAATGGTTCTACCGCGAAATGCGCCGCAAGACCGGGCTTCTGATGGAAGATGGTAAACCCGTGGGGGGCAAGTGGAACTTCGACCACGACAATCGCAAAGCGCCGCCCAAGGGGCTGATTCCGAAGGGTCCGCTGCGCTTTGACCCCGACGAAACCGTCAGCGAAGTCATCGATCTGGTGCGTGACCGTTTCGGCAACCGCTACGGCACGCTGGACGATTTCTGGTTTGCCACGGACCGCGCCGGGGCGCTTCGCGCGCTGGACCATTTCATCGCGGAAAGCCTGCCCAGTTTCGGCGACTACCAAGACGCAATGGTCGCGGGTGAGCCGTATCTCTATCACGCGCTTCTGTCGGTTTACCTCAATGCCGGGCTTCTTGGCTGGCGCGAGGTCTGCGAAGCAGCCGAACAGGCCTGGCGAGACGATGCCGCGCCGTTGAACGCAGTTGAGGGGTTCATCCGCCAGATCATCGGCTGGCGCGAATTCATCCGCGGCATCTACTTCCGCGAAGGCCCCGACTACACGAGCCGGAACGCCCTCGGCCACGATCGCGACCTGCCAGAATTCTACTGGACGGGTGACACCGACATGCGTTGCCTGCGCGAAGCCGTCGGCGGCACCATGCGAAACGCCTATGCCCACCATATCCAGCGGCTAATGGTGACCGGCAACTTCGCCCTGCTGGCCGGGCTGCACCCCCATCAGGTCCATGAATGGTATCTGATCGTCTATGCCGATGCCTATGAATGGGTCGAATGCCCCAACGTGATCGGCATGTCGCAATTCGCCGATGGCGGCGTGGTGGGATCGAAACCCTATGTGTCGGGTGGCAATTATATCAATAAGATGTCCGACTATTGCCGGGATTGCCGCTACGCCGTGAAGGACAAGACTGGGCCGGATGCCTGCCCGTTTAACTTACTCTATTGGCACTTCCTCGACCGTCACCGTGATCGGTTCGAGGGGAACCCCCGGATGGCCCAAATGTATCGCACCTGGGACCGGATGGACGAAGATCGCCGCAACACGGTCATTGCCGATGCCGACACCTTCCTTGCCCGGTTGGACCGCGGTGAACGCGTCTGAACAGCGCCTGCTTTTTCGCCGATTTACCTTTTGGTTGCCCTAATTCCGCCCTGCCTGACCATCATTAACAGGGTCAGACCCGACGTACCGCATGGACTGAAAATGCAACTCGACCGCCTGATGACACGCGCCGTGACGCGCATCGCGAAATCCGGTTTGACCGGTCTTCGGGCGGCGCCTCAAGTGGCCCCGTCGGCCCCCGCCCCCAAGGACGATCTTCGCGGCTCTGGCAGCTGGGCCAATGAATGGGCTGGATCGCGCAGCGCCGTTGAGCGCGCCAAATCCCTGGCTGGCGCAGGTCGCCGCCGTGGCAAAGCCAATACCGCACCTGTCGATGTTCTCGACGGGACAATCCGCGCCAAGCCGCTGATGTCCGTCAAAGACGTCAAGCTGCACAATTGGATTGCCGATCGGCTCGAAGCGGAAGCCCCCACATGTTCGCTCCACGCCGGTGTGGCGCTGCGCGCCTTCCTTGTCGTGGATGAGGCGTTTTCGGGCGAAGACCCGATTGCAGGCCTTGTTGCCGATCTGCTGATCGCGGATGCAACCGGGCAGCCCGTCGCCGTTATCCAGCGCGAAGACGTCGTGGATGCCGGCGCCCAGATGCGCTTCGTCGATGCCCTTCTGGATGCCGATATTCCGATCATCGACCTTCCCGGGCGCCCCTCGTTGAGCCAACTCTGGTCCGAGATTTCTGAGTGCTTGCCGCAAGACTGATAGCGGGCCGTTTGTTGAACGAATAAAAAAAGGACGCGACCTATGGGTCGCGTCCCTTTTTTGATGTCAGAGTCCTGCCAGCCTTAACTATCGATCAGCTCGGCACTAAACACGCAGCCATCGCCCGGCAGCTCGGGCGGGGTGACGCACATCATCCGCGCCACGTTCCAGGCGGCAAGCACCTTTGGCACGTAAGCCCGCGTTTCCCCGTAGGGCGGCACGCCGAAATGGCGGCGCACGGCGCCTTCCCCAGCATTGTATCCTGCGAGGGCCAGAACCGGGTCATTGCCGAACTCACCCATCAGCCAGTCCAGATAGGCTACGCCGGCACGAATATTCTGTGCCGGGTCGCGGGCATCGCGAATGCCGAAGCGTTCGGCGGTGGCGGGGATGAGCTGCATAAGACCGGTGGCGCCCTTGTGCGATACAGCATCGGTACGGCCTGCGGATTCGACGGAAATCAGCGCCAGGACGAGCGCGGGCGACACGCGCGTCCCAACTGACCGTGCCAGAATCTCTCGGCCATGGGCCTTTGCGATGCTTTGCAGGTGCTGAATGGAAGGGGCCGAAACACCGCTTCCCGCAGGTGGGCGGGCTGCGACTTGAACCGCGCGCCGGAAGCGGCCCGGCTCCTGCTCGATAGACGGGGATATGGCAGACCAGAACCAGGCCTGATGTTCCCCGCGATCCGCAGGCTCAGAAGGTGCGGTGCGTGCTGTTGCCGAATCGGGCGCCTGCGGCGTGCCCGGCCGGGGGGCCTGGGCAGGCGCCGGCGGCTCAATCTGGATATCGATTCGCCGCTTCGTCCCCGCCGTCGGCGGGCGGACTGTCTTGAACGTGAAGTCGCCTGCCAATGTCGGCGCAGTCTGCACCGGCAACGACAGGACCGCCGCAAGGGCGCCTGCAAAGATGGTTTTCATGTCGAACTGCTCGGTCCGTTGTTATACCTGCCAACGTGCCATGATTGCGCCGCCGCTGTCATGGGACGCACGGTAAGACATGCTGTGAGTGTGACATTCACGGTCCTCCCGATCGCTATGACCGCCTTAACTGCATGGGTTGCGCGCTGATCCTGAGGCTAACTGTTCTCCATCAAGCGTTAATTGTACGTAAATGCGGTATTGTCTTTAATTGGAGCGAAATTGGCCATGTTCTCGCCTTATTTCGCTCCGATACCTTCGACATCCGCTGCAAGGGCGATGGCAGACCGCCCTGGCTGACGGATCAAAAAGAAGCACCGATACACTCGGGCAGGAAACGTGACGATCGAGCAGTTCCCACCGACCCGTTGGCAGGCGGCAAGGATAAAGAGGGAAGCGTCACAACTCCATCGGCTACGGTCGAGGGACAGGGGGTCGTGCTGGCAGGCGCGGCCCCCATTCAACGTCTAAAATCCGAGACGAGATCTGCCACGCGCCGTAGGAAAAATACCTAAAGTTAATGCGGCCAAAAATGAAATTCATAAAAATCAAATTCTTATACGATTTTGAGTCATGGTTGATCTGCAAGTTTCCTTAGCCTTACCGCGAAGCTGTCTCATTCGTGCCCCGATTCAGGGTCAAACCACCTTCATCGAAAGGGCGGCCAAGCCCGACGATACAGAAACCAACCTCTGCCCCGTTGGGCAAACCAAGGATCAAAACTATGCTGAACCTGATCAAGAACTTCACCGCCGATGAGTCGGGCGCCGTTACGGTTGACTGGGTCGTTCTGACCGCTGCCCTCGTGGGTCTCGGCCTGGCCGTCATGGGCGTCGTTTCCGGCGGCCTGGAAAGCCTGTCTGGCGATATCGCAGGTGAGATGAACAACATGGATGCAACGCGCGGTTTCATCCCCGCCGCCACGACGCCGTAATTCACTCAATCTATATTGGGTCGATCAGAACGCCCCGGACCAAGTCCGGGGCGTTTTCATGTCCAGCCCCCAATTCCATGCGATCTCCGCTGCGGTTCCACCATCTTGCCGCAATCGGACGCGAAAACGGAAACGACCGCCGGGAATCGGCGAAACTCTGACCGAGGATTCGATCAAGATGCGTCTCATTTTTGCGTTTCTGCTGCTGGCGGGCCTGGGCCTGGCCGGCTTTGCGATCAACACGGCGAAATCCCGTTTTGACCAGTACCAAACCGCCCTGACCCAAACCCGTCAGGAAATTGTTCCCGTCGAAGACGTCTTCGTCCTCAAGCGTCAATTGCGCTACGGCGACGTGCTGCGCGAAGCGGATGTCCGGCCCATTGCCTGGCCCGCAGACAGCATTCCACGTGGGGCGTTCAAGACACTGGACGATATCTTCCCGCCGGATGCCGATGGCCCCCGCACGGTGCTACGCGTCATGGAGGCCGATGAACCGCTGCTCGCCGTAAAGGTGACGCAGCCGGGCGAAGCGGCCGGACTTGGCGCCAGCCTGACCCCCGGCATGCGCGCCTTCGCACTGCAAGTTGACGTTACAACCGGCGTGTCAGGTTTTCTGCGCCCAGGCGACCGTGTCGACGTCTATTGGACGGGCAATGCCACCAATGGTGGGGTCACGCGCCTGATCCACGCAAACCTGCCGTTGATCGCCGTCGATCAGCAGACAGATGAAGAGCGCAACAATCCCGTAATTGCTCGAAATGTCACCGTCGAAGCTTCGCCCGAAGTTGTTGCCAAACTTGCCCAGGCCCAAGCCACCGGTCGCCTGACCTTGGCGCTTGTCGGTGTGGCTGACGAGTCGGTCTCGCCAGAAGTGGAAGCCGACATCACTTCGATCATTGGCGCGGCAGAGACGGTGGCGCAAACCCGGACATGTTCGGTTCGGACGCGGCGTGGCGCCGAAATGGTGCGGATGCCGATCCCCTGCCCCGACGCTGAATAAACCAGCAATCCGAGGTCAGTTGCCAAAGAAGGCGGCGCCCAATTCTGGGCGCCGCCTTTTGCTTTGCCAGAACGCGATTCCGCCCGATGAGTAATGTGGCTGAAAGGTGGCGCTGTGTGACTTCGCTGCATGAGAAACGGTTAATGCTTACCGGACCAGATTGCATTAAATTGATGCTGTGCCATCATGCCCTCGATGCGGACATAAGATCCGTAGCATGAGCAGAGTGATTTGAGAGGCAGGTCACATGAAATTTAGATCCATCGTCCAGGCGGCGATGCTGGGTGTGCTAATCTCTGGCACTCCAGTATCTGACGCCTTCGCACAAACACTTCGGATTTCGGAGGGTCGGACACAGTCGGCACTTAAGGTGCCGCTGAACCGGGCTATCGTTTTGGAAGCGGATACTCCCTTCGCGGAGCTTTCTGTCGCCAATCCGCTGATCGCGGACATCGCGACCCTTTCGGAACGCACCGTCTACGTTCTGGGCAAGTTGCCTGGTCGCACGACGCTGACGCTTCTGGGACCCGACGGTCGCCTGATCACCAATGTCGAGGTGCAGGTCACCCCGGACATTGCTGAATTGAAAGAGCGTCTGAAGCAACTTCTTCCCCGCGAACGCATCGAAGTACGCACAGCAAATGACGGCATTATCCTTTCGGGGATGGTTTCGTCCATTGGTGTCGTCGATGAAGCGATCGAGATCGCCCAGCGCTATGCGCCTGACGCGGTATTGAACCTGATGACGGTCGGCGGCTCGCACCAAGTGCAGCTTAAAGTCCGCTTCGCCGAGATGTCGCGCTCGGTAACCAAGGAATTGGGCGCGTCGTTCTCGGTTGACGGCATCGAAGCCGACTTCACAGGCGGCGGTGCTCCGCTCACGTCGCCCAACGGCACGCTAGCCATCGGATTTGGTGCCGGTAGCGTCGACTTCGACATCCTGATCGAAGCGTTGGAAACCGAAGGCGTTGTTCGCACCCTTGCCGAGCCTAACTTGACGGCCCTGTCCGGGCGGACGGCCAGCTTCCTTGCTGGTGGTGAAGTTCCCATCCCTGTCTTTTCAGGCGAAGATGGCGGCCAAGTTTCGGTTGAATACCGTCCCTTTGGTGTGAACTTGCAGTTCTTGCCCACGGTCATCGGTGAAGACGTCATCGATCTTGAACTGACAGCGTCTGTTTCGTCCATTGACCCGACAGCAGCCACGGAAATTGACGGCGGTCTGGTCGACGGGTTCTCGACCCGCGAAACATCCACGGTGGTCCAGATGCGTGACGGCGAAAGCTTCGCCATCGCGGGTATCCTGCAGGATGACTTCACCGACTCGATTTCGGGTGTGCCATTCCTGAGCGATCTGCCCGTATTGGGCGCCCTGTTCCGGTCGGCCAGCTACCAGCGGGATCAATCTGAACTGGTGATCATCATCACGGCCCATCTCGTGACACCATCCACGGGTGCGGCACTTGCAGTCCCGACAGATCGCATCCGCATCCCAACCGAGAACGAGCTGTTCCTCTTCGGCCGCGCGGCCCCTGCGGCTTCAAGCCCTGCCCGCGCATCCAGCCGCGGTGGCGAAGTTGCCGCGCAGGACTTTTCCGGAAACTACGGCTACGTGTTGGAGTAAGACAATGAAAACGAAACACTTCTCCCGCCGCGCCGTCCTTCTGGGGCTTGGCATGACATCCCTCTCGGCTTGCGTCGACTCCAACTTCAACCGCCCTGCGGGCGCCATGATCGACGAAGGGGCCTTCGGCAACCCGACCATGCAGAACATGCTGGTCATGAACGGTGAAGCCCCTGCCATGACGGCCCTGGGCGCGCAGTTCGCTGAGGCCGTGCCCACGACCATCAACTTCGCCTTCAACTCGGCGCAGCTTGATGGAGCGGCCAGAGCGGTTCTGGACCAGCAGGCCGACTTCATGCGGCAATTCCCTGAAGTTCGCTTCAGCGTCTTTGGTCACACCGACCTCGTCGGCTCGAACGCTTACAATAAGCGTCTTGGTCAGCGCCGGGCGCGGGCTGCGGTCAACTACCTGGCCCAGCGCGGTATCAGCACCTCCCGGCTGGAGGCCCTGGTCAGCTTCGGCGAAACCCAGCCCCTGGTCCCGACCCAGTCCCGGGAACGCGCGAACCGCCGCACCGTGACCGAGGTTGCCGGCTTCGTCGCGAACCATCCCATCATCCTCGATGGGAAATACGCGGAAGTCCTAGATCGCCGCTACGTGGCGCGCGGCGCCACGCCGCCGATTGAGCGGGAATTCCCGGGACGGCCGCGCCAAGGTCTCTGACCCAGGCATAGCGACGCGGTGCGCGTTGCACATTGGAAGACAAAAGGCCCCGCTTCGGCGGGGCCTTTCTTGTTCAAATGGCCCTTTTGTTGCGCCCATGCGCGGAAAAAGCGGGGCATTACCGGTGCTGCCGCTTCTCATAATTTCACGCATGCGGTCCAATTGTTGCCCGAATTGCCCGGCACACAAACCGTGACGCGGACAACTCCGCGTCTCGTCTGCGGTCCGAAGGCCAATGACGAAGCGCTCGGCCCGCGGGGTCGAAGAAAAATGCGTGGTATATTCTGATGGCGAGCAATTTGGCCCCCCTCCCCGAACCCGCACCGCTTCAGGCGGTGACCATCTCACGTGACGTGCAGGATTTCGACCTGCTGATCGAAGATATGGAGACCGAGCTGGGCGAAGCCTGGGGTGATCTGAACTTCGTGGAAGGCGCCGATTTCCTGCAACAGGATGAAGCCCGCGATCTGGAATTCATCGTGGTCGCCGTTGACCACGAAGACGAAGACAAGCTTCCCGAAGTGTCGGAAATCATTCGCCTGGCCAAACGGGCTGGGCTGCAAGTGATCCTCGTGGCCGACGGTCTGGGCCCGACGCCCATGCATGACCTGATGCGCGCTGGTGCAGATGACTTTGCCCCCTACCCTCTCCCGGATGGGGCGCTTGGCGAAGCCGTCGTGCGCATTCGCCAGCCCAACCCGGCAAACAGCATGGAAATGTTGCAGCGCGCCGCCGGCGGCCTGCCGGACGGCATGGCCCAAGCCGGGGGCGAAGCCGCGGCGACGACCGGTGGCGGACGCGGTGCCAATGGCGCGCTCTTTGCGGTGCAATCCGCATCGGGCGGCGATGGCGCCACGACCATGGCCATCAACTTGGCCTGGGAATTGGCGACGATTTCGAAGCACGACGCCCCACGCGTCTGCGTCATCGACATGGGTCTGCAATTCGGCACGGTCGCCACACTTCTCGACTTGCCGCGCAAGCCCATGATTTACGAAGTCCTGTCAGACGTCTCGTCGATGGACGAACAGGCGTTCCGGCAGGCGTTGAGCAGCTACAAGGACAAGCTGGATGTGTTCACCGCACCGCCGGACATCCTGCCGCTCGACATGGTGGGGCCTGAAGATGTCACCACCCTCCTGACGCTGGCCCGATCCTGCTTCGATGTCGTGATCGTGGACATGCCCTGCGCCGTCACAGGTTGGACCGACGCGATCTATGGCCAGTCTGACATCTACTTCTTGGTTTGCGGGCTCGAAGTCCGCTCTGCCCAGAATGCCATGCGCTTCCAAAAGCTTCTGCAAGCCGAAGGTATGTCCACCCAGCAGTTGAGCTTCGTTCTCAACCGCGCGCCTGGGAAAATGGACATGTCGGGCCGCGCCCGCATCGACAAAATGGCCGACGGGCTGGGCGTGAAGTTCCATACGGTGCTGCCCGATGGCGGCAAGCAGGTGACCGAAGTCAATGACCAGGCGGGTACCCTGTCAGAGCTTGCCCCGCGCAATGCCATGACCAAGGAAATCCAGCGCTTGGCCCAGGAACTCCATGACGCGCGTCAGGCCATCGAATCCGGTCAAACCGCCGCCATGGCCCAGAAAGCCAAGAAGAAGCCAGTTTTCGGCCTGAAGTTCGGCTAAAGCCCGAAGGAAGACGAGTTCATGTTCTCACGATACAAAAAGCCGCAAATTGAAGGTGCAAAGCCGATCGGGGCTGCCAAGGCAGCGCCCGCGGCCGACACCTCTGCGCCCGCGCCCGCCGCGGCCCCTGCCGCCAAGGGGCCAAGGCCCATGCCCCCCGCCGCGCCGATGCCCGCCGACAAGGACGTCAAGCGCCGGGAACGAATCGAAGAACTCAAGACTGAGATGCATCATAGGTTGCTCGACAACCTGAATCTCAGCGCGCTCGACAAGGCGGACGCCTCTGCCCTGCGGGCCGAAATCGTCACGATTACCTCCGAAGAACTGGCCGATATGGGCGTGGTTCTCGGGCGTGAAGATCGCGACACGCTCAATTCCGAACTCTATGACGAAGTGACGGGTCTCGGCCCGCTTGAACCGCTTCTCAAAGACGACTCCGTAAACGATATCCTCGTGAACGGGCCCCACAACATCTACATCGAACGTGCGGGCAAGCTGGAAAAGTCGGACATCCGCTTCAAGGATGAACGCCACCTTCTGCGCATCATCGACAAGATCGTGTCCGCCGTTGGTCGCCGCGTCGATGAATCGAACCCTTATGTTGACGCCCGTCTCAAGGACGGGTCGCGCTTCAACGCGATGGTGCCGCCGGTGGCGGTGGACGGCTCGCTCGTCTCCATTCGTAAGTTCAAGAAGGAAAAGCTGGCCGTTGACGACCTGGTCAAGTTCGGCGCCTTCACCGAAGAAATGGCGACATATCTGCAAGCCGCCTGTGCCTGCCGCTTGAACGTCATCGTCTCGGGCGGGACCGGTTCTGGTAAGACAACCACGCTCAACGCGCTGTCGTCCTTCATCGGCCATTCCGAACGCGTCCTGACCATCGAGGACACGGCAGAACTTCAGCTTCAGCAGGACCATGTGGGTCGGATGGAAAGCCGCCCGCCCAACGTGGAAGGCAAGGGCGCCGTCACCCAGCGTGACTGTCTGCGCAACGCCCTGCGGATGCGTCCCGACCGCATCATCGTGGGGGAAACGCGTGGCGAAGAAGTCATCGACATGCTCCAGGCCATGAATACCGGCCATGACGGCTCCATGACGACGATCCACGCCAACAATTCCCGCGACGCGATTTCGCGTCTGGAAAACATGATCGCCATGGCCGGGATCGAAATGCCGCTCAAGGCCGTGCGCGCCCAGATCGCTTCGGCTGTGAACCTGATCGTGCAGGCCTCGCGCCTGCAAGACGGCTCCCGCCGGATGGTGTCGATCACCGAGGTGACCGGCATGGAAGGGGAAGTCATTACCCTTCAGGAAGTGTTCCGCTACGAACGTTTGGGCCTCGAATCCGATGGCACGATCATTGGGCGCTTCACCGCCACGGGCATCCGCAGCCATTATGCCGACCGGTTCAAGGCCTGGGGCTACGACCTACCGGCATCCATCTATGAACCTGCCGAGGGGCACTGACCCATGGAAATTTCCATTGAGCCACTTCTGTATCTCGCCATCTTCGGTGCAGTATACCTGATCATTGGCGGTATCTACTTTCTGGCCTTCGGCAAGTCGATCCAGCTCAACAACCGGGTCAATCGCCGCCTTGCGCTGATGGAAAAGGGCGCCAGCCGCGACGAAGTGATGGCCGTTCTCCGCAAGGAGATGTCCCAACACGCCAGCGCCAAGCAGATCCCGCTCTATTCGCTTCTGGCGGACCGGGCCCAGAAGGCGAACCTTGCTTTCACCCCCGGCGCGCTCATCGGTGTCATGGTGTTGGTTTGCATCATTGCCTTCATGCTTCTGACGCTCTTCACCAGCAGCGCCTTGGCCCTTCGCATTCTCATCTCCATCGGGATCGGTGTGGGCGGCGTCTTCGCCTGGGTGAACAACAAGGCCAAGAAACGCCTTGGCATGATGGAAGAACAGCTGCCTGACGCAATCGAACTGATCGTGCGGTCACTTCGCGTCGGCCACCCCCTCAATTCCGCCATTGGCATCGTCGCGAAAGAAGTCGCCGACCCGCTTGGGACCGAAATGGGCTTCATCGCGGACGAAGCCGCCTATGGCCGTGACGTGCCCGATGCGCTTCGTGCGCTGGCCGAACGGGTGGAATTGCAGGATCTGCGCTTCCTCGCCGTGGCCGTGGCCATTCAGCAGAAATCGGGCGGCAACCTTGCCGAAATCCTCGAAGGATTGTCCCGCGTGGTCCGCGCCCGTTTCAAATTGTTCCGCAAAGTCAAGGCGATCACCGCCGAAGCACGCTGGTCGGGCATCTTCCTGTCGGCCTTCCCGATCCTGGCGCTTGTCGGCATCAACGTGATGAAGCCGGACTATTACACTGACGTAAAAGACACGGCTTACTTCATTCCTGCTGCAGCGGTTGTCTGCGTGTTCCTCGTAGTGAACATCTTGTTCATGCGAATGATGGTGAACATCAAAGTCTGAGGAGACTGCCATTATGGAAGCATTTGACACATTGGTCGCCGCGCTCCTCGGACCCGACGGCATGATCTATATCGCAGGCGCGGCCGGGGTCCTTCTGGTCCTGCTTGCCCTGCCGGTCCTCTTGACCCGGAAGTCCGAGCCGCTGGACCGGATTGCCCGTGAACGCAAAAGCGACGTGCTCAATGAAGACGGCACCGACAAGAAGCTGTCGCGCCACGGCACACGCAATGAACATCTGGCGAAATATGCCCAATACCTCGAACCCAAGGACGAGGAAGAGGCATCCAAGACACGCAAGCTGATGATCCGCGCGGGCTATACGCACAAGGATGCGGTGCGCACCCTGACGGCAGCCCAGCTTGTCCTTGGCCTTGGCCTTTTGGTCCTGTCTTCGATCTATGCGCTTGCGCTGGCGGGCGATATCTCACCGCTGTCGAAATTCGCCTACATCATGGCCCCCGCCGCTGTCGGCTACTTTGCCCCGCGTTACTGGATCATCAAGCGCGTGGCCGCACGGCAGCAGGAAATCCAAGATGGCTTCCCCGATGCGCTGGACCTGCTTCTGGTCTGCGTTGAAGCGGGTCAGTCTCTTGACCAGGCCATCATCCGCATGGCTAAGGAAATCGAACCCTCCTACCCCGCGCTGGCTGGTGAATTCCTCATCGTGGCGCAGGAAATGAAGGCCGGCCGCGACAAGCCCGACGTGTTGCGCGCCATGGCCGATCGCTGCGACATCAACGATATCACCAGCTTCGTGACGGTGATGATCCAGTCGGCCACCTTCGGGACGTCTATCGCTGACGCCCTTCGGGTTTACGCGGCCGAAATGCGTGACAAGCGTGTCATGCGGGCCGAGGAAAAGGCCAACGTTTTGCCCACCAAGCTGACCGTTGGGACCATGATGTTCTGCGTACCGCCCCTTCTGATCATTCTGATTGGGCCATCGCTTCACGGAATTGCAACGTCGCTCGGCGGGGGGGCCGGTTTCTAATGCGCAGCGCATATCTTCTAATGGCATGCGCGGCTTTGGCCGCCTGCCAACCCACAACCGCCATTACCGGACGCGGGGCCCTGGCCCCCGACCCGCTCGCAGCGCCCGCCCGCGTGGCGGGCGGTGTGGATCCGATGATTGTCGGTGATCGGTTGCTTGAAGCCGGCGAAGCCGAATTGGCGCTCGACAGCTATATCCGGGCGGCCGCGACCCAAGGCACCACGCCCGAGGTGAAATTCGCCATGGCCCGCGCCAATATCTCGCTTGGACGGCTCAAACAGGCCGAACGCCTATTGCGGGATGTTATCGAAGAAGAACCGCGCAATGCCCACGCGTTAAACAATCTCGGCGTCGTTTTGGTGGAACAAGGTGAATACGGCGAAGCCACCCGCGTTCTAAAAACTGCGTTCGCTCTGCAACCCTCTCCCGAAATTCGTGACAATCTGCGAGTTTCGCGTGAAAGACTGGAGCAATTCGACTACACGGACTATGAGGAAGAAGCCTTCACGCTGACGCGTGGGATCAATGGGACTTACGACCTGATCTCGCCTGGACAGCAACCATAAAAAAACGAAGGCCCGAGCAGTAAAAAGGACGCACAATGCGCCATCTTGTCGTCAAGACCCTCCTTCTGGGGGGCGTCGTGGCCCTTTCGGCCTGCGGCGAACCCGATGTGACCCGTGCCGTGAACGGCGCGACCGAGGCACAGGCCGGGACAATCCGCGAAATCATGCTGAGCGTGGCTGAACCTAGGGAAGCCACCGCTTATTTCCAGCGTCAGATTGCGGATGAGCCCGATAACATCGAACATCATCGCGGACTTGCCAGCACGTTGGTTCGTGGCGGCCGTCAGACCGAAGCCAAGCTTGCCTGGCAAAAAGTCGTCGATATGCCCGACAGCAACAACGAAGATCGCGTGGCCCTGGCCGATGTTTTGATCCGGACGTCGGATTGGGATGCCGCCAAGGTGGTGCTCGACAGCATCCCACCGACCCATGAAACCTTCCGCCGCTATCGGCTGGAAGCCATGGTGGCCGACAGCAAACAGCAATGGTCGCGCGCCGACACCTTCTATGAAACCGCCGTGGATCTCACCACTAGGCCCGCAAGTGTTCTCAACAACTGGGGTTTCTCCAAGCTGACGCGCGGCGATACCGACGCGGCAGAACGTCTCTTCATCGAGGCGATCACCTATGATGACGAACTCTACACCGCCAAGAATAACCTCGTTCTGGCCCGCGCCGCGCGCCGCGTCTACACCCTGCCCATGGTGCCCATGACGCAGGAAGAACGCGCCCAGCTTCTGCACACGGCAGGTCTGGCAGCGGTCAAGCAGGGTGACATCGACATCGGCCGATCCCTTCTGGAAGACGCCATCGACACGCATCCCCGCTACTTCGAGCCCGCCGCGCGCGCGCTTGAATCGTTGGACGCCTGACGCCCGGAGAACGTTGATGCTCAGCGATTTTGCTATCACCCAGATGCAGGCCATCGTCTTTGGCCTGCTGACCCTCCCGGTCAGTCTTTGGGTGATCTACACCGACCTGACTGAGATGAAGATCCGCAACGAGGCGGTGCTTGCAACGGTGGCGATCTTCGTGGTCGCCGGGTTCTTTCTCATGCCCGTCGAGGAATATCTCTGGCGTTACCTGCACTTCGTCGTCGTGCTGGGCATTTGTTTCGTGATGTTTGCGACGGTCGGCATGGGGGCGGGCGATGCCAAGTACATCGCCGCTTCGGCGCCCATGGTCGTGCTGGCAGACCTGTCGGCAGTGGCCGTTCTCTATGTCATTTGGTCGGTCATCCTGTTGGTCGGGATGATGATCGCACGGCGCAGCACGGCGCTGCGGACTGCGAAACCGGATTGGATCTGGTTCGCAGACGACCGGAGGGGCTATGTCCCGTTTGGCTTGGCTCTCGCGCCCACAATGTCGTCGTATTTCCTACTGGCTATTGTTCACAGCTAAGCCCTAATCTTGCCGATTTCTTAGGGCAAAGACGGTGCGAAGCATGGCAGAGCAAGGTCCGCGACATGAACAAGCAGCTTGATCCCCGCGAATTGGGCGTCCCTTCCCCCATCCAGCCCCGCACGCTGGTTGAAACGGGGCTGACGAATGTCATGCTGCGCGACATCCTTCTCAAGACAGTGTTTCGCAAGTCCGTCGAAACCACGCGCGAAATCTCTGAAGCGATTTGCCTGACCACGGGCCTGACGCAGCAGCTTATCGACCAAGCCCGCGATGCCGGTCTGATGCAGGCCACCGGCACGATGCATGCGGGGTCTTCCGGTGAAATGGGTTTCCAGCTGACCGATGCGGGCAAGGCCCGTGCCGCCGACGCCTTGGCGCAGTCGGAATATTACGGCCCGATGCCCGTCCCTCTCGAAAAGTATAAAGAGCAGGTGAAGGCGCAATCGGTCAAAAACGTCCAAATCACGCGCCAGCGCCTGATCGATTCCATGGGGCACCTGATCCTACCCGACGGGCTGCTTGACCAGCTTGGTCCCGCCGTGGGCTCCGGCCGCTCGGTCTTGATGTATGGTCCGCCCGGAAATGGTAAGTCATCGATTGCCGAAGGTATCCGCGCCGCGCTTGGCGATAATGTCTATATCCCCCATGCCATTGAATATGCGGGGCAAGTTATCACGCTCTATGACCCGATCGTGCATACCCCGGTCGAAATCAAATGCGAGGTGACCGAGCTGCGCAAAGTCAATCTGCGCGTCGATGCCCGCTATATCTTGTGCAAGCGGCCCACGGTGATGACCGGCGGTGAATTGTCGCTCGACATGCTGGACCTGAAATACAACGCCGTCGCGCGGACCTATCAGGCCAGCCTTCAGCTCAAGTCCTCCGGCGGCGTCTTCATCGTGGACGACCTTGGTCGTCAGGCCGAGCCGCCCCAGAAAATCGTCAACCGTTGGATCGTTCCCATGGAAGTGGGCTACGACATCCTGGCCCTGCAATCGGGCGAAAAGTTCGAAGTGCCCTTCGACACGCTCGTGGTATTCTCGACCAACTTCCACCCGAACAAAATCTTCGACGTCGCCGCCTTGCGCCGGATCTTCTTCAAAGTCCTCATCGCGGGGCCAACACAGCAGGAATTCCTCAAGATCTTCGCCATGGTCGCGAAGAAGAAGAATTTCGAGCTGGATGAAGGCGCTTTGATCCATCTTCTCAAGAACAAGTACCCGGAAATCGACAACGTCTATGCCAACTTCCACGGCAACTTCCTCATCGACCAGATGATCGCCGCCTGCGACTTCGAAGGCATGCCCTACCGCATGACGCCCGAACTTGTGGACCGTGCCTGGGCCAACCTGTTTGTGGAAGAGTCAGAGATCGTGCACTGAGGCCTTCGCGCCACCCCCTGCCCGATTTTCGCCCGATTTTCAGCCCATTCTACCTCGCAGCGAATGACCTAAGCGCGAAATGTGCAGGCACGGCAGGAGACAGGCAATGGCTGACAAGCCAGATTTTTGGCACGTCCTTCGGGCGAGTGGTATCGTCATCCCAACGGCACTTCTGGGCGCCGTGATCGCGGGCGCCGTCTTTCTGACCGATGACATGCGCGCCGACGCCGCCAGCGACATCTACCCGCCCATCACCGCCGGAAGTGTCCGGGATATCCAGTTTGTGGCACTCACCGCGGAAGCTGTGCGCCCCGCACTGGAAAAGGCTTGCGCAACAACAGGTTGCGACGCCAGCCAACTGCATCCCATGATCATCGCATCCGCGGCCCAGATGGAACCGGATGAACTTCGTCTCGCCATCGACGCCCAGGCCCGGCTGATGACGGAAAGCCGCCGCACCCTTGATGCGGCCGCACCCGGGTCCGACGCCTACCGCATTGCCGCGTTGGAACTGGAAGCGGCGCGCCGCATCTCGGACCTTTATGTTGCGCAACTTGAAAACCTGGACGGGTGAATAACCGACCTCCTAAAATTTTCCGACATTTGTCCGCCTGACGCCACAGAGCTGCCACCATCGACCGGCATGATTCCGCTTACCCAATTTTATTGAACCCCAAGGTAAGAGTGAAACAATGACGCCTTCGCCCAAGACCTTTCTTCATGACGAGTCCGGTGCCGTCACCGTCGACTGGGTTGTCCTGACCGCCGCGATTGTCGGTCTGGGTCTGGCCGTGGCGACAGTGGTATCGGGCGGCATCCAAGACCTTTCCAATGACATTGATGACCAACTCGAAGCCGATGGAATTATCCGCGTGTCTTTCTCCCAGCTGGGGGAAACGACGCAGCTGACCGGCCAAGACTTGGCGAACCTGCAAGCTGAGGCGCGGGGCGCGTCCAATACCGAGCTGCAGACAGCATTCACGACAGCTCAAGCAGGTATCAGCCCCGACCAGGGCGTCTGGCAAGCGGCCATCGACGGCGGTGCAACGCTCGAAAACGGGACCTACACCTATTTGGATGGCGATGGTGCCACACAAAGCTTCGAAGCTGCCGATTACGAGGCATCGGTCCTCGCCTCCGATCAGGCCGCAGTCTATGCCGATGAGGCGCAGCAGCGTGGTATCACGCTCAACTGACGCACCTTTGCCGGGTCTTGCTTAAGGCCGACGAAAAACGCGGAAATCCCCGCATCGCACATACCGAAAGGGCGGGCCATTCCGGGCCCGCCCTTTTACTTTGCGCGGGGCAAGCTACCGTCCGCCCATGGACCTGCCTGCCCCCCTTCTCGATTTTTTCACGCGCCGCGATTGGTCGCTGCATCCCCACCAGCGCGACATGATGGCGCGCAAGGATGAACCTTCGCTGCTGCTGATTGCGCCCACGGGCGGCGGCAAGACCCTGGCGGGCTTCCTGCCCACCCTGGCCGAGCTTGCGGATGGCAGGCATCAGGGGCTGCACACGCTTTACGTCAGCCCACTCAAGGCGCTGGCCAACGACATCCGCCGCAACCTGCGCACCCCCATCGAAGAAGCGGGCCTGCCCATTCGCGTCGAAGACCGCACCGGCGATACCAGCCAGACGCAGCGCAAGCGTCAGCGTGCCGACCCGCCCCACATTCTGCTGACCACGCCGGAATCGCTTGCGCTGATGGTGTCCTACACCGATGCGGCGCGCACCTTTGCAGGGCTCAAGCGCGTCATTCTGGACGAAATCCATGCCCTGGCCGACAGCAAACGGGGCGACCAACTGCTGCTGGCCCTGTCCCGCCTGCAAACCTTCGCGCCGGCCCTGCGCCGCGTGGGCCTGTCGGCCACTGTCGACGACCCGCAGGTCATCGCCCATTACCTGGCCCGCCACCCGGACCCCTGCCCCATCCTGCACGCCGATCCCGGCCCGCCCCCCGACATCGCCATCATGCCCACCCGCGAAGACCCTCCCTGGGCGGGCGCGGGCGGGCGCTATGCCATCCCGGACGTGTTGGACGCGGTGAAGCGCCACAAGACGACGCTCATCTTTCACAACACGCGCGCCCAGGCGGAGATCTTCTTTCACAACCTTTGGCTGGCCAACGAAGACGACCTGCCCATCGGCATCCATCACGGCGCGCTGTCCAAGGAAGCCCGCCTGCGCGTGGAACAGGCCATGGTCGCGGGCGAGCTTCGCGCCATCGTGGCCACCGGCAGTCTGGATCTGGGCATTGATTGGGGCGATGTGGATCTGGTCATCCAGGTGGGCGCGCCCAAGAAGGTCAAGCAACTGGTCCAGCGGATCGGACGGGCCAATCACCGCTACAACGCGCCGTCGAAGGCGCGGCTGATCCCGGCAAACCGGTTCGAAGTGGTAGAATGCGTTGCCGCGTTGGAGGCCGTGCGCGCGGGCGAGTTGGACGGCGATCTGCGCCTAGACGGGCCGCGCGACGTGCTGTGCCAACACATCGCCATCGCCGCCTGCGCGGGCGATTTTGCCGCCGCCGACCTATTTGCTGAAGTCAAAACCGTCGGCCCCTACTCCACGCTCAGTCGCGCGGCCTTTGATGAATGCCTCGATTTCGTGGCCACCGGCGGCTACGCGCTGCGCGCCTATGACCGCTATCAACGGCTGAAGGAACGCACGCCGGGGGTCTGGGGCCTGCGCGACCCGCGGGCGGCCCGTCAGATCCGCATGAACCTGGGCACAATCATCGACACCGATACGCTGAAGGTGCGCTTCAAGGGGCGTGGCGGCATGCCCTTAGGTGAGATCGAAGAAGGCTTCGCCACCACGCTCAGCCACGGCGACACCTTCCTGATGGGCGGCCAAGTGGTGCGCTACGAAAACATGCGCGAGATGACCGTCGAAGTCTCCCCCCGCCCGGACCGAGAGCCGCGGATCGCCACCTATATCGGCTACAAATGGGCGACCTCTGTCCAGTTGGCCGAGCGTATCCAAAGGCTCTTGCACGAAGGCGATTTCAGCGCCTTCCCCGACCACACCCGCGACTGGTTGGAGCTTCAGACCAAGTATTCCCGGATGCCCCAACCCGGCCGTCTGCTGGTGGAAACCTTCCCCCGCGACGGGCGCGAACATGTCTGCATCTATGGCTTTTGCGGCCGTAACGCGCACCAGACGCTGGCACTGCTCGTGACCAAGGGCATGGAGGATGCGGGGCTGGAGCCTTTGGGGTTTGTGGCCACTGACTACGCCACACTGATCTGGGGGCTGAAGCCCGTGCCAGACGTGGCGCCGTTCCTGCAGCACGATGGCATCCACCGCGCGCTGGACGATTGGTTGAAGGGCAATGCGGTGATGAAGCGGACATTTCGCGCCGCCGCCATCATCTCGGGCCTGATTGAGCGGAATTTCCCGGGCAAACGGTCCTCCGGGCGGCAAGCGACGTTTTCGTCGGATATTCTGTACGACACGCTGCACCGCTACGACCCCGAGCACCTGATGCTGAAAATTACCGAGGAAGAGGCCATGCGCGGCCATATCGATTTCGGCCGGGTGGAATTGCTGCTGGAAACGGTCGGCGACCGGATCGACCAGATGAACCTGGACCGCGTCACACCATTGGCGGCGCCGCTATTTCTGGAACTGGGGCGCGTGCCGATCAGGGGAAAGGCCGAGCATCGCTTGATCGCAGAGGAAGCCGCCGCATTGATGGCCGAGGCGGGGTTGGAGCTGGACTAAAGCGGTTTTCGAAAAACCTGAATCAGTACTTTCGAAAAACGTCCCGACATCGCATTGACGTTGCACCGTTTCACGAAAAGCTGATGGCTCAGGTTTTTCGAGAACCGCTATAGATGTTTCGCACGCGAAACAATTTATTAACAATAGGTTAAAAGCCCGCTTCGGACGTTTCGCATGCGAAACATCTGGGGAGGGGGCTCTGCCCCCGCTTCGGCAGGCCGAAGCCCCCCGGGATATTTTTGCCAGGAAGAAGGGGCCGCGGCGCATGTCACGGCCCCTTTGTGGCCAGGTGGCTGATCACGCGATGATCAGCGCACCGTCGATTTCAAGCTGCACCGTCAGCGTGGTGTCGTCGGGGTCGTCGAAGGACACCGTGGCCTCGATCACGTTGACGGACCCATCGTTCGGAACGAGGCCGGTGAGGATCTGTTCGGGAAGCACGAAACCGAAGGGCGTCGACAGCAGATCATCTTCGTCGATCCCGGCATCGACGCCGTTGACCAGGATGAAGAAGTCATCCACCGAAGTCCCCGTGATGGGAGAGCCGATGACGCTGGAATCCAGATCGCTGGCATCCGCGATGATAACCGCGCCGCCCGTATTGTCGATCTGATCCAATTGGGTCGTGTCGGCGCCCGGCACGCCGAAAGCGAGGATCTGTGCGGCGATACCATCCGGGTCGGTCAAGCGCGCCACTTCGTCCAGGAAAGACCCGCCGCCGAACCCATCCGAGAGGAAGTAGACGATATTCGTCTCGGCATTGGTCGGGTCGACCTGGGCGAAGAAGGCCTCTGCCTCTTGCAGAGCGGTCTCGAAGTTGGTTCCGCCGAAGAAGTTGCGGGCTTCCAGCGCGCTTTCCAGGGCGGGATTGACGTCGCCGTCATTGTTCGGGTCTTCGGGATCGAACACGCCTTCCAAGAAGCCAACCGACGAAAACGGAATGGCGCCGATGTCGATCTGGTCATTGGTAAACCCAAGATCGATCAGTGTTTGCGTCAGGCTGAGCAGCGCCTGCACCTCAAGATCGAAGAGCGTCCCGGAAACGGAGCCGGATTCGTCATAGACGAAAGCGATGTTGATCTGTTGCGTGGTGACCCCGGGCAGGCCCACCGTGGCTTCCACCGCGGCCTCGCCATCGTCGGTGGTCGTGTCGGCTTCGACTTCGAAGATGAGTTCCTGGCCTGTGCTGGGCACGGTGCCGGATTCGCTTCCGGTCTGCGTCTCGGGTTCGTCCGGGTCATCGGGTTGATCGGGTTCATCGGGCTGGGTGACTTCGCCGTTGAACTCATCCGGTGTCACGCCGCGCAGCACCACGGTTCCCCCATTGGACAGGGTCAGCAGCGTGTGGCCGTTTCCGAATTCGGAGATGTCCGTGATCGTCGCGCCGTTGGTCAGGACCAGACGGTCAACGCCGACTTCGAAATCGGCGATGATATCGTGGCCGGTATTCTGATTGCCGCTGAAGACGAACTTGTCGGCGCCTTGGCCCCCAAAGATCGTGTCATCGCCGGTATTGCCGACAAGCCGGTCGTCACCGAGGCCACCGACGAGCCGGTCATTGCCCGCACCGCCATGCAGGACGTCGTCGCCGCCCGCGCCTTTCAGGAAGTCATCGCCTGTGCCGCCGCGGATCGCATCGTCACCCGTGCTGCCGATCAGTGAATCGTTGCCGCTGCCGCCGACAGTCGTGTCATCGCCACCGCCGCCATTGACCTGATCATCGTCATTCCCGGCGCGGATACTGTCATCGCCGGCGCGGCCGTCGATGTCGTCATTTCCACCTTGTGTGAGGATTACGTCATCACCAGACGACCCGACGAGGATGTCGGCGTCGTTGTTTCCCATAAGAAGCATAAGGACCCCCAATATGCTGATTAAACTACCATAAACGCGCCAGAGAAATATTTCCGACATCTCAATCGAACCATTAATCAAAATTTAGTCAAGATATCTTCTTACTTGACCGCATGGCTTTCTGCCGGGCCGAATCGGCAAACCCTGAAAGACTGACCTTGGGTCAGAGCGTGGGGCGCCGATTTCCGGGCAAAGAGACTTGCCCCGGTCAGCGCAACGTGATTCACCCGGAACGCATGGGGAACGACTTGCATTTCACTTTCGCTGGCCAGCAGCTTGTGGCGCGACCGTCTGGGGCGCTCCACTGGCCGGAGGCGGGGCTGTTGGTCGTGAGTGACCTGCATCTGGGCAAGTCTGAGCGGTTGGCGCGACGCGGCGGCCCGCTATTGCCGCCCTATGAGGTGGCCGAGACGCTGACCCGGCTTGAAACCGACATCGCGGAAACCGGTCCGGTGGCCGTGATTTGCCTAGGCGATAGTTTCGACGATATGGGTGCAGCCGATGCCCTGGGCGCGGAGCCGCGGAACAGGCTGGCCCGGCTTATGGAAGGGCGCGACTGGACCTGGATCACCGGGAATCACGACCCGGCGCCCACCGGGCTTGGCGGTCACGCCGCCGAAGGTGCGACGGCGGGGCCGATCACCTTCCGCCATATTGCCACCGAAGATGGGCGCCACGAAGTGTCGGGCCATTACCACCCCAAAGCCTGTCTGTCGCTGCGCGGGCGACGCGTGTCGCGGCCTTGTTTCCTGCGCGATGCGAACCGGCTGATCCTGCCAGCTTATGGCACTTATACGGGCGGGTTGCGATCAGGGGATCGGGCCTTGAGCGGTCTGATGGCAGCCAATGCCCGCGCCATTCTGGCGGGCCAGCCCATGGTCGAAATTCCGATGCCGCGATAGGGGATGAGCATGCGCGCACTTCTACTGGCCCTTTTGCTGGCCGGGTGTTCCACGGCAGCGGTGGCGCCGCTGCTGACGTCTTACCGTGACCCGGACGTGTTGATCGCGTCCAAGGCGGATTTCGATGCCACGCGCTATGCGGGCCGCTGGTACGAGGTGGCGCGCTTCCCCGTCCCCTTCCAAGCCGGTTGCGCGGGGGCCATTGCGGAGTATTCGACGCCCGAGAACGGCACGATCACCCTGCGCAACACTTGCTTAGACCCGTCGGGGGATGCTTTGCGCAGCATCACAGGTTCAGCCGAAGTGACAGGCCCTGGACGCTTGACGGTAGAGTTGGCGGGCGTGCCTTTCACAGCGCCCTATTGGGTGCTTTGGACGGATACCGGATACCGCACCGCCGTAGTCGGTCAACCGGACGGGCGGGCGGGCTGGATCTTGAACCGAGAGCCCACCATTCCCACCGATAGATTGCGTGCCGCAATCGAAGTTTTGGACTTCAACGGCTATGACACGACCCAACTCATTGTTTCACGTTTCAATCAAAACTGAGTGATCTCAGGCCTTTGTGAAAAAAATCGAATCAGTGCGAGAAACGGGTTTGACGTATGATTCGCGACTGGGCTAATGTCCCCGCAGGTCGAGCAGCGACCGCAAAAAAACGACGCCAAAACAAGCGGTAAGTAAGGGGCGGGCATGTTGGGGACATGTGCGGGGGCACAGGTCATTTCCACCGTTCAGGCGCGGGTGGATGGGGCGATACCATCCACCCGCAGCCCGTTTTCCACAGGTTCCATGTTTCGTTGGTCCGGTACGCCTCTGCGACTTGATGGCGCACGAGCGGCTTTCCTCCTATCGGGCGCGGAGGGGTACGGACGGCTGCGGGACCATGCCCCCAATGCGGTTGCGAAGTTGGGCCGCGGTCGGGGCATTTCCGTGCAGCCTCAGCGCATCGCCGACCCAAGGGACGATCCCGATGCTTTGATTGTCGAAAGCGGCGATATGCGCTGGTCTGCGCAATTGGTGACTGCAGGTTCCGAGACGTTACTGGTCTTTCATGAGGGGCTGCCCCCGGCCAACACGGAGCTTCGGATTGCGCAAGCGCCCGCGCCCCATGAGGTCACCGCGCCCCACAAGACGATTTGCTTCACCCCTGGCTCTTTGATTCCGACGCCGGACGGGCGCCGCGCGGTGGAAGATCTTTATCCCGGTGACCAGGTTCTGACCCGCGATGACGGCGCGCAGGAAATCCTTTGGATGGGGCTGCGGCGCGTGTCAGGTGCGCGCATGTTTGCAATGCCCGGGCTGCGCCCGATCTTGATCCGGGCAGGTGCGCTTGGGGCGGAACATGGGGATCTGCTTGTATCCCCCGACCATCAGGTCCTGCTGTCGGGACGCAAGGCCCGCGCGCTTTGGGGCGAAGATGAGGTGTTGGTGCAGGCCCGGGACTTGGTCGATGACCGGGCCGTGACGCTGGACCATCGCGCCACCGAGGTCACCTATCTGCATATCCTGTTCAAACGTCATCAGGTGATCGAAGCCAATGGCCTGCCCACGGAAAGCTTCCACCCGGCAGGCGCCGATCTATCTTGCCTGAACACCGTGGAACGCGACGATCTGCTGGAATTGGTGCCGGACGCCGATACCGATGCGGGGGCTTACGGCCCCCAGGCGCGCCGCTGTCTGTCAGCCGCCGAGCTTGCGATTTTGCGGCATGAAGGGGCACCCCGCTACCTTTCTTGACATGGGGCGGGGCGGGCCTTAGAGCGCGGTTTCTATTGGTGTTGGCGGCCCCCGCAAGGGGATGCCTGTCGGGGTGAGACGCCCAAAGGACAACGCCCTCATATCTAGAGGAGATCAGACGGTGACCAAACGCACCTCTGCCAAGTACAAGATCGACCGCCGCATGGGCGAGAACATCTGGGGCCGCGCCAAGAGCCCGGTCAACCGTCGCGAATACGGCCCCGGCCAGCACGGCCAGCGCCGCAAGGGCAAGATGTCGGATTTCGGCTTGCAGCTTCGCGCCAAGCAGAAGTTGAAAGGCTATTACGGCGATCTGACCGAAAAGCAGTTCAAGCGCATCTTCGCGGAAGCCGCGCGGGTAAAGGGTGACACAGGTGAAAACCTGATCGGCCTGTTGGAGCGTCGTTTGGACGCGGTGGTCTACCGCGCCAAGTTCGTGCCCACGGTGTTTGCAGCCCGTCAATTCGTGAACCACGGGCATGTGACGGTGAACGGCAAGCGGGTGAACATCCCCAGCTACCGCGTGAAGGAAGGCGACGTGATCGCCGTGCGCGACAAGTCCAAGCAATTGGCCGTGGTGCTGGAATCGGTGCAACTGGCTGAGCGTGACGTGCCCGATTACATTGAGGCCGACCATTCCAAGATGGTTGCGAGCTTCGTGCGCACACCGGGCCTGTCGGACGTGCCTTATCCGGTCATGATGGAGCCGAACCTGGTCATCGAATATTACGCGCAGAACTGATTGCCGGTTTTGCCAGGATTGGGGCCGTCCTTCGGGGCGGCCTTTTTCGTTGGTGCAAGCCGGTTCGTTGACGGGCCGCGGGTCGGCGAAACGACTGTCCTGCTGTTGTGTTTGATTGTGGTCACATCCGCAAAACCGGTCAGCATCACGCCGACAGCGATTAAGTCGCCGGCCCGTGGGGGCGGCCTATGGATGGACCGGCGCCCTACGGGCTTGAGTCCGGTCCGGGGGCTTCAGACGGCGGCACGCACCGCCGCGATTTCGCGCAGCATGGTTTCGGCCAGGTCATCCTCGCAAAAGAAATCCTCCAACCAGGCCTGTGAAGGGGGGCGGGTGACACCGTCCAACACCTCGTCCAAGCTGGCGATAAGACCGCTTTGCGCGAACAGCTCCGCCATGGGGGCGGCCAGCGGGTCGAGGTAGTTTTCGACGTAATCCACATGGACATGCACCGGGACCCCCGCGCGGATCAGCTCCACCACCGCAGTGGAGGTGCAGGCGAGGCCACGCCCTGCAAGGGCCATGGCTTCGGCCATGGTGCAATCGGTGACGCGCAGGTTGGGCGGCGCGTCGGGGCGGTGCTTGGCCAGCAACTCGGGATAGGACCATCGTTCGCGGTGGACGTGATCGCGGTTTTCGTCGGGGCGGTGGCGCAGCTTGATCCAGACGTTCCGGTCGGGCCGGGTGCGCGCCATGGCGATCAGGATATCGAGCATATGGAGACGCGCGCCCAAAGTAGCCGGTGAGATGGCCTGGGCGAAGAAATAGACGTCGTCTGTCGCCTCGGGCCGTGGCGCGGGTGGGCCGGGACGGCGAAAGGCGGGATGGCCAAAGGCCACGCGCTGGTGGGGCGCGCGGGGGAAGTCGCGTCGGAAACGGCCTAGGCGAGACCGGGGGGTCAGGAAGGCCACATCGACGTCGCGGCGATTGGCCAGACCGATATCGGGCGTCAGGTCCAGCCCCGTCTGGAAAGACACGACCACGGGACGGCCCATCGGGGATATGCCACGCGCATGTTCCAACATCTGTTTGAGGTTCCAGGGCAGGCGGTTGATCACGAGTGCGTCGTAATTCGACAGCGCCGAAGGGTCGCCCATGGCAGACGAGGGCAACGTCAGGTCGGGGCCTTCGGGCAGGTACTGCGCGCGCTGGCGGTCGGACAGATGGCCGCCTTCGATCAGTGCGATGTGGTGGGGAATGCCCGCCGCGCGAAGGAGTTGCCGCATGGAGCCCGCGAACATCAGTGTCGTATCGTCCACGGCGGGCAGCAACAGGCGGGGCGTTGTCATTCCAAACCCTGACGACGGAGCCAGTCAGCCAGGGCCGCGCGCTGGGCGTCGTCATGGCGGCGATGGTCGGGACGACGTGCAATGGCCCGGTGGCGCAGGTCGCGGGCGGTGCGGGACAGGATGCGTAGGGGTTTCTGCAACGGCGATCCCTTGAGCACTTTAGCCGCGCGCCAACGCAACGCCGCCGTAAGCCGCCCGGCCATGGTGCCCACAGCGCCGCGCATGGGCCTAGCCGAAAACGTCGTGAAGCGCCGCGATGACCGTATCCTGATCGGCCTCGGACAAGGTGGCGAACATCGGGATGGCGAGCATCCTTGCGTAGTAGTCTTCTGCCGCCGGGAAGTCTTCGCGGCGGAAGCCCATATCGGCATACCAAGGCTGCCGGTAGACGGGGATGTAGAGGACATTGACGCCGATGCCTGCGGCGCGAAGCGCGTCGAATGCCTGGGCGCGGTCCATTGGGGCATCGTCGCGGATGAGGATCGGATAGAGGTGCAGGGCCGAGCGTTGCCAATCCGGTTGATGCGGCAGGGTCAGCGGCAGGTCGGAGAGCGCCGCGTCATAACGAGCGCGGATGGCATGGCGCGCGTCGATATAGGCGCCGAGCCGGGTCATCTGGCTGGCGCCCAGGGCCGCCTGGATGTCGGTCATGCGATAGTTCAGGCCCAGCATGACTTGTTCGTAATACCAGGGCCCATCGGGCGCGTTGCGCATCAGCGCGGGGTCGCGGGTGATGCCGTGGGTGCGCAGCATGGCGAGTCGCTCGGCCAACGCGTCGTCATTGGTGGTGACGACGCCGCCTTCGGCTGTGGTGACGATCTTGACCGGGTGGAATGAGAAGACGGCGATATCGCTATGGGGGCAGGCGCCCACGGGCTGGTCGCGATAATCGCCGCCGATGGCATGGCTGGCATCTTCGATGACCTGAAAGCCGTATTTGTCGCGCAAGGCGCCGATGCGCTCCATATCGCAGGACTGGCCCGCGAAATGGACGGGGATGACGACTTTGGGCAGGGTCCCTGCCCTCTCGGCCGCTTCCAATTTGGCGGCCAGGGCGTCGATGGACATGTTGTAGGTGACCGGGTCGATATCGATGAAATCGACGTCTGCCCCACAATAGAGCCCCGCATTCGAAGACGCCACGAAGGTATTGGGCGAGGTCCAAAGCCGGTCACCGGGGCCAAGGCCGATGGCCAGGCACGCGATGTGGAGCGCGGCTGTGGCCGACGAGACGGCGAAGGCGTGGTTCGCTGTGGTCTGCGCTTTGATTGCCGCTTCAAAGGCGGGAATGGCAGGGCCTTGGGTGATGAAGTCGCTTTTGAGGACGGCCATCACCGCATCGAGGTCAGCCTGGGGGATATCCTGGCGACCGTAGGGAATCATGCCATGGCCGTGCGGTTGAACGCCACGATCTCATCCACTGTCAGGAAGTGGTCGTTGCTGCCGGAGTTGTATTCGAACCCCTGTTCGACGGGCTGGCCTTTTTCGCCATTGGCCGAGACATCAAAGGACGTTTCGCGGTCGAAGAAAGTGATCGTGGGGCTGATGACATAGTGGCTGTCGAATTCGATGGTCAGGTGGCTGTCATCGGCGGGGCACATGATTTCATGCAGTTTTTCGCCAGGGCGAATGCCGACCACGTGCTGGTCGAGCTTGGGCGCGATCGCACGGGCCAGGTCGGGAATGCGGACCGAGGGGATTTTGGGCACGAAGATTTCGCCGCCATGCATCCGCTCGAAATTGGTGAGGACAAAATCGACGCCCTGCTGCAGTGAAATCCAGAAGCGCGTCATCTTGTCGTCGGTGATGGGCAGGCTACCCGCGCCATCAGTCAGCAGTTTTTCAAAGAACGGCACGACCGACCCGCGCGAACCGACGACATTGCCATAGCGGGTGACGGCGAAGCGAGTGCGCTTGCTGCCCACCATGTTGTTGGCCGCCACGAACAGCTTGTCTGAGGCCAGTTTGGTGGCGCCATAGAGGTTAATCGGGTTGGCCGCTTTGTCGGTGGAAAGGGCGATGACTTGGCGGACGTTGTTAACCAGCGCAGCGTGGATCACGTTCTGCGCGCCGTCGATATTGGTCTTGATGCATTCCATCGGGTTGTATTCCGCGGCGGGCACCTGTTTGAGCGCGGCGGCGTGGATGACGTAGTCGACGTTTTCCATGGCCATAACCATGCGGTCACGGTCGCGGACATCGCCGATCAGGTATCGCATGCAGGGCGCGTTGAACGTCTGCTGCATCTCAAACTGCTTCAGCTCGTCGCGCGAGAAGACGATGATTTTTCGCGGCTTGTAGCGTTCCAGAAGTGTGGTGACATATTTCTTGCCGAAACTGCCCGTGCCGCCCGTGATCAGGATGGTCTTGTCGTCGAACATATCGCCCCGCCGATTTCTGTCGCTGCATCCCCCTAGACGAAGGGGCGAGGCATGTGAAGCGCGGCCCAGATAGCTGTCAGACCCGTGCCTTGCGGGCGACGGTCTGGGCGATCAGCGTGCGCATTTCATCCACCACTGGTGCGATGTCTGCGGCGATGTCTGGACCTGGATCCAGCGGCAATTCATTGCGCGAGAACCCCGTTTTTGGCGGCACCATTTCGGCCCAGGGGCGACCCCAGACGGCTTGCGCGAAGCGTTCGTTTGACGCTGCGAAATGGGCGCGGATGGCTTTGGCGCGGGCATCGTCGAGCCCACTGAACGGCTCGACCTGCCAATTCGCCTGCGCGGTGCGAGACTCGAACGCGGATCGAATATGGGTTTCCCGCCGCGACTGGAGGCCCGCTTTCGCCATCGCAGCTGCAACTTTTCGCCCAGCAAGCACGGCACAACGCCCGGCATTTGCGTTTACGTGACGTCCCCTTGCGCGCTCGAAGAAACGCGATGGGCGGGCTCCTATGGCATCAAGAAAGCTGTCGAAAAGCCCGCTTCGCGCAGCGCGCGCGAAAGGCACAACAGTCAGATCGACCCGGGGGTCAGCCCGGATGAGGGCGGTCAGCGCGCCGTAATCATAGCGTGGTTCAGCCATCTTCCGTGCAAGGAACCGATCAAAGTCAAGCGACGTGTAAAGCCGCTTGGCGTGCTGAACGTAGTGCGAATTCATCCATTCTGGGTGGTCGCGCGCATAATAGATGAAGTGCGGTCGAAAGCCCCTGTCGTTGCAGAAGCGAACCACAGCGTCGAACCTTTCCCACCTTAGAAAATGAAGCGAGAACCGTTCGTTAGACAGAATTGGCGCATCCCGACCCTTATGCAATACGGCATCCAACCGTTGCCAAGAAGACGCCTCGTCCAGGCCACCGCTTGCCAAAGCCGGGCTCTGGCTCGCCAACGTGCCATGTGCATAGCCCGCGCCGACCCCGTCCCCCAATTTGGGTAGCCAAAGGCCGCGCCGCGACAGCATGCCGCGGCGCGATTGCAAAGACGATTGGATGGTGGATGAGCCGGTCTTATGGGGCCCGCAATGTATGTGGATCGTGTTCAAAGGGGGTTCCGACCAACTCCGTTATAGGGTGTTGCACGATGTCCATGCATGCAAATGTTAACATAGTCTTAACGTCGGCTGAAAGTTGACATACACTGGCCGCTTTCCGCTTGATAAAGGCTTAAAAGGTGCGGTGCGAGTATCGGCGGGGGAACGACCAATGACGCCATCCATGATCGTGACAGCCATCGTGCTGACGGCTGGTACGCCCTGCCCCGAAATACGCACGGATGACGGTCGCGTACTTCAGACGATCGGGCTGCCAAACACGGTTAGGCCGGGTGATCGTCTGCGTCTGACGGGTGAGATGCGCTTTTCGTTTTCTTGCCAGCGGGACGTCCTTGCGGTGACGCAAAGCGAACCGATGAATTGACTCTATGACAGGCCGCGCCCCGCCGTCCGTGGGGCCAGGCAAACAACACCAGTGTGACTGCCAATATATTGGTACAGAAGGAATTTTAATGATGACAAGCCAAGCGACAACAATGGGGAACCTGTCAACATCGGTCCCGAGCGACGATATTTTCGACCAGCAGTGGCACCTGGACAACCCCGACCAAAACCTTCTGGACCTAAACGTTCTCGACGCATGGGAAGACTATACGGGCCAAGGGGTCCGGGTTTTCGTTCTCGACGACGGGTTCGACTACACGAACGACGATCTCGACGACAATTATAACACCGCGCTCGACCTGGACCTTGAACAGGACGACAACGACGCCCGGTGGCGCTTCACCGAAGACAACCACGGCACCGCCGTTATGGGGATCATCGGCGCAGAGCGGGACGGCCAGGGCACGGTCGGCGTTGCCTATGACGCAGAGCTTGTGGGGATCCGCGGATATTCAGATTCCGCCAGTGGCAGCACAACATTCGACAGCTATGTGCGCGACCTGGGAACGGGCATCCGCCATGCCGCCGACAATGGCGGCGACATCATTTCCATGAGCAACGGTACGTCGAGCGGCTTCAATTACTTCGACTTCTTCATCCAGCAAGCAAGCATCGATGCGGCCATGGCCGATATCACGTATGCGGTGGACAATGGGCGCGACGGGCTGGGCCTCAACCTGGTTAAGGCGGCAGGCAATTCCCGCTTTGAAGGTTGGGACACCAACATGTCCGAGATCGACGCAGATGCGCGCGTCATCTCGGTTGCGGCGGTCGACCAGGATGGCACGGTCGACGACTATTCGAGCTTCGGCGCAGGCATCCTGATTTCTGCCTTCGGCACGCCGGGCGATGTGGTCACCACGGATCGCAACGGCACTGGCGGCTATGCGTCTGGCGACGTCACCACCAACTTCAATGGGACGTCGGCGGCCACGCCCATGGTGTCGGGGGTGATCGCGCTGATGCTGGAAGCCAACGAAGATCTTGGCTGGCGCGACGTCCAGGAAATTCTGGCCGCCTCCGCGATGATCGTTGGATCGGGACCTTTCGCCCCCCAGGGGTTCGAGCGTTTCGAATTCACGTCCAATTCCGGCGAGAGTTGGAATGGCGGCGGCATGATCCATTCCAACGATTACGGCTTCGGCCTTGTGGATGCCACGGCCGCCGTGCGTTTGGCGGAGGTCTGGTTCGACACTGGTTTCGGCACGGAGTCTGCCACCAGCGCCAATCAGGGCTTGGTTTCGCTGGACCTCGGCAATGGTGGACCAATCCCGGACAATAGCCCGGCTGGCCTGACGGCGTCTGCAACGTCGAATGACGCCCAATTCCGCATCGAATACTCAACTGTCGAGATCACGATGTCGCCGTCCCACACCTATATGGGGGACCTGACGATCATTCTGGAAGGTCCAGATGGGACGCAGAGCATCCTACACGATCAGACCGGCTTCGACGCGCAATTCCCAGGCGAATGGACCTTCACGTCCCAAGCGTTCCGCGGCGCGAATGCCGACGGGGAATGGACCGTTCGGATCATCGACAATGTTGGTGCTGATGTAGGTACGGTCACGGGCATCCAAGTCAATCATTGGGGGGCCGACAACCAAAATGACCGGCATGTCTTCACCGACCAGCTGAGCGAAATTCGCGATGCTGTCGGGGCGGGCAACTTCGCCGCCGATGGCCGCACCGTCATTGATGATACCAATGGTGGCTTCGACACGATCATGACCGCCGCCGTGACGAGCGGTTCGACCATCTACCTGGACCAATCGCGCACCTCCACCATCGATGGCGTGCAACTCACCATCCATGACAGCTATGAAGACGTGGTCGGCGGTACCGGCGACGACATGATCGTGGGCAATGGTGGCGGACACATCCTGATCGGTGGGCGCGGCAATGACACCATCGATTCCGGTTCGGGCAACAGCGATCTTAGCGCATCAAGCCTGTATGGCGATGAAGGCAACGATCTGTACTATGTACGCAACGTCAGTGACTTCGTCTCCGAAGAACTCGGCCAGGGCAGCGATACCGTTCTTGCGGCTGTCGACCATACGCTGGCCGAAGGCTCCGAGATTGAGCAGCTTCGCACCACCAGCCACTCTGGCACGTCGAATATCGACCTGCGCGGCAACGAACTCTTCCAGCGGATCATCGGCAATGATGGCGACAACCGTCTGCATGACGGCGGGCGTGGCGAAGGCGGCCTTCTGATCGGGCGCGGCGGCGACGACACCTATCTGATCTACAACGACGACACCGAAATCCGCGAAGATGCCGGCGAAGGAACTGACCGCGTTCTGACCAATGTGGACTACGTCCTGGCCGCCGACGACTCGATCGAGATCATCCGCACGACAAGCTCGACCGGGACGAGGGATATCGACCTGCGCGGCAACCGTGACGCACAGGAAATCGTTGGCAATGCCGGTGAAAACCGCCTGCATGACGGTGGTCGCGGCGCCGGTGACATGCTGGTCGGCGGCGCGGGCGATGACGTCTTCCTCGTCTACAACGAAGATACCATCGTCGTTGAGACCGGCACCGTCGCCAATGGCGGCGACGACCGGGTCATGACCAATGTGGATTACCGGCTCGACGGGGATGTTCGGATCGAACAGCTCCAGACCACCAATTCCGGCGGCACGAAGGATATCGACCTGCGCGGCAATTTCCGCCAGCAGACCATCATCGGCAACGATGGTGACAATGTCCTGCACGATGGCGGCGCAGGTCGCGGCGACGTGTTGATCGGCGGCGGTGGCGATGACCGCTATGTTATCTACAACGAAGATACCGATGTGCGCGAAGTCGGCAATAACGGCTATGACCGGATCCTGACAAACGTGGATTACCGGATGACCGGCGACATGCGGGTCGAGCAGTTGCAGACCACCAATTCCAACGGCACCAAAGATATCGACCTGACCGGTACCACCCGGACACAGACGATTATTGGCAATAACGGTGACAACCGGATCGATGGCAAGAAGGGCGCCGACATCCTGACCGGGCGGGGCGGTGAAGACACGTTCGTCTTCTCGACCACCCTGTCGGCTTCCAACGTGGATGAGATCACGGACTTCAACGTCGCCGACGATACGATTGAGCTGCATCAAGACATCTTCGCGGCAATCGGCACCGGGGACCTGGCGGCCAGCGCATTCCGGGCCAATACGTCGGGTCAGGCGGCCGATGCCAATGACCGCATCATCTACGACACCAATAACGGCCTTCTCTACTACGATGCGGATGGCAATGGTGCGGGTGCACGTGTGCTGTTCGCCGAACTCGATAGCGGGCTTGCGATCACCCACGACGATTTCAACGTCGTCTGACATATCGAGGGCAAAAGACCGGGAAGGGGCCGTTTCAGCGGCCCCTTTTCGTTGTGTGCCCTCAGACGACCAAGAACGATGCACCAGTCAAATCCAAGTCGGGCTGCATCCGCGCAATCAAGATGCGACCAACCTCCCCATCGCCATCGGCATCGAAATAGAGCCGTCCGTCGGTCGGGTCATAGATTATGCGGTCATCTTCGTCGCGCGCGCGCCCGGTGTCATCCACCCGAAAGGCATCCGCAGGCAATTCACCGGGACGCAGCCCTTCATAGGCCTCCGCGTGGATTTCGATCCGGTCCTGTGACACGTCAAAATCCCGGATGTGGTCGGCGTCGCCCCGAATAGGGGCAGTCGCAAAGACGAACGTATCCGCCCCATCACCCCCAAAAAGGGTATCGACACCGCCCCCCCCGTTCAGCCGGTTATCCCCGGCGTTTCCGCTGATTTCCTGGTCGAGCGCGTTGCCCGTCAGCTCGATGGCCAATGTCCCCTCGGCAGAAGTCGTCGTCAGGATTTCGATGTCATCATTGGCGGCAAGTTCGAAGCTGACGCCCGCTGCGACGCGGTCCGTACCTTCACCCGCCTCCTCCACGATGACGCTACCCGCGTTGTGGATGATATAGGTATCGTCCCCGAACCGGCCCAGCAGCCGATCTGCCCCGGCACCACCGCCATCGGCAAGGACATTGTCCCCGTCATTTCCGCGAATGGTTTGGGAATACCCGTTGCCACGTAGCAGGATCGCGTCGGTGCCGGTGCTGCCATTGGTTTGAAGCACTTCCACCTGGGCATCTGCATCCAGATGGTAATCGACAGCAGAGGACACCGTGTCTTCCCCGTGATTGGCCTGTTCCACAACCAGATCGTCACTGTTGAACACGCGGTAAAGGTCGTCGCCATCGCGCCCGATCAACACATCGGCAGCCCCCCCGCCGGTATGGAGCGTGTTGGCCCCGTCATTGCCCGTGATCGACTGGGTGTAGCCGTTGCCGCGCAAGTCGATGTCTTGCGTGCCGCGTCCCGATGTCGTGGTCAAATGCTCCACATGAACATCACCGGCCAGGGTGTAATCCACACGGGTCAGAACGCGGTCGTCGCCTTGCCCCGCATATTCTTCGACCACAGCGGCAGAATTGCTGATGACATAACGGTCATCGCCGTCACCGCCCGCCAGCCGGTCGGCGGCCCCGCCGCCGCCATCGCTGAGCCGGTTATCCCCGGCATTGCCAATAATATACTGGGCCAAGTTATTGCCGGTCAGATCAATGGCGGCCGTGCCGGTAACCGATGTGGTCGTCATCACCTCGATATGATCATCGGCCTGAAGAACGTAGCTGCGCGAGGCCGCGACACGGTCTTCGCCCTCCCCTTCGCGTTCGACGATCTCGGACCCTGCATTGCGGATGATATAGACATCGTCACCGCCATACCCGGCCAAGGTATCCGCCCCGGCCCCACCGCCATCGGCCAGGATATTCGCGCCTTCATTTCCCAGAATGCGCTGGGCGAAGGCGTTGCCGAACAGCTCAAGATCGCTGGTGCCGCTGCGCCCGTTGGTTTGCAGAACCTCGATATGGGCCTCATCCGCAAGTTGATAATTCACTGCGGCACTGACTGTATCCTGCCCCTGATCGACGCCTTCGATCACGGCGTCTTCGCTGTTGAAGACGCGGTATAGGTCGTTGCCGGCAAGCCCCGACAGCGTATCCGCCGCACCGCCCCCGGTATGGAGGACATTGTCCCCCGCATTTCCCACGATCCGCTGGGAGAATGCGTTGCCCTGCAAGGCAAGGTCGTTCGTGCCTTCGGTCGACGTCGTGGTCAGCAACTCAACATGGACGTCGGCTGCCAAGGTGTAGTCCACCCGAACGCCCACGCGGTCCGTGCCCTGGCCAGCCAACTCCACGATGACGGCATCGCTTTGGCTAACGATGTAGCGGTCGTCACCCCCGCCACCGACCAACGTGTCCACGCCACGCCCGCCACCGTCATGGACGAGATTGTCCCCCTGATTGCCGGTGATCTGCTGGGCACGGCCATTGCCGGTCAGGTCGATATGCGCCGTTCCGCCAGCAGATGTGGTGGTCAGAAGTTCGATATCGTCGCCGGCATCCAGCTCAAAGCTGACGCCGGCGGCCACGCGGTCGCCGTTACCCCCGCCCGTCCCTTCCACGATGCGGGTCTGGGCATTGCGCACGATGTAGGTGTCATCCCCTTCGAACCCGGAAAGGGTATCGACGCCGGCGCCGCCCCCGTCCGACAGGATGTTGCGCCCGGCATTGCCCAGAATGCGTTGGGCATAGGCATTGCCGGTCAGGTCGATATTGGCCGTCCCCGTCACGCCGTTGGTTTGCAAGAACTCTACCTCGGCCTCGGCATCCAGTTGGAAGTCCGCGGCAGAAGCGACCGTGTCCTGACCTTGGCCCTCTGCCTCCTCCACCCGGTCATCGGTGTTGAAGACGCGGTAGAGGTCATCGCCACCCAGTCCCACAAGGCGGTCAGCCGCGCCGCCACCGGTATGCAGGACGTTGTCGCCCGCATTGCCGATGATGGTCTGTTCCAACCGGTTGCCGCGCAGCGACAGGTCGGATGTCCCGCTGCTCGACGTCGTGGCGAGCACTTCGACATACAGATCCTCATCCAGCACGAAATCCACCGCGACAGAGGCCCGGTCCCGCCCTTCGCCCGCACGCTCGATCAACTGCGCATCAGTGTCGAACACCAAAAAAAGGTCGTCGCCCGTGCCACCGTTCAAACGGTCTTCGCCGTCATCGGCGCTTAGCGTGTCGTCGCCTGCCCCGCCGAACAGGTCATCCGCCCCGCCGCCGCCATCCAGGACATCGTCGCTTTCCAGGCCAAAAATCCGTTCTGCCGCGGCCGTTCCGACCAGGCTATCTTGGGCCGGCGTTCCCACCAGATCACCCGGATCGGTGGGGGCGTCGTTCCAGACGCGGGTCAGACTGAACAGGTCCGAGCGCACCAGGGTCGCAGGGTCGATTCCGCGGCCATTGGCACTGTGCACGATCAGCACCTCGTCCCCGAATTCGATGCGCAACCCGGTGGCTGTCTCTTGCATGTCGAGCTGGCCCAAATTGCGCAGCGAGCGCCAGTTCGACAGGTCAATCCGGTCCTGGCCCAGCGAGAAATCGGAAATCGTGTCGGCATCCCCGTCAGCGGACATGGCAAACAGGTCGCGCCCGCCGCGTCCTTCCAAAGTGTCGCTGCCCGCGCCGTCGATCAGGATATCGTTGCCCCAATTTCCCACAAGGGTATCGTCGCCGGCGCTGCCTGTGCGCGTCCCGCCACCCCCTGCGCCCGGGTCGAAGAAAAGCCGCGTAATTCCCGGCTCAACCGCGCTGGCGACGAAGATATCGACGCCGTCATCGCTGACGTGGGCCGCGATGGCGCTGACATTGGCCAGCCCCGCTTCAAGCGTGTCGGCCAGATGGGCCACGCCGACCATGCGCCCGCCCGGCAGGACCTGATAGATCGAGATGCCGTCATCGGCGCCGCCCACGATCACGTAGGCCTGGTCGCGGTAGATCACCGTTTCCAAAGCCGTCGCGCCCGCGAACCGGCTGTCGCGGTCATCCAAGACATGGTCGGTCACCCGCATTTCGCCAGTTACGGACACTTCCATCACCGAAAGGGAACTGCTGCCAGCCGAGGCCAGAACGAGGAAGGTCTGCCCTTGGACCTGAACGGTTTCCAACGCCGTGGGCGCATCAATCCAAAGCCCGTCTTCCACGCTGATACTGTCGGCATCCGTCAGGCCGCCGCCAGTATTGATCTGATAGGACGAAATGCCGTTATCCGCCTGGTCTACCGTGAACAAAAACCGGGCGCTGCCCACGTCCGCCGTGGCCAGCGACACGACCTCATCGGCGAATGTGGTGTCGGAATCCCAACTGCGTCGGATGCCGATAATCGAGCCGTCCGTGTCGAAATGCACCCGCGCGATGGCGCGGCCGCCGACCATGCCGCCATAGACCATCTGCGTGCCGTCATTCAATTCAACCGTGACCGCCCCGATCAGGTCGCCGCGCAGTTGGTCGGGCATGCCCAGACTATCGGGGCCATCGATGCGCCCGTCGCCGCGCAAGCCGTGCAGCATCAAATCGCCGCCATTCCCCCCGCCCGTCAGCAGCCGAAGCCCGTCATCGAGCCGAACAAAGGCAATGCCGACCGTTGCACCGGCGGCAACGTCGCGCTGGAAGCCTTCGCTATCGACGTGGCGAATACCGGGACCGCCGAAATCCCAGCTGGCAAGGGCACCGTCATATCGCGTGGTCGAATAAAGCACGGCGTCGCCACCTTCGACGGGCGTCATGACCTCCAGATCGGTGATGCGCGACATCTCATCGTCCGCGGGAAGGCGGCGATGGAAAACGAAAGTGAGAAATGACATATAAACCCAGGTCTTGTGGTGTCATAACCGTGACCGGGTGTGTCTTTGATGCCGCTGTGGCCACAATGTGGCCCAATTTGGGCCACATTGTGGCCTTTATTTAGGAACTATCTCAATTCCTTTGCATTTCTTCGATGGATCGGAGGCCTTTGCGCCTCAACTTGGCTCTTCCAAATGGCCCATGGCCCGCAAAGCCAGGCGACGGGGCCCGTCAAAACGGCCTTCCGCGAAATCCTTCAAATCTTCTTCGATCCACCAAGGTGGATAGAGCACCGTGTTGGTCACCGGTCTTGTGTGGAAGCGGTATGGCAGAATGAAATCCTCCCGCCGCATGTAGCGCAGCCAAAGCGCCGCGCGCCGTTCCAGATCAGGCGCCACGCGGGGCGCGCGCGCTCCGCGCAAAACCGCCGCGAAATCGGCACGGTCGCGGGGGACATCATGGCCGATCGGGTAATCGATGGGGGCGAAATGCCCCGCCAGCAGACAGGGAATGCCCATGGCACCCAGTTCAATGCAGGTCGTCCCGTTATAGACTACGCCCAGATCCAGCCGCCCTCGCAGGGCTTCGATGTTCAAGTCGCGATGGCCCAGTAACACCGCATTGTCGCCCAGCGGCATGTCGATCAGATCGGCGAAACACTCGGTCGGAAAGGTTGCGATCCGCTCATTCAGTTCATGGGGATGGGGTTTGATCAGCAAGAGCGTGTCCGACCCCTGCACCGCCTCGATGCAGTGATTGATCCAGTCCCGCAGGTCGCTATGGGCTGGGCCGCCATCGAAGGGCACCGCGCTGTCGCAAACGACCTTGCCGAAGGCGCAGGCCACACGGCCCCCCTTGGCGCGCCAGGCGTCGATGCGCGCCAGCACATCCGGGTCGGCCTGGGCGGCCTTGGGCGCGGCCAGTGGGTTCGGCAATGGTGCGTCTGCTTGGGACGCCACGAACCGCTCGAAATGACTGGGCAGTGGGAAGCTGGCGGACCGCGCCTCGGGGTGGCGCGTCATATTCCGCAGCACGCAGCCTTCGGACACGTTCGTCGAAAACTGGGTGAAATAGTTCTGGTAGCCATTGGCCACATGCAGGTGAAAGAACGTATCCGGGTCACCGTGCTTTTCGCAGAAATGGCGAAACAGGCAATCGGGCAGCCGCGCCTCAAAGAGCGACATGGCCGCCACAGGCAGGCCGTGCTGCGCCTGCGCCGCGCGCGCCTGGGTCAGGCAGCGTCCCACGGCTTCCGTCCATGACGCCAGGTTGCCCAAGGCCACCTGAAGCGTGGGGCAGGACCAATCCACGCTGTGGCGCCGCCGGTTGATCGACGCGTCCTCCCACAAGGGGTGGGACAGGTCCATATCGCCCCAGCGCAGCACGCCATCGGCAGGCCGCGCGTCGAAATCGTCCAGAGGCGGCAGCGCGTCCCGTGCATGGTGCGCCACCCGCACTTGCGGCGTCAGCGCGCCGTTGAGGATATCGATATCGGCCCGCCCCGTGGGCTCAAACGGCAGCAGGCCGCGCACAAGGGGGATGACCGCCCAGCCCGCCCGCTTCATCTCGCGCAAGGCCAGCAGGGGATAGCGGCGCAAATGGTCCATGTTGCGTGGCGCAATCAGGACGATGCCCTTGGGCGCGGTCGGTTGCGGCACCTCGGCCATGATCTCGGCGGTGCGGATCAGGAAGCGCAACTCCCCCACCCGCTTGACCAGCGACCGGCTGGTGAAGGCGTTCATGCGGGCGGGGTTGGCCATGACGTCGCCGTGGACGCCGCGCAGGACCGCCAGGGCGTCGTCCAACTTGCCCGCCCGCTGCAGAAGTTGCGCGTGCCACAGCGCGCCGTTCTGCCGTTTCAGCCGGTCGGGCAAGGCGGCGAAGATGCGCTGCGCCCGGTCGTCGTCTTGCGCGAAGGTGGCCCAATGGAAGTAGCCGCGCACATCGCGGCTGGTATCGGGACGGCGCGCCGCCAGGATCCGTTCCATCAAAACGGCGGCGCGCCCGTCGCAGGCAGGCCCGCCCTGGGCAATTTCCGCGGGCGCAGTCCAGAGGGCGGGCAGATAGCGTGCCTGCTGCGAAAGCGCCTCAAGCCTGGCCACGCAGCGTTCCACCCACTCCGTCAGCCCAAGCTTACGCGATAACTGTGTCAGCCTTAGGATGTCGGTCACATCATCCTCGATCTCCGTCTCGGCGGCTTCGCGCGTCAACAGATCGGTCCACTCCGCCGCGTGCTCCAACAGCCGGTCCCGCGTGAAATCGTAGGACTGGGTGTAAGACGCGATGGGGCGCAGGCTGGGGCGCAGCATTTCCAACAGCACGCGCAGCCGCGCCGACCGGTTGGGTGCGGCCTCCAGATCGGCATCGCAGGCTGCAAGATAATCGTCGCGCAAACGCCCTTGAAGCAGGTGTTCCTTGAAGCGCAGCGGCAGCGCGGGGGTGGCCGACGCTTCCGTCGCGGCGACGGCGGGAATGAGCTGCCGATAGTCCGACACGCCCCCGATCCAATCCATATTTTCGCGCGCTGCCTGGTCCACGACCCGCCAGGAGTCCCGCAAGATCTCAAATCGTCTGACCGAAAGCGGGTCTTGCGCATCGAAAGGCTGCGACAGCCGCTCTGCCAGATCGGCCCCAGCGCCGCGGTGGTCCCCTGCCAAGGCCTGCGCCAGCGTCACGATATGGGTCAGATAAGCGCTTTGGGGATGCGCCGCGCGGGCGTCCTGGGCCGCATCCTGCAACCGCGCGCGGCCAGCCCCGTCGGTCATCAATTCCGCAATCCGCGCGCCTGCTTCCAGTGGGGCTGGCGCCATGATCGCCTCAAACCCTGCCATCGCGACCAGCAGGCCCGTCAGCGCGTCCTCGCGCAACGCGGCCTCGGCGCGCCCCGTCAGCATGCGGCGTTCCGCAAGCTGCGCCATGCGGCCCAGCCCCATGCTGCGCGCGACACTCTGTTGGATGCGGACGGCACGGGGATGGGAGGGTTGTAGGCGGATCAAACCATCGCGGAGCGCACGAAAGAACGGTCTACGCGACGGCGCGCGCGCCCAGGCTTCCAACCGTGCGGCCAGGCCATTGGCCCCCTGCGGCTGTGATCCCTCGTCGGTGGTACTCATGCGGCGAAGCTACCCGACCCGATACCCGGCGGCACCCAATGCGCCGCTGGCTGTACGGTCTATCGCAGCCCCGCCGCCATGTATAGCAGCCGCCCCGGGCGTCCCGGGCAATCGGCCATCAGATGATCAGGAAGTCATCCGCCGTCAGGTCGAGCCCGGCATCCACACGACCGAAATATTGGCGCCCGGCTTCCCCGGAGCCGTCCCGGTCGTAGTAGAGATACCCCGTTTCGCTGCTGTAAAGAATACGGTCATCTGCATCCAAGGCACGTCCGCGTTCGCTTGCCGCAAAGGCATCGCTGTCCAACGTGCCTTCGGCCAGGCCTTGGAAGATCGCGTTGTCGAGAACGATGCGATCCTCGCCCAGGGTCATGTCCTGGATGGTGTCGAAGGATGACGTGCCCAGTTCCGTCGTGAAGACGAAGCTGTCCGCGCCATCCCCGCCGATCAACGTGTCGCGCCCGTCGCCGCTGTCGAGCCAGTTATCGCCCATATTGCCTCGCAGGGTTTGACGCAGCTCATTGCCGATCAGCGCGATATCCGCCTCGCCGCGCGATGTGTTGGTCGTCAAATGCTCCACCGCGACGCCCTCACCCAACTGGTAGTCGACGGCGGCGGCCACCCGGTCACGACCACCTTCCCCGGCGCGTTCGACGATTTCCGTGTCGCTGCTGGCCACGAAATATGTGTCATCGCCACCATAGCCGCGCATCCAGTCGCCCGCGCCGCCCCCATCCGACAGGACGTTATCGCCGCCATTGCCGCGGATCGTTTGCGCCAGCTCATTTCCGTAGAGGTTAATATCCGCCAGTCCTGCCACGCCATTGGTGGCCAGGGTCTCTACGTAGTCGCCTTCTTCCAAGCGGTAGGTCACGGCGCTTAGAATGCGGTCATGGCCGCCGCCTGCCCGCTCGACCACGTCATCGGTGCCGTGAAAGACCCGAAACGTGTCGTCGCCCTGGCCGCCGATCAACCGGTTCAACGTGCCACCGCCGGTATGAAGGACATTGTCGCCGTCATTGCCGCGAATGGTCTGGGTCTGCCCATTGCCGCGCAGGTCGATATCGCGGGTGCCGCGTGACGACGTGGTTGTCAGAAGCTCAATCGAGTCGCCGCCGGACAACGCGAAATCGGCGGAAGCCGCCACTTGGTCGAAGCCCGTGCCGGTCCATTCGTCGATGCGTGTATTGGCACTGCGGACGATGTAGATGTCATCGCCTTCCCCGCCGCGCAGGATGTCCCGGCCTGATCCACCGCCGTCATCCAAGCGGTTGTCGCCGTGATTGCCGATCAGGACATTGGCGTCGCGATTGCCCGTCAGGTCAAGATCGGCAGACCCCAACAAGCGTGCTTCGCCAATCCCCGATTCCAACCGCGCCGATGCCGAAAGAAGCAGGATGCGGTCGCCATCTTCGTCGATGACCAGATCCAGCTTCCCGTTGCCACCCGACAGGTCCAGCACCAGCGTTGCATAGGTTTCGTCGCCAAATCCTACGGACACGGTCACGTCTGCCAGCTCTGCTTGGACGGCATAGCCACCTGCGCTGGCGGTCACTGTGCGCGACCCGTCCGCTTCGACCCAATAGCCACCGAGCCCTTCACCGATCCCGTAGAAGGCATCGCCATCGACATCGGAATAGGCCACGCCGGTTACGAAAGCCTGGCTGCCCGACATGGCAAAGTTTTCGGTCAGCATGGAGGCGTTGAATTCCCGGCCCTCATGCGTGAACAGGCCCTGGACCTGGGCAATCCCGATCTCCTGGAAATTTTCATTAAGTGTGTTGGCCCTGTGGCCCGCGCTTAGGAACAGGCCGTCATAGTGCTGGATCATGGCCGCATTCAGGTCGATGGACCCTGTGGAGCCGGTGAAGGCAATGTTCTCGCCCCAGCCCGAGCGTCCTTCGAAGGAATAGCCCGCCGCATTCATCCGCTGTCCGGCCGAAGACCCGCTGACCCCCTCATGCTGGAACAGATCGACTTCGAGCATCCATTCGGAATGCGCCTGGGACGCGTCCTGCAGTGCTGTGTTATGGGCCAGGACCTGCATTGCGTCCGGCCCGATCTGCCGATCCGCCCGTATCCCGTCGTTCAAGTCGATCCCAAAGCGCGCCGCTTCCGCCAGCGGGTCAAGCCGGGCGCGGTTTATCAACTCCATCAGCAATTGTTCGGCAGCGGTGATCGTCATCTCTTCGAGCTCTCTGCGTCTGCATTACGTTCGCGACACCCTGCGCCTTGACTTGGCCTCGGCCTTGACCCGTTTTGGGCCGTTCCTTGGCAAAAACGTTCGAGTTATCGACAAATCCCGCCGCTAAGCGGCTTTTGGCGCGCCAGGGCGGCGCCCTACCGCGGCAACAATTGCGCCCTTCTGGTGGCGCCGATCCCTTTGGGCTAGAAGGGGAAGGGAAAAGATGCGTACCCGCCGAAGGGGCAAGCATGACGGAAAACGCAGTGTTCAGGGCCGCACCGCCGGTCGAGAACGTGGAACGTGCGGACGCGGCACCGGCGGCTGCCCCCAAGGGCAAGCGCAAGAGTGTCGATCCCGAGATCCGCAAGGCCAAGGTCGCCGCCCGCAAAAAGGCGACGGCTGAACGCAAGGCCAAGGCTGCAGGGCGAAAGAAGGCCGCTGCGGCGGCGAAAGCTGCAGCAAAGGATCGGGCCGCCGCCCGCGCGCGCCCCAAGCATCCGCCCGCCATCGCCGCCGAAGCCCAGACTCGTCACTGGGGCTTGTTGGTGGCCTTCGCGATCCTATTCACGGTGCCGGTGGCGCTGGCTTCCTGGTATCTCTATGCCCGCGCGGCCGACCAATACGCCTCTGACCTGGGTTTCACTGTGCGCAGCGAAGACATCTCTTCGGCCAGCGACATCTTCGGAACGCTGGGATCAACCTTCGGGTCCGCAAGTTCACGCGATACAGACGTACTTTACGAATACATACGCAGCCAGGAAATCGTCAGTCAGGTAGACGCGCTGGTGGACCTGCGCAGCCGCTACGCCATCCACCACGACACCGATCCGCTGCTCAGCTTCGACGCGGACGGCACGATCGAGGATTTGACCCGTTATTGGCGGCGCATGGTGCAGATATCCTACGACGCTGGATCCGGCCTCATGGAAATCAAAGTGCTGGCCTTCACCGCCGAAGACGCCAAGGAAATCGCCGAGGCCATCCAGCTACAAGCCGGGGCCCGCATCAACGAACTTTCTGCCATCGCCCGCGAAGATGCCACGCGCTATGCCCGCCAGGACCTGGAACTGGCGGTCGAACGGCTTAAGCAATCGCGCGAAGCGTTGACCGCCTTCCGCATCGAAAACCAGCTTGTCGACGTGAATGCCGATATCCAAGGTCAGATGGGCCTGCTCAATACCCTGCAGGGCCAGCTTGCCGAAGCCCTGATCGAATTCGACCTGCTGGCCGGTGTCGCCCGTCCGGGCGACCCGCGTCTGGAACAGGCCCAACGTCGCATCGACGTCATCGAAGAACGCATCGACGAAGAACGCCTGAAATTCGGCGGCGGCCTCGCGAGCGAGGGTTTCGCCACCACCGTCGCCGATTTCGAGCGCCTGACGGTAGAGCGTGAATTCGCCGAGCAGGCCTATCTGGCCGCCCTTTCCGCCTATGACGGCGCCCGGGCCGAGGCGAACCGTCAAAGCCTGTACCTCGCCGCCTATATCCGGCCCACGCTGGCGCAGAAATCCGAATACCCGCGCCGTCTGATCCTGATCGGGATCGTGGCGCTTTTCGGCTTTCTGGTCTGGGCGGTCTCGGCGCTGGTCTATTATTCCCTGCGCGACAGCAGCTAGATCGCCCCCATGGTCCGGTTCGAAAATGTCTCCAAATCGTTCCGCACGCGGCACGGCCGGAAGGTGATTGCCAACGGGTTGGACCTGACCATTCCGAGCGGCGTGTCCGTGGCGCTGATGGGCCGGAATGGCGCGGGGAAATCCACACTTCTCGACATGGTGGGTGGCGCCGTCAAACCCGATGGCGGGCGTATCGTTACCACTGGTTCGGTGTCTTGGCGGGTGGGCTATGCCGGCAGCTTCCACAGCGACCTGACCGGGGCGCAGAACACGCGCTTCGTGGCCCGCATCTATGGCGTGGATACCGACGACCTGGTGCGCTTCGTGCGCGACTTCGCCGAACTGGGCGATCACTTCAATTCGCCCGTGCGGCATTATTCATCGGGCATGAAATCGCGGCTGGCCTTCGGGGTGTCCATTGGCATCCCCTTCGACACCTATCTGGTGGACGAGGTTACGTCGGTGGGCGACTCGGCCTTCAAGCTGAAAAGCCGCCGTCTGTTCGAGGAACGGATGGAAAATGCGGGCGCCATCGTCGTCAGCCATTCCACCAACCAGCTCCGCAAACTCTGCCAGGCTGGCGCCATATTGGAGGACGGGCGCTTCACCTATTTCGACGATATCGAAGAAGCCATCGACCAGCACCATCGCAATATGGGCTCGGACGAGGACGAATAGGCCAGTATGACCGACGCCACGCCACCCCACGCGCCTCTGCCGCAGACGCTGCGCAAACCTCGGTTTCAGGCCATCCGTGTCATCACCGCGCTGATGCTGCGCGAAATGGGCACGACCTATGGCCGCTCCCCCGGGGGCTATGTCTGGGCGGTGCTGTCACCTGTGGGCGCGATCCTACTGCTGTCGCTGGCGTTTTCGCTGCTTTTGCGCACGCCGTCCTTGGGGACCAGCTTCATCTTGTTCTATGCCACGGGCTACCTGCCCTATAACCTCTATGCCGGGCTTGCACAGAAGATCGGTGTGTCCATGCGTTTTTCGAAGGCGCTTCTGGCCTATCCCACGGTGGGTTGGCTTCACGCAGTACTGGCGCGCTTCATTCTCAATACGCTCACCGGCATCGTGGTGTTCTGCATCGTTCTGATCGGCATCAACTTGATCGTGGACACGCGCGCGACGCTCAAGATCGTTCCGGCCATCACGGGCCTTGGCATGGCCGCCTGTATCGGTTTTGGGATTGGTACGATGAACTGCTTCCTGTCGGGCCTTTACCCGGTTTGGACTCAGGTCTGGACGATCGTGACCCGGCCGCTCTTTTTGGCTTCGGGCATCCTTTATATCTACGAAGACCTGCCCCAGATCGGACGTGACATTCTGTGGTGGAACCCGCTGATCCATGCGACCGGCTCGACCCGCGAAGCTTTCTATTCGACCTACCACGCCACCTACGTGTCCGAGGTCTACGGCTTCGGTCTGCCCCTGGTGATCGCGGTGTTTTCCATGCTGCTTCTGCGCAAGTACAACCGCACCCTTCTGGAACGCTGAGGCCCCGATGCGCGCCCATACCACCGCCGCCCTGATCCTCGCCCGCGGGGGTTCCAAAGGGATCCCGTCGAAGAACTTGGCCCTGGTGGGCGGCCAACCGCTCGTGGTGCGCGCCATTCAGGCGGCGCGCGCGGCACAAGGCGTGGGCTCCGTCTGGGTGTCCACCGACGATGCGCAGATCGCAGCAATCGCACGCGACGCGGGCGCCGATGTGATCGACCGCCCCGCCAATCTGGCAGGCGACGCGGCCACGTCCGAGGCGGGCTGGCTCCACGCCCTGCCCACCATCCGCGCCGCCCAGCCCGATCTCGCCCGGCTGGTCTTCCTGCAATGCACCTCCCCCTTCACCACCGGGGCCGATATCGACGCGGGCCTGGCTCAGATGACCGCTGAAGGCATGGATTGCGCCCTGTCCGTGGTGGAAGACCACGGTTTTCTCTGGGCCGAAGGGCGCGAGGGCGGCATCGGCACCAATCACGACCACACCCGCCAGCGCCCCCGCCGACAGGATCTGCCGCCCCAATGGCGCGAAAACGGCGCCTTCTACATCGTCGATGCCGCCCGGTTTGAGGCCGTGGGCCGCCGCTTCTGCGGGCGCGTGGCGCTGGTGCCGGTGGATCACCCCACGCTTGAAATCGACAGCCCCGCCGATCTGACCCTGGCCCGGCTCATGGCCCAGGCCCGCCCGATGGCCCCCGACCCAGCTCGCCTGGCTGCCATCCGCGCCTTGGTCATGGATTTTGACGGCGTCCATACCGACGACCTGGTCCACTTGGACGAGACGGGCCGCGAAAGTGTCACCTGTTCACGCGCCGACGGCATGGGGCTGGGCCGGTTGCGGGATGCGGGGCAACACCGCCTCCTGATCCTATCCAAAGAGGCCAACCCCGTCGTCACCGCCCGCGCCGCCAAGCTACGGATCGAGGCGCTTCAGGCGATCGACGACAAGGTGGCCGCGCTCGACACCTGGCTGGCCCGGCACGACCTCACGTGGGACACGACCCTTTTCGTGGGCAACGACATCAACGACGCCGCCGCCATGGCGCGCGCGGGCCTTTCGGCCTGCCCTTCCGATGCGCGTCCCGAAATCCGCGCCATGGCCCATTGGGTGCTGCCTGCGCCTGGCGGGCGCGGCGCGCTGCGCGCGCTTTGCGACGCACTTCTGGACCGCGCATCTTGAGCGGGCGCACCGCCATTATTGCAGGCAACGGGCCGTCCCTGGCCCAGATCGCACCCGGCCGGCTAACGGCAGATGACACTGTCTTCCGGTGCAATTCCTTCTTTCTGGAAGACAGGTTCCATGTCGGCACCCGCGCCGACATCGTCTATATCGGCGGCGACCGCGCCGCGCCCTTCATCGCCGACACCCTGCGTGATGCCTGCAGCCAATACCAACTGGGCGCCTGGACCACCGCCCGCCCGCGGATCGAACGGTTCGTGCCCAGCCGCCTTTCCCTGCCGTTCCAGCCCATGTGCTACCGCGATGCCGAGACCGAGGCCTTCGTGACCGAACAGCGGGCCCGCTACGACGCTTTGCCCACCGGTGGGACGCTGTGTCTGCTGCTGGCGGATGCGTTGGGCTTTGACCAGCTTCTGGTGGCGGGCATCGACCTCTATTCCGGCGGGCCGCAGCGCTACGCCTTCCAGCCCGGGCCGCGGATGCGGCGGCTCATGGGCGGAGACTTCGGGACGCGCGGCTGGGATCTGGGGGATCACCATCCCGACCTGGATCGCCGCATCCTGGAATGGCTGGTGGCGCGGCCCCACCTGACGGTGCGCCGCGTCTCCGACTCCTCCCCGATTGCGGACCTGATGGACTTGGCGCCGCCCCGTGACGGCCCACCCGTCGACCAGCCTCCGAAGGACCCCATCGCGGACTGGACGACATCATCGGCCGAGGTCACCGCCATCGCGGCCTTGCGCACGGCCCGCATCTGGCAAAAACGCCTTACCGCCCGCCTTCTGGGCCGCCGCTAGTGTTGGCCGCGAGGAGGGCTGCACAAGCCCGACGAGCAGCGCAGCAAGACGAACCTTACCGCAACCGCGCCCGCGTCACTGCCGCCGCCCGGTTCGCCAGATGCGACAGCAGGTACCTAGCCGAGGCCGCGCGCCCCAGCCCCTCCACATCGCGATACATTCGCCAAGTGGCCAGCGTGCGCCGTGGCAAGCTCGATGACAGTGATCCATCGCGCCGGTGATGCACCGCCAGCGGCATCGTAAGCCCCCGCGCGCAATCGACCTGGCGCAAGATATCCAGCCACAGCGCAAAGTCGTGCCGCATCCGGATGTCCGGCATCAGCACCTTGCCCACCTGTTCCGTATCATAGACCGCCGTCACGCAGCCAATGACATGGCCATGCAGCAATTGGCGATAGGTGACCCGGGGCGGCACCTCGATACAGAGCCGTCTATTCCCCGAAACGCGCCAGAACCCGGCATAGGACAAGGCCGTGCCCGTCTCTTCCATGAAGGGGATCTGCAGCGCCAGCTTTTCGGGCAGCCACAGGTCGTCCGCATCCAGAAAGGCGATGTAGCGCCCGCGCGCCGCCTCGATGGCGGCGTTGCGCGCCCGCGCTGCGCCGCCCCGCGTGGCCTGCCGGATGACGCGAATGCGCGGATCGTGTTCGGCCAGTGCCTCGGCCATGTCGCCGCTGCCATCGTCCGAAGCGTCATCCACCGCGATCAATTCCCAATCCGTGAAGTCTTGCGCCTGCACCGACGCGATGGCTGCGCCCAGCGTCTCCCGCGCCCGCCAAAGCGGCATCACCACCGAAACCGTTGGCGCCCAGCCGCTCATGTCGCCCCTTGCCTGTTTGACAGGCCCGCGAGCCGCCCATAGAGACCCTGCCCAGGCACCGCGCCCATGTCGTATTTCAGCAGATCAGGCAAAGTATTTATGGCCCCCCAGACAGACCCCGTGAACGTCATCGCCGAAATCGGCTGCAACCACAAAGGGGACATGGACATCGCGCGCGATTTGATCCGCACAGCGGCGCGGATCTGCAACGCAGACGTGGCGAAATTCCAGAAGCGGCACAACCGCGAATTGCTGTCGGTGGTCGAATACGACACGCCCCATCCGGTGGCCGAAAACGCCTATGGCCCCACCTACGGCGCCCATCGCGAGTTTCTGGAATTCGACGTCGATCAGCATCGCGACCTGATGGCCACCTGCACCGAGGAAGGGATCACCTATTCCACCTCCGTCTGGGATCTGACGTCAGCGCGCCAGATCGCGGCGCTTGGGCCTGACCTCATCAAGATTCCCTCGGCCACCAACCAGAATTGGGCGCTGCAAGGACATCTGTGCGAGAATTTCGGCGGAGAGATCCACGTCTCCACCGGCATGTCCACGGGTCGCGAGATCGCCGACTTGGTGGCTTTCTACGAAGAACGAGGCCGTGCGGGCGACCTGGTGGTCTATGCCTGCACGTCCGGCTATCCGGTCGCGTTCGAGGATGTCTGCCTATTCGAAGTTGCCTCGCTGATGGATCGCTACGGTGACCGGGTGAAGGGTATCGGCTTTTCGGGCCACCATCTGGGCATCGCCGCCGATATCGGCGCGCTGGCCGTGGGCCGATTGAAACAAGCCGAGGGCAAGGGCCGCTTCACCCATATTGAGCGCCACTTCACGCTCGACCGCACCTGGAAGGGCACGGACCACGCGGCCTCGTTGGAACCTGACGGACTCCGGCGCCTGTGTCGCGACGTGAAGCACGTGGACCTGGCGCTTTCGGCCAAGTCGCAGGACATTCTGCCGGTCGAACAGGTGCAGCGCGACAAGCTCAAATGGACCCCGCCCGCGGCCTGAGCCATGCCCGACACGCGCCCCGTGCCCCCGGTCATCTTCCGTTGCAATGCCAGCGCCGAGGTGGGGCTTGGCCATCTGATGCGCTGCCGCGAATTGGCGCGGATGCTGAAGGCCGACGGCCATGCAACCGCCATCCTTGGCCCACCCGACAGCTTGCGAACCGACGCCGACGCAGCCCTGTTTGACCGTTGGGAAGCCGTGGAGACGCGCGGCGACAGTGCCACCGACGCGGCGCGCGTCTTGGATCTGGCCGCACGCATGGGCGCCCGCCATGCCGTGATGGACGACTACCGGATCGACCCCGACTACCAACTTCGCCTGCGGGCCGCGGGCCTGCGCTGGTTGCAGCAGTTCGATGCCAGCCGCCCCTGGGATTTCCACGCCGACGTGTTGGTCAATTGCGGACCCCATGAGCGGGCGGAGCATTACGACAGCCATATCCGCAACCCCGATTGCCTGCGGCTGATGGGCCCGCGCTATGCCGTGCTGCGCCCGGCGTTCCACGAGGTGGTCCGCAGTGCAGATGGCCGCCCGGTGCGGCGCATCTTCGCGGCTTTTGGCGGCGGCGACGACCGCGGCGCTTTCGCGCTGACACTGGAGGCACTTGCAGGCCATCTGCCCCGGGGCGTCACACTCGAAATCGTGTCGGGGCCGGGAAATCCGAACAACGATAGCCTGGCCGCCCGAGTGGACCCGTTGGACGGGGTCACCTTCTCGGTGAACCCGCCCGACCTGCCCGCGCGCATGACTGCCGCCGATCTGGCCGTCATTGCCTGCGGCACCATGAGCTATGAGGCCGCATTTTGCGGCCTGCCCATGGTCGTGCTGCCGCTTGCGCCCAACCAAGTGCGCGCTTGCCGGGGTTGGGCCGACCTGGCGGGTGCTGCCATTGCCGGGCGCCCTGATGACACCACGCCGCAAATCCTGCGCGCCATTGTCCGGGACCTGATCGAAGATGACGCCACGCGCCGCGACATGGCCACAAGGGGCCGGGCCGCGGTCGATGGCAACGGCGGGCGACGTCTGCTAGATGCGCTGCTGGGCAGCGATATGGGGGCCGCGCCATGAAGACCATTCTTGTGCTGGGCACCAATGCGGGCCAGGCCGATTTGATCCGGCACATGAAGGCGCGGGGCTGGCGCGTCGTGGGCTGCTCGCCCGTGCCGGGTGAGCCGGGCCAGGCATTCTGCGACGTGGTCGAGGCTGTGGACATCGCTGATATCGACGCCCTGGTGGAGGTGGCGCAGCGCCAAGACGCCGATCTGGTCTATTCGATTTCATCTGACGTGGCGATCCGCTCGGTCACGGCGCTGTCGGCGCGGCTGGGGCTGCGGCATTTTCACGACATGACCTTCATCAACCTGCTCGACGACAAGGCGGCCTTGCGGGATTTCCTCAACACCCGCGGGCTGGGGGCGGTGCCGTTTCGCAAGGTGGCTTCGGCCAGCCAAGGCGCAGATTGGGACACCTTCCCCTGCATGGTGAAACCGATCGATGCCCAAGGCCAGCGCGGCGTTGTGAAACTGGACAGCCCGGACGGGATATCGACGGCCATCACCGAGGCGACCGAGATGTCGCGCAGCGGGCAAGCCATTCTGGAAGGCTTCCTGGACGGGGTAGAAATCTCCTGCAACGTGCTGATCTGCGGCGGTGAAACCAAACTTCAGGTGCTGTCTGAACGGCTGGTCCACGGGCCTGAGGCGTTTGGCGTGCCCAAGGGCCACCTGATCCCATGTCAGAACGTGGCGGCGGAAGATCAGCGCGCGGCCTTGGCATTGGTGGATGACATCATCGTGGCGCTTGGGCAGCCGGACGGGCCGCTTTACTTTCAGATGATCGTCACGCCGGATGGGCCCCGCGTGGTGGAGATCGCGCCCAGGTTGGATGGCTGCCATATGTGGCGGCTGATTAAGGCGGCCGAGGGCGTGGACCTGTTGGCTATGACCATGGATTGTCTGACCGATGCGGGCCCTGTCCCGACTGTACCCTCTGCGGCGCCGGGCACCGCAGGCGGCACCGCGATGGAGCTGATGTTTCAGCAACAGGCACCCGGCGGCGCATTCGACCCAGCGGCGTTTCCGGCGCCCGAGGGCGCGTTGCACCACGAATACCGTTACGCGCCCGGTGAAACCGTCCGCCCGGTCAATGGGACGCTAGAGGTCGTGGGCTACTACGTGAAGGCCCGCGCGTGAGTGTCGTTGCCGTCACCGGGGCGTCGGGGTTCATCGGGCGATATCTGTGCCCCGCGCTTGTCGAGGCAGGCCATGACGTGGTGCGGCTGGGGCGGGGTGACGGTGCGGACCGGGTGACGGATTACGGACGCGACAGTCTGACGGAGGCACTGCGCGGGGTGGATGCCGCAATCCACCTGGCCGGGCGACGGATGACGCGGGACGACGACCTGATGGATGTGGCGCCGTTTTGGGGACCGAACGTCGCCATCATGGCCGATATTATCCATGCGGCACGCGCCAACGGGCTGGCGCGGATCGTGCTGGCCTCGACCATCGGGGTGTACGGACCGGAAAGCGGCTATCCCTACCGCGAAGACGCCCGGACCTGCCCAACCAATGCCTATGCGTTCTCGAAAGTGACGGCGGAGAAGCATTTGGAGATGCTGACGCGCCGGGATGGGCCGCATGCGGTGTCGGCCCGCTTAGCGGCGGTCTATGGCGATGGCGAAAAGGGGACGCCCGCGCTCATGACCTTTGCCAATCGCGCCGAAGCAGGAAAACCGCTGATCCTGAAAGGCAATCCGAACCACCGGATCGACCAGGTCTATGTCCGCGACGCGGTGGCGGGGCTGATCGCTTGCCTGAGCACCGACGCGAAAGGGCCAATCAACATCGGCGGAGGCCGCGCCATTCCGGTACGCGAATTGGCGGAAACCGCTGCGCGGGTGTGGGGCCGCCCCGCCCCAAACGAAGACGGCGCGACACCCGGCCCGGCACCCGATACTGCGTTGGACCTGACGCGCGCGGCAGAGGTGCTAGACTGGCAGCCGCGCTATGATCTGGCGGCGGGTTTGGCCGATATGCGGGCCATCCGTGAAATGTCGAGCGAAGGATGACCAAGATGCAGACGCTGATGCAGGCTCTCGCCCAGTCCCACGGCATCGAAGATACCGGCGGACCGTTCATCATCGCCGAGATGTCGGGCAACCATAACCAATCGCTGGACCGCGCGCTGGCCATCGTGGATGCGGCAGCGGCCACCGGGGCCCATGCGCTGAAGATCCAGACGTTCACCGCGCAATCCATGACGCTGGATCTGGACAAGGACGAATTCACAATTCGGGACCCCAAATCGCTGTGGGCTGGGCGGAAATTGTACGATTTGTACCAAGAGGCGATGACGCCCGCCGACTGGCACAAACCCATTTTCGACCGAGCACGCGAAAAGGGGATATTGGCGTTTTCCACGCCCTTTTCCGAAGACGCGGTGGAGCTTCTGGAAAGCCTGGACGCGCCCGCTTACAAAATCGCGTCGTTCGAGGCGGTGGACCTGCCGCTCATTGAATGCGTGGCGCGGACGGGGAAGCCCATGATCATCTCGACCGGCATGGCCTCGGCCACGGAAATCGCCGAAGCGGTGGAAACCGCGCGCAGCCATGGCTGCGAAAACCTGACGCTGCTGAAATGCACCTCCAGCTATCCGGCCACGCCGGAAAACACGAACCTGGTGACCATGCCCGTCATCGGCCAGACCTTCGGCTGCAATGTGGGTCTGTCGGACCACACTCTGGGCACGGGGGTGTCGGTGGCTGCCGTGGCCCTTGGCGCCAGCGTGATCGAAAAGCACTTCATCATCGATCGCTCGGAAGGCGGTGTGGACAGCGCCTTTTCGCTTGAACCCGATGAATTCACCGCGCTGGTCGATGAAACCCTGCGCGCCGCGCAAGCCATGGGGCATGTCCATTTCGGCGGCACGCAGTCGGAACAGGCGGGGCGCAAGAAGCGCCGGTCGCTTTATATCGGGCAGGATATGAAGGCAGGCGACGTGCTGACGCCCGACAACTTACGCCGCATCCGCCCGGGCCTGGGGCTTGCGCCCAAGCATTGGCACGCGCTGCTAGGCCGCCGCGTGGGCCGCGACGTGGAGGCGGGGACGCCCATGTCCTGGGACCTTCTCGACGGATGAGCGGGGGGCTGACCATCGCGGTCATCCCCGCGCGCGGTGGGTCGAAGCGCATCCCGCGCAAGAACGTGAAGCCATTCGCCGGGCGCCCGATGATCCACTGGCCCATTCGTGCGGCGTTGGCCTCTGGCCTGTTCGATGACGTGCTGGTCAGCACCGACGACGCCGAAATCGCCGATGTGGCGCGCGCAGCGGGCGCGCGCTGCGACGCGTTGCGCCCCGCCGATCTGGCCGACGACCACACGCCCCTGCGCCCCGTTTTGCAACAGGCCTTGCGCGCCCATGAAGCGGCGACGGGCGCGCAGGTCGACGTCATGTGCTCCATCCTGGCGACGGCGGCATTGCTGGACCCGGACGACCTGCGCGCGGGCCGCGCTGCCCTGGGCCCTGACACGGGCGCCTTTGTTCTGGCCGCCGCGCCGTTTCCCGCCCCTGTTCAACGCGCCTTCACGCGCACGGCCCATGGCGGCCTCGAAATGCTGCATCCAGAACACCGGCTGACCCGCAGCCAAGATCTGCCCGAGGCATTCTACGACGCGGGCCAGTTCTATTGGGGGGCGCGCGCGATGTTTCTGTCGGACGCCCCCATGTTCGGCCCCACGACCCGCATGGTCGTCCTTCCGCGGGACCGTGCCATCGACATCGATACGCCCGAGGACTGGATTGCCGCCGAACGGGCCTTCGGGCAGACTGTCCCCTAGCCGCACCCTGCGCGCCGCGGGGACAGCGCGCCTGTCATTCAGGACCAGATCGTTTTGCCAACCGATACCGCGAAGGCCCCCGCCCGCCGATCCACCCGCAACCTGCGCAGCACGGCGGGTGCGGTGCTGCGCAAGGTCGCCTTCCATGGGGCGGAAGCCGCACTGAAAGCCTCGAAACCCCGGGCGGCGCGCCGATTGCTGGCCTTTGCAGCGCCCGGGCTGAAATCCTACCGCCGCCACCGCGCCGCGGTCGCCCGTGCCTTTGGTGGCGCGCCGGCACCCAAGCCCATCCGGCAATTCGTTCAGAGCGCCATCTTCAAGGAAGCGCAGCTTCGAGTCGAACGGCGCGACTATCCCACCCTGCTGGAGATGATCGCCCAGCTGGAAGCGATGGACCAGCACCTTCCCTATACCGTAGGCGACCTGTTGGCGCGCCAATTGGTTACCGAAATCGGGCGCGAACGCATCTTCGACGCCGTCGAACAGGCACATGCCGATTGGCCCGACAGCCCATTTTTAACCTATCTTTACTGCGCACTTCTGGCCAAGCGGGGGGAGCCCCATGCCGCCTCCGAAGTGGTGGCCAAGGCCATCCGCCGCATCGCGGACCGCGAAATCTCGGACGACAAGGGCCAGATCAAACGCGCCCGGCGGGATTTCGAGACGCTGCGCGACACGTGGCGCATTATCGACCAGATCGCCCGCGAAGACACCGATTGGGCAACGGCCGACGGAGTGGAAAGCTACACCGCGCTGGCGCGCCTGGCCGAAGATGGCGGGCAACAGGGCCGCCGCCTGTCGCGCTTCATCAACTTCAAGGAACCGCTGCTGCAAGCGCGGGACGAAGATGGCTACCTTGCCGCCTGCCAGGCAGATTTCGACGCCGAAACCGCCACGATCGAAAAGATCCGCCGCATATCCGAAATGCTGCGCGAAGGCTTGCGGCGGCAGGTCACGTACCGCCGGGCCTATGACCAGGCTAGCGCGTGCTATGACCTGATCCGCGATGAAATCCAGGCGCGGCTCGACGCTGACGCCCGGGCTTTGGCCGCGCTCCCGCCCGGCCAGGTAACCGAGACGGCACAAATCGGCGCCAATGCGGTGGGTATCCTGACCACGCTCAACCGCACCGCCGATGCCGAGGCGCTGCGCGGGGACCTTCTGGGCCTGGCCTTCCGCATTCTGGACCTGCCGGACACCAAGGCCCGCCCGGCGGCCTGGCTGATCCTGCCCGAATTGACCGACAGTACCGAGGGCCGTTGGGACAGCCGCGCCAATGACTTGCGAGCGGCGCTTCCGTACATACCGCGCAAGGCATTCGAGTTTCGTGCCTATCTGCGTTGGGCCCTTCATACCCGGTCTTTCGACGAAGCCGAGGATGTGTTCGACAATGCCTCACTAGCGCTTCAGCGGTCGCCAGCAGCACTGTTCTACGTCAACATCCTGCAGCGGTTGGGCAAGTTCGCCACTGCCCAACGCGTGGCCCGCGACGTCAATGCGCGGATGCTGTCGCAGCCCGCGCGAATTCGCCCCGTCCACCACTGGAACCTGATCCGCCGCCATGGTGAGCTAGGCTTTCTGCGCGAAACCGCAGATACTTTCCGCGCCGTGGCCCAGCCCACCGCGCCCGAAGGCCTTCTGATCATCGCTGCACGCAACATCGACCAATTGCGCAAGTATCCGCTGGCCGTCTTTCTGGAATTGCGCCGCCGCAACTGGGCCGTTGTCTGCCTGGTCGAAGGGCTTCTGCCCCCTTCGCCGACCGGCCTCCCCCAGATCGATCTGCTGGACGGCTGCATCACCATCGAACGGGGGCTGACCGATGCGGCCGATGCGGCCTTTCCCGAATTGCACGACTTCGAAGCAGAACCCAGCAAGGGCCAGCTTCGTTGGGGTGATTTGGATCTGTCGCATTCCTTGCTGGAAGATGCGCGCGTGTCCCGACGGGTCTATGACGTGGATTTCGACTGCCCGGCCTTGTCCACATCACTTGGCAAATTGTGCGACAGAACGCGTCAAATGGCCCGTGCCGTGCATTATGCCCGTGCGCTGCAGGCCAAGCTGCAATTGCGCTGCGGGCTTATGTCTCTGTTCAACTCGCGCCTGCCCGACAGCCTGTTCCGCCTTTATTGCGAGGCCCACGGCGACGCAGACACGTTCTTCGCGCTCCAAACCGCAAACGGGTATGAGAACTACTTCGCCAATTTCTCTCACCCCATTTCCACGCGCTGCGTCATCCGTAACGTCACCCGCCATGCCGAAGCCCGGTCCGCCAGCTTTCCGCTGCCCAAGCTCTTTGCGCCCTTCGTCGATGCCAATGCCCACCGTGCGCCGGAGATTTTGGACCGCGTCGCCCATATCGCCCAAGCCAAGCGCGTGCAGGGCGCCGTCACGACGGACCCGGCCGCGGAAGCCTGCGAACGCCGCATTATGGAATGGCGTGGCGATGGCGGGAACGTCGCTTGCCTGTTCGGGCGGGTCGTCTGCGACAGCGCCGTGCCCTTCGATGGGGGCCCGGGCCACGCCGACCTGCGCGACTGGCTCAACCACTCCATCGATGCGGTGCGCGGTTCCAACACACTGCTGCTGATCAAGCCTCATCCGCATGAGATGAACGAGCAGATCGCCACCTATCTCAACCAGTATTTCCGTGACCTGATCGACGGGCCCCTGCCCGATAATGTGATCTACCTGGGCCACCGCTGGTTCGACATCGCCGCGCTCAAACGCTTCGTCGATCTTGGCACGGTCTATAACGGGACCGTCGCCGTCGAAATGGGGCTTCTTGGCATTCCCTGCATACAGTCCAACCATTTTGGGCCCATCGACTACCCGCTGGGTCACCCCGTAGCGCAGGATCGCGACCATTATGCCCGCATGCTTCGCTTCGAAGACCCGTCCGAGACGCCCGCGGATCTGGCTGACCGCGCGGCCATGTGGCTCGACTACATGAGCAACGGGCGCTTCGTGCTCGACTACCGCTACCATGCCCGGCCCGTGACCAACCGCGTGGTCTATCCGCCCTGGTGGGTGTCTGAGGACATGGACGCCTATCTACGGCGGGGGGATCCGCAGGTGAGATTGCTGGCCGACCGTATTTTGGGCCTGGCCGATGAGCCAGCAGCGTGAAGCGTTTTTAAGTAAGGCTATGACCATATGGGATGCAGGGTCTTGAGGCGGAACGTCTTTGGTGCACCCGCGACGCTCGCCACCGCACCGGCAATCCCTTGAACCATCACAAGTAGAAGGATAGCGGGGCGCCGTCGCGGCGGAACAGCCCGCCCCTTGATCCGGAAGCTTTCCCATGCCGGCTGACGCCATTGGCGTGGCCCATGAGCGCGCTTTCATCAGCGGCCCCGCCCTGGCGGTGTTCATCCCTGGGACCCAGCGCATACCGAGCAAGCGCCGCCACGATCACCTCGCCATCTTCCTCGACAGGCGGCACGGGCTGGATTTGAGCGCGATGGCGCCCCACGACGTCACCCAACCCATGGCCCGCGCGACCCTTGACCCAGCAGGGGCAACCCGCTCTCGCATCCCCATCTTGACGCCAAGGGCTATACCGCACGCCCGACCTGTCATCTGACGTATCTGATCCGTAGGGACACGATTGCCGTGTTTGAACTTGGCGCTTGCTGAGGCAAACCTACTTAATCTCGTTTTGGCGCACGGTTCCGCACGCTCCGCCAAGGTTATCTGCGATGGTGGAAAAAACCGGCGCGGCGGGCAAACTTGCTCCAGGGTAAATCCCGCGCGCGATGGCGAGTTGCTCGCCCCCGCCTTCCACGACCAAGTCTGTGCCATTCCGAAACCGGTAACGCCCCTCCGTAGCGAGCCGGTGGGCTCGCGGCCCGACGCGGAGTTTGTGGCACCCTGCGAAGCCGCAGGCCCGGTACATTTCGGAGACTTGGGAAAGGAAGCGGCCGCTGGTGACAGCATCGATCACCAATTCGGCCGCGTGGTGGTCCTGGCGGCAGGGTCTAATATCGATCTGCCCGGCCCATTCAGAGCCACCGCATTTCGATTTCAACCGCTCGGGTGGTCTTTGATATCCGCAATCACCCCCCGAACACACCAAAACGCGATCCGGCGTGATCAAAGGTGACCCTGCGGCACCATCTCCGTGAGCAGCAGCGGAACTGCCGCTGCCCATCGCTTGGAAGGAACCACGGAAAGTCAGCCCAAAACCCCTTGGGAACAGGGGCACAAATGGGTCGGACAGAACCTGATCCGCACCGTCTTTGCTGCTGCGCAGCACCGTGTGCACGTTTGATCTGCCATTCACCAAGAGCCGTTCTATACCGTGTTCCAACGCCGATGAAGGCCCCCTCGTCCCGCGCCGTCACCTTTCACCGCGTAGGGGGATAGGCTAAGGCGCATAAAACGATAGACGGAGACGATCATGTCCGACGCCGCCGCCCCTTCCGGGCCCATTCACGCCCGTATCGACGGTGCGGTCGTGATGATCGGCTTCGGCTCCATAGGGCGGGGGACGCTGCCGCTGATAGATCGGCATTTCGACTATGATCGCGACCGCTTTCTGGTCATCGAACCCTCAGACAGCGCCTGCGCCGAGCTGCGCGCCCGCGGCATCGCCCACCGCCAGGTGGCATTGACGCCCGACAATTACCGCGATGTCCTCGGCGATGTCCTGACCCCAGGCGCTGGCTTCTGCGTGAACCTATCGGTGGACACGTCGTCCTTGGAACTGATGCGCTTCTGCCGCGAAATCGGCGTACCCTACATCGATACCGTCGTGGAACCCTGGGCCGGTTTCTACTTCGAAGATCGTCGCAATGCCGACCGTACCAATTACGCGCTGCGCCAGGCCGTGCGGGATGAAAAAGAAGCCAATCCGGGCGGCACGACGGCCGTGTCCTGCTGCGGCGCCAATCCTGGCATGGTGTCTTGGTTCGTGAAGGCCGCCCTTCTGCGTCTGGCCGAAGATACCGGCCATTCCGGGTCCGCGCCGAGCGACCGCCTGGGCTGGGCCAAGCTGATGCAAAGCCTAGGCGTCAAAGGTGTCCACATCGCCGAACGCGACACGCAGGCCCGAAACGCCCCCCGGCCCCGCGATACCTTTGTGAACACCTGGTCGGTCGAAGGTTTCATTGCTGAAGGTTTCCAGCCGGCGGAACTGGGTTGGGGCACCCACGAAACCTGGTTGCCCGAAAACGCCCGCCGCCACGGAAAGGGCTGCCAAGCCGCCATCTGGCTAAACCGTCCGGGCGCGATCACGCGGGTCCATACCTGGTGCCCCACGCCCGGGCCGCAATTCGGCTTTCTGGTTACCCATAACGAGGCCATTTCCATCGCCGATTACTATACCGTCGGCGAAGGCAGCTGGCCCCAATACCGCCCCACCGTGCATTACGCCTATCACCCTTGTGACGATGCCGTCCTCAGCCTGCATGAGATGTTCGGCGCAGGCCGCCAGCAGCCCACGCACCATATCCTTGGCGAAGACGAAATCGTCGAAGGCATTGATGAGCTTGGCGTTCTGCTGTTTGGACACGAAAAGAACGCGCTCTGGTACGGCTCCCGCCTGTCGAACGAGGAAACCCGCCGCCTCGCCCCCGATCAGAACGCGACGGGGCTGCAAGTTACGTCGGCCGTGCTGGCCGGCATGGTCTGGGCGCTTGAAAACCCCAATTCCGGCATCGTCGAAACCGATGAGATGGACCACGCCCGATGTCTGGAAATCCAGACCCCCTACCTTGGCCCGGTTGAAGCCCACTACACCGACTGGACCCCACTGCAGGACCGCTGGCAGCACTTTCCCGAAAACATCGACCCGTCCGATCCCTGGCTCTTCCGCAACGTACTGGCGTCGTAGCGGATTGGTCAGGTAGCGCGGCCCGTTTGCCCAATGGCGACCGGGCCGCCCCCTTTTTTCAAGGGGCACGCGGTCCGCGCGCATGGCAAACCCGCCATGTTTCTAAAGGCGCCCGTAACCTTCACATGCAAAAGTTGCAGAAAACTGCAATAACGTAACGTAAGGATGAGTTAGATTGTCCGCCTGCTTGCAGGCGTCCCGCCGCCGCCTGCAATGGGGGAGATCGAGATGGCCGAGACTTTGACGCGCGGCCAGATGGCCGACGAAATGGAAGAAAACGGCAACGCCCGAGTGGCAGAATGGACGGGCGCTTCGTGGCGCCGTGTTAGCGTTCTGGTGGCTGAACAACGCTCATGCGCTTACGCAGGGCAAACGGACTTCCACACGTTGGAGCTTTGCACAGGCGGCAAGGCCCAGTCCCAGGCCGAAATGGAGGCTGAAACAGGTGACCGCCTTGATGTCACCAAAGTTGCCGGATGCATGCACTTCTTGCCAGCGCATAGCCCCATCGCCTGCGAGATCGATGGCCAGCACAGCATCCAGCATGTCTTCATCGACGATTCCATCTTTCGGGACGCCGCTGAGGCCATCACGCCGGGCGATCCGTGTGCGATCAAACCGCTCGGCTTTGGCGGCATCTTCGATCCGCGCATCAAACTGCTTGCCGATGCCCTGTTGGACGAAGCCCGCATCCCATCAGCGGGCGGCGAAATCTATGCCGATGCGGTGGCGACGCAGCTGGCGCTTATGGTTCTGCGGCGGCGCTACGACACGCCCAAAACGGCGACCCGGCGCAGAATGCTCTCCCCGGCTGAACTGGCACGCGTGACCGACCACCTGGAAGCGGATCTGGCGGAGACCGGTGGCATCGACACGCTGGCCGAGCTTATCGACATGGAAAAGTTCGCCTTCATCCGCGCCTTCAAGGAAACCACGGGTCAGGCGCCGCACCAATTCCTAATCGACCGCCGTATGGCGCGCATTAAGAACAAGCTGCTCCATAGCAATGAAACGCTGGCCAACATTGCCTATGCCACCGGTTTTTCCAGCCAGGCCCACATGACCAGTGCCTTCGCCAAACGGGTTGGCAACACCCCCGGGAAATGGCGCGATGCCGCCAAGGGTGTGACAGCGCCCTGACTTCGCGGCGACCCGGCTGCAGGAAATTGCAATACGTCGACAGGCCTTGCCCTAACTGCCTGTCCTAAGACGGGCGTACCGCGCCCAACCGGGAGGGAGGGGCCAGGATGACGCGGCTCATCAAACGGCAGGACATGGTCGACAAGATGGAGCAGCGCTTCCAGGCGACCATCCGGGAACAACACGGGGCAAACTGGCGGCGGGTGAATACCTTGGTCGCCGACCAGGGGTCGTGCCGCGTCAAGGGCGACATGATCGACTTCCACATGCTGGAAGTATTCCACGGCGGCCACCACCGCGGTTGGATCGATACCGATCTGGAAACCGGCAAACGTCAGAATGTCTCAATGACCGTGGGGACCATGTCCTTCGTTCAAGCGCATACTCCGGTCTTTCAAGAAGTGGCCGGGCGCGCCCAACTGCAACAGATATATATCGACGGGTCCATATTTCGCGACGCAGCGCGTGCCATGGCCCGGGGCGATCCAGACAAGATGCGACCGCTCGGCTTTCAGGGCACGTTCGAGCCACGCCTCGAAGTCTTGGCTGGGGCGCTTCTGGATGAGGCCCGAACACCTGCCGCTGGCGGGGAACTATATGTCGACCTGCTGGCCACTCAAATCGCGGTTCTGATCCTGCGTCGCCGCTACGACGTCGCCAAGGTCATGCCGCGCCGCAACCGTCTGTCCGCGTCCGAACTTGCCCGCGTCACCGACCATCTGGAAACCAATCTGGATCGGACCGGGGGCATCGATACCCTTGCGAACCTGCTGGATATGGAGAAATTCGCCTTCATCCGCGCCTTCAAGGCAACGACCGGTCAGGCACCGCATCAATTCCTGATTGATCGCCGCATGGCCCGCATCAAGGACAGGCTGCTCCATAGCGAGGAGAAGCTGGCGGACATCGCCTATTCCACAGGCTTCTCCAGCCAGGCTCACATGACCAACGCCTTTGCCAAACGCATGGGTACGTCACCCGGTCGATGGCGCCGGGCCGCCCGCGGCACGATGGCAGCTTAAGGCGCCTCTCCGGCAGCCACCATGGGCCCTCCCATGGGCTAACTGGGCGCTTTACCTTGGCACGATCCCGTTTCCAGAGGGACCTCTGATGCGCCTGAAGGTGTCCCTATCCCCTCAATCGCAGCAACGAGCTTACCAAGATCAGCCGCGTAGAAACCCGCAGCATTCAGGCAGTTCGTTTCCAACAGGCGCAGCCCGTCCTCCGTGCGGCAGACATCCATCACATAGGCCCGCGCAAAACCCGGGTTCAACGCGACCATGCGGCGCGCAAAGGTCAATGCGTCGTCGTCGATCTCGGTACGGTAAACGACGCGACGGCCCTCCTTATAGAGCGAGTAGGTCACCACCACATCGTCCACGACCCATAGCCGCCACTCCTTCATGATGCGCACGGGCCGGGTCAGCATCAGCTCGGTGTCGTGGCGCAGGGATCCATCGGGAATGTCCGCGGCATCGAGCGCCAGGACCTTGTGCGCCCTGTCGTGGATGTCGCCCGAAGACCGCACGCCCCCCGGTTCCGCCTTGCTGTCATCCACGGGCCGGATAAACCAGGCACGACCATCGTCGGGCAGCGATCCGGGGATGTCGCGCAGCATCAAAAAGAGCGCATCCGCCCCGTTGAGCAGATGGGGGTGCCAGGCCTCCTCCCCCACGAATGGCCGGATCATAAAGACCCCGGGCCGGTAGCCGTGGCGCTTCGCATAGCGCCAAAGCGAGTAGGAGCCGAACATCACGACGCGGCCGGGATTCGCCACCACAGGTTCCGGGATCAAGTCGCCCACAAAGGGCACCACCCTGTGCCACGTATGGGCGCAGCCCTGGCGGTCCAGCGCTTCGGCCAGTTTCCGCGTGTCCTCAAAATCTTGCAGAACCCATTGCATCGCGCCCTCCTCCGCTGACGCGGTATTTGGAAGGTGCCGATATCTCAAGACCTTCGTCACTCACGATAAAGCGGCGCAAAGGGCCCAATCAGACCGTGGCTGTCAAGCGCCCCATTGCGCCCGGGGCTACCCTGACGCCCATAAACCCGGCCCATGTTGAGCCGTTTCGCACCCCTGTCCCTTGCCCTGCTTACAGCCTGCATGCCCGCCACGGCCCAGGACCAGAACGGCCCCGATCGCGTCTTGACCTGCTTTATGGCGGGCGACCACCCGTCCTGTCGCTGACCTATGCGGGCAACCGCGCGTTGCGTAAAGCCCGCTATCTGGACCAGAACCCCCGCCAGCTGACAGTCGAGACCTTCTTCTATGACGGCAGCATCGTGAAGGCCCTGCGCGGTCGCTGCAGCCCCGCCTTGTCGACCGGGTTGGAGATCTCCCGGCCCATGGGCAGCGACCGCGGAGCGCCCTATGAAGGCGTATTATGGCCCATTGCATCGTCCCAAGGGTTTCCAACGCTTCAACGGGTAAGCCCCGCCTCCGCCCGTCCCTCAGGTGACTTGAGCAAGAAATCCGCGCCCCCATGGCGCGCCGCACCGTCCCGGATCAACCAGGCCACGGCCTGCGCCACATCCTCAGCTGGGATGTAGTCCGCCCAATCAAGTCGCGATACCGGGTTGATCCCCGAGGCGCGGATTGCCCGCTGCATGCCCGTGGCCACCGTCCCGGGCGACAGCCCGACCACGTCGATGCCGGAACCCACCAGCTCCTTTTGCGTCACCCGCGTCAGCGACAGCAGCCCAGCCTTAGTCGCGCAATAATGCGACCAGCCTTCAAGCGCGCCCGTAGCCGCGCCCGAAGACATGTTGACCACTACGCCCTCCCCGCGCGCGCGCATCCCCGGGAGCACCGCGCGCAGGCAATGGTAGGCACCGGTCAAGTTGACGCCCCCGGCACGTCACCTTTATCCAAGCCGGCGGCGCTGCAAGACCACGATTGCCTGCTCCACGACCGCCCGGGTCAGCCCGACCTGTTACACGTCCGCCAAGGCGACGACACCCAATCCATCGCCATCAAGGGCCGCCTGTGCTTCACTGCACCCCTGGCCTTGCCCCAGGCGGCGCTGCAAGGCCTGGGCCCCACCCTGCTGGCCGATTGGCTCATGGGCCGCGACTTCGCAGCAAACCGCCTTACCGATTTTCTGCCTCAATGGCATGGCGCGCTTGATGCCGGCGAAACTACGCTCTGGCTTCTCTATCCCAGCCGCACCCGCCTACCCCGCCGCACCCGCGCCGTCATTGACTGGCTCACCGGCTGACGCGAACCGCGCGTCTTCATCCTGGCAAAAATACTCCCGCCGGAGGCGCCGTCAGACCCAATATGCGCCCGGGCACACCCCATGCGCGCATCCCCCACAAAACGCCAATGGACAGACCCGCCCCACAGGCGTAGCCCAATCCCATGAAATCGCTGCCACTGGCTGAGGCCCACAAGATGCCGATCTGGCGCCGTCCCGAGGCGCTTCTGATGCTCATGGCCGTGGCCATGCCCATCGCCTTTGCCACTTGGTCCGCGCTTCTCAACAACTTCACAGTCGAGGTGGCGGGCTTCGACGGGGCCGATATCGGCTGGCTGCACACCGTGCGCGAAATCCCAGGTTTCTTGGCCATAGGGGTCATCGTCGTCATCCTGTTTATGCGCGAACAGGTGTTGGCGCTGGTCTCACTTATCATGCTGGGACTGGCCACGGCGTTGACGGCGCAATTCCCTTCGCTGGGTGGCATCCTGATGATCACGCTCATCAGCTCCATCGGGTTTCACTACTATGAAACCGTGAACCAGAGCCTTCAGCTCCAATGGCTGCCCAAAGACAAGGCGCCTCGAATGCTGGGCACGCTCCTGGCCATCGGGTCGGGCGCCACCTTTGCGGCCTATGGCTGCATCGTGTTGACTTGGCGGGCCTTCGACCTGAGTTATGATCTGGTTTACTGGGTCGCGGGCGGCACCACGGCCCTGATCGCGCTGGCGGCCTTCCTGATCTTCCCGCAATTCGAAAGCCCCCATCCCCAGACCAAGAAGATGGTGCTGCGCAAGCGCTATTGGCTCTATTACGCGCTGCAATTCATGTCGGGCGCACGGCGGCAGATCTTCATCGTCTTCGCAGGCTTCATGATGGTGGAGCGCTACGGTCTGGACGTCCACGAAATCACGGCGCTCTTCATGGGCACCTTGGCCGTCAACATGGTCACTGCGCCGCTGGTGGGCCGGGCCGTGGGGTATTTCGGCGAACGCGCCGCGCTGATCGTGGAATATGCGGGGCTATCGACCATCTTCCTGCTTTATGCTGGGCTCTATGTCTTCGACTGGGGCGTGTGGATGGCGGGGCTGCTTTATGTCATCAACCACATCTTCTTTTCGCTGGCCCTGGCCATCAAGACGTATTTCCAGAAGATCGCCGATCCCGCAGATATCGCCCCCACCGCCGCCGTGGCCTTCACGATCAACCACATTGCCGCGGTCTTCCTGCCCGCCTCTCTGGGCTACCTGTGGCTGACCTCGCCCGTGTCTGTCTATCTGCTGGCGGCCCTCATGGCGCTGATTTCCCTGGGTCTGTCGACCCTGGTGCCGCGCCACCCCGTGGCAGGCCACGAGACGCGGCTGGCGCGCCCCATGCCTGCGGCGGCAGAATAGCCGCAGCCCCTGGCGGCGCGCGGTGTGGCCCCTACATATTCGACAAAGGAGACACGCCAATGTTCCAGCTCTTCCGTAAGAAAGCCGAGATGATCGCCGCCGATGAGGCCCTGCCCGGTCGCGACACCCCCATTCCAACCGCCGCGACACACCATGTCTTCGACACGCCGCTCAGCAACGACGTCCCCGATGGGATGGAGGAGGCCATGTTCGGCATGGGCTGTTTTTGGGGGGTGGAGCGGATGTTCTGGAAACTGCCGGGCGTCCACATGACCCTGGTGGGCTATGCGGGCGGCTACACGCCCAACGCCACCTATGACGAAGTCTGCTCGGGCCGGACGGGCCACAATGAGGTGGTGCGCGTCATCTTTGACCCGTCAGTTGTGACTTACGCGGACCTGCTCAAGGTCTTCTGGGAAGGCCACGACCCGACCCAGGGCATGCGCCAGGGCAACGATGTGGGCACGCAGTACCGCTCGGGCATCTATACCTATTCCGACAGCCAGCGCGCAGCGTCTGAGACCAGCCGTGATGCCTTTGCTCAGCGGCTGCTATCCGCAGGCTACGGCGCGGTCACCACCGAGATTATCGACGCGCCGGTATTCTACCACGCCGAAGATTACCACCAGCAATACTTGTCGAAGAACCCAGGCGGCTATTGCGGCATCGGCGGCACCGGCGTGACCTGCCCGGTGGGGGTGGGCGCCTAAAGCGGCCTTCGGAAGGCTAACAATCAGCATTTTCGATTAGCGTCCCGACATAACACTGACATTTCGATCGCGCTCGTGAGTCTGATGTCTCAGATTCTCCGAGAACCGCCATGGCGCGGAACGCAATCGCGCTTCGAAACCGCAAAAATCGACAAACGACGATTTCGAAAGCCTGCGAACTATGGCGCCACTATTTTCCGATATGGACGTCTTAGAGCGTGTCGCGTTCGATCGAATTCACCGGACAGTTCGAACGCGTTATGCGAAGCAAACGCTGCCTCGAACCGCCCGGTGAATATACGAATCCAGTTAAACGCGACACGCTCTAAATCACCACAATCCGGGGAGGGTACGATGACGACCCGAACACGCCGTAGGACAGCCCCCGCTCCGACGTCCCCGCCACGGGCGCCGTCTTCGACCCGGCGCAAGCGGGCGGATACGTCCTATCTTGACCTCGTCGCCGCGGGCCTGGACGCCAACGCGCCCTACGCCAACGCGCCCTATGTCACCGCCCATCGGGCCGTGGGCACCTTTGGGATCGGCGTGGTGGAGGTCCGCAACAACCCGCCGGGCGATGTCGGCGACCCGCCCGTCGACGAATACATGCTCACGCTGGCTCGGCGCGGCCACGGTCGGCTGAAAGTCGACCAAGGTGCCGAAACGTTCCACGATATCGGCCGTCCCGGACAGATGCTCCTGGCCCCGCCGGACCAGGCCACTGCCATCACCGTCGCCGACGCGTTCGACGTCGACGCGATCGCCCCTGCCCCCCACCCTTTTCCACGAGGCCTGGGCCAGCCTCGGCCGCGCCGCCCGCCCCCTCGACACCGAGCCGCTCCACGCCCGCATGCTCCGCGACCCGCTTCTGAACCATCTGGTCACCGACTTCGCCGACGAGGCCGCCGCCGGGAACCCGTCCGGCCCGCTTTATGCCGACAGTTCCGCCTACATGATCGTCGCCAACCTGTTGCGACTCGCCGGTCAGGTGACAACGCCGTCCGATCCCGGCGCCCGCGCCCTCGACACGAAGACACTCGCCCGGATCATCGAGGTGATGGAGGACCGCCTGGGCGAACAGGTCCCCATGGCGGAACTCGCCCAGCTTGCAGGAATGAACGTATACCGCTTCAGCCGCGCCTTCCGCGCCGCCACCGGCGACAGCCCGCATCGGCATCTGACCCAGCGGCGCATCGACCGCGTTTGCCAGATGCTGGACAACACGTCCGAGCCACTGGCCCATGTCGCCCACGATTGCGGCTTTTCCAGCCAATCCCACATGACGGCAGCCTTTACCAAGGCCATGGGCGTCCCGCCCGGCCATTGGCGCCGCAAGCGGCGGGCCTGACCGATAGCGGTTCTCGAAAAACCTGAGCCATCAGGTTTTCCGAGAACCGCTTTAAAAATCTGCGCCCGGCATGGCCTTGGGCCCGACGACGGGCCATGACGCTTCCCCTGCAGATAGGAGAGCGACATCTCAAAAACAGTGGCGTGTGGCTGGGCACCAAGCCACAGCCCGGCAAGCTGATCGCAATCGTGGGAGGGGGCCAGCCCCCGTCGCGCAAGCGCGACTCCCCCGGAGTATTTCGACCAGGATGAAAGAAGGCGGAGGTGAGGCCGGGTCTCAGTTTACGTCGTAGGTCCGCCCGCGCCAGACGGCCCGTTCGCCGCGGCGGGCGCCCATGAAAGCGGACCATTGGATCCAGAGGGTCACCGCCACGCCAATGGGGTGCAGCAGTACCGCTAACCAGGACTGGCGCACCTTCCAGGCCAGCACCGCCCGGGCGCCTAAGACCAGGACCGTGGCCAGGAGGGCGACCTCAAAGGCTTGGCCCGCGCCAGCGGCCCAGGCGAGCAATACGAGAAGCGGCGGCAGGATGTGTCCGCCCGCCAGAAGCACCGTCCAGATGGGCAAGGCCACGGGCTTGGCCATGCCTTCGGTCGCGTTCTTGGTGAAGCCTTGCCAGATATCGGACCAGTTGTCGTACATCCGAACCCGCGCGATGGGCGTGGCGTCCAGAATGTCCGTGCGTCCGCCCGACAGGCGCACATTGCGGGGCAGGTTCAGCCCGTCATGCATCCGGTCGCGAAACGCGGCATGGCCGCCCGCCGCAGTGTAAGCCGCGGCGCGCACCATCATCAGTTGGCCGCAGCCCGCCGCGAAGCCTGCGCCGCGGAAGATGCGCGCCATGGGGAAGGGCAGATAACCCAGCAGCAGCACCAGGATCTGCGGGATGGTCACCAGTTCCGCAAAGGAGCGGGTGATCTGCCGCGGAAAGCCCGACACCAGGTCCAGCTTGCGGCGCACCATATAGCCTTGCATCCGCGCCACCGCATCGCGCGCGAGCCGCACATCGGCATCGACGAAGAGCAGCACGGGATGTTGCGCCTCGGCGGCCAGTTGGTGACAGGCATGTTGCTTGCCGTTCCAACCTGCAGGCAGGTCAGCGCCGCGCACAAGCCGCACGCGGTCATCGCCATTGGCCAGCCCCATGACAATTCGGTCGGTCCCGTCAGTGGAGCCATCGTCGAGCACGATGACTTCTAGCGTGGCGCCTTCTTGCGCCAGCACCGCATCCACTGCGGCGCCGATATTCGCTGCCTCATCGCGCGCGGGAATGAGGACGGAAACCGCCTCTCCGCCGTCCAACATCCGGCCTGGGGCGCGGAAGATCGACAGGTTCACAAGCGTCACGACCGCATAGAGCCCGGCCAGGCAGAGCGCTCCGAAAGCGAGAAATGTCAGCATAGTAAACCCCCATCGGTCATGCGGAAGTATCCGTCACATGGTCGGGGTCGTAGCGTCGCCCGCCCATGGCCGCGCGCAGCCGCGACCAGGCGCCATAGATACCGCCTACGCCGCGGGCGCCACCGACAATCGTGTCGAACGCGGCGGGGTCGCGGGCCATCGCAGCGGCGGCCAGCGTGTCCTGCGCGTCGGTCAGACCGGCCTCCAGCGCGTCCTGCCAGACATCCACGGCGCCTTCGATGCGCAGGGGCGCGCCGAAGCCCGCCAGCGCTTCGGGTCGCTTTTCGGACCAGAACGGATATTCCAGCGCCAATGGCAAAGCCACCGCGCCCGGCACGCGGGCCATCAGATGCGCCAGACCGCCCAGCAGCGTCACCGGGCGTTCGCGCGGGTCGGCAAAGCGGCCCTGGGCCGTCATCCAGATCACCCGACGCGGATCCGACAGGACATGTTCGCCCACGCGCAAGAACCGCGCCGCGCCCGCGGCAGAACCCGGATCGACCCCGAATAAGCCGATGCGCTTCATGAAGCCGTAGCGTTCCAACGCCGCGGCCTCCATGGGGCCATAGCCTTCGCGCTCCGGCATCAGATTGGCCTGGAGCACGATGCAGAAGGCCGGATCCCACCAGCCGGGGTGATTGGAGTAGATGACCAAGGGCGTGTCGGGCGGGAGATCGGGAAGGCCGGGGCGCAGCAGCCGGGCCGCGCGGAAGCCGCGATGCATCTGCCGCTGCATCACCCCGTTGAAGAAGCGCACCATGCGGGCGGAGCGCAAGGCAACGGGGTCGCCCGCAGGGGCGGCAGGGCGATCTATGTCTCGCCCCGCCAAGCGATCACTCCGCCGCCACGACGGAATTGGCCGTGGCGTCCTGATGCAGCGTATCGGCGGCGATCCAGCCTGACATCAACGCCATGGGCATCCCCGGCCCCGGATGGGCGCTGCCCCCGGCCAGATAGAGCCCCGGCACCTGGCGCGACCGGTTGCCGGGCTTGAAGGCCCCCATCACGCGGCCATGGCTGACGAGCCCGTAAATGGCGCCATCCAGCACCTTGTAGCGATCATGGATGTCCTGAGGTGTCAGCGTGCGCTCAAAGACGATGCGGTCTTCCAGATCCTCCATCCCCGCACTACGGGCGAGCTTCGACATGATCTTGGCCCGCTCAACGGGCAGCATCTTGGCCCAATCGTGGCCGTCGCGCAGATGGGGCGTGTGGACCAGGACATAAAGCGCCTCGCCCCCGTCGGGGGCCACGCCAGGTTCGGTCCGTGCGGGCGCGGCGATATAGGCGGTGGGGTCCGGGGCGGGCATGCCCTTATCGTAGATGGCGCCGAATTCTTCCTTCGGGTCGCGGGAGAAGACGAAGTTATGGTGCGCCAGATGGTCATAGGCCTTGTTGAGCCCCAAATAGAGAACGATGCCCGAGCAGGCCGCTTCGCGCTTTTTGGTACTGAATTCATCCCACGGATTTCCGCCAACCAGTTCGCGGTAGGTGCGCACCGAGTCCATGTTGGACACGATCTTGTCAAAGACGATCCGTTCCCCGTTGGCGACAATGGCGGCGGCGCGACCGCCCTGCATCTCGATCTTGGAGACATCGACACCCGTGCGGTAATCTACGCCCAGTTCTTCGCCCAGCCGCGTCAGCGCCATCGGCACCGCGCGGGTACCGCCCATTGGATACCAGACGCCTTCGCCCAATTGCATCTGCGCGATGCCACACAAAACCGCGGGCGATGCCAATGGGGATGAGCCCACATATTGGATGAAGTGTTCCAACATCTGCGCCACGCGCGCGTCCTTGACGTCGCGCTTGATCTGGCCCGCCACGGTGCGGTGCATGCGCAGGGCAAGCACGTCCGACAGGGTGGACGCGTTCATGTTTTCCTTCATGTTCATCGTATCGCGCAGGTCTTCGACCGACTTCCAGAAGAAGAAGCGGTCGGACACGTCCGACAGACGCGAAGCCACGGCCATGAACTTTTCGAACCCGTCGGCGGCATCGGGCGACAGGTGGGCGATTTCCGCCTTGGACTTGGCCATGTCGTCGCGCAAATCCAGCACCGTGCCATCATCGTAAAAGCAGCGCCATTGCGGGTCGAGGCGGCGCAGATCCAGATAGTCGGCCATGTCGCGGCCCGCTTCCTGGAAGACCCGTTCCAACACGCGGGGCATGGTCAGGATGGTCGGGCCCATATCGAAGCGGAAGCCGTCTTCATCCAGCAGCGCCGCCTTGCCGCCCAACCAGGCGTTCTTCTCAAACAGGGTCACGTCATGGCCCCGTGCCGCAAGCGTTGCCGCAGCCGCAAGGCCGCCCAAGCCGCCCCCGATGATACCGACCTTGCTCATTCCGCGGCCTCCCTGAAGGTCATGGGCGCGATGGCGCCCGGCTCCGGCAGGCCCAGATCGTCCGCCGCCAGTTTGGACGCGATCTTCGCGCTCTCGAAAATGGTGGGCAACCCGCTGCCCGGATGGGTGCCGCCGCCGGTCAGGTAGACGCCGTCCACGTCTTCGAACCGGTTGCGCGGCCGCCAGTGGAGCATCTGGCCGAGATTATGGGCCAGGTTGAAGGTGGCACCGCGGAAGATGCCCATCTGTGCTTCCCAATCGGCGGGGGTGATCATCCGTTCCGTGCGAATGCGCGGCCGAATGTCGTGACCTGACAGCTTGGACAGCCGGTCGAGGATTTTCTCGCGATAGATCGGGCCGAGTGTTTCCCACTCCTCAGGGCCCGACAGGTTGCCCGTGGGCACCAAGACATACAGCGTCGAATGCCCCTCAGGCGCCAGGGTCGGGTCGGTCACACCCGCATTCTGGACGTAGATCGTAGGTTCCTGTGGGGCGCGGCCCTCATCGATTTCCTGGATGTTGTGCAGGTAGTCTTCGGAAAGGAAGATCGTGTGGTGATGCATGTCATCTAGCGTGCCCTCAATGCCGAGATAAAGCATGAAGGTCGAGCAGCTGAACTTCTTCTTGTCGATCTTCCGGTCCGTCCAGCGCTTCCGCTTGGCATTGGGAATGAGCTTCGGGATGGTCGAGGCGAAATCGCCATTCACCACCACCGCATCCGCCGGGATCGTATCCGCCTCGGTGCGCACGGCGCGGGCCTGGCGACCGTCGAATTCGATTTCCTCGGCGCCTTCGCTCAGCCGGATTTCGACGCCCATCTCGGTCGCCACGCGCGCCATGGCCCGCGGGATCGCGTTGCAGCCGCCAATGGGGTGGAAGACGCCGAAGCCGTATTCCACATGGGCCACAATCGTGAACAGTGACGGGCACTTAAAGGGCGACATGCCCAGATATTTGGACTGGAAGCTGAAAGCCAGACGCAGGTCGGGATGCTTGAACCAGCGCCGCAGATCCTGGTCGACCGTCAGCCAGGGCCGGAACAGCGGGAAGGCCCGCAGCATATCCATTTTGAACAGGTCCTGCGGCCCGTTGAAAGGGCGTTGCAGGATGGGTTTGAACACGTCGAACTTGTCAGAGTTCTCCGTCAGGTATTTGTGAACGTTGGGCGCGTCTTCGGGGCTGATGCGCGCGGCTTCGGCCGTCAAACGCTCCACATCGGCGGTGGCGTCGAACGTGTTGCCATTGTCGAATTGCAGCCGGTACATCGGGTCGAGGCGGCGCAAATCCACTTCCTCATCCAACGACCGCCCGCAGGCGGCGAAAATCTCGCGCAGCACTTCGGGGTACAGGTAAAACGTCGGCCCGTAATCGAAGGTGAAGCCATCTTGCGTGAAGCTCGCCGTGCGACCGCCCACGCGGTCCGATTTTTCCAGCAGGGTCACATGGGCGCCCGAGGCGCGCAGCAACATGGCCGCGGCAAGCCCCCCGGGCCCGGCCCCGATGACCACGACACGCCGCGCCTGTCCGTCCGTGATTGCGTTCATTCGTAATACCTCATGTTGAGCGTCAGTGCCGCATCCCCGGTCACCTCGATCGCCGCGTCGCGAAAGCGGGGCGGACCAAAGCGGATGCGGGCGTCATTGGAAAAAGCCAGCCCTTCGCTGACCCGAAAACCCCGGCGGTTCAGATCGCCATCGCCGTTTTCATCGTGAAAGGCCTGCACCGCATAGGTGCCCGCAGGCACACCGCGCACAACCACGCGTCCTGCCGAGGCAGGCGCACTGGCGCGATGGGCGCATGTAGGTTTGGTAAAGGTGTCGCGGGGGCAGATCGCCACGCGGATATCCCCCTGGACGGAGCGCAAATTGGTCACATCCACCGAAATGTCCCCGGCGGCGGCCTGGGTGGCCAAACCAAGAAACAGGGTCATGACAAGTCTCATATTTCTCCCTTCACCCGATGATTGGGCGATTTAGAACGAAGGGAACGGTTGTCACGCGAGAACGGATTGTTCAGCATGGCCTCCGTGCAAGTAACCTCAAGTCAAGGCGCCTCGGCTGCCCCCTCTCCCGCCGCGGTTGCGGCGTTGGAACGTGCGGCTGCGGCTGAGAATTTTCCCGTCGCGTCTTGGCTTCTGCCCAAGGCCCAGCGGGCGCAGGTTGTGGCATTCTATCGCTATGCCCGCAGCGCAGATGATGCCGCCGATGACGCGGAGGCGACGCCGGACACGCGCTTGGCGCGCGTCGCCACCTTGGAACACGAGCTTTTGACCGGCGAAGGCTCTGGCCCGGGTGCCGCGCTACACCACGCGCTCTGCGATACGGATCCCGCTGCGACCGCTGCCGCCCTGAAGCTGCTAGGGGCCTTCCGCCGTGACGCAGGCGGCATCGCCTGCACCGATTGGGCCGACCTGATGGACTATTGCGACGCCTCAGCCGCGCCCGTGGGTCGCTTCCTGCTGGTCATCCACGGCGAAGACGCAGCCACCTACGCGCCGTCCGACGCGCTTTGCGCCGCGCTGCAAGTGCTCAACCACCTGCAAGATATGGGCGACGATTACCGCGATCTGGGCCGCCGCTACCTGCCCGGCGACTGGATGGCCGAGGCAGGCGCCAAGGATGCCGACCTGACCGCGCCTGCCTTGCCGCCTGCCTTGGCCGAGGTGATGGGCCGCACGCTGGATGCAACCGACGACTTGCTGCGCGCGGCCGCCCCCTTGCCCGGACTGATCCGCGCGCGGGGCCTGCGCGGCCAAGCTGCGGCCACGCTGGCCCTGGCCAACCGCCTCGCGATCCTGCTGCGCAAGGGCGACCCCCTAGCGGGCCGGGTGGCGCTGCGGCGTGCGGATTTTGTGAAAGCAGGGGCGCGGGGCCTCTGGGCGGCCCTCACATGAGTTTCGCGCCCGCCAGCACCCCGCCACAGGACATGGCCGAGGTCCGCCGCGTCGTGGCCTCTGCTGGGTCGAGCTTCGCGGCAGGCATGCGCATCCTGCCCGAAACCCGCCGCCGGGCGATCCACGCCGTCTACGCCTTCTGCCGCGCCGTGGACGACATCGCCGATGGCGATGCGCCGGGCTCTGATTGCACGCGTCAGCGCGCCGAGCTGCTGGACCGATGGGAGGCTGAGATGGACGAGGTCTTCCAAGGCCGTCCCCACACCGCCATCGGCGCCGAAATCGCCCATGCCGCGGATTGGCTGGAGCTGCCGCGTCAGGAATTCATGCTGATCCTGGACGGGATGCGCATGGATGCGCGATCCATCATCGCCCCCTCCGCCGAAGAACTGGCCGCCTATATTCGCCGCGTGGCAGGCGCCGTAGGCATCCTGTCCATGCGCTGTTTCGGCGCCTGGTGCGGCGCCCCGTCTGAACGCTTCGCGCTGAGCCTGGCGCGCGGGCTGCAAATGACCAACATCCTGCGCGATGTGGAGGCCGATGCCGCCATGGGGCGGCTCTATCTGCCCGCCCATGTCTTGGCCGAGGCCGGGCTGCCCGCAGACCCCCAGGCCGTGGCAAGGCACCCGGGCCTGCCGCGCGCCCGCGCCGCCCTGGGCCGCGAGGCGCGCGCCGCCTTCGACGCGGCCACGGTGGAAATCCCGGCACATAGTCGCACGCCCCTGCTGCCCGCGCTCATGATGATGGGCCCCTATGAGCGTCTGCTCGCCCGTTGGGAGGCCGATTGGTCCAAGCCCCCGCCCCGCCGGTCGCGGCTGGGCAAGCTGCTCGACGGCGTGGTCACGGTGGCTCGACCGGGGTGAGCGGGACAACCTTCGTCATCGGCGCGGGCCTCGCGGGCCTGGTCGCGGCTGAGCATCTGTCGGCCCGGGGCCGCGCGGTGCGCGTGCTGGAAGCCTCGCCCAAGGCGGGCGGGCGCTGCCGGTCGTACCGGGACGACAAGCTGGGGCGGCTGATCGACAACGGCAATCACCTGATCCTGTCGGCCAACCGCGCGGTGCTGGATTGGGCCGACCGCATCGGCGCCGCCGATGCGTTGCACATGGAAGAGTCGGCGTTTCCCTTCCTGGACCTCGCCTCCGGCGAAGCCTGGACCGTGCGTCCAGGCGATGGCCCCTTCGGGGCTCTGGCGAAGGGCGCACGCCCTCCGGGCGTGTCGGTCGCCGCGCTGGCGCGGGACATGGCACGGCTATTGGTGGCGCCCGCCGGGCGGACCATCGGACAGATTATGGCGCCCGGCCCAGCCTTCGACCGCTTCTGGGACCCGATGTGCCGCGCCGTCCTAAATGAGCCACCCGAAACCGGCTCCGCCCCCCTGCTGCGCGCCGCCATCTTGCGCAGCTTCGCCAAGGGCGCCGCCGCCGCACGTCCGGTTCTGGCGCCCCAGGGGCTAGGGCCCGCCCTGATCGACCCTGCACTTGACGTGCTGGCCACCCGGGTTGTGCCCATCACCTACCGCACAGCGGTGACCGCGCTCGATGGGGGCGCCCGGCTTGACGCGATCCAAACCGCCGAGACCACCCACAGGCTTGGCCCAGATGATGATGCCATCCTCGCCGTCCCGCCGCGTCAAGCCGCGGGACTTCTGCCGCAACACACCCTGCCAAAGCCGGGTCGCGCCATCCTGAACGCCCATTTCCTTGCCCCCGACAATGCCCTGCCGCCCTTCATGGCGCTTCTGGGCTGCGACGCCCATTGGCTATTCCGCCGGGGCGATGTCGTGTCGGTGACCGTCTCGGCGGAGGAGGCGTCGCCTCTGGCCGACCTGCCCCGCGACGCGGCCTTGGCGCGGCTCTGGTCAGACGTCTCCCGGGCCATCGCGGCCCATGGCGGGGCGGTGCCTGCCACCATGCCCACAGCGCGGCTGCTGCGCGAACGCGCGGCCACGCCAGACCAATCCCCCACGGGAGCCGCGCGCCGCCACGATGCGCGCACGCCTTGGCCAAACCTTTGGCTGGCTGGCGATCATACCGATACCGGCCTGCCAGCGACGTTGGAAGCGGCGATCCGGTCGGGGGTTCGGGCGGGCGAGTTGGCTTTGGGGTGAGGCCTGGGCGTGGTGCCGGGCCCGGACCGGAATCAAGCCCATAGGGCGCCGATCCATCGCCGGGCCGCCCCCGGCCCGGCGATGGATCGGCTTACGAGTTGACCCGAGGACGGTTGTCTTTGCTGCAAGCTTGGATCGACCGGTTATTTGGAAAAGCTACTGGCAGAAAGCCGCGCCCCTACCCCGCAGGCACCGCCCGGCGGTAGAGATGCCAACTGGCATGGCCCAACACCGGCAGCACCACGAAAAGCCCCAGGAACCACGGCATCATCGCCACGAAAGTCGCCACTGCGATGATCGCCGCCCAGACCAGCATCACCCCCACATTGGCGCGCACGAGGCCGAGGCTGATACGCATGGCGGTGACGAAATCCACCTCGCGCTCCAACAACATGGGCAGCGAAATGGCGGTCAAACCGAACAGCAAAAACGCACAGGCCCCGCCGAAGCCTATCTGGACCACCACCATCGCAAGCCCCCGACCGCTGAGATAGGCCGCCAAGGTATCCGGTGGCCCCAGAAGCGCTGCAGGGCCCATGAAGAGCGCAAACAGCATGTGCGAAACGAAGGTCCAGAACAGGAAATAGATCAAAATGACCGCCCCCGCCCAGGGGATCTGGCGCGTTCGCTCATGCCAGACCACGCCAAGAATGCCCGCCGCATCCAAAGGCGCGCCCCGCTCCAACCGGCGGCTCACCTCGTAAAGGCCCACTGCCAGGAACGGCGCCACGAGCGGAAAGCCCAGCGACATGGCCAACGTCCAAGTGAAGGGCCCCGCCCCGACCCAGATCAGAAAGAACCCGCCCACCACATAGACGCTGGCGAAAAACAGCCCCCAGAGCGGGGCGGCGCGGAAATCGGCGAAGCCCGCGCGCAAGGCGGCACCGATATCGGCCAAGCTGACAGGGCCCACTTCCGTGGGGGCTGAGGCAACGGGGTCGGGCAATGTCGTCATCTGAGCGTCCCCCAACACTTGATTCATGGCCCCATGGAAGGCCGCGGCCCCCAGGGATGCGGATGCGACCCAGTTGACCCTATACGATTAACATACGTCCTGCGCGCCCGCCGATCCAGCCTCAGCCTGCCAACAGCGCGTCGATCTCGGCGCGCAGCGGCATCGACGCCGCCGCTCCGGGCCGTGTCACAGAAATCGCAGCCGTGGCGCAGCCGAACCGCGCGGCCTCCACCGGGTCTCGGCCTTCGGCCAAGGCGGTGGCGAAGGCGCCGTTGAAAGCGTCGCCCGCGCCCGTGGTTTCGGCCACTGGGCCTGCATTGAAGGCGGGCACAAGAAGACTGTGCTCCGCCCCGTGATAATAAGCCCCCTGCGCCCCGAGCGTCAGTACCGCGGCCTTTTGAACACCTGCCTCCAGCAAGGCCGCCGCCGCCGCGCGCGCGCTGTCCTGGTCGGTCACCGGGATGCCGGTCAGATCCTCTGCCTCGGTCTCGTTGGGCGTGACGTAATCGCACAAAGCCAGCATCCCATCCGGCAAGGCCGCGCCCGGCGCCGGGTTCAAAATGGTCACAGCACCGCCTGCGCGCGCCACGTCCAAAGCCCGAAACGCCGCCGCCATGGGCTGCTCCAACTGCGTCATGAAGACCGAGGCGCCGCCGATCAGATCCGCATTCGCCTCGATATCGGAAACCGACAACTCACCCGCGGCCCCCGGGGCGACGATGATGGCGTTGTCGCCCGTGCCGTGCTCGATGAAGATGAACGCCGCCCCCGTGGGCGTGTCGCCCTCGATCGCCGCGGAGGTCACACCGGCCTCAGCCCAGACCTGTTTCGCCATGGCACCGAACGTGTCCCGGCACAGCCGGGTTAGCATGGTGACGTCTGCGCCCGCGCGCCCTGCCGCAACCGCCTGGTTCGACCCCTTGCCCCCGGGGCCCAAGGCAAAGCTGCGGCCCAACAGCGTCTCGCCGATCTTGGGCTGGCGGTCGGCGCGGAAGGTGGCATCGGCCACGAAGATGCCCAAGACGACGACGTTACCCATCTGGCCCGATGACCCCCTTGCGCAGCATGATGCAGCCATAAAACCGCCGCTCGCCGGTGCGGATCACGGCATAGGCCTGACGCGCCATGTCATAGAAGGCGAAGCGCTCGACCGGCACCATGGGCCGCGCCTCTCCGGTGGCGCGGATAGCGTCGGCCACTTCTTGCTGCACGTCGGGGATGGTGTCGGGGGCATCCACGACCTCCATCCGGGCGGCGAAATCGTCGACAAAGGTGTCCAGCGGCAAGACGCTAAGGATGGCGCCGCAGGCTTCGGCGAGCAATAGATTGTCCATGGTCACCAGCGACCCGCGGACAGTGCCCCGGGACATGGTGTCGGCGGGGAAGTTCGTGTCACACAAAATCAGTGTGTCGCCGTGGCCCATAGCGCGCAGCACATGCAGCACCTCTGCGTCAAGCCGCGGATCAATCCCTTTCAGCATGTCCTCTCCCCTCCTCCAACCTTGCGCCCACCGCATCGGCCAGCGCCATGCCCAAGGCGCGCTGCGCCGCGGCCCCCATATGCACCCCGTCCAGCGGGTCCACTTCGGCTACGCGGCCGGCATCGAAGAAGCCGCAGCCGAGCCGATCGGCCTCGCCGCGCAAAGCGGGTGCGATGGCCCGGGACCGGGCGCGGCCGCCCTGGAACATCTCTGCCAACACGCCCGCTTCCTCCACCGGGACAGGCGCGATCAGCAGCACATCGGGCGCGCGCCCAGCCGGCCCCGCATCGGAGGCCCGGACCGCCTGCGCCAGCTTGCCCAAGCCTGCGGCGATATCCCAGCCGCGCAGGCCAAATCGCGCCTTGCAATCATTGGTGCCCAGCATGATCGCTACCAAGTCCACTGGGCGATGGCTTTCCAGCAGCACGGGCAGCGCGCGCGCCCCGTTCTTGTGGGCGCCATCTATGGGGTCGTCATGGACACTGGTGCGCCCCGGATGGCCTTCGTTGATGACCGTGACCCCCAGGACTTGGCCGACGATATCCGGCCACCGCGCGTCTGGGGGGTGGCGATCAAGCTGACCGATCCTCGATATCGGAAGGGTGCCGTGGGAATTGCTGTCGCCGAAGACGAGGATCGTAGTCATGGCGCAACGCTGTCACCTTCGATGCGCGCCTGCAACCACCTGACCGCCCGCTGGGTGGCCGGGGCGGCGTTGCGGGGCCTTGCGACGATGCCTTCCGCGATGGGCACACGGGGGCCGAGTTCGACCAACCGACCGGCGGCGATCAGCTCGGCCACCAAGGACAATCGCGCCATCAGCACACCGCGCCCCTGCAAGGCATCGTCCACCGCCAAGGCATAAAGCGAATGGACAGGCCCTGTGCCCCGCCCCGGCGGCCAGGTATCAGGCGCGCCGTCCTGCCAGCGCGCCCAATCCCCGGCCCAGGCCGCATCCGTAAGTCGTGGCGCACCTTCGGCGCCGGGCGCGGCCACAGGCACCAGAGCGTCGCGCCCTCCGGGCCCCATGAAGACGGTGATGTCGAAGGCCGCGCGTTTCGCCACCGGCAGTCCTTCCATGGCCGCGATCGAGACGTTCACCCCCGGAAACGCCTTATCCATCAGCGCTATGCGCGGCCTCAGCCAAAGTTGCGCCACCGCGGGCAGCGCCGCGATGGAGAGGCTCAGCGGCGCGGCCTCTGCCCGCAAGGCCGCCTTGGCCGCGTCCATCGCATCGAAGGCCTGCGTCAGCGCGGGCATGGCCCGCCGCCCGGCCTCTGTCAGTGACACGCCCCTGGCGCCGCGCGTGAAAAGGGCGACACCCAACCGCGCCTCCAACGCTTTGACATGGGCGGTGATGGCGCCCGGCGTCACGCCAAGTTCCGCAGCGGCAGGCGCAAAGCCCCCCAACCGCCCCGCCGCTTCCATGGCCCGCAGGGCACCAAGCGGCAGATCGGGCACGGGCGGAGGTTTGACCGACATAGGGACCCTCAGATTATCTGACCCTCAATTTCATTAAACCTGAATTGACCACTAGGCGCCACCCTTCCACACATCCCCCATGACCGATCTTGCCCCCCGCCCCTGGCTGCCCGACGCCGCCCGCGCCCGCATCGAAGCCCTGCCCCTGCCTGCCGACCCCGTGGCCGAAGTCGAGGCCGCTGCCGCAGACTTGCGCGCGGCCCATGACACGGCCTTCAACCTCAACCCCGCCACCAATGTGATGAACCCGCGGGCCGAGGCGCTGCTGGCGTCGGGCATCGGCAGCCGCCCGTCCCTGGGCTATCCGGGTGAGAAATATGAAATGGGCCTGGCCCATGCCGAGCGGATCGAGACCATCGCCGCCCGCCTTGCCTGTGCCGTCTTCCGCGCGCGTTTCGCCGAATTTCGCGTGCCTTCGGGCGCCATGGCGAACCTGATGGCGTTCATGGCGCTGGCCCGGCCCGGCGACACCGTGATCGCCCCGCCCGCCTCCATCGGCGGCCACGTCACACACCACCAGGCCGGTTGCGCGGGGCTCTATGGCCTCACGATCCACCCTGCCCCGGTGGATGCCGCGCGGTATTCCGTGGATGTGGACGCACTGCGCAGCCTGGCCCGCAAGGTCAAACCGCGCCTCATCACGATCGGTGCCTCGCTCAACCTGCACCCCCACCCAGTCCCTGCCTTGCGTGAGATCGCCGACGAGGTGGGCGCGCATCTGATGTTCGACGCCGCCCATCTTTGTGGACCCATCGCGGGCGGCACCTGGCCCGACCCGCTGGCCGAAGGCGCGCATCTGATGACCATGTCCACCTATAAGTCGCTGGGCGGCCCGGCGGGTGGTTTGATCGTCACCAACGAACCCGACATCGCCCAGGCGTTGGAGGCCACCGCCTTCCCCGGCCTGACCGCGAATTTCGACGTGGCCCGCACCGCAGCCCTGGCCGTCACGCTGCAAGATTGGTGCATCCACGGGGCGGCCTATGCCCGCGCCATGGTGGACCTGGCGGCTGCCCTGGCTGAAGCACTGCGGGTGCAAGATCTGCCTGTCCATGGCACAACCGACAGCCATCAATTCGCGCTTGATGCCCGACCTTTCGGGGGCGGTCAGACGACAGCCAAACGCCTTGAACAGGCGGGCTTTCTGACCTGCGGCATCGGTCTGCCCCTGCCCGAAATCGACGGAGACCTGAACGGTCTGCGCCTGGGTACACCCGAATTGGCCCGCCGACGTGTCAGGGCGGCGGATGCCCCTGCCATCGCCGCATTGATCGCCCGAGCACTTCGGGAGGACCCGTTGCTGGTCGCACCCGAAGCCCGTGCGCTGCGGGCCCGGTTTCAGGACTTGCTTTACTGCAACTGACGCGCGAGCCCCCATGCGGCGGCGGGCAGAGCCGGTCCATGGGAAGCAGGCGACGCCCTACTCCGCCGCCGCAGCGGCCCCCGCGCGCCGTTCTGCCATCCACGCCCCGAGCCGCGCGACCTGCGCCTCATCCAACCGCAGCCCCAGCTTGGTGCGGCGCCAAAGCACGTCCGCCGCCTCGCGCGCCCATTCCCGGTCCATCTGCCAGGCGACCTCGGCCGCCGTCAGCGTGGCGCCGAAATCTTCGCCCAAATCAGCCGCCGTCTTGGCCTCGCCCAAGACTTCTGCCGCCTCGGTGCCGTAAGCCCGGACCAAGCGCAGGGCCCAATGGTCGTCCAGAAACGGATAGGCGGCTTGCAACGTTGCCACCTGCGCGCGCTGCCCGTCCACCGGGAAATCCCCGCCGGGTAGCGGTGCGTTATGTGTCCACTTGCCGGACAGGGTCGGCAGATGCGCCTCGATCTTGTCCATGGCGTTCTCGGCCAGCCGCCGGAACGTGGTGATCTTGCCGCCGAAGACGTTCAGCACCGGCGCCCCGCCGGTCGTATCCACCTTCAGCACATATTCCCGCGTCGCCGCCGTGGCCGAACTGGCCCCGTCATCGTAAAGCGGGCGCACGCCGGAATAGGTCCAGACCACGTCGTCGGCGCTCAGATCGCGTTTGAAATAGCCGTTGGCGAAGTTCAGCAGGTAATCCCGCTCCGCATCCGTGCACTCGGGGGCGCGGTCCGGGTCGTCGTGTTCCGCGTCGGTCGTCCCGATCAGGGTATAGTCGTATTCATATGGGATCGAAAAGATGATCCGCCCATCAGCCCCTTGAAAGAAATAGCATTTGTCGTGATCGTAAAGTCGCTTGGTCACGATATGACTGCCGCGGACCAGCCGCACGCCTTCGGGTGTGTTGGCCCGCATCACACCGTGGATGACGTCACCGACCCAAGGCCCCGCCGCGTTGACCAGCATCTTAGCGCGCACATCACCGCTGCGTTCGCCGTCCAGCGTGATCACCCATTCGTCGCCATCGCGTTCCGCGCTGATCACCTTGGTGCGCACGTTGACATCGGCGCCCCGCGCGGCGGCGTCGCGGGCGTTCAGGACCACCAGACGCGAATCTTCGACCCAGGCGTCGGAATACTCGAAGGCCTTGTGGAACCGGTCCTCTAGCGGTGCGCCTTCGGGCGTGCCGTCCAGCGAAATGGAGCGCGTGCCCGGCATGATCTTGGACTTCGCCAGCGCGTCATACATGGCCAACCCCGTGCGGATCAGCCAATCGGGCCGCTTGCCCTTGAGCCACGGCATCACCGTCCCCAGCAGCTTCGATGTGGGCGTGCCGCCTTCGAACCGCATCTCGGGCGAGAGCGGCAGAACGAAGCGCATGGGCCAGCTGATATGGGGCATGTTGCGCAACAGCACATCGCGTTCCAGCAGGGCTTCGCGCACCAGCCGGACCTCCCAATATTCCAGGTAGCGCAGGCCCCCATGGAAGAGTTTCGTGGAAGACGAAGACGTGGCCCCGGCCAGATCGCCCATTTCGGCGAGCCCCACGGACAGGCCGCGCCCCGCCGCATCCCGCGCGATGCCGCAGCCATTGATGCCGCCGCCGATGATGAAAAGGTCGTAGGAATCGCGCATGGGAGCCTCCAAAACGAACATAATCGAACAACTACGCTTTCCTTTTGACGCGTGCAATGGTGGTATCCGCAGCGAAACGAACTGTGAGGTGCCGATGAGCTTCCGTCATCCCCAGATCCTCGACATCGCCCGCCGCGACGGGCGCGTCACCGTGGACGGTCTGGCCGAAACCTTGGGCGTCACCGTCCAGACCATTCGCCGCGACCTATCCGATCTGTCGGAGGCGGGGCGCCTGACCCGTGTCCATGGCGGGGCCGTCCTGCCGTCGGGCGTGAGCAATATCGGCTATGCGGATCGCCGCGCCCTGGGGGCGGAGGCCAAGGCCGCCATTGGCCGCGCCACGGCGGGTCTGGTGCCCGACCGGGCGTCGGTCTTTCTGAATATCGGAACGACGACCGAGGCCGTGGCCCACGCATTGCGTGCCCATGCGGGGCTCATGGTGGTCACCAACAACCTCAACGTCGCCACGACTTTGGCGGAAACCGAGGCCGAAGTGGTGGTCACCGGTGGCACGCTGCGCCGCGCCGATGGGGGCCTGATCGGCCCCATAGCCGCCGCCGCCGTGGCGCGCTTCAAGGTGGATATCGCGGTGATCGGCTGCTCGGCCCTGGACGCGTCAGGTGACCTGCTGGATTTCGATCCAGGCGAGGTGGAGGTGGCCCAGGCCATCCTGCGCCAGGCCCGCCGCCGCATTTTGGTGGCCGATGGTGGTAAGCTCGGGCGTCAAGCGCCGGTGCGGATTGCGTCGCTGGAGCAAGTGGATGTGTGGGTGACGGATGTAGCGCCGCCTGCGTCGTTGCGGGGTCTGTGCGCTGAGAGTGGGACGGAGATATTGGTGGCGGTGGGGGCGTGAGGACGCGCGCGTCGTCGGGCCGCTAAAAGACCACCTTCTGCAATTCAGGTGAGCAGCCGGTCCATCGACGGGCCGCGGTTCGGCGATCAGGCCGATCAGCTATCGCGCTTGATGGCAACCACATCCGCGAAAGCCCGGTGCTTCGGACCAATGTCAAACAAATCGCCGGGCCGTGGGGGCGGCCCGTCGATGGACCGGCGCCCTGCGGGCTTGATTCCGGTCCAGCGCAGCTTGGCCTCCATTGCTCACGCCCTGACTCACCCGCCCCCAGCGCGGCCTGCCCGATACCAATTCACGATGGCCGCTTGATCCACCGGATCCAGCCGGCCCATCACCGCTGGCGGCATCGCGTGGCTGACCCCGGCTTGCAGATAGACCTGCCGCGCATGGGCCGCGATGTCGGCCTCCGTTTCCAGATGCACGCCCTTGGGCGCCCAAAGCAGGCCGGGCCAGACGGGTTCCCGCGCGTGGCACATGGAGCAATTGCCGATCACCACATCCGCCGCCGCGCCGAACCCCTCAGCCGAGGCGAAGCGCAATTCGGCAGGCGTCAACGCGCGCGCTTCGGCCTCTTCATAGGTGTCGAACAGGGGCGCGGTGCTGAGCCACATGATCAGCACGAAAATCACCGCCGTCGCGCCCCAGGTCCACCAGGGCCGGGGCTGGCGCAGATGCATCGTGTTGAAGAAATGCCGGATCGTGACACCCATCAGGAAGACCAGCGCCGCAATGATCCACGCATTATCCGTGCCCACCGCCAGCGGGTAGTGATTGGACAACATCAGGAAAATCACAGGCAATGTCAGATAGTTGTTGTGGGTCGAGCGCAGCTTGGCGATGGCACCGTATTTGGCGTCGGGAACCCGCCCGGCCTTGAGGTCTTCGACCACGATCCGCTGATTGGGCATGATGACGAAGAAGACGTTGGCCGACATGATCGTGGCCGTCATGGCGCCCAGATGCAAAGCCGCCGCGCGGCCCGTGAAGACCTGGTTCAACGCCCAGGACGCGGCCACGATGCCCGCGAACAGCACCAACATAACGACGGTGGGGTGTTCCTTTAGGGGGGATTTGCACAGCAGGTCATAGCCCACCCAACCCACAGCGAGAAACGCCGCCGAGACCAGGGCGGCTTGCCAGGCCGTCATGGAGAGCTTTTCGGGGTCAATGGTATAGAACTCAGCGCCCAGCCAATAGACCAAGGCAAGCAGTGCGGCACCCGACAGCCAGGTGGCGTAGCTTTCCCATTTGAACCAGGTCAGATGCTCCGGCATCGCTTCGGGCGCGACGAGGTACTTCTGGATATGGTAGAACCCGCCGCCATGGACCTGCCATTCCTCCCCATCTGCGGGTCCGCGGATGGAGCGGTTCAGCCCCAGATCGAGCGCGATGAAGTAAAACGACGACCCGATCCAGGCGATGGCCGTGATGACATGCAGCCACCGCACCGCGAATTCGATCCAATCCATGAAGATGGCGAAGTCGTACATGTCGATCCTTAGTCGTGAAATGCCATCAGAACCTGGCCATTGGTGACATTCGCAAGGTACGTGTTCCTGCCGCGTTGAAGCCAGAAATCACCTTTCCAATCTGCGCTTACACCATCCGGAAAAGGCGGGTTGCCTCTTTTGCGGGCCCAATCGCGTGCATATGCTCCATCGCGTGGCCCAGCCGTCCATCCCGCCGCGGCCAACGTTCGCGTGGACAGGCCGTCCACGTGAAAGAGGACCAGCGCGGCTTCATGGCCGCCGGGTCCCGGTGCGCAGTCGCAATTCCAATCGGAAAGAACAGCCGCTTCAAGGCCCGTGGGACGCATCGCCAACAGGTTTGCCTCAATGGGTGCGGTCCATACCAGATGGTGGATCGCCTTCGCCCCCGCTGCGACGGCTGAGACACACGCCGCGATGAGGAGGAGAAACGTCACATTCCGACGGATCTCCCTCAGCCAATCTGTCAGGACGGGCCCCATCAACTTCCTCGATATGTCGAATAGCCATACGGGCTCAGCAGAAGCGGCACGTGGAAATGGGCGTCCTCAGACAGCCCGAAGCGGAGGGGGATTTGGTCGAGAAACAGCACATCGCCCGACACCAGCCGCTGGGCGCGCAGCCAATCGCCCGCATGGAAGACCAATTCATAAGACCCGATCTGAAATGCGTCTTGCCCCAGAATGGGCGTGTCGGTGCGGCCATCGGCGTTGGTGACCCTTTCGGCCAAGCGGGTGCCGTTCCGGAATAGCTCAACCCGCAGTCCTGCAGCGGGCATTCCTCGTGCCGTATCAAGCACATGTGTTGTCAGATAGCCTGCCATCAGCGTCGTCCCCTAGCCAAATCCTTCATCCCCCAAACGTGCCGCTCAGGCCCGCATGGCGGTTCACATCCTTATAGAGCAAATAGCGAAACGCCCCCGGCCCGCCTGCATAGCACGCCTGGGGGCAGAACGCCCGTAACCACATGAAATCGCCTGCTTCCACCTCGACCCAGTCGCGGTTCAGCCGGTAGACGGCCTTGCCTTCCAGGACGAAGAGACCGTGCTCCATGACATGGGTTTCTTCGAAGGGGATGGTGCCGCCGGGTTGGAAGGTGACGATGTTTACATGGAAATCATGGGCCATATCGGCTGGGTCGACGAAACGGGTCGTGGCCCAGCGGCCATCGGTGTCCGGCATCTCGATCACGGTGCCCTTGGCCTCGTGCGTCACGAAGGCGGTGGGGGCAGACACCCCCGGCGCCGGTTGCCAGCGCTTGCGGATCCAGTGGAAACGCGCGGCGTCCTGGGCTGTTACGGACCAATCGGCGCCGGGAGGAATGTAGGCATAGCCTCCGGGCCCGAGTGCAGAGGTGGTTCCGTCCAGCACCAGCGAAAGGTGCCCCGCGACCACGTACAGGACCGCTTGCGCCGCCCCGTCGATTTCGGGCGCGTCGCTGCCGCCACCGGCCTCAAGCTCCACCAGGTAGTGGGAAAACGTCTCCGAAAAGCCGGTAAGGGGCCGGGCCAATATCCACATGCGCATGCCGCGCCAGCCCGGCAGGAAAGACGTCACGATATCCGTCATGCAACCCCGCGGGATGACGGCATAGGCGTCGGTAAAGACGGCACGCTGAGTCATCAGCGCCGATTGCGGGGGCAGGCCACCGGGGGTCATGGACGCCTCCAGACGACGGGGAACCAATCTTCGCGCAGGCGATCCCCGGCAGCCATACCATGGCCAGGAAATGGCGGAGATGTGGGGCGGGGGCGGTCCACGACCCGCGCATCGTCGCCCACATACCGCAGCGAAAAGGCCCGGCGGCGGGCCGACGCGCGGTTGCCGCGCGCGCCGTGCAGCGCGGCGAAGGAAAATGCCACCGCGTCCCCAGGCTCCAACGCCCATTCCAGCACGCGCATGTCCTCCGCATCGGGGTCGGGCACGGGCCGATAGTCGCCGGGAAAGAACGCCTCCTGCGACAGCCAGCGGGTGGGCAAGACTGGCTTGTCCCAAAGGTGAGAGCCCGCCACCAACCGCAAGGTCGCCGCGCCCACCGGGTCGAGCGGCACCCAGAAGCTCACATTCTGACGCCCGCCGACGAAGTAATAGGGCCCATCCTGGTGCCAGGGCGTGGCGCGCGTTGTTCCGGGCTCTTTGACCAGAACGTGGTCGTGGAACAACTGCACCGCGTCCGAACCCATCAGATCAGCGGCCGCAGCCGCAATCGCTGGGTCGCGTGCGGCGGCCTCGAAGGCGGGGATACGCGTCCAATTGACGTAGTCGTCAAAGAAGCGGCCCGCCTCACCCGTCACGGTGTTTTCCGCCGCATGGGGGCCGGGGGCGGCCATGTTCTGGGCGACACCGTCGCGCAAGGCCCCCACATGGTCGGCGAAGAGGCCGCGCAGGCAAACGGCGCCATCACGGGCGAAATCGGCGCAAAGCGTCTCGGGCAGGCGGGTCAAGGTGGTCATCCTCCATCCCTGCCCCAGACGTTGCGTCCCGTCCAGAGACGGGTGTCGCATCTGTGCGCTAAAGCCCTTACATAACAGACCGCGAGGCAACGCCAACCGGAGGCCCCATGCAAGTCACCGTCAACGGAACATCCCACCAGATCGAGGTCGAACCCGACATGCCGCTTTTGTGGCTTCTGCGCGATGAGCTGGGGATTCTGGGTCCGAAATATGGCTGCGGCATCGCCGCCTGCGGCGCCTGCACGGTGCTGCTGGACGGCGTGGCGGTGCGGTCCTGCCAGGTGCAAGCGGGCGATTTGGACGGGGCCGAGGTGACCACCGTCGAAGGGCTGGGCACGCCCGAGGCGCCCCATCCCGTCCAAAAGGCTTGGATCGAGGAACAGGTCGCGCAATGCGGCTACTGCCAATCGGGCCAGATCATGCAGGCGGTGGATCTGCTCCGCACCACGCCCAACCCGACGGATGAAGATATTGACGACGCCATGTCTGGCAATCTGTGCCGCTGCGCCAGTTATCCCCGTATCCGCGCCGCCATCCGCCGCGCCGCCCAGGCGGAGGGCGCGTAATGGGCAAGCTTCGCACCATCGCCCGCCGCACCTTCCTGATCGGCTCGGCCGCCATTGCGGGCGGCGTGGCCTTCGGGGTCTGGGCCTATCGCCGCGACGTTGAAAACCCGCTGCTGGCCGATCTGCCCGAGGGCGCGGCCACGCTGAACCCCTATGTGCTGATCGACGCCGATGGGATCACGCTGATCACGCCCCGCGCCGATGTGGGCCAGGGCGCCGTGTCCATCCAGGCCCATCTGCTGGCCGAAGAATTGGATGTGGATCCAAGCGTTGTACGCACCTCGTTCGGGCCTGCTTCATCGGCCTACTACAACGGCAAGGTGTCGGCCGAGGGCTTCCCGCTGGCCGCCTGGGATGACGGCTTCGTCGCCCGCACGGGCCGCGCTGCCTCGGATGTGATCGGCAAGTTCACCGGCCTGCACCTAACGGGCGGGTCCACCACCGTGCCCGACGCCTATGACAAGCTGCGCGCCGCCGGGGCGTCCGCGCGGGAGACGTTGAAGGAAGCCGTGGCCCAGCGATTGGGCGTGGAGCGCGACGCGCTTTCCACCGAAGACGGCCACGTCATTGCGCCCGACGGCACGCGCCTCCCCTACACGGAACTGGCCGCGGACGCCGCCGCATTGGAGCCAATCGAGGCCCCGCTGCGCGACCCTGCCCAATGGCGCGCCTTGGGCAAGCCCATGCGGCGCACCGATATCGTGGCGAAATCCACCGGCACCGCGCGCTATGGCACGGACGTTACTCTGCCAGATATGCTGCATGCGACGGTGGTGACGAACCCGGTACTGGGCGGCGGCATGGCGTCGATGGACGTAGCTGAGGCCGAGGCCATGCCCGGCATCGTCGCCATCTACGCCATCACCGACGGCGCCGCCGTGGTGGCAGACAATACCTGGCGCGCCATCAAGGCGGCCCAGACCATCCGCTTCGATTGGGGACCGCAAGACGGGCCAGCTGATAACGATGGCCTCTGGGCGCTGCACGAGGCCGCTTTGGACAGTGGCGACCGCGACAGCCGCTTCACCGACGAAGGCGACGTGGACGCCGCGCCGGGCACGCGTCTGGACACCGAATACCGCGTGCCCTTCCTGCACCACGCCCCGTTGGAGCCTGCGAACGCCACGGTGCTTTACACGCCCGAGCGCACGCAGGTCTGGACGGCCCACCAGGCGCCCACTTTCGTGGCGCAGCAAGTGGCCAAGGTCACCGGGCAGGATACCGAGCAGGTCGAGGTCCATAACCTACAATCCGGCGGCAGCTTCGGGCATCGCCTGGAATTCCTGTGGGTCACCCAGACAGCCGAAATCGCCATGCAGCATCCGGGTCGCCCCGTGCGCATGACCTGGTCGCGCGAACAGGACATGACCCATCCCTTCCTGCGCCCCATGGCCATCGCGCGGGGCGCCGGCACGACCGAAGGCGGCCAGGTGCGCAGCCTGGATCTGACCATCGCCGCGCAATCCGTGGCCGAAAGCCAGGTGGGGCGGCTGGGCTTTCCGGTCATGGGGCCCGACGTGGCCATTGTCGCCGCCGCCTGGGACGCGCCCTATGCCATCCCCGACCGGCGGGTAACAGGTGTGCGCGTGCCCGCCACCATCCCGGTCTCGTCCTGGCGGTCGGTGGGGGCGTCCCATAACGGCTTCTTCTTCGAGACCTTGCTGGATGAGCTGATCCATCAGGCGGGCGCCGATCCGGTGGCCGAACGCCTGCGCCTTCTACACCACGCGCCATCGCGCGGCGTGTTGGAGGCCGCGGCCGAGATGGCGTCTTGGGACGGGCCACAGCCGGGGCCGGGGCGCGGACGCGGCGTGGGCTTCGCCTTTTCCTTCGGCGTGCCTTGCGCCCAGATCGTCGAGGTCGAACAAACCGATGCGGGCCTGCGCCTGACAGACGTCTGGATCGCCGCCGAAGTGGGCCGCGTCCTCGACCCCGTGAACCTTGATGCGCAGCTTTCCGGCGGCGCGCTTTTCGGGCTGAGCCACGCCATGTTCTCGGAAATCACATTCGCCGACCACGCGCCCGAGCAATGGAACTACGACGGCTATGAAGGCATGCGCCAATGGCAGGTGCCTCGCGTCCAAGTGCGCGGGCTGGGCACGACCGGAGACATCCGCGGCGCGGGTGAGCCGGGGCTGCCCCCTGCCGCGCCCGCACTGGGCAACGCTATCTTTGCTGCCACCGGCCAGCGCCTGCGCCAGATGCCATTTGCCCGCGACGTCGACTTCGCGTGACGCCGCTCAGCCCCCGTGCCGTCCTGTTTGACTTGGACGGCACGTTGATCGACAGCGCGCCGTCCTTGCACGTTTCCGTCTGTGCGATGCTGGATGGGCTGGCCTTGCCCCAGCCCGACCTGGCGACGGTCACCGGCTTTGTGGGCAACGGCGTGCCGACGCTGGTGGCGCGGTGTCTGCATTGGGCCGGTGCCGATCCGGCCCTGCAAGACGCGGCATTGGCCCGCTTCACCGCGATCTACAACGCCGACCCGGTCAACGGGGTCACCGTCTTCCCGGGCGTGCGTGACACGTTAGCGGCCCTTGATGCGCGCGGCATTGCCATGGGTCTGTGCACCAATAAACCCGAAGCGCCCGCCCGCCAGGTGGTCAACGCGCTCAAGCTGGGCCCTTTCGCGACCATCGTGGGCGGCGACACGCTGCCCAACCGTAAACCGGACCCTGCGCCTTTGTCGCACGCGCTGGCACAATTAGGCTGCATGGCTAATGAGGCGCTGTTCGTGGGTGATTCCGCCGTCGACTGCGCCACTGCCCAAGCCGCTGGCCTGCCCTACATCCACCTCAGCTGGGGCTATGCCCACACGCCCTTACCGGACACCGCCCCACGGGTAGAGCTTTCAAATGTTGCTGAATTGTTAGGATTATTGACACAAAAATGACTTAGGCAATTTGCAACCGATTCGCTTCCATGGAATAACGACCAGATATTGGAGTGATATTTTGTGTACCAACGACGCCCGCGACAGATCGGGCGCGACAGAGGCAAAGACAATGAAGAATGCGAAGAAACAGATCGCAGCCCTTCCGCTGCGCTGGAATGACGACGACGAAGTCGAAGTGTTGATGATCACCTCGCGCGATACAGGCCGTTGGATCGTCCCGAAGGGCTGGACAATGAAGGGTGTGGACCCTTGGGCCGCCGCCGCTATCGAAGCGCTGGAAGAAGCGGGCGCCAAGGGACACATCGCCAAAGAAGTCTTTGGCACGTACAGCTATGACAAACGGATGGATGACGGGACGACGCAGCTTTGCATCGTTCAGGTCTATCCGATGATCGTCGACAAGCTGAAAGACGATTGGAAGGAAATGGATGAGCGGAAGCGCCGCTGGTTCCCGCTTCGCAAAGCGGCCCAGAAGGTGGATGAAGCCGACTTGGCTGAGATGCTCCGCTCCCTCATTGTGAAGCCGAAGAAGGCACCGATTGCCGGGCCCATGCTGCGCAAGGCCGCGTCCTGAAGGGGCGGGTTTCAAAGCTATGGCTGGTTGAGCGGTTTTGAAACCGGTCCAATGATGGGATGTGATGCGGCGAGCGGGTCAGTGACTTGGCGCGTTCGATGGCGATCCGGTCATCGCTCTGCCGGAGCGTGGCACCAAGCCCAACAGGATCGCCGGACCGGGGAAGTCCCTGCGCCCACAAGATCTGACTTAGGGTCAAGGGGCGCTGCGGTAACATCTGGACGTGGTTGCCGGTATCAGACCGTGGTCCGCATGTTACCCATCTCGATACTGGGCTTCAGCACCCTTTGGTGAGGCTGACACAGCTTACCCTCCGAGAAGCGCCAAGCAGACAAAAAGGCGTCTGCAAGACCGCAGGCGCCTTCACACGTTTCACGTCAAGACGTTTGCCCAACTCCAGGGCGAAGACCGGCTTACCGCGGCGGGCGACGATCCGGGCGAACCGGGATCGGAATCGCATCGGGCTGCGGGGCAAGCGCGCCAAGCAGGTCGGACAACTTGTCCTTCACGGCGTCAGCCAATTTTTCGATGGGGCCGCGTGCTTTTGTCATCGCTTTCTCCCTTCTACACGGCAGAAGGTGGCGCGAGCTTGGGGGGGCTTCAAGGGAAACCTTCGCAGTTTTGCGAAATTTCGCCTGCGACGCGGGGTCACGCCGGTCATCCGGTGCATCCCTGCAACTCGACGGCGCCATCCTGCCCAATCACCGTAATGCGCACCTCTCCTCGATCCACCGACATGGGTCCGCCCCCTGCCAACAGGTCCGACGCAGCGCTCAGGCGGTCACCCTCGCGGGTTACAACGGCATCCGCGATCCAGATGGAGGGGTCGGGTATCTCAAAGACCACCGCTTCCTGCCCGCCCTGTGACGGCAGGCGCGTTTCGGCTGTCAGGCGCAGGCCGTCTTCGGTCGCGCCCAGTCGGCAAGTCACATTGGCTGTCACATTTTGCGGCCGATCCGACAACGCGTCGCGTAGATCTACGCTGGGCGCGCCCACGGCCGGCAATTCTCCGGCCAGCCGCAAGCTCGCCGGTACGCAAATCTCGGCACAGACCCCGATATCCAACTGACCAGATAGCTGGACAGGTCCACGGCTGTCGGTCTGGATCAGCAAGGGAAGAACAAAATCCGTCTCATAGCCGATGGACAAAGCCCCGGGGGGGCCGAACACGCTGGGCGTCGGCCAGAGCGGCGTGACCGAACGGACATTCCGTGACCCGCGCCAATCCATCCGCGGGGAGATCCCGGCAGACCCGGCGCTGCGCCAGTAGGTCTTCCAACCCGGCTCCAGTGAAACGCGTAACCCCGCGATATGACTGCCATCTTCCTGTCGCCACCCAGGCATGAGCTCGATGGTCACGGCTTCGGCCATGCTGGAAAGCTGCGCTTGGGCAGGCAGGGGCGAAAGTGCTGCGGCGACAACCGTCAGCGCGACAAGGCGAAAGGACCGGATCATGCGCAGAGATATACAAGCGATTTCCGAAATTCGAAATCAAGAACACGGCACCGATCGACCCCGCGCAATTGCGGATCCGTGCAAATCGACGTTGGAAAACATTGTATGTAAAGCAAAATTGACATATATACTGTCTATGTTTTCGGACACGTTAGAATATGGCCTTACGGGCACGCTTTTGGTGGCCATGCCCGCCATGGTCGACCCTACGTTTCGGCGTGCTGTCGTCCTCGTTTGCGCCCATTCTCCGGCAGGGGCGATGGGGTTGATGGTTAACCGCCCTGCCTCCGACATGACATTGCGTCGGCTCTTCTCAGAATTGGGGCTTGATGGCGGGGAAGCCAATTTCGCCACGCGGATCCGTCTCGGTGGCCCGGCCGAGGGCACGCGCGGCTTCGTTCTGCATTCGCCCGACTATGACGAAGGCGCGCAGACGCTTCGCATCCTGCCCGCCTTACGGATGACGGGAAGCCGCACGCTTCTGTCGTTGCTGGGCCGCGGCGAAGGGCCCGTCCGACACCTGCTGACCATGGGCTATTGCGGCTGGGGGCCTGGCCAACTTGAGGCGGAGCTTTCCAACAATATCTGGCTGACCGCCAACGCGGATACCGACCTGATCTTCGACCAAGATGACGCCTTGAAATGGAAACGTGCCGTGGCCGATCTGGGTATCTCGCTCGAAGCGCTTTCCAATTCCGCCGGTCACGCCTGACGCGGCGCCGCGGCACGGCGAAGCCGGTCGTTGATGGCCCGTCCCAGCCCGATCTCGGGGATGGGCGCGACGTCGATGAACGGGACAGCTTGCACCGCCGCAAGCCGGTCTGCGGCATGCAGGTAGTCGAACAGGTTGGCCGCAGCTTCCGTCAGATCGCCCCCGCCTGACAGGTTCAAGGTCCCATCGACGGGTCCGAACCCGATCAGCACCGCATCTGGTTGCGCCGCCGTCACCCCCAACCGCACCAGACGCTGCGGCGCGTAATGAGATGCCAACTGACCGGGCGCCTGGACACGCCCCGGCGTAACATCCCGCGCCAACGGGCCGGTCACCTCCTCGATTTCTTCAGCCGCCAGTCCACCTTCGCGCAACAGCCGGGGTGGCGTGGCTGCAAGGATAGTCGATTCGAGCCCCACCGGGCAGGGCCCGCCATCCAGCACGCCGTCCACCGCCGCCCCCAAATCATCCACCACATGGGTCGCCCTGGTGGCGCTGATGCGGCCGGATGTATTGGCCGAGGGCGCCGCAACGGGCCGCCCCACCGCCGCCAGCAACGCCCGCGCCAGGGGCGCCGCTGGCACCCGGATCGCCACAGTATCCAGGCCCCCAGTCACCAACCCGGACAGCCCGTGACCGGCCCGCAGAGGTGCGACCAAGGTCAAGGGCCCGGGCCAGAAACGCGCGGCCAAGTCCTCGGCCAAGGGGTCTAAAACCGCAATGCGCCGGGCCGCCGCCACATCGCCTACATGGACGATCAGCGGGTTGAAACTGGGCCGCCCCTTGGCCGCGAAGATGCGCGCCACCGCCACGCCGTCTGTCGCATCCCCGCCCAGCCCATAGACCGTCTCGGTCGGGAAGGCCAAAAGCCCGCCGCCGCGCAAGATATCCGCTGCCTCCGCCAGTTCTGACGGGCGGAGCACGCGAACGTGACGTCGTGTTTCGGTTGATGCCATATGGTGTCAGTGCCTAGGTTGACGTCCAAGTCAACGACTACAGCGCCACATCGCCGAATGGGAGGTTCCCGATGCCATACCGCGCCCCGGTATCTGAGATTCGTTTCGTGCTCGACAACGTGGTCGGTTTCGACCAGGTCGCCGCGACCGAAGCCTTTGCCGAAGCCACGCCCGAAACGGTCGACGCCATCCTGACCGAAGCGGGCAAGATGGCAACTGAGATTTTGGCCCCGCTGAACCGCCAGGGCGACTTACACCCTGCCCGGCTGGAAAACGGCGTAGTCCGCACCTCGCCCGGTTTCGCCGATGGCTTCCAGGCTATCGCCGATGGTGGCTGGATCGGCATGTCCGCCGACCCCGAACATGGCGGCATGGGCCTGCCCATCACGCTGACCATGGCGGTCAATGAAATGGTCGGCTCTGCCTGTCTGTCGCTGCAACTGAACCCGCTGATGACCCAGGGCCAGATCGAGGCGTTGGAGGCCCATGCCTCCGACGAGTTGAAAGAGCTTTATATCCCCAAGCTCATCTCGGGCGAATGGACCGGCACCATGAACCTGACCGAGCCGCAGGCAGGCTCGGATGTGGGGGCGCTGCGTACCAAGGCCGAGCCCAATGGCGACGGCACTTACGCGATCACCGGCCAGAAAATCTATATCTCCTGGGGCGATAACGACTTCACCGAGAACGTCTGCCACCTGGTCCTGGCCCGCCTGCCCGACGCGGCGGAAGGGACCAAGGGGATTTCGCTCTTCATGGTGCCCAAGAAACTGCCCAATGACGACGGCAGCGTGGGCGTGGCCAACACGCTGAAGGTCGTCAGCCTGGAACATAAGCTGGGCCTCCATGGCTCACCCACGGCGGTGATGGAATATGACGGCGCCAAGGGCTGGCTTGTGGGCGAGCCCCATAAGGGCATGGCCGCTATGTTCACCATGATGAACAATGCCCGCCTGGGCGTGGCCGTCCAGGGCCTCAGCATCGCGGAAGCGGCCATGCAGCACGCCATCGATTACGCGCTGGAACGCCGCCAGGGCCGCACCGCCGATGGTGTCGACACCATCCTGCACCACGCAGATGTGCGCCGCATGGTCCTGTCGATGAAGGTCCATACCTTCGCTGCAAGGGCCCTTGCCATGGATACGGCCGTGGCGCTGGACATGGCCAAGGCCACCGGGGAGGCGGCGTGGAAAACCCGTGGCGCGTTCCTGACGCCCATCGCCAAGGCCTATGGCACCGATACCGGGATCGAGATCGCGTCCCAGGGAATACAGGTCCATGGTGGCATGGGTTTCGTGGAAGAAACCGGGGCCGCGCAATATGCCCGCGATGTCCGGGTGACTGCGATCTATGAGGGCACGAACGGCATCCAAGCCATGGATCTGGTGGGCCGCAAGATGATGGATGACGGCGCCATGGCCTATAGCATCCTCGATGAGATGGCGGCTTTGGGCCACGACCGGCTGGATGTCACCGTGGCCGAGTTGCGCACGCTGACCGAATGGATGCTGGCCCAAGACATGCAGGACCGCTTTGCCGGGGCCGTCCCCTATCTGGCCGCCTTCGCCCGCTTGTTGGGCACCGCCTATCACTTGCGCGCCGCTGCCGCCGACCCAGCCCGCAAGCCGCTGGCCGATGTGGCGGCTGCCATGCTGCTGCCGGAAGCCATGGCCGAGATGGCCAAGGCCCGGTCAGGTGCGGGGGCGCTGTTTGCGGTCAGCGACGACGTGGTCGCGGCCTGAAGGGTTCGGGCGAGGCGGAGCAACGGGCCCGCAAGCGGACCCTTGGGCCAGCCCCTCGCGCTCCCCGGGATATTTTCGCCAGGAAGAAGCAGGGCCGGACGCGATGAAGGATATCGATATCCCCGACGGCTATGCCGGGTTGGATTTCCCCTGGGACAGCCCGCCGCGTGAAGGCGAGGTGATCGAAGTGGCCGATGGTGTGCTTTGGGCGCGGTTGCCGCTGCCAATGGCACTGGACCACGTAAACATCTACTTTCTGCGCGAAGACGATGGCTGGGCCATGGTTGATACCGGCTTCGACACGAAGCGGACCCGTACGATTGTGGAAACCCTGATGGCCGGGCCCTTGGGTGGGCTGCCGGTGCTGCGCGTGCTGGCCACCCATCACCACCCGGACCATATCGGGTTGGCCGGGTGGCTCATGGGTCAAGGGGCCGATCTTCTGGCAACCCGAACCGCCTGGCTGATGGCGCGGATGTTGGTTCTGGATGAACAACCCGTGCCCACGCCCGAGACGCTGAACTTCTGCCACCAGTGGGGCATGGACCCAGACATTCTGGCCGAGCGCGCAAAGGAGCGGCCGTTCAACTTTGCCGACATGGTCGCGCCCCTGCCGGTGGGCTACACCCGTATCCAGGCGGGCGAGGTCGTGCATTTGGGCGGGCGTGATTGGCATGTGGCGCAGGGCGATGGCCACGCGCCCGAACATGCGGTTCTTTACGAAGTGGGCGGCCCGCTTGTGCTGGGCGGCGACCAGCTTCTGCCGGGGATTTCGCCCAATCTGGGTCTGTACCCCACCGAGGCGAATGGGGACCCGGTGGGCGATTGGTTGGCGGCCTGCGACCGGCTTATGCCGATGGCACGCGAAGACCAGCTTGTTCTGCCCGGCCACAAGACACCTTATCGCGGGCTGCCGCGACGTATGGCGAGCCTGCGGCTGAACCATGTGACCGCGCTCAACCGGCTGGAGGCCCATATTGCGACACCGCGCACCGGGGGCGAATGCTTCGCGCCCCTGTTCAAGCGCGAAGTAAGCGGTCCAACCTATGCCTTGGCCTTCTTCGAGGCTGCGGCGCATCTACAACATCTGTGGCTGACGGGCCGCGCCCGGCGCGAGACGCGGCACGATGGCGTCTGGACCTTCCAGGCTGCCTGACCCAAGCTTGTGCCTATGATGGACAGCAATCACACCACCGCCGACGCCATGGAGGCCGCAGCCCTCCCCAAAGCTTGCGAGCTGCGCGCCGATGGCCGCGATCATGCGCCCGCCGTGCCCGAAGGCGTCAAGAAGCACGTGCCCCAAAGCCCGGCGGAATGGGCCTATCAGCGCGTTATTCTGTATCTGAAGCATTTCGAGGAATCGCTGGCCGACGACCAGGAAGCCGCCATGGGCTTCACCGGCGGCTTTGGCGGCCAGCTTCGCATCCAAGGCATCGGATTCCATGCCCCCGATATCATCACCTTCACCGGCGTGGACGAACAGGGGCGCCAGGCCCAGACCATCCAACACGTCAACCAACTCAATATCTTGCTGCGCGCCGTCCCCAAACCGTCCAGCCACCCGGAACCCGAACGCATCGGCTTCCGCCTTGCCCGCGCGCTGGAAGAACGTGAGACGACGGAAGCTTGACCCCCAATCCTAACCACAAGGGCCACAGGCCACGTGACAGCGCCCAAGCCTTCCGTTAAAGCGGCGCTGGATCAGACCGGAGAGACCAATCATGGCCGATGAGCGTGAACACGGCAGCATGGATACCACCGAGCAGGAAAAGACCTTTGCGGGGTTCATGACCTTCACCAAATGGACGGTGATCGTCATCATCGGCATTCTGGTTTTCCTGGCGATCTTCCGGACCTGAACCCAATGCTTCGGCTGCTTACGGTTCTTGCCCTGCTGCCGTTTCTCGCCGCCTGTGTAGGTGTCGAAGCGGGGGCAAGCGACGCCGACATCGAACGCCGCGCCTTTCGCGCCGACGGCCCACCCACGCTGACGCTGTTCACGGCCATCAACAATCGCGATGGCACGGGCGGCCATTCCGCGTTGATGGTGTCGGGCAGCCAGCGCGTCCTTTTTGACCCAGCCGGCAGTTGGTATCATCCAACCGTGCCCGAACGGGGGGATGTCCTTTACGGCATCACACCGACAATTCTGGACTTCTACGTGGATTACCACGCGCGCCCGGCCTTTCACATGGTGCGCCAGGATATCGTCGTTCCGCCGGAGGTTGCCGAACGTGCACTGCAGCTAGTGGCCGCCCACGGCCCAGCGGCGCGGGCGACGTGCGGACAAACGGTGTCGGGTATTCTTCAAAGTCTTGGCTTCACCAGCATTCGCCGCGCGTGGTATCCGCAGCGCATCATGCATGACTTTGCAACTTTGCCAGGTGTGACCGAAACCAAGGTCTTCGACGACACCGTCGATGAAAGCTCACCCGAGCGGCCGCCGGTGCGCGTGATCACCGATGGCGGCTTCGAGTACGAAAGCTAAGGCCATCTCCAACGCGCTGCCCCTTCCCTGCCTGCCGGGCGCGCCACAAACCACCGCCCCCTGCCCCGACAAACGCGGCACCCTGATCGCCTGCATCATGGGGTCCAGCCTGGCCTTCGTCGTCGGCTCCATCGTCAATGTGGCGCTGCCGCAGATGCAGGCGGACTTCGCCGTGGGCCCGACCGGCGCGCAGTGGATCGTCAATTCGTACCTGCTGCCACTGGGTGCGCTTGTCCTGCTGGGTGGGGCCATGGGCGACCATTACGGTCGCAAGCGCATGTTTCGTGCGGGCCTTCTGGTCTTTGCCGCGGCTTGCGCGCTCTGCGCTTTGGCTTGGTCCTTTCCAGTATTCCTAGCCGCGCGCGTTCTGGAAGGGCTAGGCGCTGCGCTGCTGGCGCCTGCTTCGCTCGCCATCATCGCCGATGCCTTTACCGGAAAAGAACGGGGTCGCGCCGTGGGCACCTGGGCGGGCGCGGGGGCAGCGGCGGGGGCGCTGGCCCCGGTGGCGGGCGGCGTGATTGTGGACCTGGCGGGCTGGCGTTGGGCCTTTGCCGCCATCGTGCCAATCGCGCTTGCCGCCTATGCCATTGCGGGCCAGTCCGTCCGCGAAAGTCGGGCTGCCGAAGACGATTGTGCCGCCCTCGACTGGACCGGCGCGGGCTTGATCACGCTGGGCCTGCTGGCGCTGATCTGGGGGTTGATCGCCCTGCCTGCCCAGGGGGCCACCGCCCCCACGTTGGGCGCTTTGGCGCTGGGCGTGGCGGCCTGCGGCGCGTTCTTGGCGGTGGAGGCGCAGAAGGGCCCCCGCGCCATGGTGCCGCTGGGGCTGTTCACCGACCGTACCTTTTCTGGCCTAAGCGGCTTTACCTTCCTGCTCTATGCCGCTTTGGGCGGGTTGCTGCTTTTGCTGCCCTACATCCTGATCCAAAGCTTGGGCTTTTCGTCCACCGCCGCGGGCGCCGCCATCCTGCCATTTCCGGCCATCCTGGCGCTGGCCTCGCGCTATACGGGGGGCGCGTTGTCCGACCAGTTCGGTCCCCGCGTGATGTTGACCGTTGGGGCCGCACTGGTGGCCCTGGGCTTCGGGCTCTTCACCCGCGTTCCGGCGACGGACGTCTCCTACACCCTCCACATCCTTCCCGCGCTGGTTGTGCTGGCCCTGGGCATGTCAGCCTCTGTGGCGCCACTGACCTCGGCAGTGCTGGCTTCAGCGGGAGACGACCATGTGGGCGTCGCCTCGGGCATAAACAACGCCGTCAGCCGGATCGGAGGTCTGGTGGCCACGGCCCTTCTGGGCGTAGTGCTTTTGTCGTCGGACCTGCTTGTCAGCTTCGCCCTGGCCGCCTGGGTCGGCGTGGCCCTGGCCGGGGCATCTGCAGCGATGGCTTGGGTAACGGTGCGGCCTGCGGTGGCATGAAACATCCGCCAATCTGACAAGACCCAAGCAATGCACGGTGCACTCCGTCGCGCCCTTGTGCGTAGCCAGCCGCACCCATCCATGCGAGCCCTTTCCTAAAAGGAGGCGCCCCCATGACCACCCCCAAAGACGCCATCGCCCAACTGCACGACAATCCCCGGCCCGGCCCTGTCCAAATGCTCAACCTGCTGCAATTCCGCCGCCAAGCGGCGGGCCACGACATGACCGGTCAAGAATGCTACGCCGCCTATGGCCGGGCCACCGCCCCGATCTTTGCGCGCGTCGGCGGCAAACTGGTCTGGATGGCCCAACCCGAACAGATCCTGATCGGCCCGGACGCCGCCCGCTGGGATCTGGCCTTTCTGGCCGAATACCCGGACATCGCCGCCTTCGTCACCATGCTCGACGACCCCGATTATCGCGCCGCCATGCCGTTGCGCGAAGCCGCCCTGTCCAATAGCCGCCTGATCCGCATGGCGCCTTTGCCTTTGGGCTGACGGGTGGTGGCAGACACCCGCACAAAGACGGCGCCCGCGTGAATCCGCGTGAACCATAGAGACGCCGAATGGAGCAGGGAACCTCCGTCACCGCTGCTCCACCCCGGACCGGAAGCACCGCCCCAAGTGACGCACCAACAAAAAACCCCCGCCGCCATCAGGCACCGGGGGTCGTTCAATGGGCAAACGCCAGGGTGATTTACATCATCCCTTCGCGCTGTGCCTTCTTGCGTGCGAGCTTACGGGCACGGCGAATGGCCTCGGCCTTCTGGCGCGCCTTCTTCTCGGAGGGCTTCTCGAAATGCTGCTTGAGCTTCATCTCGCGGAAGACGCCCTCACGCTGCAACTTCTTCTTCAAAGCCCGGAGGGCCTGATCGACATTGTTGTCGCGAACGCTGACCTGCATGTGGTTTTCACCACCTTTCTAAGTTGAGGTTGTCCCGGCATCGGGTGCAGGAAATGGTCCTATAGACAGACGCACCTAGCTTGTCCAGACAAGTGCCCCAAACGCCGGAGATCTGCCATGCACGCCGCCCTGAAAGACCGCATCCTCGATGCCGCCATCACACATGTCCCCTTCGATGGCTGGTCCGAGGCCACCTTCCGCGCGGCACTCCGCGATGCTCAGGTGACCCCCGCCCAGGGCAAGGCGGCCTTCCCGCGCGGCGCGCTCGACATGGCGCTGGCCTTCCACACCCGCGGCGATGATCGCATGATCGAACGCCTCAAATCCGAAGACCTGTCCGAGATGCGCTTCCGCGACCGCATCGCCCACGCCGTCCGTATCCGCCTCGACCTGTCGGAGACCGAGCGGGAAGCCGTGCGCCGCGGCATGACGCTATTCGCGCTCCCCATGCACGCCCCCGAGGGCCTGCGCGCCATGTGGGGCACCTGCGACGCCATTTGGGACACTCTGGGCGACCAATCCGACGACGTGAACTGGTACACCAAACGGGCCACCCTTTCGGGCGTCTATTCGTCCACCGTGCTCTACTGGCTGGGCGACCAGTCAGAGGGCTATCGCGAGACCTGGGATTTCCTCGACCGCCGTATCGACGGTGTGATGCAAATCGAGAAGGTCAAAGCCCGCGTCAAGGATTCCCCCATCCTGTCACGCATGATGGCGGGACCCAACATGATCCTGTCCCGCATCAAGGCCCCGGCACGGATGCCCCGCGGCGACTTGCCGGGGCTATGGCGTGACCAATCGGGGTCTGGGGTGGACGGGTAGTGGGAGCCATCGGATATTCAGGAGCCGCGTTTGGCCCGGCGGGCATCTTCGAAAATGCGGCGCTTCACGGATCTGGCGTCTGATATCTGGCATGCAGCTGACCTCCCAGACCCTACTCTTTTGGTGAAACCTGGTGTCACAGAACCAGCCGCGGATTGACGGCAATGTGGACTAAAGCGAACCATAAGCAGGTCTGATAGAACGGCTATTTCTTCCACCTCGTTACTTTGACCGACAACTCAACCGCAAGCCTGACTCTTGCCTCTCTGATTGCGAGCGGTACGTCGCGTCAGTCAGACACCGCGCATCGGAACTATACCAATATGAAGTTTGTGGAGCGAAAAATAAAGTACCCCGCCGTACGCTCACTCGTTTGGCAGGACGGTGATTTGATTGACTGGGTCGCGGGAGGCACTCGATTTTCATCGGATGGATCAGTGACGAGACCCCCTGTCAGTTATGCTGGAGACTTTGATGCTGCAATAGCCACAAGTACTGGAGATATAGCAGTTGTTTACAAACGACTTGGGACAAAAGCGATTGTCTTGAATGATGGCGAAGTCGTAAGGGAGATCAATCGAAGTTACTATCAGGCCCATGCTTATGAATACCCACTTTGTCTTTGGGAAAGAGAGGGACAGCCAACCATGATTATCCATTGCCCGGGTGGTTATAACCAGTTGGAGATAGAGGAAGCTGTTTCGGGCCAACGTCTTTCGAATAGTGGCGAGCGAAACCCTCCTGACTTTTTCCACTCAAGGCTCAGCATAAATCCCTCGGGAACCCATCTAATGAGCGCAGGTTGGGTTTGGCACCCTATGGATGCCGCCAATATCTATAGACTACCAGAGTTCAATGCAAAAAGTGATCTGGACACTCCATACGATACTGTCGATTCAGCCAACGAGATTTCCGCATGTTCTTGGGTGAATGATGAGCTAATCTTGGCTGCAAACAGTGAAAGCCTTGAAGTGGATGAAGAGGAGGAGTTCGCACCCGGATCTCTCGGATGCTGGTCAATCAAGTCTAGGCGATGGTCGAAATTGTCCGTACCAGATACGAAACTTGGTCAACTCATGCCGCTAGGCGAAGACTATGTTGTTTCCTTTTACGAGTATCCCAAGCTGATAAGAGTGTCCGACGGTGCCGTGGTCAGCGAATGGCCACATATCCATTCGGGCAAGCAAACTAGCAGTATCATTTGTCACATCGATAGCCTGCCACCTATTGCAATCGACAGTTCCGGTCTCAGGTTTGCGGTGGCGAGCGATAAAGATATACATGTCGTTTCGTTTGAAGCTGACTAGATTTCAAATAGCTAGTACAGCCACCACGCTTCCCTGGTTATCTGTTTTGCGCGGTTTCGGATCATCTTTGCACCTTGCTGCATCCGACTATTTTGGGCTCAAACCGCACCTTCGACGACTCCTGCACGAATTGAGGCCCAACGCATTTAGTGGCGACCTCGACCCACCGCGCTATTCCCGCAACCAATGCACTGACCATAACCCAGAAATTCCTTCGGACATGCCAAAACCCACCCAATGTGGCACCTAAGAGGTAGTCTCGAGTAGACTCATATGTGCAAGCCGCGCCTCAAACCGCGCCCCACAGCCGCTCGACACGCCGACATATGCGAGGCTATCAACGTCCAACTTAGCCGGACGGAGCCCGCCCATGACCGACCTTCCCGACACCATGCGTGCCGTCGAAATCACCAAGCCTGGCGGGCCCGAAGTGCTCCGCGTGACCTCGCGCCCCGTGCCGCAACCGGGCCCCGGCGACATCCTCATTGCCGTCGACCATGCTGGGGTGAACCGGCCCGATGCCCTGCAACGCGCCGGCGCCTACGACCCGCCATCCGGCGCCTCGGACCTTCCCGGCCTCGAATGCGCTGGCACCGTCGCCGCCATCGGGCCGGGCGTGACCCGTTGGTCCGCAGGGGACAAAGTCTGCGCGCTGCTGCCCGGCGGCGGCTATGCCGAATACGCCACCACCCCCGCCGATCACGCGCTGCGCTTGCCCCAAGACTTCGACATGCGCCGCGCCGCCGCCCTGCCCGAAACCTACTTCACCGTCTGGACCAACGTCTTCGACCGCGGTGCGCTGCGCGGCGGTGAACGCTTCCTTGTCCATGGCGGCAGCTCCGGCATCGGGACGACCGCCATCCAACTGGCCGCCGCCCGCGGCGCGCGGGTCTTCGCCACGGCGGGAAGCGCCCAGAAAACGGCCGCCTGCGCGGAACTCGGCGCCGAAACCATCAATTACCGGGAAGCTGACTTCGTCGAGGTCCTGCGCGCAGAGGGCGGCGCCGACCTCATCCTCGACATGGTGGGCGGAGACTACCTACCCCGCAACATCCGCGCCCTGGCCGATGATGGTCGCTTGGTGCAGATCGCCTTCCTGCAAGGCCCCAAGGTGGAACTCAACTTCGCCCAGGTCATGGTGCGCCGCCTGACCATTACCGGCTCCACCCTGCGCCCACAATCGGAGCTGGCGAAAGCCCGCATCGCCGAAGCCCTCCGCACCGAAATCTGGCCCCTCCTGGACACCGGCCGCGTGGCCCCGGTCATGGACCAGACCTTCCCCCTGGAAGAGGCCGCCGCCGCCCATGCCCGCATGGAAGCAGGGGACCATATCGGCAAGATCACCCTCCGGGTCCGCTGACACGACAACCAGCAATAGCCGCGCCCGTTCTTCCTGGCAGAAATATCCCGGGGGGAGTCGCGCTTTGCGCGACGGGGGGCTGGCCCCCCGCCCCCCCCCCCCCCAACCCCCCCCCGCCCCCCCCCCCCCACCCCCCCCCGCGCGCCCCGCCGCCGGTCTGGCCCCCCCCCCCCCCGGGGGGGGGGGGGGGGCGGGCCGGGGGGGGGCCCCCCCCCCCCGCCCCACCCATCAGACGCGCAGAGGCTGGACAGCGCGTCCCCCGCCCGTCAACCAAAGCACCATGGATCTCGACACCGCCTTCCCCGCAATCTCCGACCTTCGCGCCCGCGCGAAGCGACGGGTGCCCCATTTCGCCTTCGAGTTCCTCGACAGCGGCACCGGGTCCGAGCTTGGCGTGCGCCGCAACCGAGACGCGCTCGACGCCATCCAATTTCGCCCCGCCATCCTGCGCGGGGCCTTCGCGCCCGACCTGACCTGCCGCACCCTGGGCCGCGACCATCCCCTGCCGTTTGGCATCGCGCCCGTTGGCATGGGTGGTGTCGTCTGGCCCGATGCCGAACGGCTGTTGGCCCAGGCAGCCGCCCGCCACGGCCTGCCCTGCGGCCAATCCACCATCGCCGCGGTCACCCCGGAAGAAACCGGCCCTATCGTAGGCGATCTGGGCTGGTTCCAACACTATCCCGCCGCCGATCCGGCCATCCGGCGTGACATGCTTAAACGCATCGCCGCGGCGGGCTGGCGGGTGCTGGTCGTCACCGTGGACGTCCCCGGCGAAAGCCGACGGGAACGTCAGCGCCGTGCCCAGGTTCGCATGCCGCCGGTGATGACACCGCGCATCCTCGCCTCCATTGCGGCGTCGCCCGCCTGGGCACTCGGCATGGCGCGGGTGGGGCCGCCGCGCATGAAATTCCCCGAAAGCTACGTGCCGCAGCAAGGCGGAAAGGATGCCTTCGTCCATGCGGGCCGCGTCATCAGAGGCTGGCCAGACGACGCCTATATCGCCGCACTGCGCGACGAATGGGACGGCCCCCTGGTCATCAAGGGCGTGGGCGATCCGGCTGATGTGGACAGGCTCATCGGGCTGGGCGCCGATGCGATCTGGGTGTCGAACCATTCGGGCCGCCAGTTCGAGGGCGGGCCAGCCGCCATTGACACCCTGCCGCCCATCGTGGCCCGCGTAGCCGGGCGCGTGCCGGTCTATTACTGCTCCGGCGTGGCGGGCGGGCTCGACATCCTGCGCGCACTGGCCCTGGGCGCCGATTTCGTCTTCCTGGGCAAGGCCTGGTTCTATGCTTTGGGCGCATTGGGCGAGCGAGGCCTCGACCACCTCGTCCACATCCTGCGGGCGGATATGGAGGCCAACATGACCCAGATCGGCGCGCGAAACCTGCCGGAATTACCCGGGCGACTGGTGACGATGCCGGAGGTCTAAAGCGTTTTTTGGCAAACCTGAATCAGTATTTCCGAAGAACGTCCTGTTATCACATTGATGTTGCGACGTTTCTCAAAAAGCTGATGCTTCAGGTTTTTCGAGAACCGCTAAAAAAAACGTCCCTGCATCGTGATTTTCCAAGTCGCGACCTCGGCTCACGCGATGATGAATGCGCAAGCCGGTCCATCGTTGTGCCGCGGTTCTGCGATCCTTGGATTGGATCAAAGCTACTTTATTTCTGGCCACGTCCACACGCGACGCGTCGCAGTCAAGCCACCCGCCGATCCAAAGCCTGCTGCGCCAGCCCCGCGACCAGCAGATAGGCGCTGCAGGCCGCGAACACCCAGCCGAGCGCCTCGCCCAGACCGAACTCGCCCCAGGCGGCCACCAAGGCCAAAGCCATCCACATGGCCGTCACTGCCAGCGTCAGCGGCCGCCAACGCGCCGTGCGCACGGGGTGTACGAAGCGCAAAGGTAGAAACATCGCGATGGCCAAAAGCGTCGACACGATCAGCGTCAGCCAAGGATTGGGCTCCAGGATGAAAACCACCAGCGCCACCATGTTCCAACAGCCTGGAAAGCCCTCGAAACTGGCATCCTCGGTCTTCATCCGCGTGTCACAGAAATAAAGCGCACTGGCGAACGGCACGACGATCAAGATACCCCAGCCTGCCCATCCCGGCACCAAACCACTGGCATAAAGCGCATAGACCGGGATGAAGACATAAGTCAGGTAGTCCACGATCAGGTCCAGCAGCACCCCATCGAAGCGCGCCGCGTGCAGCGTCACATCCCAGCGCCGTGCCAAGGGCCCATCGACGCCATCCACGATGAGCGCCATGAGCAGCCAGAGGAACATGCCCGACCAAGCCCCCTCGACCGCCGCCAGCAGCGACAGCATGGCGAAGACCACCCCCGTGGCGGTCAGCAGATGGACGGATAGGGCACGGGTGCGGGGCCACATGCTTCGGGTGTGCCCGTTGCCAGGCCCCTTGTCGAGAGAGGGACCCCTGCGCCCCGTCTCAGCATAGCAAGGGTGGACCCGCTGTTACCCATGGGTAACAGCGGCGGCGGCTCACTCGGCGGCGGTCAGCCGTACATCGAAGCCGGGATACCCCATGGAATCGCTCGCCTCATAGGGTGAATGGCAATCGTGACAGAAGCTCTGGCTGACTTTCAGTTCCTTTCCGTTGGGCTGGACGCCCGTATACAGCCAATTGTCCGTTTCGGGCCGGTCATCCACCTTCGTCATGATTAGAAGCGGGCCAACCCGCCCTTCGCCATTGCGCACGCCAATGCTTTCTTTGGCCAGGATCGAGCCCACGGGCATCTCGAAATCGCCTTCCTCAAACTTCAGGTATTGCTCGGCGGCAATGTCGTTGACGAAGGTCAGCAGGAACCGCTCTGAATGGGGTCCAGTGACGGCAGCGCGCGTCGCTGTCTCGTTCCAGTCGCGATAGACACTGCCGATCGGGTGGCCTTCGCGGCCATAGCCCTCGGCCAGCCGGTCCTTCATGCAGGCGTACAGCGCGTCCACCCCGGCTTCGTCGAGGTCCCATCGGTCGCCTTCGACGGGACAGACGTCTTCGGCAAAGACGGGCGCGGCAAACAGGGCCAGTGCGGCGGCGATCAGGGATATGCGGGTCATTGGGCGGCTCCTCCTCAGGTCCGATGGCCCAACCAAACCCGGCCTGCCGCACACGCGCATCACACGTTGTGGTGATCGCCTTCGTTGACAGGTCCCGCGATTTGCGCCACGCCGGGGACTTCATTCAACCAAAAGGACCGAGGCCATGATCCCCGCCATCCTGCCCACCTATAACCGCGCCCCCCTGAGCTTCGTCTCGGGCGAAGGGTCCTGGCTGGTGGAAGCGGATGGGCGACGTTTTCTGGATCTGGGCGCCGGGATCGCAGTGAACGTGCTGGGCCACGCTCATCCTGGCTTGACCCGCGCGCTGACCGAACAGGCCCAGGCGTTGTGGCACACGTCGAACCTGTACCAGATCCCGCAACAGGAAGCGCTGGCCCAGAAGCTGGTGGATGCGACCTTCGCCGATACGGTTTTCTTTACCAATTCCGGCACCGAGGCCTGCGAATTGGCCGTGAAGATGGCGCGCAAATACTGGACAGATAAAGGCCAGCCCGACCGCCATGTCGTCTTGGCCTTCACCGGCAGCTTCCATGGACGCTCCTCTGCGGGCATCGCCGCAGCGGGCTCGGAAAAGATGACGTCGGGCTTCGGCCCCTTGCTGCCGGGCTTCCGCCATCTCCCCTTCGGCGACCACGACGCTTTGACCGAAGCCTTGAAAGCCCCCGACATCGCCGCTGTGATCCTGGAGCCTGTGCAGGGCGAAGGCGGCATCGTTCCGGTGCCCGATCAATGCCTAAAGGGTCTGCGGGATGCCTGCGATGAAACCGGCGCGCTTTTGATCTTCGACGAAGTGCAATGCGGGATGGGACGGACGGGCAAGCTCTTCGCCCATGAATGGGCGGGCGTCACGCCTGATATTATGATGGTGGCCAAAGGCATCGGCGGCGGATTCCCCCTGGGCGCGCTTCTGGCCACCGAAGACGCGGCCTGTGGCATGACCGCTGGCACCCACGGGTCCACCTATGGCGGCAACCCCCTGGCCTGCGCGGTGGGCAATGCGGTGATGGACAACGTCGCGGACGAAGCCTTCCTGGCCGAAGTGAACCGCAAGGCGGGGCGGATGCGCCAGGGCCTCGAAAGCCTGGTCGCCTCCCACCCGGATGTGTTCGAAGCGGTGCGCGGGTCCGGCCTGATGCTCGGCCTCAAATGCAAGGTGCCCAACGGCGATGTGGTCTCGGCCGGCTTCGCCCAGCAGGTCATCGTGGTCCCTGCCGCCGACAACGTGGTCCGATTGCTGCCGGCGCTCAACATCACCGATGACGACATCACCGAAGCGCTCGACCGTCTCGACAAGGCCGCAGCCGTCTTGGCGCCCGTTGACGCCTGACACAGCCGCCGCCCGCATCCCGGGCGGCCCCTTCTTCATCCTGGCCGAAATACTCTCCGGGGGTCCGGGGGTGGAAAACCCCCGGCGGCCAGCCACATAGACCGAACCCATGACCCATTTCCTCGACATCCACAAAACCGACCCCACGGCGCTCCGGCAGATGATCGACCATGCCCGCGCCATGAAGGATGCGCGCGCCGGGCGGCCCAAGGGCACACCCGATGACGAACAACCGCTCAAGGGCCGCATGGTCGCCCTCATTTTCGAAAAACCGTCCACCCGCACGCGCATCAGCTTCGATGTGGGCGTGCGCCAGATGGGCGGGGAAACCATGGTCCTGTCGGGCGGCGACATGCAGCTTGGCCATGGCGAAACCATCGCCGACACGGCTCGGGTGCTTAGCCGCTATGTGGATCTCATCATGATCCGCACCTTCGAAGAAGACACGCTTTTGGAAATGGCGGACTATGCCGATGTCCCCGTCATCAACGGGCTGACCAACCGCACCCATCCCTGCCAGATCATGGCTGATGTCATGACCTTCGAGGAACATCGCGGCCCCATCGACGGGGCCAAAGTCACCTGGTGCGGCGACGGCAACAACGTCTTCGCCAGCTTTGCCCACGCGGCGGGGCAATTCGGCTTCGACCTGACTTTTTCCGGCCCCGCGCAATTGGACCCGGAGGACGACGCGCTGGGCTTTGCGCGCAAGGCAGGCGCCTCCGTCGCCATCGAGCGCGACCCTGTGGCGGCTGTCAGCGGCGCCGATCTGGTCGTAGCGGACACTTGGATATCCATGCATGACAGCCAAACCGCGCGTGAGCGGCGCCATAACATGCTGCGCCCCTATCAAGTGAACGAGGCGCTGATGGAACACGCCAAGGATGACGCGCTCTTTATGCATTGCCTGCCCGCCCACCGGGATGAGGAAGCCACCAGCGCCGTCATGGACGGCCCCCATTCCGTCATCTTCGATGAGGCTGAAAACCGGTTGCATGCCCAGAAGGCCATCATGCGCTGGTGTCTGGGCGTGTGACGGACGCGGCGCCCAAAGATCCGGGCGCGCCGCTGGCCGCTGTGGCCTTCATGGTGGCAGCCACGGTGCTGATTGCCGCCACCACGCTGATCGCCAAAGCCTTGGGCACCGACACGCTGGGGCCCGCCTTGCCTACGTTTCAGGTCACCTTCGGCCGGTATCTGTTCGGCGCGCTGGCGATCTTCGCGGTGGCCGCCGCCCTACGGCCGAAGCTGGGCCTGGCCCATGCCAAGCTGCATCTGGGGCGCATCCTTTGCGGCTGGGCTGGCGTGACGCTGATGTTCGCGTCCGTCGCCACCATTCCCCTGGCAGAAGCCACGGCAATCACCTTCCTCAACCCGGTCTTGGCCATGATGCTGGCCATCCCGCTTCTGGGCGAACGGGTGGGGCCGGTGCGCTGGGGTGCGGCTTGCATCGCGCTTCTTGGGGCGGCGCTTCTGCTGCGCCCCGGCAGCGGCGTGATCGCGCCCGGTGCTTTGCTGGCGCTGGGGGCGGCGCTGTTTCTGGGCTGTGAGATCCTGATCATCAAGCGGCTCACCCGCAGCGAAGGCCTGCTGGCTACGCTGGTCTGGGCCAACGGGTTGGGCGTGATCGTCTCGGCTGCCACGGCCTTCCCCGTCTGGCAAGCACCCACCCCCGCGCAATGGGGTGGGCTGGCCGCATTGGGCATCACCATGGCCTGCGCCCAAGGGTTCTTCGTCAACGCCGTGGCCCGGGCCGATGCAAGCTTCGTGACACCCTTCAGCTATCTGACATTGGTCTTCGCGGGGCTTTATGACGCCGCGCTGTTCGGGGTCGTGCCCGATGCCATCGGTTGGGCGGGGGCGAGCCTGATCATTCTGGGGGCGGGTCTTCTGGCCTGGCGGGAGGGGCGGATACGCGGGCAAGCGACTGCGCCGTTGCCTGTTGAGCCGCCTCCGCCCCGGAATTGACCGCGACGAACACCGCGCGCCCCTCCGCGATCCACATCCGCGCGAACCACAACGTGTTGGAGCCCGCGTGGGTCAAGCCACCCTCGCCCACGGCCCAGCCCATGGCATAGTCGCCTTCGGGTTCATGGAGCATGTCCCAGGCCGCGTCGGGCAGGAACCCCACGTCTTGGCTGGCATGGGCGGCGAGGTAGCGCAGCATGGCTTCGGGCGGCAGGTGGACGCGCCCGGCGGCGGACATGGCGGGCAGGTTGTCGGCACGCCAGCCCGGCGCCACGGGGTCAGGGTCGTGACCCCAGATGTCGGCGGGCGCGCCGAAACCGACATTCTCCATCCCAAGCGGTGCGAAGACATGACGGGCCAGAAGGGTCTCGTAATCCGCACCGCCCGCGGCCTCCAACATCGCGCCTGCGACGACGTAGCCTGCGTTGGAATAGAGAAACTCCCCCCGCGGCCCAGCCGGTGTGGAGGCCAGCATATGGGCCAGGTAGGCCGCACGCCCCGGGCGCAGGGCAGCACGCCAGCGGGGCAAGTTTGCAGCCATGCCGGAGCGGTGGTGCAGCAACTCCGTCAGGGTGACATCGGCCCACGCGGCGCCTGCATCGGGCAGAAGCGCGTCAACGGGCGTGCCCCAGGTGATGGCACCCTGCTCCACCAGCCGTGCAGCCAGCGTGGCTGTCATGGATTTCGTCAGGGAACCGATATGCCAAGCATCCCCCGGCTGGACCGGATCGCCCCCGCGCTGGCGCGTTCCAGCCACTTCGATGACCTGCCCTTCCGGCGTCCAGATCGCCACGACCGCGCCGGGGCCCGCAACGTCCGCCAGGCGCGCGGCTTCCTCCGCTGGGTCAGCCCAAAGGGGCGCAGCCAGGCAAAGGAGGAGTAGCGCCGCGCGGATCATGGCTTCAGGCGATAGCCCGTGCGGAACATCCACCAGGCCACACCAGATACGGCACCCGTACTGGCCACCACAACGACAAACCCTACCCAAGGTGAGCTATCGGAGACGCCAAGCACCGAATAACGCAGCCCATCGATGACGTAGAAGACTGGGTTACCATGGCTAAGCGTCTGCATCAGCGGCGGCAGGGCCTCCAAGGAATAGAACGTGCCCGACAGAAAGCTGAGCGGGACAACGATGAAATTGGTGATCGCCGCCATCTGGTCGAACTTATTCGCAAAGACCCCGGCCAGCAGCCCCAGACTGCCCAGAAAGGCGCCACCTAGCGCGACCCAGATCAGCGCCGCAATCGGGTGGGCGACCCCCAGCCCGATCAGCGGGAAGAGGATCAGCGCAATGGCCACGGCCACCAGCATCCCTCGCAGGATGCCGCCTGCCAGATAGCCAACGACCAGTTCAGCCGCCGACAGGGGCGGCATCAACGTGTCGACGATATTGCCCTGCACCTTTGAGATGATGATCGAGGACGACACATTGGCAAAGCTGTTCTGGATGACCGTCATCATCAAAAGGCCGGGGGCCAGGAAATGGACGAAGCTGACGCCCATGACATCGCCGCGGCCAGGGCCGATGGCCAGTGTTAAAATCACCATGAAAAGCCCCGCCGTCACCAAGGGCGCCAGCAATGTCTGGGTCCAGACGGACATGAAGCGCCGGACCTCACGTTCCATCAGGGTGCGCAGTCCCAGCCAGTTGACCCGTCCGAAGCGGCGCACGCCCTGTTGCACGTCTGCGATGTCGGTCATGGGGCCTCCGATACATGTGGTCTGCCCCGCTTGTGACGGGGGCGTGGCATGCTTACAATAGGGCTTCCCCCGGGATCGCCTACCCGAAATTGAGATAAGGGCGCGGCCGGGGCGGAGCAGGATTTAGGAGACCCGAATGGCCTGGACCGACGAGCGCGTCGAGACACTCAAGCGCATGTGGGGCGAAGGGGCGAGTGCCTCGCAAATCGCCAAGGAACTGGGCGGCGTGACCCGCAATGCGGTGATCGGCAAGGTCCACCGCCTTGGTCTGTCGAATCGCAATCAGGGTGAAGAGGCGCCGAAGGCCGAAGCCCCCGCGCCCAAACCGCCAAAGCCCAAAACGGAGGCCGCGGCGCCAAAGCCCGAGCCCGAGCCTCCAGCGCCCGCGGTCGAGGAGGAGGAGGACGACGACGAGCCGCGCACCATGGCCGCCGTGCCCCAGGGCACGAATATTACCCCGCTACGCAAGCCGCTCATGGCAGGCCAACCCCTGCCGCCCCAGCCCTCCGCCAACGAGATTTCGCCCGAGGCTTTGGCCAAGGTAAACGCGGTCGAGAAGACGGCCAAGAAAATCAGCTTGATGGAGCTGACGGAGCGGACATGTAAGTGGCCCATCGGCGACCCTGCCACGGCCAAGTTCTGGTTCTGCGGGCTGCCGGTTCAAGCCGGCAAGCCTTATTGCGAGGCCCATGTCTCGGTCGCATTCCAGCCCATGTCGTCGCGTCGCGACCGGCGGCGCTAGGAAAATCCTGGCAGCCCACGACGCATCGGTGAAGGGAAGGCCATGGCCAATCTGATCGTGACAGGGGGCCGTCCGCTGAACGGCATCATCCGGCCCAATGGCAACAAGAACGCTGTGCTGCCGATGCTGTGTGCCTCGTTGCTGAGCGACGCGCCGGTGCGGCTGACCAATGTGCCCGATATCACGGATGTGGATAAGTTTGTGGATTACTTTCGCGCCTTGGGGTCGGACGTAGCCTATGACAAGGCGTCGGGCGTGCTGGCCTTGCAGCATCCCGAAACCATCCGCAGTGAAGCGATTGAGCAGCTTCCCCTCCGGATTCGTTCCGCCATCATGCTGCTGGCGCCGGTGCTGCTGCGCCATGGGCATCTGCGCTTTGACGTGGATGCCAAGGGCTGCGCCTTGGGTATCCGCGAAATCGACCCCCATATCGCAATTTTGCGCACCTTCGGGGCGCGGTTGGCCGATAGTGCCGAAGTCGATCTGACGCTGGATGCCCGGCCCGATGCGCAAGCGATCTGGGCAGAATACGCCTCCGTCACCGCGACCGAGACGTTCCTGCTGATTGCCAGTCGGGCCGAGGGCACGTCTGTCCTGACCAACGCCGCGTCGGAGCCTCACGTGCAGGCGCTCTGCCACATGTTGGTGCAGATGGGTGCGCAGATCGAAGGGATCGGCACGTCGCGTCTGACAGTCACGGGCGTGCCCGCCCTAGCCGGGGCCGAAGCGCAGGTGCCCGACGACCACCACGAAGTGGCGACCTTTCTCGCCCTGGGCGGCGTGAGCGGCGGGCGCGTCACGGTGGAAACCGACATCCTGGCCGAGATGCCTTTGATCCTGGACCAATTCGCCAAGCTTGGCCTGCAATTCGAACAGGCGCCGGGCCGCGTCACCGTCACCGGCTGGACGCGAGACGTCACGCCGCCGCTGACCGCACAGATGACGCCCAAGGTGGAAGCCGCACCTTGGCCCTATTTCCCCGCCGATCTGCTGCCCCAGGCCATCGGCGTCGCGGTGGGCTGCCGGGGCGACGTGATGTTCTGGAACAAGGTCTATGAAGGCGCCATGGGGTGGAGCGCGGAACTAGCCAAGTTCGGCGTGCGCTGCCATCTGTCGGACCCGCACCGGCTGATCGTCTTCGGCGACAACCGGCTGCGCCCCGCCGAAGTGGAGGCGCCCTATATTATCCGCGTGGTCGTGGGCCTGCTGATCGCAGCCATCCAAATCGACGGCTCGTCGCGCATCCTGAATGCCGACCCACTGCGCCGGGCCCATCCGCGGTTCATCGAGAATCTGACCGAACTGGGCGCGGATATCCGGTGGGAAGGGGCCTGAGCCGATCTCTTGTCGACGGGTTCGGAGCCAGTCCGGGGCACAAGCCACTACACCTTCCGCCGCACCACGCCCCAGGCCAGTAGCGCCAGATAAATGAACGTAGCGCCCACGTGGAATAGCCAAATGCGCGTCAGCATCAGCCCGATAACGATGGCGGCGCCCAGCAGCACATAGACCACGTTTTCGCGGCTTACCCGCATGGATTTCAGCGAAATCGTCGGGAACCGTGCGATCATCAGCGCGCCCACGCCAACCGACCAAGCCGCGATGAAAACCGGCAGGTCGCGCAGGTCCCACAAGCCCGACAGCATCAGCGTCACCGGGAAGATTCCCAACATGGCGCCCGCAGGCGCAGGGACGCCGGTGAAGCTGCCGTGCGAATTGGTTTCAGCCTTGGCAGCGACGTTGAAGCGGGCAAGCCGCAGGCAGCAGCAAATGGCGAAGACCAAGGCCGCGATCCAGCCCATGCCCGCCAAGCCCTCTAGCCCGAAATGGTAGAGCATCATGGCAGGCGCCACGCCGAAACAGACGAAATCCGATAGCGAATCCAACTCGGCCCCAAAGGGCGACGCGGCGTTGAGGCGCCGGGCCAGCAGCCCGTCCATACCATCCACCAGCGCCGCCAGGATAAGCAGACCAGCAGCCAATTCGAACCGGTCATCGAAGGTGAAGCGGATTGACGTCAGGCCGAAGCACAACCCCAAGATCGTCACCAGGTTCGGCAAAAGCCAGACAAGCGGCAGTGGCCCCTCGCGCTTTTCGCGCACGCGCGGCATCACTCGGTCCGGGCCGTCGCGGGCACAGCATCGCCCAGAACGGCCAGCACCGTTTCGCCCGCCACCATGGTCTGGCCGATGGCCACGCGGGGCGCGGTGCCCTGGGGCAGATAGACATCCAGACGGGACCCGAAACGGATGATGCCAAACCGCGCGCCCCGGTCCAGCAGCGCGCCTTGGTCGACCTCGCACAGGATGCGCCGCGCCACGAGGCCCGCAATCTGCACCACCCCCAGCTTGGTGCCGTCAGCCATGGTCAAAACGATCCCGTTGCGTTCGTTTTCCTCGGACGCCTTGTCGAGTTCGGCTGACAGAAACTTGCCCGGCCGATAGGCAATGGCCGTGACCTCGCCCGCCACAGGCGCGCGGTTCACGTGGCAATTGAAGACCGACATGAAGACGGAGATGCGAATCAACGGCGCCTCCCCCAGCCCGAGTTCGGCCGGGGGCACGGCGGGTTCGATCAGGGACACGACACCGTCGGCGGGCGACACGATCAGCCCTTCGTCCATGGGCACGGTGCGGTCCGGGTCTCGGAAAAAGTAGTAGCACCAGACAGTCAGGCCCAGGCCGATCAGACCCAACGGCGTCCAGATCAACCACAGCACAAGTGCGACCGCAGCGAAGATCGCAACGAATTTGGGCCCTTCGCGGTGGAGCGGTTTGACAACGGTTCCCACAAGGCTTACGCCCATGACCTGCCCTTTCCAGTGTGACCGCAGGGCTTTACCCCGTGCGGCCCGCTGCGTCCAGCGAGGACGTCAGCGATTGCCCAGAAGGTCCAGCAGTTCACTTTCGACGCGGTTGCGGATCGCGTCCTCGATGGCTTCGCGGCTGTCGAGGCTTTCGGCCTCGACGTCCAGTTCCTCTGCCAGGCGCTGACGGGCGGCGTCTTCGGCGGCGCGGCGCGCGGCCTCGGCCTCTTCACGGACGCGCTCTTCCAGGCGGGCGGCTTCTTCACGGGCCGTGACGGCCAGGCGCTGGCGGGCCAGGGCCTCCAGATCGGGGCGGATACGGGGGTCGGACCAGGGGCCATCCATCAGGATCGGCACGGTGAAGCCATCTTCGCGGGCATCGCGGCGCAGCGTGGGCAACAAGCTGTAATCGAGGGTCTGGGCGCCAAGGTCGATATCACCCGAGGCACTGACGGCCAAATAGGGCGCGTCCAGTTGGAAGTCCTCTCCGCGCGCCACGCCATTGGTCACCGTCCAGGACCCAGACAGGCCGTCGAAGATCGTCTTCTGTCCCTCACCCCGAAACCCCAGATCCAGGGTGCGGACCATGCCCCCGATATCGAGGCCCAAAAGCTCCCCCTGGCCCATGGCCACCGAAGCCGAGCCTTCCAGACTGTCCATCAGCGCCTGGGCCGTGGCGCCCACGCCCAGCAGGCGCAGGCTCAGGTCGGCTTGGCCCACCAGCCGGTCGAAATCGGCAAACTCAGTCAGGAAAGGCTGCATTTGCAGGCCTTGCAGGTCCAGATTGGCGCGGGAAGACAGACCACCGCGGCCATTGATGACCACATCGCCCGTCACGCTGCCGCCATAGGCCAGAAGCGGCTGGAAGGTCAGCACCGCGCGCCCATTGTCGAGCGTAACGCGCGCGCGCAATTCATCCAGGGTGGCATCGCCCAAAGTGATTGTGCCCGACGCGAAGGTCAGATCGGCGTCGGCTGCAAACAGACCCGAGACGTCGATGGCCTCCTGCCCCCAGCCCGCCTCAGCCACCAAGGCCGTTTCACCGCCCTGGCCTTCACGGCTGAGACCCGTCAGGTCCAGCGCATCGGCCGCCAAGCTGCCGGAGATGCGGGGGCGGTCGCCCGACGGGTCGATGTCGAGCGCACCCGAAAGCCGGTTGCGGTCGAGTTCCAGAACCATATCGCGCAAGTGCAAGGTGCCAGCGGGGGCGAGCGTCAGTGCGGCCTCAAACCCGATGGCGCCTTGCCCAAGCCCCTGCGGCAGATCGGGCGGCGCGATATCCAGGGCGGCCAGTGCCGCGAAGCGGTCGCTGCTGCGCGCGTCGATCCGGCCCTCGAAGGACGTGGGGTCGATATCGGCACGGCCTTCGATTGTGATACGCGATTCCCCCGCCGAGATCATTGCCGTAACGGGGGTCAAGGCGCCGTCGAGAAGCGGCTCCAACCCGGCGACGGACGCATTGAGCGACACCGCCTGGCCGTTGAGCAGGGCCGACAGGTCCAAGGCCAGCGCGTCGCCTTCGGTCGTAGCGGTCACATCCACAGCCCGCAGGTTCAGGTCGGTGCCCGCTTGCTGGTCGACCCAGGTGATTTCGGCGCCGCGCAGCATCGCGCGGTCGATGGCGATGTCGCGACTGCTGCCGCCACTGTTCGACGATGCCGTGGCGTCCGAGGGCGGTGTGTCGAAGTCCCAATTGGCGCTGCCATCCACGCGGCGTTCCAACGTCAGGCGCGCGCCGTCGATGACGAGCGATTCCACCTGCACCGTGTCGCCCATGACGGAACTGAGCGCCACGCCGACTTCCAGCGCGTCTGCTTCCAGCAGGGGGCCACGATCCGACCACTCGGCATTGGCGATGCGGATGCCTTGCGCCCGCACGCCCAGGCGCGGCCAGAGCGTGGCGCGCACCGGGCCCTCGATAGTCAGGCTGCGGCCCGTTGCCGCCTCGAACTGGTCCGCGGCCAGGCCCGCGACCCGTTCGGCGGGGATCAGGAACAGAACTGCGACGGCCACGACGACAAGCGTCACAAGCGTGGCAGCGATGCGAAACAGCCATTTCATGGGACGCCCCTTTTCCGGTCAGCGCCCATAGGATGAATCGCCCAAGGCCCGGCGGCAAGGGGTTCCACCGCCGCGTCATGCCGCCTATGTGGCCTGCATGTCGCAAAATCCCCCCGATCTTCGCCCAGACCTGGCGCCCCGCGCCGTGCTGCCGTCCGATGCGCGGCCCGGCCAGCCGAAAATCGGTATGGTTAGCCTGGGCTGTCCAAAAGCCCTGGTGGACAGCGAACGCATTCTGACCCGGCTCCGGGCCGAGGGATATGCGATCAGTCCGGATTACGCAGGCGCCGAAGCGGTCATCGTGAATACCTGCGGCTTTCTCGACAGCGCCAAAGCTGAAAGCCTGGATGCCATCGGGGAGGCGCTGCGCGAAAATGGTCGCGTCATCGTCACAGGCTGCTTGGGGGCGGAGCCCGACTACATCACCGGCGCCCATCCCACGGTGCTGGCCGTGACCGGGCCGCACCAATATGAGCAAGTGCTGGACGCCGTCCACGCCGCGGTGCCGCCCGCGCCGGACCCATTCGTTGACCTGCTGCCCGCCTCGGGCGTGACGCTGACGCCTCGGCATTACAGCTACCTCAAGATCGCAGAGGGCTGTAACCACAAGTGCAAGTTCTGCATCATCCCCGATATGCGCGGCCGACTTGCGTCCCGGCCCGCCAAGGCAGTGATCCGCGAGGCGGAAAAGCTGGTGGAGGCGGGGGTGAAGGAGCTTCTGGTGATCAGCCAGGATACCTCTGCCTATGGGACGGATTGGAAGGATCGCGCGGGCGCGGGTTCACACATCGTGGACCTGGCGCGGGATCTGGGGGGTCTGGGCGCCTGGGTGCGGCTGCATTACGTGTACCCCTACCCATTCGTGCGCGACCTGGTCCCCCTGATGGCCGATGGCATTGTGCTGCCCTATCTGGACGTGCCGTTCCAACACGCCCATCCCGACACGCTGCGGCGCATGGCGCGGCCTGCCCATGCAGAAAAGACGCTGGACCGCATCGCCGAATGGCGCGGCATCTGCCCCGACATCGCCCTGCGCTCCACCTTCATCGTGGGCTATCCGGGCGAAACGGAAGCGGAGTTCCAGACGCTCTTGGATTGGCTGGACGAGGCACAGCTCGACCGGGTTGGGGCGTTTCAGTATGAAAACGTGGCTGGGGCCCGCTCCAACGCCTTGCCGGACCACGTGCCCGAAGACGTGAAGGCCGAGCGCTTCGCGCGTTTCATGGAGAAGGCCCAGGCCATTTCCGCGGCCAAGCTGGCCGCCAAGGTGGGCCGACGGCTGGACGTGATCGTGGACGAGATCGATGACGAAGGCGCGACCTGCCGGACCAAGTCGGATGCACCCGAAATCGACGGGAACCTTTTCATAGATACAGGGTTCGAGGCCCTAAGCCCCGGCCAAATCGTCACCGTCGAGGTCGACGAGGCGTCGGAATACGACCTTTGGGGCCGGTTGGTTTAGGCCGGTTCTCAAAGGACCTGACCCGCTCTTGTTCATTTCAACCTTTTGCTCGTCACCCCCAGGACCAAACTCTAGCCCGAAGGACGCAGGGCCACGCGCAGCGCGGCCAACCAGCAATAGCCCCCTATTCCGCCTTCACACGCTCCAACAAGTGCGCATTGGCACAGGCGGCAGGAATGTCGCGGGGCCGGTCTTCGGGCTCGGCCAGCCAGGCTGTGCAAGCTCCGGCCCAGCCACAATGGCGGCAACGGGTGACGGCATCGGCCCATTCTTCCGGCGCCAGACGACCATCCTCAAAGGCCAGGACGGTGTCTGTCCCGGTCTCTGCGGCCATGGTGCGCAGCAGCATCAGATGCGTGCGGATATCGCCCAGCGGCTTGGATCGGGCCATGCGGTATCTCCCCTGTTTGGGTTCTTCTGTGGCGCAGAGTAAAGGCGCGCGCCTTGATCCAGCGCAAAGTCAGCCACCGGGGGCGGAAAGAATCTCCGACAGATGGCGCGCAACCCAGCCACGGGGGATTAGATGGCTGGCGTCGTGGACATCCATGGTCACAAGGCCATCGGCGCAATCCCATTCGTGTCGCGTATGGGTCAACCATTCCACCGCTTTCCATTCGAACTGGCGGGTTTCGTCTGCGCACCCCAACTGGCTGCGCCAAAGCGCGACGGCCGCGGTCGTCTCACCATTGGGACCATAAGGAAAATCAAGCACCGTATCGGTGGTGCCATGGACATGGCTCACCCGAGCGGGACGGCCCTGGCAAGGCAAGTCGGGCGGGAAGGCGCCCGCAATCAACAGCAAGGCGTCGATCTGAGCGCCGCTTTCGCAGGCAAAGCGCGCAGCCATCAGCGCGCCCCAGCTATAGCCCGACACCACGATGGGCTGGCCCTCGGTCGGAAAGCGTCGGGCCACGTCGCCCAGAACGTCAAGCGCGAACGGCGTGTCCACGCCACCATCGCGCCGGAAGGCCCATGTGCGGCCAAGCCCGTCTGGGGCCACGAAAAGCACGCCCGCGCCGTTCGCCGCGCCGCCCGTCCTTGGGCTTTGCACAGGGACCCTTCCCAGCCGTCCCCAGCCGTGGAAATGCAACAGAACCGGCAGGGGGGATGTCCCGTCCCAGCCCTCGGGTGGGACCACGTGATAGGACCGGTCGCCCAGACGGCAGGGCTCCAAGCCGCCACAAGCCAAAGCAGGGGCAGCAAGGCAGAGCGAGATAAGAAACAGGACTAAACGCATGGCGCGGACACTAGCCGCGCTCGCGCCGGATGCCAGTCACGATGGGGTCAACAGGTCAGAGGCCGGCTGCAACCCGGCGCACCGTGGCGATACGTTCAGCATTTGGCGGGTGGGTACCCATGAAGCGGTCACCCGGGTCCGGTATCCGTGAAAAGAACGCCGCGCCGCGCACCGGGTTGTAGCCCGCCCGCGCCGTAATGACGGTGCCGAGCGCATCGGCCTCAAGCTCATGCTCCTTGGAGAAGCGACGCGCGCCCACGCTCGCGCCGGCCCGGCTGATTTCGTTCACAGTGCGGGCATCGGCCCCGGCCATGGTCGCAATCAGTCCCCCGACAAGGGCCCCGGCGGCCGCAGATTCGCGCTGCCGGGCGATGTGCTGTTCGATATGGTGGGCGCTTTCGTGGCCGATGACGAAGGCGATTTCATCGGCATTGCGGGCATCGGCGATAAGAGCCTGTGTGAAGGTCAGAACGGGCCGCCCTGATCTGTCCAAAGACTGAAAGGCGTTGGGCGGTGCATTGCGGTTGCGGTCGACGCGGATCAGGAAGTCGCAATTCAGTTCGGGTGATTCCTGGCGGCACATCCGCTCGGCCGCCGGTTCGACCCGCGCGACGGCATCGCGGAAATTCGCTACGGCTGCGGCTGGCGGCACGCGATCGGTGGCTTCGGCCTCGACGACGCCGGGGGCAGGCCCGGGTTGGACAGTGACGCAACTCGCCAGCAAACCCGTCAAGACAAGTCCCAAAATTCCCGCGCGCATGGCCAATCATCCTTCGGTCGCTATGTATCCAACCGTTACTATAACCCAGAGGATTTGGATGTCAGCGCCTCCGATCATGCGCGTGCTCTATAATGGAGCCTGCCCCATCTGCCGGTTCGAGATCGAGCATTGGAAAAAGGTGACCGCGCGCCGCGACCTGCCCATCGTTTTCGACGATCTCAACGGGCCTGCGCGTGCTGATTGGAATATGGATGCAGATGAAGCCGCGCAGCGCCTGCACGTGCGCTGGAAGGGCCGACGCCTGTCAGGGTTTCCCGCGTTCCTGGCGCTTTGGTCGCAGATGCCGGGGATGCGTTGGCTGGCCTGGTCGCTGGGCTTGCCAGGGTTGCGGCAGGTGGTGGGTGCGGCTTATGACCGCGTGGCGGCGCCGATGCTCTACCGCGCGCATCTGCGGCGCCAAGCCCGGAGGGATGGTTGATGTTTTCCATCGAACACGGCTTCGATGCCACCGTTATCACCTTAGTCGATGAGGGAGAGGGCGACACGCCGCCAGCCGAAGACGTGATCGTGTCTGCCTTCGAAGAATGCATCACCCTGACCCAGCCCGATCCCCGCAACGGAGAGCCCGTGCAAATCACGCTGACCATGGGCCAGGTTCGCGATCTGGTGGCGGCGCTGAACCTGCCAGAAGGGGTTTACCGTCGATGAACCGGTTTCGCCGCCGGTCACTTTGCCCGTGCAGCTTCGCGTAGACCGCATCACACCTGAATACACGAAGCATCGGGACGACGGGGTTTTGCGGGGTGCGCCATAAACAAGCGCGCACCAGGCACACCTAAAGCGGTTTTCGGAAAACCTGAATCAGTATTTCCGAAAAACGTCCTGCTATCGCATTGATGTTGCGACGTTTCTCAAAAATCTGATGCTTCAGGTTTTTCGAGAACCGCTATAGAACCAACCTCATGCCGTGAAGTATCCAGGTCACGCCGCCAGGGACAAGGCACCCATTTCCAAGAACTTCTTGCGGCGATTGCGGCGGACATCGTCGGCAGTCTTGCCGTCGAATTCGCCCAGCATGCCGTCCAAGGCGCGACCCACAGCAGCGATGGTTGCGCCTTTGTCGCGATGGGCGCCGCCGAGGGGTTCGCTCACGACGCGGTCCACGACCCCCAGTTTCAGAAGGTCCTGGGCCGTCAGGCGAAGGGCCTCAGCCGCTTCGCGCATCTTCTCCGCATCCTTCCAAAGGATCGAAGCGCAGCCTTCGGGCGAAATCACCGAATAGATCGAATGCTCCAGCATCGCGACACGATTGGCGGTCGCAAAAGCCACCGCCCCGCCCGAGCCGCCTTCACCGATGATGACGCTCACTAAAGGCACGCCCAAGCGAAGGCAGGCCTGGGTGGATCGCGCTATGGCTTCCGACTGGCCCCGCTCTTCCGCGCCTTTTCCGGGATAGGCACCGGGCGTGTCGATCAATGTGACCACAGGCAGGCCAAAGCGGTCTGCCATTTCCATCAGGCGAATGGCTTTGCGATAACCTTCGGGGCGGGCCATGCCAAAGTTGCGCTCGATACGGGTGCGGGTGTCGTTGCCCTTCTCGTGACCTACCACCATGACCGGACGGTCATTGAGCCGCGCCAGTCCGCCCATGACCGCGTGGTCATCGGCAAAGTTGCGATCGCCCGCCAGCGGCGTCCATTCGGTGAAAAGCGCGTCTACGTAATCGGAACAATGAGGCCGCTCGCCATGCCGAGCCACTTGCGCCTTTTGCCAGGGGGTCAGGCCACGATACAGATTGGTGAGCATCTCCCGCGCCTTGAGGTCCAGCGCGGCGGCTTCCTTTTCGACATCCAACTTCTCATCGGCGCGCGCCATGGCCCGTAATTCTTCAGCCTTGCCCTCAATTTCCGAGAGTGGCTTCTCGAAGTCCAGATATTGCGACATCTGTGGTTCCCTGCCCTGTCTGGCGCAGGATATGGCGTCCCCAGCGTGTCAATGCAACATGGCGGCGCGCGGGGCCTGAGGCCCGAAGCCCTGAGCAAAAGCCGGATGGCGCAGACGGGATTCCTGATGACCACTTGTTCAAGTCAAAGTGGTTGCACGATTCCTCAGTGCGCCAAGGGCGGACCGTCTTCGACAACCGCGTCAGCCGCCATTGGCCTCGCGCAAGGTATCGAAGCGGGCATCGCGGCGTGCATCTTCGAGACGTTGCATGACTTCAAACAGACGTTCGGTGCCCTGACCGGGTTCTGGCTCAGCCACCGGCAACGGACGGCGGAAACCGCGACGCCGCGGCGCCGCGCCAAGCAATGCCGGAATGGCCGGCAAGCTCGAATGGTTGGTGCGGCGCGTGTTGATGGTGATGGGCACCGGCACCATCCCTGGAATTTCAATCGGGGCGTTGGCGAGGTGCCGCAACTTCGCTTCAAGCTCTATCCCGCTATCACCATAGTCAGGCATGACAATGAGCAACCGATTGGGTCCAAGCCGTCCGACGACGCCCGCATCGGGAACGGTCCTGAGAATGCTTTCGCGCAAGCTGGCGACGGCCCAACTGCAAACATCGCGCCCGCCCAACAACGCCAGAAAGCCGGTCGGGCAGACTTGCAGGCGGATAATCGTCACCTTGCCCTGCAAATTCCCGATTGCAGCGGCTTGTGCCAATGTCCAACCCAGCGCTTCGCGTGGCACGAAGGCGCGCCCGTCTTCTTTCAAAGCAGCGGCCCTTTGGCGCGCACCGGACTCGATCAAAATTCGCTCCCGCTCCAGCAAGGTGGCGACAATCGGAATGGCCAGCAGGTTGAGGCCGACAAGAACGGGACCGGCTTCGGTCAGGAAGAAGACGGCCACGTCCACCGGCAGCAACACCGCAGCGATCATGTGCAAGTTCGCCATGACGCCAAGGGAAGCGATGGTACGGCCCTTTCGGCGACGCTGACTCAACGTGGTCGCCCGCCAGAATGCCCCGACACCGCCGGAAATCAGCATGGCACCGATACCAGACCAGACCCCAACACCACCGATGCCCAAACGGAACGCGATGCCGATAACGAGGCAAAGAATGAGACCACGAAGACCAAGAAACGCCCCTGCAAGCACCATGGGCACGTTACGCATATCCACAATCAAGCCTTCGATGGGCTCCAACGGGGCATGCATTTGCAGGACCGCCACAGCGCCGAAAGCAAGGCCCAGAATAGAGGGGGCCAGCTTTTCACCAGGCAGGCGCGCGCGCAGCCCACCATACGCCACCGACAACAGGGCGATGATGGCAAGCGAGCCGACAAAATCGAGCAGGGTGGGTATGTCCCAGATCATCTGGACCTTTCGCGTCATGTGATTCAGCTTAGGGTAGCCGATCCCACGCCTCGAATGGTCCAGAATAAATTAAGAATTTGAGGCAATTACCTCTGATTGGCGCACGATCACCTCGGCCTGCTTGATCGAAGCGATATCCACCAGCCGTCCCTTGTAGACCGTGGCCCCCTCGCCCGAAGCCTTGGCGGCCTCCATCGCGGCCAGGATCTCTCGCGCTTCGGCAACCTTGTCATCGGACGGTGTGAAGACCTCATTGGCGAGGGCGATCTGCTTGGGGTGAATGGCCCATTTGCCCACCATGCCCAACACCGCCGAGCGGCGTGCCTGAGCGCGGTAACCCTCATCATCGCTGAAATCGCCGAACGGACCATCCACCGGCAAAACGCCGTGCGTGCGGCATGCGGCGACAATCGCGGTCTGGGCCCAGTGCCACGGGTCTGACCAATGCCGCGCGCCATCTTGCAGCATGTAATAGTCTTCTTGAGTGCCTCCTATCCCGGTGGTCTGCATGCCCATGGACGCTGCGAAATCAGCCGCCCCCAACGACATGGCCACCAGTCGCGGAGAGGCAGCCGCAATTTCTTCGACATGGGCGATGCCCGCGGCAGATTCGATGATGACTTCCAGGTTGACCGGCTTGGTCCGACCTTTGGCCGTCTCGATGGCCGTCACCAATGCGTCGACCGCATAGATATCGGCCCCGCAGCCCACCTTGGGCACCATGATCTGGTCGAGTCTGTCGCCGGCCTGTTCCAACAGGTCCACCACGTCGCGATACCAATAAGGCGTATCGAGCGAGTTGATCCGCACCGATACGACCTTGTTGCCCCAATCCACATCATCAATGGCGGCTATGATATTCACGCGCGCAGCGTCTTTGTCAGTGGGGGCAACGGAATCCTCCAGATCGAGATTCACCACATCCGCCGCACTGGCCGCCATCTTTTCGAACAGCTTCGGGTTCGAGCCGGGGCCAAACAATTGGCAACGGTTCGGACGCGCGACGGGGGCGGGTTGCAGACGAAAGCTCATGGCGGTCTCCGGGTAACGATGTTGCGCTGAAGGCGCGCGGCACCGCTACGATATGACCCGTCGCATTACAAGCGCTGCGCTGCGGCATCGCCCCCGTAAAGCAAACGCGGCAAACGTCCGCCCGTCAATTCGGGACGAGCGACCGAAGCAGGGCCACGGTTTCCGGCGCCGCCCAATTGGCTTCACCCGTCAACTCGGCCAGCACCTCGCCATTCGGTCCAAGGATGAAGGTGTGAGGCAGCCCCTCGACCCCAAGTGCCTTGGCCATCTCGGCCTGCGGGTCCAGGTGCAGCGGCAGCGAAGTGACGCCCGTGTCTTGCCAGAAGCGCTTCATGGCGTCCGGGTTGTGGCGCCCGAAGGCGATGGTGACCACTTCGACCCCTTCATCGCCCAACGTGTCTTGCAAGGCCTGCAAAGACGGCATTTCCGCCCGGCAGGGTGCGCACCAAGTGGCCCAGAAGTTCAGCACCACGACATCGCCCGCATAATCCGAGATATCCCCGACCGAGCCGTCTTCACGCAAATAGGACGTGATCGCCGGCGGATAGGGCGCGACGAGCTCCAGCTTTTCCATCTGCCCCGACAGAAGCGACGCATCGAGCGCGGCAGCGGGGGTGGCGAGCGCCAGGCCGAAACCGTATAGGCCGAGGGCAACCTTGAGCAGCATGAGGCAATCCAATGTCCAAGCCGTCCGATGCCCAGTCGAACAAGATGTGGGGCGGCCGTTTCGCGGAAGGCCCGGATGCCATCATGGAGGCGATCAATGCCTCGATCGACTTCGACCGTCGCTTGGCCAAGCAGGATATCGAAGGCAGCCGGGCCCATGCCGCCATGTTGGCTGCTACGGGCATCGTGACAGATAGCGACGCGCAGGCGATCCGGGAAGGGTTGCTCACGGTGTTGTCGGAAATCGAAAGCGGACGCTTCGCGTTCTCGACGGCGCTGGAAGACATCCACATGAATGTGGAGGCCCGGCTGACCGACTTGATCGGCACGCCCGCCGGGCGGCTCCACACAGCGCGGTCGCGCAACGACCAGATCGCACTCGACTTTCGCATGTGGGTGCGTGACCAGACCGATGCCGCTATCGACGCCCTGCCCCGTCTGATCGCGGCGCTGGTGGCCCAGGCCGAAGCGGCGCCCGACTGGGTCATGCCTGGTTTCACCCATCTGCAGACAGCGCAGCCCGTCACATGGGGCCACCATATGCTGGCCTATGCCGAGATGTTTCACCGCGATCTGGGCCGTTTCGCCGATGCGCGGCGGCGGATGAACGAAAGCCCGCTGGGTGCCGCCGCCTTGGCGGGCACGTCCTTCCCCATCGACCGGCAAATGACCGCCGAAGCTTTGGGCTTCGACCGGCCCGCCGCCAATTCGCTCGACGCGGTGTCGGACCGGGATTTTGCCCTGGAATTCCTGGCCGCCGCCTCGATCTGCGCGATGCACCTTTCGCGGCTGGCCGAAGAGCTTGTGATCTGGTCTTCGGCTCAGTTCCGGTTTGTGGCCCTGTCGGATCGCTGGACCACCGGGTCAAGCATCATGCCGCAGAAGAAGAACCCCGATGCAGCCGAATTATTGCGCGCCAAGATCGGACGAATCTTCGGGGCGCAGACAGCACTTCTTATGGTGATGAAGGGCCTGCCGCTGACCTATTCCAAGGACATGCAGGAAGATAAGGAACAGGTCTTCGACGCCGCCGACAATCTGCTGCTGGCGCTGGCCGCCATGACCGGAATGGTGTCGGACATGGCGCCCCAACGCGCCGCGCTGGAAGCGGCCGCCTCTTCGGGCTTTTCCACGGCCACGGACCTGGCCGATTGGCTGGTGCGCGAGCTGGATCTGCCATTCCGCGAAGCCCATCACATCACCGGCGCACTGGTGAAGATGGCCGAGGATGCAGGCTGCGATCTGCCTGATCTGACGCTGGCGCAGATGCAAAGCGTCCATGGCGACATCACGCAGGCTGTCTTTGACGTGCTGGGTGTGCATAATTCTGTAGCGTCGCGAACCTCCTACGGGGGGACGGCGCCTGCCAATGTCCGCGACCAGATCGCCCGATGGAAGGACCGCCTGTCATGACTCGCCTGCTTATCGCCGCCATGTTCCTGCCCAGCCTGGCCGCCTGCGGCATCGACGGCGCGCCCATCCCCCCCTCTGAAGTGGAGGAGGAGGACCGCACCCCGGTGGCAAACCAGGGCGGCATCACGATCAGCGGCAATGCGGAGATCGGGGTGGCGGGCAGCTTCTAGGCGCCACCTGCCGACGGATGCTCAGATGAAGCAAGCTGACCGCGCATGCCGCTAACGTCGTTCTCTGGCTGAGAATTCGGTAGCACCCTAGCCGCCCAGCTTCTCCAGCATTTGCAGGTCCGTCGGTTCCGGCCTCGTGCCCGCGGCCGTCAGCATGGCATGGACTTGCCCCCGATGATGCGTCTGGTGGTTCATCATGTGGACGAGCTTGAAGCCAAACTCCGTCTCAACCCGCTCGCCACCCCGCACCCAGCGGATCGCTTGGGACAGGTCCGCTTCCGTTAGCCGATCCGCCCATGCGACGATCTCGTCATCGAGGGCCTTGCGCTGGCCTGCATAGTCCAACCAATCCCGAGGGGCTTCCGTATAAGGATGCCGCGCCCCGATCTCTCTGATCACGGCATCATCGCACCACAACCGGGCGAGCCAGATGCGGTCGTCCCACAGGATATGGTTCAGTGTTTCGGCGATGGATCGAAAGAACGCGCCTCGATCCATCCACCGCTCAGCGTCCGTCAGCGTACCCGCCGCCGCGACCAGCGAACGGTTCTGCCATCGGCCGTAGCGGGCCATCGTTCGGGCGAACGCAGTGTCGATCATCGGGAAAGCATGACGCCCGGAGCCATGAAGGTCTACCTTTGTGCCCGGGGCCACGCCGGTCTGACGTCCGTGGGATCGGGACTATGCGTTCCGATCGGACCTGGCGCGCCCTCGAAGATCCGACAATGGCGATTTGCCCAGGCCGCCGGGCCTGCCTGCGGGCCCTGAAAGCCGCACTGCGCGGGCAATCGCAACGAACCATAGACTTGCGACATTGCGCCCTGCGCAAGCGCTGATAATGTCAAAGACTACCGAGAACACGGGCGCAGGCATCCCCGTAGGAGTACACCATGGAAAAGGTCCCGATGACGCCGCGCGGCATGACCGCGCTACAGAGCGAATTGAAGCAGCTCAAGTCCGAAGAGCGCCCCGCCATCATCCGCGCCATTGCCGAGGCGCGCGAACATGGTGACCTGTCCGAAAACGCCGAATACCATTCGGCCCGCGAAAAGCAGTCCTTCATCGAAGGCCGCATCAAGGAGTTGGAAGGCCTGATTTCCCTGGCCGAAGTCATCGACCCTGCCAAGCTTTCGGGCGCCATAAAATTCGGCGCCACGGTCACGCTGGTCGATGAAGATACCGAGGAAGAAAAGACCTATCAAATCGTGGGCGAGCAGGAGGCGGATATCGAAAACGGCCTGCTCAACATCCGGTCCCCCCTCGCGCGGGCGTTGATCGGCAAGGAAGAAGGCGACTCGGTCGAGGTGCGCACGCCAGGCGGCACGCGCGACTACGAAGTCACCACCGTGGCTTACAAGTAGGGACCCGACCATGCCGGACAGCGTCAGCAGGACGGAGCGTTCCAGACCAGTATTGCCGCCTGCACTTCCACCGCGCACGCGCGAGCCAGGTATATCCGGCATCGAGGTGGCTGCTTTGGTGTTGAGCCTGTCATGGCTGGGCCTTGTGGGCTGGTTCTTTTTGAACATGAGCGGCGATGACGTTCGCCTGTCGCGCGCCGACCCTCTGACCTTCGTGATGACGATCCTGGGCATCTTCCTGCCCTTGGCGCTGATCTGGGTGGCCGCGTCGGCGGCGCGAACGGCGCGAACCATGCGCGAGGAAAGCAGCCGCTTGCAGGCCGCCATCGACGCCATGCGCATGAGCTACATCGACAGCCAGCAGACCGGAACGGCAACGCTGCGCCAGGCGATGGAAGACAAGATCGACGAGGTCGTGCGCGCCCAGGCCGTATTGGGTGCCGAGGTGGCCGCACTCAACAGTCCGGCCAAGGAAGCGGTGCTGAACGCGCCCGCGCGGCCCGCTCCGATAGAGGCGCCGCAGCCGACGCTGGCACTGGACCTCGACGCCCCGCCGGGGACCGAGCCTTTGCCCCCAGATGACTTCATCCGAGCGCTGAACTTCCCTGAGAACGAGCGCGATCAGGAAGGCTTCCGCGTGCTGCGCGCGGCACTCGAACATCACCCCACCGGACAGTTGGTGAAGGCCTCGCAAGATGTGCTGACCTTGCTGTCTCAGGACGGTATCTATGTGGATGATCTGACGGTACATCGCGCTGATCCAGCCACCTGGCGACTGTTCGCGGACGGCACCCACGGGCCAGATGTGGCAGCTTTGGGCGGCATCCGCGACCGGTCGTCTTTGGCGCTGGCCGGCACCCGGATGCGAGAGGACTCCGTCTTTCGTGACGCGATCCACCATTTCCTGCGCACCTTCGGACAGGTCTTTCCGGCTTTCGCGGAAGGGGCCACGGATGGCGAGTTGATGCGCTTCGCCAACACGCGGACCGCGCGGGCATTCATGTTGCTGGGGCGCGTCGCGGGAACGTTTCGCTGAAGCGACTTTCGGACAAGCATTGTTGAAAACCGATTTCGGCAAGCACCCAGCCCCGCCCTTCACGGCTTCGCACCAAACCCCGCATGCAAACGCCTCCAGATTGCCAGTGTCAGCAGCCCGATACCGACGGCGGCAATCAAGATCGGCACGATCAGCGCAACAGGCCGGTCCAACACGCTTTCGGCCAGGCGCACGACAACCCCGGACAGGAAGATTCCCAGTGGTGCCGCGCCCCAGGACGCCATGCGATAGATGGCGTTGACGCGGCCCCGTTTGTCGTCGGGCACGCGGCGTTGCCGGTATGCGGTTGAAACCGTGTTCCACAGCAATCCCATGAAGTTGAAGAAGAAAAACGCAGCGCCCGCTGCCACAGGACCCGGCGCATAGGCCAGAAGCACGAAAGCAGGCACGGCGCCAAGGCTGCCCAATTGGGCGATGCGGCCCGGACCCAGGCGGCGGACCACGTGCTCCCCTGCCCAGCCGCCAAACACACCGCCCAAGGCACCCGCCGCCAGGACAAGGCCGTAGGCCGGTGCGCCCATGCCCAAGTTTTCTTGCCCATGAAGGATAAGCGCAATCAGCGCCATCTCCGCCAACAGGTTCCAGACCGCCGTGATCCAAACCAATTGGCGCAGGAACGGCTGACCGCGCAGCACGTCGAGCCCCTCCCCCAACTCGGCGCGCCAATGTCGCCTCTGTGCGGCGCGGCGCGGGGGCGCCGCCAAGCCCAACACGATCAGGCCGCCCGCAAGGTAAAGCCCGGCGGCAGAGGCAAAGGGCGCCGCGAAGCTGACGGCCAGCAGAAATGCCCCAAGTGCCGGGCCCAGGAGGGCGTTGCCCACAAGCTCCACCGACCACAGGCGGCCATTGGCGCGTTCCAACTGGGCGTCGTTTACCAAGCTGGGCAACAGGGCCGCAGCCGCGCTGTCACGCAGAACCTCGGCAAAGCCCACGAAGGTCGCCGCGACGAGCAGAACGGCCATCAGATCCGGGCGGGAGAGGCCGTCCGGCGGCGCCTCGGGCAAGGGCCCAGCGTGCCAAAGCAGGAAGGCCACGGCGCCGAAGGCCAAGACGCGCAGGGCATCCGCCCCCGCCACCAGCAGGCGGCGGTCGTAGCGATCCGCCATGAGGCCCGCAGGCAAGGCGCCCAACAACCAGGGCAGCCGAACCGCCACCGGCACCAGCGCGATGAACAGGGCATCGCGCGTCAGTACCGACGCCACCCAGGCCCAGGCCAATACGGTAAAGCCGTCACCCAGATTGGTCAGGCCGCTGGCGGCGATGAGGCGGCGGATCGGTGTCATGGGCATCTTCCCTCGGCGTATTCCACACCGGCCTGCATCCTCGACCATGGTCGAGGTCAAGGGCTTTCGCCGCTCGCGCACAATCAATGCGCGGTAAGCGCGGTTTATGCTTGGCAGGGATCGGCTAGGTTTGCAGCAATCGCGAAGGAGATTTCCCATGGGTCAGCTTATCGAAGGCACCTGGCACGACGACTGGTACGACACGAAGAAATCGGGCGGGAAATTCGTCCGTTCTACCGCAGCTTTCCGCAACTGGATCACTGCCGGTGGCAGCCCCGGCCCGTCTGGCGAGGGCGGGTTCAAAGCGGAAGCCGGACGCTATCACCTTTATGTCTCGTTGGCCTGCCCCTGGGCTCACCGTGCCCTGATCTTTCGCGCGCTCAAGGGGCTGGACGACTTGATCGACGTCTCGGTCGTGCATTCGGAAATGATGTCCGATGGCTGGACCTTCGAGACCGATGATGACGGTGCCACGGGCGACAAGCTATTCGGGCTGCCCTTCATGCGCGACATCTATACCCGCGCCAAACCCGACGTGTCGGGGCGCGTGACGGTGCCAGTGCTGTGGGACAAGCAGACCGGCACGATCGTGTCCAACGAAAGCTCGGAAATCATTCGGATGTTCAACACGGCCTTTGACGGGCTGACCGGGAACGACCTAGATTTCTACCCCGAGGCGCTGCGCCCTGAGATCGACCGGATCAACGCGCGGGTCTATTCGGACGTCAATAACGGGGTCTACAAATCGGGCTTCGCCACATCGCAGGCAGCCTATGACGAGGCTGTAACCGCCTTGTTCGACGCGCTGGACTGGCTCGAAGACCTGCTGGGCGAACGGCGCTATTTGGCAGGCGACAGCCTGACCGAGGCGGATTGGCGGCTTTTCACCACGTTGGTGCGCTTCGACCCGGTCTATCACCTACATTTCAAGTGCAACCGGCGACGGCTGATCGACTACGCGAACCTATGGGGCTTCACGCGGGAATTGTATCAAGTGCCCGGCGTGGCCGAGACGGTGGGGATGGCGCATATCGTGCGGCACTACCATTACAGCCACGAAAGCATTAACCCGCACCGCATCATTCCAATCAATCCAGTGCTGGATTTCGACGCGCCCCATGGACGGGGCCCGGATACGGCGCTGCCCAAAGGGCTGGCCGCGCGCTGAGGTCGGCAAAGATGGACACGGGCAGCATGATCCTACCGCCCGTCCCCGAGATGTGTTTGCGCCGCCTACTTCGTCGTCGCACGGGCCCTTGGGTATCAGAACTCGGGCAAGACGCCGCTTTGCGCATGATGCGCGATAAGAGCAAGCATATCCGGCGCGGACATGCCCGGTGGTATCTGCGCCGCAACGTTGCTGCGCATCTGCGTGTCAACATCGTGCCAGACCATGCCGCCACCGGCCACGAAGATAACGGGCGTGTCCGGGTAGCGTTCGGCGGCCATGTCAGCCACCGCGATGGGCGTGCCGCGGGTCAGGCCAAGGTCGATAAGGACAAGACCCGGCGCGGCTTCAAATAGAAAGGCCAGTGCTTCAGCCTGCCCTGGCACTTCCACCAGGTGCAGACCACGGCGGAACAACCCACGCATTAGCGCAGCCCGATCCGCCGGTTCGTCAATGCAGTCGCCGACCGCAAGCACAGTACGGCGTTCGTCTTTTTCATATGTCATATCATGCTCCTCCGAAGGGGGATGAAACCGACCTGACGCCAGGGTGCACCCCGGTTCTTAACAGATGGTTAATTCCCCTTTGGTCCCGAAAAACCCCGGCGGAAGCCCGCCGATCGCAAAACAACGACCTTCGGACCAAGGCGTTTCCGAAAAGGCTTAACCGCTTGAAATCTCCGACATCGAAGCAACATCAACGCGATGCCGAAGCGTATTTCGCAAAACCGTATTCAGGTTTTCCAAAAACCGCTTTAAGGCCAGAAAACACTGCGAAGGGACCCGACATGACAACCGTGATCACCATCTGCGACACCTGCAAACGGGACGGCTGGGACGCCGCTTCGGGCGCCACCGATGGCGAGCGGCTGGCCGCCCTGATCGAGACGGCGGCCGATGGCGTCGAAGGGATTACCACACGACGCCATTCCTGCCTGATGGGCTGCGCGGGCGCCTGCAATGTGACGCTGCAATCCCCTGGCAAGATGGCCTACACGCTGGGCCGCTTCGATCCGGAGCCGGACGTGGCGGAAGGCATCGTGGCCTATGCAACGCTTCATTCCAGGGCTGAAACCGGCGTGGTGCCGTTCCGGGAATGGCCGCAAGCCATCAAGGGCCACTTCGTGACGCGCCATCCGCCATTGGACCCGTGATGCAGGCCGCGCGTGACCATGGCGGCGGGCTCGATGCGGCGCGCACGCGCTGGGGCGGCACGCGCGCGGATTGGCTGGACCTGTCCACCGGGATCAACCCCGAACCTTATCCGCTGCCGGACATCCCGCAGACAGCCTGGGCCGAATTGCCCGATGCCTTTGCACAAGACGACCTGATCCGCGCGGCACGGCGGTTCTGGCAGATCCCGAAGGATGTGGACGTGTTGCCCGCCCCTGGCGCCTCACCCCTTATTGCTGGGTTGCCTGCGCTGGCGCCAAAGGGGCGTGTCTGCATCCCTTGGCCCACCTATAACGAACATGAAGCCGCGTTCCGCATCCATGGGTTCGACGTCCTGCATGGCGCGGGTGCTACCGGCACGCCCCATGTGCTGGTCAATCCCAACAATCCCGATGGGCGCGTCTGGACGCGGGCCGACCTGCCCGACGCCCTGCCCTTCACAGTGATCGACGAAAGCTTCGGCGATGTGGCGCCAGAGGCATCGCTGCGCGGGCTGGCGGCTGAGCCGGGCGTGTTGGTGCTAACCTCGTTCGGGAAATTCTGGGGATTGGCAGGGCTGCGGCTTGGCTTCGCCATTGGCCGCCCCGAAATGCTGGCGCCATTGCGTGCGGCGATCGGGCCCTGGGCCGTGTCTGGGCCAGCCATGGCGGTGGGAACGGCCGCGCTGCACGACCTGCGCTGGGCGAAGACCACACGTGAACGTTTGGCTGCGGATGCCGCGCGGCTCGATGCGCTGATGGCCCCCCACGGGAAACTGGTGGGGGGCACCACGCTTTTTCGGACATGGGACGTGGGCAATGCCGAGGCGTTTCACGCCAAGTTGGCGGAGGCGCGGATTTGGACGCGCATCTTCCCCTACTCCAAGAGCTGGGTCCGTCTCGGGCTGCCGCCGTCGGATGGCTGGACCCGGTTGGAGGCGGCCTTGTGCTGACCCTTGCGCTGATCCTTGATGCGGTCTTCGGCGAGCCGGAGCGCATCTGGTCCCGCTATCCCCACCCGGCGGTGTTGATTGGCCGCGCGGTAGAAGACCTGGATGATCGGTTGAACACGGGCGGCTACCGCAGGGCAAAGGGTGCCTTCGCCGTGTCCCTGCTGGTGCTCATCGCCCTGGCCATCGGGTGGGCGATCGCCATCTTGCCCGATTTCGGAGTGCTGGAGATGCTGGGTGCGGCAATCCTATTGGCACAACGCAGCCTGGTGCAACATGTCCGCGCCGTGGCCGATGCGCTGCGGCAATCGACGGTGGAAGGACGGCGCGCGGTTTCGCTGATTGTGGGGCGCGACACCTCCGCCATGGAACAACCCGACATCGCGCGTGCCGCCATCGAAAGCGCTGCGGAAAACCTGTCGGACGGCGTCGTCGCGCCCGCCTTCTGGTTCGCCATCGGCGGCCTTCCTGCCATGCTGGCCTACAAGGCGGTGAATACGGCGGACAGCATGATCGGCCATCGCACGCCGCGCCACGAAGCCTTTGGTTGGGCGGCGGCGCGGCTGGACGATGTGCTCAATTGGGTGCCCGCGCGGCTGACGGCGCTGTTGATCGTGGCCACGCAATTCACGCTGGATCATTGGGCGCGGGTGCCCAACGATGCGCGGCAGCACCGCTCGCCCAATGCGGGCTGGCCAGAAGCGGCGATTGCCCCGGTTCTGGGCGTCGCCCTGTCGGGCCCGCGCAGCTATGAAGGGGAGGTCCGAGACTTCCCCTGGATCAACCCGACGGGACGCAAAGCCCCCGGGCCTGCAGATATCGACGACGCCGTTGATGTGCTCTGGCGGGCATGGGCTGGGCTTGTGTTTTTGTCGATTTTTGCCTCGGTCCTGGCCGGGTTCGGCTGAGTCGCGGGCAGCTGCCGCTTTTTTCAGCTTTCTTGCCCTTAGGTAAGCTTAGACCGACCTTCGGACCCGATGCAAAGGCGGGAATGCCAAATTTGAACCCCCCCGACCTTAGTCATAGGCGGGGTGTCAGGGATGTCGGATTTGCAGCAATTCGGACCTTTCCCTCGCTTACCAACGGTACCGAAACGCATCGGAAAAAGCATGGAAACAATGAAGGTTAGCGGATCGCACGATCAAAATTTTACATCTTTTTGCGCTACGGGTGAAAAAGTTTACAGGAAATTCGTTTTCAATCAGTCAACTGGTGATTTTCCAAAATGCCAGCAGTAACGCTCTTTACAGGGGGGCGCTGACGAGCATTCGCGCAGCATGTTGCCCCGCCATCGCATCCTGGAGGAGGGCTCATGAAAGACGATACAACGCTCACCGGAGACGTCTCTAATCGCACCGGCGCGCCTATCACACCTCACGTCGATGCCGCCGGATACAAAGCAAGTTACGCGGCCTCCATTTCCGACCCCGAAGCTTATTGGGGCGAACAGGGTCGCAGGCTCGACTGGATCAAGCCGTTCACCAAAGTGAAGAACACGGACTTCACGCTCGGCCAGGTGTCGATCAAGTGGTTCGAGGACGGCACGCTGAACGTGGCCGCCAATTGCATCGACCGCCATTTGGAAACCCGGGGCGATCAAACGGCGATCATCTGGGAACCCGATGATCCAGAAAAGACCCCCGCCAAGCACATCACCTATCGGGAACTTCACGCCGAAGTCTGCCGGATGGCCAACATCATGGAAGAATTGGGCGTGCGCCGGGGCGACCGGGTCATCCTATACCTCCCTATGATCCCGGAAGCGGCCTACGCCATGCTGGCCTGCGCCCGGATCGGGGCGATCCATTCCATCGTCTTCGCGGGTTTCTCGCCCGACGCGCTCTCCGCACGCATCAATGGCTGCGACGCGAAGCTGGTTGTGACCGCCGATTACGCGCCGCGCGGCGGACGTGAGACGCCATTGAAGTCGAATGCCGACGCCGCGATGCTGCATGTCATGCATCCCTGCAAGATGCTGGTTGTGAAGCGGACCGGGGGACAGACGACCTGGGTCGATGGCCGCGACTTCGACTACAACGAAATGCGGCTGGAAGCCGACGACCACCAGACCCCTGCTGAGATGAACGCCGAAGACCCGCTGTTCATCCTCTATACCTCCGGTTCCACCGGCCAGCCCAAGGGCGTGGTCCACAGCTCAGGCGGGTATCTGGCCTATGCGGCGCTTACCCACGAATTGGTCTTCGACTACCACGATGGCGACGTTTTCTGGTGCACGGCGGATGTGGGCTGGGTCACTGGCCACAGCTACATCGTCTATGGCCCGCTGGCCAATGGTGCCACGACCATCATGTTCGAAGGCGTGCCGACTTACCCCGATGCCGGACGGTTCTGGGCCGTGTGCGAAAAGCACAAGGTGAACCAGTTCTACACGGCGCCCACGGCCATTCGCGCGCTGATGGGCAAGGGGCCCGAATTCGTCGAGAAGTATGACCTGAGCGACCTGCGCATCCTGGGCACCGTGGGCGAGCCCATCAACCCCGAGGCTTGGAACTGGTACAACGACATCGTCGGCAAGGGGAACTGCCCCATCGTTGACACCTGGTGGCAGACAGAAACCGGCGGCCACTTGCTGACCCCCCTGCCCGGCGCGACGGAGTTGAAGCCTGGCTCGGCCCAGCAGCCCTTCTTCGGGATCAAGCCCGAGGTGCTGGACCCACAATCCGCCGTGGTCATCGAAGGCAACGACGTGGAAGGCGTGCTGTGCATTGCCGACAGTTGGCCTGCCCAGATGCGCACCGTTTGGGGCGACCACGAACGGTTCGAACAGACCTATTTCAGCCAATATCCGGGCTATTACTTCACCGGCGACGGCTGCCGCCGGGATGCCGATGGCGATTACTGGATCACAGGCCGCGTGGACGACGTCATCAACGTCTCGGGCCACCGGATGGGCACGGCGGAAGTGGAAAGCGCGCTGGTCGCCCATGCTAAGGTCGCCGAGGCCGCCGTGGTCGGCTACCCCCATGATATCAAGGGCCAGGGCATCTATGCCTACGTGACTCTGATGAACGGCGTTGAGCCCACGCCCGAGCTTCGCAAAGAGCTTGAGGTCTGGGTCCGCACCGAGATCGGACCCATCGCCAAACCCGATCTCATTCAGTGGTCCCCAGGTCTGCCGAAGACACGTTCGGGCAAGATCATGCGCCGTATCCTGCGCAAGATCGCCGAGGACGATTTCGGCAGCCTGGGCGACACGTCGACGCTGGCCGAGCCTGCCGTAGTCGACGACCTGATCGAAAACCGCATGAACCGGAAGGACGCGTAATGGATGGCTCAATGACACCCCGCAGCGCGCCGGTTCTGATCCTGCTTGGGCCGCCCGGCGCGGGCAAGGGCACCCAGGCGCGGATGCTGGAAGACCGTTTCGGCTTCGTTCAATTGTCGACCGGCGACCTGCTTCGGCAGGCCGTCGCCCAGGGCACCGAAGCCGGGCGCTTGGCCAAACCGATCATGGAGGCCGGCGGGCTCGTTACCGATGAGATCGTCCTGGCCATACTGGGCGAGCGGCTGACCCAGCCCGATTGCAGCAGCGGCGTCGTCCTGGATGGCTTCCCGCGCACCACGGCACAGGCCGAAGCGCTGGACGAGATGCTGGCCCAAAGCGGACAGCGGATTGACGCCGCCATCTCGCTAGAGGTGGACGACGTGCAAATGGTCCAGCGCATCGCGGGCCGCTTTACCTGCGCCAAATGCGGCGAAGGCTACCACGAGCAATTCAAGACGCCGCAGGTCAAAGACACCTGCGACGCCTGTGGCGGGACAGAAATGACCCGCCGCGCCGACGACAATGCCGCCACGGTGATGTCCCGGCTCGATGCCTACCACGCGCAGACGGCGCCTTTGATCGACTACTACGACCGCCGCGGCGTTCTCAGAAAAGTGGACGCTATGCGCCAGATCAAAGTCATCGGCGAATCAATCGCCGATGTTGTTGCCAGTGAAACGGCATGAGGAACGGGGCGGGGGCCAGTCGGCCCGCGCCCCGCGAATGACAATCTAGGAGGAGTGCCGACATGGCGGAACAGACAACAAACCGAGGGGCTGGAAGGCCCGCCAAGGCGGCAGAGGACGGGGCGGGCTATTGGAAGGCCAATATCCGCATCATCACGATCAGCCTGATTATCTGGGCCATCGTGTCCTACGGGTTCGGCATCCTTCTGCGCCCGCTTCTTTCCGGCATCGAGATCGGTGGCACCGATCTGGGATTCTGGTTCGCCCAGCAGGGCTCCATCCTCGTCTTCCTTGCGCTGATCTTCTTCTACGCGTGGCGGATGAACAAACTCGACCGTGAATACGGCGTCGAGGAGGACTGAATCCATGGAACAATTCACCATCAACCTGCTGTTCGTAGGGGCGTCCTTCGCACTCTACATCGGCATTGCGGTCTGGGCCCGGGCGGGCTCAACCAGCGAGTTCTACGCCGCCGGGCGCGGCGTGCACCCCGTGACCAACGGGATGGCCACGGCGGCCGACTGGATGTCGGCGGCTTCGTTCATTTCCATGGCCGGCCTGATCGCCTTCGTGGGCTACGACAACTCGACCTTCCTGATGGGCTGGACAGGCGGCTACGTCCTGCTGGCGCTGTTGCTGGCCCCCTACTTGCGCAAGTTCGGCAAGTTCACGGTGTCGGAGTTCATCGGCGACCGGTTCTATTCCCCGACCGCGCGCATGGTGGCGGTGGTCTGCCTGATCGTGGCCTCGGTCACCTACGTGATCGGGCAGATGACCGGCGTCGGCGTGGCCTTCGGCCGCTTCCTTGAGATCTCCAACACGGCCGGCCTTCTGATCGGCGCCTGTGTCGTCTTCGCCTATGCGGTGTTCGGCGGCATGAAGGGGGTCACCTATACGCAGGTGGCGCAGTATTGCGTGCTGATCATGGCCTACACGATCCCGGCCGTGTTCATTTCGCTGCAACTGACCGGCACGCCGATCCCGGCGCTTGGCCTGTTCAGCACGGTGGAAAGCGGGGGCGCAGACAGTTCGGTCTACCTGCTGACCAAGCTGGACCAGATTGTCACGGATTTGGGCTTCGCCAGCTATACCGAGGCGCACAAAGATAACCTGAACATGGTCTTGTTCACGCTGTCGCTGATGATCGGTACGGCGGGTCTGCCCCATGTCATCATGCGCTTCTTCACGGTGCCCCGTGTGTCGGATGCCCGTTGGTCCGCTGGTTGGACCCTGGTGTTCATCGCGCTTCTGTATCTGACAGCCCCGGCTGTCGGCGCCATGGCACGCCTGAACATCACTGAGCTGATGTGGCCCAATGGGGCACAGGGCGATGCGGTGTCGGTGGAAACCATCGAGACGGCACCGGAATACGACTGGATGCTGACATGGCAGAAGACCGGTCTTCTCGATTGGGAAGACAAAAACGGCGATGGCCGGATCCAGTACTACAACGACGCCAACGAAGAGATGGCTGCCACGGCTGCCGCGAATGGGTGGGAAGGCAATGAGCTGACCAACTTCAACCGCGACATCCTGGTGCTGGCCAACCCGGAGATCGCCAACCTGCCCGGTTGGGTGATCGGTCTGGTGGCGGCGGGCGGCTTGGCCGCGGCGCTGTCGACGGCGGCGGGTCTATTGCTGGCGATCTCGTCCGCGGTGTCCCATGACCTTCTGAAAGGTCAGTTGACACCCGACATGTCCGAGAAGGCAGAATTGATGTCTGCCCGCATTGCCATGGCGGCAGCCATCCTGGTGGCCACCTATCTGGGGCTCAATCCGCCAGGATTTGCGGCGCAAACCGTGGCCTTGGCCTTCGGACTTGCAGCGGCGTCGATCTTTCCGGCCCTGATGATGGGGATCTTCTCCAAGCGGGTGAACAATGTGGGCGCGGTCTGCGGCATGCTCTCGGGCCTGATCTTCACGCTGCTCTACATCTTCCTGCACAAGGGTTGGTTCTTCGTCGCGGGCACCAATTCCTTCCCGGATACAGTGGATGGGTCGCTCTTCGGCATCCAATCCACAGCCATCGGGGCGGTGGGTGCGCTGATCAACTTCGGGGTGGCCTATGCCGTCTCGCTGTCGACTGCGGACACCCCACAGGAAATCAAGGACTTGGTCGAAAGCGTTCGGACACCTGCGGGTGCCGGGGCGGCGGTCGACCACTGAAGATGCGGGTCGGCGCGTAATCTCTCCCCCGCGCCGACCCGTCCCTGGCTCCGCCTTGGTCCATTGACCGAGGCGGAGCTTTCACGTTCCAAGGCGACCGAATGAACGACACGATCCTCCCTTTCCTATCCGGCCTGCATCCCTATGATGGTTTGCCGGAACATGTTCGCATCCAGACCTCCGACGCGTTTCGCGCGATCAGCCTGGCCGCCAATGAACCGATCTATACGTTCGGCGCGCCGCTTGACGGGCTCTACATCATCCGGTCCGGGCGGGTAGAAGTCCGCGATGGGTCCGGCAGCATCGTATCCCTTCTGGAACGGGGCAATTCCTTTGGCGAACGTGGGCTGATGCGCGATGGCTTGGCGGCCACATCCGCCAAGACGCTTACGCCGGCCGAGCTTCTGTGCCTGCCACGCGAGACCTTCGATAGGTTGCGCGCCGAGCAACCAAGCTTTGCCCGTTTCTTCAATCGCGGCCAAGGCGACGGTGACGACGCGCGGCCCGCCGACTTTGCCAGCGTCCGGGTCGATGCGCTGATGGTGCCCGATCCGGTCAGCTGCCCGCCTGCAACGTCCATCGCAGAGGCCGCCAAGATGATGCGAGATCGGCGGATTTCCTGCCTATGCATTAGCGAAGACAGCGAACTTCTGGGCCTTGTCACCTTGCGCGATCTGGTCAGCAAGGCCTTGGCCGACGGATTGGATACCGACACGCCCATATCGAAGATCATGACCCCGAACCCGCGGACGCTGCCGCCATCGGCACTGGGGTCTGACGTGCTGCACCTGATGGCGGAACACCGATTGGGCCATTTGCCGGTCGTCGAAAACGGTGCCTTGGTCGGTATCCTGACCCAGACCGATCTGACGCGGTTTCAATCCACCACGTCCGTGGGTCTTGTGGCGGAAGCGGCCCGCACCGACAGCGTCCAAGGGCTGGCCAAAGCGACGTCGGGTATTCCGAAGATGCTGGCGCAGCTGGTGGCGGCTGGTCATCGCCACGACGTCATCACCCGCACGATCACCGATGTCGCGGACGTGGTGACACGGCGACTTCTGAGCCTGGCGGAAGAACAGCTGGGCCCACCGCCGGGCCGCTATCTTTGGCTCGCTTGCGGCAGTCAGGGGCGGCAGGAACAGACAGGCGTATCGGACCAGGACAATTGCCTTATCCTAGAAGATGACCTGGATGAACGCGCCCGCGGCTATTTCGAGCAACTCGCCACTTTCGTGTCCGACGGGCTGCACACCTGCGGCTATGTCTACTGCCCCGGCGACATGATGGCGACCAACCCCCGTTGGTGCCAGCCGATTTCCGTCTGGCGCGACTACTTCGCCCATTGGATCGCCAACCCCTCGAAAGAGGCGCAGATGCTGGCCTCGGTCATGTTCGATCTGCGGCCCATCGGCGGGGATGAAACGCTCTGGAACGGCTTGCAACGTGACACCCTGGACAGGGCCGCGGGCAATTCGATCTTCACCGCGCATATGGCGACCAATGCCCTGTCCCACGGTACGCCGCTGGGCCTGTTGCGCGGCTTCGCCACCATCCGGTCGGGGGAACATCGCGACAAGATCGACATGAAGCTGTCGGGCGTTGTCCCGGTGGTGGATCTGGGCCGGATGTATGCCCTGCAAGGCAAGTTGGAACCCGCCAATACCCGCGCCAGGCTGGAAGCCGCGCTGGCCGAACGGGTCATCAGCCCTGGCGGCGGCCGCGACCTGCTGGACGCCTACGATTTGGTGGCCGAGACGCGGCTGAAGCACCAGGCGGCACAGATCCGGCGCGGGGAGGCGCCGGACAATTTCATGTCGCCCGCCAGCCTGTCGGATTTCGAACGCAGCCATCTGCGTAACGCCTTCGTCGTGATAAAAACGATGCAATCGGCGCTGATGCAGGGACGGGGGATATTGGGTTAGGGCCGGACGGTCCAGAACGGGAGGAGACATGTTTTTCGAACTCATCGGCACCATCGTGGCCGGGGTTGCAGCGGGCTTGCTGGTCTGGGCGCTCAACCGCCCCCTGAAGGGACGGCTGCCCAAGTGGCTGGTGCCGGTCGCGGCGGGGGCTGCCATGCTCACGGCGACAATTTCCAGCGAATACGGCTGGTATGACCGCACGCGCGCCACCATGCCCGAAGGCATGGTCGTCGCGCAAAGCATCAAGGAAGGATCCTACCTTCGCCCATGGACCTTTGCTCTGCCCTATGTGACGCGCTTCGTCGCGGTGGACCGCCAGTCCATTCGCACCCACCCGGACCAACCCAACCAGCGCATCGTGGACCTTGTGTTCTATGGTCGCTGGTCGCGCACTGCGAAGGTCCCGATCCTGTTCGATTGCAGCGACGGGCGGCGGGCCGACATCGTGGATGGCGCGGAATTCGGTGCCGATGGCCAGATCACCAACGCCGTCTGGCGCGACCTGCCTGCGGGCGACCCAGTGCTGAGGACAGCCTGCGAGGAGGCGTGACATGACCAGACTGCCCTTGCGACTGCGCGTCTTTCTGTTCTTCTGTCTGGTCGCGGCGGGCTCGCTCGCGGTGGTTTTGGGTGCGGTCTGGATGGGATACCGCCAATTGGGTCAGCCCGATGCGCTGTCGGCCTTCCTGACCGTCGCGATCCTGGCGGGCTTCGGTCTACCTGCGCTTGCCCTGTTCATCTGGCTTTTGTTCGACACCAATGTCAGTAAACCCATCGAGGCGCTGGCCGCGCGCATGCGTGTGGGCACCCATACCGAGGCAGGTCCTGAAATCGGTGAGGATATCGCCCCCTATCTGGGCGACCTGGCCCCCGCCGCGGCAGCCTTGCACGAACGGCTTTCCACCTTGTCATCCGAGGGATCGGGCGGCACCACATCCGACATTGAGCGTCTGCGCCGCCACCGCCTGCAACTGATCCAGATTCTATCGGATATCCCGACGGCGACCTTACTGGTCAGCCCTGACCATAACGTCGTTCTCTATGATGGGCAGGCTGCGGATCTGATGGCGGGCGAAGCACCCATCCGCCTAAATGGCAGCCTGTTCGATTATGTTGAAAAGGCGCCCATTCTCGATACGCTGGCCGGTCTGAGGGATCCCGACGCAAGGCGGCGGCCCATCGCCGTCACAGGACGGTCGGGCAATGTCTATTCGGGGCATATCCGTCTCTTCGATAACAACTGCTACGCCCTTATCCTGGAGCCGCTGAACACCGATGCAGCGCGCCCGCTGGCCTATGACCTGGACCTGATCGAGCGCGCCCCGTCGTCTGAACTGGCCGAGACGTCGCTGCGCGACATCTGCGTGGTTGCCTTCGATACCGAAACCACAGGGCTGGACCCGGCGCGCGACGACGTGGTGCAGGTAGGCGCCGTGCGGGTGGTGAACGGAAAGATCGTGCCCGGCGAAAGGTTCGACGCGCTGGTCAATCCCGGCCGCCCGATCCCCAAAGTGTCCGCCGATGTCCACGGCATTACAGATGCCATGGTGTCGGATGCCCCGCCCTTTAGGCAGGTGTGCAAGGCATTCCATGGCTTTGCCACCGATGCCGTCTTCCTGGCCCATAACGCGCCCTTCGATATGGCCTTCCTGCGCCGCGAAGGCGAACGGTCGGGACTGGCCTTCGACCACCCCGTGCTGGACACGGTGCATATGTCGGCCATCGTTTTTGGCGGGTCCGAAGAACACACGCTGGACGCGCTTTGCGCGCGGCTGAACATCAAGATCCCCGACGAAGACCGCCACACCGCCATTGGCGACGCACTGGCCACCGCACAGGCTTTCATCGCGATGCTTCCCATTCTGGAAGCGCGCGGCATCACGACGCTGGGCGCCTTGCGCGAAGAAAGCCGCCGCCATCAGCGCATTCTCGATACGGTCTGAGGGCGTCAGGCACGTGCGACCGTGACGGATTGCGACACAAGCGTCGCGGCCCCCATGATCGTCAGAAAGGACACGTCAGCCGCGTCACGCCCCACGCCGATCACCGCCATATCCGAAGGCTTCGCCATACCGGTCGGGTCGATTAAGTGCCAGGCATCGTCCAGCCGGGCTTCGACCACGGCATGGAAATCTGGCGGATCCACGTCGGGCGCATAGACCGATGCCATGCGTGCGGGGATGCCGGCCGCACGCGTCAGCGCGATCAACACGTGGGCGTAGTCGCGACACACGCCCTGACGCTGGACGAAACTGTCCTGCGCCGTCGTGGCGCCTGTGCTGACCCCCGCGACATAGGTGAATTTCGTGCCGATCCAGTCGGACAAGGCCGCGACCATCGCCCCACCACCAAGGCCCGGAAACTCAGTGGCGACGAACGCCTCGAACTCATGGGAAGGGCAATAGCGCGACGGCATCAGGAAGGATGTCGCCTGCGCATCCAGGTGTCGCGGGGCGCTGGCAGGCAGGGCTGCCAAATCCGCATCCGCTCGGTCGATCCCGACCGTGGCACGATAGGTCACGTCCAGACGACCATCGGCGCGCATCCAGGCGCGGCGCCCGACGGAGGCGTCACCGTCGATGCGCGAAAAATCTTCGACTGGGGTCGTCCAAAGCGCACCCTCGACCGATTGTTCGGCGGTATGCGCCGCCTCGACCTGCAACAGCAGGTCAGCAGGGGCCGGGAAGTCGTAAGACAAGGCCGTCTCGACAGTCAGGCGCATGGCCATACTCCGCACATGAATTGAAACGATAAGGCGCCGGTCAGGCGACCAGCGCTTCCGCTTTCTTGAGGTCTACGGAAACGAGTTGGCTGACGCCTTGTTCCGCCATGGTGACCCCGAACAGCCTATCCATACGCGACATCGTCACCGCGTGGTGCGTAATAATGAGAAAACGGGTCGATGTCCGGCGCGTCATTTCATCGAGCATGTCACAGAACCGGGTGACGTTGGCATCGTCCAGCGGCGCGTCCACCTCATCGAGCACACAGATCGGCGCGGGGTTGGCCAGGAAGACCGCAAAGATCAGCGCGAGCGCCGTCAGCGTCTGTTCGCCCCCCGACAGAAGCGACAGCGTGGCAAGCTTCTTGCCCGGCGGCTGGCACATGATTTCGAGCCCCGCTTCCAGCGGATCATCGCTTTCCACCAGTTCCAGCCGGGCTTCGCCACCCTGGAACAGATGCTTGAACAGCATCGAAAAATTGGTGTTCACCGTGTCGAACGCATCCAGAAGACGCTGCCGCCCTTCCTTGTTGAGCGCGGCGATGCCGCTGCGCAGCTCGGCCACAGCCTGTTCCAGATCCACCTTTTCGGCGGCCAGCGCGTCATGTTCTTCCTGCACGCTGCGCGCATCTTCCTCAGCCCGAAGGTTCACAGCGCCAAGCGCGTCGCGCTGTCGCTTCAGCCGGGTCACGTCGGTTTCAATGGCGTCGATACCCGGCAGGTCGTCGGGCGTCATATCAAGGACGGAAAGCAGCGCTTCGGGCGTGGTGTCCAACGCCTCGGCGATCCGCTCCTGCGCCAAGTCCAGCGTCTCACGTGCTGCATCCAGCCGGGCTTCGGCCCGGGCGCGGGCTTCGCGGGCATCGCCCGCGGCGCGGTCGGCCTCCCGCGCGGCAGTGGCGGCGTCGCGCAGGCCGGTTTCGCCGGTGGCCAGCGCATCGGCAGCCTTGGCGCGGCGGGCCTCGGCGCGCTCCACCTCCCGGGCTAGATCTTCGCGCTGCTGTGCCAGGTCCTCGGGCAAGCGTTTGGCGGCATCCAGTTCCGCCTGCGCAGCCTCATGCCGCCCCGTGAGGTCGGCCAAGCGCTGATCGGCGCTACCCTGACGGTCCCGCCAGGACGCAAGTTCCTTGGCGACCTGTGCCATCCGCCGTTCCCGCGCATCGGTTTCGCGCTTGATTTCATCGGCTTGGGCGCGGCGCGCCATCATGGCCATGCGCGCGGCCTCGACCGAGGCGCGGATCGTCTCCAACCCTTCGCGCGCGCCGTCCAGCGGCGGTAAATCGCGCGCCGCCGCCTCCGCCTCGCGCAGCGCTTCGCGCGCCTCCAACATCTCGGCCTCGTGGCGGGCGACGGCCATTTGGGCGTTTTCCAACCGCGACGCAGCCAGCCCCTTGGCACTTTCGGCCTGCGCCAGGGCGCGCCCGGCCTCGGTCGCCGCGCGGTCGGCTTCGCGCCGCGCATCGCGTGCAGCACGCTCGTCCGCCTTGCGCCGCTCCAAAGTCAAGGCCAGCGCGTCATGGGCGGCGCGCGTGCCTTCGGCGCGCTGCTGCGCTTCCTCCAAGTCCTGGCGGAGCGAGGCCAGGCGGTTCACCTGCTGCAATCGCAAAGCCGCCGCCGATGGGGCCGCCTCGGCCGAGGCCCGGAACCCGTCCCAACGCCACAAATCGCCCGCGCGCGACACCAAGACTTGGCCCGGTGCCAGAAGCGGCTGCATTTGCGCCGCCTCATCCGGGTCCACCAACCCAACCTGACCCAATCCCCGGGTCAGCGCCTCTGGCGCGTCCACATGGGGGGCCAATGGCTCCGCTCCATGGGGCAGGGTCGTGGGGCGGTCATAGGGCGGCAAAGCGGCCCAGCCCGCCTCCTCCTCATCCCCGCTGCCCAGTTCCGAGGCCCGCAGATCGTCGCCATAGGCCGCGCCCAAAGCCGCCTCGAAACCCGGCGCGACGTTAAGGCGGTCCAGCAGCGGCTCCCCCTCGCCCGTGTCGCGGGTCAACAACTTGGCCAGCGCGCTAACCTCCGCGCCCAACGTGTTGGCCGCGCCCGCCGCTTCCGCGTTTTCAGTCCGCGCATGACCCTCAGCCTCTTGCGCGGCTTCGCGCGCCGTCTCGGCCTCAGCCAGGGTTGTTTCGGCAGCGGCGGCCGCATCCTGCGCCCGAACCTGCTGCGCCTGCGCATCGGCCAACGCACCATCAGCGCCTGCCAGCGTCTGACGCGCCGCGTCGGTCGCCGCGCGGGCCTTTTCCGCCTCACCCGCCACCCGGGCGATGCGAGCCTCAGCCTCCTGCCGCAGGCGCACGACAGACTGGTGACGCGCCGAGAGGCGGGCCAGGTCTTCCGTCAGCGTGCCCAATTCCACTTCGCGATCACGCAGCACATGGGCTGCGTCCTGCGCGGCCTCCTGCGCCTCCGCCAGCGCACCGTCCTGCCCGTCTGAGGCCTCGGCCAAAGCCGCGCCCTCTTCCTCCAACCGGGCAATCGTGTCGCGCGCGTCGCGGTCCAACGTCTGCTCCCGCTCCGCATCCAAGGCCAGTTGTTCAATCCGCGCGGCCAACCGCGCGATCTCCGCATCGGCCTGGGCGGCTTTTTCGGCCAGCGTGTCGCGCGCCACTAACAGGCGCTGCAACACCGCACCCGCCACGGCTTCTTCCTCCCGCAAGGGCGGCAAGGCGCCTTCGGCCTCGGCCCGCGCGGCATCCGCCTGCACCGCAACCCGCTCCGCGCCAGCGGCCTCGGTCAGACGCGCGCGCAACACGCCCTCCGCCTCGGCCCTGGCCGCATCCGCTTCGTGCCAACGCCGGTAAAGCAACATGCCCTCGGACCGTCGCAGCGCCGCCCCGATTTCTCGGTAGCGGGCCGCTTGCTTTGCCTGGCGGGCCAGTGTGGCCAGTTGGGCGGCCAGTTGCTCGATCACGTCATCGACGCGCGTCAGGTTCCCCTCGGTGGCGTTCAGCTTCAACTCCGCCTCGTGCCGCCGCTGATAGAGGCCCGAAATCCCCGCCGCTTCTTCCAAGATACGGCGGCGGCGCTGCGGCTTGGCGTTGATCAACTCACTGATTTGCCCCTGCCGCACCAAAGCGGGCGAATGGGCCCCGGTCGAGGCATCGGCGAACAGCATCTGCACGTCGCGCGCGCGCACATCCTTGCCGTTCAGCTTGTAGGCCGACCCCGCATCCCGCGTGATCCGCCGCACCACATCCAGCGCTTCACTGTCGTTGAAGGCCGCGGGCGCGGTGCGTTCGGAATTGTCGAGCGCCAGGGTGACTTCCGCGAAGTTGCGCGCCGGGCGGCTGGCGGCGCCCGCGAAGATCACATCCTCCATCCCGCCGCCGCGCATGGCGGTGGGGCGATTTTCCCCCATGACCCAGCGCAGCGCCTCCAGCAGGTTCGACTTGCCGCAGCCATTGGGCCCGACGACGCCGGTCAACCCATCGGCGATGACCAGATCGGTGGGGTCCACGAAAGACTTGAAGCCGTTGAGACGCAGCCGGGTGAAACGCATGACCGCACCTTGCGGACGGTCTGCCGCGCGTCAAGCGGGGATGGGGCGCATTTGGGGCCGAAAGGGTGCTTTTCCACAAGATATCGCGCAGTGAGGGGCTGAATGGGGGTCTGCCCCCGTCGGCCAAAGCCGCCCCTCCGCGCTATTATTGATAAAATGTGGGGCGGAGGTCGGCCAGGGTTCGCCCAGCGGATCGTCATTGGGCTTGGGTCGGCGGCGCGCCGATTAACCTTGACCAAAGGTCGCACATGGGCGCATCACCAAAGGGCAAGGTTCCCCTGTCCGGCCCAAGCCGGTGGGGATGAAATGGGAATGTGGAGACGGGGGACCCAAACAGGGCTCCGAAGCCACAGCCGCCCCCGCGACTGTGAGCGGTGAGGGACGGGCCGACATGCCACTGGGGACAAACCCCGGGAAGGCGGCCCAGACCATCGACCCGCGAGCCAGGAAACCAGCCCGGCAGAACGCAATCGATGTCCGTCGGGGTGACGGGCCAGACAGAAAGAACCGATCCATGCATATCGAACCCGGAATCGTCCACGGCGCCAAAATGGTGCTGGCCTATGGCACAGCCGCCGCCGCGGCCGGCTACACCGCCAAGCTGGTATGGGAGGATGTGAAAGCACACGGCGCGCCGCCCCTTCTGGTGCGCAGCCTACTTGCCACGATCGGCACCTTCATCTTCTTCGAGCTCATGCCCCATTTCGCAGCGGGTGTCTCTGAGGTGCACTTCATCCTGGGCACGACGCTCTTTCTGCTTCTTGGTGTGGCACCGGCCGCCATCGGCTTGGCCGCTGGCCTGCTGATCCAGGGGCTGTTCTTCGCCCCCACGGATCTGCCGATGTACTTCGTGAACGTCACGACGCTTCTCGTGCCGCTCTTCGCGATTTTCGCGCTGGCAAAGAAGGTCATCCCCGAAGACACCGCCTATGTGGACCTGACCTATGGCCAGGCCCTGAAGCTTTCGGCCGCCTACCAGGGTGGCGTCGTCGCCTGGGTGGCATTCTGGGCCATCTACGGCCAGGGCTTCGGCGCGGAAAACATGGGCGCAGTGCTGTCCTTCGGCGCGGCCTACATGCTGGTTATCTTGATTGAGCCCGTGGCCGATCTGGCGGTACTGGCCCTTGCCAAAATGGGGCGCGATACCATCGCCAATCCCCATATCACCCATCCCCGCGTCCATTCCGCCTGAGCCACCGGGCCCGCCCCCCCGCTCAGACGTGACCCCGGACCAGTGATGGCGGCCGCCCCCATCACTGGTCCACAAATACTCAAATCCCACCTCGCCGCCCCGCGCGGCGCTGCACCCATATGAGTGTCCGATGAAGATACCCGCCACCATCGTCACCGGTTTCCTCGGGGCCGGTAAGACCACCCTGATCCGTCACCTTCTGCAAAACGCAGATGGCCGCCGCATCGCCCTGATCATCAACGAATTCGGCGATCTGGGCGTTGATGGCGGCATCCTGAAAGGCTGCGGAATCGAAAGCTGCTCGGAAGATGACGTGGTCGAGCTGTCCAATGGCTGCATCTGCTGCACCGTGGCTGATGACTTCATCCCGACGATGGAGGCGCTTCTGGCCCGGGACACGCCCCCCGACCATATCGTCATCGAAACTTCGGGCCTGGCGCTGCCACAGCCGCTGGTCCGGGCCTTCAACTGGCCTGGCCTCAAGACCAAGGTGACTGTGGATGGTGTCGTCACCGTCCTGGACGGCCCCGCCGTTGCCGCGGGCACCTTCGCCGCAGATGTGGCCGCCGTCGATGCGCAGCGCGCCGCCGATGACGGGCTGGACCATGAAACGCCTCTGTCCGAACTCTATGCCGACCAGGTCGCCTGCGCCGACATGATCGTGGTCAACAAGATCGACCTGATGGAAGACGCGGCCCCCTTGGTTACCCGCCTCAAGGGGGAGGCAAGGGCCGCCGTGCAAGTCGTGCCTGCCCGCATGGGTGCCTTGCCGGTGGATGTGATTCTGGGCCGCGGCCAAGGCGCCGAAGACGACATCGCCGCGCGCCACGAGGTGCATCATCACCATCATCACCACGATGACGACGACCACGATCATCACCACCACGAGCACGGCCATGACGCTTTCGAATCCTTCGTGATCGAAACACCCGAAGTGGCCGACCCCGCAGCCTTTGCCGGAAAGGTCTCGGACGTGATCCGCCAGCATGACATCTTGCGGCTCAAGGGCTTTGCCAGCGTGGCGGGCAAGCCCATGCGCCTGACCCTTCAGGCTGTGGGCCCTCGGGTGGATCACTATTTCGACCGCCCGCTGGGCGATGATCCGCGCGGGGCGCGCCTTGTGGTGATCGGGCAAGCAGGCCTTGACCGCGCAGCCATCGCCGCCGCCCTGCAATGAAAGTCGGCCCAGCGGACCCGCGCGCGCCCGGGCCCGCTGCACTGCTCAGCCAAAGCCACGCGCTGATGCAAGCGATGTTCTCAGCCAAGGAGAACCATTTCCTCGACCATGCCGCGCTCTGTGCGCCCCATATCCGCTTCGTCGCCGCCACCGACGGCGACATGACCCTGGGCACCGGCGCCATTGCCCTACGCGACGGCTATGCCGAAGTGAAATCCATGTTCACCGCCCCGGAAGCCCGCGGGCGCGGGGTGGCCGACGCGATCCTGCGTCACTTGATTGCGCTCGCTGTGCTGGAAGGCTGCCCGCTGCTGCGCCTGGAAACGGGCCGAGGGCTGGACGCGGCCCATCGGCTCTATGCGCGGCACGGCTTCACACCTTGCGGGCCCTTCGGCGACTACGAAGACAATGGTGCGAGCCTGTTCTTCGAGCGCCTGCCTTGACGCCACTGTCCCAAGCCCTTGCGCGCGATGGCCATGTCTGGCTGCGGTCTGCATTGCCCGAAGCAGAAATCCAGAAGCTCAGGTCGCAGGTCGAGGCGGGTCAAAAGCCGGGAACACGCCTTGAGCCCACCAGCGACCTGACCCAAGCCATCCTCCGCGCGTCGGCAACCGCCGCAATCGCGACGCTGGCACCCGGAATGCGGCCCGTTCGGATCATGGCTTTCGACAAGTCAGGCGACAACAATTGGTCGCTGCCCTGGCATCAGGATCGGGTCATTGCCGTGACCGAGCGGGTGGACCTGCGGGGCTTCGGCAATTGGTCAAAGAAGGGGAGTTTTTGGCATTGCGAGCCACCAGAGGCGCTGCTGCACCGCATGCTGTTCACCCGCATCCACCTCGACCCCACGGATCCAGAGACGGGCGCGATGCAATTCGCCCCGGGCACGCATCAGCTTGGCCAGGTGGCAAGCGCGGAGGCCGCCAGCATGGCCGAGAAGTCGCCTTGCCAGACCGAATGCGCCGCTGCGGGGGACATGCTGGTGCTCCCCATGCTCACGCTTCACCGCTCGATGCCCGCGAAAGGCACCGCCCCGCGCCGCGTGCTCCGCATCGACTTCGCCGATACCGACCTACCTGCGCCGCTGACTTGGGCGCTCCAACCTCATTAGCGGGAACTGGATACATATCGGGTAGCGCTTCGGACCCTCGGCCGGGGTCTATAGCGGTTCCCGAAAAACCTGAAGCATCGGCTTTTCGAGAAACGGTGCAACATCAGTGCGATGGCGGGACGTTTTTCGGAAATGCTGATTCAGGTTTTCCGAAAACCGCTTTAGACCATGGGGTGCAGAGATCGGGCTCGGCTATCGCCAAGACCGTGAAGTCACCTACCGATGCACACAGCGTATGGTGCGGACAGGTCTAGGGCTCAAACCCAAGATCTTCGCAGACACCTTAGCCCGCTACCGCGATCTGCGCCGCCAAACGCGCATTGTTCAGCACCAACTGGATATTGGCCCCCAGGGCCCGCCCCTCTGTCGCTGCGTTTAGGCGCCCCAGCAGAAACGGGGTGACGTCTTTGCCTGTCACACCCTCCGCCTCGGCGGCGGCCAAGGCGTCCTCGATCGTGGCGCCAATCTCATCTGCGGGCAGCGCATGGGCGACGGGGATCGGGTTCGCGACCAGCATCCCCGCCCCGAGCCCCAGCGCCGAATTTGCCGCGCGGGTCGCCGCGATCTGGGCAGGGTCGTCGAACCGTTCCCCGGCCACGACGCCAGAATCCCGCGTATAGAAGGCTGGAAAGGCATCGGCCCCGAAGACCGCCACGGGGATGCGCAGGGTCTCCAACACTTCCAAGGTCCGCGGGATGTCCAGGATCGACTTCACCCCCGCGCAGACCACCAGCACATCCGTCACCGCCAGCTCGGACAGGTCGGCACTCACATCCATACCGTCGCCGCGATGCACGCCGCCAATGCCCCCCGTGGCGAAGACGCCGATCCCGGCGAGCGCTGCGATGCGCATGGTGGCCGACACCGTCGTGCCAGCCGTCAGCCCCTTGACGATGCAGGCTCCGAGATCGCGGGAGGCCGCTTTCACCACATCACCGCCCTGCCCCAGCCGGGCCACCTGATCGGCATCCAGCCCCGCGCAAAGCACACCGTCGATCACCGCGATGGTGGCGGGCACGGCCCCCTCGGCGCGCACGGCGTCTTCGACGGCCAAGGCCACCTCGGCGTTCCGCGGCCAGGGCATGCCGTGGCTGATGATTGTGCTTTCCAGCGCCACCACCGGCGCGCCCATAGCCAGCGCCCGACTTACTTCATCGCTCAATCGAACCTGCATGCCCGCCCCTTTATGCAAACCAGCCCCCTATGCGACGCCGGGGCCGCCTTGCACAAGGCGCGGCGCTGGCCCAAACCGAAGCCATGCACCTGCTTGCCGCACAGCCCGGCGCCGTCGATGAAGGCGCCCCCATCGACCCGAGCCAAACGCCCGGCGATCTGGTCATGATCTCTGCCGCCGATACCGAACTGGCCGCCCTCTCCCAAGCCAGGGCCGAAATGGCCGACGCCCCCGTCACGCGGCTGTGTAACCTTATGCATCTGCGCCATCCCGTTTCTGTCGACCTGCATCTGGAGGATTGCGCCAGCAAATCCCGACTGGTCGTGGCCCGCATCCTGGGCGGGCGGAGCTATTGGACCTACGGCCTCGAACAATATGCCGCCCGCCTGCACGAAGCCGACATCCCATTCGCCGCCTTGCCCGGCGATGACAAACCCGATGCGGAATTGCGCGACCTCTCCACCGTGGCCCCCGACGATTATGACGCGCTCTGGTGCTGTCTGGTGGAAGGCGGTCCCCGGAACGCCGCCACCTTTCTGGCCCATGCCAAAGCCATGATCGCAGGCGCGGAGCGTCCCGCCCCCGCCCGCCCCTTGCTGCGTGCGGGTCTCTATTGGCCGGGCCTGGCAGAACCGACGCCGCAAGATATCCAAACCCAGTGGCAGGCCGACGCCCCCACCGTGCCCGTCATCTTCTACCGCGCCCTGCTGCAAGGCGCTGGCCTCAACCCCGTCAACCGGCTCATCAAGGCGCTGCTGCGCGCAGGCCAAAACCCGCTGCCGATCTTCGTGGCATCCCTGAAGGACCCCGTCAGCCAGGCCACGCTCACCAGCCTCTTGGCAGACACCCCACCCGATGCCATCGTAAACCTGACCAGCTTCGCCGTGGGCGACCCTGCGGTCGAGCCCCTTTCGAAAACCGGCGCGCCCATCTTCCAAGCCGTCCTATCCGGCGGAACAGAGGCTGATTGGCAAACCGGACTCACCGGCCTGTCGGCCCGCGACATTGCGATGAACGTGGCACTGCCCGAACTCGATGGCCGTATCCTCACCCGCGCCATCGGCTTCAAGGGGGAGGCATTCTTCGACGAAGCCACCCAGTGCCCCATCGCCACCTGGAAGGCCCAGGGCGACCGGATCACGTTCGTTGCCCAACTCATCGCCAATTGGACCCGCCTGCGCCGCACCGCGCCCTCTGAGCGCCATATCGCGCTCGTGCTGGCCAATTACCCCAACCGCGATGGCCGCCTGGCCAATGGGGTGGGCCTCGACACGCCCGCTGCCACAATCCACACGCTGGGCCTGCTGCAACAGGCAGGCTACGATACGGCGCCGCCCCATGACCCCGCCGCGCTCATGGACCACCTCATGGCCGGTCCGACCAACTGGCTCCCGGACCGGGCGGCGCGCCAGGGGGGCGAAAGGCTCAGCCTCGCCGACTACAAAGCCTTCTTCGACACCCTCCCCCTCACCGCCCGCCAGAAAATCACCGACCGCTGGGGTCCACCGGAAAAGGACCCCTTCTTCCTGGCAGAAATATCCCCGCCGGAGGCTCCGACACCGCCCACTGGCGGCACCTTCGCCCTGTCGATCCACCGTTTCGGCAAGGCCGTCGTCGCCTTGCAACCGGCGCGCGGCTACAATGTGGATCCCACCGACAGCTACCATTCCCCCGACCTCGTCCCGCCGCATAATTACCTGGCCTTCTATGCCTGGCTGCGACGCTGGGACGCCCAGGCGGTGGTCCATATGGGCAAGCACGGCAATCTGGAATGGCTGCCCGGCCGGGCCCTCGCGATGGGCGCCGACGACTGGCCCGAAATCGCGCTCGGCCCCCTGCCGCATATCTACCCGTTCATCGTAAATGACCCCGGCGAAGGCACACAGGCCAAGCGCCGCGCACAAGCTGTCATCATCGACCACCTGACCCCGCCCCTGACACGCGCCGAAACCTATGGCCCCCTGCGCGATCTGGAGGCATTGGTGGATGAATACTACGAGGCCGCCAATGTGGACCCGCGCCGCATCGACCATCTGCGCGATGAAATCATCAGCCTCGCACGCACCACCGGCCTCGACATGGATGCGGGCATGGACGGGTCCGACGACCTCTCCAAACTGGATGCCTATCTGTGTGAGTTGAAGGAGGCGCAGATCCGCGACGGCCTCCATATCTTCGGCCAATCGCCAGAAGGTCGCCTGCAAGACGACCTGCTCCAAGCCTTACTGCGCCTGCCCCGCGGCGCGGGCGAAAGCCTGCCGCGGGCCATCGCCGCCGATCTGGAACTCGACTTCGACCCGCTCGATTGCGACATGGCCGCCCCCTGGACGGGCCCCCGCCCCGATATTCTGTCAGGCACCTCACCCTGGCGGAGCCACGGCGACACGGTGGAGCGTATCGAAGACTTGTCCGCCAAGCTGCTGCGCGGCGACCTCGCCCCCCCAGGGCCGAAGACAGCGGCCACGCTGGAGGAGGCTGCCACCCTGCGCGACACCATCCGCCGCTGCGGCCCCGCCGAAGGGGAGGGCCTCCTCACCGCCCTCTCTGGGCAGTTCGTCGCCCCTGCGCCTTCCGGCGCGCCCACCCGCGGCCGTCCCGATGTGCTGCCCACGGGGCGCAATTTCTACTCGGTCGACAGCCGCGCCGTGCCCACGCCCACGGCGTGGAAACTGGGTTGGCACAGCGCCAATCTGCTGATCGAACGCCACTTGCAAGACCATGGCGATTGGCCGCGCACCATGCTGCTGACAGCTTGGGGCACCGCAAATATGCGCACAGGTGGCGATGACATCGCCCAGGCCCTGGCACTCATGGGGGTGAAACCCCGCTGGGATAGCGCCAATCGCCGGGTCACCGGCTTTGAAATCATCCCCCACACCGCCCTGGGCCGCCCCCGCGTGGACGTGACCTTGCGTGTCTCTGGCTTCTTTCGCGACGCCTTTCCCCAACAGATGGCGCTGGTGGATGGGGCCGCCCGTGCCGTCCAAGCCCTGGACGAGCCGGACGCGCACAACCCAGCCGCCGCCCGCGCCCGCGCAGGCCAGGGGCAAGCGCGTGTCTATGGCTCCAAACCCGGGGCCTACGGTGCGGGTCTTCAGGCGCTGATCGACGAACGGCTCTGGAGCGACAAAGCGGACCTGGGCGCCGCGTATCTGGAATGGGGTGGCTATGCCTATGGTAGCGGCGAAGGCACACCCGACCATGGGGGCCTGAAAGAACGGCTATCCCAGACGGAGGCCATCGTTCAAAACCAGGACAACCGCGAACACGACCTCCTTGACAGCGACGACTACTATCAGTTCGAAGGCGGCGCTGCGGCTGCGGTCGAGATGCTGCAAGGCGCAGCCCGCCCCGTCTACCACAACGACCATTCCCGCCCCGAACGCCCCGTGATCCGCACGTTGGAGGAAGAGATCGGCCGCGTCGTCCGATCCCGCGTGGTGAACCCGAAATGGATCGCGGGCGTCAAACGCCACGGCTACAAGGGGGCGTTCGAGATCGCCGCCACCGTTGATTACCTCTTCGCCTTTGCCGCCACCACGGGCGCGGTGCGCGACCACCATTTCGACCTGGTCCACGCCGCCATCCTGGAAGACGACGCTACCCGCGACTTCATCGCGGACGCCAACGCCCCCGCCTTGGCCGACATCGCCGACCGCCTGCGCGAAGCGATCGAGCGTGGCCTTTGGCAACCCCGCTCCAACTCGGCCCGCGCCTTGATCGACGAACACGCCCGATGACGCCGGTGCAAACACCGTTTGAACGGCGTTCCAATGGGCTTCGAAGCCCATTCCTCCCCGCCTCACCGGTTACGAAAGCACCACGAACCCCACGGGATCGTGACGCAAGATCAGCAACATCTCGGTAGCGCCCTGCGCAGACCGCGTCATGGTACTGGGACTGCTTGCCCTAACAGAACCCGCCCCAATGCTTCGCCTGATCTGCCTTCTTTTGATCTTCTCCTTCCCGGCCGCGGCCCAAACGCCGCCCCGCGCCACGCTCGACGCCTTCACCCGTGACCGGCTGGCCGATGCGATCTTGCTTATGGATCGCCACTTTCGCGTCCCGGAAACCGGCCAATACTTCGACTTCATCGAAATCGGGCGCGGCAACCCGCCCGGCGCGCCATCGTCCATCGCGGCGACGGGACTGGGGCTGATGTCGCTGGCCATTGGCGACGCCATGGGCATCCTCCCCGACGCGGAAGCCAAAGCCGCGACGACACTGCGCCACCTGACAGGGCGTGGCAGCTATGCCCCCTTCACCGTGACGCGCTCACCCTCGGGCTGGTATCCGCATTTCATCGACCCAATGACGGGCGCGCCCGTGAATGGCTCCGAGGATAAGTTCTCCACCATCGACACCGCCCTGCTGGCCGCTGGCGCGGCCACTGCCGCGCGCTACTTCTCGGCCAAAAGCTTCGCCGAAGGCCGCGGCCCGTCCGAAGTCTATGTGCTGGGCCGCGACCTGATCGACAGCGTCCAATGGGCGCGGTCGATCAAAAGTGTGGAACGCGGCCTTCTGCACCTCGTCTTCTATGGCCACGAGGAGCGCGAGAGCGAGAACGTCTTCGCTAACCCGTTCGACGAATACGTCATGCTGCCCTGCCTTGCCATGCGCGCCGAACGCATGGGCGGTGCCATCGGCCCGGCCCATGCGCTGTTCCAGCGGCACTATTCCGACGCCGCCGCCTTCCCAATGGCCGCGCGCGGCGATCAAACGCTGGTGGCCAAGCCCTCGGGCTACGTGCCCGCCCATTTCACGCACCAATTCGCCTACTTCCACTGCCCCGAAATTGGCGACCAGCCCGCCTTCCATGACGAGCTTCTGGAACTGGCCGCCGCCGACCGTGCCTTCTTCGCAAACCGTCGCGCGGCCCTGCCCGATGCGCCCTTCCCCGAAGCGCTCTGGGGTCACGGCGCGGGGACGGAGGTTCGCTTCGACGCAGATGGCCGAGTCGAAGACCAGGGCTATGGCGTGGCACGCATCGACGAAAATCCGCATGACACGGCCTCCCCCGCGATCATGGCCGGTTTCGCGCCGCTTTGGCGCAGCGGCGCCCCGGGCGACCCGATGCTGGATCTCTACCGTCTCTGGCAAGATGGCACCTGCCGCTACGACCATGCCGGGCTGGGCTTCCTCTGGCGCTGCTCGGCCCGCCTGCCGGACCACGGCGTGACCCGGGTCGAGGCGGTGGATTTCAGCACCTACATCCTGGGCCTCGCCGGTCGTGACCCCGCTTTGGGCATGGATTTCCTGCGCCTCTTCGGTCCCTGACGGTCCCTCATCGGCCCGAGGGGTGGCAATGGCAGCCTCCCTGGTCCTCTTCCCGCGGACCCGTCTCGAAACCCACCCGAGATCCTCGAAACGGGTCGGAGTCGCGGGGAGTGTCTCTCAAGCCCGACACGGCACGCTGCCGAATACGTTGGGTCGATGGCGCCGCCGCAACTTGACCTATCGCCAGCGTAAATCGGCGCGCCATCTACCCGAATGGTGATCGGCACCACCCACACTGACCGACTTTCGAAACGCCCATCACCCACATGACCATGATCCGCATCGCCTTTCCGGCCTTGTCTCTGCCGGCCTTCGCAAGCCCTCCAGGCCGCGGCCTGGAGGGCACGGCGCAATTCGGGACGATCTTCGTGAAGTTCGGCGCAGCCGCCGCCCTTAAGGACCGTTTGCCCGACGGCCCGCCCCCCTTCTGTTCACCTTCAGCTCCAGCGAACCACCGCCGTCAAACGGCGTAACCAAGGTAGACCAGCAGAGAGCGAGAGAAGCGGCAATCTTGGGCAGAACCGTCTCGGACCTGCGCGAATGGATATTCACCGGCGAAGTGTGAAAGGGCGCAAACGGACGTCTGCGAACATGCGCTTTAGGCGCGATCCAAAGGCGGACCTGCGGCAGCCGCCTCGGCCTGTCCGTCGACCAAGGTGTCGCGATTGCCGCGCGCTTGCTGTCGATGTCCGAGCGAGGCCGCAGGGTCGGCTTCGACGAGAGCTACAAGCGGCAGGCCTTATTCAGCGCGGGGGTCAGTGAATTCATGCTTCACGTCCCGTCCGATTGCGGCTGACACCCTGTTCGCAGGACCCATCTTAGTCAGATGGCTCGCCATGCCAGGACCGAAATGGATCCGTCATATTGCCCAGGGTGTCGGTCGGCGCTGTAATCAGGGTGGCGACCGGCAATCCAACGCCATGTTCACCAGCGCGATATCACCGATGGCCGTGCCCGGCTTCACGGTACAGCCCGTTACTTCTTCGGTGGCCATTACAGCGGCCAGGGTTACCTCTTGCAGGCCGGGGCGCCAGGCGGGGTTGGTGCGAGTGGCCTGGGCCGCTTGCAGATTCCAATTCACGCGGAAATCGTGCCCGCCCGCGCTGGCACGCCCTGCACGATCCAACCGGTCCAACGGGTGGGCCGTGTTGCAAGCCGCCATGAGCCCGACCGACAAAGAGATCGCCAAACGCCACATATCCTCCTGGCTATGCAAGCCTGGTTAACGAGCAGTTAACACCCACATCTTGACGCCACCCGCCAAGGCCCGGATGGTCCCTCCACACCCCATGCCGGAGCCCCAGATGACCACCGACGACACCGCGCGCCACAACGCCAAGATGGCCAAGAAGAAAGCCGCCCGCGATAAGATCATGGCCACCAAGACCGACGAAAAGGGCCTGGTCATCGTCCATACGGGCAAGGGGAAGGGCAAGTCCTCCAGCGCGTTTGGCATGATCTTCCGCTGCATCGCCCATGACATGCCCTGCGCCGTCGTGCAGTTCATAAAGGGCGGCATGGGCACGGGCGAGCGGGACCTCATCACCACCCATTTCGGCGATACCTGCGAATTTCACACCATGGGCGAGGGATTTACCTGGGAAACCCAGGACAAGACCCGCGACATCGAAATGGCCCAGGCCGCTTGGGCCAAGGCGAAAGAACTGATCTTGGACCCGGGCAACCGCATGGTCCTGCTCGATGAGATCAACATCGCCCTGCGCTACGACTATATCGACATCGCCGAGGTTGTGGCCTTCCTGCGGGACCACAAACCGCCGATGACCCATGTCGTTCTGACGGGCCGCAATGCCAAGGATGAGCTGATCGAACTGGCCGACCTTGTCACCGAGATGGAACTTGTGAAGCACCCCTTCCGCTCCGGCGTGAAGGCCCAGGCCGGGGTGGAATTCTAGGGCCCTGCGCCGCCTGGGTTTCGGCGGGGTCCCGCCGCCAGGGACCTAGCCCGCGCCCCAGGGGTCAAAGGCGTGGCAAGATATGTCCTTGTGCCGTCATCCAAGACGGGTAACACCGAAGCAATGGCCGACACAAAAGACCGCAAACCCCGGGTAGAGATCGATTATAGTCCACCCCCCCGGGACTTTTTCTTCGCCCCCGGCGTCGATCGCGGCCTTTGGACGGTGCAGCCCTTACCGTCGATGTACGACACCCGCCCGCTGGGCCGCGTCGCGGCGGCTTCGGTGGCGGAACATGCCCCTTGGGTGGAGCAGATCGAAAGCCACATCGCCACGCATTTCCGCCGTCGCACCTTCAAGAAGGCGCTGGTTCTGAAGACCGTGCCCGTGGTGCTGAAAAACCTGAGCAGCAAGGGGCATTTCCTGGCCGTCAACGGTAAGTATCTACTGACAGGAGCCGCGGGCACCCGGTTGCGAAACCGCTATGCCTGGTATGCCAACGACCCCGTCACCGCCGATGGCCAGACGGCAGAATGGTTCGCCGAGTTGCAAGCCGCCGATCCCGTGCCCCCTTTGTGGGAGGGGACGACCGACGGCCTCGATTTCGTCATCGATGCGCGCAACCCGTTCAACTTCTACCACTTCGCCACAGAGGCCCTTTGCCTGTTGTGCTGCGTCGACCATGACGGCTTTGCAGGGCGCATCTTCATCCATTGCGACCGCTCGGACGTGAAGCCCTTCATCCAGGCCTGGGTCGATGACCTGTTTCCGCGCCTCGTAGGGCGCGTGACCTTTCTGTCGGGCGAACACCGCTACGACCGGTGCCTGTCCGTCCTCAACGCCAGGCACCTTTATTACCAATCCGGACCCTCGGTCATGGATGACGTGGACGATGTGGCCCCCCAGACCCATTACTGGAAAGGCCGCAACCCCGACCGCCTGTCGCTGTCGGTCCTGGCCATGAATTCCTGCGATGAGATGCTGCTGCGCCTGCGGGAAACGGCCCTGAGGCGTATCGAAGGGCGCGATTGGTCCCACCTGCCGCGCCGCTTCTGGGTGGGGCGCAAATCGAACCGCGTGCGCCCCATGGACGGCGAAGATGCATTGACCGCGGCCTTGGCCGAACGCGGCTTTCAGGTGATCTACTTCGAAGATTACAGCCCCTTGGAACAAGTGGCCCTGATGGCCCGCGCCGAAATCATGATGAGCTATCACGGTGCGGGTTTTGCCAACATGCTGTTCGCCGCGCCCGAGACCCATTGTATCGAAATCGGCCATTATCAGACATGCCTCTATCGCTGGCCCGATTTCATGCCCCATACGATCGTGTCGGGTTGCCGCTACAGCTCCCTTTTTGCTGATTTCAACGTGGAGACTGCGCAGGAAGACGTGGAAATCCGGTCGCGCCCGCTACTTGCGGTGCGGCTTGGCAACGACGGGCGGCGCAAGGTTCTGGCCTATGTCGATGCGATTCTGGGCCATGTGCGCGAACCCGACCCCGCCTGGCTGGGCGCCATGGCCGAGATGCTGTCGCGCACCGGCGACAATGCGGCGCTGGAGCGGCTGCTGGATGGGCATCCGGCAGCGGTGGAGGCGGACCCCGATCTGTTGATCTTCCGGGCCAATCTGCATCTGGATGCGGGCGATGAACGGGCGGGCCGCCTGCTGCTGGAACGCGCATGGGAGGCCACGGGCGACCGGCCTTTCCTGTTGGAACGGCTGATCTTGCTTTATGATCGGGCAGGCATCACCGCCCCATGGGCCAAGTTGCATCGCAAGCAATTCCCGGATCGCTCGGGCGTGTTGGGGCGAAAGCTGAAGCGCCAAAGACGCACCATCGGCAACACATCCTGAAGCAAGGCAAGCAGGCGGAGGGTCAGTCACCCCGGGCCGCTAAGCGGATTGGCCCGCGCGCGGTCATGACGTCGACCTTCTGGCCTTTCTGGGTGGCCCGGATATCCGACAAGTCAGCCGCCACACGCCTGATATCGGGCATCAGCGGGCGCCAATCGTCCGCCAGCCGACGCGCCACCTCCGAGGGGCAGAACGTCGCTGTGCGCTCACGGGCCATGTCGCGAATAGCATCCGCGATGGCGTCATCCGTCACCTCGGTCATGGCACTGCCCCCGCATCACCCAGAGAACTGGACCAACGTATGGTCCAACCCATCCAGTCGGCGGCTGATGATTGGCGCGATCTCGGCCCAGTCGCCGCCCGCAAGTCCCGCGCCGATCAGCGGATAGCCGATCCGGGCCTCGGCAAAGCGCACGGCGATATCCGCGAGACAACCGTCAATCGCGTCGTAATCCGCCTTTCGCCCCCGCCCACGCCAATGGAACTGGGTATAGGCGTTGACGACGACCAGGCGGCGCCTCTGACGCTCGACTTCGACGGTCGAAATCGTGCCCAGCTTGGCACGATCGCCGACCGGTGTCGCGCGGTCGGCGGCCAACGCCTCGGGAAAGGTCTGCGCGATAGCCTTCGCAATCCCGGCGCCCATGGTCACATGGCAGTTGCAGCCATGGACGATCACATCGAACGCGCCGTCCAAGGCAAGCGCGATCAAATCGCCATCGACGACCTTCACGATAGCGCGCTATCGCAGCGACCGCAGACCCCGTCATGGCCGTGATGGCCCACATCGGGCAGGATCTTCCAGCAGCGCTGGCATTTCCCCCCTTCGGCATGGGCGAAGACGACCGCCACACCGGCCTCCCCCTCGGCGCGGAAGGCCTCGGGCGGGGCGGGGGACGTGCTGACCGTGATGGCCGACGTGATGCAGATGTCGTCAAACGGCATATCCTGCAGCAGCGCCGCCGTGTCCTCATCCACATGGACGATGGGCGCGGCTTCCAGCGACGACCCGATGGTCTTGTCCTGCCGCTGGATTTCCAGCGCCCCCGTCACCGCACGCCGCACGGCCCGGATGCGCGTCCATTTGGCCGCCAGCGCATCGTCGCGCCAGCCCGGGCGCGGCTCCGGGAAGTCCTGCAAATGGACGGAGCTTTCGTCGCCCGGATAGACCTCCAGCCAGACCTCCTCCATCGTGAAGGGCAGGATGGGGGCCAGCCATGTCGTCAACCGTTCATGCAGCAGCCGCAACACCGTCCGGGCCGACCGGGCGCGCAGCGTGTCGCCATCGCAATAAAGCGCATCCTTGCGGATATCGAAGTAGAAAGCCGACAGATCGACGGTGGCAAACTGGAAGATCGCCTGGAACACCGCTGCAAAATCATAGGCGGCATAGCCCGCCCGCACTTGGTCATCGAGCTCCGACAGACGGTGCAGCACCCAGCGTTCCAACTCCGGCATTTCCAGCGGATCGGCCTCATCGCCGTCCACGATGGAGCCGAGCATGAACCGCATCGTGTTCCGCAGGCGGCGATAACTGTCGGCCACGCCCTTCAGGATCTCCGGCCCGATGCGGTGATCGGCGGTGTAGTCGACCTGCGCCACCCACAGACGCAGGATGTCGGCGCCGTACTGATCCACGACCTCCTGCGGGACGATGGTGTTGCCGAGCGATTTGGACATCTTCACGCCCTTTTCGTCCAGCGTAAAGCCGTGGGTTACGACCGCGCGGTAAGGCGCGCGCCCCTTGGTGCCGCAGCCTTGCAGCATGGAGGAATGGAACCAACCGCGATGCTGGTCGGTGCCTTCCAGGTAGACGTCGGCGATGCCGTCCTCGGTGCCGTCCTCGCGGTCGCGCAGCACAAATGCGTGGGTGGAGCCTGAATCGAACCAGACGTCCAAGATGTCGTCCACCTTCTCCCACTCCGCCGGGTCATAGTCGTCGCCCAGGAACCGCTCCTTGGCGCCCGGCTTGTACCAGGCATCGGCGCCCTCCACCTCGAAGGCCGCGATGATGCGGGCGTTCACGGTCTCGTCGCGCAGCAGGAAATCCGGGTCGTCCGCCTTGGCGCCCACCTTGGTGAAGCACGTCAGCGGCACGCCCCAAGCGCGCTGACGGGACAGCACCCAGTCGGGGCGGTTTTCGATCATGGAAAACAGGCGATTGCGACCCGTCTTCGGCGTCCATTCCACAAGCTGGTCGATGGAGGTCAGCGCCCGCGCGCGCACCGTGTCGCCATAGCTGTCCTGGCCATCGCCCACCGCCTTGTCGATGGCCGCGAACCATTGCGGGCGGTTGAGGCGGATTACCGGCGCCTTGGAGCGCCAGGAATGGGCGTCCGAGATGGTGATGCGCTTACGGGCGAGTAGCGCGCCCACCTCGACCAGCTTGTCGATGACGGCCTTGTTGGCCCCGCCGGGCTTGCCGTTGGGCTTGATGATCGCCTCGCCGCCAAAGAACGGCAGATCCGCGCGGAAGGTGCCGTCGGCCTCCACGTTGTGGGTCATGGGCAGGCCGTGCTTGAGCCCGATCTGGTAGTCGTCATCGCCGTGGCTAGGCGCCGTATGGACAAAGCCCGTGCCTGCGTCGTCGGTGACATGGTCGCCCGGCAAAAGACGAACCTCATAGTCCCAACGGCCATTGCCATCTTCGACGCGGTAAAAGGGGTGATGGCAGACCAATTCTGAGAGTTCGGCCGAACTCACATCTTTACAGCGTCTCCACATTCCCGCTTCGAGACGGGCAGCCGAAAAGACTTCTGCTGCGAGATTGTCTGCGATCAGGTAGTAGCCATCTTCTTCAGCCCAGCACTCTTCAGGTGTTCGAACGACCTGATAAAGGCCGTAGCTCACCTCGGGATTGAAGCAAATTGCTCTATTGGAGGGGATCGTCCAGGGTGTCGTGGTCCAGATCACGACCTTTGCGCTAAGGACCTCTAATCTTTGCTGAACCGGGTTTTCTCGATAATCTGCGTTTGAACGATAAATTGGAAACCCCACCCACACCGCATCCACCTGCCGGTCGTGGTACTCCACCTCGGCCTCGGCGAGCGCGGTCTTCTCCACCGGCGACCACATCACCGGCTTCGAGCCCTGATAGACCAGCCCGTTCATCAGAAACGTCTGGAACTCCGCCGCGATCACCGCCTCGGCGTGGTGCGCCATGGTCAGATACGGGTCGGCCCAGTTGCCTGTGATGCCAAGGCGCTTGAATTCTTCGCGCTGCACATCGACCCAGCCCGACGCAAAGTCCCGGCATTCCTGCCGGAATTCCACCACATCGACGGCGTCCTTGTCGCGGCCCTTCTGGCGGTACTTCTCCTCGATCTTCCATTCGATGGGCAGGCCGTGGCAATCCCAACCCGGCACATAGCGCGCATCGTGCCCCATCATCTGGCGCGAGCGGACGACCATGTCCTTCAACGTCTTGTTGAGCGCGTGACCGATATGCAGATGCCCGTTCGCATAGGGCGGCCCGTCATGGAGCGTGAAAGGTTCACGCCCCTCCTTTTCGCGCAGGCGGTCATAGATCCCGATCTTTTCCCACCGCTCAAGCCAGCCAGGTTCACGCTTGGGCAGGCCGGCCCGCATCGGGAAATCGGTCTTGGGCAGGTTCAGGGTCGACTTGTAGTCTGGGGCCTCAGAGGTCATCGCGGGCGTCCTTCGGATCGGCATTTCATGGAAGTGTCGGTGCAGCGTCGCAGCACCTTGGCCCGGCCGCCCCGAAGATCAGGGCGCCGGGGGGCTAATTCGCGTCGATATGACCGCTCGTCCCAACATCGCGCGCCTTATAGGCAGGGCCGGACGGGGACGGCAAGGACGAGACGGCATGGCAAAGATCGGGATCGCGGGCGCAGGCATTGGCGGGCTCGCGGCAGCGGCGGGGTTGGCGCAGGACGGCCACGCCGTGACGGTGTTCGACGGGTTCGAGGCGCCGCTGCCCGTGGGCTCTGGCCTGGTGGTGCAGCCCGTGGGCCTTTCGGTGCTGGATGCGCTGGGCGCAGGCGCTGAGGCGCGCGCCCTGGGCCGCCCCATCCGCCGCATGTCGGGACATGAGGCGTCCTCGGGTCGCATCGTGCTTGACGTGACCTATGACCCACAAGACCGGGGGCGTGAAGGTCTGGCCCTGCACCGCGCCGCGCTTCACGGCGCGCTGCTGCGCGCGGCCCAAGCTTCCGGCGTGGCGTTCGAATTGGGGGCCGAGGTCACGGGACGTGACGGCAGGTGCCTGACCCTCGCCACCGGCCCGACCGAGCCCTTCGACCTGCTGATCGACGCGGCGGGCGCGGCATCGCCGCTCTCCCCGCTGACCGCGCGGCCGCTGCCCTATGGCGCCATCTGGGGCAACGTGCCCTGGCCCGACGCGACGGACTTGCCCGAAAACGAATTGCGGCAATGCTACCGCCGCGCAGATCGCATGGTGGGCATCCTGCCCATCGGTCAGCGCGAGGCGGGGGGCCCCGACCTTGCCGCCATCTTCTGGTCCATGCCTCGCGACAATCACGACACCTGGCGCGCCACCCCACTGGAGGCCTGGAAGGCTGAGGCCACGGCGCTTTGGCCCGCCATTGCGCCCTTCCTCACCACGCTGACCGACCATGACCAGATGACCATGGCGCGCTATTCCCACGGCACCCTGCGCCGCCCGGACGCAGACGGCATTGTCCATATCGGCGATGCCTGGCACCGTGCCAGCCCCCAGCTTGGCCAGGGGGCCAATATGGCGCTGCTGGATGCCTGGGCGCTCAGCCGCGCCATAGCCGATGGGCCGCTAGCGGAAGCTGGTCACCGCATGTTGAACGCCCGCCGCCTCCACGTATTGGCTTATCAGGCCATGAGTGCCGCTTTCACGCCGCAATACCAGTCCGACAGCCGCGTCCTGCCGTTCATCCGCGACCATGTGTTGGTGCCCGTCTCTCAGGCTTGGCCAGCCCGTGCAATTCTTCCGGGTCTAGTGCGCGGTCACATGGTTCCGCCGGTCATGGGGGGCTTGGACAAGGTGGTCGCGGCCAACGGGCCAGGCGCGACTGAAACCGCAACGGCATGATGGCGGCGCCACCGCATTTCGTTACCGGTTCGTGAATTAGGGCTTTCGCAAGACGCTTTAACGGAAAGTTTACACATAAGGTGCAGGCTCTTACGCAAAGGAGCCCGCCCATGACCTTGTCCCTCGCCCTCGCATTTCTCGGCACGGCAACCATCGTGCTCGTCCCCATGTGCCTGCCACAGCCCCGTCAGGAACGTGTCCGCCACGACGATTGACGCGGCCTGCGCTGGCACTTGGCTGGTGACATCTCCTCCGGTCGCGGCTGGCAGGGTGCCAATCGTCTCAGCCCAAATACCTTTGCAATTGGTGGTCACGAGACCCCCATCGCCTCCTGCCATGCCATCACGAACCAACTGCTGCTCTTGCGGTCGTGCTTCCCGCGCGGAATGACGCAACGTCTTCGACGTCGTCAGACCGATAACGCGAATGTGCAGCAACGTCGGCCTTGACGAAACCAAAAGGTTAATCGTTGGCTCCTGCTCGCTGCCGATCCGGTGGCACTGCCAGCAGGAGGGAACGGCAATGAGCTCAACACAGACATATGAACGGATCGTCTATTTCGGAGACAGCCTGACAGATAGCGGCGCTTTCTTCGAAATCGCGGACCAAGTGCTCTCGATCCCCTTCCCTTCTGCCCTGTTCGGCTATGACGGCCAGTTCTCGGACGGCGATGTCTATGCCGATATTGCCCCCGAACTGCTGGGCATCGAGGTCGACAACTTCGCCGTCGGCGGCGCGCGGGCACTGGGTGAGGCCCCCGCGATCTTCCTGCCGTTTGGACCTTTGGGCATTGCTTTCCCTGACCCGGACGCGACGCCTGCCGACATCGCGGAAGTTTCGGCCTTCGACATCAATATCGGCGGCCAAGTGGATCGTTTTCTTGACACGCTGGAAGACGAGCCCGCCGCACCAGGCACCGCCGCATCGATCTTCATCGGACTGAACGACTTCAACGCGTTCGAGCCCACGGACCCCACCAACCCGCTTCTGGCCCTGCAAGAACTCGATCTGCTGGCAACCAGCATCCTGGACGCAACAACCGGAGCTGCTCAGACCTTACTCGATAGCGGCGTCGAGACGGTCTATCTCAACACACTCTTCCCGGCGGATTTCTTTCCCGCCTTCGACCTCGCTTCACCGGCGATCCAGGCCATCGGAGTGACCGCGCTCGAAGAATACAATGCGGACCTGATCCAAGCGGCAGAGGAGGCGGGTTCGGCGATCCAGATCATCGACCTCAATGCGATCGGCACCGAAATCGCCAACGACCCGAGCGGTTTCGGCTTTCTCAACATCTCGGACCCGTTCTGGTTCGGCACCGGCGCAGACCCGGCCATTGTCGACATCGACGGCGTCCTAACCCCGGTCTTCATCCAAAACCCCGCGCTGGACGGTTTGGACCCGGACCAATTCGCTTTCTTCGACTTCCTGCACTTCACCACCGCACTCCATGGTGTGGTCGGCGCTTTCACCGCAGCCTCCATCGAGGGCGATGTGATCGTCATGACCGACGCCGATGATTTCGTGCGCACTGGGCAGGGCACGGATGTGATCTTTGCAGGGTTGGGCGATGATTTCGTGCGCTCGGGCCGGGGCGAAGATGTGGTGTTTGGCGGCCAGGGCGACGATTTCATTGCCACCGGGCGCGGCGCCGACATCGCCACAGGCGGCAGCGGCGATGACTTCATTTACGGCGCACGCGGCAGCGACGTGCTTGCCGGGGGCGAGGGCGACGACGAAATTCGCGGCGGGGCCGGGCGCGACGTGCTGATCGACGGGTTAGGGTCCGACACCTTGTTCGGCGGCAGCGGCAGCGATGCGTTCCTGTTCACCGAGGCCGAGATGATCGGTGGCACCACGGGCGACGACCAGGACTTGTTCATCGGCGGGCGCGGTTTCGACACGCTCTATCTGGCGCTGGCCGAAGAAACCCGCGCCGCCGTCGAGGCCGCCCTGACCGGAGGCAGACGCCAATTCCTGGAAGACATCGGCGTGACCACCATCGGGATCGAGCGGTTCATCTTCGTCGACAGCCGCCTGGACCTGGCCGAGATTGGCACGCCCGCCCGCCTGGAGGAAGCCGATATCTGGGGCCTGGTCTAGGGGTTAGGCACGTCGGGTCAGAAGGCCTGCAAGCCGGTCCGGGGCTTACAGCGGCAACGGTCGGGCGCGGACCAAATACGCGCGAGGCGGCGGATCATTCCGCCGCCGTCGCCTCCCGCTGGCGGGCCACATGGTCCCAGACCCGCGAAATCACAACCGATCCTTCGCCCACCGAACTGGCGACCCGCTTGACCGAGCCTGCGCGCACATCGCCCACAGCAAAGACGCCATCCAGCGATGTCTCATAGGGACTGTCGCGGCCCACGGCGTCTCCGGTCATGACGAACCCCTTGTTGTCGCATTGCACCGCGCCGCCGAGCCACCTGGTGTTGGGTGCAGCCCCCACCATGATGAACATCGCCTCGGTATCGATATGGTTGTCGCCATCCGCCACGCCATCGCCCGTCAGGTGCACGCCGGTCAGGCGGTCTTCGCCCTCCAATTCGGCCACTTGAGTCTGGTAGCGGATGCGAATGCGGGGATCGGCTTCCAGGCGCGACGACAGATAGGTGGACATGCTGGCCGCGAGGCTGGTGCCGCGCACCAGCAGATGGACACAATGGGCATAGCGCGACAGGAACATGGCCGCCTGCCCCGCCGAATTGCCCCCGCCGATGATGACGGCTTCGGTGTTGCGGCAGAACCGCGCCTCGATATCGGTGGCGGCGTAGTAGATGCCCGCGCCTTCCAGATGCTCCAACCCGTCCAACGGCAAGCGCCGATATTGCACGCCCGTGGCGATGACAATGGCGCGGGCGCAGGTCGTGGTGTCATCGTCCAGCGTGACGCAGAACGTCCCATCGTCCAGCCGCTCCATGGCCGTGGCGCGGCGAGGCACGGCGAAGCGGGTGCCGAATTTCATCGCTTGAACCTCCCCGCGCCAGCACAGATCGGCGCCCGAGATGCCGGTGGGAAAGCCCATGTAATTTTCGATCCGGCTGGACGTGCCCGCCTGGCCGCCGATCGTGGCATCTTCGACCACCAACGCGCTGAGCCCCTCGGCCCCCGCATAGACGCCTGCGGCGATGCCACCAGGGCCGCCACCCACGATCAGCACGTCGTGGAGGCTCTTGTCATCGAGATCCATATCCATGCCGAAAAGCTGCGCGATCTTGCGCGGCGTGGGCGCGTCGATGACCTGATCTTTGCCGTACAGCACCGCCGGTTCGCGCGGAATGATCGAACAGGTCTTGGCGATCTGCCCAGCCTCGACATCGTCCAGGTCGAGGATGCGGAAGGGGATGCGGTTGCGCCCGGCAAAGGCCGCGATGGCGCGAATGTTGCGGTCGCGGTCCATCCCGATCAGCGTCAGGCTGGCCTGGTCACCTTCCAGCAATTTGCGGCGACGCGCAGCCATGACGGTCATCAAAATGTCTGAGATTTCCGGAATGTCGCGCATCAGGCGCAGCATCGGCTCCCGCTCGGCCACAAGGACGCGGCTGTCGCGCACCGTGCGCATGGGCAGCATGGCCCGGCCTTCGGTCAGGAAGCTGATATCGCCGGTGAATTGCCCCGGCCCCAGCGTCGCGCCGCCGCCATAGCGTTTGCCGCTGACGGCATCCACGGCTTCCACCTCGCCTTCCAGTACGTAATAGAAGCGGTCCATGGGTTCGCCCAATTCGATGAGCGTGGTGCCGCCCGGCACCTCTTCTTCGCGGCCAATGGCGCGGATGCGGGCGACGTGATCTTCGGTCAGGGGGGTGCGCACCATGGTGCGCAGGTCGGCGGCAAGACTTTCCATCGGGTTACTCCTTCCGGCCGAAAAGGCCGCTCAGCGCGCGCGCGATCACCTCGGTGATGCGGGGCGGTTCTTCATGGGTAAAGGGCAGCGGGCGGCAGACCTCCATCGCGGCGAGGCCCACGCGCGCGGTCAGCGCGCCGTTCACGACGCCTTCGCCGAAGCGGCGCGACAGCTTGGCCAGCACGCCGCCGCCGGCGACCGAGTGGATCAGGTCGTCGCCCACGGCCACGGCACCGGTGGCGGCCAGGTGGGTCAGCACCGTGCGCGCCAACCGCCAGGACCCCAACGTGCCGCCGCGCCCGCCATAGATCAGCGCGATGCGGCGGATCATGGCGAGGTTGGAGGTGAGCGCCGCAACGACATCGGCCAGCGCCAAAGGCACCACAGCGGTAACGAGTGCGACTTGGCGGGCGGCAGCTTCGATCTCGCGCGTGGCGGCGGCGTCGAGGGGGGCGAGCAGGCTACGCTCCATCTCCGCCACAACGGCATCGGGGTCGAAAAGCTCGGGCGCGCGCGCAGCCAGCGCTTCGCGCCCCCAGCGTGTATCGGCGCGGCCCGCGTAAAAGGCGGCCATCTTGTCGGCCAGGACGCGCGCGCCTTTCAGGTCGCTCACGCCGGCGGCTTGGCGGCGCAGCCCGTCGATGCGGCCCAGCCGCGACAGGGCCACCACTTCGCGGATGGCGATGGCCAGCGACACGGCGACGAAGGCCCCGACCAGCGCCATGGCGACCCAGCCCAGCAGGGGGCGCGCAGCCAAAAGGCCAGTGACTAAATCCCAGGCGGCGACGGAGATGGCGAATGTCAAAAGCGCAGCCAGCGCACCGAAGAACCAACGCGCCAGCGGGGATTGGCGGCGCGCGGCCAGCACGGCCACCGTCTGCATGGCCCGGCCAGAGGGCGGCGGTGCGCCATCTTCGTCGGGTACCGGCGGGGCGGAGGCCGGGTCTGCGGGGCCCGGGGCGTCCAATGTTATCGGGCGTGGCGCGGCAGGGTCGGGAGCGGCGCGCGGCTCCACCTCGAAGACGATGCCGCGGCGGCGCTTTGTGGATGTCTCGGTCATCGCGGGCCCCCTACAGCCGGTCGGCCAGCAGGAATTCCGCGGCGCGATCCAGCCGGATATGGGGTGGCCCCTCACCCGGGCGCAAGGTCAGGGGGGCCGGGGCGAAGTCCATTAGGTCATAATCACCGTCAAGCCAGGCAGCCTGGCCCTGCGCCGCCGGGCCCAGCACATGGCCCGGATCGCTGGGCAATTCGCCGGGATAGAGCGCGGCTTCCTTGCCCGGCTCCCCATCTTCCAGCAGCCGTCCGCGCACCACGCCCAGGGTTTCGCCGCCATGTTCGCGTTCTTCTTCGACCGTCGCGCGCAGGGCTGCCATGGAAATGGCCTTGGTTTCGGCGCCCGCGAAATCGGCACGGCTGCGGGCTTCGCGGACCATGGCCTCGGTGATGGCGGTCAGGCGGGCATGTTGGGAATGGTGCAGATGGTCGGCCTTGGTGGCCGCAAACAGCACCCGGTCCACGCGCCGCGCGCCCAAAAGCGACAGCAGCCACCCGACCGCGCCGGGTTTGAACGCGGTCAGGATATCGGCCATGGCGGCGCGCATTTCCTCGACCGCGCGGGGGCCCGAGCGCAGTGCGCCCAGCACGTCCAGAAGCACGATCTGCCGGTCGAGCCGGGCAAAATGGTCGCGAAAGAAGGGACGCACGATCTGGGCCTTGTAGGCCTCGAACCGCCGCTCCATCTCGCGTCGAAGCGATCCGCGCGAGGCTTCGCCCGGTGGCAGCGGCGCAAAGGTGAGCGCCGGGGAGCCCTCAAGCTCCCCGGGCAGAAGGAAGCGGCCCGGGGTCAGGTCATAGGCGCCCGCGGCGCGGGCGGCGCGCAGGGCTTCGGTATAGCTGCGCGCCAAATTCTGGGCGGTCGGTTCATCCAGCTTGGCAGCACCGTCGGCCTTAACCATATGGTCGGCATAGTCACCCGCGCCCCAGCTTTCGAGGCGCTTGAGCGCGCGGGCCGACCATTCGTCATAGGTCTTTTCCATCAGCCCCAGGTCAAGCAGCCATTCGCCCGGGTAATCCACCACGTCCAGATGCACGACGCGCGCGCCACGCAGCCCCGCCAGAAGCCCCGCGGGCCGCACCTTCATCGACAGCCGCAACTCCGACACGGCACGGGTGCCCTCGGGCCAATGGGGTTTCCGCGCCGTGAGGGCGCCCAGATGGCGTTCATATTCGAACCGCGGCACCGTGTCGTCGGGCTGGGGCTGAAGGTAGGCGGTGTCGATCCGGTCGGAGGCACTGAAACCCGACATGCGCCCCCGGTCCACCAGATTGGCTACGAGCGAGGTGATGAAGACCGTTTTGCCCGCCCGGCTGAGCCCCGTCACGCCCAGGCGCAGGGTCGGGTCGAAGACATCGGTGACGCTGGCTGCCACATCGCTCACGCCGCGGGTTACGGCATCCGTCAATTGTCCGAGCATCTGGCGCGCGTCCCCTTCGTTGCCGCGGAAGATAGGCGCGCCTGTGGCCGAGGGGAAGGCACCGCGTTGACGGGCCAGGATGCGGCGCCTATGCCGCGCGCCATGCCCCGCTATGCCCTTCTCATCGAATATGATGGCCGCCCGTTTTCGGGATGGCAACGCCAGGACGGGCCGCCTTCGGCACAACAGACCCTAGAGGAAGCGTTGCGCGCGCTTGAGCCGGATGCGCCGTCCATCGCCGCAGCCGGGCGCACCGATGCGGGCGTCCACGCCACGGGGCAAGTGGCCCATGCCGATATGGCGCGGGATTGGGACCCGTTTCGCCTGTCGGAAGCGGTGAACTGGCATTTGAAGCCTGCGCCCATCGCCGTGACGGCCTGCGCGCGGGTGGAGGATGACTGGCATGCCCGCTTCGACGCGGTGGAGCGGCGCTATACCTTTCGCGTCGTCGCCCGCCGCGCGCCCCTTACGCTGGATGCGGGCCGCGCCTGGCGCGTGCCGGGCCCGCTGGATGCCGACGCCATCCAGGCGGGCGCGGCGCATCTGCTGGGGCGGCACGACTTCACCACCTTCCGGGCTTCGATCTGTCAGGCCAAAAGCCCGGTGAAAAGCCTGGACCAGATCGATGTGGAGGCGCGGCCCTATCCTGGCGGTGCGGAAATCCGGCTGCATCTGCGCGCGCGTAGCTTTCTGCACAACCAGGTCCGATCCATCGCAGGGACGTTAGAGCGGGTCGGGGCTGGGGCCTGGGCGCCAGAGCGGGTGGCCGCCGCATTGGAAGCCCGCGACCGCGCGGCCTGTGGGCCGGTGGCACCGCCTGACGGCCTGTGCCTGACAGGCGTGACCTATCCTGAAGATCCGTTTTCAGGGTCGCGATAGGCGTCCAGCAGCTTGCGCATCTCGGTCAGGTGGTCGAGCAGCGCAGCTTGGGTCTCGGGTGCGACGTGCTCGGCCACGAAGGCCAGATCGGGGACCAGCGCTGCGATGGCATCGTCGCGGAAGCGGCGCCCGATATCGGTCACCCAGACGGTTTTGGACCGACCGTCGCGCGGATTGGGCCGCAGCTCGACCCAGTTGTGTTTCACCGCTACGGCGACCGTATGGCTCATGGTGGTTTTGGGCACCTGGAAGGCGCGGGCCAGGGCCAGGGGCGTTTGGCCATCCTTCACCCGGATCAGGTGATTGATCAGGGAAAAGTGGCTGAGCACGACGCCCTCGGGCAGCCGCGCCTCGAACATGGCGCGGCTAAGCTGGCTGACGATGCCGATCTCATTGAAGATCGCAAAGATGCGGCGGGCGTCGTCGGAAGTGTCGGGCATTCAGCCTCTCATGCGGGTTTCCAGTGGCCAGCGCGGCGTGCGCGGCGTGCGTTCTCCGTAGCCCAGCAGGCCCAGCATTTGAACCGTGCCGCCACCCGGCGCGAAGCGGGCATTCACGGCGTCGCGGATGGGGGCGACTTCGGCGTATTCCTGCAAGGCCTGGCTGACGGGACGCAGGGCAAGGCCAAGGCCGGTCGCGGCCAAGTTGAGACGCATCCACTGGCGGCCCGCCTCGATCTGGTCAGTCCGGGTGTTTCCGGGCGTGATATTCAGCGTGATTGCCGGGGCGGCTTGGATGGCAGCGGCGGTTCGCTCAATGGCATCGCGCGAGCCTGGATTGTTGGCGTCGGATGCCGCTTCGCGCGTGAAAATGCCCAGAAGCGCCAGGGTTTCCAGCATCGGGCCGCCAGCGTCGATACCATCGGGCTGCGCATTGATTTCGCCCTTGCCGATGCGCAGAAGGTCGATGCTTTCCTGCCAGGCTTCGGGCGTCGCGGCCTCCGCCAGCCAGGCGTCGAGCGCGAATTGCTTGAGCGCATCGCGGTCGGCCCCGTCGAGAAACAGCGTGGCGTGATCTGTCAGCGAGGCGGCCTCGGACCCCACAATTTGGGGGGTGAACGCCTCTTTGTGGGATCGGCGGTCGAGCGCATGGGCAAAAAGCGGATCCGGGGTGCCGCCGGGGGAAAGCGTCAGGCGTGCGACGGGACCGTCTTCACCGTCTGGGAAAAGCTCGGCCTCCGTCGCCAGACCGTCTTCGGCAGCTGCCATGCGGCAAAGCTCCAGGAAGCAGCCCATGCCGATGGTGAGTTGGCGGTCGAAAGGGTCTGTAACCGGCAGATTGCGTGTCTTGTCACGCCAGAGCGTGATGCCATTGTCGCCCGTCAACTCTGCTTCCCAAGGTTGGCGGTTATGGGGGTTGGGGGCCAGCAGCGCCCAGCTGAGCGCCTGCATCCGGGCATCTGGGTACTGGCCTGCCATATCCCAGGGCGCGAGCGCGGCGTGGGGCGTGCGGGTTGTGACGAAGGCGCCAACGGCACCGGTGGCGGCGAGGATCGTGCCGCCCCCAATGAGGCTGAGCATCTTGCGGCGGGACATAGACATGGTTCTGGTTCCATCATTTAATGCGATATCGTACTATATAATGCGACATCGCACTAAATCAAGTCGAATGCTGCATGGACAGAGGCGGCCTCAGTTGGTTAGAAACTCTTACCAATTTCGAAGGTCTTGCCATGCCCCCCGTCATCACCAATGTCGACGATCTGCACCGCATCTATCGGCGCCGCGTGCCCAAGATGTTCTATGATTACTGCGAATCCGGCAGTTGGACGGAGCAGACCTTTCGCGAGAATGAGACCGATTTCGACCTGATCCGGCTGCGCCAGCGCGTGGCCGTGGATATGGAAGGACGGTCCGTCGCCTCCACCATGGTGGGGCGCGAGGTGGCGATGCCTGTGGCGCTGGCGCCCGTGGGGTTGACGGGGATGCAGCATGCAGACGGGGAAATCCTGGCTGCCAAGGCCGCCGAAAGGGCGGGCGTGCCCTTCACGCTGTCCACCATGTCCATCTGTTCCATCGAGGATGTGGCGAACCACACCAAAAAGCCCTTCTGGTTCCAGCTTTATGTGATGCGCGACGAGGATTTCGTGGATCGGCTGATCGAACGCGCGCGCGAAGCGGGCTGCGATGCGCTGGTGCTGACGCTGGATCTGCAAATCCTGGGCCAGCGGCACAAGGACCTCAAGAACGGGCTGTCTGCGCCGCCGAAACTGACACCCGCCTCCATCGCGAATATGATGACCAAGGTCACCTGGGGTCTGAACATGGCCAAGACCAAGCGGCGGTTCTTCGGCAATATCGTGGGCCATGCCAAAGGGGTGGAAAACGCATCCAGCCTCTCATCTTGGACGGCGGAGCAATTCGACCCAAGGCTCGATTGGGACAAGGTGCGCCGCATCAAGGAAAAGTGGGGCGGCAAGCTGATCTTGAAGGGGATCCTGGACGCCGAAGACGCCCGCATGGCCTTGCAGATCGGCGCCGATGCCATCGTGGTGTCCAACCATGGCGGGCGCCAGCTTGACGGCGCGCTCAGTTCCATCCGCATGTTGCCCGAGATCGTGGATGAGGTGGGCAGCCAGGTCGAAGTTCATATGGATGGCGGCATCCGGTCGGGTCAAGACGTGCTGAAGGCCTTGGCGCTTGGCGCGCGGGGCACGTATATCGGGCGCGCGTTCATCTACGGGTTGGGGGCGATGGGGGAACAGGGCGTGACCCAAACACTGGACGTCATCCAGAAAGAATTGGACACGACCATGGCCCTGTGTGGTGAGAAGGATGTGCACGACCTGGGTCCACACAACCTGCTGGTGCCGCGCGACTTCCGCGGGGAGTGGGAGCCCCATGGGCGCAACACGTGACGTAGTTGGGTGATCTGACGGGAAAACGCGGGACGCGGGACCGAACTCAAACAAAAAGATCACCGGCCCATCCTCGGACCGCCCACCGGCCCGGTGATCTGCCGGCCTTTGGCGCATCGCTAGGGCGGAGCCATGACGTTGCAGCCATAAAACACACCGGCACAGCGGTCTGATCGCCGCGCCGCGGCCCGTCAATGGACCGGCTTGCACCCCGTTGGGCTGGCTTTGGCCGCCCCTACCGCACGGCCCGGGTGATCGGCCAAATGAAGGCCAGCACGATGGCGACCGCTGCAAAGGCCCAACGAAGGCCAAACATTTCGGCCCCCAGCCCCATGGCGGCGGGCGCCAGGAAGAAGCCCAGAAAGCCGATCACTGCAACACGGGCGATGACGGCAGTGCGCAGATGGGCGGGCGCCAAGCGCCCGGCCAGCGCAAGCCCCATGGGCCCGATGACCGATATCCCCAGGCCCAACAGCCCGAAGCCTAGATAGGCAACCACGGGCGACGGCGCGGCGGCGGCAATCAACACGCCCACGACGGCAAGGCCTGTCGCAATGCGGATCACCGCAAGTTCGGACAGGCGCGCGGCCACGGCCTGGCCGGAAAAGCGGCCCAACGCCATGGTCAGGCCCAGCATGGCAGGGCCGAAGGCGCCTTCGGCCGCGCCGCCGCCCAATGTGCGCTCGATATGGAGGGCCGACCAGCTTTCCACTGTGGCCTCGGCCATGAAGGCAAAGAGCACGATGGTTGCGCAGACCGCCACCAGGCGCAGGGGCAGGCGCGCATGGCCCTCATCTGTTGCGGGCGGGGGGGCCACCGGCATCATCTGGAAGGGCGCTGTCAGCAAGACCAGGATCGCTACGACGGGGAAGACCTGCTCCGGGCCCCAGCCCGCCTCGCGCATGGCACCGGTCAGCAGGGCTGATATCGCATAGGCCACGGAGAACATGGCGTGGTTGACGTTCATAAGGCTGCGACCCTCGCGGGCCTCCACCTCGGATACCCGGCTGTTCATGACGACATCCGTCAGACCCGACGTGGCCCCCATAACCGCTAGGGCCAGGAACAAAAGCCATGGCGTGACACCCATGATGGGCAGCAGCACCGCCGCGCTAAGCAGGCAGGTGCCCATGGGCAGCGCCCAGCTTCCCAGCCGCTTGTCCCAGCGGGGCGCTACATAGAGCGTGGTGGACAAGCCCACCGCCGTACCCAGCAGCAGCAGGCCAAAGGTGGCGTCATCCACGCCGATCCGGGCTTTGAGCACGGGCGCCATGGCGGCGACGCAGCCCCAGCAAAGGCCGACAGCCATGAACGCTGCGACGGGGGCGCGGCTGATACGAAGGGCGGACAGAACGGTCATGGAAACCGGCGTGACGGGAAGTGCGGGGATGCGCAAGCCCTGGGCGACTAAGTTCGCGGTCGGCCGGAGCTGGAGCTGTCTTGGGGCAACCGCCTTAATTATGCTCTTTCATCAGCCGGGCCTTCTGGCGCTGCCAGTCGCGCTTGGCGGAGGTTTCGCGCTTGTCGGCCACCTTCTTGCCCTTGGCGATGCCGATCTTCAGCTTCACGATCCCGCGGTGATTGAAGTACAAAACCAGCGGCACCAACGTGTAGCCTTCGCGCGCCGACGCGTTCCAAAGCTTGGACAACTCGCGCCGTGAGGCCAGCAGCTTGCGGCGGCGGCGTTCCTCATGACCGAAGGTCTTGGCCTGGGCATAGGGCGCGATATAGCCATTCACGAGCCACAGCTCACCGTTGTCTACGGTGGCGTAGCTTTCGGCGATATTGGCGCCACCCTCGCGCAAGGATTTGACCTCGGACCCTTCGAGCATGATGCCGCATTCGAGGTCATCCTCGATGGCATAATCGTAGCGCGCCCGCCGGTTTTCGGCGATCACCTTGTAATTCTTGTCTTCGGGTTTCTTGGCCATGGATGGCATCTAGGCGCGTGCGGGCGTCCTGTCCACGGGCGTCAAGCGATCCGAGGCTAGGATATGGACAAGCGCCAGCACCGCCATCACGCCGCCTACGGGCCCCACAAGACCCAGGCCCCAATCGTCGACCACCCGGCCACCCAATGCCGCCCCGAAGGCCGCGCCCACATAAATGCACGCCGCGTTGAGCGCCAGTACCACCGGCGCCTGTGGCCCCGAAAGCCCCACCAGCCGCGCCTGCTGGCCCGCCAGGAAGGACCAGCAGCACACCGACCAAACGAAGATCAGCGCCATGGCCAATGGCATCGGAAGCGGAAGTAGCGCCAGAAGCGGCATCAACACCGCCTGCGCGCAAGCCAGCATCGCCAGGGTGCGCACCGGGCCGACACGGTCGGCCAGCCAGCCGCCCAGAACGTTGCCCACCACGGCGCCCAGCCCGAAGACGGCCAGGGCGGCGGTCACGCCGTCGCGGCCAAGGCCCATGGCTTCTTCCAGCAGGGGGGCCGTGTAAGTGTAGGGCACGTAAATGCCCGCCAGAAACGACGTGGTGAACAGGATTGCCAGCATCAGCTGCGGCGCGGCCAGCACGCGGCCCAGATCGGTCAGCCGTACCGGCTGGAAGGACAAGCCCGCCGGGACGCGCACCCAGATCAAGACAGCGGCCGCGACGCTGAGCCCTGCGACAAGCCAGAAGGCCGTGCGCCAGCCAAAGGCATAGGCGATCCAACTGCCTGCGGGCACGCCCAGAACCTGCGCCAGCGTCAGGCCGAAGAAGACGCCCGCCAGCACCTTGGCCCGCCGCTCGGGTGCGGCCAGCGCGCCCGCCACGGCGGCGGTCACCGGCGTTGTCATACCCGCCCCGGCCGCACCCAGCACACGCGCGGCGTAAAGCCAGCCTTCGCTGGGCGCGAGCGCCGAGGCCGCACAGGACAGCGCGAAAAGGCCCATGCCCGCCGCCAGCACCCGGCGCCGCCCGAAGCGACCTGTCAGGGCCACCAGAAGCGGCGAAAGGATCGCGTAGCCGATGGCGTAGGACGTCAGGACCCAACCCGCCTGGGACGGCGAAAGCCCCATATCGCGCGCCAGCGGCGCCAGCGCGCCGATGACCAGGAAGGCCCCCATGCCGATGACGAAATTGGCGCCAGACAGAACGGGCAGAAGCCCCCGGGGCAAACGGTTCAATTCAGAAGGCCAGCATGGCGCATGGCGCCTTCGATTCGGGTCTTGGTGCCCTCGGTCGCTGTTGTCAGCGGCAAGCGCACCTCTTCGGTGCAGCGCCCCAGCAGCGACAGCGCATATTTGGCGCCCACCAGCCCCGGCTCTGCGAAGATGGCCTGGTGCAGCGGCATCAGACGGTCTTGTATGGCGAGCGCGGCGGCGTAATCGTTGGCCGCGCAGGCCGCCTGCATTTCCGACAAAAGGCGCGGCGCCACGTTGCAGGTCACCGAGATACACCCCACGCCGCCCTGGGCGTTGAAGCCGTGGGCCGTGGCGTCTTCGCCCGAAACCTGGATGAAATCCTTGCCGCACGTGATGCGCTGTTCACTGACGCGCGCCAAATCGCCCGTGGCATCCTTTACGCCGACGATGGAGGGCAGCTTGGCCAACTCACCCATGGTCTCTGGCGTCATGTCCACGACCGAACGGCCGGGAATGTTGTAGATGATGATGGGCAGCCCGATCTCGGCCAGGGCGCTGTAATGCGCAACCATGCCCGCCTGAGTGGGCTTGTTGTAGTACGGCGTGACCACCAGCGCGGCATCGGCGCCCACCTCTTTGGCATGGGTGACGAAGCGGATCGCCTCATCGGTGTTGTTGGACCCCGCGCCTGCAATGACAGGCACCCGACCCGCCGAGCGCTTGACCACGGCCTCGACCACGGATTCGTGTTCGGCATGGGACAGGGTGGGGCTTTCGCCCGTGGTGCCGACAGGGACCAGGCCGTTGGATCCTTCTTCGATCTGCCAGTCCACCAATGCGTCCAACGCATCGAAATCCACCGCGCCATTTTTCAGGGGTGTAACCAGAGCGGGCATGGAGCCTTGAAACATGGATGCATCCTCCTGAGATGTGAACACGAGTGGTAACTATGGCGATCCTTGGATAACCGATCCGTCCGTTTTTCGAGAAACGTCACAACAACCAAGCGGCGCAGGGACGTTTTTCGGAAAGCCCGACCTAGGTTTTCCGGGAACCGCTTTAGCCGCAGGGGCACGGGGCCACAAGGCGCAGCGCCGCGTCCATCGCGCCTCTGTTAGCGGGTGTTAGTCGCCACGGGGCAGGGATTGAGATAACGAAAGGCCAACATGCTTAGATTTGCCCTTGCCGCCTGCGCGGCCCTCACCTTTACGCCGCCCGTCGCGGCCGATCCCGACCTGGCCGTTGGCCTGGCCCATGCCCGCGCCGGAGACGAAGATGCCGCGCGCGCCACCCTGGACCGGATCGACGACCCGGTGTTGCAGGACGCGGTGCTGTGGCATCTGCTCCGCGCACGGAAGGGTACGTTCACCGAGGCCGAGGCCTTCCTTGACCGCAACCCGGACTGGCCGGGCCTGGCCCTGTTGCGGCGACGGGTCGAAAACGACATCCCTGCCACCACCGCGCCCGAGCGCGTCATCGCCTTCTTCGAGGAGGAGGCGCCGCGGACCTCCAAAGGCACGCTGCTCCATGCCATCGCGCTTAAAAGCGTGGGCCGCCAGGTCGAAGGCGAGGCGGAGTTGATCGAATTCTGGCTCACCCGCCCGATGGCCGCGTCCAGCCATGCGGGCTTCATGGAGCTTTTCGGCGACATGCTGCGGCCCTACCACACGGCGCGGCTGGATGCGCTCACTTGGTCGGGCGACACCGAATCCGCCGAGCGGATGCTCCCCCTCGTGGACGGCCCCGAAGCCGCCCTGGCCCGCGCACGCATCGCGCTGCGCGACGGTCGCCCGGGCGTGGATGCCCTGATCGAAGCTGTCCCGGAAGATTGGCGCGACCACCAGGGGCTAGCCTATGAACGATTCCGCTGGCGGTTGGACCGCGACCGCGGCGATGAAGCTTTGGAACTGCTGTTCGCCTATGACGAAAGCGCCGATACCCTGGGCGACCCGACGGCCTGGGGTCAGCACCGCGAAAGGCTGGCCCGTATCCTGATGCAGGATGGCCGCCCCGAAGATGGCTACCGTGTTGCCGCCAATCACCACTTGCCCGACGGGCACCGCAATGTGGCCGGGAATGAATGGCTTGCAGGCTACATGGCGCTGCGCTTCCTGGATGATCCGGCGCTTGCGGCGGACCATTTCCGCCGCTTCGACGCCTCTGTGGCCTCCCCCATTTCCAAGGGGCGCGCGGGCTATTGGCTGGGCCGCGCGCTGGAAGCCGCGGGCGATGCCGAAGGCGCCGACCAAGCCTATGCCGCGGGGGCCCGATTCCAGACCAGCTTTTACGGCCAGCTTGCCGCCGAACGCGCTGGCCTGCCCGCTGACCCTTTGCTGGCGGGGACCGAGGCCTTCCCGCCCTTGGCCGACACGTCCTTCGCGGACAGCACGGTTTTGCACGCCGCGCGCATCCTTGCCGATCTGGGCGAACGCAACTTGGCCGAGCGCTTCATGACCCATATGGCCGAAAGCCTGCCCCGGGCCGAAATCGGAACGCTGATCGACGTTGCCCTTGATGAGATGGATGAGCCCCACATCGCCCTGCTGATTGCCAAGCGCGCCGCGCAGGCGGGCCACGAACTCCATGCCGGGTACTTCCCCGTCACCGATTTGGCCGCCCTGCCCAGCCCCGTTGCGCCGGAGCTTTCCCTGGCCATCGCCCGGCGTGAAAGTGAGTTCGACCCCGTGGTCGTCTCTGGCGCGGGGGCGGCGGGTCTGATGCAACTGATGCCCGGCACGGCCCGCGAAATGTCGGACCTTCTGGGCCTGGATTATGAGCGCGCCAAGCTGACACGAGACCCCCTTTTCAACGCGCGCCTGGGCACGGCCTATCTGGGTGAGTTGGAGGCCGAATTCGGCCCCTCCCCCATCCTTGTACCGGCCGCCTACAATGCGGGTCCGTCCCGCGCGCGGCGCTGGTCGGCGGAATTCGGGAACCCGGGCGACCCATCGGTGGATGTGATCGACTGGATCGAAGATGTCCCCTTTGCGGAAACGCGCAACTACATCATGCGCGTCTCTGAAAGCCTGCTCCCCTACCACGCCCGTCTGACCGGTGAACCGGGACCCGTGCGCCTGACCGACTGGCTCAAGAATGGCTACCGCGACCTGTCGGCACCCACCGAGGCCTCCACCCGGGGGAACTGAGCACGCATCAGGCCGCACGCCGCGCACGCCAAAGCGTGAAAAGCCCCGCCGCGATCACGATCGCCGCGCCGATAACCATGTTGGCGCGGATCGTCTCATCAAAGATGACCACACCAAGGGCGCTGGCGAAGACCAGTTGCAGATAGGCGAAGGGCTGGACGGTGCTGGCCTCGGCGGCTTCATAGGTCTTGATGAACAACCACTGGGCCAGAGCCGCGATGGCGCAAAGCCCCGCCAGCCAGCCCCAATCCGCCGCTGCCACGTCCTGCCAGGCCCAGAGCCCCATGGGCGTCATGAAGACCGCGCCCACCACGCCCGTCCAGACGAAGCTGGTCAGCGCGTCATCGGTGCGTGACGCCAGCCGTGTCAGCACCGAATAGGCGGCGAACATGAAGGCCGCCAGCACCGGCAGCAGCGCCCAGACCGACAACGTCCCGCCACCTGGTGTCAGGATGATCAGCACACCGCCGAAGCCCACCGCAATGGCCAGCCAGCGCGCCAGGCCCACCCGCTCCCCCAGGACCGGGCCCGACAGGGCGGCGACGAGGAGTGGGCAAAGCGCGAAGATCGCGTGGCTTTGCGCCAACCCCAGCAGAACGAAGGCGGTCACCAGCACGCAGATCTCCGCCGCCATCAATACGCCCCGTCCCGCTTGCAACCAGGGTCGCGGCGTGGCCCAGGCCCGAGCCAAGGCGCCGGGGCGGCGTGCGGCGATGGCCAGCGCGAGGACGGCAAAAAACCAGTAGCGCACCATCATCACCATCCAGACATTGTATTCGCCCGCTAGATGGCGCGAAAACGCATCCTGCACCGCCAAAATCGCCATGGTGGCGCACATGAGCGCGATGCCCGCGCCCTGTCCCGTCACCGTAGCCGTCCGCGCGTCATGTGGCGCTTGCGCCCGAAACCAGGGACGCGTGCAACGTCAAACCCTGCCGCGTCCAAGGCCCGGCGCACATCGCCCGCCGCGGTGTACGTGGCAAAGGTGCCAGCCGGTGCGGTGTGGCGGGCGACTTCGGTCATCAAATCTGCGCCCCAAAGTTCCGGGTTGCGGGCAGGCGCGAAGCCATCGAGGAACCAGGCATCGGCTCGGCCCGGCCAGATAGGCAAGGTTTGGCGGGCGTCACCCAACACCACCTCCAGGTCCAGGCCCGGCAGAGCGATTTGCGCCGCTGGCCATTGGTCCAGCAACGCCTCGGTCGCCAGGCCGCTGAAGCCCGCAAGCGACCGGGCCATGTCGTCGCGCACCATGGGAAAAGCCTCAAAACTGGTCATGGCGATGCGACCCGGTCCTGACCAGGCCTGCGCCAAGATCAGCGCGTTCAGGCCAGTGCCAAAGCCAATTTCCGCCACGCGGAAGCCAGGCGCCAGCCGCGCGGGCAGGTCATTACCGGCCAAAAACACATGCCGCGTCTCTGCCGCGCCGTCGGTCAGGGAAAAATACGGATCCCCGAAAGCGCGTGCGACCGGCACGTCACCATTCCAATCCAATGCCGGGGGATTTCCGTCGCCCATCGCCTGCCTTGTTGCGGTTCTCGAAAATGCCGATTCAGGTCCTGCGAGAACCGCGTTATGCCCGTCAGCGCGACGATGGAGGAGGCCCGGCACCATGGCAAGCGACGCAATCGACGTGACCGTGCGCGGCGCAGGCGCCTTCGGTCTGGCCTGCGCCTGGGCGCTGACACGGCGCGGCACGCGGGTACGCGTCGTTGACCCCCATGGCGTCGGCACCGGCGCGTCAGGTGGCGTGGTGGGCGCATTGGCGCCCCACGTGCCTGAGCAGTGGAACGATAAGAAGGCGTTCCAACTCGACAGCTTGCTGATGTCTGAGCGCTGGTGGGCCGAGGTCGCGGAGGCTGGCGGCGGTGATCCCGGCTATGCGCGTACTGGACGGCTCCAACCCATCCTCGATGCCGCGGCGCGTGACTTGGCGGAGGTGCGCGCGAACCAAGCAAAGACGCTCTGGCGGGGGCAAGCCACATGGCAGATCGTGTCTGCCCCGAGCGATTGGGGGCCCGGCACACCGAACGTCATCCACGACACGCTGTCTGCCCTGCTGCACCCGGCCCGGGCCTGCGATGCCCTGGCGCGCGCCTTGCGCACCCGGGGTGTGGCAATCGTACCCGACGCGTCCGATACCGGCCTTGTGCTGCACGCCACCGGGTGGGCCGGTCTGGCTGCTCTGCGTGACGAAAAAGGCCGGGCGGCGGGCAATGGCGTGAAGGGCCAAGCTGCGTTGCTTGCACTCGACCGTCGTGGGGCGCCGCAGCTGTATGTGGATAGCCTCCACATCGTGCCGCACCTGGATGGGACCACGGCCATTGGTTCGACCTCTGAGCGGGATTTCGAGACGGAGGAGCCGGATAGCCAGCTTGACGTCCTCCTGACGCGCGCCCGCGCCGCCCTGCCCGCCTTGGCCGATGCGCCCGTGCTGCAACGCTGGGCTGGCATCCGACCGCGGGCGCGCAGCCGCGCGCCTATGCTGGGGGCCTGGCCTGGGCGGGCGGGGCATTTCATTGCCAATGGAGGGTTCAAGATCGGCTTTGGGGTGGCGCCGAAAGTGGCCGAGGTGATGGCCGCGCTGATGCTGGACGGGCGCGACGACATCCCCGCGGCGTTCGGAACCGACGGGCTTGCGCCCTTCGACGCGGGGGTCTAAAGGCCGGGCCTGCCTTTGGGCCATGTCTCCGACCACCATGTCAAAACGGATAAATCCATGATCTTCGCAATCCTCGCCATGGGGGGCATCGTCGTAGCCTCCAATATCGGTGTCCAATTCCAGATCGCCGGTGGCTGGCTGACCTGGGGGGCGTTTTCGTACCCGTTGGCCTTTCTGGTGACCGACGTGACCAACCGGCTCTATGGCCCGGACAGAGCGAAGAAAGTCGTGTTCTGGGGCTTTGCCGTCGGGCTTTTGTGCTCGGCCATTGGGACACAGATCCAAGGCGCGTTCGGCCCGCTTGTGACACTGCGGATCGCACTTGGGTCGGCGACGGCGTTTCTGATCGCGCAACTGATTGATCTCGGAGTGTTTTCCGCTTTGCGCGACCGGCGCTGGTTTGTTGCGCCGCTGACATCCTCCATCGTCGGGTCGGTGGCGGATACGGCGATTTTCTTCACCATCGCTTTCGCGGGTTTCTTTGCCTTTCCAAAGGCTTGGGGCGACGTCTCCTGGGCGCAGGACACCACCGCAGTGGGGCCGCTTTGGGTTGGGCTTGCCCTGGCCGATTGGGGGGTGAAACTGGGCGTCGCGCTGCTGGCCTTGATGCCGTTTCGTTTCATTACCGTAAGAATGGCACAACGGGTTGCGTAAAGGGGCTTGACCCATACCAAATACGTGCCAATTTCGGGCTATCGGCAACTTAATGAAAGGAGGTGATCCAGTGTCTAGAAAGGTATTGGAGAAGTGCGTCGGGACAACTGTGGAGGTGCGTGCGTAAGGCAGCCCTTACGGCGTTTTTTCACAGGTGAGGGTACTCTAACCGACCCCACCTCCTGAACTTTCGGAAGGCCGTCCCCTTGTCGAGGACGGCCTTCTTTCTTTGTGAAATCCGAGGGTGATCTACGGGTGATCCGGGTCGGATATAGGGATGACGTCGGGAGAGGAGACATGCCGCTACACGTGACCCCGGACATCACGCTGCAGGATTGGGAAATCACCGAGCAATTCGTGCGCGCGAGCGGCCCGGGCGGGCAGAACGTCAACAAGGTGGCGACGGCGGTGGAACTGCGATTCGAAGCGGCCCGGTCCCCATCCCTGCCCGACGCGGTGAAGACGCGGCTGCGGCGGCTGGCGGGACGGCGCTGGACGAAGGAGGGGGCCGTGGTGATCCAGGTATCGGACGAGCGGTCCCAGGCCCGCAACCGCGAGATCGCGCGGGACCGGCTGGCGGCTTTGGTGCGCGCGGCCTGTTCGAAGCCGAAGCGCCGGGTGCCGACGAAGGTGTCGGCGCGGCAGAAGGCGAAACGGGTGGACGCGAAGAAGCGGCGGGGGGCGGTGAAGGCGTTGCGGGGTGGGGTGGAGGAGGATGGGTAGGGTAAGGCCTCACCCTATGCCCGCTACCCTCCCAATTCCTTTGTCGCCTTGGCGAACAGCTCTGGATTGGTAATTGACAAGACATGGTCCACTAGGACCTCAAAATCGTCGGAAAAGATTGTGTGGTTCGCGGTCAACGTGGCAGGATCTTTTTCACGGTCTGCATAAACGATAGAGTAACCAGCTCGGGCCAACGCAGACTCATCATTAAATGTATCACCCACGTAAATACACTGCCTTTCAGAAATATCGAGATTTCCGCAGATCCGCTCTAGCGCCTGCGCTTTGCCCTCAAAGTCATAACTTGTTGCTTGAACTCCACTTATCAATCCAGAGCCCTCGAAAAGCAACTTATTGATATAGACGCCTTCAAAATAGTCCGAATAGTTTGGAATTGCTGCCTCCAGAAAGACATCAATACCTCCAGATATAATATAAGCTCTATATCCTAGCCCCTTTAAACGCTTCATGCCTTCTTCGAAATTACCTGTCAGCGAGCATTCACTAGCGACCAAATCGCGAATGTCCTGGAGGGTCAGTCCGTGTGCTCTGAAGAAAGAGACTGCTGCGTCGCACCACTGCTGATACGTCAGTTCGCCCTTTCTGTAACTACGAAGGTAATCTCGCCATTTGATGTCGTCACCGCAATGCCTCCACAAGGCAACCCAAGAAAATTCAATATTGCGAAGAAGCGTCCCGTCCAGATCAAACGCGACGACGCGGTAGTCTCCTCGCGTCCTACGTTTACTACTACCTCCGCGGAGCACGCTTCTAGTCTCAAGAATCTTTACATTCGGCTCATCTTCTACAGCCTTGCTAAGGGGAGGTTTTTTCCTTGCTAGATTGAACTCACCAACAAAGAAGTCATTATTTGACCTCGCCTCCCAGATCTTCTGCTCTGGCTCAAGATCTGTTATCTTTCCCGCTCTCAGCTTATAGGTATAGGCGCGATCCAAAACGGCAAATGCAGCCGACTTTCCGTTTCCATGACCATTCCACAAAAGATTAGCGTAGCAAATATAAATCCCATCATTACTATTTTTGCATGCGGCACCCAGGATACTGTGAAACCGTGACCCCTCAGGGGTGCAAGAGATCACGAATAAGAAATCGAGCTGCTCATCGAGTACATTTGCCAAAGTACTTTCGGAGAGCGCGTCAGCACAAATCAGTACAGCAAAGTCTCCAATCTTCGTATGCCGAAAGATCAACCTCTTCGCGCCAGGCACAACAGAGTCCCCCTCAATAGGACTTTTTTCGAAAGGCGAAATAACTTCCTTTTCTGTATACATTGGACCAGCTTGGCCCGGGAAATGTATTGGGGACCGTGATATCGTAACCTCACCAGCGTCGAGATCATCGTAGTAATGCGAACCAGCCACGATTATGCAATCGAGCTTCTGGCACCAACGACGTATAGGCGCCTCTAGCTGAGGAGGAATGCTGATCTCCGGAAAAATAATAAAGTCCGGGTTATGGTGGGAAATTTCGACAAGCGTATTTCTCAACTTTGCCCAGACCGCATTGACCTTGCTCTCTGACAGAACGGTACCGGCAGCTTGAACCATATCATGTGTCAACTGAACTTGGCATATTACTCCGCGGATACTTTCTTTGTGGCTTGCTTCGCCACCATCGACATACTCAGGAAAAATCACCGTTGCTCCTATAGTTCGTGTCTTGTCTCTTACTCAAACCACCACCTCCATCTCCACCTGCTCCCCCACCCCAAACACCCGCTTGTACCGCGCCACCTCCTCCGACGGCCCCATGGCCTTGCGGGGGTTGTCGGAGAGTTTGACGGTGGGGCGGCCCTCGGCGGCGACGGCTTTACAGACCAGGGAGAAGGGGGCCAGGGCGTCGTCCGCGACCAGGCCGCGGAAATCGTTGGTCAGAAGCGTGCCCCAGCCGAAGGACACGCGGACGCGGGTGGCGAATTGGGCGTGGAGACGCTCGATCACGTCCACATCCAGCCCGTCGGAGAAGATGATGAGCTTCTCGCGGGGGTCCTCGCCCCGGGCCTTCCACCAGCCGATGGCGGTCTCGGCACCCTCGGCCGGGTCGCCTGAATCGATGCGGATGCCCGTCCAGCCCGCCAGCCAATCGGGGGCGTGGGCCAGGAAGCCCCTGGTGCCGTAGGTGTCGGGCAGGATGATGCGCAGGTTGCCCGAATGCTCCTCATGCCAATCGGCGAGGACGTCGTAGGGGGCCTGGGCCAGGGCGGCGTCATCCTCGGTCAAAGCGGCGTAGACCATGGGGAGTTCGTGGGCGTTTGTGCCGATGGCCTCCAGATCGCGGTTCTTGGCGATCAGGCAGTTGGAGGTGCCGGTGAAGTTGGGGCCGAGGCCTTCCTGGCAGGCTTGCACGCACCAGTCTTGCCACAGGAAGGAGTGGCGGCGTCTTGTGCCGAAATCGGCGAGGCGTAGGTCGGGGATGGCGCGGAGGCGCTGGACCTTGTCCCAAACACGGGACATGGCTTGCGCGTAGAGGACCTGGAGTTCGAAGCGGCCCAAATCGCGCAGGACAGCGCGGGAGCGGAGTTCCATCAGCACGGCAAGCGCGGGGATTTCCCAAAGCATGACTTCGGGCCAGGGGCCTTCGAAGGTGAGTTCGTATTGGTCGCCCTTGCGCTCCAGGTGGTAGGGCGGCAGGCGCAGGTTTTCGAACCATTCCATGAAGTCCGGGCGAAACATGCTGCGCTTGCCGTAGAAGGTGTTGCCGCGCAGCCAGGTGCTTTCACCGCGGGCGAGGGACAAGGTGCGGATGTGGTCAAGCTGTTCGCGCAATTCGCCTTCATCGATCAGGTGGGCCAAGGGCACGTGGGTCGAGCGGTTGATGAGGGAGAAAGTGACGTGCGTATCCGGTTTGTTGCGGAAGACCGACTGGCACATCAACAGCTTGTAGAAATCCGTGTCGATGAGGGAGCGGACGATCGGGTCGATCTTCCACTTGTGGTTCCAGACGCGCGTGGCGATGTCGATCATGGGCGGCCCCCTTACCCAAGGGTTGAAGCAGTGCGGGGGGGCCGTGTCCAGTCCGGGTCAATCGATCAGCCGGTATAGTGCAGAAGAAGCTGAGACCTGCCGTCGAGCGTGGCTGCAAGCGCGGGAATGTCAGGCGCTCGTTAGTCCGTCTCGACAATGGCCAGAATGGCGGTGCGGTCCGCATCGTCGGCCACTCGGAAAGCGAGCGCATTGGCGCCGATGCCCCAAAGCGCGGCCCCATGGGCGGCCAACCGTCCAGCCAAGACCATGTTGGCCATGGGAGACCAATCGTCAGTGAAAAAACCATTGGGGAAAGCAGCGATGAGGTCCGCTGCCGCCGCTATAGGGACGGCTTGCAGAACGCAGGCCCGATCCAGTACGCGGTTCGAGTTGGTTGTGACCTCGTCAGGCGACCAACCGGTATCAGGGCGGCCCCAACCGCGCTGCGCCAAATTCGCGCCAGCGGCAGCCCGCGCCTGCCTCATGTTTTCCAACCTCAACGGAAATTCAGCAGGGTCCGTGAAATTGCCCGGATGCTCGCCATCCAGAAACAAATCGGGCTGAAGCACAGAAAGATCGTGGCCCTCCACGCGGTCGAGGCCTTAGCGATTGATTGCATACAGGTGTAGCAGGCCTGCCCCAAGTCATCGAGCGTGGCCCGGGCCTGTGTGCCGGGATGGCGCGTCTTCACCAACCGAGCAGCCGCGTAGAGCCCGTCCAGGCCGCAATCGCGCACCACATAGGCCGGGCAGAGCAAACTGATCGGCATCAGCATCGGATCATGCGCCAAGGGCGTCAATCGTGGCTCCGTCATCCCAAAGCCCTCCTCTCGCGCCTGCCCGCTTCTTCCTGGCACAAATATCCTGCGGGGGTCCGGGAGTGCAAAACCCCCGACTTGGTTCCGTCAAAAGGCGTGCCACGGGATGGCCATGTCGCCCGCAAATTCTCAGGCAAGCGCAACACCCGCCGCTGCCATACCGTCGCGGGCCGCCGCGAATGAGCCGTCGAGGTCGATGGCGCGGGTCAGATCTTCGCGCACGGTCACCGCATAGCCCAGCTTGGCCGCGTCGACGGCGGAGTAGTTCACGCAGAAATCAGTGGCCAGGCCGACCATGGTCAGCGCCTCGACCCCCAGCGTTTGCAGCAGGCCATGCAGGCCGGTGGGCGTCTTGTGGTCGTTCTCGAAGAAGGCGGAATAGCTGTCGATCTCCGGGTTCATGCCCTTGCGGATGATCGCGCGGGCCGGATCGGTCCGCAGATCGGGATGGAAGGCCGCGTCGCGGGTCCCTTGGATGCAATGGTCGGGCCAGAGCACTTGGCTTCCATAGGGCATCTCGATCACCGCGTAGGGGTCTTGGCCTGGATGGGAGGAGGCGAAGCTGGAATGGCCCGCCGGGTGCCAATCCTGCGTCAGGATCACATGGTCGAAATCGTCCATCAGCGCGTTGATGCCGGGGACGATGGTATCGCCGTCTGGGACGGCCAGGTTACCGCCGGGGCAGAAGCCGTTTTGGACGTCGATGACGATGAGGGCTTGGGGCATGGCGCGTTCTCCTGCAGCGTTGGCGCGAGGGTAGGATGGGGCGTGTCGGGGGGCCAGCCCCCCGTCGCGCAAAGCGCGACTCCCCCCGGAGTATTTGAACCAGGATGAAGGGGCGGCGGTCGACATTTCGATGATCCAGGCTTAGATGACGGCGATGTTTCAGGTCGCCGCGCTCTATCGGTTCACGCCGTTTGAGGACCCTGCCGCTTTGCGGAGGCCGCTTCTGGACCTGTGTCTGGCGCAGGGCGTGACCGGAACGCTGCTTTTGGCACCAGAGGGGATCAACGGGACCATTGCGGGGTCAGAGGACGGGGTGGCCGCCGTGCTTGCCCATATTCAAAACTTGCCGGGTTGCGCGGGGATTGAGCCGAAATATGCAAGTGCCGAGGTGGCCCCATTCGGCAAGATGAAAGTGCGCTTGAAGCGAGAAATCGTCACCATGGGGCAGCCCGGACTGGACCCCAGGGCTGCCGTGGGGCGTTACGTTCCGCCCCGCCAGTGGAACGCCGTGGTGCGCGACCCCGATACCGTCGTGATCGACACGCGCAACGCCTACGAGGTGGCCATCGGCAGTTTCGAAGGTGCGCTGGACCCGGGGACCGAAGCGTTTGGTGACTTTCCCGAATGGTGGGCGCAAAATGCGGAACGGTTTGCCAGCAAGCGGGTGGCGATGTTCTGCACCGGGGGCATTCGATGCGAGAAATCCACCGCCTTTCTGCGCGCCCAGGGCGTGGAAGACGTGGTCCATCTGGAAGGCGGCATCCTGCGCTATCTGGAGGATGTGCCGGAAGACGAAAGCCTATGGCAGGGCGCCTGTTTCGTCTTTGATGACCGAGTGAGCGTGGGCCACGGGTTGCGGCCCGGGGGGCACCTGCTGTGCCATGCCTGTCGCAGGCCGCTTGCGCCGGAGGACACGAAGCGGCGAGATTATGAGCCCGGTGTTCAGTGCCACCAATGCGTGGACCAGTTCAGTCAGGCCGACCGCGCGCGCTTCCGCGAGCGGGTGAAGCAGATGCGTCTGGCGCGGGAGCGTGGCGCGCGGCATCTGGGGGCGAAGGTCGAGACGGGCTAGGTTAGCTGCCCTCGACCTCCTCCTCTTCGTCGAGCCGACGCCAGTCACGCGTCAGCAGGCGAACGAGAACCACGGCAGCGAAGACTGCAACGGCAAGTAGGAAGAAATCGGTCATCCGTTTTTCCCCGACATGAGCGATAGCCAGTAGTAGAACCGTAGCCACGGCTTGTGCCTTCGTCAAATGCGGTGTTCCATCGCATACATGGAGAGGCAGCAATCGACCGAAGGCGCGCCTATGCCGCTTGTCTTGCTGCCTGGCATGATGTGCGACGGGCGCCTGTTCTCGCCGCAAATTGCGGCCTTCTCGGATCGTGCGGTGATGGTCGCGCCGATCTCGGCGGCCGACACCATAACGGCTTTGGCGGCAGCCATCTTGCGCGTGGCGCCGCCGCGCTTCGCGTTGGCGGGGCTGTCCATGGGTGGGATCGTGGCGATGGAGGTTATGGCCCAAGCGCCGGAGCGCGTGGCGGGATTGTGCCTGATGGACACCAACTCCAAGGCGGAACATCCGTCCGTGGCTGAGGGGCGCGCGCCTCAGATGGCACGCGTGCGCGATGGCGATTTGCGCGCGGTGATGCGCGACGAGATGAAGCCGAATTACCTGGCCGATGGCCCGAATCTCGGGGCCATTCTCGATGTCTGTATGGCCATGGCCGAGGCTCTGGGCCCAGATGTATTTCTGAGGCAATCGAACGCGTTGATGACGCGGCCTGACCAACAGGAGGTGCTGTGCGGAGTGCGCGTGCCGACGCTTGTGATGTGTGGGCGCGAAGATGCGCTTTGCCCGCTCCACCGCCATGAATTGATGCACGGGCTGGTCGAGGGCGCAGAGTTGGTGGTGATCGAGGGGGCCGGGCATTTGCCCACGTTGGAGCAGCCCGAAGCCACGAATGGCGCCTTGGGGGCCTGGCTGGACAGGGTGGAGGGCATATGACGCACCACGCAGTGATCATGTTGCTGGCAGGCGTCGGCATCCCCATCCTGGCAGCGCTGAATGCACGGTTGGGGGCCAATATCGGCGCACCCGCGGCTGCGGCCTTCGTGCTTTTCGCAGTGGCCTTGGCGACGGCGGCCCTGGCCATGGCAGTGACAGGACCGGGCGCGTTGGGGCGCGTGGTGGGGCAGCCATGGCATCTGTTTCTAGCCGGTGTGCTAATCGCCTTCTACGTATTGTCGGTCACCTTCATCGCGCCGGTTTTCGGGGTCGGGAATGCAGTGTTCTTCGTGTTGTTGGGGCAGATGATCTCAGCCGCGGCGATCGACCATTTCGGGCTGTTCGGCGCACGAGTTGTGCCGCTGTCACCGCTGAGGGTCGTGGGGTTGATGGCGATGGCAGGTGGCTTGGCGTTGACGCAGATCTTTGGACGGGGGTGAGGGGCTCAGCGAAATGGTCTGATCAGCGTTTAAAGCGGTTTTCGGAAAACCTGAATCAGCATTTCCGAAAAACGTTCTGTTATCGCATTGATGTTGCGACGTTTCTCAAAAAGATGATGCTTCAGGTTTTTCGAGAACCGCTATAGTCACAGGCCGGTTATCGCCTGCCACATCATAAAGCCGCCGGGTCTCTGTCTGTGTCCAAGCAGGTGTGAAAGGTGCAAGCCGATCCATCAATAGGTCGCGGTGCGGTGATCTGACGATCCTTCTGACGCGCTTCATGACTACAAGTCATTGCCCGGTAGAAGCGATGCGTCGGCACCACCCAAATCGCCGGGCGGCGGGACAATGAACCGGTGCCCTTTGGGTTTGATTCCATTCCAGAGGCGGAGTGGCAGTGGGAGGGTCTTCAACGCATCGGCGACCTTCACCCACCCTAAGACGCGTCCGGGATCACCTTGCCGGGGTTCAAACGGTTCTCCGGGTCCAGAGCAACTTTCACCGCGCGCATCACATCTAGCGCGACCGGGTCCTTGCGGCGGGTCATAGTGGGGAGCTTGGACAGCCCGATGCCATGTTCCGCGCTGATGGAGCCGCCCAGCGACATGGTGACGTCCTCGATCATCTCTCGGATCGCGTCGAGATGGGCGGCAGCGTCCAAAGTCGGGTAGACTGTGAGATGCACATTGCCATCGCCCAGATGGGCCACGATCAGCGTGTCGGCGCCCGCGTCCATGGCTGCCAGCCGATTATGCATCTCAGATATGAATCCATCCACGCCATCCAGCGGCAGCGCCACGTCGTTGTCGACGATGGGCAGGCGGGTGAAGGTGATCTCGGCTGCAGCCTCACGCATCTCCCAAATGAAAGCGCGCTGCGTCTCGTTCTGGGCGATCATGGCATCCAGAACGTCTCCTGCCTCGACGGCGTCCCCCAGCACGGTTTCCAGCACGGCATCCAGGGGCCGGGACAGGCCGCCCATGTCGATCATCACGGCGTGGTCGTGGATGGCAAAAGGCTGACGCAGGTCAGGGCGGTACTTGGCCAGTGCGTCCATGTAGCTGCGCGGCATGTATTCGAACGCCTCCACCGCGCCGTCGCTGGCGGCCTGCAAGCGACCCAGCAGGCTCAGCGCCGCTGGTAGGTCGCGGATCGCGGCAAAAGCTGTGGCGTGGTGGCGGGGCTTGGGCGCCAGTCGCAACACGGCGGCCGTGATGATGCCCAGCGTGCCTTCGGCCCCGATGAACAGATCGCGCAGGTCGAAACCGGAATTGTCCTTGCGCAGCTCACTCATCAAATCAAGGACGCGGCCATCTGCCAGTACCACCTCCAACCCCAGGCACAGCCCCCGTGTGGGGCCATAGCGCACCACGTTGGAGCCGCCTGCATTGGTAGACAGAAACCCGCCCACCCGCGCCGTCCCGCGCGCCCCGAAGGTCAGCGGGAAGATCAGGTCATGGACCTGGACCGCGTCGTGGATATCCGACAGTATCGCGCCTGCTTCGACAATGGCGATGCCCGCTTCGGGACGGATGTCGCGAATGGCAGCCATGCGTTCCAGCGAGATCATAAGCGCGCCGCGATTTGCCGTGCCGCCCACAAGGCCGGTATTGCCACCCACCGGCACGACGGACAGGCCATGGCGCGCGGCCAACCGCACGCAATCCGAGACCTCCGCGGTCGATGCCGGACGGATCACGGCCAAAGGCTCCGCCCGCCACTTACCCGTCCAGTCACGGGAAAAGCGGTCGGTATCGGCGCCAGTCAGCACATGTGCGGCACCCAAAAGTGCGCGCAGTTCGGTCAGGGGATCGGCGGTGTGGTCATCCATGGGGGCAGAAGGTGCCATGGCAGGATGGCGATGAAAAGGCGGATGGGCGGTCTTGACGCCCCTGCCCCGCGCCCGTATCTCGCCCGCCAGTGGCGGTATAGCTCAGTTGGTTAGAGCAGAGGAATCATAATCCTTGTGTCCGGGGTTCGAGTCCCTGTACCGCCACCATCCTCCACGCAACGGCCCCCCTTCATCCTGGCAAAAATACTCCCGGGGGGAGTCGCGCTTTGCGCGACGGGGGGCTGGCCCCCCGCTTCGTCGCCACCTCGCGCTAACTGATTTCCATATTGCCCCAGGGCGCGGGTGCGGCAGGGGTGCTGTTACGCAGGCTTCGAATGAAGCTCGACATCCACCAGGCAATATCGGTGCTGAACACCACCTTGCGCAAAGCGGCGTGGCGGGCACAGCGTTCTTCCAGCGGCATGTTCACCGCCTCATCGATGGCGCGGGCGAAGCTGGCCGTATCGAAAGGGTTCACCAGAAGCGCGTCCTTCAATTGCTCGGACGCGCCCGCGAAATGGGACAGGATCAGCACGCCGGGATCGGCGCCGTCTTGGGCGGCGACGAATTCCTTGGCCACCAGGTTCATGCCATCGGCCAAGGGCGTGACCAACGCCACATCGGCACGGCGCAGCAAACCCGCCACCCGGTCGCGGGGGACGTGACGGCGCACATAGCGCAGAGGCGTCCAGTCCAGATCGGCATGGGCCCCATTGATGGATCCAGCAGTGCGCTCAAGCTCCTCGCGGATGTCTTGGTAGGCCTCAACATCTTCCCGCGAAGGTGGTGCGATCTGAAGGAAGGTGGGTCGGGGGCTCGCATCGTCGCGGGCGGACAGATAGGCATCGAAGGCTTCGAACCGGTGCACCAGACCCTTGGTGTAATCCAGCCGGTCCACCCCCAGCAGCAGCGGCGCGTTGGGCGCCATCTGCAGGTCGGGCGCCGGCGCGCGTGCGGCCGAGGCCTCGAACCCGGCGGCATCGATGCCGATGGGAAAGTTCAGAACCGAAAAGACCCGGCCTTCCCGCGACCAGGCCCCCTGCCCCAGCGTCTGGGTCTTGGTGTCATGGCGCAGCATTTCCGCGGCCGAGGTCACGTCGCGCGTGGTTTGCAGCCCAACAACGTCATGGGCCGCCAGCCAGGCGGGCATCATGGCCACTTGCGGCAGGGCCATGATGTCGGTGGGGCTCGGAAAGGGGATATGCAGGAAGATGCCGATACGATTGTGCAGGCCCATGGCGCGCAATTCATGGGCCACCATCAGGAAGTGATAATCCTGTATCCAGATCAGGTCATCGGGGCCCACGGTATTGGCAATGGCGCGGGCGACGCGGCGATTGACGGTCACATAGGCGTCAAAATCGCCTTCACCGATCTGGAGCAGGTCTGGTCGATGGTGAAACAGCGGCCAGAGGACGGAATTGGCATAGCCCAAATAGTAGCCTTCGTATTCCGCGTCCGACAAAGCAAAGGTGGCACGATCATAATTGCCCGACCCGATGGAGGTCAGGCCATCTTCGGCGGTGGGCGTGGGCGCCGCGGCTCCAATCCAAAGGCCGCCAGAGCCGCGCAGCGCCTCGTGCAAGGCAAAGACGAGTCCGCCCGCGGGAACATCGCCTTTGGGTATCCGGTTGGAAACGACGACCAGCCGCCCCCGCTGACTTTCGGTGTCAGCCAAGCCACTTGCCCAGGCAACGGCGCAGGGTGGACGGGTCGGCCATTCGATGCTTGGCCACAGTTTCGGCCTCGCCGATCTTGATGGCGATACCGCCACGCGACTGAACAAGGCCCAAAGCGGGTTCATCGGTCAAATCATCGCCCGCGAAGACAGGAGTAGCGCGGGCCAGCCTCGTGTCTTCCAACAGCGTCTTGAGCGCGATGTCCTTGCCCACATTGTCTGGCTTGATTTCGTAAGCCATAAGCGCGGGTTGCAAGCGGAAACCATCGGCGGCGGAAGCCAAGCTGTCCATGAAGTGGAGCGCTAGGGCCGAATGCCTTTCCGCCTGGCGCGAGCGGAAGTGCAGCACCACGCCCGAAGGCTTGGTTTCCACCAAAAATTCGGGGCGCAGGGCGGCGAAGTCTTCCACCAGCCGCACCAAGCGCGACACCGTGGCGCGACTATACTCGGCGCCTGGGCGGCGGATACCGTCGATGCGGAATTCTGCGCCATGTGTGCCGATGAAGTTGCCTTTGAAATCGGGCAGAAAGCGTTCCAAATCGTCGAGCTTACGACCCGACACGATGGCCACACGCCCATCGAGGCGGTCATGGGCGCGATCCAACAACTCCGTCACATCGTCCCCGACGGTGATCCCGTCGGGGGTTTCGGCAATGTCGATCAGCGTGCCATCGAAGTCGAGGAAGAGCACGGCATCATCGGGGCGGGGCAGGTCGATATTGCGACACGTTTCAGCCGTGTCTTCCGTTGATCCCATGAAACCTGTCATTTGATAATAGTGCATCACGCTCCCCCATGCGGTTTTATTTCCTATTCCGCGGCGAGTTGCAGATGCCTCTCGCCCCGGGCCTTCTGAACGGCAAGCGTCGCTTCGACCATCCCGTCCTTGGACCCGCAATCATAGCGTGTCCCCGAGAACCGGTAGGCATGGATGCGGCCGAGCTTTGCGATCGCGTCCGTCAGCTGGATTTCACCGCCCGCGCCGGTTTCGGTGCCGCGCAGAGCTGCAAAAATCCCTTGTCCAATGATATAGCGTCCAACGGCGGCAAGTCGACTCGGTGCGCGGTCTGGCGCCGGTTTCTCGACAAAGCCATTGGCAGGCAGGACCGGGTCGGCGCCGAAAGTGCAACTTGCTTCGTTGCAGTCGAAAATACCGTAGCTTGATACCTTCTCGGGGGCGACACGCTGGGCGGCGATCAGGCTTTGCATCGTGTCGGGGTCAAAGCCGGTCGTCATTTCTGCCAAGCAGGGCGTCCCAAGTATCAGATCATCGGGCAAGATCACGCCCACCGGTCCGTCGCCCGCCAAGTCGGCGGCTTGCAAGACGGCATGGCCCAAACCCTTCTGTTCATGCTGCATGACGAAGCGCACATCGACATCGGCAGGCACGTGGCTGGCACGCACGGCTTCCAGCAGTGCTGTCTTGCCCTTGGCGGCAAGGGCTTGTTCGAGATCGGGGGCGGGGCGAAGATAGTCCTCGATGGCGGATTTTTCAGGGTGCGACACGAAAATAAGCCGGTCGGCGCCAGCAGCCAGCGCCTCATCGATAGCAAACTGGAGAAGCGGCGTGTCGTAGACGGGCAGCAACTCCTTGGGTGTAACCTTGGTGGCCGGCAACATACGGGTGCCGAGCCCCGCAACCGGGAAGATAACTGTACGCAGACGGTCCATGGCAGATCTCCTAGTGATGCGGTTCAGGCGGATGCCTTTACCTTTTGCTAACGCTGAAACTGGGGCGCAGTTCCCCGGTTTGCACGAAAATGCTGCGCCGCCGCATGACGAAAGCCGGAACACCGCCTATGGCCCGCAAAGTTTCGCCCACCTTGCTCAGGTTTTGAGCAGGTCGTGGACACAACTCAGATCGCGCCGGAACTTTTTCGCCTGTTCTGCGCGGGTCTCCGCGTCCGGCAGCCGCAGCAAGTAGGACGGATGGACAGTGACCAACAGGGGCCGGCCATCGGGTAAGGATTCGATCCCACCCTGGCGCTTCAGAAGCCCCGCACCATCGCCGGTAAGGGCATGGAGCGCGGTTGCGCCCAGGGCCACCACAAGCCGGGGATCAACGACGGCAATTTCTTGCGTTAGCCACTGCTTACAAGCCTGGACTTCAGACGCGGCAGGGCGCTGGTGAATACGGCGACGGCCTTTCTGTACGAATTTGAAATGCTTAACGGCGTTTGTCACATAGCAGTCGGCACGCTTAATCCCTACGGCCGCCAGTGTTTCGTCGAAAAGCTGGCCGGCAGGACCAACGAAGGGCCGGCCCTCCAGGTCTTCGCGGTCGCCGGGTTGTTCGCCCACGAACATCACGCGGGCATCCGCGGGACCTTCGCCAAAGACGATCTGTGTGGCCTCTTGATGGAGCGGACAGCGCGTACAGGCCAGCGCATCTCGGCGCAGGTCATCCAGGCTGGGCGCGCCGAACAGATCGGCTTGCTCAATGGCAGTCATCGCAGACTCCTCCCCGTGGGCCGCCGCAGGGGCGGGCATGTTGGGTGTCGCCTGCTGCATCGCGGCAACGCGGTTGCGGGCAGAGGCGATCATGGAAGGAATGCTGCGGGTCTCGGGAAGGTTCCGCCAATACTTCTTGGGTATCTCTGCCTGCATGGCGTCGACCTTCAGACGGGCCGGATTGAAGATGTTTTCGTAGTAGGTCGTCCACAGCCCTTCCAACGGGTCATCGGCATCGGGTCGGGTCGACCGGATGGCTTCCAGCCGCAGCGCACCAGACTGGAAGGTGGTCGTGACGTCCGGCGTGACGATTTGCCAATCCATGTCGCCGAACCGGTTGACGAAGAAATCCGCAACCGTTTCTTCGATCCGGTGATCGGGTTCGAACCAGGCAGTGAAACGGCGACGCACTGTCTGGTCGCCTGCCTCTCGGAAGCGGACAAAGGCATGCATCTTGTGGATGTCGCGCCGAATGGCCTTCGCGATGCGATGGGCGCGGGCGACATCGAGGTCGGCGCGGGCCGAAAGCAGCCCCGGCTCCGACTGGAGGCGCAGCAGGAGGGTGTAGGCCACGCCCATCCCCTGCCCCGACCGATCCGGGATCAGAACGCGCGCCAGGTCTGGAAAAGCGCGCGGCACCGATAGATGGCGGGCGGGTGCGGGCAGGTCGGCGTTGAAAATGGCGCCCTCCTCCCCCGCCAGGCCCCAATCCACGGCAGACGGCGGCACACGGGCGGCGGCCAAGCGGCGGGCGGCATCGCGCCAGGCGGCCAACGTACCGATGCGCGGCAATCGGGGCGCGTACATCAAAAAAGCTCCAACTGCTGGGGCTTGACGAAGCGTGTCCGCAAGTCGGCTGCGTCGAGTTGCGCGCCCGGATGGTGATCGCGCGTGACGATAAAGGGGCGCGCCTGTTTCACGCGGCCCCCCATGCGGCGCAGATCTTCTAGCCCAAGGGCACCATTGCGGCGGGCCTTGAGGATGCGTGCCACGATCTTGGTGCCGAAGCCGGGGACGCGCAGCAGAATGGCACGCTCAGCGCGGTTCACATCGACAGGGAAGCGATCGCGATGGACCAGCGCCCAGGCAAGCTTCGGATCCACGTCAAGATCCAGCATCCCACCGGCGTCCCGGCGCACGATCTCACCCAACTCGAAATCATAGAACCGCAACAGCCAATCGGCTTGGTAAAGCCGGTGTTCCCGCATCAGCGGCGGGTCCACCAACGGCAACACAGCGGACGCATCGGGGATGGGCGAAAAGGCGGAGTAATAGACCCGCCGCAGACCGTAAGCACCATAAAGCCGGTCGGCATTGCCCAGGATCGTCGCATCATCCGACGCGTCGGCCCCCACGATCATCTGTGTTGATTGTCCCGCCGGCGCGAAGCGGGCGCGCTTGCGACCCCGATAGCTGGGTTCCGCGTAGTCTTGGGTGGTCAGCCGCACCTTGCCCATGGCGCGGCGAATGCCCGTGGGGTCCTTCTGGGGCGCGTAGGCCTTCACCGAGGCATCGGTCGGAAGTTCGATGTTGATGGACAGGCGGTCGGCGGCAAGGCCCGCACGCTCGATCAATTCGGGCGCGGCTTCGGGGATGGTCTTGAGGTGGACATAGCCGCGAAAGCCCTGCGCGCGCAGGGTTTCCGCGATGCGGACCATCTGTTCCATCGTGTAGTCGGATGACTTGATTATGCCCGAAGACAGAAACAGGCCTTCAATATAGTTGCGGCGGTAGAATTCGGTGGTCAGCCAGACGACCTCATCCACGGTGAAGCGGGCGCGGGGCACGTTCGACGACGCGCGGTTGATGCAATAGGCGCAATCATAGACGCAGTAATTGGTCATCAGGATCTTGAGCAGGCTGATGCAGCGACCATCGGGCGCATAGGCGTGGCAGATGCCCGACCCCGTGGTGGAGCCGAGCCCCTTGCCATCGCGCGACCCACGCCGCGTGGTGCCCGACGACGCACAGGAGGCGTCGTATTTCGCCGCATCCGACAGAAGCGCGAGTTTGTCTTGGAGACTCATCTTAGCCATTTGTTCACTTTGTGTTCTTTTCCAGTGTTGCGCAAGGCCGGGCTTGGTTCCCGGGACCGAAGGGTCTAGGCCCAGGGGAACGACCGAAGGGGGGACGACATGGCGACAGGCGCGCGGATCGGATTGATCGGGCTAGGCACGATGGGGGCGGCCTTGGCGTCGAACATCGCGGAAAAGGGCTTCGACATCGCAGTCTTCAACCGCACGACCCGGGTGACGCGTGATTTCTACGCAGGCAGCGGGCCGCTGGCCGACCGGATCACGCCGACCGAAAGCCTGGAAGATTTCGTCGCCGCCCTGGACACACCCCGCGCAATCATCGTGATGGTACCCGCGGGCGACGCGGTGGATGACCAAATCGACGCTTTGCGCCCGCTTCTGGATGCCGACGATCTGATCATCGATTGCGGCAATGCCAATTTCCACGACACCGACCGTCGCGTGAAAGACGATCGCGGCCCGTTTCTGGGCGTCGGCGTCTCGGGCGGGGAGGAAGGCGCGCGCCATGGTCCGTCGATCATGGGCGGCGGTGACCCGGCCCATTGGGCACGGGTCGAAGACATCATGACCGCAATCGCCGCCAAGCATGAAGGCGACGCTTGCGCGGCACTGATGGGACCGGGTGGCGCAGGGCATTTCGTCAAAATGGTCCATAACGGCATCGAATATGCCGATATGCAGATGATCGCTGAGGTCTATGGCATCCTGCGGGACGGCCATGGCTTGGACGAAGACGCTATCGGCGATGTGTTCGATGGCTGGAACGCAGGGCCGCTGGAAAGCTATCTGATCGAAATCACGGGCAAAGTGGCCCACGCGCGCGACGTGGGCACAGGCGCGCCACTTCTATCGGTCATCGTGGATGCGGCGGGGCAGAAGGGGACGGGCCGCTGGACAGCCATCGAAAGCCAGCACCGCCTGGCGCCCGTTCCGGCCATCGAAGCGGCCGTGGTGGCGCGCAACCTGTCAGCGCGGCTGGACGAACGCGCCGCGACGGAGGCCGTGTTTGGCCCAGCGCCCACCCGCTTCGATGGCTTGTCCCAGGACGTGTTGGAGCGCGCGCTGATCGCGGGCAAGGTCCTGTGCTACGCCCAAGGGTTCGAGATGCTATCGGCCGCTGCGCGCGATTTCGGCTGGGACTTACCCATGGCCCGGATTGCACAGATCTGGCGGCAGGGCTGCATCATCCGGTCAGTGATGCTGGACGACATGGCCCGGGCCCTGTCGGACGCGCCGGGGGTCAATCTGATGCGGATCGACCATTTCGCCGGCATTCTGCGCAGCAGCCATGGCGCGCTGCGCGAAGTGGTGGCGCAAGGGGCTTTGCACGGGCATCCGCTGCCCGCCCTGTCTTCGGGCCTGGCCTATTTCGACGCCATGCGGACGGCACGCGGTACGGCGAACATGATCCAGGCGCAGCGCGATTTCTTCGGGCTGCACGGGTTTGTGCATGTGAATGGAGAAGAGGGGCAGCATGGGCCTTGGGCGGGGGCGTCTTAGAGCGGAGTTTTTGAGGGAATCGGATGCCCGGCATCCAAGCCGGTGGATCAACGGGCCGGGGGCCAGCCCGGCGATGAACAGGCGCCCTGATGGGCTTGCCTCCGGTCCCCTAAACAGGCCGGGAAACCCATCTCAACGCTGCGCCCCTGACTTACTACCCCGAATGCGCAGCACGCCAGGCCCTGTAGCGCCGAGTACGCAGCCAGGAATTGATCTGATCGCGGGCCATTGCCAAGGGGACGGGCATCTTGGCCCAAGGCTCCCGCCCCGCGCCCATGCGGTCAAGTTGGGCCCGAGTCAGCGCCATTGTCGCGAGGCTGGCGAGGGTTCTATTGCGCCATTGGATCTCCGGGACCTCGATGTCTGTATTGCGCCCCGCCTGCCAGTCGCGAACCAGGTCGGGCCGGAAGGCCAGCGCGCGTGCGATGCCCAGGACCGAGACGCCGAAACCGCCGGCATCCTGAGCCAGCGCTTCTTCGGCCACGGAAAGGCGCCGGATCCCGCCCGTGACCATGACGGGCATGGTGGCGACTTGGGCAATGCGGCGGGCGAAGTCGATGAAATAGGCCTCTCTCCGCGCACCGCTGCTTTCACCCGCCAGGCCCTGCATCGCGGGGCTTTCGTAGGAACCGCCGGACAACTCCACCAGATCGAGACCCAAGCCGTCGAGCATCTTCACAACGGCTTCGGCGTCCTCAGCCGCGAACCCGCCCTTCTGGAAATCGGCAGAGTTGAGTTTCACGCCCACGCAAAAGCCAGGCGAGACGGCGGCGCGAACGGCGCGCACGATTTCCATCAGAAGCCGCGCGCGGTTTTCCAGCGTTCCGCCCCATTCGTCGTCGCGCCGGTTGGTGAGCGGGGACAAGAACTGGCTGATGAGATAGCCATGGGCACCGTGGATCTCGACCCCGGTGAAGCCCGCTTCTTCCGCCAGCGTGGCCGTGCGGGCGAAGCGCGCGACGATATCGCGGATTTCGTCGCCCGTCAGCGCGCGGGGCTTAGGGAAGAGATGCTCATAGCCGTCGATCCCCACCCCGACTTCTGAGGCCGACACAGCGCCTTCGCCCATATTGGCAAAGACTTGGCGGCCCGGATGGTTGATCTGCATCCAGATATGGCCACCACCCGATTTGCCAGCCTCGGCCCAGCGGCGAAAGGGGGCAAGGTCGACACCGTCTTCAAGCACGACACCACCGGGGCCCGTCAGCGCGTCGGGCGCGACCATGACGTTGCCGGTCAGCAGCAGGCCCGCGCCGCCATGCGCCCAGCGTCCATAAAGCGCGGCGAGGCGCGCGCCGGGGATTTGGCCGGGCTCGGCCAGGTTTTCCTCCATCGAGGCTTTGGCCAGACGATTGGGCAGGACGGCGCCGTTTGGCAGCGTCAACGGCGTGAAGGGCGTTGGGGCAGACATGGCAAGGCTCGTGTCAGGAGAGCGGGACGCCTCGACCTGCGCTTTGCCACGTCCTTTATCAAGTGCGCCAATCGAAGAAGCCCTCGGGTGCGCGGTCCAGTAGCTTTTGCGCCAGGTCGGTGCCCAGGGTAGCGCCGTCTTCGACGGGGGCCTCTCCTGCCTCCACCAGCACGTCAGAGCCATCGGGGCGCAGGATTTCCCCCCGGAAGGACAGCGTGCCGCCGTTAAGCAAGGCCAACCCGGCAATCGGCGTCTCACACGACCCGTCCAGCTTCAGAAGGAAAGCGCGTTCCGCAGCAAGGCGCTGGCCGGTGGGCACATCGTGGATGGCGGCAAGCATGTCGGCGGCGGCACGGTCATCGGCGCGCCGTTCAATCCCGATGGCGCCTTGGGCAATGGCGGGCAGCATGTCGTCCGGGTCGATGGCGGTGCGGGGCACCTCGGCCATACCCAGGCGGTTGAGCCCCGCCATGGCGAGGAAGGTGGCTTCGGCCACGCCATCGCGCAGCTTGCCCATCCGGGTTTGCACGTTGCCACGGAATTCCACCAGTCGCAGATCGGGACGCCGCACGCTGAGTTGCGCGCGCCGCCGCAGCGACGATGAGCCTACGACCGCGCCCTGGGGCAAGTCGGCCAGCGTCTTGCCATCCAGCGTGACAAAGGCGTCGCGCACGTCTTCGCGCGGCAGATGGCAATCGATCACCAGACCCTCGGGCTGCAAGGTCGGCATGTCCTTCATGGAATGGACGGCGATATCGATGGTGCCGGACAACAGCGCCTCTTCGATCTCACGGGTGAACAGGCCCTTGCCGCCGATTTCCTTCAACGGACGGTCCAGCACGCGGTCGCCGGTGGTCTTGATCACCACGATCTCAAACGCGGCTTCGGGCAGGTCCATGGATGCCATCAACCGCGCACGGGTTTCATGGGCCTGGGCCAGCGCCAGGGGGGAACCCCGTGTGCCGATCTTGAGGGGGCTGTCGGGGGAAGGTCGGGTCGTCATGGTGGTGTCCGGTCTGTCAAGCGCAGTTGACACCTACGCCGGGAAACGGGCAGTGACAACATGAGACGACCGGATGACGAGGCCCCCATGAAAACCCTGTTGCGATCCCTTGCGGGTGAAACCCTTCCCGTGCCGCCCATTTGGATGATGCGGCAAGCGGGCCGCTACCTGCCCGAATACCGCGCCACGCGGGCCGAGGCCGGGGACTTCCTGTCCTTGTGCTACAATCCCGAGCTTGCGACCGAGGTCACGTTGCAGCCCATCCGTCGCTATGGGTTCGACGCAGCGATTCTGTTCGCCGACATCCTGCTGGTGCCCCAGGCGTTGGGCGCTGACCTGTGGTTCGTGACCGGTGAAGGGCCGCGCCTTTCGACCATCACAGGGCCCGAAGACATGAGCCGGATCAAAGGAAAAGACGACATCCACGACCATCTGGCGCCGGTCTACCAGACGGTACGCAACCTTGCCGCCGCGCTACCTAGCGACGTGGCGTTGATCGGCTTTGCAGGCGCGCCCTGGACCGTCGCGACCTACATGATCGCCGGGCGCGGCACGCCTGACCAGGGCCCAGCCCACAAGCTGATGGCCGAAGACCCGGCCACCTTCGACGCCCTGATAGAGCGTTTGACAGAGGCCACGATCGAATATCTCGACCAACAGGTGCAGGCCGGGGCCGAGGTGGTGAAGCTGTTCGACAGTTGGGCCGGGTCGCTGAAGGGCGACGCTTTTGAGCACTATGCCGTGGCGCCCGCGAAGCGCATTATCACCGAACTCAAACGCCGCCATCCGGGCCTGCCGGTCATCGCCTTCCCGCGGGAGGCAGGTCAGGGCTACGTGGGCTTCCACGCGGCCACAGGTGCCGATTGCGTGGCCGTTGACGATTCGGTCAGCGCAGAATGGGTGGCGCAAAACGTGCAGCCGGCGGGCTGCGTGCAGGGGAACCTCAAATCGTCGCATATGGTGACGGGCGGCGACGCGCTGGTCTCCGAAGTGCGCCGCATCCGCGACGCGCTGTCGGGCGGCCCCCATATCTTCAATCTGGGCCACGGGATCACCCCGGATGCCGATCCGGACAATGTGGCCCTGATGATCGACACCCTGCGGGAGACGGTGGAGGCCTGAGCCATGTCCGTCCTGACCTTGCGCGTGCCCTGCCCCGATGAGGCCACGGCCTGCGGCATTGCAGATGCCCTGGTCAACGCCCGTCTGGCCGCCTGCGGACATGTTCGGGCACCCCACGAGTCGCGCTACCACTGGCAGGGTAAGATCGAGCAGGCGCAGGAATGGACTGTCGTTCTTGTCACTCGGCCCGACCTAGCAGCGGCCGTGGAAACACGAATTGCCGAATTGCATCCCTACGACGTGCCCAGCATCCTCGGAACATTGGCTGACCACGTGAACGCCGCCTATGCGGATTGGGTTTTGGCCGAAACGCGGGACTGAAAGACACAGCGATGCAGCGGTTCGACTTCGTCGTCATCGGGGGCGGCATGATGGGGGCGCCTTGCGCGCGCTACCTGGCAGAGGCCGGGCATGCCGTGGCCATTGTCGCCGCCCCGGAACCCCAGGATGCCCAAGGTTGGGACGGGCCCTGGGGCAGTCATTTCGATGCCGCCCGGATCACGCGCCACGTGGCCGCCGATGCCGATTGGGCCCTGGCCTCGGCCCGGTCCATCGCGCGCTACGGGGACCTGGAGGCGCGGTCGGGGCGGCGCATTTTCCATGAGGTGGGCGCCTTGATGGCCGGTCCCCCGGTGGGCCCCATGGCGGGGTTCACGGACGGGTTTCTGGCGGTCGCGCGGCGCGTCGGCGCGGAAGTATTGGATGCGGACACAGTGCGCACGCAGTTGGGATTGGCCCTGCCCCAGGGCGATGTCGCCAGTTGGGAGGCACAGGGCGGCGGCTGGATGGCCCCCCGCGCCATGCGGGCCGCGCAGCAGGATTTGGCCGTCGCCGCGGGCGCGGTGCTGTTCCCGCAGGCGGCTGGGGCACGGGCCGGTGGCGTGATCACCCTGGCGGATGGCAGCCAAGTGGAGGGCGGCCATGTCGTGGTGGCAACGGGCCCCCATGCGGCCTCGGATGGGTTGCTGCCCGCTATGCCCAAGATGAAGGTCTGGGCACGCACCATTGCGTTTGCCCGCCTGTCAGAGGCCGAGGGCGCGCGGCTGGCCACCATGCCCAGCGTGATCTGGGTGCCGGAGGGCTGGGATCATGACCTCTATCTGCTGCCGCCCGTGCGCTACCCTGACGGGCGTCTTTACCTGAAGATCGGCGGGCAGTTGGATAGCCCGCGCATCGGATCGGGCACGGAGACGGCGGCTTGGTTCCGCTCCGGCGGAGATGGGGCCGTGGCGGCACGCTTGATGGCCGAGATGCGGGCCTTGATGCCGGGCTTGCAGGTGGAAGCCGAAAGCGCCGGGCCCTGCGCAGTGGTGTGGTCGGAAACGGGATATCCCTATATCGAGCGGCTGTCGGACCGGGTGTCGGTGCTGTGCGGCGGCAACGGGGCTTCAGCGAAATGCGGCGACGAATGGGGACGGCTCGGCGCCTTGGTGGCCACGGGCGGGGGGCTTGCGGCTGAGGGCTATGGCCAGGGGTTTGGGGCGGTCTGGATGTGAGTCCAAGGGTGCGAGCCAGTCCACCGGCGGGCCGCGGCTCAGCGATCTGTCGGGTCTTCCACTGTGCATTATGGCTGCCACAACCCCAGAGGGCTTAAGCTTTGCGTTAAGACCAGCCAAGTCGCCAGGCCGGGGGCCTTCGATGCACTGGCAGGCTTTGGGCTTGCTTGCGGTCCTGGGCGCCGCGCGGGCGGAGACCCTACTAGGAGGCGAGTTGCGGCATGGGGCGCGTTTGGGAAGCCGAAGACTTCTCATTGCGCACCAAGATGATGGCCGGGGCAGGAACCTGTTCTACCCCCAATCGATCAAGCACAACGGAAACGCAGCTTTCCTCTGCACGGCTGGCGGACGTGACGACATCCACCACTGTCTCCGGGGCTAGGCCATGCTCCAACAAGCTGTCCCGCAAGGCCGGCGCGGCCCCCGCCGCCATGTAGAGCGCCAACGTCGTGCCGGGCCGCATCATGTCGGCCCAATCGGGCAGCGCATCTCCTTCGCGGCAGGCCCCGGTGGAAAACACCACCCGGTCTGTCCGGCCCCGTTCCGTGAGAGAGCGGCCCAAGGACGCTGCGGCAGCACTGGCGGCGGTGATGCCGGGCACGATTTCCACCGGCAAGCCATGCTTGCGGGCGGCGGCCAGTTCTTCCTCGGCCCGGCCAAACAGCACTGGGTCACCGGATTTCAGGCGCACCACGCGTCGGCCCTGCAAGGCCGACGCCACGATCAGGTCGCAGATCCGGTCCTGGGGCCAAGCGCAGGCCCCGACGGATTTACCGACATAGACCCGCTCCGCATCGCGGCGGGCCAGTTCCAACACAGCGGGGTCCACCAGCCGGTCATAGAAGATCACATCGGCTTCCTGCAGGTGGCGCAGCGCGCGCAGGGTCAGCAGATCGGCCGCACCCGGCCCCGCGCCCACCAGCGCGATGGAACCACCGGATGCCGCATCGGGCGCGCGGCCCGCGGCGATGGCGGTCTTGATGGCACGCGCCGCGTCACGCTCGGCGCCGCGGGTCCAGGTGGCGCGCGGCTCCCCCTGGAAGACCCAGCGCCAGAAATCACGCCGCGCGGGCTTCGGCACCGTGCGGGCAACGGCACCGCGAAGCCGCCCGGCCAGGGCCGCCAAGCCGCCCAGGTTCGGGGCCAGGTCCTGCTCGATCCGGGCGCGGAGTTGGCGCGCCAGGACCGGCGCAGTGCCCTCGGTGCCGATGGCGATGACCACCGGGTCGCGGTCCACGATGGACGGCGTCGTTGCATCACAAAGCTCCGGCTGGTCCACTACATTGACCGTGGCGCCACCGGCTTTGGCCAAGGCGTGCAGGGCAGCGTCGAGGCCGGGGCAGCCCGTGGCCACGAAGACCAGCGCGGTGTCCGCAAAGCTACCCGGTGTGACGGGCCCGGCCACATGCCGGGCACGGCCCGTGGCCACCAATTCCGCCAGTTCAGGGTCGAGCGTCGGGGCCAGCAGGGTCAGATCAGCCTCTGTCTTGAGGACAAGGCGTGCTTTCTGGGCGGCCTGTTCGCCGCCACCGGCGATGACCACGCGGCGCCCGGCCATGCGTAGAAACATCGGGAAGGATTTCATGACGGGGCTCCTTTCAGGCGGGGACGGCGACGCGGCGCTGCGCCCATAGGCGGCGCGCACGGGCCAGGCCGTCGCCATGGCCCAGGGTTTCGAGGGCAAGGGCCGCCGTGCCCGTGATGACGGCCTCGGCCAGTGGGTCGGTTTGGATGCCGGACCAAAGGGCGGCCAAGTCGAAAGCCTGGTCGCCCAGGCGGCGATGGCCCTTGGTGATCGGCGCGGCCTCAGCCCCGCCCGAATGGCCATCACGCAGGGTGGTCAGGTGCAGGGGCTTATCGGGATGGCGCTCAAACTCCCCCCCGCCGCCCTTCAGCACCGTCAGGTTGCGCAGGCCCAACATGGCGGAGGCATCTTGCTGCAAACCGCGATAGGCGGGGTGGAAGACGCCCTGGACGGCGGCAGGCGCCCGACCGGGATTCAACACTCGGCAGACCGTGTTGACGATGGACCGCAGGCCCAGAACGTCACGCAGCTTCAGAAGCGCCAGCGCCTTGGGCGCGAAAGTCTCAAGCGGCAGATAAACGATGCGGCCGCTGTCCAACAATCGCGCGGCATGGGCCGGGTCGTCGGCCTGGCAAATGCCGCAGGCCCGCAGCGCGCCGCGTACAGACGCCAAAGGCGATTGATGGCTGTTCCAACCATGGAGGAGGACGGGATGCCCGGCTTCCGCCACCAGGCGGGCGGATAGCAAGAAAAGCGGCGCACCGCGGGTGCGCCCGGCGGCGTAGCTGGGCCAATCCAGCGCGGCCGGGGGGACGGGCGGCAGGATGGTACGGATCGCGTCGGCGAAGCCTGCCACCTCATCGGCGGTTTCCCCGTGGAACCGCATGAGCATCAGAAGCGCACCCACGGCTTCGGGCGCAGCATGGCCGGACAGGATTGCGTCCATGGCATCGCAGGCCTCATCCCGCGTGAGATTGCGGGCCCGGGACGGTCCCCGGCCCAAGGTGCGGATGTGATCCGCCAGCGTCATTCCGCGGCCTGCGCAACGGTGTGGCTGGCCAAAAGCGCCGCCAATTCCGGACGGCAGGAGCCGCAGGACGTGCCTGCACCAAGGGCGGCGCCAATGGCCTCCACACTCATGAGTTGCCGCTCGGCGATGGCGGTGACGATGGTGTTGATGCCCACATCGAGGCACGCGCAGACCGTCGCACCCGGATCGGGAACATCGCCTCGGGGCGCGCCAGCCAAGGCTTCGCCCGCGGCACCGCCCAAGGCGGTCCGCAAATGGGCGCGCGCCACGAAGACGGGTGTGGGGGCCACGAACAGCGCGGCGGTCACCTGGCCTTCGTGGCAAAGTGCGACGCGGTGGGTGCCTTGGGCCGCGTCGGAAAACGTGACGGGGTCAGCCGCGCCGAATATGGCTTTGGCGAAGGCCACCCAATCATCGGGCGTGTCGATCCCGGCCATTTCGACCTGCCAGCCATCGCCCACCCGGGCACGTGCCCAATAGGTGGCGTCAGGCGCGGGTTCGACAGCTGAGACGGCGAAGGCGAACCAGCGTGTGGGCACGGGGCGCAGGGTGACGGGGGCGGCCTTGCTTTCTGGTTGGCCCGAAACCGGGTCGGTCCGGCCCGGGATGACGGCGTCGATGCGGCCCGTGGGGGCGTGCTGTGCCGTCCAGTGAATGGGCGCGAAGACCTGGCCCGGCATGACGCGGTCGGTGATCTGGGCGCGCAGGATGGCGGTGCCGTGGTCGGACGTGACTTCCACCAATTCCGCGGGCGCGATGCCGAGGCGGGCGGCATCGGATGGGTGCAGTTCCAAGAACGGCTCCGCGATGTGGCGGTTGAGCCTGGGCGCCAGCGCGCTGCGCGTCATGGTATGCCATTGGTCGCGGATGCGGCCGGTGTTGAGCAGGAAGGGCCGCCGAGCATCGGGCTGCGCGACGGGTGGGCGGTGACTGATTGCCAGCATACGGCCCTGACCGTCGGGCGTGTGAAAGCGGCCATCGGCGAAGAAGCGGCGGGGCCCGGCGCCCTTGGTCGGCGCGGGCCAAAGCGTGGGGGTCAGTGCGTTATAATCGACGTCTGTCAGGCCAGAGATGTCGAAATCGCGACCGAGGCCCGCGGCAATGCCAGACACTGCGGCGTGTTCGCGAAAGATCTCGGCCGGGCTTTGGTAGTCGAAGGCTGCGGGCCAGCCCATGCGGGCGCCCACTTGTGCGAAATGCCACCAATCGGGGCGGGCCTGGCCCGGCGCAGGCAGGACCGCCCGCTGTCGGGAAATGCGGCGTTCGGAATTGGTGACGCTGCCGTCCTTTTCGCCCCATCCTGTGGCGGGCAGCAGAACGTGGGCAAGCTGGGCTGTGTCCGTCCGGTCGGTCACGTCCGAGACGACGGTGAATTCGCAGGCGGCGATGGCCGCGCGCACGCGGTCGGCTTCGGGCAGGGACGCGGCCGGGTTGGTGCAAGCGACCCAGAGGGCCTTGATCTGACCGGATTCGACGGCGCGGAACATGTCCACGGCCTTCAATCCCGGTTTGCTAGCCACGTTCGGCGCGCCCCAGAAGCGGGCGATGGCAGCGCGGTGGCTGGGTTCTTCGAGGTCCAGATGGGCGGCCAGCATGTTGGCCAAGCCACCCACTTCGCGCCCGCCCATAGCGTTGGGTTGGCCGGTGGCGGAAAACGGGCCCGCGCCAGGCTTGCCGATGCGACCCGTGGCGAGGTGGCAATTGAGGATGGCATTGACCTTGTCGGTGCCGCTGGTCGACTGGTTTACGCCTTGGGAATAGACGGTGACGACACGCTCGGTCTTGCCCCACATATTCATAAAGCGCGCCAGCAGGTCGGGGTCGAGGCCCGTGGCCGCCGGGTCGTCGGCGCGAGCGGCGGCCAGGGCAGCCTCGAAACCGTCGATATGGGTCAGGAAGTCGGGGGCAAGCGCGCCAGTATCGCTGAGATGGACCAGAAGCGCATTGAAGAGCGCCACATCGCCGCCGGGTGCGATGGGCAGGTGCAGGTCGGATTGGGCTGCGGTGGCGGTGCGGCGCGGGTCGATGGTGACGATCTTGGTGCCGCGCGTGTCGCGTGCGGCCAGCAGGCGCTGGAACAGGACGGGATGGCACCACGCGAGGTTCGAGCCGGTCAGGACGACGAGATCGGCTTTCTCAAGGTCTTCGTAGAGGCCCGGCACCGTGTCGGTGCCGAAGGCGCGCTTGTGACCCGCCACGGACGACGCCATGCAAAGCCTTGAATTAGTGTCGATATTGGCCGAACCGATGAAACCCTTCATCAGCTTGTTGGCGACGTAATAATCCTCTGTCAGCAGTTGGCCAGAGACATAGAAGGCCACGGAATCGGGCCCGTGTTCGTCGATGGTGTCCCGAAAACGCTGCGCCACGAGGTCGAGCGCGTCGTCCCACGACGCATCCTCCCCATGTATGCGGGGGGTGAGCAGGCGTTCATCGAGACCCATGGTCTCGCCCAAAGCCGCGCCCTTGGAACACAGGCGCCCGAAATTGGCCGGATGCTCGGGGTCGCCTTCGATCGCCAGGCCCCCCTGCCCGTCCGGGCGCGCCAGCACGCCGCAGCCCACGCCGCAATAGGGACAGGTGGTGCGAATGGCCTCGGTCACGCGGCGTTCCCACGGGTCAGGCGGCTGGCATCCAGCAGGATGCGCCCATCGGCCACGCGGCAGGGATAGGTCGCGACGGCCCCGTCATCGGCGCCCTGGGCCTGGCCGGTGTTCAGGTCGAAGACCCAATTGTGAAGCGGGCAGGTAACGGACTGGCCATGGACGATGCCTTCGGCCAGGGGCCCGCCCGCATGGGGGCAGCGATTGTCCAACGCGTGGACGGTGTCGGCGCCCGTGCGGAAGATGGCCACGCAGCCCATGTCGGTCTTCACCTTGCGGGCCCCGCGCAGGGGGATGGCGTCGAGCGGTCCAAGATCGATCCAGGTCATTGCGGGGCACTCCTCCGTTGCTGGCGCGCCGTTGTCGTGGGGACCCGGCTCATTCCGCCGCCGCCAGGGTCAGATCGGCCACGGGTTGATAGGTGGCCGCGCGCTTCGCGGCGTGCTCGGCCCATGGGTCCTTGCGGTAGATGGATTGGGACAGCTCAAACCGCGCCACCAGGTCGGCGCGCGTGGTGGGGTCGGCGATCCGCTCCCGCACCCAATCGAGGCCCACTTTGCCGACCCATTTGTAGATGCGGTCCAGATACTTGGCATTCTCGCGGTAAAGCTGGGTGATGGCCATGACGACCTCGATAGCCTCCCCTTCGGAGCCCACGTCGATCAGCCGCTCGGTCTCCTTCACATCCATCCCGGCGGCGCCGCCGATCCCGATCTGGTAGCCGCTATCAACGCAGACGATGCCGATATCCTTGCACGTGGCTTCCGCGCAATTGCGCGGGCAGCCCGACACGGCGAGCTTCAGTTTGTGCGGCGTCCAAGACCCCCAGAGCGTCTTTTCCAGCTTCACGCCCAGCCCGGTGGAATCCTGGGTGCCGAAGCGGCAATGGTCGGTGCCCACACAGGTCTTTACGGTGCGCAGACCCTTGGAATAGGCGTGGCCCGACACCAGCCCCGCGCGGTTCAGATCGGCCCAGATGGCGGGCAGATCTTCGCCTTTGACGCCCAGCAGGTCGATGCGTTGCCCGCCGGTGACCTTGACGGTAGGCACCGCATATTTGTCGGCGGCATCGGCGATGGCACGCAACTCATCTGGGGTGGTGATGCCGCCCCACATGCGAGGCACCACCGAAAAGGTGCCGTCTTTCTGGATGTTGGCGTGCTTGCGTTCGTTGATGAACCGACTTTGCGGGTCATCGGCATAATCCAGCGGCCAATCGGCCAGCAGGTAGAAGTTCAGCGCAGGCCGGCAGACATGGCAGCCGTCATGGGTGCGCCAGCCTAGTTCCTGCCAAACGGCGGGCATGGATTTGAGCGCCTGCGACTTGATGAGCCGACGGATTTCTTCGTGGCTGAGGTCAGAGCAGCCGCAGATGGCCTGCTTGGTTTCGACCTCGGCCCCCGTGGTGGCCGCCACGAGCTGTTCCACCAGGCCGGTGCATGTCCCGCAGGACGCGCTGGCCTTCGTCTTGGCCCGCACCGCGCCCAGATCGGTGGCCCCGCCTTCGATGGCGGCCACGATGGTGCCTTTGCATACGCCGTTACAGCCGCAAATCTCCGCCTCAAGCGGCAACGCTGCAACGGCTGCCAGAGGGTCCACGGGGGTGCCCCCCTGATAGGCCGGGCCGAAGATGAGCGTATCGCGCATCTCGGAGATTTCGGTGCGGTCCCTGATGAGACCGAAGAACCAATTTGCATCGGCGGTGTCGCCGTACATGACGGCGCCGATGACGCGGTCGCCCTCGATGACAAGGCGGCGATAGACGCCGCGGCCCGGGTCTCGGAAGACGATATCTTCACGCCCCTCCCCGTCGGCGAAATCGCCCGCGCTGAAGAGATCGCAGCCCGTCACCTTCAGCTTGGTGGACAGGTCCTTTTGCACAAAGGTCGCGTCTTGCCCCAGCAGCGTCGCCGCCACTACTCTGGCTTGGTCGTAAAGCGGCGCCACAAGGCCAAAAAGCGCGCCGTCATGTTCGACGCATTCGCCCACGGCCAGGATATCGGCATCGGATGTGATCATCTGGTCATCCACATGGATGCCGCGACCCACGGCGAGGCCCGCTTCATTCGCCAGGGCCACGTTGGGGCGGATGCCCACGGCCATGACCAGAAGGTCGCAAGGAAGCTCCGTCCCGTCATCCAGCAGCAGGGCGCGGACATGGCCGTCCTGGCCCAAGATTTCCTTGGAATTGGCGGAACAGCGGACGGTGATACCTTTTTCGATCAACGCCTTGCGCAGCAGGTAGCCCGCAGCCTCGTCAAGCTGACGCTCCATCAGGTGGGGCATGATGTGGACGACCGTGACGTCGACACCGCGCGCCGCCATGCCCGCCGCGGCCTCCAGGCCCAGCAGGCCGCCGCCGATGACCACGACGCGATTGCCGGGGCCCATGCCCATCATCCGCTCCGTATCTTCCAGGTCACGATAGGCGATCACGCCTTCCAGGTCGTGGCCCGGCAGTGGGATCATGAACGGGTTGGAGCCTGTGCCGAAGACCAGCTTGTCATAGGCCAGTACGTCGCCGTTTTCGGCCGTCACGGTCTTGGCCGAACGGTCGATCTGGGCGACCTTTTCGCCGAAGCGGCAGGTTATGCCGTGGCTATCGTACCAATCGGCATCATGGGTGACGATGTCGTCGTAGGTCTGGTCGCCCGCGAGAACGGGGCTGAGCATGATGCGATTGTAATTGCCCCGCGGCTCCGCGTTGAAAAGGGTGATGTCATAGGCATCCGGGTCTTGGTCCAGCAGATGCTCCAGCGCCCGGCCGGTCGCCATGCCCGCGCCGATAACGATGAGGTTGCGTTTCATGCCGCACCCCCGATCCGGGCCATTCGGCCTGTCGGGAGGGGTACCGCGCCTGGCAGGACCAACGCATCGGCTGCGGCCTCGGCCCCTGTTACGGGGCCAGATCCTAGATTGTCTCGGCGCCCTGCGCGATCAGCGTCTCGCGGACCAGGAAATCCGTCACCGCCGCCAGCAATTCCGACCAGGCGGTGAATTCCGCCTCCGACAAATCGGCCCCGGGCAACGTGCGCAACGTTTCCAGCAAGATGTCGGAAACCACCGGGTAATGCGCGGCCTCGGCCCCGTATTCCAGATGCCGGATGGCCAATTGGCGCAGCGGTTCGTTCACCTCGTCCGAAATTGTGAGGCCGGAGACCAGAACCACGAGCATATCCTCGAACTTCGCCTGCAAGCCGGCCAAATCCTGCGGAAACAAGGCGCGAAGCTGCGGGTGCGCGGCAAAGAGCAACTGGTGGAAATGGGCCGCCAGCGGCAAATTCGCCTCGACGATCCGACGCATGGACCCATCCAATAGACGGAACTGGTTCTTCGACACCACGATCATCGCGGATCCCTGACAACAAATGAGAGCATTGGGTAGCCCCGATGTCTTGCCAAAACGTTAACTTCCGGGTCATCGGTTCACTCCGCGGCAATGGCCGATGCGGCCGTTTTGGTGCTAGGCTTGGATTTGGGCGAGGCGCCGTGCTCGTATTCCTCCAGGAAGTCGAGAACGTCCTGCCGGTAAGCATAGTAGTCGGGATGTTCGAGCAGGGCCTTGCGGGTCCGCGGGCGCGGCAGATCCACATCTACGATCTTGCCGATGGTGGCCTGTGGCCCGTTGGTCATCATCACGACGCGGTCGGCCAGCAGGATGGCTTCGTCCACGTCGTGGGTGACGCAGATGGCGGTGACCTTGGTGCGCGACCAGACCTCCATCAGGACTTCCTGCAATTCCCACCGCGTCAGGCTGTCGAGCATCCCGAAGGGTTCATCGAGCAGCAACAATTTCGGCGACAAGGCGAAGGCCCGCGCAATGCCGACCCGCTGCTTCATCCCGTTGGACAGATCGGCCGCAGATTTGTCCATGGCATCAGCCAGACCGACACGTTCAAGGTAGTATTCCACCACCTCCTGCCGTTCGGCCTGGGATGCGCGGGGATAGACTTTGTCCACCCCGATGGCGACGTTCTGCTTCGCCGTCAGCCAGGGGAACAGGTTGGGCGACTGGAACACCACGGCGCGTTCCGGGTCGGCCCCTTCCACATGGCGCCCATCCAGTTTGATCGCCCCCTTGGAGATCTCGTTGAGGCCCGCCGCCATGGTCAGCACGGTGGACTTGCCGCAGCCCGAATGGCCGATGAGGGAGATAAATTCCCCCTTGTTGATCTTCAGGTCAAAGTCTTCGACCACGGTCAGCGGCCCCTTGGGCGTGGGGTACACTTTGTGGAGTTGGCTGAAATCCAGGAAGCGATTGTCGATCAGCCCTTCCTGCGCCTTGGCCACCGCCGTGGGCACGCCGTGGATGGGCGTGACATCCGGCAGGATGCGGCTGCCTTCCACCTTCGCCTCCACCCCGACATTCATCAGGTAGTTGGTGATATCCGCGCGCAGCGTCTTGAACCCCTCGTGGTGATTCATCTCACCGCGTTCCCGGGGGCGGGGGATCGTCACCTGATATTCAGCCCCCAACGTCCCATCCGGGTTCAGCGCGATGATCCGATCGGCCAGCACGATGGCCTCGTCCACATCGTTGGTGATCAGGACGCAGGTCTTCCGCTCCGCCTCCCAAATGCGCTCGATCTCATCAGCCAGGTTTGCGCGGGTCAGGGCGTCCAGCGCGCTCAGCGGCTCGTCCAGCAGCAGCACTTCGGGGTTCATCGCCAGAGCCCGCGCCACGTTCACCCGCTGCCGCATCCCGCCCGACAATTCCGCCGGGCGGCGCGTTGTGGCATGGCTCAAGCCGACCATCTTCACGTAATGGTCCACCTTGGCGGCACGTTCGACCTTGGAAAGCTGCGGAAAGAGCGTGTCCACGGCCAGCGCCACATTTCCGTTCACCGTCAGCCACGGCATCAGCGAATAGGATTGGAAGATCACCCCCCGCTCGGGCCCCGGCCCGGTGATGGGCGCGCCCTTGAACAACACCTCGCCCTTGGTGGGGGTATCGAGCCCCGCCATCAGGTTGATCAGCGTGGTCTTTCCGGTGCCCGAGAACCCCAGCAGAACCAGGAATTCGCCCTCGCGCACCTCCAAATCGATATCCCGCAGGACTGGCGTATCGCCATGTGACTTGGAAACCTTCTCAAACTTCAGAACTGACATGGCATTCACCGATTGTTCGTGAAGGTAAACAGCGACTGGATCGCATACATCATTCGGTCCAGCAGGAAGCCGATGATGCCGATCGTCAGGACAGCGACCATGATCCGGGCCAGCGATTGGCTCGACCCGTTCTGGAACTCATCCCAGACGAACTTGCCCAGGCCGGGGTTCTGGGCCAGCATTTCGGCCGCGATCAGAACCATCCAGCCGACCCCGAGGGACAAGCGCAGGCCTGTGAAGATCAGCGGCAGCGCCGAGGGCAGGACGAGCTTGGTGATCTTCGACCAGGTCCCCATTTTCAGCACCTTCGAGACCGAGACCAGGTCCTTGTCGATGCTCGACACACCAAGCGCCGTATTGATGAGCGTAGGCCAGAGAGAGCAAAGCGTCACGGTGATGGCCGACACCAGGAAGGACTTGGCGAACAAGCCGTCTTGCGTAACGTAAACCGCCGACACGACCATGGTCACGATAGGCAGCCAGGCCAGCGGTGAGACCGGCTTGAAGATTTGGATCAGCGGGTTCAACGCGGCATTGGCGGTGGGCGACAGACCGGCCGCGATGCCCATTGGGACGGCGACGATTGTGGCGATCAGGAAGCCGAAGAAGACGGTGCCGATGCTGGTGAAAATCTGGTCGTAGTAGGATGGGGCACCGGTATAGGCGCGCTCGATCGGCTCTTGGCCCGCGGCGACGCGGCGTTCGTTCAGCGTGGCGACCTGCTCCTGAAAGCGCGCTTCGCTCTCGGCCTTCTTACCGGCGTCTTCGTGCAAATTGACGGCCTGTTCCCAAACGGCGACGGGGCCGGGAATGGCGCCGAGGGAGGTTTGGACTTGGGGCGCCAGCGACGCCCAAAGGCCGAGAAAGGCCACAATGGCCAGAAGCGGCACGCCCAGCAGGCGCCAAATCTCACCAGCCTGGGCGCGCGGGTTGTCACCGGCGGCGGCGCGCAGGACGGGGGTCAGCCAGGACAGGCCCAGGACCTGGAACCACTTATCGGCGGCGTTGATGCGGGTGAACAGCCGGCTGCGGCGGGCTTCGCGCGCAAGGTCGGCGTCGGTATTCGGATCGATGGCGGTCATGACTGTCTCCGGGGGAATTCGCTCATGGAGCCTGTCGGCTCTCTTCGCTTGCATCGCTCGCAGCGGGCGCCCCGAGAAGCGCCCGCCAGGAAGCGACGAGGGGGTCAGCCCTGGACTTCGCCGTCCACGACCACCTGATTGCCCTTCAACCCGATGGGCAGGCTGTTCAGATAGGCATTGGGCGCGCGGCCGTCATAGGCGATGCCGTCGATGATATCTTCAGCGGGCGTGGGTGCTTTGAACCCATCGCTGTCCCAGGGGAAATCGGCTTCATCGGCCAGACCCTGGTCCACCAGCAGGCGGGCCGCTTCCAGATAGATATCAGGGCGATAGACAGATTGGGCCGTCTCGATGAACCATTCATCGCTCTGCGGCTCAGCGATCTGACCCCAGCGGCGCATCTGCGTCAGGTACCAGATGGCGTCCGAATAGAAGGGATAGGTGGCGTTGTAGCGAAAGAAGACGTTGAAATCGGGGATTTCGCGCACGTCACCCTTCTCGAACTCGAAGGTGCCGGTCATGGAGGCGGCGATTACTTCTTGGTCGGCGCCCACATATTCAGGCCGCGACAACATCTCCACCGCTTCCATGCGGTTGGCATTGTCGTTCTCGTCCAGCCAGATGGCCGCCCGGATCAGTGCCTTGACCACCGCCTTGGTGGTGTTGGGGTTTTCTTCGGCAAATTCCTTGGTGATGCCGAAGACCTTCTCCGGGTTGTTCTTCCAAAGCTGGTAATCGGTGATCACCGGCACGCCGATGCCTTTGAAGACGGCCTGCTGGTTCCAGGGCTCACCCACGCAATAGCCGTGGATCGTGCCAGCCTCTAGCGTAGCGGGCATCTGCGGCGGCGGCGTCACGGATAGGAATACATCGGCACCGATCTGACCCGATACGTCCTCGGGCGAATAATATCCAGGCTCCAACCCGCCAGCGGCCAGCCAGTAGCGCAACTCGTAATTATGCGTAGAGACAGGGAAAACCATCCCCATGTTGAAGCGTTCGCCCTCAGATTGGAATCGCTCCACCACCGGGGCCAGGGCCGAGGCAGAGATCGGGTGCTGGGGCCGTCCATCCGCCATGGTGGGGATGTTGGGCTTCATTTCTTCCCAGACCTCGTTTGACACGGTGATGCCGTTGCCGTTCAGGTCCATGGAAAAGGGCGTGATGATATGCGCCTGGGTGCCGTAGCCAATCGTGGCCGCCAGGGGCTGACCGGCCAACATATGCGCGCCGTCCAATTGGCCGTCGATCACACCATCCAGCAAAACCTTCCAATTGGCCTGTGCTTCCAGCGTGACGAACAGGCCTTCTTCCAGAAAGTAACCCTGTTCGTAGGCCACGGCGAGAGGCGCCATGTCGGTCAGCTTGATGAAGCCGAACGTCAGTTCATCCTTTTCCAAGTCGAGCAATTCGGCAGAGGCGGGCGCGGCAAGCGCCAGGGCCGCGATGGCGGCAACGGTACGGAACATGATTAGTCCTTTTTCCAACGATGCCGCGAAGGGCATGATCACAAAGAAAAAAGCCGCGTCGATTGCGGACGTGCCCTAGGCGGGTCACGAACGAAATCAAGCGGCTTTGCTTGGTGGGGTGCCCGCCATCGGTGCAGGGCGCTGAGCGAAACGTCTTTGTCTCGGCTTGTCGTTAAGAGAACCCAAACAATGACTAATGAGAAGTGTTTTTCCGCATCGCAGCATTAACAGATGCTGCACTGCCTAAAGATCGGGCAAATGCCCGTCGGGATCGAATACTCTGCCGTCGAAGAAGGCATCGGGTGAAAGGATCAGGCGGCCTTCGCTGGCGGCGACGGCCGTGGGTGTGGCGAGCGCACCCTCAACCCGGGACGACGCGCCGGGAATCACAGCGCCCGTTCCAGACAGATGCGCGCGGTAAAGGTCACTGCGGAAGACGCGCGCTGCCGCCTGTGCCGATGCCAGGGGGTCAAGTGTGAAACGACGGGCCAACTGCGCCCCGATCCAGGCGGCTTGGCTGCGCCAGGGAAAGTTGGCCGCGCCGTCATGGAACCGCACGAAATCCGGCACGTGGCGCATGGTGCCGTCGGTGCCGACAGCCAGATGGCCGGTCATGGCACGTTCCAGGATTTCCGCGGGGCGATCCAGATACGCATCGCGCGCCAGGATATCGGCCGCCGTGGCGCGGCGCGCCGGGTCTGCCAGCCAGCCGCCCGCCCGCCAAAGGGCACGCAGCAAGGCGCCCGTGACTTCGGGGTTTTCGCCGGCCCAGCCGGCCCGCGCCACCAGCGCCTTTTCGGGTGCGGCCATCCAGATGGCGCGTCCCGGCAGGATGAGCTCGGCCAATCCCGCTTCGACCGCCAGCGAACCCCAAGGCTCCCCCACGCAGAAAGCATCGATCTCACCGGCGGCAAGGGCCTCGGACATCAGCGAAGGCGGCACCGTGCGGATGGAAAGCTCCGGGCCGTTGCCCAGCCAGCGATGGATCAACTCCCGATGCATGGAAAAGGCGAACGGCACGGCGAGCCGGATGGGGCCCATGGCCAGAAGCGCGTCGCGCGCCGCGGGCGCGTCCCCAAAGGCGAGGTCCGGGGCCTTGTCCCTCAGGCGTACCGCAAAGGGGCGCGACAGGCCGATGATCGTACCGTTGAGCGACAGGATATGCAGCGCTTCCATGGCCGCCGGGCCAGGGCCCAGGCCAAGCGCATGGGCAATGGGCACCGGCGCCAGCATATGGGCCGCGTCCACGTCGCCCAGGGCCAGCCGGTCGCGCAGCGTGGCCCAAGACGGCGATGGCTCCAGTGTCAGCGACAGCCCCTCTTCCTCGGCAAAGCCCAACTCATGGGCGATGACGAGCGGCGCGCAATCGGTGAGCGGCACAAAGCCCAGGCGGACGCATCGCAAACTCACCCCAAAAGCCCCGCAGCGGTCACCAGCGCTTCGGCCACTTCCACCAACCGCTGCTTTCGATCCATGGCGGTCTTGCGCAGCAGCGCATAGGCCGCGTCTTCATCGAGACCCTTGGCCTTCATCAGAATACCCTTGGCGCGGTCAATGACCTTGCGTTCTTCCAAGGCGCGCCGGGTTTCATCCAGTTCCGTCCGCATCCGGCGGATCATCTGAAACCGTGCGATGGCGGCGTCCAGAATGGGTTTCAGCCGTTCGGGCCGCAGCCCGTCCACCACATAGGCCGACATCCCCGCCTCGATCGCCTGCCGCGCGAGCCCGTCTTCGTCGCGGTCGACGAACAGGGCCACGGGCCGGTCCTGGGGCCCCGATAGCGAAGTCAGGTCTTCGATGGCATCCCGTGTCGGGTCGGCGATATCCACCAGCACGATGTCGGGCTGGCGGTCGCGCACGGCGCGGGCCAATTGGTCGAACGCGCCCACCACGTGGATGTCGCAATCCACGGCCTCCCGCAGCGCATCGACGATCAGAAGCGCACGGTCGCGATCCTGCTCGACAACGATGACGGAAAGGGGTCGTGACATGGGGGCGACAAGTCACCTGTGTTGAGAAACTGGCAAGGGCGCAATGGCACAGCCGTTCGGTCCGACACGCGAAGTGACCGAAAATCAGGCGGTTCGATGGGCCATTGCGACTGGAATGGTGCCGCCGCGAACGGCGCACGCTTGGGTCAGACCCATTTCGCCAAGGGCGGCAGGCTCATGAGCACGGCATTGGCATCATGGCCGGTTTCCAGCCCGAACTTTGTACCGCGGTCATAGACCAGGTTGTATTCCGCATAGAGCCCGCGATGGACAAGCTGCGCATCCTTGTCGGCGTCCGTCCAGGGTTGATCGCGGCGCTTTTCCACCAGCGGCACGAAGGCGGGCAGGAAATGGCGACCCACATCGGCGGTGAAGGCGAAATCGGCCTCCCAATCGCCGGTATTGAGGTCGTCGTAGAAAATGCCGCCCACGCCCCGGGCACGACCGCGATGTGGAACAAAGAAGTATTCATCCGCCCAGGCCTTGAGCTTGTCATAGCCATAATCGGGCGCGTCGTGGCCATCGCAGGCGGCCTGCATCTGGCCGTGGAAATGGGCGGTGTCTTCGGCATATTCCAAGGCCGGATTCAGATCACTGCCGCCGCCGAACCACCAGGCATGGGGCGTCCAGAACATGCGGGTGTTCATGTGAACGGCGGGTGCATGGGGGTTGCGCATATGGGCCACCAGGCTGATGCCCGAGGCCCAGAAGCGCGGGTCCTCTTCCATCCCCGGCACGCCGCGCGCGGCCATGGCCTTCTGGGCGCGGGGCGCCAGGGTTCCATGCACCTCGGACCAGTTGACGCCCACCTTCTCGAAATGGCGGCCGCCGCGCATCACCGACATGATGCCGCCCCCCGCATCCGAACCGTCCTCGGCCGCGCGCTTGGTGGGCGTCACCTCGAACCGACCGGCGGGCAGGTCCACATGGGGCGAAGGCGCATCTTCAAGCCGCTCGAAAGCGGCGACGATGTCGTCGCGCAAGCTGCGGAACCAGGCGGCGGCGCGGATCTTTCGGTCATCGGATGTGTCGAGCATGGCGGGGCCTCTTCTTCGGTCGTCGATCTAAGCACCAGATCGCCGCCCTGGGGTGCCCCATTTCCGCCACGATCCGTGCCCTTCCTTGTAGGCCCAGCCGCGCCCCTCCACCAGATGTGCCGGACTGCCGCATAGAATGAGGTCTTTTTGTGGCAACGCGATGGATGGTGGATCTAACGCGCTGATCGGGCTATGGTTAAGGCAGATCAATCAAGGCACCGGCGTCAAGTTCGGGCCGCAGGCAGACAGAGCAGTCGCTGATGATGTATATGTTTCGAACGGTCCTTGGGGGCCTGCTTCCACTCGTCTTGGTTCTGGGCATGTCCGGGCCAGGATATTCGGCACCCTATGCCGAGATGGTGATGGATGCCCGGACCGGGGAAGTCCTTCGGTCGCGCAACGCCGACACCCGGCTGCATCCGGCCTCACTGACGAAGATGATGACCCTCTACATCGCGTTCGAAGCGGTGCGGCTGGGCGAAATCACCCTGGACACAGAAGTGCGCATCAGTCGCCACGCCGCCAGTGAGCCGCCGTCCAAGCTGGGTCTGCGCGCAGGGCAGCGCATCGCCCTGCGCTACCTGATCCGCGCGGCAGCGGTGAAATCGGCCAATGACGCCGCCACCGCCATTGGCGAGGCGATTTCCGGTTCCGAAGAGGCATTCGCCCAGCGCATGAACCGCACCGCGCGGGCCCTGGGGATGAACTCCACCACCTTCCGCAACGCCCACGGCCTGACACAGTCGGGCCATATGAGCACGGCACGCGACATGAGTGTGATGGGGCGGCGGCTGTTCTACGATTACCCCCAATATTATAACCTCTTCTCGCGCCGCACGACCGACGCGCAGGTGACCCAGGTGCGCAACACCAATCGCCGCCTGCTGGGCGCCTATCGCGGTGCCGATGGGATCAAGACGGGCTATACCCGCGCCGCCGGTTTCAACCTGGTGGCTTCGGCGGAACGTGGAGGAGAGCGTGTGATCGCCACAGTCTTTGGCGGCCGGTCCACCGCAACGCGGAACGCGCGCATCATGGAACTGCTGGATATGGGCTTTGAGCGCGCGCCCAGCCGCGTCACCGAACGCCGCCCCAGCCTGCCTGTCTATAACGGCGCGACCATTCCCGGTCCCACGGCCCCGGCCAAGTCCATGCGCCCCATTGCGCGGGGCGCGCCTGCGGATTTGGGGCTCTATGCCTCGGCATCGGCCCTGGCGGCGCAACCCACGGCAACCCCCGCACCGCGCCCAGGCGCCCCGGAAGTCACGCGAGAGATCGTCACCAGCGCGTCCACATCGGGCGGGCGCGTTTACGGCATCTCGCTGAGCCGTCAGCCCTCACGCTCTGCTGCGGACAAGCTGTTGCTACGCACAGCTCTACAAGAGATCGAGGCGCTGCACGATGCCTTGCGCCAGGTGAACCGCGTGCGCGGCGGATTTGAGCCCGCCTTTGTCGGCCTCAGCCAACGCGAAGCCGACCGCGCCTGCGCCCGCCTGCGCGCCCGTGACGTGGATTGCGATGTGATGTTGGGAAGTTAGAGCGGTCTTCAGAAGGACCGTCATCGACGCTGCCCATAACACACTCCCCCGCACAATCGGCCAACGCCTCGCCAATTGGGGGGTCAGCGTCCCCAGTCTGGCGGTCAATCAGGCGGCGTGGCGTCGCCGTTCCCCAATCACTGGCGGGCAAGGCATCCAAAACGGCTTGCTGGGTTTGGGGTACGAGTGGTGTCTTGTGGCCAGTCCCGCCGCAACCCCGGACCGGACTCAAACCCGCAAGGGGCGGATCCGTCGACAGCCCCAGGCCCGTCAATGGACCAGCTTGCACACGCATGTAGAAATTTCGGAAGAGAAGGGGAGCCGTAAGGTTCCAGCTCAGCCCAATCAGCCCCTCAGACCGCCAAAGCCTCATCCGCCTTTAGATCAAACGCCGCCGCCATCAACGCCCGGGTATACGGATCGGTAGGCGCGTCGAAGATCTGGGCGGCATCCCCCGCCTCCACCACATCGCCGCGTTTCATGACCATCACCTTGTGGCTAAGCGCGCGGACCACCTTCAAATCGTGGCTGATGAACAGATAGGCCAGCCCGTGCTTCTTCTGCAGATCGCGCAGCAACTCCACGATCTGAACCTGCACAGTCTGGTCCAGCGCCGACGTGGGCTCATCCAGAACCACCAGCTTGGGCCGTAGGATCATGGCGCGCGCAATGGCGATACGCTGACGCTGGCCACCCGAAAATTCATGCGGATAGCGATCCATGGAGGCCGGGTCGATCCCCGTCTCCGACAGGATCTCCGCCACCTGGTCGCGATGGGGCCGCGTGTCGCCCGTGTCGTGCAGGCGCAGACCCTCTGCCACGATTTCCGCCACCGTCATGCGGGGGCTCAGGCTGCCATAGGGGTCCTGGAAGACCACCTGCATGCTTTGACGCAGGGGTCGCAGGGCCTTCGACTTCAGCCCGTCGATGCGCGCCCCTTCCAGCGTGATCGCCCCCTCCGACGAAATCAGCCGCATGATGGCCAGCGCCAGCGTCGTCTTGCCCGAACCCGATTCGCCCACGATACCGACCGTTTCGCCCGCCCGCACGGCCAAGGTAGCGTCATTGACGGCCTTCACATAGCCAGCGGTGCGCTTCAACAGCCCCTTATGGATGGGAAACCACACTTTCAGGTTCTTCGAGGCCACGATTTCCGCCGCGCCTTCGGCCACCGGGTCGGGGGTGCCCGTGGATTCGGCAGCCAGCAGCTTGCGGGTATACGGGTGCTTGGGATTGTCGAAAATCTCGGCCACGGGGCCGGTCTCCACGATCTCCCCTTGCTCCATCACACAGACCCGGTCGGCGAAGCGGCGCACGATGGTCAGATCGTGGGTGATGAACAGCATCGACATGCCCTCATCGCGCTTAAGCGCTGCCAGCAATTCCAGGATCTGCGCCTGGATCGTCACATCAAGCGCGGTCGTGGGTTCATCGGCGATCAACAGATCGGGCCCATTGGCCAGCGCCATGGCGATCATCACGCGCTGCCGCTGCCCCCCCGATAGCTGATGGGGATAAGCGCTCAGCCGACTTTCCGCATCCACGATGCCGACCTTGTCCAGCAGGTCCAGAATACGCACCCGCGCCGCATCGCCGCTTAGCCCCTGGTGTAGGCGCAGGCTTTCGGCAAGCTGCTTTTCGATCGTGTGCAGCGGGTTAAGCGAGGTCATCGGCTCTTGGAAAATGAAGCTGATATCGTTGCCCCGCACGCGGCGCAGATCCAACTCGGGCGCGCCGACCATCTGCGTGCCGTCATAGGTGACGGAGCCCGAGACTTCCGCGGAATCGGGCAGCAAGGACACCGTGGACAAAGCCGTGATGGATTTGCCCGACCCGGATTCGCCCACCAAAGCCACGGTCTCACCACGGGCCACATCGAAGGACACACCTTTGACCGCCTCGGTCGCCACCCCATCCTGACGGAAGGCGATGCGCAGATCCTGGACCGAAAGAAGGCTCACGTGAAGGTCTTTCGCGGGTCGAAGGCGTCGCGGACGCCTTCGAAGATGAACACCAGAAGGGACAGCATCACCGCGAAGGTGATGAAGGCGGTGAAGCCCAGCCACGGCGCTTGCAGATTGTTCTTGGCCTGCAACGTCAACTCCCCCAGGGATGGCGACGATGACGGCAGACCGAAGCCCAGAAAGTCGAGCGACGCGAGCGTTCCGATGGCCCCCGTCACGATGAACGGCAGGAAGGTCACCGTGGCCACCATGGCGTTGGGCAGCACGTGGCGGAACATGATGGTGCCGTTGGACACGCCCAGGGCGCGGGCGGCGCGCACATATTCGAAGTTGCGCGCCCGCAAGAATTCCGCCCGTACCACGCCCACCAAAGCCGTCCACCCGAACAAAATGGCAAGCCCCGCCAATAGCCAGAAATTCATCGGAATGATCGCGGCCACGATGATGATGATGTAAAGGCTTGGCGTCGCGCCCCAGATCTCGATGACCCGCTGGAAGATCAGGTCGGTCCAACCGCCGAAAAAGCCCTGGATCGCGCCCGCCGCGATCCCTACCACCGAGGTGACGAAGGTCACGATCAGCGCGAACGCCACCGACAGGCGGAAGCCATAGATGATCCGCGCCAGCACGTCCCGTGCCGTATCGTCGGTGCCCAGCCAATGGTCCGCGTCGGGCGCCGACGGCGCCGTGCCCGAGATGTTGTTGACCGTGTCGTAGCTGTAGGGAATGGGCGGCCAGAGGATCCAGCCCTTCTCCACCGCGTTGCCGTTGAAGGCGCCTGTGGCCTCCACCTCCTCGATGACCTCGTCGGGGAAGTCGAAGCAGTCTTCCAAACCGCCGGACACGATCAGGCATTGCACTTCGATTTCGCGATACTCGGCCTCGGTCCGGAAGTCGCCGCCAAAGGCCGTTTCCGGATAAAACGAGGTGATGGGCGTGAAGAAGTCGCCCTGATAGCGGATCAAAAGCGGCTTGTCGTTGGCAATGAGTTCCGCACAAAGCGCAAGCCCGAACAGCACCGCGAAGATGCGCAGCGACCAGACCGCGCGGCGGTTGCGCTGGAAATTGCGCAGGCGCCGCTGGTTGAGCGGGGACAGAGTGATCAACGCCATCTCAAGTCTCCCTCGTCTCGAAATCGATGCGCGGATCGACCCAGATATAGGTCAGGTCCGTGATCAAACCCATGACGAGCCCGATGAGGGAAAACGCAAACAGCGTGCCGAACATCACCGGATAATCCCGGCTGACAGCGGCTTCAAACCCCAGACGCCCCAGCCCGTCGAGCGAGAAGATCGTCTCGATGATGAGCGAGCCGCCGAAGAACACGCTCACGAACAAAGCGGGGAAGCCGGAAATCACGATCAGCATCGCGTTGCGGAAGACGTGTCCATACAGCACGGACGATTCCTTGAGGCCCTTGGCCTTGGCCGTCACCACATATTGCTTGCGGATCTCGTCGAGGAAGGAATTCTTCGTCAGCAGCGTCAGGCTGGCGAAAGCCGCGATGGTCGAGGCCAGAACCGGCAGCGCGATATGGTGCAGATAGTCGAGGATTTGCTGGAACGGCCCTAGACTGTCGAAATCATCCGATGTCAGCCCCCGAAGCGGGAACCACTGCAGGTAGCTGCCCCCTGCGAAGACCACCAGCAGCAGAATGGCGAACAGAAAGCCAGGGATGGCATAGGCCACGATAACGATGCCGGACGTCCAGGTGTCAAAGGTCGTTCCGTCCCGCACCGCCTTGCGGATGCCCAGCGGGATCGACACCAGGTAGGCAATCAGCGTGGACCACAGGCCCAGCGTGATCGAGACGGGCATCTTTTCCAGCACCAAGTCGACCACGGAGATTGAGCGGAAGTAGCTCTCCCCGAAGTCGAAGCGCATGTAGTCCCACATCATGTTGAGGAAACGTTCCAGCGGCGGCTTGTCGAAGCCGAACTGCGCCTCAAGCTCGTCAATGAATTCCTGCGGCAAGCCCTGGGCCCCAGCATAGCCGCTATCGTTGCCCGTGCCCTCCTGCAATTCGGTCGTGGCCCCGGAAATACCGGCAAAGACATCCCCACCACCTTCCAACTGGGCCAGGATCTGTTCGACCGGGCCGCCGGGCACGAACTGGACCAGGGAAAAGTTGATCACCATGATCCCCAAAAGCGTAGGGATCATCAGCAAGAGACGGCGGAGGATGTAGGCGCCCATGGTTCAGAGGGCCCCGGCCTCGCGCAAGGCGGCCGCCTTTTCTTCGTCATACCACCAGAAATCCAACACCCCCGTGGCCAAAGGCGGCAAAGGGTCGGGGCGGCCATACTGATCCCAGTAGGCGGTCCAGATTTCGTCGTTTTCCCATTGCGACAACCAGAACCCGTGGGCCCGCAGGACACGGTCCAGCGCGCGGGTGCGGTCACGCAGGTCGTCCAGATTGTCGGCGGCGATCACGGCATCGATCAGCCGATCAATGCCCGGATCGGCCAGCGCCATGATGTTGCGGCTGCTGTTTTCCGCCGTCTCGGAGCCGAACCACTGCTTGAGGCCGGTGCTGGGCTCAAAACTCTGGCCCGGTAAGATATTCGTCAGATCCCATTCGCCAGCGCGACGAAGCTCCACATATTGGGACGTGTCGGTGCGGCGCAGCTTCGCATCGATGCCAACCGACCTCAGGTTGTCGATGAACGGGTTCATGATCCGGTCGATATTGGCATCGAACTGGATGATGGTCAGTTCAAGCATCTCACCCGCTTCGTTACGCAACATCCCGTCATCATCCACGGTGTAACCCGCTTCTTCCAACAGGCGCGTGGCGGCCCGCCGGGTGCGGCGGTCAACGGCGTTGCGGTCCGCGTTGTTTGTGGGCGGGATGACCGCTTCTTCGGTCAGGATGGACGGGTCAAGCAGCCCTTCCTCCACCATCGGCTCCAACAAGGCCAGCTCCCCTTCCGTGGGCGTGCCCACCGCCTCCAGATCCGAGCCACCCCAGAAGGAAGCGGGCCGCTCATAGAGGCCATAGAACAACGTCTCGTTGGACCATTCGAAGTTGAACAACATCCGAACGGCATCGCGCACATCGGCGTTCTGCCAAGGCTCCCGCCGCAGGTTGAAGGCCAGGCCACGCGCCGTGTCGATATTTCCGTCGGGCAGCGCCTCGGTCTTGACCCAGCCCCTTTCGACGGCGGGGAAGTCGTAATCCGTGGCCCATTCCTTGGCGGACGCGGGTGAGCGGAAGAAGTATTCGCCCGCCTTGAACGCTTCCAGCGCGGCGGTCTGATCCAGGAACGCTTCGACCCGAACGCGGTCAAAATTGTGCCGCCCGCGATTCATCGGCATATCCGCACCCCACCAATCGGGGTCGCGCACATAAGACACCGTCCGCCCAAGGTCCACGTTTTCAAGAACGTATGGTCCGGTGCCCAGGAACGGCACGGTAGAAGATTCGTCGATCCGCGCCTCGTTTTCTTCGAACCACGCTTTGGACCAAGCGGGCCAAAGACCCACCATGCCCATCCGGTCACGAATGGGCGCGGTTTCGTTGAATTCAAACCGCAGCTGGTAAGGCCCCGTGATCTCGACGGAGTCGATGAAGCCGCCAAAAGCGTTGCGGAACTCCAAAATGGCCTGTTCCAGCAGGATATCGATGGAGAACTTGATGTCCTCCGCCGTCATGGGCGTGCCGTCCGAAAAGGTCACATCTTCCCGAAGGTTCAAGACGACCCAGTCCAAGCTTTCGGGATATTCGACCGTCGTGCACAAATAGCAGTAGATGCCGTATGGGTCGTCGGCAGCGGACGTCATCAGGTTTTCATACATGACCGTCGCGCCCGTCCGCTCGGCCACGCCTTTGCGGGTATAGGGGTTGAAGCTGTCGAAAGTCGCCAGGGTCGACAAGCTGATTTCGCCGCCCTTGGGCGCGTCTTGATTGACATATGCGAAGGGTTCGTTGGGGCCGTATTTCAGTTCACCAAAGTTGGAAAAGCCGTGGCTGATGGTGATGGCTTCGTCTTCCGCGCTTGCGGCGGATGCGACGAGCGCTGTGGTAACGGCGAGTGCCCGAACGAGCATATGGCGACCTCCCTCAAGGTTAGGTGACAGGTAAAGAGCGTGTGACCCCAAGCGCAAGGGCCCTGGCGTCACGTGGGGGTGAGATAGGGCGTAGAGGCCGCTGCAAAAGAGGGTCGTGGTCAAACCTGCGACATGTGGCCTGGGCCGGACATGCAGGGTTTGGGTCGCATCAGCCATGGCCGCACCGAGCGTAAGCGGGTGCATGACCGGGCGGTGACTTGGCCGTCAGACGGATCTGCCAAAGCCATCTTTGGTGACGAAAACTGCAGAAGCTTCAGGCTTCGCGCCAACTTCGCCAATGGGTCGGGTCGCGCGCTCCTCGGTGACGGATTGGGGCCCCTTGGTCCTACGTCTGGTTTGGAGGACAGCGCATTGCCGTCTCTTCCGGGCCAGCCAGCCCTAGACGCTTCAGCTCCGCATTAACCCATTGTTAAAAAATTGTTTCGCGTGCGAAACATCGGCCCTGCAAAAGACGTCACGCATGAATGCCGACCACGGTGCCAAGAAACTCCATCCCGAAGACCCCAAAATGAGAAGGACCCGCCAAAGGCAGGTCCCAAACCAATAGACCAGTGCTTCTCAGTCCGCGAAGGTGGCCAGATAAGCGATCAGGTTCGCGCGATCTTCCACGTCCGGCATCCCGCGATAGGCCATCTTGGTGCCTTCTGCATATTCGCGCGGATTTTCCAGGAAGGCGCTGATGTTTTCCGGTGTCCAGGCCCCGTCCTGCGACAGAAGCGCATCCGAGTAAGCGTAGCCGTCGGCGGCATGCTTGGGCCGATCGACAATTCCATACAGGTAAGGCCCGGTGGCATTGGCGCCCGCTTCCAGCTGGTGACAGGCGGAACACTGCCGCCACAGCCGCTCACCCGCTTCGGCAGAGGCGTTCACATAGACTTCGGCAAAGGGCACTTCGGGTTCGGCTTCTTCTTCGACCGCATCATCCGCGGACGCCACAACAATCTCATACCCAGCGGAATGCTCACCGCCATGGCCGTCGCTGCCGACATGGTAGATCCCCTCAGCGGCCCAGGCGCCCAGCAACAGCACCAAAAGCGCCCCGCAGAACGCGCCGCCAGCCTTGGTGATCGTCATCGTGTCCATCTGTGGCACCCTTCCCTCTGGTATCCGACGTCTCGCGGTCGCGGGTATGTATGTGGTTTCGCCCCCTGCACGCAAGGGATAGGTCATGCGACCGAACGCATCAGAGCAGGAAAACGTTAATGAGCCGTATCGCCTTTCAGGGAGAATTGGGGGCTTATTCCCACGAGGCCTGCCTTGAGGCCCGCCCCGGATACGACCCGCTGCCCTGCCCCACCTTCGAAGATGCGATCGACGCCGTGCGCGGCGGCGAGGCCGCGCTGGCCATGCTGCCCATCGAAAATTCCACCTATGGACGAGTGGCCGATATCCACCGTCTGCTGCCCCAATCGGGGCTCAACATCGTGGATGAGGCCTTCGTGCGCGTGCGCATCGCGCTCATGGCGCGGCCCGGTGCCACGCTGGACAACATCAAGACGGTCCGCGCCCATCTGGTCCTTCTGCCCCAATGCCGCGAATTTCTGGCCAACCGCGGCATCCGCGCCGAAGCCGCCACAGACAATGCCGCCGCGGCCAAGGCCTTGGCACAAGACGGCACGCTGGAAGAAGGCGCGCTGGCCTCGGATCTGGCCGCGCGGACCTATGGGCTCGACGTGCTGGCGCGCGACATCGAGGATCACGGCCACAACACCACCCGCTTCGTCGTCATGTCACCGGAACCCACCCGTGCCGCCCCAGGCTCCGGCCCGATCAAGACCACCTTCGTCTTCCAGGTCCGCAATATTCCAGCGGCGCTCTACAAGGCCATGGGCGGCTTCGCGACCAATGGCGTGAACATGACCAAGCTGGAAAGCTACATGGTCGACGGACGCTTCACCGCCACGCAATTCTATGCCGATATCGAAGGTCATCCCGACGACCCTCCCGTGGCCCGCGCCCTGGAGGAGCTGGCCTATTTCACATCCTACCTGGACATTCTGGGCGTCTACCCTGCCGACCCCGACCATTTCGAAGGTGGCGGCGCGCGCTGAACGTCAGCCGGTCTTCGCGAAACTGCCTTCCACCTTGGCGGCGTATTCCGCCACGCGGCTCTTGTAGCGTTTGGCCATGCTTTGGCGGGCCAGCTTGGCGGATTGCAGCATCAGCCGTGCCGACAGCGACTTGGCCTTGGCCTCCGACGTGACCGTCAGCCGCGTCAGGCGCGGGGATTGCTCGACGAGTTCGACCCGGATGGTGACGTCCATGCCGTTGCTGACACCCATCGCCGTCAGAAGGTCTGGCCCGCGAAGCTGCGTGAGCGTGACCTTAATGTCACGGATCTTGCCCATGATCTCGGCCTGCGCCGTCCAGTTCGTGCCCTCACCCGGCGGACCGGAAGGCGTGCGCGTCACGTTCTTGGCGCGCGACGACATGCGCGTCTCGAAAGTTTCCACGTCCGAGACGCGCGACCAGACATGGTCGATGGGGGCGGCAATGTCTTCGACGGCAACGAATTTCATGGCGGCTCCGAATATGGCGGCGGGCTGGCAAAGCTGATCGGACAGGTCAGCTATAAACGCAACAGGATGACGGAAAAGTCGGGGCGTTTTTCGGGAATCGTTGGAGATCCTTCCGCAGATGGTCGGGAGGGGCGCGGACCAATGAACTGACACAACCGCTCCGCCCCTGGACCGGGCTCGAGCCCGCAGGGCGCCGGTCCATCGGCGGGCCGCCCCCCGGCCCGGCGATGGAGCGGCTTTCACAGAGTTTCAACCATGTTTCGGGATAGCTGGCAGCGGGGATCGCCCCCCAACACCCAGCCCCCTCATTCCAACCGATCCGCCAACCAGTTCCGCAGCAGGAAATGGGCAATCGCCCCTTCCCGCGCTGGCAGGATGTGGGGATGGGCACCCTCGAAGACCTCCATCACCTCTTCGCGGGTCAGCCAGATGGCCTCCGCGATTTCTTCGGGGTCGATCTCGATCTCTTGGCTGATCGCCTCGCCATGGGCGCCCAGCATCAAGCTGCCGGGAAAGGGCCAGGGTTGGCTCGACAGATAGCGCACGGGGCCCACGCGCACGCCCGTCTCCTCCCAAACTTCACGGCGCACGGCGGCCTCCAGGGTCTCGCCCGGCTCCATGAAGCCCGCCAGACAGCTGAAGAATCCTTCGGGCCAGCCGGGGGAGCGGCCCAGCAGCACTGCGTCGCCACGGGTCACCAACATGATCACGACCGGGTCCGTGCGCGGGAAATGCATCCGACCGCAGCCTGCGCAACCTCGCATCCAGCCCGCCTTGCCGGGCTGTGTCGGCGCCCCGCAATTGGGACAGAAGCCATGGGTGCGGTGCCATTCCAGCACGCCCTTGGCCGTGGCCGCGATTTCCGCGTCCAGGGGCGACAGCCGCGTCATCACCTGACGTAGTTCCACGAAGGCGGCACCGTCGGGCAGGTCGGGATGGGTCTGTTCGGACGGGTCGCGAAAGGCGCCCAGGCTGTCCACATCGCCCGCAACGTCCAGCGCCGAGACGTCGCGCGCAAAAAGCACCCCATCGTCATGGCGGCCCACCAGCACGGGATGGCCCAGCCCCTCGAACGCATGGCCCGCCATGACCGCGACCCCGTCGCGCGCCGCATTCAGCAGCGGCTTGCCACGCCAAAGCGGTAGAGTGTGAGGCGCCATCTGGGACAGAATTTCGGGATGGCGGCGCAGGTCTTCGGCCCGGTCCAGCCCGCCGCCGCCAAAGGTCACGGTTTCAGCAATCTTCATGGAACGCCCCCTTGCCTCGCCCATAGATAGCTTCGCGCCGGGGGCAAAGCCCTGGCGGGGCAGCAATCAGGAAATGCTCACAAATTGGGCACAGCGCCCAAGAATCGGTTGAAGCCCCCGCCCGCATCGCGCCACCCTGGCGCAATCGGAATGCCATCGCTGGCCCTTTGGACAAGGGGGGTCGCAAAAGGCGGCATCCGACCAATGGGGAGAATACAAATGCTTCACAAGATTGGCGGCCTCGCGGCCGCTTTGCTGTTCGCTGCGCCCGCCATGGCCGCAACCGAAGTGCCCTTCGCGCTCGACTGGAAGTTCGAAGGGCCGTCCGCTGCCTATTTCGCGGCCATCGACAATGGCCATTTCGCCGAAGAGGGCCTGAACGTCGAAGTCAGCGCGGGCCAAGGCTCTCTCGACGCGATCCCGAAGGTGGCCACTGGCGCCTTTCCGGTGGGCTTTGCCGATATCAACTCGCTCGTGAAGTTTCTCGACCAGAACCCGGGCGCGCCGGTCAAGGCGGTGATGATGGTCTATGACAAGCCGCCCTTCGCGGTCGTGGGCCGCAAGAGTCAGGGCATCGAAAGCGTCGCCGACCTGGAAGGGTCGACCCTGGGCGCGCCGCCGCCCGATGGCGCCTGGGCGCAATTCCCGATCTTCGCGGCCGAAAACGGCCTCGACATCGACAAGATCACCGTGGAGCCGGTGGGCTTCCCCACCCGTGAGCCCATGCTGGCCGAAGGCGTGGTCGATTCCGTCACGGGCTTCAGCTTTTCATCCTACCTGAACCTGGTGCGACTGGGCGTACCGGAAGACGATATCTCGACCATCCTGATGGCCGATCACGGCGTGGATCTGTACGGCAACGCCATCATCGTCAATTCCGACTGGGCCGAGGCCAATCCCGACATGGTCACGGGCTTCCTGCGCGCCGTGGCAAAGGGCTGGAAGGACGTCATCGCAGACCCCGCCGCCGGGGCCCAGGCCGTGATCGACCGCAACCCCGCGGGCGATGTGGCGCTGGAAGAACGGCGCCTGCAACTGGCGATCGATGCCAATGTGCTGACCGCCTATGTCGCCGCCAACGGCATGGGCGGCATCGACGCCGACCGCATGGCCAACGCGCTGGAACAGACCAAGCTGGTCTATGACTTCCAGGCGGAGCCGGATCTGTCGCTGATCTTCGATGGCAGCTACTTGCCCGACGCCTCCGAGCGGATGCTCAAGTGACCCAATCCGGGGCGGCCCGACCCGGCCGCCCCACCTGCCAAGGCACGCCCATGTCCGTTCCCATCTCGCTCGAACACGTCACCCATGCCTACCGGACCAAGGCGGGCCCCCTGCCCGTTCTGGACGATCTGAGCATGGACATGCCCGAAGGGTCCTTTACCGCCGTCGTGGGCCCGTCTGGCTGTGGTAAGTCCACACTGACGCGGTTGATCGCGGGGCTGATGAAACCCGATCAGGGCATCGTCCGGCTGGGCGGCCAGCCGGTGACCGGGCCGCGCAAGACTGTGGGCATGGCGTTTCAGAACCCCGTTCTGTTGGAATGGCGCAGTATCTTGGAAAACGTCATGCTGCCGCTCGAAATCGTCGGCGGCGCCTCTAGGACGCAGCGCCAGGACCGCGCGCGCGAGTTGCTGGCGCTGGTGGGGCTGGACGGCTTCGAAGACAAGCGTCCGTCTGAGTTGTCGGGCGGCATGCGCCAGCGCGCCTCGCTCTGCCGGTCCATCGTGCACCGGCCCGAAGTGCTGATCTTGGATGAACCCTTCGGCGCGCTAGATGCCTTCACCCGCGAAGACCTGTGGCAGACCATGGACGATTTGCGCCGGATCGAGCGTTTCACCTGCGTGCTGATCACCCATGACCTGCGCGAAAGCGTGTTCCTGTCGGACCGCACGGTTGTCTTTTCCGCTCGCCCCGCCCGCGCCCAGCGGGTGGTGGAGATCGACCTGGGGGATCACCGCACGCTGGAAGACCTATATGCACCCAAGGCCGTGGCCCTGCTGGCCGATTTGCGGCGCGAAATCCAGATCGCCCAGGGCCGCGAGGTGGCGCCCGCAGCCCCCAAACAGGCGGAGGCCTCGTGATGAACGCCCTGCAAAAAGTCGGCGCGCCCGTGGCCGCCATCGTGCTATTCCTGCTGGCATGGGAATGGCTGGTCTGGGTCAATGGCTGGCCCAACTACAAGATGGCCTCCCCCAGTGACTTGTGGCCCGCCTTCTGGCGCTTTCGGGAGCTTTTTGCCGAATATGCCTGGCAGACCCTTTGGAGGACCATCGCGGGGCTGATGCTGGCCGTTGTCGTGGGTGTGGCCCTTGGCATGGTCATGGGCTTTTCGCGCATCGCACGCGATGCGCTTTACCCCCTGCTTGTGGGGTTCAATGCCATTCCCAAGGCAACAGTCGTCCCGGTCATCGCGCTGATCTTCATCGGCCAGCATGATCTGAACACGATCCTGATCGCCTTCATGATCTCGTTCTTTCCCATCGCGGTCTCGGTCTCCATCGGGCTCAGCACGCTAGAGCCGGAATATCGCGATATTCTTCGATCCCTCGGCGCATCCAACATGACGATCTTCTGGAAGATCGCGCTGCCGAAGACCCTGCCGGAGTTCTTCGGGGCCTTGAAAGTGGCCGTCACCCTGGCCTTCATCGGCACCAACTTGATGGAAATCGTGGAGCCCCATGGCAAAGGCCTGGGCCACCTATTCGACAGCGGCAAGATCAACGCCGATTATCCATTGATGTTCGCCGTTCTGATTGCGCTGGCGGTGCTGGGCATCGCGTTGTTTTACGTCGTGGTCTTCCTGGAGAAGATCTTCGCAGGCTGGGCCGAACGAACGCCGGGGTAACGCCAAACTTTAGCTGCGATCGGCAGGCAAGAGGTCGCTCATGCGTTTCCTTCGTCTGACCGTAATCTGCTTCTTGCTCGGTATTCTCGCAGCGACCGCACCGCTTGCGCTGCAATCGCGCGGCATTGCCTTGCCGCTGCCCTTCATTGGCGGCCTGGATCTGGACCGCTTCGGGCCGCCGGTGAGCCAACGGTCGGCCGCCACAGCCCCAGTGGTGCGCAAGTTGCGGGAATCGAGCACGGCGGACATGACCTCCTGGACACGACCCACGCGCTATAGCCCAGACCCCACCCAGGGCACACGCTACAAGACCGAAAGCGGCGTGGTCTGGTGGGGCACCGGCCCTCGGACCGGCAGCCCACGCCCCGTGATCGTCTTGATGCATGGGGCCGGCCGCACAGGGCATAGCATGGTCGACATGTGGTACGAGACGGCCCAGGCGGAGAACTTGATCCTTGTCGCACCAAATTTCGACCGCGTCCCGGGCTGGTCCGAAGGGCTGCCCGATATCCGCGCAGCACTCGCGGCCTTGGCACAAGCGCAGACAATCCACCCCATCGATCCGAACCAGATCTTTCTATTCGGCCATTCCCGCGGCGGCATCGCGGCTCAGCTTTGGGCCAATCGCTTCGACGGACCATGGCGCGCGCTGGCCGTCCATGGCGGCACGTTACCTGCGCAATTGGCGCGCCCTGTGGACGAGGGCATCCCGATCCGACACTATCTTGGTTCTGTCGACCATATCTTCCCCTATGGCCCAGGACGCGACAGCGCGGCTGCCCTGGCGCGCGCCGGTCACCCGTTCGACCTCGTCCGCCTGGAACTCCACACCCATTGGTTTTACGACATCGGCGAAGACATTGCCGCCCATGCCTGGACCTGGTTCGCAAACCTGCCAGACGAAACCTTGTGAATCGTGCGGCACTCGCCTATCTGACATCCCGAGAGGTTGGCGCGGGCAGGCGCCTCGCCAACCTGGTCAGGTCCGGAAGGAAGCAGCCACAACGAGCCCCGCTTGGGTCGTCGTCCAGCCTCTCACCTGTGCATCGGGATTGGTGCGACATTCTCAGTTTTCAGTCTGTATATGCCCAACGTTCGGCCTCAATTTTGGGGGCCACGTTCATAGCCGCCAATGTCGGCTTGGACCCCATGCCAATGTCACCAACCACCGAGGGCCAGACCGCGCGGCCCTTTTCGCCCAGGACATCCAGATGCCCGATCCGGGTCAGGCCGTGGTTGGGGGGATGCAGGGTGACCTGCCTTTTATGTGCGGATGGATAGGCTTGCATCAGCCGCCAAGCCGATTTCGGCGGGCAAAGCGCGTCATCGGCCACGGCCACGACACGCATCGGGCAGGTAAGGTCCCAGGGCGCGGGCGCGGGCAGGTCGGGGTCGGCGCGGTGAAAGGCGCGGGTTTGACACCATCGCCGCCATTGCCGGTAGACGCCCGCGGGAATGTCGGGGCCAAGGCCCATGGCGCGCATGGGCAAGTATCCTAGCCGCTTAGACAGGGGCAGCCAACCAGGAAACCAAAAGGCCCGTGCAAAAGCCTGGTAGGGCCAGGGATGGTCGCGGACATGGACGGCGCCGGCGGCCACCAGAATGGCGCGGTCGATCCGGGCGAGGCCGGTCTGATAGGGCAGCATCATCCCGCCCAGGGAATGGCCGATCACCCAAAGCGGCAGGTCCGGGAAGGCCCGCATCGCCGCATCCCGCGCCGCCTGTTGGTCGTGGATGCCCCAGTCGGTCATGGTGGCCGGGCTGCCGCGCGGCGTGCCGGAGGCACCGAAATCGCGGTAATCGAAGGTCAGGCAGGCCACGCCCTGGCCCGCCAGCCAAATGGCAAAGGGCGCATAGAAGCGGGCGGGCACGCCTGTGGCGCCCTTGAGGACGGCGATGGCCCGGGCGCCGGAGACGGGCCGGAAAAGCTGACCGCGGAGGGTGGCGCCCTTTGCTTGGATGTCGATCTGCTCCATGGGCGCGCCTCCATAGACCGTTTGGTCTAGACCATATGGTCTAATGGCAGAACCTAGACCGATTGGTCAAGCCGTGCCATCTGGCGGCATGGCCGATGCGCAACCGTCCACCCGCCTGCGCCTGACCATGGCGGCGGCTCAGCTTTTCCAGGAGAAGGGCTATCACGGCACGTCCGTGGCCGACGTGCTGGCGATGACATCCCTGCCCAAGGGCTCACTCTACCACCATTTTCCCGACGGCAAGGCCGATTTGGCGCGAGCGGCAGCCAAACTGGCGTCAGACGTGATGCTGGATATCGTCACCGCGGCCTATGAACCGGCAGAAGATTTCACTCAGGGCACCACCCGCTTGGCCGAAAAGTTCGCGCGGCTGTTCGAACGCCACGCCCATTGGCGCGCCTGCCCTGTCCAGACCCTGCTGCTAGAAGGTCCGATGGAGGCGGAGATGGCCCCCTTGTTGCAAGGCTGGATCGATGCGACCGCCACACAGGCGACAAGACTTGGCCACCCTGAGCCGGATACAGCCGCCACGCGCGTCTGGGTGACGCTGATTGGGTGCTGGACGTTGGCGGATGCGCAGAAAGACCCTGCCCCTTTGCGGGCGATGCCAGGACTACTCCTCTAACTCATCCTCGACTTTGATGGCGGCGCCCGTCCCGCCAAGGCCCCCATCGGGCGGCGCGGATGGCGTGCACGCCGCAAGGACCAGAAGGGCGATGAGCAGGAGGGGTTTCATGATGTGTCCCTTCGTCTTTCGGAATAGGCATAACCGCCGAAGCGGATGCGCGCGGGGCCGGTGCCGTCTTCGGATTGCAGAGCGGCTGCGCGGTCGTTGAAGCGGCGCAGCAGGTCCATTTGCTCAGCCGCGAAGGCGGCGGACAGTGCGGCCACTTGCGCATCGGTCAGGCCATCATAGTGAAGCGCGCGGTCGAAAAAGCCCGCATCCGACAGCACATTGGCCACCGCAGCCGCGCCGTGATCCGACAGATTGTCGGCCAGATAGGCCAGTTGTTCCGGTGAGCCGCCGCCGGGCGCATAGGCCCGCGCCACGAGGTGGACGCGGTCTTGGTCGTCCAGCGTCACTGTGCCCGCGGCCAGCAATAGATCGAGCAAGCTGCGGGGATGCACATCTTGACGCACGGCGCGGGCCAACGCCTCGAATGAGGGGGCGGGGCCACTGCGCGGCAGGCTGCGCGGCCCATCCTCCCCATGGTGCGCCAGCCAGGCGGCCACAACGCGGGCCGGGGCCGAGGGCGCGCGGGGCGCCACACCCACATCGCGCAAGCGGACGACGTCGCGGCGTTGCAACCCCGTCATCAGAGCCAGGCGGCTATCGGTGGCCCGCCCCTGAACCGTTTCGGACGCGGCGCGCAGGAAGGCCCGCTTGAGCGGGTCCGTCAGGTCGCGGAAGCCCAGACCGCGCCCGATGGCAAGCCGCGCGATGGGCAGGAAGATATGGGTCAGAAGATCGTTCACATGTGCATAATACACATATTTCTTGACTATACTACAATTATCGATGCATGTGCTTTTTACACATTCATAAAGGATACTCAAAAATGCGCCCCCTTTTGCCCCTTGCTGCCGCCGCCCTCCTGACACTGGCGGCCTGCCAGCCGACCTTCCAAGAGACGTCTGGCGCCGATTACGTCGCGGCGCGCCCGGGCCTGATCGACCCTGAGATCCGCGACATCGCCCTCGTCGAGCCGGATTTGACGTTCCCCGCCCGCATCGGCCTGGCCCGCGTGGTCAACGGGGCCCTGTCCGTGGCACCGCCGGAAGAGGCGGAGATGTTCGCCGATTTCGCCGCGCGCCACGCAGGTCTGGGCACTTTCGTCCCCGTCAGCCCGCTGGTGGAGGGGATGGTGAACACCGACCGGCGGGGTCCTGTGGTGGACCGCCTGCGCCGCACCGCTGCGCGCCAGCATCTGGATTACGTGCTGGTCTATGAGTTGGGCGCGCGGTCCCGTGGCACCCGGGACACGCCCTTTGCCCTGGCCGATGTGACCTTGATCGGCGGCGCGATCCTGCCCACCCGGATCAATCGGGTCACGGGGATCGGCAATGCCATCTTCCTGGATGTGCGCAACGGCTACCCCTATGCCACGGCGTCGGCCACCGAAGACCTGTCGGGTCTGGCGCGCAGCTTCGGCACGGGACGCGCCCAGCGTGATTTGCGGGAACGCGCGACGGGTCGCGTCGCGGCGAAGTTGTTGCCCCAGGTGGACGAAATGCTAACGCAGCTTGCCGTCCAGGCGCGTTGAGCCGCCAAAGCGGTCTTCGAAACACCTGAATCAGTACTTTCGAAAAACGTCCCGACATCGCATTGACGTTGCACCGTTTCACGAAAAGCTGGGGGCTCAGGTTTTTCGAGAACCGCTATAGACGCTGCCCTGCCCCGCCTTACGTGGCGGGGCATGAAGCAAGGCAGCGACGATCAGGACAAGAAAACCGACTGGGCCGAAGACCGCACGGATTGGGCCGAGGACCGCACGATGTTGGCCAATGAGCGGACCTTTGCGGGCTGGATGCGCACCGGCATGGCCGCCATCGCCATCGCCATCGGCCTGCGTGCGGTCTTCAATGCGGCGGAACCAACCTGGGTGCCCAAGGCCGTAGCGACAGTATTCATCCTGGCGGCTCTGATGATCTTTTACGCGGCGTGGCGCAATTCCAGCAAAGGCCATCGGCGTCTCGACACCCATGACACGGAAGAACAGAGCACTCGGATGTTCGGATTGCTGGCCACGGTCTTCTCACTTGGAGCCATGGCGGTGTGCGGCGTGCTCTGGACGCTCTGACGGCGGGGGCGTTACACAGGGTCGCGCATGGGGGACCCGAGATGAGCGATTCCGAATATCAGGTGCTGGCGCGCAAATACCGCCCCGCCACCTTCGCCGATCTGATCGGCCAGGATGCCATGGTCCGCACCCTGAAAAACGCGTTCGCGGCGGACCGGATCGCCCAGGCCTTCATCCTGACGGGCATAAGGGGCACCGGCAAGACGACCACGGCGCGGATTGTGGCAAAGGGGCTCAATTGTGTGGGGCCCGACGGGACAGGCGGGCCCACGACGGAGCCTTGTGGCCAATGCGAGCCCTGCATCGCCATCGCCAAGGGCAACCACGTGGACGTGCTGGAAATGGACGCGGCGTCGAATACCGGCGTCAACGATGTCCGCGAGATCATTGACAGCGTGCAGTACCGGGCGGCGTCGGCGCGCTACAAGATATACATCGTGGACGAGGTCCACATGCTGTCGAATTCGGCCTTCAACGCGCTTTTGAAAACGTTGGAAGAGCCACCCGCCCACGTAAAATTCATCTTTGCGACCACCGAGATACGGAAGGTCCCCGTCACCGTTCTGTCCCGTTGCCAGCGCTTCGACCTCCGTCGGATCGAGCCGGACGTGATGATCGACCATCTGCGCGGGATTGCCTGGAAAGAGGGCGCGCAGATCGCGGACGATGCGCTGGCCCTGATAGCGCGGGCTGCCGAGGGGTCGGCCAGGGATGCCATGTCGCTGCTGGATCAGGCCATCAGTCACGGCGCAGGCGAGACCACGGCGGACCAGGTGCGCGCCATGTTGGGCCTGGCGGATCGCGGGCGGGTCATGGACCTGTTCGACATGATTATGCGGGGCGACGCGGCGGGCGCTTTGTCAGAACTGGGGGCGCAATATTCCGACGGCGTGGACCCCATGGCCGTTCTGCGCGATTTGGCCGAGATCACGCATTGGGTGTCGGTCATCCAGATCACGCCCGATGCCGCCGAAGACCCCACTGTCAGCCCCGATGAGCGCGCGCGCGGCCAGGCTTTTGCCCAAGGGCTGCAAATGCGCAGCCTGACCCGGATGTGGCAGATGCTGCTCAAGTCGCTGGAGGAGGTATCGAACGCACCCAACGCGATGATGGCCGCCGAGATGGCGATCATCCGGCTGACCCATGTGGCGGACCTGCCATCACCCGACGAATTGGTGCGCAAGCTGCGCGACAACCCGGCGCCCCAAGGGGCGGCGCCCGCCCCGCGGCCTGCGCCATCGGGCGATGGTGGCGCGCCGGTGGCCCGGGCGCGGGGCAGCGCCCAGCCCGCCTTGCAGGCCGATGCGGAACAGGCCCTGGCGCGGTTCCAGACCTTTCCCCAAGTGATCGAATTGATCCGCGCCAATCGCGACGTGAAGCTGCTGGTGGAGGTGGAGACGGGCATCCGTCTGGTGCGCTATGCGCCGGGCCGCGTGGAATATGAGCCTGCGCCGGGGGCGGCGGGAGACCTGGCCCAGCGGCTGGCGGGGCGTCTGCAAGGCTGGACGGGCGTGCGCTGGGTGGTGACCGTCGTCAACGAAGGCGGCGCGCCCAGCATCGCGGAGATGCGCGACGCCACGGCCCGCGCCGCCGAGGCCGAAGCCTTGGCCCATCCCATGACCCAGGCGATCTTGCAGGCCTTTCCAGGGGCGGAGTTAGTGGAAGTGCGCAGCCGCGCCGATATTGTGGAGGCCGCCGCCGAGGAGGCGCTTGCGGAGGTGGAGGACGAATGGGATCCCTTCGACGAAGACTGATGGGTCCGGCGCAAGGCCCAGCATAGGTAGAGGCAGGACCGGACCTGCAGGAAACAGTAGGATCACTGGGTCAGTGTCGCAAGCAGGTTGTCTTATGCCCGCCTGCCGACCGACAAGTAGAAATGATTTGAACCTAAAGCCCGGACCAGGCGTCCGGCGGGATCGCGCCCAGAACCTCGATTGAAGTTCCCTCCACACTGAGCACGTAGGTAACGCCTTGCGGTTCAGGATAGACCCCGGTCACCGCTTCGAACGGATCATCATGTCCGACGATTACCCGGTTCATGCCATTTTCCAGCGGCGCCGTGATCAGGGGGGCTACCCGGTCCCGCATCGCAGCCATCTGTGCTTCCGTATAGTCTTCCGCCGGTTCGAAGTTCAGCGCCGCGTCTTCGCGCATTTGACCGAAGGCCAGGTCGGCCGTCTGCCAAGCGCGGCAATACTGGCTCGTCACCACGTCACCCACCGGAATGCCCAGTCGCTCGAAGCCGGCGCCGATCTGTTTGGCTTGCGCCCAGCCCGTCCGGCTAAGAACCCGTTGGGTCGAACAATCCAGGGGGTCCGCCGTTACCTGATCGGCGTAGTCTGCTTCCGTTTGGGCATGGCGGACATAGATGACGTAGCCGCCATCGCGCAATAGGTCGACAAGGTCAGGCGGCGACATGTCAGCCGCAGTCGCGGAGGCGGGCAGCGTCAGACCTACGAACAACAGGCGCAGCAGGGGTGATCTCGTCTTCGTGGCAGTCATTTCAAATGCTCCGGTTTGGGGGTGTGAGAGCAAAGAACTATATCCTACAAAATTACTCAAGATTATTCTGATTGTTTTAGTCGGATAGGCGATAGGTTGCGGTCGAGGTTCCGGGTCGCTACCTGCAGTGGGAAATCTCACGAGAAGGATCAGGCGCAATGTTCAAGGGATTGGGCGGCCTCGGCGACATGGCCGGGATGATGAAGAAGGCCCAGGAAATGCAGGCCAAGATGGGCGAGATGCAGGACAACCTGAACGCCATCATGGTGACCGGGGAATCCGGGGCGGGCCTTGTAAAGGCAACGGCGACGGCAAAGGGGGAATTGACGGCGCTGGATATCGACCCCTCGATCTTCGATCCCGAGGAAAAGGAAATGGTCGAAGACCTGATCCTGGCCGCAATCAAGGATGCCCAAGCCCGCGCCGCGGAACGCTCGCAGGAAGAAATGGGCAAGATGGCCGAAGGTCTTGGCCTGCCACCCGGGATGAAGCTGCCTTTCTAGACGCCACCGGGGCAAGGCCATGGATACCCATCGCGACATCGAGACCCTGATCGAGATGATGGCCCGCCTGCCCGGTCTGGGGCCCCGTTCAGCGCGGCGCGCGGTGCTGCATCTGCTCAAGAAACGCGACACCCAGCTTTTGCCCCTGGCCGAGATGCTGGGGGATGTGGGTCGTTCTGTCCGAACCTGCCTCAATTGCGGGAACCTGTCGGCCCAGGATATCTGCGGCATCTGCGATAGCCAAAAACGCGCCAATGGCCAAATTTGCGTGGTCGAAGATGTCGCCGATCTGTGGGCGATGGAGCGCGCGCAGGTCTTCCAGGGCCGCTACCACGTCTTGGGCGGAACGCTGTCACCGCTCGATGATGTGGGGCCGGACGACCTTCGGATTCCAAAGCTGCGCGACCGTATCGCATCGGAAAATGTGGCGGAAGTTATCCTTGCCCTCAACGCTACTGTCGACGGACAGACGACAGCCCACTACGTCGCGCGGGAATTGGAGCCGACAGAGGTCACAGTCAGTGGTTTGGCCCAGGGTGTGCCGGTGGGTGGAGAACTCGATTACATGGACGATGGGACGCTCAGAGCCGCATTGTCCTCAAGAAAGCCATATTAACAGCGAAATTTGGGAGCATTCCCCCGCGATTCCGCCCTATTTGTGACATTAAATGGACGGACCGTGCCTGATTCTAGGGGATTCGGTCAAAATGACAGATATTGTCGTCGTTCTGGTGCTAATGGCGCTTTCCGTTGGGGCAGGCCTTGCCCTGGGGCGCTACACCAAACGCGCAGTTGTGACGACAACACAGCCCCCCCGAACGCTGCGCGAGCCGACCATCATCGAAGCGAAGATACCGCCCATGGTGGAGCGCACGGTGCCGCCCCGGCGCGAAGGCGCATTGGTGCTTTTGGATGTCGACAACCTTAAGGGCGTCAATATCGGCGATGATTTCGACCTGGGGGATCGGCTGTTGGGTGCCGTGGGCGACGTGCTGCGCCGCGCCCTACCACCGGGCAGCGGAATTGAGCGGTTGGAAAGTGGTCGCTTCCTGGTCTGGTTGGCCCTTACTGACCTGAAGGCCGCGACGGATGCGGGCGAAACGTTGCGCAGCATCGCCTCTTCGACTGTGGTCGACAGCGAAGTGGGCAGTTTGTCCCGGTCGCTTTCGGCGGGCGTTGTCATGTCAACGCCAGGTGAAAGCCGCGCGCGATCCATCCTGCGGGCCGACGCCGCCTTGGCCCGGGCCAAAGGATTGGGCGGCGACAGGACAGAGGCCAGCCGCGCGCAGCCCGTGCCCTCGGTCGTGCCCGCCCGATCCGAGATCGCCCAAGCCATCGCCGAGCGGCGGATGGAATACCACGTCCAACCAATCGTCGATCTACGCAGCAATGCCCCCGCCGGAGTAGAAGCGCTGCTGCGTTGGCACCGCGATGACGGCGCCGCGGTTTCACCCAGCGCCTTTATCGACACCGTCAACCGCGTCCCCGAAGTGGGGATCGACCCGCTTCAAAATATGGCGGTCGCTGCGGCGAAGCCTTTCGTGACGGGGGATCCGAAGCTTTACGTGTCCTTCAACATCACCGGAGCGGTTCTCGACACGACGCGCAGCCCTGTGGGGCGCTGGCTGGAAGACATCTTGGAACGCATCCCGTCAGACCGGCTCGTCCTCGAAATCGTCGAAACCGCCGTCATTGTGGACCCGGCCCGCGCGGACCGCCTTCTGGACCGGCTGCGTGCTAAAGGGGTACGCATCGCGTTGGACGATTTCGGAACGGGGCTTTCGAACCTGGAGCGCCTGCGCCGCTTTCAGGTCGATATCGTAAAGATCGATCGGACTTTCATTGACGGCCTGGGCGGCACGGGGCGCGAAGAGGCCGTTTTGGCCAGCCTTGTCGCCTTGGCGCAAGGTCTCGACATCAACATCGTCGCTGAAGGTATCGAGACCGAGGCCCAGGCCAAAGCCGTCCGCGATCTCGGCATCAACTGGGGCCAGGGCTATCACCTAGGGCGCCCTGCCCCGGCTGACGAATGGGCGCGTATCTTGGCCCGGTAGGAAGCGACGCCTAGCGCATGGGCGACAGCAACGCGTCGTCAAGTTGGCAATCGCGTCGCACATCGGCGCCGCAATCGCGCGGCTCAAGATCTCGGGTGAGGCAGATGCGCACCTCCTGCACGCGGCCGGCCTGGCAGGTCACGGTGACACCGTCCGGGTCGAGTGCCGGGTTGGCCTCCAGGAAGGCGTCTTCGATGACTTGGGCGGGCAGCATCACGTCGCGGTCAAGCTGGCGGATCACGTCCGGTCGCGCGATGCGCCCATAAGCCAGGCGCGACAGATCGAAATACTGCGCCGCATCAAGGCCCGTGCAGGTGCCGTGCTTCTTCCATTGGTGCCAAGCCAACCCCCCGGAGCCCATGATATCCACCATGGCGCCGGTCTGGCCCCGGGTGGCGGGGCGGATACTTGTGGGGCAATAGCTGGGCCAGCCAGATTCGTATTGTGGCCAAAGGCCATGCAGCGTGAAGCCATAGCCCTGCCCCGCATCGCATTGCGCCGAGCCGCGCGCATCGCCTTCCAGCGCGCACCAGCTGGGCGTCCAGCTCAGGGCGAGCACGTAATAGTCAAAGTCGCCCGCCCGCTCCCCTTCGGCCCAGGCGGGGACGGCGATGAGGAGCGCAAGCGCGGCCAGAAGACGTCTCATTATTCCCTTCCCCTCCCTGGGTGCCTTGCCTATATACCGCCTCAAGTTCCCTGAAAGCGAGAACAAGCGGCCCGGCCGCAGCCCCTGATCCGGGCGACGCGACAGGCATGTCTTGAAGGAGGCGACAATGAACAAACCCATCATGGCCAAGGCAACCGCCGTCTGGCTGGTCGACAACACCACGCTCAGCTTCAAGCAGATCGGCGACTTCTGCGACCTGCATGAGCTTGAAGTCCAGGGGATCGCCGATGGCGACGTGGCCATCGGCGTGAAGGGCTTCGACCCCGTGGCCAACAACCAGCTCACCACAGACGAAATCGCCCGCTGCGAAAAGGATCCGGTGGCCAAGCTGAAGCTCAAGCACAACCCCGCCGCCGAAGGCGAGCAAAAGCGCCGTGGCCCGCGCTACACGCCCTTGTCCAAGCGCCAGGATCGGCCTGCCTCCATCCTGTGGTTGGTGAAGTTTCACCCCGAATTGACGGATGCCCAGATTTCCAAACTGATCGGCACCACGAAACCCACAATCCAGTCCATCCGCGAGCGGACCCACTGGAACATCCAGAACATCCAGCCCATCGACCCCGTGGCGCTCGGCCTGTGCAAACAAACCGAGTTGGATGCCGTGGTTCAGAAGGCCGCGGCCAAGAAGGCCGCCGATGGCGAAGTGATGACCGATGATGAGCGTCGCAAGCTCGTCTCGACCGAGCAATCACTGGGCATGGATGCGGATCCAAAAGTGCCGTCGTCCATCTCGGGACTGGAAACCTTCAGCCTGTCCGGCAACGAAGATGACGGTGACGATGACCCGCGAAACGAAGAAACGCCCGATGCGGACAGCTTCTTCAACCTGCCCGATAGTGACGACGAAGAGGACGCCGACCGCTGAAGCGGCCACAAAAAGGGGGCGCATGTCCGGACCCACTCACCAAGGTTCGTCCATGCGCCCCCAGTTTTCGACCCGTCCGCCTTCTGCCACAGGCGCACATCCGGGCCGTCCGGCGGCAGCGCGGGGACTGGCTGCCGCGGATCTGGTGTGGTTCAGTTGTCGTTGTCGCGCTCGAACCGCATGGCGGCCAATTCGTCCAACGTATAGGCCGTAGGGTCGACGCCGAGCGACAGGGCCAGTTGGCGTTTCGCTTCGGCACCCACGGGCGTCAGGCTTTCGCCCGCCTTCACGTAGACGGCCGGGTCGCCCACATTGCAATCATCGCTTTCGACGAGCGCTTTCAGTAGGAAAAGCTGTTCAGGCGTGTAATCAGCTGCGTTCACACCCAGTTCGGCGGCGAGCTGGTTCATGTCACCCGATGTGATTTCCTGCCCGCTCGTTTCTGCCTCAGTCGCGGCGCGCAGGATTTGGCTGCGTTCGGCTTCAGAACTGGCGGCTTCGATCTTGCAGGCCAAGTCGGACAGTTCCGACAGGGTGAAATCATTGGGGTCCACGTTCAGGTGCCGGGCAAGCTGTTCCTTCGTGGCTTCCATACTTGGTGTCACCGTCTGCGCCGCCACGGCGCCTGCAGCCAGAACCAGGATGGTCGCGGAAATCGTGCTCAGATACTTCATCGTCCTCTCTCCATTTGTATTGCACGGGTCGAGGCCAGAACGGCAACGCCTCGGCACGATTTGAAGGATAGACCGGACCGCAGCCGGGCCATTTGACGACCGTCAAGCCCCGATAGTGCGGGGCTAAGTGTTCGCCCCTGGGGCTGTGGCCCCCAACAATCTGGCGCGGGCCAGCCGCTCCATCTCAGACAGGTAGTCGGCTTGGGACCAGCCGCGTTCAAGCCGCAACACTTCCCAGGTGTTGACCGACAGAATCGCAAAAAGAAGGTCGGCCGCAACCTTTTCCGTAAGGTCAGGCGCGAGCCGCCCATCACGGGCCAGCGCCGCGACTGCCGCGGTACATCCCTGGTGCACCGCCGACATCCGATCGCCCCAGGCTGCCGCGGCATCGGGGTCGGTCGCCGCCATGGCCGTCAGCGCGCGGGAAACGCCGTGAATGACGGGAATGTAGTCGCCCCATGCCCGGACCCAAAGCGCGAGCCGGGCCTCGCCCGTGGTGGCGGCCCGGCTTTCGGCCAGGCGCGCATCGACGTCTTCACGGGCATCCAGATGACGGGTCGCGGCGATCAGAAGCTCCGCGCGATTCGGAAAGTTCAGATAGACCGCTTGCCGACTGAGCCCCGCCGCCTTCGCGATATCGGACATGCGGACGGGCTTTTCGCCCTTGTTTTCCAAAAGTTGAAGGGCGGCGTCCAGAATGCGGTCGCGGGTGGTTCGAGGATCACTTGACATCGTGTCAAGATATCAGTCATAGACGGGACGTCAACTTTACACAGTGTAAAGTAAAATACGAAAGGACCCACCATGAATGTCATCGTCTTCGGCGCCACCGGATCGGTCGGCCGCCTTGCCACGGCTCAGATGCTGGATCAGGGCCACCGCGTCACCGCCTTTGCCCGCCGCCCCGAGCGGTTGGACATCGACCATTCCGAGCTGCGTCGCGTGGCTGGCGATGCTGAAGACGCAGCTGCCGTCGCCGCCGCCATCGAAAGCCAGGAGGCGGTCGTCGTGGCCCTTGGCGCCGGGATGTCCCGCACCGGGCGCGTCCGCTCGGCCGGGACGCTCAACGTTATTCATGGGATGCAGCGCCATGGCGTACGCCGCCTGATCTGCCAATCGACGCTGGGCGCGCATGAAAGCTGGCCAAACCTCAACTTCTTCTGGAAACGTATCATGTTCGGTGCGCTGCTGCGTCCCGTCTTCAAAGACCACGAACGGCAGGAGGATATGGTCCGCGCCAGCGGCCTGGACTGGACCATCGTCCGGCCCGGCGCGTTCACGGATGGTCCCGCGGGCGGAACAATCCGCGAAGGGTTCGACCCGGCGGAACAAGGGCTGCGCCTCAAGATCTCTCGCGCTGATGTGGCCGCGTTCCTGGCGCGGCAAATCTCTGACAGGCGATATGCCGGTCAGGCCGTGGCGGTGTCGTCATGAGCCGGATTGCATCACAGTCCGCCCGCCCGTGCCCGCCACTCGCCGCCTTGGCCCTGCTGGCCATCGCCTCGTTCAGCGTTCTGCACCTTGATGCCTTTGCGCCGCACAACAACCATGCCCCGCCTGAGATGCAGGCCGCCTGGGAGGCGATGATGCGGGAGGGATAGGATGAGATCGCTCTACGTTGGCTGGACCTGGCTGAGCGGCGTGCGAGTCAGTCCACCGACGGGCGGCGATCCGACAACCTGGCGGTCGTTCTGCTGTACGTTGCAACGGCAAGACCGCTGTTCCGCTTGGGCCAAGCTCCAAGCCAAACACATCACCGGACCCGTAAAAAAGCCTTGGATCGTCAATTGAGATCTTGAGACCAAGGCACCCCGAAATGCGACCTGCCGCGTCTAAGATGGCATTCCACCGGCCCTCAGGCGTTCAACGATTCAACATATTTCCGCAGTTCAGCCGCTTCCTGCCGTGCTTCCCGCAAACCGTCCATAGCGGCGCCAAGTTCCGCCTCGGATTGGGTCAGCTTCGTCGACAGCTCATTCTCGCGATATTGCAGATAGGTTATGGCCTCGTCGCGCTGTTCTTCGGCATTATGCAGCGCCTTGGCCATTTCCTCCAACTCGGCCACGTCAGAAACCGTGACCCGGCTGAAGCGATAGACCAGCCACGAGGCGAACCAACCCAAGACAAAGGCCAGGAACAAGATCACCGCAATGGCGATGACGAATTCGGTGCGGTTCATTCTCCGGTCCCTTCCCCGGTGGTCTCTTCGGTGGGGCTTTCCGATGCGTCTGCTGTGCCGTCTTCGTCGGAGGCTTCGTCGACCGGCGTGGCGTCGGCAGGATCGGCGTCACTGGGCACGGGGGCCGTGACACGCGCGCCGCTATCGGCCTGGCGCCGACCCAGCAGCGTAAACGTGATCCGGCGGTTGGCCTCGCGCCCTTCTTCGGTGTCGTTGTCAGCAATGGGCTGGGTTTCACCGTAACCCCGCGACACGAGTTGGTCGGGCGCCACACCGCGGGCAATCAAGGCCGCCCGCACGGCTTCGGCGCGTTGCTTGGACAAATCGGCGTTCATTTCCTCGCGGCCTTGGCTGTCGGTATGCCCACCGATCTCAAAGGCAGCGCGTTCGCATTCGCCAAGCTGCGCTGCCAGGCGCCCCACCTGCCCGTCGCCCGCCGCCTCGATGACGGCCTCCCCTGGGGCGAAGGTCAGCTTCTGTTCCACCAGGATGGAGTTGAGGCGCGTCTCACATTCCTCGGGCGTCGGAATATTGAGAAGCGGGTCCAGTTCTTCGCGGTACTCGACGTCGATATTGTAGGTCGCATCTGCGCCCAGCTTCTCGGAGAAGAGCCCCGACAATTCCGCCGCCACATTGGCGTTGCCGGTCACACCGCGGATTTCGATACGCTCCGGGTCGACGATGGCAGCGCCGTTTTCCAACCGCGATAGCGCATCCAGCGCGACCAAGACACGGATCGGCCACCCCTGGGGCAAGGTCCGATCTTCGCGCGTGGCGATATAGGTGTTACCCACCCCGAAAAGCGCGCGGCCATAGGATAGGACCGCCGCTTCCTGCGCTTCATCGAAGAGCCGTCCGCGTAACTGGACTTGGCCTTCCGGCGAACGGGTCGCGGTGAATTCCGGTATGCCTGCGGTCTGGCTGCCATCTTCGTTTTCGGGCGTCTCTGGCAGCATGGCGGACAGCACGAAGAGATCGGGCAGTTCCGTTTCCAGCTCGGCCACGACGCGGTCGAAGGTGCGCCGGTCCGTGCCCTCGGGCGCGACAAGTGCCACATCGGCATCCGACAGCGTCAGCGTGCCCCCGCCGAGCGCGCCCAGCGCCACGATCCCGCGGGATGCCGCGATGCCCCACGTGGCCGACGGCACGCCCAGTGCGATCACACAGCGGGCATTTCCGCGAAAGCCCGCATCAGTCGCCGCCGCCAGAACGCGCGTGCGCGCGCCTTCGCTGTCCACAGCGCAGGCCTCAAAACGGGGCGCGCCGCCGGGTGGCATGACAAAGCGCAGCGTGAAAGGGGCGATGACGGGACGGGGCGCCTTGATCTGCAAATCGAGCGAAACATCATCGGGCTTCGTTGCGCGCAATCGCCGCTCAAGCGACACTTTCTGCTCGGCGCTGTCGGCCACGGCGGCCACCATGACATGGCCCGGCGACACCGACAGTTTGGAACGGGGCAAGTCTGCCAGGATGCGCACTGCGAAACGCAACGCGTCTTCCCAGCCGTCGGGCTTATCGTAATCGGCCGTCTCGACCATGTCGGTCACATCCAGCGCCGTGGCCCCAGGGATGTCACCCAAAAGCCCGCTCAGCATTTCTGGCCCACCTTCGGACGGGATCAATCCGATAAGCGACACGCCCGCTTCGTTGCGCAGGATTTCCAGCGAAAACGCAGGCGCCGTGACCGGGCGGCTGGGCACCACGTCCATGGCGTCGATCACGCGGCCCGGATCCACCATGACACCCGCTTCGGTGATGGCGCGGAAGCGCGACGGTTCATCGGGCGCATAACCCGACAGGATCAGTTGCAGCCCGTCGGTGCTGACCTCGACCCAGTCCATCCTGGCCTCAGCCAAGCGGTCTTCGACCGCGTCACGCGATGTCCGTTCGACGAAATCGGCGGCATACCAAGCCCCGGCCGTCGCGGCGGAGGCGGCAACGGCAAAGGCGGCGAGCGTGGCAAATTTCGTTCGTCGGCTCATGGATGTTCCGGCTGTCCCCCCCGGGCGTCTTACCCAGCGCGGACGGGCGGGGCAATCAAAGCAGCGCGGCAATGGCGAAAAATGGCAGGGGGATCAGTCCCGCCGTTCGGTTGGACCGGAACAGGTTCAGGCAGCCCTGGGCGTCCGAGATGTCGAGCCGCGCCAATTGCAGCGCCAAGTGCCAGCCCATGGCCCAGACCCCAAGCAGCGCAACGAGGCCCGGCAATACCGGAAGGGCCAGCAAGACGGCCGCGCCCAGCAAGATAACGGTGGCCGCCAGGAAGGCCCGCATCCAAGGGGCGGGCCTGTCACCGAACCGACGCGCGGTGGATTTGATGCCGATCAGCGCGTCATCTTCCACGTCTTGGTAAGCGTAAATCGTATCGTAGAACAGCGTCCAAGCGATCCCACCCAGGTACAAAAGCACTGCGGGCCAGGCCAGCGCGCCGGTCAACGCCGTCCAGGCCAGCAGCGCGCCCCAGTTGAAGGCGAGACCCAGAAAGACCTGGGGCCACCAGGTGAAGCGTTTGGCGAAGGGATAGACGGCGACTGGCAGCAGCGACAGCACACCCAGTGCAATGGCTGCGGGCGGAAACGTCAGAAGGATGGCGAAGGACACCAGCGCCTGAGCGACCATCCAAGTCAGCGCGCCCTTGACGCTGACCTGCCCCGACGGAATGGGCCGCGACCGGGTGCGCGCCACGGCGCCGTCGAAATCCCGGTCGGTCACATCGTTCCAAGTGCAGCCTGCGCCGCGCATCAGGAAGGCGCCGATGGCGCAGCCCAGTGCGATCCAGGCCGCGAACCAAGTGAATCCATGCAAAGCCACCGCCAGCATCAGTCCCCACCAACAGGGCAGAAGCAACAGCCAGGTGCCGATCGGACGGTCGGCGCGGGACAGACGCAGATAGGGACGCGCAGCTTCGGGCGCGATCGTATCCACCCAGTTGCCCTTGACGGCGTCGGCCACTTGTCCTTGGTCGGAGGTATCGGTCATCGGAGGTCCCATGGACAGCAAGGTCAGGCTGCATGTAGCCGGTCCCCTTAGGGCGGGGCAATCGGTCGAGGTGACGCGCGATCAGGCGCATTACCTGACCGGGGTCATGCGGCTGTCAGTGGGGGACACGCTGACCGTGTTCGATGGCCGCGCGGGCGCGTGGCGCGCTCGGATCGACGCGGCCGCCAAACGCGGGGCGACTTTGATCTGCGACGCGCAGGTGGCCGCGCAGCGCGATCCGCCGGATTTGTGGCTGGTTTTCGCACCCATCAAGAAGGCCCGCACCGATTTCATCGTGGAAAAGGCGGCAGAGCTGGGCGCCGCCCGCATCCTGCCGGTGGCGACGCAATACACCAATTCCGAGCGCATCCGCCGCGACCGCCTGCAAGCCCACGCGGTGGAAGCCGCCGAGCAATGCGGTGGCACCTACGTGCCCGAGGTTGCGGAACTGGCGCCCCTGACCCGCCTGCTCGATACCTGGCCCGAGGATCGGGCGCTGATTTTCTGTGATGAAACGCTTGCGGGCGAGGCCACTGCCCCGCTGCCGCCTGCCCCCGCCGCGCTGTTGATCGGCCCCGAAGGCGGCTTTTCCCCCGAGGAGCGCGCGCGCCTGCGCGCGATGCGACAAGGGATCACGCTGGCCCTGGGGCCCCGGATCCTGCGGGCCGACACGGCGGCGGTTGCGGCGCTGACGCTTTGGCAGGCGGCGCGGGGGGATTGGGGATGATCCGCGCGACCGAAGCCCACCGCCCCGCGCTGGAGCGCGCGCTTCGCCGCGACGCGGCCCGCGCCATGTTCCCGCTGGGCAACCTTGCGGCCCATGGCATGTCGGGCACAGGCCACCGAAACGCCACGACCTATTGGGTCGACGACACCGCAGACCCGAGCGCGGTACTGGGCCTGACGCAAAGCGGCGGGGCGATGGTCTATGGCCCCGACACCTTCGACCCCGGCGCCATGGCCGCCATCCTAAAGGGCCGCGCTTTGACGGGCATCAACGGCGCTGCCGGACCTGTGCGCGCCGTCATGGCGGCGGCAGGTTTGACGGGGGCGCCTGCGATCCTCGATGCGGATGAACCCCAATTTCTGTTGGACCTCGCCGAGTTGGACGTGCCTGCAGGGCCAGGACATCTGGTTCCCGTCTCGGATCAACTTGAAACTGCCATAGGTTGGCGCATGGCCTATGAAGACGAATTGCATCCCCCCGCGCGCCCAATCTCGGCCGAGGATCCGCCCGAATGGGCCACGAATGGAACATACCGGATGCTGGTGGATCGCGGGACACCACTTGCCATGACCGGGCTCAACGCCCGCCTGCCGGACATTGTCCAAATCGGCGGCGTATATACGCCACCGGCGTCACGAGGGCGGGGCTTGGCGCGCCGCGTCGTGGCGCTGCATCTGGCCGAGGCGAGGGCGCAAGGCGTGCGGCAGGCGACACTCTTCGCCGCCTCTGACGCCGCCGTCGCCTGCTACACGCCATTGGGCTTCCAGCGGATCGGCGATTTCGCGCTGGTCCTGTTCGACGGAGAGGTGACGCCATGATCCGCCCCGAATTGCGCGCCCAGATCCTGCGCTGGCGGGAAGCGATTGGGGGGCTGGGGGCCCTTCTGTTCGGCGCCTACCTCGCGGTCACCTCATCGGGTCTGCCGACCCTCTTCGGCCTGGCCCTCATGGTGGTCAGCACCTTCCTGATCGTCTCGGGTCTGCGTCACGGGCGCTTTCGCACCGGCGCGCTGGGCCCTGGCATATTGCGCACCGATGAAGGCCGCATCGCCTATATGGGCCCCATCACCGGCGGCGTGGTGGCGCTCGATGACCTGATCGAAGTGACCCTGCTGCGCAACAGCGACGGCCAAGCCACCTGGCGCCTGATTTCCGAGAGCGCGCCGCCACTGGACGTGCCCGAAGGGGCCGAAGGGGCGGATGCCCTGCTGGATGCGCTGGCCCCGCTGCCCGGCTTCGACGGGGGGTACATGGTACGGGCGGTGCAGGCACGCACACCCGGTCTCATCTCCGTGTGGCGGCGCGACCCTTTGCGTGCCTTGACTTGACCGCGCCATCCCCGCACTCGTGACGCGCAAGTCAAGCGCGAGGCCCCCATGTCTATTCCCCAATCCGGCGGCGGCCCGATCACCGATCACGCGCAACTGGCGGAATACATGGCGTCAGGCTGCAAGCCCCGCGACCAGTGGCGCATCGGCACCGAGCACGAGAAGTTCGGCTATTGCAAAGACACGCTCATGCCCCTGCCTTATGACGGCGAGCGGTCGATCCAGGCCGTTCTGTCGGGCCTGCGCGACCGCTTCGGCTGGTCCCCCGTCGAAGAAGGCGGCCTGCTGATCGGGCTCGAAAAGGACGGCGCCAATATCAGCCTGGAGCCCGGCGGCCAGGTGGAGCTTTCGGGCGGCCCGCTCGACAACATCCACCAGACCTGTGACGAGGTGAACGACCACCTGCGCGAAGTCAAAGCCGTGGCCGACGAAATCGGCGTGCGCTTCATCGGCCTGGGCGCGGCCCCCATCTGGACCCATGAGGAAATGCCGCTCATGCCCAAGGGCCGCTACAAGCTGATGGACGGCTATATGGGCCGTGTCGGCACGATGGGTCGGGTGATGATGCGGCGCACGTGTACCGTGCAGGTAAACCTGGATTTCGCGTCCGAGGCGGACATGGTTCAAAAGCTGCGCGTGGCCATGGCACTGCAATCGGTGGCCACCGCGTTGTTCGCCAATTCGCCCTTCTTCGAGGGCAAGCCCAACGGCCATAAATCCTGGCGCAGCCGGGTCTGGCGCGACCTGGATGCGGACCGCACGGGCATCCCGGCCTTCGTCTTCGAAGACGGGTTCGGGTTTGAGCGTTGGGCGGATTACGCGCTCGATGTGCCGATGTATTTCGTCTACCGCGACGGCAAATACATTGACGCTTTGGGCCAGTCCTTCCGCGACTTCATGAAAGGCAAACTGCCTGCCTTGCCAGGTGAGACACCGACTCTGTCGGATTGGGCGGACCACCTGACGACGCTGTTCCCCGAGGCGCGGATCAAGAAATACATGGAGATGCGCGGCGCCGATGGCGGGCCTTGGCGCAGGCTTTGCGCGCTGCCCGCCTTCTGGGTAGGGCTGCTTTACGATCAAGGCGCGCTCGATGCGGCGTGGGATCTGTGCAAGGACTGGGATCAGGAGATGCGGCTTGATCTGCGCGTGGCTGCCAGCGTCGATGGCCTGCAAGCGCGGGTGGGCGACGTAAAGATGCACGACCTGGCGCGGGAATTGCTGGCCATCTCTCAGGCGGGGCTGAAGGCACGGGCGCGGCCCGGGGCGGGCGGCCTTGTCCCCGATGAGACGCACTTCCTCAATGCGCTGGTGGAATCGGTCGAGACTGGGCGCACCTTGGCGGACGAATTGATCGACGACTATCGGGGGCCATGGAATGGTGACCTGACGCGGATTTATGCGGAGCGGAGTTACTGAAGGCGTTTGGAGTTACTTAAAGCGGTTTTCGGAGAACCTGAATCAGTATCTCCGAAAAACGCCCCACCATCGTATTGATATTGCGCCGTTTCTCGGCAAGCTGATGGCTCAGATTTTTCGAGAACCGCTAAAGACGCCAGCCTTTCACCCAGGCCCCACCCAATGGATGGGGCCCAGGCCACCGCCGAAGGGGCGATGTGTTCCTTGGTCAGACCGTCAGAACGACCACTTGACCGATGCCTGCAAGCGCAGGAAATCGTCGTCGGCACCTGACACCAATTCGCGACGACCCAAGATTACCTCGGACCCGACGGTTAAGTCGGGCAGCGGTGTCCAGAACATGGTCAGATGCGCCGTTTGGATATCGTCGGTGTCGGCCTCCGTGAAGGTCTCCAACAGGTCGTAATAGCCGTAGGTGCCCACCAGCGTCACCGTATCCGTCAAGCCGTAGCTCGCGCGGGCAAAGCCGCTGACGGTTTCGATGGCGTCGATGGTGCCTTCTTCCTGGCCGTTGTCGCCCGTTCCCAGGAACGCGCCCTGGTTAATGCCGACGAACACGTAGCGGCCCACGCCTTCCCCATAAAGCGCGGCACCCGACAGGGTGAAGCGATCGGTGAAGTCGTATTTACCCGACACTTGCAGGCCGTAACCGAGCTCCGAATCGGACGAGAACGGTGCGTTGAGCTGGCGCAGCAGGACCGCACCCTTGACCAAGCTGTTTTCGCTTGTGTGACGGGCGGTAAGAACAAAGTCGGGTATTACATCAAGACCGGCATCCACGCCGAAGCCGGTCGAAGCACCGCCCAAACCACCGCCGAATTCAAGCGCATCATCTCTTAGCGTCGTCTCCGAGTTTTCGAGCGAGATGACGAAGCGCAAGGATTCTGAGGCGTCGTATGTGTAGCGCAACTGCGCCTGCCTCAGGAACGAGTTGCCAGCAGGACCACCAAAGTCCACCGTGGAGGGATAGGTTTCGATGGGCACCAAGGCCGACCAGAACTGCCCGGCGAGCACTTCGTGCTTGCCCCGTTGCAACGCGCCATAGGCGTGCCGCAGTCGGAATGGGAAGGAGTTAGTGACGATCTCGTTCGACGAAATCGTCGATGCGAAGAAGTCGGCTTCGATGTGGAACCGGATATCGCCAATTGTGGTCGGCGTGTTCGTCTTGAAGAACAAGCGCGATTCATTGGCATGGGCGCGGAACGCCTCGTTATCCGTATCGTTCAATACAGAGATACCTTGCGGAACGAACAAATCGCCCGTGGATTCCTCGGTATCGAAGATCAGGTCCAGTTTCGCGAAGCCGCCGATCTCGATTTCCGTGTTGCCCAGGACGAAAGCCGTTCCTGGCGAAGACTGGAATTCATCGTCGGATGGCACGTCGCGGCGCTTGGATCCAATTGCTGCCGGATTGCGGAGTGGCGCGATGATCGGCGTGGCGACTTGCGTATTCGCAATCCGCTCCTCCACGCGTCTCACCCGAAGTTCTTCGCTGGCTTGTGCCGCCTCCAAGCGTTCCACCTGCTGGGCGAGCGCCTCAAGCTGCGCCCGTAGGTCCGATAGATCGTCGGCCAACGCGCCGCCGGGCAATGCGAAGGCGACAGCGGTGCCCGCCATCAGCATTCGCAACCCCGTTGGGGGTAATTTTCTGCTTCTTGTCCTCATTTTCGTTCCTTTCCGATAAGAACTTCGCGCGCGACCTATCGGCCGGCGGGAAACCCCGTCGGAACTTCTGGAACTGATCCCCAAAAAGGGTGTTCTCGACGCGCCCGATAAGCCGCTGACCCAGGGTAACTACGGCCTTTCCGTTCTCGAAACGGATCGGGAATTTCAGAATGACTGGCGTCGCATCTTGATCGCACCGGTCCAGATCTTGCCACACTTCCCATGACTCGGCGCCGAAAAGTCACAGCCAATCGGTCCTTCATTTCATATTTCTGCACTGAGCGAGAGATCAGTTTTTTGAAATCGAGCGGCCGATCTGAAAAGTCTGCGCCGATCTGATCGTAGGTCCAGATTGATTCGGACTACATGGGATATGCGTTCGCTAGTACTTACGAATAGAGCGCCACGCCCGTCTGCCTGAGCGAATTGAGTCGCGTCAATCGAACGTCTTCGCCTCACAAGGCACCAGATCGGCTAGAAAAGCAGCGACCTTTGCGGCGGGCATTTCACAGGGTTTCAAGCGCGGGCCGCTTTCCAGACGATAGAGGTTCAGGCTGATATAATCCGATCCGTCGAGCGCGCGGGCCACCAGCTTTTCCGACGCGCCCCCTGCATAGAGGCTGCGGATCACCAGCCAATCGCGGCCCAACGCGCGGCCCCGAAACGCGCCCAAGGGCAAGTGCAACAAGGCAGCGGAGACCGCTTCGGCGCGTTCATCGATCATGGGGCAGACGACAAGTCGGGCGATGACAGACCGCTGGTGCAACTCGGCTTCGACACTACGGGCGCCGATTTCGATTGCGAACCACGGGAATGCGCGTCGCGCGGTAATCGTCCCCCAGCGGCGCGACCTGTTGGCCTGGCGGCGGGCCCCAGCGATTGGTTTTCAGCGCACTGGGCAAAAGGGTGATCACAAAGACTGCCAAAGCGCCAAAAGGCATCAAGTACAACAAAAGCCAGGCGCCCGACCAACCCACATCATGCATCCGTCGGACGGTGACCGAAATGCTCGGCACCACAAACCCCAGGGCGACAGCGATTGATAGAAGCCCACCGACCAGAGGGCTGAGCGAGACGATAAGACCAACGCTGAACGCCATCAAAAACAGAAACGCCTGGAACCACCAATATTCCGACCGAGATGCCCGGCCCCGGATGTCAGCGTATTTCTGGAAGCAGGTCACAACGGCGACCTCGAAGCTCATTGGCCCAGACCCCGTGCCGCGCAAGTCCGTTGGTTATGACGCGCTTTCATGGTGTCACCTGACGCATCTGCAAGGCCAAAAGAAGTAGCGCAAGGAGGGCGAAGAGGAACAGCACCGAGACCAGAAGCGACAGGACCAATTGTTCGTAGCCGAGCATTTCGCGGTCAGCCTGCCGTGTCCACCACATGGGTGAAAACCGCTCCATCAGGTCCACGGGCAGCAATGCGAGGTACAAAATGGCGACGGCGGTCACGACGGCGAAGAAATCATACATCATGTCTGATCCGGTTCTAAAAATGAACATCAAGGCCAGTGAGCCAAAAGCCAGCGTCCAAAGGACGAAGACGTTCTGCCCATAGCTTTCCAACGCCTTCGACCGGCGGGAGGTCATGGCAGCACTCTCTTGCTGCTCTGTTCCGAAAAGTCGGTCGCCGTCACGGCCGATCCTGTCGATCAGGAAAGCCGCGAGCAATCCGAACAGGCCCAGCAGAATGGCCACCAGATCAATTCGAAGGGCCACCCCGTTTCCAGGCGTGTAAAGCACTGAGGCCGAGGCCAGACGGGTCCCCGCGATGGCAAACCGGAAGGCCAGGGAATGCCAGCAGGCGGCCGTAAGGACATAGTTCGCAGCGAGAACAAGGATGCAACCGAAGAAGGCGAGCGATCCAATCGTGGCGATGAAGCCGAAGGCCCAAAGCGCGATTAGCGTGAGAAACGGTACGAAATAGTAAAGAAGGTTAAGATTAGCGTTCGTTGCCAATGTATTACCGATGGTCGCGAAGCTGCCGCCGATGGCCACCAGGAAACCGCAGGCCAGAAGCGGGGGCCAAACGTTGCTTAACGGGCCGAGATTTGGCAGCGAAACGGCATCCGCCAGGACCAGCACGAGCAGGAGAACCGTCTGGATCAGCATCAAGAAGAGCCGCAGAAGCATTGATGAACGTCCCCGCCAATCACGCGCGCGCAGCTTTCGTCGATATCGGTCTCGTCCTCTAGGCGCGCCGCGATACGCTGCCCGTTTTCGGTGCCAAAGACGAACGAGATGCCCATGGCAACCGGCGCCAAAATGGCCAGGCTCAGCCCGAGCCAGTCGGAGGATTGAAGCGCCCCACCGCCCGCCGGGCCAGATTGTGTGCCGTGGGATTGCGCCCCAGCATAGCCCACGATCAACAGCCCAATCATTCCGACAAAGAAGAAGACCAGGGTCGTCGGCCCGCCCAGTCGCGCACCGAAAGCACCGTGTTTGTCCTCTCGCAACCACCAGGATGCCAGCAGGAAAACCGTCGTCCAAAGCTTATAAAGAACGGCGCCTGTCAGGACCAAACCGGATTGGATCGCAAGGTAGAGAAACGCATAGCCCATGTTGTCGCGCACCGCGTTGATGAACCCCAGGCCGAGCGATTCACGCCGCAGGGCCAACCGAACGGCGCGGCGAATACCGGTGGTGGCGCCACTTTGCAGAAAGAGAAAGCCGCTCGACAGGACAAGAACAATGGCGCCGATAACGCTGAGTGTCAGCAGAAAGACAGGTGCGGGGATCTGCCCTGTGGGGATGGATACGATGACTAGAGGGAAGATCGCATAGGCAAGAACGGACACGATGATGAGCACATAGGGTAGCATCGAACGGTCAGTCCTTCCGGCTTGCCCCGATCCGCGGCTCTGACCCGTCCAGGATGCGGCGAATATTCGGAGCGTGCCACCAGAAGACAAGAAGCGCCAGAACCGCGGCTAGCAGGACTGCATCGGGTGCCAGCCACAATGCCCACACAGGGGCCAGCCCAGCCGCGCCAAGCGCGCCCGCCGACGATATCCGCGTAAGCGCTGCGACCACGAGCCAGGATGCACAGGCCAACACGCCCAAAGGCCAGGCCAGCGCCAGAAGCGTACCAAGGAAGGTCGCCACACCCTTGCCGCCCTTGAAGCCCAGAAAGACCGGGAAGCCATGGCCCAGAAAGGCGCAAAGCCCCGCCACCTGTGCCGCGTCTTCGCCCACCGCGGCACGCGCCAGCAGCACCGCGGCACCCCCTTTGCCCGCGTCGCCAATCAAGGTCAGAAAGGCGGCCAGCTTGTTGCCCGTCCGCAAGACATTGGTCGCACCGATATTACCGGAGCCGATCTGGCGAAGGTCGCCCAGACCGAAAAGCCGAGCCATAACGATGCCGAACGGGACCGAACCCAGCAGATAGGCCAGAAGTCCCACCACCGGCAGCACGAAAGGCGCAGCCATCAGATCAGGCATCGCTGGCCAGACGGTGAAGTTCGACCTTAAAGCCCACATCCATCTCAGCCTTCGGGTCCACCGCGACGAAGCGGCCATCGGACGTGTGTTCGAGCATCGGAACTGGCCCGTCATCTTCCGTCCAGCGCCAGACCATATCCGATTGGCGGTAGGGCAAGTCATCGTCCAGAAGGGTTCGGCAGATCTGGCGGGTGGCGTTGGGGGCAAAGGCCTCGACGGCATAGAATACTTCCCGCTCGGGGAAGGTCAGAAAGGCTTGGGACCAACCCAAAGCACGCATCACATCATCGATGCCGTTCATCGGCAGCAGCGCCCCAGTCAGCCAGGCATCCCCATGGACGCTGATCGCAATCAGCCCATCCTGGATTTCGTCCGCGATCACCTCCGGGTCCATCCGGGTCCAGTTGGCCAGCGCCCGATCCAGAAGCGTTGCGTCGTCGAGGCCCGCTTCCTCGATCTTGGCGGCTGGGACAGTGCGCGTGGAATTGGGCATATCCTCGATGGCCAGCAGGACGAGATCCCCGCCCAACGGCCTGTGCCAGGGACCGTCCCGGACCTTGTCTTTGCCAAGGCGCGCAACCAAATCGGCGTGACGGGCGACGATGAAGACCTTGTCGAAATCCGTCTCCTCCGCGTTCAGCCCATCCGACCAAGACGCAACGACCTTGTCCACGACGGTCTGGCGGTCCTGAGAATCGGCCTCTTGCCAAATGGGCCACCAATTATGGCCATTGACGCGCATCGGCTCATCCGCATTGCCGTTCAAACGAACTTCGAAGGAAAGCGCATCGACCCGTTCGATGCTGTCCACATGGGGCGCAGCCTGGGCGGCAGACAACAGGGCCTGCGCCATGGCGTCCTGCGGATTCTTACGTTTCAGCCAGCGGAACATGCTGTCTCCCGATCCCAGATACGGTTGCCCCCGACCCAGGTGCCGATCACGCGGCCTTCCATACGCGCCCCGTCGAAGGGCGTATTCTTTGCCTTCGAAGCCAGCGTCCATCTGTCTAACACAAAAGGTGCATCGGGGTCGAATAAGACCAGATCAGCAGGCGCACCCGTTGCAAGGCTGCCACCTTCCAACCCCAGACGCCGCGCAGGGCTAAGCGACAGGGCACGCCACAGATGCGGCAAGTCCAGATGCCCCGCATGGACCAAACGCATGGCGGCGGGCAGCAAGGTCTCCAGCCCCACGGCGCCTGGCGCGGCCTCCTCGAAGGGAAGGCGTTTTGATTCTTCGTCCTGGGGGGTGTGCATGGACGAAATGATATCGATGGTCCCCTCGGCCAATGCCTCGACCGTGGCGATCCGGTCTTCTTCGGACCGCAGAGGCGGCGTGACTTTGAAGAAAGTGCGATAATCGGCCACGTCGAGTACGTTGAGCGTCAGGTGATGGATCGATGTGCCTGCCGTCACATCGAGCCCAATGGCTCGCGCGCGGCGCAGCGCGGGCAGCGACGACGCGCTGGTGATCTGGTCGGCGTGGTAGCGGGCACCCGTGGCCTCAACCAAGGCCAGGTCTCGCTCCAACCCCATGCGCTCCGCGACGGGGGAGACACCCGCCAAGCCCCTGAGCGACGCGAACTTGCCTGAGGTAACCGACGCACCGGCAGACAGCCCAGGATCCTGCGGATGACCGATGACCAGTGCGCCCAGCGCACCGGCATAAGTCAGGCAACGCGAGAGCACCTTATTGTCGCGCGTCACATGGGTGCCATCGGTGAAAGCGGCGGCCCCGGCATCGCGCAGGAAGCCAATCTCAACCATTTCGCGCCCATCGCGATTGCGGGTCAGGGCGGCCATCTGGTGGACACGCACGCAGGCCGAAGATGCGCGCGTGCGGGCATGTTCCAACAGCTCGGGGCTGTCGATCACGGGCGCAGTGTCGGGCCGGCAGACAATGGTCGTCACCCCGCCGCGCGCCGCCGCCTGCCCGGCTGTGCGGAAGCTTTCCTTGTGGCGCTCGCCCGGCTCACCGACTTTCACACCGACATCGACGATACCCGGCGCCAGGCATTTGCCATGGCAATCGATCACGTCAGGCGCAGGGCCCGGCGGGGTAATTTTGCCATTTTCGATACGCAGATCGCCCGTCGCCTCTGTCCCAGAGACCGGGTCGATGAGCCGAGCATTGGTGAAAAGCGTCGCGGTCATGGCCCCGGGTTAACGGGGGCGTCAGGTCAAGGCAATCGGGCAACGATCTTAGAGTAACCAGACCAACAAAAGGACCGCCGCCGCTAAACCCGCGACCACGATGAGCCGGATCTGGCGGTTGTTGGTGGGCGCGGCCTCGGGCGCGGGTATCGCCGGTTCCGCCGTGGCTGGGCGCGCAGGGGGCAATTCGCGGCGGGTGTCGTCCGCCTCGGCCGGGCTATAGCTGCCGATGAAGGTCAATTCAGGTCGCGGATCGAGCTCGGTCAGGTCGTCTAGGGCCTTGGGAGCCAAGACGAGCACATCGCCCGACAGGTAGTCGAGCTTGGCGGCATCGGGGGCCAAGTTGTCTTCTGGGATATCATGGGCCTGGGCCAGATAGGCGCGCAGGCCCATGGGGGCCAGATCGGCGATGGCGAAGACTTCCGCATAGGTGGTGTCGACCGGGGCGCCGACAGCTTCGGTCACCGGGGTGGCATCGGCAGGCGTCTCGGTCAGGCGCGACAGATAGGTCTGGTGGGCCAGTTTCATGGCACCGTCGCTGACCGAGAAGACATGGATGCGCGGATCACGGGGCGGAAGGGTAAGGGTCATGGGCGGCTCCGATCTTCTGTGCCGGGGATGGGACGCCCAGCCGAGGCCAGGTTGGCGGTAGCCTGCGGCGGGAGCAAGACGGCAGGACAGCGCGTTTTGCCTGGGCCTGAAACAGAGCCAGTCCATCAACGGACCGGGGGGCCAAGGGCAAGTGATTCCGGTCCGGGGCGCCTGGTGTGATCTCGTCTGCGATCAGGGCATCATTGGTGGCAGCGCCGCGGCCCGCATACAACTCAGCCCGCACGAACCGCCGCCAGCATCTCCATGGCAGCCATTCGGACGGCCACGCCCATTTCCACCTGTTCCTGGATGACCGAGCGGTTGATGTCGTCGGCCAGCGTGCCGTCGATTTCCACCCCGCGGTTCATGGGCCCCGGATGCATGACGATGGCATCAGGCGCAGCATGGGCCAGCTTGATCTCATCTAGACCATAGCGGTGGTAATATTCCCGCTCTGACGGGATGAAGCCGCCATCCATACGTTCTTTCTGAAGACGCAGCATCATCACGACATCGGCGCCGCGCAGTCCCTCTTCCATGTCGTCGGTGACCTCTACCCCCAAATCCGCAGCGCCCGCGGGCATCAACGTGGGCGGGCCCACGAGACGCAGGCGGTTTTCCATCTTGCCTAGCAGCATCAGATTGGACCGCGCCACGCGACTATGGGCAATGTCGCCGCAAATCGCCACGGTCAGGCGGTGCAACCTTCCCTTGGCACGGCGGATGGTCAGCGCGTCCAGCAGCGCCTGGGTGGGGTGTTCGTGGCGCCCGTCACCCGCGTTCAAAACGGCGCAGTTCACCTTTTCAGCCAGCAGGTTCACCGCGCCCGAATGGGGATGGCGCACCACCAACAGATCGGGCCGCATCGCGTTAAGCGTCAGCGCCGTGTCGATCAGCGTCTCGCCCTTTTTCACGCTGGAGGCCTGCATGGCCATGTTCATCACATCCGCGCCCAGCCGCTTGCCCGCAATCTCGAAGCTCGCCTGGGTACGGGTGGAGTTCTCGAAGAACATATTCACCTGGGTCTGGCCGCGGAGCACAGGCTCCACGCTTTCATGGCGCCGCCCGGCTTCGGCGTAATGTTCCGCGCGATCCAAAAGGGCCGTGATCTCGGTCGGGTGCAGGGGCTCGATCCCCAGAAGATGGCGCTGCGTGAACATGGGGCGCTTTTGCGCGGTCGGACCGCAGGGATCAATGGGCTTCCACGTCGGACCTCAGTCGAGCAACATCGCGATCCTTGCCAGCAACACCGCATCGCGATAGCGGTAGTCGAGTGCCATCGCACGCCTTCCGTCCCCCCGCTCGGCAAGCCAAAGCGCAAAGCTATCGCGCGTCATTCGCGTCTCGGCGGCGCCGGGATCCAGATGCCACATTTTGACATAAGTCCGATGGGCCGTCGCGACATCCCCGCGTTCGATGGCGTGTTGAACGGTAACCATCATCACGGGAAGCAGCGCTTCGTCGGGCAGCTCCGCCAGCAGGATATCCAGATCGCTACGACGAGCCGCGCGCGCACCGGCCGCAGCCGCGCCGACGATCTGCCTGTTCCAACGATCAATATGGTGACCGGACCCGTCCCGCAGCAAGGTCTTGACCACGTCGTATTCACCGCGCGCACCGCCCAGCCGGGCCAGTGCCTGAGAGACCACCTCGTCGGTCTCCAGGCCGGGTCTGACCCGCGCCAACACGTCGAGTGTCCCCTGCCAATCCCCGGCCAACGCCTTGGGTTCGGCCAGAAGCTCCACGAGGAAGGCAGGAAGGTCGCCTTCGATCTCTGCGGCCAAGGCTTGGGCAAGAGGCAGAAGTGCCGCGCGGTCTTCGGCCGTTTTCGCCCATTGGCTCAACGAATAAAGACTTTTTCTCCGCGTTTCCGGGTCCGGCATTGTTTCAATGAATGTGACCGCAGCGCGGCTGTCCTGCCGCGCCAGATGACCAAAGGCGGCACGTTCAATGAGGGGCTTTGACCCTTCTGGCAGGGTATCGACCCGCAAGTTCTCCAGGATGTCGAACCGCTCGCCTGTGACGAGTCTATCAATCCAAGCTGATCTAATCGCGTCCGCATCCGCATTGGGCTGGTTGATCAGCGCATCCAGCGGCTCGGACTGGCCCAAAACGCCCAGACAGCGTGGGATCGTCCCCCAGTGCGTCGCATTGGCCGCCACGCCTTCAGCGGTGAGCTGTTCATGAAGCGCCCGAACCTCATGGATCAAACGGCGCGCAACAGTGTCAAAAGACGCTCTATCGTCGCGTCGACGTCGACAAGCTTGTGCGGACAAATGTCTGAGCCTTTGCGACAGTTCGGGTTCACGCCTGGCAAGACCGTCCATCAACGTGGACAGGATCCCGTCTGGAGACAGATCCCCGGAAGCCTCTGAAATATTGGCGATGTGTAACATGGTTTGGATATAGAACTGCGTATGGCTATTCCGCTGCCCGGATTCCACCGCGATGCGCAGGACGCAATCTCGTGTTGGCGCCTCAAGGCAAGTCGCGATATCAATCCGCGCGTGGGCCACAGGCGCTACTCCAAGTGTCAGCGCGGCAAGAAGTATCAGAGATAGAAAGGCTTTTGGCATTATTGGCGCGGCAACTTGTCGCGAGCGCGGAAGGTTTCAGATCAAGGTGGCGAAACTTTGACGTGGCGGCGGGGGACGTGGGCCCTCCCTAACTTCCGATTTTCCAAAGCCCGAGATACATTGCAGACATGGAACCCGATCTCGACCCATACACCGCGCGCGCCACGCTGGAATGGCTGGTCGAAATGGGCTGTGATGAGGCCATCGCAGCGGCCCCGCTGGACCGCTACGCCCTGCCCGACCGGATGCCCGGCCCGCCCAAAGCGGCCAAAGCCCCAGCCGCACCAAGCATCGCCGCCGCCGACCCCGACGCCCCGTCGGACCCGGTGGCCGAAGCCGAACGAAGCGCGGCCGCGGCAGCCACCTTGCCCGCCCTGCAAGATGCCCTTGCCGCCTATCCCTGGTGCGACCTGCGCATGGGGGCCAAGAACCTGGTCTTTGCCGATGGCCGCCCGGAGGCGCGCGTGATGATCGTGGGCGAAGCGCCGGGCCGCGAAGAAGACCGCGCCGGGCGCCCTTTCGTCGGTCAGGCGGGGCAATTGCTGGACAGGATGCTGGCCGCGATTGGCCTGGCACGCGACCACGCAGATGCGGAACGGGCCATCTACATTGCCAATGTGCTGCCCTGGCGCCCGCCCTCCAACCGCGACCCGCAGCCCGACGAAGTGGCCATGATGCTGCCCTTCCTGCGCCGCCATGTGGACCTGGCCGCGCCCGATCTGCTGGTCTTGATGGGCAACCATGCCTGCCACGCCCTGACCGGCAAGCGCGGCATCACCCGCCTGCGCGGCCAATGGACGGAGGCGTTGGGGCGGCCCGCGTTGCCCATGCTCCACCCCGCCTATCTGCTGCGCCAGCCCGCCGCCAAGCGGGAGGCTTGGGCCGATCTGCTTAGCCTCAATGCCCGCCTCGCGCAGACGTGACATGCGAACGCCCGGCATAGGGCGCCTGCGGGGCTGGCCCCCAGCGCGCGGGCGCTGCACCTTCGGCACCCACGCGAATCGCATCTCGGGAGCGCCCCATGACCTATACACCCCCCGCCAAATGGACCTGGGATTCCGAATCCGGCGGGAAGTTCGCCAGCATCAACCGCCCCATCGCCGGTGCGACTCACGACAAGGCGTTGCCGGTGGGCGAACACCCGTTGCAGCTTTATTCCCTGGCCACGCCCAACGGCGTGAAGGTCACCGTCTTGTTGGAGGAGTTGCTGGAGGCGGGCATCGGCCCGGAATACGACGCCTGGCTGATCGACATCGGCGAAGGCGACCAATTCGGGTCGGGCTTCGTCGAAGTGAACCCCAATTCTAAGATCCCCGCCATGATGGACCGCACGGGCGGCACAGAGACCCGTATCTTCGAGAGCGCGGCAATCATGCTGCACCTGGCAGAACGCTATGACGCCTTTCTGGGTAGCCCGCGGACCGAGATGCTGTCCTGGCTGTTCTGGCAGATGGGCAGCGCACCGTTTCTGGGGGGCGGGTTCGGGCATTTCTATGCCTACGCGCCCGAGAAATTCGAATACCCGATCAATCGCTATGCCATGGAAACGAAACGTCAATTGGATGTACTCGACCGCCATCTGGGCGATGCCGAATGGATGGCCGGCAGCTATTCCATCGCCGACATGGCCATCTGGGCCTGGTATGGGCAGCTTTGCCTGGGTCGGCTTTACGGCGCCGCCGAGTTTCTGGAGGTGGAAAGCTACAGCAACGTCATGGATTGGGCCAAACGCATCGACGCCCGGCCCGCCGTGCGGCGCGGTCGGATGGTGAACCGTGCCTTTGGGGATGACGAAAGTCTCAAACTGCCCGAACGACATTCGGCTGCGGATTTCGACAGATAGATGCGGCTTCGGTGTCGCTCGGCAGGCGGAGCGGCCCGTCGGGGGGCTTTGCCCCCGGGCCCCCCAAGGTATTTCTGGCAAGATGAGGAAGGCGGCGGCTGTCATTGGGGTGACGGCATCTGCACACAGTTCCGGAGTATCCCATGAGCGACCGAACATTCATGCCCTGCCGTATCGCCGTTCTAACGGTGAGCGACACGCGGTCCCTGGCAGAAGACCGCTCGGGCGACACGTTGGTGGCACGACTCAGCGAGGCTGGGCATTTGCTGGCAGATCGCACGATCCTGCCCGATGAGCGGGCGGATATCTCGGACAAGCTACGGGCTTGGTGTGCGGACCCCGATGTCGATGTCGTGCTTAGTACGGGGGGCACTGGCCTGACGGGTCGCGACGTCACCGTGGAAGCCCATCGCGATGTCTATGAGAAGGAAATCGACGCCTTTTCGACCATGTTCACGATCGTCAGCATGAAGAAGATCGGCACCTCTGCGGTGCAAAGTCGGGCCTGTGCCGGCGTGGCGCAGGGGACCTATCTGTTTGCGCTGCCTGGCTCGCCGTCGGCTTGCCGCGATGCGTGGGATGAAATCCTGGTTCACCAGCTCGACTACACCCACAAGCCCTGCAACTTCGTCGAGATCATGCCGCGGCTGGATGAACATCTGCGAAGGAAGTGATGGCGGGCGGCGTGTAACGTCACAGCGGGCCGCGATTGGATAACATCGCCGAGGGCCTTATCTTGAGAGCAATCGTAAGCCCGGAGACACGATGCGTTTTCTTGCCCGAAGCCTGACGGCCTTGTTCCTGGCTGCCCTGACCGCCGGTCTGCTGGCCTGGGCGGTGCAGATCACATGGGCTGCGTTGGACGAACGCGCAGCGCGCGAAAGCGGCGGCCCACCGGGGCGGGAGCGTGTCTTGGCTGCCAACGTCACACGCGCCGAATTCGCAGAAATCACGCCCATCCTGACCGCTTTCGGCGAGGTCCGCGCCCGCCGCGTGCTGGAATTGCGCGCGCCCGTGGGCGGCCGCGTGGTGGCCCTGGCCGAAGGGTTTGAAGAAGGCGGCCAGGTGGATGAAGGGCAATTGCTACTGCGGGTGGATACATCGGCGGCGGAAGCCCTGCTGGCCGTGGCCGAAGCCGATGTTTCGGGGGCCGAGGCCGAATTGCGGGATGCGCAGCGCGGGTTGGAATTGGCCCAGGCGGAGTTGGAAGGCGCGCTGGCGCAGCGTGACTTGCAGATGCAGGCCATGCAGCGGCAGCGGGATCTGTTGGACCGCGGCGTTGGGTCTGCCGCGGGGGTCGAGGCCGCCGAGTTGACGATGTCGTCCGCCGAGCAAACCATCCTGACCCAGCGCGGCGCTGTGGCCCAGGCCGAAACACGGGTGGACAGCGCCCGCCTCGCTATCGCCCGGGCCCAGATCGAGCGCGATCAAACCCAGCGCGATCTGGACGATCACCGCCTGGTCGCGGAATTCTCGGGGCAATTGTCGGACGTGTCCGTCCTGCGCGGCGGCCTCGTGTCGCCCAACGAACAGGTGGCCACGCTGATCGACCCCGCCGAGCTGGAAGTGGCGTTCCGACTGTCGGCGGCGCAACATGCGCGCCTGCTGGATGGCAATGGCGATCTGGTGGGCGCGCCCGTGCGGGCGGTGCTGGATGTCCTGGGCCTGGACGTCACGGCCAGCGGCACGATCACGCGCGAAGCCGCCGCCGTGGGTGAAGGGCAGACCGGGCGGCTGGTCTTTGCCACGCTGGATGACCCGCGCGGCTTCCGCCCCGGCGATTTCGTCCGCATCGAGGTGGAAGAACCACCCTTGCCCCGCGCGATCCGCCTGCCTGCCAGGGCCTTGTCAGCCCAGGGCGAAGTGCTTGTACTGGGTGATGGTGACCGGTTGGAACAAGTCTCGGTCGAACTTCTGCGCCGCCAGGGCGATGACGTGCTGGTGCGCGGCCAGATCGCCGGGCGCGAAGTCGTCACCGAGCGTACGCTAGCCTTGGGCGCGGGCATCAGGGTCCGCCCGTTGCGCAATGATGGCAGCGCGTCTGAGCAGGCCGCCATGGTCGCGCTGGACCCGGAACGCCGGGCGCGCCTGAAGGCCATCGTGGAAGCCAATGCCCGCATCCCATCGGACGTGAAGGCCCGGATGCTGGCACGGCTTGACCAGGATGAGGTCCCTGCCGAGATGATCGAACGTCTCGAAGCGCGCGCGGGTGGCTGACATGGGCGTGCTGAGCTACTTCACGCGCCACCGCACCGTCGCCAACCTGCTGCTGATTTTGATGCTGGCCGCAGGCGTGCTGGCCCTGCCCAACATGCGCGCGCAATTCTTCCCCGATGTGGTGGTCGAAAGCGTCTCGGTCTCGGTTGACTGGGAGGGGGCGGGCGCCGAAGACGTTGATCGCGGCGTGGTGCAAGTGTTGGAACCCGCGCTTCTGGCCGTCAACGGCGTCACCGAAAGCGAGGCGACGGCGCGCGAAGGCTCCGCCTCGATCACGCTGGAGTTTGAAGCCGGGACTGACGTGGCGCGCGCCACCGACGATGTGCAGGCCGCCGTGGATGCGGTATCGGGCCTGCCCGATGGCATTGAAGACCCCGTGATCCGGCAAGATCGCTGGCGCGACCGCGTAACGGACGTCATCGTGACAGGCCCCGTCGGCGTCGATCAATTGGCGCGGATCACCGATGAATTCGTCATCCGGCTTTTTGCGCAAGGGGTGACGCGCACAACCATCCGCGGAGTGGCCGCGCCCGAAATCATCGTCGAAGTCCCCACCGCCAACCTGCTGCGCCACAACCTGACCATGGCAGACATCGCCGCAGCCCTGGGGGCCCAAGCCCAGGCCGACCCAGCAGGCGACGTGAGCGGCGCCAATGCGCGCGTGCGCACCGGGGCCGAGCGGCGCAACGCCGCCGAGATCGAAACCATCGTTCTGCGCCGCGACCGCGAGGGCGGGACACTGAAGGTGGGCGATGTGGCCCGCGTTATCACCGGCGGGGTGGACCGCGACCGCGCCTATTTCGTGGGCGACAACCCGGCCATCAGCATCCGCGTGGACCGCTCAGCCGACGGGGACGCGATCGAACTGCAATCGCGGGTCGAAGACATCGCAGCCGAGGTCACGGCCAATGCACCAAACGGCGTCGCGGTTGAGTTGATCCGCACCCGGACCGAAGCCATTTCGGGCCGCATCGACGTGCTCGTGGACAACGCGGCTCTGGGCCTCGCCCTTGTCGTAATACTGCTGTTTCTGTTCCTCAACGCGCGTACCGCCTTCTGGGTAGCGGCGGGCATCCCGGTGGCCATGTTGTCGGCCATCGCGCTCATGTGGTTGGCGGGACTGACCATCAACATGGTCTCGCTCTTTGCGCTGATCATCACGCTGGGCATCGTGGTAGATGATGCCATCGTGGTGGGGGAACATGCCGATTTCCGCGCCCGCCGCCTGGGCGAAGACCCCTATACCGCGGCGGAAAACGCGGCCAAGCGGATGTTCACACCCGTCTTCAGCGCGACGCTGACCACCGTTATCGCCTTCTTCGGCTTGGTCGCCATCGGGGGGCGCTTCGGAAATTTGATTGCCGACATTCCCTTTACCGTCATCGTCGTGCTGATCGCGTCACTGGCCGAATGTTTCCTGATCCTGCCCCACCATATGGCCGGGGCGTTGCGGGTGCGCAAAGGCACCGGCATTCGCTGGTTGCGGATCGGCGTCGCGGGGCTGGTGCTGGTGCCCTTGCTTATTCTGCTCGGCGCGTTGGCTTGGGCCATCTACGCCTTTGCGTCTGGTCTGGCGCTGATGCTGGCCGGTCTTGCCTTGGGCCTTGTCTCCGACGGGTTGACAGAGACGGGCGCGACCTGGGGCTTCTGGGCGCGCGACTGGATCGATTGGGCCACGCAGCTTTCGGTCCTGGCAACACCGGGCGCCTTGGCGCTGGTCATCCCGGCCGTCTATTGGGTTCTGCCCCGCGAGCGGCGGGCACGGTTGCTGGATTGGATGGCCGAGAAGGGGGTCGACGTGGCGTCCAGCCTGGTCAATGGCGGCCTCGATTGGACGCGCGAGCGGCTGTTCCGCCCCCTCATTCGCCTCTGCATGCAAGCGCGCTACCCGGTTGCGGCAATGGCCATTGTGCTTTTGTCCACGCAGGCCGCGCTCTTCATCAAGGGCGACGTACAGTGGCGGTTCTTCAACGCGCCGGAGCGTGGCTCGGTTACCGGGAATTTCGCCATGGCCGATGGCGCCACACGGGCCGATGCCATCGCGCAGATGCGTGAGTTGCAGCGCGCCGTGGCCGAGTTGGGCGAACGATATGAGGAAGAGTACGGCACCAACCCCGTCGCTTATGTCTTGGCCGAAGTGGGCGGCAATTCCGGCCGCCCCCTGCCATCGGCCGACGACAAGGATGCCGACCAACTTGGCGCAATTTCCATCGAGCTTATCGACGCCGATCTGCGCCCCTATTCGTCCTTCCGCTTCGTCGGTGACTTGCAAGAGGCCGCGCGCCAACTGCCTTTGACCGAAGAAATCAGCTTCCGCGGTTGGCGGTCGGGACCGGGGGGCGATGCCCTATCGGTCGAATTCTACGGCGCGGATAGTGCCACCTTGAAGGACGCCGCCGAGGCGCTGAAAGCCGCCGTCATCCAATTTCCAGAGGTGTCCGGCATCGAAGACAGCCTGCCCTTCGACAAGGATGAGTTGATCTTGGAACTCACCCCCCAGGGCGAGGCGCTTGGCTTCGACATCGACGCATTGGGCCGCACCTTGCGCAACCGCCTCAACGGGATCGAGGCTGCCACCTTCCCCGTGGGCCCCCGCACCGGCGCCATCCGGGTCGAGCTTCCGCCCGGTGAAGTCCGCGCCGATTTCCTCGACACGCTGCGCCTAGCGGCGCCCGGCGGCGGCGATGTCCCCCTGTCCGATATCGTGCGGGTGACGGTGCAATCGGGGTTCGCCACGATCCGGCGAGAAAACGGCGTGCAGGTCGTCACCGTTTCGGGCGATATGGAGCAAGACGACGCCGCCCGCGCCAACGAAATCCGCACCGCGCTCGACGAAGAAATCTTGCCCGAAATCGCGGCGATCCATCAGGTGTCCTACCAACTGGGCGGTTTGGCCGAACAGGAACGCGCCTTCCTGACCGATGCGCTGATCGGCCTGATGGCCTGCCTTCTGGGCATCTATCTGGTTCTGGCCTGGATCTTCTCATCCTGGTCGCGGCCCGCCGTGATCATGGCCGTGATTCCCTTCGGCCTGATCGGCGCCGTCTGGGGCCATTGGTATTGGGACGTGCCGCTGTCGATGTTCTCGGTGGTGGGGCTGATCGGCATGACCGGTATCATCATCAACGATTCCATCGTGCTGGTGACCACAGTGGATGAATATGCCAAGGACAGGGCCCTTCGCCCGGCCATTCTGGATGCGGTCTGCGACCGACTGCGGCCCATCCTGCTCACAACACTGACGACCGTGCTGGGCCTGACACCGTTGCTGTACGAGACATCGAGCCAGGCGCAATTCCTGCGCCCGACGGTTATCACGCTTAGCTACGGGTTGGGCTTCGGGATGCTGCTGGTCCTGATCCTGGTGCCAGCGCTGTTGGCCATGGGCCACGATCTGTCACGCATGGGCACCGCCCTGCGCCGCCTACTGCGCCTGCCCGCCCGAGGCCGGGGCCGGGGGGTGGGACTGGCCGGGCTGATGCTGGGCACAGCCATCACCGTCTGGGGGGCGGGCACGCTGGGCTGGACGCTGATCACCGGCGCGCCCTTGGTGCCCTTGCCGGTGGGCGGGATTGGGTCGGCCTTCCTTGCCTTCCTTGGGGGAAGTGCGGCTCTGCTACTGGTAGTTTGGTTGGCTTCGGCTTTGTTCGTGGGGCGGCGACGGGCGTTGGTCTGACGGGGGCCAGGGCAGATGCACGGGAACCTGAAACCTACGAAAACGCCTCGGGTCGCGCCTCACGCGCCATGTGGTCCAGCACCGCATTGACGAAACCTGCCTCTTTCCCCTCGGGAAAGAACGCCCGCGCCACGTCGACATATTCGTTGATGACCACCTTGGGCGGCGTGTCCCGCCCGACCATCTCGCCTCCGGCAGCCCGAAACAGCGCGCGCAGGGTTGGGTCGATCCGGTCGATGGGCCATTTCGCCACCAGCGCCCGGTCGGTCATCTGGTCGACCTTGGCCTGATGATCCACCGCCGCGTCGAGCAAACTGCGGAAAAGGTCCACATCCGCCTCCGAAAACGCGCCCTCCTCGACGGTCATGCCGAAGCGATGGTCCTCGAATTCCACACGGACCACATCGACGCTCTGCCCCATGGCCTCCATCTGAAAGAGCGCCTGCACCGCATAAAGCCGGGCGGCGGATTTCATGCGGCGCTTGAGCGCGCGCTTCTCATCATTGGAGGCATTAGACATAGGCCGCGACCTATGGGGGCCAAGGGTCCGGGTCAAGCACGACGCACTTCCGTTCGAACGGAGGTGCAACCGGCTTGAAGGGCCGTTGGTGCCACACAGGGGCATGCCGTCGAGGACCTTTCAAGTCCCAGCCCTCTCAAGGTGCAACAGTCGCATACGAATAGTTCCACGCAACCAAGACGGTGACCTCGCATTCGGGCCCCTCAAGCGGGTTGCTCTGAGTGGTCATGGGGCGCTTCCTGGCCAAGACCCCACCGAGATCCACGGCCTCTTAAACCCCGGCAGCCTTGAACCCGATCCCCTTGGTTTCCTTCTTCAGGGTCCGCTGGATATGGATCAGATGCAAAGCCGCCGCAGCCGCCCCGCCCGCCGTATCCAGCCGCGCCGCGTCGGCGCGCTCCTCAGCTTGTTCCATATTCTCGACCGTGATGATCCCGTTGCCGATGCACGCCCCGGTCAAGCCCAGCGTTGCGATCCCCCGGGCGCTTTCATTCACGACGATATCGTAATGCGACGTCCGCCCCCGGATCACGCAGCCAAGCGCCACATAGCCGTCGAACTCCGCCTGCCTGTGCGCGATGCCAATCGCCGTGGGGACTTCGAGCGACCCAGGCACCTCCAGCGTTTCATGCTTGGCGCCCGCACTTTCCAACACAACACGGGCAGAGGCCAGCTGCGCCGCAGATATCGCACCGTAATAGGGCGCGATCACGATCAAGACCTTGGGCGCCTCGTCAAAGCTGGGCAGATCCAGCACATTGTCGGAATGTCCGGCCATGTCAGGCGCCTTTCGGAATGGGCCGTGTGCCCGTGATCGTGAGGCCGTAAGCATCGAGCCCCACCACCTTGGGTGCCCCGGAATTGGTTACCAACTCCATCTCATGGATGCCGAGCGCGGCGAGAATCTGCGCACCTAACCCATATTGCCGCAGCTTCTGAGGGCTCACGCCGCCTGGATCCAACTTCATCTCGGTATCGCGCAGCAGCACCACGACGCCCCGGCCTTCATCGGCAATCACCTGCATCGCCCCGGCAAGATCGCTATCGCCAATACCCAACGCATCTTCCATCGGGTTCATGGCATGCATCCTTACCAGAACCGGCCCGTTCGAGATATCGCCCTTGGTCAGAACGATATGTTCCGCCCCCTGGGTTTCGTCGGTGAAGACCCGCATCAACCACTCGCCGCCAATGCGCGACGTCACAGATTGAGACGCTGTCTGGTTCACTAGGTTGTCATGGCGCCGCCGGTAGGAAATCAGGTCGCTGATCGTCCCGATCTTCAACCCGTGGAGTTGCGCAAACGCGATCAGGTCAGGCAGCCGGGCCATGCTCCCGTCTTCCTTCATGATCTCGCAAATCACCCCGGACGGGTTCAGCCCCGCCAGTCGCGAGATATCGCATGCCGCCTCCGTGTGACCGGCCCGCACCAGCACGCCCCCGTCGCGGGCGCGCAGGGGGAATACATGTCCGGGTGTGGCGATATCGGCGGCCCCTTTGGATGCGTCGATCGCCACCGAGACAGTGCGCGCCCGATCATGGGCCGAGATGCCCGTGGACACGCCTTCGCGCGCTTCGATGGAAATGGTAAAGGCCGTCTCGTGCCGGGATGAGTTATGCGAGGCCATCAGTGGCAGGCCCAGCGCGTCGATCCGCTCCCCCGGCAGGGTCAGACAGATCAGCCCGCGCCCGTGGGTGGCCATGAAGTTGATGGCATCGGGCGTCGCCATCTGGGCGGGGATGACCAGATCGCCCTCATTTTCGCGGTCCTCATGATCCACCAGAATGAACATGCGGCCATTGCGGGCGTCTTCGATGACGTCCTCGATGGCAGAGATCACCTCGGAATTCTCGCGCTCAACGGGTCCGGGCTGTTCGAAAGGGATTGGGTCGGCCATGGGTGTCTCCTTTGCAACACGTGTAGCCGCCCGCCCCTTCCGGGGCCAGAGCGCTGGCGCATAGATCACGTGCAAAACTGCGAAAGGGTCTAGCCTTAGCGTCCGGGTGCAAAGAACCGCTCAGCCGGGACAAAGCCCGCCAGACGCGCGCTGGCGCACCAGGACGCCTCCCACCCCGGAAGGCCCACCAACAAGACCGCGTCGGCTGGCAACTTGCGCTGGCGCAGCGGGGTCAGCAGGGCCTCGCGCGCCTGCCCGTCACTATCGGTAAAGCGCGGCGCGGTGGCGGCCCAATCCAAGGGCGGCGCAGCGACGGGCGCCAAGGGGCGATGAACCAGCGCACCCCGCTCCGCAGCGAGCGCCGCGATCTTCTCGGCCTCGCGGGCGGCCACCTCGGCCCGTCGGAGCATGCCCAGCGCGTTGGACGAAAACAGAAGCGCCACGATATCGCGCCCCGTCGTCGCCCGGATCCCCGCATAGGTCCCGTAATCCAGCCCCAGCGCCGCGGCCCGCTTCACGCGTAAGCGCACCACCTCGACAGGCACCCGGTTTGACACCAGCGCGGCACGGGCCCGGCGCCATTGGTGCAGACGGCCCGTATAGCCGTTGAAATCTTGACGCGAATTGTGGCCGATGCCGGGGGTTTCAGTCATGGCTGCCTCCTAATTCGGATCGGGCCATGCCCACGCGGGAATGGCAAGCCTTGACCGCATGGGCGCCGCGTTTGACCATGCGGACATGGCAAAAGACCCCCTTCCCATCACCGGCAAGCTGGCGCGCCTCAGGCGTCTCCGCCCAACGGATGCAGGCCCATTCCACGCCTATCGCAGCGACCCGGACGTGGCGTGCTTCCAGGGTTGGGAAGCGATGGATCTCGACCGCTGTCGGGGCTTCACGGCCGCCATGGAAACGGCCCCCCTTTTCTGAAGGCCAGTGGTGGCAGATCGCAATCGCCGATGCGACAACAAATGCCCTTCTCGGCGATTTCGGCCTGCATCTCGCCCAAGGCGGCGCGGAGCTAGAACTGGGTATCACCTTAGAGCGCACCGCCCAAGGCCACGGCATCGCACAGGAGGCCACGGGCCTTGCAGCCAAAGCCACCTTCGCAAACACTGGGCCTCAGCGCACCCTGCTGATTACCGACGCCCCCAACACCGCCGCCCTGCGCCTGTTCACGCGGCTTGGCGCACGCCAGACCGACACGCTCCATGATGCGGGCTTCCCTGAACCGGTCTTCGAACTGCGGCGCCCAGATGAGTGCTTCAGGCTGGCTCGTCCGCCAGCATCGCCGCAATCTGATCCTTCAGATGCAAACGCTCTCGCCGCATCTGGTTCATATGATCGTCTGAGCATGGCTCCACATCGGTCTCGGCGCGGTGAATATCGCGGTTCAATTCGTGGTATCGTTCAGCCAGCTTCACGAAATGCGCATTCTCCGCCTTGAGCTTGGCCATGGCGGCGCCCGCATCCGGAAATTCTTCGCTCAACTCGTGGGGGACGTGGGACATGAGGGGCTGCTCCGCTGTTGGTGATGCCCAACCACCCTGGCACCGCGACGGGTGCGCGGCCTTGACGCAGATCAACTGCCGCGCCCACCTTCATCCTGGCCCAAATACTCTCGGCCGGCAGGCCGAAACCGCGTCTTGGGCGCGCCGGTCAGCCCACTTCGGCCAGCCGCGCGACATAGCGGGCCAGCGTGTCGATCTCCAGGTTCACCCGGTCGCCTGGGGCAGCCGTGCCCCAAGTCGTCACCTCCTGCGTATGGGGGATAAGGTTCACACCGAAGACGGGGCCGTCCACTTCGTTCACCGTCAAAGACGTCCCGTTAAGAGCAATTGAACCTTTGGGGGCTATGAACCGTGCCAATTCCTCGGGGGCGCGGAAGGCGTAGCGCATGGAATCCCCTTCCGGCGTGACCGTCACGATCTCGGCGACCCCATCCACATGGCCCGAGACGATATGACCGCCCAACTCATCGCCCACCCGCAAAGCGCGCTCCAGATTGACCCGGGCACCCTCGGTCCAATCGCCCAGGGCGGTCTTGGACAGGCTTTCGGCGCTGACATCCACTTCGAACCACGCCCCATCCTCATCGCGCCCCCGGTCGACCACCGTCAGACAGCACCCATCGCAAGCAATGGACGCCCCCAGATCGATCCCGTCGGGGTCGTAGACCGTGCCGATTCTCGCCCGCAGATCGCCGCGATTTTCAAGTCCGCGGACAATGCCGATATCCGTGACGATCCCTGTGAACATGACAACTCCGATTGCGCGAATGGAATTGTAGTTTCGCAGCAAACGCCCGGGGCGGAAACCCTCACCCAAGGGCAGCGAAATTACCATAAAGCCACACCATGCGGCCCATTTGACACAGTGTTGCACCCCTGCACGGGCCACATTCCTGCCACATTGCTGCCTTTTCGCCGCCGCCTCATCGGCCGATAAAGGGGCGTTTTCATCGGAGGGCGACATGCGTCCGACGCGTCGATTCCTATTTCTGCAAGGACCCCACGGGCCCTTCTTCCACCACTTGGGGAAACTTCTCCGAGCGGCGGGCGCAGATACGTGGCGCGTGGGCTTTAATCGCGGCGATGACGCCTTCTGGTTTCACCGCGACAGCTACATCCCCTACCAAGACAGCCTGGAAGACTGGCCTGCCGCACTTGAAGGCCTTCTGGACGAACACGCCATCACCGACATCGTCCTCTATGGCGATACACGCCCGGTCCACGCGCACGCCGTCGACATTGCAAAGGCCCGCAATTTGACCGTCCATGTCTTCGAAGAAGGCTACCTGCGTCCCTGGTGGACAAGCTACGAACGCGGCGGCTCCAACGCCAATTCCCGGCTCATGGACAAATCCGTGCCGGAAATGCAGGCCGCCTTGGCTGAACTTGATCTGGATTTGCCCGATGCCCCCGCCCATTGGGGCGACATGCGGCATCACATCTTCTACGGGATGCTTTATCACTGGTTCGTGCTGACACGGCCTGGCCGCTACCGGGCTTACAAACCCCATCGCGACATCACCGTGCTCAAGGAATTCCGCCTCTACTTGCGCCGAATGGTCACCATGCCCATCACTGCGCTTCAGCGCCGCGTATCTCAGGCGCGCATCACCAATGGCGGCTTCCCTTACCACCTTTGCCTAATGCAGCTGGAACATGATTCCAGCTTCCGCGCCCACTCGCCCTTCGCCTCCATGACCGACTTCCTGGAGGAGGTCGTGGCCGCCTTCGCCCGCGGTGCGCCCACGCATCACCACTTGGTCTTCAAGGCCCATCCGCTGGAAGATGGCCGCGCGCCCATCCGTGCAACTATCAAACGATTAACGCGCGATCACGGTCTGGAAGGGCGCATCCACTACCTGCGCGGTGGCAAGCTTGCCGGGCTGATGAACGAGGCCCGCAGTGCCGTGACCGTCAATTCGACCGCCGCGCAACAGGCGCTTTGGCGTGGCTTGCCCGTCAAAGCCCTGGGCCGCTCGGTCTATTCCAAACCCGAATTCGTCTCTGACCAACCCTTGGCCGACTTCTTCGCAGACCCGCGCCGCCCCGACAGCCGGGCTTACAGGGACTACCGCCACTACTTGCTGGAAACCAGCCAAGTGGCGGGAGGCTTTTATTCCGCGCGGGGCCGTCGGCAACTGCTTCGCCAAGTTGTGGACATGATGCTGTCCGATTTGGACCCATATGATCGGTTAGCGACGGGTAAACCCGCGCCCCGGCAGAACCTGAAATTGGTATCCGGCTAGGGTATCGCGAATCGAAATCAAAAGCCCGGACGGGGGCCAACCCCCGCAAGAGGCACGAGGCAGAGTGAAAGGCAGAACACGTGAGCAGACAGGTATCCAGGGGGGCCAAGGCCGTCGCCCTTACACTGGCCGTGGGCCTGGTGGCGTCATGCGCATCGCTTCCACGGTCGGGGCCAAGCAAAGGCGAAATCTTCGCAGGCTCGGTCATGCAGGAAGGCGACGCTTTCGTTGTCACCGTCAATGACCGCGTGACGCGGGCCACCGGCGTGACCGAGGCCCTCGGCTTTTCCGAGGCGTTCCGCAATGCCCACCCGCTGGGCTCCGACACGATCCGGGCGGGCGACACGCTCGGCCTTTTGATCTACGAAAACGTCGAAGATGGGCTTTTCACCGGGCCCGGCGTCTCGGGCGCCGTGGTCGAAGAATTACAGGTCGACAGCAGCGGCTTCATCTTCATCCCCTATGCGGGCCGCATCCGCGCCGCGGGCAACACGCCCAACGCCGTGCGCGATGTGATCACCCGGCGCCTCGACGAACAGACACCTGACCCACAGGTTGTCGTCCGGCGCCTTGCCGGCGACGGCGCAACCGTCAGTGTCGTGGGCGGGGCCAGCGCCCAAGGCGTCTACCCGATCGAGCGGTCCAGCCGCATGCTCACCTCCATGATCGCGGCTGCCGGTGGAATCGCCGTTTCGCCGTCGGTCGCGCTGGTAACGGTCACGCGCGGCCAGCATGTGGAAACGGCCTACCTGCAGGACCTTTACACCAACCCCCATCTCGACATCGCCCTGCGCGATGGCGACACGATCTTCATCGAGGAAGACACCCGCGGCTTCACCGTGCTGGGCGCCACTGGCACGCAGAACCGGGTGGAATTCGACACCGACATCATCACCGCGATCGAAGCACTGGCCCAAGTCGGCGGGCTCAACCCCAGCCTGGCCAACCCCACCGGCGTCTTCGTCTTCCGCAACGAGCCCGAGGCCGTCGCCAAGGCGGTGCTGGGCCGCGATGACATCGTGGGCACCCAGCGCATGGTCTATGTACTCGACCTGACCGCGCCCAACGGCATGTTCCAGGCCCGCGACTTCGTGATGCGCGACGGTGACACGATCTTCGTAACCGAAGCACCTGTCGTGGCCTTCAACCGCGCCGTTGGCGTCTTGCTCGGCTCTGTCACCGGTCTCGTCCAGCCCGTGGCGACGGTGAACCAGGTCAGCAGCACCTTCTGACCCATGTCCGATCCGGGCGACGCCCCAACAATCGCCCGGTTCGTATCCGGCGGCTTCTTCAGCCGCCGGATACGACGCATCGCCTGGCTGGCGGGCGTGGATTTGCGCCCGGGCCTTCCGAAGGGCGACGAATACATTGCCGCCTGGGGCCATGACGGCCCCTCGGCGCGCCGCGCCACCGCCATCTCGGCCCGCCGCGGTGCCCCCATTCTTCGGTTTGAGGATGCCTTTCTACGCTCGCTCCATCCTGGGCGCGGCGGTGAGCCGACGCTGGGCCTGCTGATCGACAAAAACGGCGCCTATTACGACGCCACCCAGCTATCAGGGCTGGAAACGCTGCTGGCCACGCACCCATTTGACGATGGCAATCTGATCGCCCGCGCCCGCGCCGCGATAGAGGAAATGACCCGCTCTGGCGTCACCAAATACGCCGCCACGCGCACCGACCTTCCCCTGCCCGAGCCCGGTTATGTCCTGGTCATCGACCAGACGCGCGGCGATGCCTCGGTTCGCCTGGGCGGCGCGACTGACGCCACCTTCCGGGAGATGCTGCTGATCGCGCGTGAGGAAAACCCGGGCGCGCGCCTCCTCATCAAGACCCATCCCGAAACCCAGCAGGGCCACCGCCCCGGCTATTTCAGTCAGGCCGATGCCGTCCACGGCGCCACGCTGGAAGACCGCCCCTTGCCCCCCGCCGGCCTGCTGGCCGGCGCCATCAAGGTCTATACCGTCACCAGCCAATTGGGGTTCGAGGCGATCTTGCATGGCCATCGGCCCATAACGTTCGGCCAGCCCTTCTATTCCGGCTGGGGCTTGGACGATGACCGCGCACCGCTGGACCGGCGGCAGCGCAAATTGACGCGCGGCCAGCTTTTTGCCGGGGCCATGGTGCTTTACCCCCATTGGTACGACCCGCACCATGACCGCCTGTGTGACCCACTGGACATCATCCGCATCCTGGAAGCCCGCACCCGCGCCTGGCGCGACGACCGCGCGGGCTGGTCGGCCCCTGATATGCGCCTGTGGAAGCGCGCGCCGCTGCGACACTTCCTGTCGCGGCGGGTCACCTTTCGCGATGACCCCACGCGGCCCCGTCTTGTCTGGGGTGCGGGCACCGATAGCCCAGCCAATCCGCTGGAAGACGCCCCCAGGCCCGATGGCGTCACCCATCTGGAAGACGGGTTCCTGCGGTCCCGTGGCTTGGGGGCAGAACTGATCGCGCCCCTGTCGCTCGCTCTGGATCGCAGCGGTATCTACTACGACCCCACCCGGCCCTCAGACATGGAGGCCGCCATCATCGCCGCCGCCAACTTGCCGCCCGAGGCATTGGCCCGCGCGCAGGCACTCAGACGTCAGATTGTCTCGGACCGGCTGACAAAATACAACGTTCCGGGCCAATTGCCGGACCTGCCCGACAGCCCGATCCTGCTGGTGCCCGGCCAAGTGGCCGATGATGCCTCCATCCGTTTGGGCACCGGGCATGTGGCTGACAATGCAGCCCTGCTCGCCGCGGCACGTCAGGCCAATCCCGACACCTTCATCGTCTACAAACCCCACCCCGATGTGGAAGCCGGGCTGCGAGACGGGGCCATTGACGCAGCCGATGCCGATCTGGTCGCCACCCAGGCAGACCCTGCCGCACTGATTGAAAAAGCCAGCGAAATTTGGACCATGACCTCAACCCTGGGCTTCGAGGCCCTACTGCGCGACCGCCCCGTGATCACGCTGGGTGCACCGTTCTATGCAGGCTGGGGCCTGACCCATGACCGGGGCGACGTGCCTGCCCGACGCCGCGCCGCCCGCCCGTCCCTAGACGCGCTCGTCCACGCCGTTCTCATCACCTATCCGCGCTATTTCGACCCCGTGATCCGGACGGCCTGCCCCCCCGAAGTGGCCGCCCATCGCCTTGCCTATGGCCCAATGCCCACGCCGGGGCCGTTCAACAGAGCACTTTCAAAAGCCCAAGGCGCGTTGGCCAGCTACGCTTGGATATGGCGCTAAAGCGGTTTTCGGAAAACCTGAATCAGCATTTCCGAAAAACGTCCCGCCATCGCACTGATGTTGCACCGTTTCTCGAAAAGCCGATGCTTCAGGTTTTTCGAGAACCGCTATAGGCGAGATCATCGGAACGGGCCAAGCAGACAGGTTCCGCGATACGTCTCGTCAGGTGTGGGCTTCACCCCTCGACCACCGCCAACACTTCGTCGGCCAAAGCCTTGATCTCAGAGGCTGCCGCCGCCGCGCGGCCATATTCACAAACGCCCTGTCCGACCCCCATGGCCTCCGCATAGGCCACGCGGTTGGCGATCACGGTCTCGGCGGCGTTGGCTTCCAACTCCGACAACTCGCCTCGGATCTTCGCGGTCAGCTTCGTGCCTGACCGTGCCCGGTTCAGCACGGCCAGAGGCCGCTTGCCTTCCCGCGCCGCCATTTCCAGCACGCCTTCCGTGGCCCACAGATCCACCTGACTGGCCGAAACCGGCACCACGACCAAATCCGACACTTTAAGCGCGGGCTTCAGGTCACTGTCGATTTTCGGAGGCGTGTCAATCAACACGAAATCATGGGTTTTCTTATACTTACTGGCTTCATAACTGACGCCCCAGGCAGACGCGGTGGAAAAGTCCATATCGCCAGACACGCCGCTTTCGCGTTCAACACGCGCCATGAACCACCGCCCGAGCGATCCCTGCGGGTCGCTGTCCAGCACCGCCACCCGGTGCCCCCGGGCAGCCAGTTCCACCGCCAAGTTCGCGCAGACCGTCGTCTTGCCCGATCCGCCCTTTTGCTGGGCCAGCGTGATCACGATTGCCATTGGGTCCCCCGATGCTGCGGCGCGGCAACAGTGCCGCGTAGGCGCAGCAACGTCAACGTAGCCGGACCGCAATGCGCCATCCCAATCATGCAATGCCGGTAATTCAAAGACTTGATTGGTGGAGCCGAGGGGAATCGAACCCCTGACCTCGTCATTGCGAACGACGCGCTCTACCAACTGAGCTACGACCCCAACGGGGGCTCATATGGCTGGGGCGGTCCGCTGCGTCAAGCGCGTGGAAACCGTATCCACAGGCCACCCGACACAGGTATGATGTTGTGCACATCTCAGTCTCGCAAAATAGGTGACCTAACGTCATTGAAAATGTGGGGCCTTTACTTAAGTTAGTGTTATTCACTTGAGTGAGGCAACCAACATGACGACGACCTCCACATTCCACGCACCAGCCTTCTCTGTCATGCCCGACCTGGGCCGTAACACCCTTGGCCATATGTCCCGCGGTGGCTGGTTGCGCCTTGCGGCGCTGACGCTGCTGACAGCTGGCCTGATCGCGGTCCTGCTGATGCAGCCCTTCGCGTCTCAGAACACCCATCCCACGCCCGAAATGCTCGCGCAGTGGGAAGCGATGATGTCAGACGGCTAACGCGCCGAACGCGAAGACCACCTACTCCGCCGCCTCAAGGTAGTCCTCGACCGGCGGACATGTGCAGACCAAGTTCCGGTCCCCGGCCACGTTGTCCACGCGGTTCACCGGGGGCCAGTACTTGTCCACCCTGAAAGCGCCCGGCGGGAAGCAGGCATCTTCGCGGCTATAGGGCCGGTCCCAATCGCGGACCAAATCCTCCATCGTGTGGGGCGCGTTTTTCAGCGGATTGTTCGCGCCGTCCATCCGACCCTCTTCGATGGCGCGGATTTCGTCGCGGATGGCCAGCATCGCTGTGATAAAGCGGTCCAGTTCGGGCTTCGGCTCCGACTCCGTGGGTTCGATCATGAGTGTCCCGGCCACAGGCCAGGACATGGTCGGCGCGTGGAAGCCATTATCCATCAGACGCTTAGCGATATCATCCACGGTGACATGGGCGCTATCGGCGAAGGGCCGCGTGTCCAGAATGCATTCATGGGCGATCCGCCCGTTTTGCCCCGTGAAGAGCACGCCGTAAGCCCCATCCAGCCGCCGCGCGATGTAGTTCGCCGACAAGATCGCCACCTTCGTGGCCTGGGTCAGCCCCGCGCCGCCCATCATCAGCACATAGGCATAGGAAATCGGCAGGATCGACGCGCTGCCATAGGGCGCCGCCGAGACCGGCGCGTCCGTCCCAAGCTCCGGGTGGCCGGGCAGGTGGGGCGCCAGGTGGGCTTTCACCCCGATGGGCCCCATGCCAGGGCCGCCCCCGCCATGGGGGATGCAGAACGTCTTGTGCAGGTTCAGATGGCTCACATCCGCGCCGATCTCGCCCGGTTTGGCCAGACCGACCAGGGCATTCAGGTTCGCGCCGTCCAGATAGACCTGTCCGCCATGGTGATGCGTGATGTCGCAGACCTCGCGCACGGTGTCTTCGAACACACCATGGGTAGACGGATAGGTAATCATGCAGGCGGCCAGGTCATCGCCCGCCGCCGCCGCTTTGGCCCGGAAATCGTCCAGGTCGATATCCCCGTTCTCAGCCGATTTCACCACCACGACCTTCATCCCCGCCATATTGGCGGAAGCCGGGTTGGTCCCGTGGGCCGAGGTGGGGATGAGGCAGATGCGCCGGTCTTCGCCGTTCGCCCGGTGATAGGCCGCGATGGTCAGAAGCCCCGCATATTCGCCCTGCGCGCCGGAATTGGGCTGCATGGACATGGCGTCGTAGCCTGTGATCACACAAAGCCGTTCTGCCAATTCGTCGATCATCTCCCGGTAGCCTTCCACGTCCTCGGCGGGGGCGAAGGGGTGCAGCCGGCCGAATTCGGGGAAGGTGACCGGCATCATCTCGACCGCGGCGTTCAGCTTCATGGTGCAAGACCCGAGCGGGATCATGGAGCGGTCAAGCGCCAGGTCCCGGTCGGCCAGACGGCGCATGTAGCGCATCATCTCGGCCTCGGCCCGGTTCATGTGGAAAATGGGGTGGGTCAGGTAGGCGCTGCGCCGTTGCAAGGCGGGTGGAATGTCGATGCGTGTAACCTCAACCGCGCCATCGAGCCCGAAGGCGCGTAGAAGCCGCGTCAGCACATCCGTGTCGGTCAGCTCATCGCAGGCGATGCCGATCCGATCCGCACCAACCTTGCGCAGCGTGATCCCTTCGGCGCGGGCAGATCGCCAGATGACGCCCTGCATGGCGCCGACATCCACCGTTAGCGTGTCGAAGATGTGCTGCGGCGCGACGCGGAACCCCGCCGCCACAAGCGCGTCACGCAATGCCACGGCATGGGCATGGACCGTGGTGGCAATGTGATGCAGCCCCTTGGGCCCGTGAAACACGCCGTAGAAACTGGCCATGACGGCCAGAAGCGCCTGCGCCGTGCAAACGTTGGATGTCGCCTTTTCGCGGCGGATATGCTGCTCACGGGTTTGCAGCGACAGGCGGTAGGCCTTGTTGCCGTGGCTGTCGACCGACACGCCCACCAGCCGCCCCGGCATGGAGCGTTTCAGCGCATCTGTACAGGCAAAGAACGCCGCATGGGGGCCGCCATAGCCCAGCGGCACCCCAAATCTTTGGGCCGAGCCCACGGCGATATCGGCGCCCATGGCCCCCGGTTCTTTGAGCAGGCACAAAGCCAGCAGGTCGCAGGCGACAATGCCAAGCGCCTTGGCGTCATGCAGGGCTGCCATCTGCGCCGACAGATCGCGCACATGGCCATGGGTACCGGGGTATTGGAAGATCGCGCCGAAGACGGCATCGGGATCCAGCGCCTCTGGCTCGGCCACGATCAGCTCGATCCCCAAGGGCGCGGCCCGGGTGCGCATGACTGCGATGTTCTGGGGGTGGCAATTGACGTCCACGAAGAAGGCCCCCGCCTTCGACTTGGCCATGCGCTGCGCCATGACCATGGCTTCGGCACAGGCCGTCGCCTCATCCAACAGCGACGCATTGGCGATGGGCAATCCCGTCAGATCGCTCACCATGGTCTGGAAGTTCAAAAGCGCCTCCAGCCGGCCTTGGGCAATCTCAGGCTGATAGGGCGTATAGGCCGTATACCAAGCCGGATTTTCCAGAATATTCCGCTGGATGGCGGGCGGCGTGACCGTATCGTGATAGCCCTGCCCAATCATCGACGTCGTGACACGGTTCTTGTCCGCCAACGCCCGCATCCGCGCCAAAATCGCATGCTCGGTCATCTGCGGCCAAGGCAATGGCTCCGCCTGCCGGATCGAACTTGGCACCGTCTCGTCGATCAACGCATCGAGGCTTGGCGCGCCCACAACCGCCAACATCTCCGCCATTTCCTGAGGCGAGGGGCCGATATGGCGGCGATTGGCGAAATCGTAGGTGTCGTAGTCGGTCAGCTGGGTCACAGGGTGGGTCCTCAGTTGGATTGACATGGCAGGTTTCTCGAATGGGTCGGCCCTTTTGGACAGGCACTGGGCTGAAACCCCATCTTGCAAGGGGGTCGTGTGCCCAAGGTCTCGGTGCGCATCTCAGTCATGGCAAAGAACGTTGCCCAGATGCCCGACTGGATCGACCAGATAGAAGCGCCGCACATCCCAGGGTTCGTCGACGGGCCCATGGGGACTTTGGCCCCCGCATGCCGGGCGTGGGCCAAAGTCCCCTGAAGGTTCGCCACTTCGATGGATAGGCGCGGCACCTCTGTCGCCGCCCCGCCTTCGGACGCGAAGAAGAGCTGGGTCGCCTGGGTTCCACCCCCCGGCGCTTGTTGCGATGAAGCCATGATCCGTCACCGCTTCCAAGCCGAAGACTCGCGTGCAAGACGCGGCCAACCCCGCCGGATCGTTCGTTGAAAGACTTGCGACGACCCGCATCGATCAATCCCCGATGAGGTCCTTATAGGCATCCTCATCCATCATATCGTCCATCTCTTCCGGCGTGGTCGTCGTCATGCGGAAGAACCACGCGGCCTCCGCATCCTCGTTCACGAGACCGGGGTTGTCCGTCAGCGCGTCATTCACCTCAAGGATTTCGCCATCCAGTGGCGCCAAGATGTCGGAGGCCGCCTTGACCGACTCGATCACCACGATTTCCTCGCCTTTGGTGATTTCGCGCCCCACTTCGGGCAGGTCAACGAAGACGACGTCGCCCAACTGGGTCGCGGCATATTCGGTAATGCCTACGGTGACGACTTCGTCCTTGGCGTCCAGCCATTCATGTTCTTCGGTGTATTTCATCGCGGGGCCTCGCGGGTCTTGTCAGCGCACATAGCGCGGTTGGTGAAAGGGCAGGTCGGCCACCGTGACAGGCAGCCGCCTGCCGCGGACGTCACCATATAAGACGTCGCCGGTCACATAACATTTGGGAACATATCCCATGGCAATCGGCGCTCCGATGGACGGGCCGAAACCGCCCGAGGTCACGTTGCCCAAAGGCTCCGTCGCGTCTTCGGACGCAAACAGCGCCACGCCTGCCCGCATGGGCGCCCGCCCCTGGGGCAGCAGGCCCACGCGGCGACGTGCCGGACCATCCTCCAACTCTGCCAGCACCCGCGCGGCACCGGGAAAGCCGCCTTCGCGGTCGCCGTCCCTGCGGCGCACCTTCTGGATGGCCCAGCCCAGCCCAGCTTCCACGGGCGAAATTTCGGGCGTCAGGTCCTGGCCGTAAAGCGGCATCCCCGCCTCCAGCCGCAGCGAATCCCGCGCGCCCAAGCCGATGGGCATCACGCCCGCCTGCGCCAAAAGCGCCCGCGCCAAGGCCTCGGCGCCCGCCAGCGGCACGCTAATTTCGAACCCATCTTCGCCGGTATAGCCCGACCGACTGACCCAAAGCGAATGTCCGCCCCAGTCGAACACACCCACATCCATGAACCGCATCTGCGCCACGCCGCCAATCAGCGCCGCCAAGGCCCGCTGTGCCGTCGGCCCTTGCAGCGCCAGAAGCGCGCGATCCTCCAGCAACGTGACCTCATGGTCCGGCAGACCCGCGCGCAAAATTTCCATGTCCAGATGCTTCATGGCGCCGTTCACCACCAGCAGCAGATGGTCGCCGCGATTGGCCACCATCAGGTCATCGGCGACCCCGCCATCGGGTAACATCAGCAAGCCATAGCGCTGCCGCCCCTCGGCCAGACCCTGCAGATTGACCGGCACCAGCCGCTCCAATGCCGCAGCCGGGTCGGGGCCCCGCACGGTGACCTGGCCCATATGGCTGACATCGAACAGCCCTGCATTCGAACGGGTGTGCAGATGTTCGGCCATGACGCCCGCGGGGTATTGCACCGGCATGGCATAGCCCGCGAAGGGCACCATCTTGGCGCCCAGTTCCTCATGCAATGCCGCCAAAGGCAGCGGATTTGTCTGATCGGGGCCATCGGCCATGGGCAAGTCTCCGCCGCGCGGTGTTCTCGCCCCCTCTGTCCCTTCGCCTGAGATCGCTATCCCTTCGGCGCCCTCGGTCGAGGGTCTCTCCAGAGTTGTCGTCGCGCAGCGGTCCGTTCGCCTGAGAGTTTACCGGGGCGGTTGCTCCTTCGGCCCTGCCATGGGGCAGAGTCTCCCGTCTACGCAGCCCCGGTATGGCAAAACCAGCGACCCGGGTGCAAGCACCTTCACGCACAGCACTCCATCCGCGCGAGCGGGCGGCAGAGCGCAGTGGCAGGTTGCAACTGCACGCATCCGTCTTCGACCCCCGTCACCGTGAAGCGCATGGATCGGTGAAATACCTGAAGCGGTGCTGCCCCGGTCTCCGGCTGCAAGCTGCGGCAGCGCGACAGGATTTTGACCAATCGGTCCACCTCCATGGGGGCGCCGGGTGGTCCGTCCAAAACTTCCAACACCGTTTCCAAGTCGGCACCTTGGCCGCCGTCACAATCCACATGACTGCGCCGCGCAAGCGTCAGACGCGTCACATGCCAATGGCCTTGCGTCTGCCCATGGGGTCCGGCGAAACTGGCGGGCAAATCCGGGGGAAGCGCATTGAGCGCATCCAACATATCATCGAGTGTCCATGCCATGGCCATACCTCCTGCCTTCATTTCAACGATAGTTGAAATATGAACGACGCGCAAGCCGCTCCCCGCTTCGCCGCCCTGTCCGACCCGTCGCGCCTGGCCATCCTGCGCGCCCTGGTCCGTGCGGGCCCCGATGGCCTGGCTGCAGGCAGCATCGCCCGCGATTTGGGTGCCACGCCGTCGCGCACGTCCTTTCACCTGGCCAAACTGGCCGAGGCCGACCTGGTTACGTCCCACCGCGATGCCCGCACCATCATTTACACGATCCGTTTCGACACTTTGGGCGCGCTTGTGTCCTGGCTGATTGAGGATTGCTGCGCCGGATCCCCCAGCCTCAAGGCTTGCTGCCCATGACCCACCGCTTCTTCGGCTACGGCAGCCTGGTGAATCGCCGCACCCACGACTACCCCAACGCCGCCCCGCTGCGCATCCGCGGCTGGAAGCGCGCCTGGGCCCATACGCCCCTGCGCCCCGTGGCTTTTCTGACGGCTATTCCCGCGCCCGACGCGGAAATTGACGGGCTCGCCGCCGATGTCCCGGATGGCGACTGGTCCGCCCTTGATGCCCGCGAAGCCGCCTATCTGCGCGCCCATACACCCGAAGGCGCCCAAATCTACCACATCCCCGATGGCCATCACGGCCCCGCCACCGACACCCACCCCATCCTGCGCAGCTATCTCGACGTGGTAGTGCAAGGCTACCTGCGCGAATTCGGCCCCTCCGGCGTCGCCCATTTCTTCGACACGACCGAGGGCTGGCAGGCCCCCATCCGCGACGACCGGGCCGCGCCCATCTATACCCGCGCTCAACCCATCAGCGCCGAGGAAACCGACCTCGTCGACCACCATCTTGCCGCCGCCCGCGCCCAGCAAAGCTGAATTGGCGTCCGCAGAATCGCAACTTCTTCCTGGCAAAAAATATCCCACGGGGGTGCGGGGGTGTGAAACCCCCGCTTTCCCATAGGTAAGGTTGGCGCCAACGTGCACAGGAAGCCGAAAGCTCACCTGAAGCGGCACAGGCCTTACCCCTCCGCGGCGCGGATCGCGTCCAGCACGATACTCTCCGTCAAAAGCTCCGGCAGCAGCACGCCGTCCGGCGCACCGGGCCCGTAGACCGCATTGAACGGGATGCCAAAGCGACCCTTTTCCTTCAGATACGCGGCGATTTCTGGATCGGGACGGGTCCAATCCGCCTGCATGGCGACCGTTTCCGCCAGCCGCATGGCCACGTCTCCGCGCGCAAGAACCAAGCGTTTGTTGGCCTTGCAGGTCAAACACCAATCCGCCGTGACATCCACGAAAACCACATGGCCCGCGGCCACTTCGTCGGCGATCCGCTCCCGCACGAAGACTTCCCAACCGGCATCCGCGCTGGCCGGTCCAACGGGCCCCGCGGGCACCAGGAAAGCCGCCAGCACAACCGCGGCCAACCCGCCCGCGCCCACAAGCTTCGGCATCCGGCGCAACGCGAAGGCGCCCAACATCGACACCGCAAGCAGGCCGACCACCAGGGCCATCTGCAACCCCGCCGAAGCTGCCAGCACCGTCAGTAACCATACGACAGCGGCCAATAACAGCACCGCCATCACCCGCTGCAAGCTGGCCATCCAGCGTCCTGGGCGCGGCAGCCGCTGAACCAGACCAGGCCGCGCCGCAACCAGGATGTATGGAAGGGCTAGTCCAAACCCCATGGCCAAGAAAATCGCCACGACCTCCTTGGAACCGCTGGTCAAGGCATAGGTTACTGCCGTCCCGATGAACGGCGCCGAACAGGGCGTCGCCATTACCGCCGCAAAAGCCCCGGTGGCAAAATCCCCGCCCCAGCCGCCCCGAGCCTCGGTTCGCGCGAGGCCCGTCATGGCCCCCTGCCCCAAATTGACGGAGAAGAAGCCGAACATATTCGCGGCAAAAAGCGTCATCAAACCGATCATCAGCGCCAGGAAGGCTGGGTTTTGGAACTGCACGCCCCAGCCCACGGCCACACCCGCAGATTGCAGCGCAATCGTTCCAACAGCCAGCGCGCCAAAGAAGGTCAGCACCCCCGCCGCTGATGCCAAAAACCCCGCGCGCACCCGTGCCGCGGACTTGTCCGCAGCTTGCAAGGCCGAGGCCAACTTGATCGATAGCACCGGCAACACGCAGGGCATCACGTTCAGGATCAACCCGCCCAGCATTGCCACCAGCACCATCGCCAGAAGTCCGGCGCCACCTGTCGGCCGCTCTGGCGCGATCTCGCCTGGGTCTGCGCGCAATGTCGCGGCCCGCGCGCCGTCGGCGATGGTCAGGTCCAAGACGCCCTCATCTTTTGACAGAACCGGCAAGCGCGCCCATAAGCTGCGCCCATCGTCCGACAGCACGATCTCGGGCTTTCCGAAGGCGGCGAATTCACCCAGTTCCGGGAAGATGTCCGGCCCCTTGAAGGGCTCCGACGAGCGGGCCACCAGGGTCAACGCCTGGTCGTCCAAGTGCACGTCTTCTAACGAAATCCCCGCTTCGGGGCCGTCGACAGGCACCCGTGCGATCCACTCTGCCAAGCGCGCGGCTGCGACACTATCTACGCCCCCGCCAGCGGGCAGTTCCAGCGACAATTCCACCGTTTCGGGAATGCAGACTTCGGCACAAACCAACAGGTTTGCCGTCAGGTCCAGCCGCGCCGGCGCCCCCGGCTCGACCAGGGTGATGGCAAGCGGGTAGACCACTTCTTCGCCATAGCCGAAATTCTGTATATCGAAGGCTTCGAAGCGCGTGGGCGCAGGAAAGGACACATCGACCGCAGCGATGTTCTCGCTTCCGTCCCAATGCAGATCCGGCGGCAAGCCCACTTCCCCGGGTGAGCGCCAATAAGTCTTCCAGCCGTCCTTGAGGTCCAGATCCAAACCGGCCGTCAATCGCCCTACGCCGGTACCGACACCGTCTTCGGCGGTGATAAGGCGCGCCGTGACGGCGTTGCCTTCCACAGGCGCCGATTCCGCCGCCAAAAGGGGCATCGGCAGAAGGCACATAATTATGATAAGAGCGCGCAGCATTCTGTTACTCATATAGCCAACAGACCGGACACAGAAGTGCGGCGGATCGCGTCATGACACGCTTGTGACCACGCCTTCCGCTTGCGCCCGCCCCCTGGCCAAGTCACCCTGCACAAAATCTCGACCGACAGGAGCTTTCCATGCGCCGTTTCCTCGCCGTCGCCGCGGCCTGCGCCATGACGCTGACCGCCGCGACCGCCTTCGCCCAGGATTTCACGGAGGAGGAGATCAAGCAACTTGCGCTGCAGGCCATTCTGGAAAACCCGGATATCGTCATGGAAGCCGTGGCCATCCTGCAGGAACGCGAAGCCGCAGAGGCCGAGGCCCAGGCCAAGGCAACCTTGGGTGATTCCCGCGACCTGCTTGAACGCGACCCCAACGCCCCCGTCCTGGGCAACCCAGATGGCGACGTCACCGTTGTCGAGTTCTTTGACTACAACTGCCCCTATTGCCGCCGCGCCGGGGCCGAAGTGGATGCACTTCTGGCCGCCGACGACAATGTTCGCATCGTCTATCGCGAATGGCCGATCCTGGGCGAGGGATCCGTCTTTGCGGCCCGGGCTGCGCTGGCATCGCGCGCCCAAGGCAAATACGATGTGTTTCACAAGGCGCTCATGGGCGCGCGGGGTCGCGTCAACGAACAGGCCGTCATGGATCTTGCGGCTGATGTCGGGCTGGATCTCGATAAGCTGCGCACCGACATGGACGCCCCCGAGGTCGATGCCCATATCGAAGTTTCGCACCAACTGGCCCAATCGCTTGGCTTCACAGGCACGCCCAGCTTCGTCGTGGGCGACGCGCGCGCCCCTGGGCTGATCGAGGCCTCACAGCTTCGCGAAATGGTCGAAAACGCCCGCGCCGCCGACTGAATCTAACCAGATAAAACGGCATCTATTCGCAAGCGTCTTGAGCCGCTTGTCGGCTGCGCTTTAGCGACGCGTCGGCCTTTCTGCCGCGTGCCTCGCGCGACTACTTGGCCAAGCGCCGTCGCCCAACTGATCATCTTCCGGCCCCGCACGTCGACTTCGCCAAAGCCGATACATCGAAAGGCTCAGAACCCGTTCACCAAGAAGCCGCTTCAAAACCGCACGCCCGCCTCCGTCGCCAACACGCGCCCTTCCTGCACCGACACGACCGGACGAACCGGGGGCCCCCAACTTTTCGGCGCGCTTCGCAGACCGGGAACCAAGGCAAACAACGTCTCACGCGCCGTTTCGCCAAGTGACGCCTTGTTGGCATGCCCCAGATGCAGACTTTCAGACGGCACGTTGTTCACAGTGACGATCTGATGGCTGTCGAGCACCAGATGCATATACGTCACCTCGTCCAGTTCCCTTAGCCGCTGGATTGAGCGGCCGTTGACCAAGGCTTTCGCCGGAATAAGGATTTCACGCTCTCCGATGGCGAGTTCGGCATGCCAGCCGGTTATCAACAGGCGATGTTGGGGTGATACGATCAAGTCCCGACCCGGCACACTTGGCCCGAGTGCATCTTGCACAATCAGCACAGGCGCCAGATCCGGGGCATCTCGCAACTGCCGTGCGCTCAGCCGCGTTTCTGTCCGAGCCCGGACCATCGCGACACCGCTATCGCGCGTCAGTACTGCATCCCCGTGTGTGATATCCGCAATCCGGCGCACGCCATGGGGCGTCGCCACCTGACCTTCGGGCGTGAAACACATGATAAGCCCCGCCTCGAACGCCACGATGCCCAGCCCTTCGGGCGCATGATTTGTTTCCACGTCGGAGGATTGCTCCTCCTGAAAGAAGAAATCTGCGCTGGACCCGTCATTGCCCGTCAGCATGACATTGCCCGGGTCAGGGCCGTTCAGCGTTTGGGTTTCCCCCAAATCACCGGGTTGGAGAATATTTCCCCCAACGCATACGTGTCACCGTCATCGTCCACCAGATGCGCCGAACTGGCAGAGCCACTGGCGGCGGCGCTGCCCGCCTCAATGGCGATATATCCCACCGTTTCCGCAGCGTGCAGGCCGTCCTGCCCCTCTTCCTCCTCCAATGATACTGTGAAGCCGGTGGCATCGAGGCTGCTGGGGTCACTGTCCACCGCGACCAGATCGTTTTCCGACATGACCGAGGTCAGGACGACCGGTGTGCCACTGAAACTGCCCGCGAAGGTCACCTCTGAATCGTCGTGGGCCGCCGATGTGGTACCGACTTCGATCACCCGCCCGTCGGGCAAGGTATGGACCCCGGCTTCCAGCGCGATCCAGCTGATGTCTTCGACCGTGGTGTGGATATCGTCGAGATATTCCCATTCTTCGATCCGAAAGCTGAACCCGGTCGCATTGCCGTCGGCATTCGTCTGAATCTCGATGACCCGCAGGATGTAAGGGTCGCCATTGGCGGAGCCTGTCAGCGCGATCACCGGGTTCGTGATCGCCTCCGAGAAGGTGACGGTAAGCTCGTGAGTCGGCGATGGGGAACTCGCCGTGATGCTACCGGCTTCGCCGATCGCCATATCCCGCTCCACACCAAAGGCTGGTTAAAACCCCGGCTTTGGACCATGGGCGGACTTACAAACCGGTAGATCGCCCCGGGGAACTATCGCAAATTCACGTCGCATCCGGTGGGCAAGCTCAATCCCGCGGCGCGAGCGGGATCATTGTGCCCAACGCCGTCGCCACATGTACGCGGGTCCCGTCGCCATCGCCCCAAACATCTGACGCTACAGCCACGAGCCGCTGCCCGGGCCGGATTACCCGGCCGATCGCCTCCAACCGGCCCTTGGCAGGTGCCAGCAGCGATATGCGGAATTCCGATGTCACGACGTCATAGCCTTCCGGCATTGTGGTCAAAGCCGCATAGCCCGCCGCCGAATCGGCCAGGCTGAAGGTCAACCCTGCATGGCCTGCGCCGTGGTGCTGGCTGGTGGCAGGCATCACCTCCGCCTCGATGCGGACCTCGCCCTCTTCCAACCCCACAAGCCGGGCGCCGATGGTGCGCATCATGCCCTGCTGGCGAAAGCTCGCGCCGATCCGTTCCATGATGTCAGACATCGCCGCCCCCCCTTCTTGGTCGTCACCGACCTGAGCTACCACAGGGCGAGTGTGCCGCCATCCTTCGGGGGCGCACCGATGATATCGCGCTTTGCATCGCGCAGCACAGCCTCTGCGAAGCGCATCACCGCCCGCACACGGGCGGTGCGTCGCAAATCCGCATGGGTCACAATCCAGATATCCCGGGATGGCGTCGGTGGCCGCTCCGTCGCGCGCACAAGCCCCGGTCGTGGATCCCCAAAAAGACATGGCAGCAAACCCAACCCCGCCTCTGCCGCCGCACCCTGCGCATCAAGTGAGTGGAGCGCCCCAGGTGGGTACGCGGGCAAACGCGGTCTCTTGCGTTCAATCTGGAAACTGCGCCTCCCCCTGCCGCCAGGCCAGCCAGCGCGCCCGCTCCGGCGTGGACCACGGTATCGCGGCCTCCAGATAGGCGGGCGCCGCATAGACCGTCTGATAGTAAGGGAAAAGTCGTTTGCCCACCAGTGTATCCGGCGGGTTGTTGTCCATGCGAATGGCGACATCGGCCTCGTGCCGGGCGATATCGAGAAGCCCAAAGCCGGTCTCGAACTACAGCTCAAGCTCGGGATGCGCGGCTAGGAAATCTGGCAATCTCGGCGCAAAAAGCCGCGTGAACAGCGGCTCAATAGGCGTCACAGCCACCATGCCCGACAAGGCGTCATCCTGCCCATAGATCTTGCGCCGCCCCTCTATGACAGCGTCGCCGAAATCACGCCCCGCGCGTGTCAGGGTCTCTCCGGCAGAGGTCAAGACAAAGCCGTCGGGATGGCAGGCGAATAACGCCGCACCGAGCCGTTCTTCGAACCGATCGATCCGGTGGCTGACCGTGGTATGATGCACACCCAGTTCCTGCGCCGCCCCGCGCACGGTGCGGTGCCGTGCTACCACTGTGGCCGTCTGGATTGCGTCCCAGATTCAATGGGCGGTCAGGCATCGCCCCTCTTCTTTAATGCCGAAACAGATTCAACAGGCCGGCACCCTGCGGGTTGGGTCCCGGCACGGGCGGCCGGGGAGAGCAAATCCGCACCATAAGGCTGCGAAAATCCAACTCGCTATCACATAAACGCAGCAGCAACCTCACCCCACAACCCTACGGAGTGACCCAATGCAAACGATCCAAAAAAATCGGCCTCGCGGCCGTGACCGCTGTCCTGCTCATCGCCGCGCCTTCCGCCGCAGACACCCCCTCCGCCCGCTTTCCATTCGCCAAGCAAACCGTCGAAATCCTCAGCTCCACCATGGCTTACGTCGATGAAGGCAAGGGGCCTGTGGTGGTCATGCTCCATGGCAACCCGACCTCGTCTTACCTTTGGCGCAACATCATCACCGATATCGCAGATGAATACCGCGTCATCGCGCCTGACCTTATCGGCATGGCCGACAGCGGCAAACCCGATATCGGCTATACCTACCGAGACCACGCCACGTATCTTGGCGCATTTCTGACCGAGCTCGAACTGGGCGAGATCGTCCTTGTGGTCCACGATTGGGGTTCCGTCCCGGGGATGGAGATCGCCCGAAAGGCGGAAGGCACCGGCCAGGTCCGCGCGCTTGCCTTCATGGAAGCCGCGATCCCGCCCGCCTTCCCCGCCGCTTCCTTAGAAGCGGTTTTCGAAAAACCTGAATCAGTACTTTCGAAAAACATCCCGACATCGCATTGATGTTGCACCGTTTCACGAAAAGCTGATGGCTCAGGTTTTTTTGAGAACCGCTGTAGAAGCCATGGGCACCGAAAACGCGCAATTGTTCGAGACGCGTCGCAGCCCCACGGGCGAAGACATGATACTGCAAAACAACTTCTTCGTCGAAGAAGTGCTGGCAGGATCGGCGTCGCTGGCCCCTTGCCCGAAGACGTGATGGACGCCTATCGCGCGCCCTTTCCCACGCCCGAAAGCCGCAAACCGACGCTGGTCTGGCCACGCCAAATCCCCATCTCGGGTGAGCCCGCTGAAACGAGTACCGTCGTTAAGGCCAATGGCGATTGGCTCTACTCAACAGACATCCCGAAACTCATGCTCTCGGTCGAGCCCGATGCCCTGATGCCCGCACCCGTCGTGGGCTATGTCGAGGCAAACGCCGCGAACCTGACCCATATGCGCTTTGGCGCGGGCGTCCATTTCGTGCAGGAAGACCACCCCGATGCCATCGGTGAAGCCCTCAGGGCCTGGCTCGCCACATTGCCCCAATATCACCTGGCCACGGGCGGTGAGCACGGTTTTCGAAGAACCAGGATCAACATCTTCGAGAACCGCGACGGCACTCCAAGACATCGCAAAAGGATCCCATAATGTCCGCGAAGCAGCTCATCACGAACACGTTCCCCAAGAATATGGGCGGCGCAGACAGCGTTTTTCGCGTCCTTTCAGGACCCGCGCTCATTGCCCTCCCGTTGGTGAACCTGGTCTCGTGGCCCGGTTGGTCTACCAGCGCCATAACGGTCTTCGGGCTGCTCGGGGCAATAACGGGACTCCGCAGCCGGTGCAGCGTCTACTACCTGCTCGGCGTGTCCACGCGGCGCGATGGTTGAAGTAAGCCGCCTTGCTGGCATCTCCAGCCCTGGGCCAGAGCGTCCGCAGCCCCCTTCATCCTGGCAAAAATACTCAAAATCCGCCGCTGGCTCGCACGGGCTGCGTCGCGGTCACGGCGCTGGCAAGGTCAGGCCACCCGGCTCAAAGATGCTTCCGGCACGAGGCCCAGGGCCGCGCAGACATCGCGGGTCAATTCGGGCCGGTTGAGCGTGTAGAAATGGAGGTGGTCGCAGCCTTCTTCGACCAGCATGTCGCAAAGCTCCGTCGCCTGGGCGATGGCGAGCAAATCCGCCCGGTCGTCTCGCAGGGCCCGCTCAAACGCCGCCTCCAACGCCTCTGGGATGGTCGCGCCGCAGGCCCGGGCGAACTTGGACGCTTTCGTCCAATCTTCAATGGGTAAGATGCCAGGCACCAAAGTCGCTTCAATCCCCGCCTTCACGGCGCGGTCGCGGAACCGCAGGAAGGTCTCCGCCTCGAAGAAGAACTGGCTCACGGCTTCGCTGGCGCCCGCGTCGATCTTGCGCTTGAGCCAGTCCAGATCCGCATCCGGCCCCGCCGCTTCCGGGTGAATATCGGGGTAGCACCCCACGCGCACATTGAACCCGTCCGCGGCCAAGGCTTCCACCAACTCCACCGAGTTCTGAAAACCGTCAGGATGGGGCGTGAACCCGTCTGCACCTTTGGGCGGGTCGCCGCGCAAGGCTACGATATCTGTGACGCCCGCCGCCCGGAAGCCGCGCGCCACATCCAGCGTCTCTTCCCGGCTGGCATCGACGCAGGTCAGATGCCCCGCGACATTCAACCCAAATTCCTGACCCAAGGCGGCCACGGCGTCGCGCGTCAATTCCCGCGTGGTGCCGCCCGCGCCATAGGTGACCGATACCCATTCCGGCTTGAGTGGTGCCAATGTGGACACGCAATCCCATAGCCGGAAAGAGCCTTGCAGCGATTTCGGCGGGAAGAATTCGAAGGATACGGCGGGCATGGGGGCTCTCCTGACGGATGTTCCCCTTGTGCCGCGCCCCGCTTTCGTGGGACAGCCTCATAATCCTCATCACGAACATGAGGCAGCCATGAAGCTGCACCTAGAATTCCGCCACCTGCGGACGATCAAGGCAATCCATGATTGCGGCGGCCTGGCCCGCGCCGCCGATCGCATGAATATCACCCAAAGCGCACTCAGCCATCAGGTCAAGAACCTGGAAGCCCAGATCGGGGTGGAGCTTTTCGTGCGCCGGTCCAAACCCATGACGCTGACGCCTGCAGGCCAGCGCCTTCTGCGCCTGGCGGACCAGGTCCTGCCGCAGATCGAGGCGGTGGAACAGGATTTCGCCGGTCTGAAATCCGGTCGAACTGGGCGGCTGCACATCGCCATCGAATGCCATGCCTGTTTCGAATGGCTGTTCCCCGTGCTCGAACAATTCCGCCGCGCCTGGCCGGACGTGGATGTGGACATCCGCCCGGGTCTGCAATTCCAGGCCCTCCCCGCGCTCGAAAAGGAAGACGTGGACCTCGTCGTCTCCTCCGACCCCGAAGACTTGCCCGGCGTCGAATTCGCGCCGCTCTTTGACTATGAACCCGTGTTCCTGGCTTCCGCCCAGCACCCGCTGGCCGCCAAACCCTTTGTCGAGGCGCAGGATTTCGCGGGCCAGACTCTCATCACCTATCCGGTGGAACGCCCCCGCCTAGATGTCTTCTCCCAACTTCTGACCCCCGCCAGGATCGAACCCGCAGCCATCCGCCAAGTGGAGTTGACGGCTGTCATCCTGCTGCTGGTTGCCTCCAATCGCGGTATCTCAGTGCTGCCCGATTGGGTCGTGCGTGAGGTGCGCTACAACAGCGACTACGTCACCCGCCCTCTGACAGAGTCAGGTGTCACCCGCCGCCTCTATGCCGCCGTGCGCGAGGCCGACGCGGCAAAGCCCTACATGGCCCATGTCCTGCGCCTTATGCGAACGGAGCCCCTGAAGCTTCAGCGCACGGAACCCGCCTAACACGCGCCAACCTCGGGCCGCCTTCGCCCGCGGCGTCCCACCAAGGCAAAAATGGGTTCGCTTCTTCTAGCCACCTGCATGCACGTTGCGCCATATTCGCCCCACACCAGCCCATCATCTTGGCCGGTCCGATTGGAAACCAGGGTCGATCCCCCCGGCTAAGGGGCCTTTCCTTCTCCCAGGCAGGGTTGGTTGGCACCCAATCTGGACCGTCATGACGACCCTAGACGCCACCCCGCGATAAACATGGGAAACGTTCACCAAAAGAGACGTGGCCCCTCTCTTCCGCAACCCCCTCTCCGCCACATCGCACCTTGCCTTAATGGGTCAAACCATCAACCCCACCACAGAGCTGAAGACAAAGACGATACCCCGCAAGACATGGGCATCCGCATCGCCGTCGCCCCTTTTTTCGGCTTTCTTCCTGGCAGAAATATCCCGGGGGGAGTCGGCCATGGCCGAGGGGGGGGGGGGCCCCCCCGCCCCCCCCCCCCCCACCCCCCCCCCGCCCCACCCCCCCCCCCCCCCCCCGCGCCCCCCCCCCCCCACA
>CANLTZ010000001.1 GCA_947494145.1 uncultured Jannaschia sp. | reverse complement strand
TCTACGCAGCTCTGGATAGATCAGACATAGCCGCGTAACTAAGATCAATCAGCCTCCGGCAAACCCGGCGCGGTTCAAGGAGACGCAGACGGCGCTCCGCTCCAAATACCCGAACGTCGTTCTGGAGGAGGCCCAGCAACCCGACGTCTGGAATGGTAGGGCGAGTCATTACATCGCCGTATCGGAGTGATCACCAATCGGGTTGTTGTGATGGGGTCCGGCACGGGGCGCCGGTTCGATGCCTTCCGGGAAGCGGCCAATCGTGCGGGATTGTGCGATCTAATCCCGCTGGCCTATGGCGAGACGGTCGATTTGCGGCCGGGGGATTGGCTGCGCTTCGAATCTCCCGATGAAAACGTCGCGGCCATGGGCGCGGTACTTAATGCAGGCCGGGCCGAGGCGGAGCGGAGGGGCTATCCCACCACAAACTCTGCGCTGATGGCCCCCGCCCAACTTGCCTTCGGGCTTCGCGCCTTGCAGCAGGACGCCGTTCAGCCTGGTGTCCATCTGACGGCGTCCCCGGAAGATATCGCGCTCTGCTACGACAAGACCACCTGCGCCGCCCATCTGAGTGCTCGGGGTGTTCCCGTGCCGCAGGTCTTTTCCCCGCCGGAATCGTTCGATGGATTGCTCACGCTGTTGCGCCAGGAAAAGCGATTGTTCGTTAAACAACGGTTCGGGGCGGGTGCCGCGGGCACCATGGCGCTGATGTCCGGGCCCAGGGGCCAGGTAATCGCACATACGACCCTGATGCCGGACAAATCCGGTCCGCGCTTTGTTAAGCGGGTGCAAAAGCTCAACACCACCGAAGATGTGCAGTGCATCTTTGATTTCCTACGTCCCATGGGGCTTCATGTTGAGCGTTGGATCCCCAAGGCAGGGATCGCGGGCCGCACCTGTGATCTGCGTATCGTCGCAACGCGCAATGCACCGCCCTTTGCCATACTGCGCCTTAGCCGCGGCCCGATTACAAACCTGCACCTTGACGCAGAGCGGGCCGCAAGTGACGCGCTGTTCGCCTTGATGGCGCCAGAGAACGTTGACGCGCTTTGGCAAACGGTACGGAACGTTCAGGCCGCTTTTCCAGACAGCTTGACCGTGTCGCCCGACATCGCGGTCACGGCCGATCTCCGCAATCATGTTGTATTTGAAGTGAATGCGTTCGGTGACCATATCCGGCGCATGACCATCGGCGGGCGTACACCGCAGGACTGGCAAGTGCAGCAAATGATGAAAGTGCAATCAGATGCCGCTTGACGCAAGCGCCTGCCTGGGCAGCCATGACATCTTCTTTCTGACAATTGACAGTCTGCGCTACGACGTGGCTGCGCAAGCGATGGCGGACGGGCGGACACCGGTTCTGGCCCGCGTTTTGGGCAAATGGGAGCAACGCCACAGTCCTGCCAGCTTTACTTACGCGGCGCATCAAGCCTTCTTTGCTGGCTTCCTTCCAACGCCGGCCACACCAGGCGGTTCCGGTGAAGACAGGCTCTTTGCGGCACGCTTCAAAGGCAGCCAAAGCACCGGCCCAATGACGCTGGACTTCGATGCGCCGGACATCGTCACCGGCTTTGCGCAGGAAGGCTATCGCACGATCTGCATCGGCGGCACGGGGTTCTTCAACAAGCAAACCCCCCTTGGCAGGACGCTGCCCGATCTTTTTGAGGAAAGTTGGTGGTCCCCGGCCATGGGGGTCACGAATGCCCGCTCGCAAGAGCATCAGGTGGGGAAGGCCTGCGAACGGCTCGCCGCCACGCAAGGTCCCGTTTTCCTGTTCATGAACCTGTCCGCCTGCCACATCCCGCATCGCGCCTACCTTGATGGCGCGCGGCGCGACGGGCCAGACAGCCAAGCCGCAGCATTGGAAGCGCTCGATGGGGCACTGGGCCCGCTCTTTGCATCCATCAGACGGCCGACATTGCTGGTTGTCTGCTCTGATCATGGGGACGCATTTGGCGAAGGTGGCTACCGAGGCCACCGGCTCGGGCACCCCACTGTCTGGGATGTGCCTTACGGCGAAGTCATCTTGGAGGGCCCCCTGCGATGACCCTGCCGCCCGCTCTCGTCCAACCCTATCAGGGCTATGCCTACGCCTACCCGCACAAATCCACCTATCGCCCCATTGAGCCGCCCGTTTCACTGCGCGACGCTTGGCGAAATGAGCCATCGAAACGATTTCTGTATGTCCACGTGCCCTTTTGTGAAATGCGCTGCGGCTTCTGTAACCTCTTTACACTTGTGAACCCCGATGAGGATCTCACCAAAGCCTACCTGGCGGCCCTGACCCGCGAAGCCGAAGTGACCGCCGATGCCGTTGGCATCACCGAGCCGCCCGTCCAAATGGCCTTCGGCGGGGGCACCCCGACATGGCTGAGACCGCGGGAGCTTGATCAGCTCTTTGATCTTCTCGACCGCCGTTTTCGAGCCGCCCCCCACGATTGCCCCACCGCGGTCGAGACATCGCCGAAAACCGCGACAGATGACCGGCTCACGATCCTCAAAGACCGGGGGGTCCAGCGGATCAGCATCGGCGTTCAATCCTTTGACGAGGCCGAAGCGAAGGCCATGGGGCGACCGCAGAAAACCGCCGATGTCGAGGCCGCGCTTGATCGCATCCGGACGCAAGAGTTCCGCGCGCTGAATGTTGATCTCATCTACGGGGCCGCAAACCAGACCCTGACGAGCTTTGGCTATTCGATCAGGCAAGCGCTGAGATGGCAGCCGGAAGAAGTGTATCTTTATCCGCTTTATGTTCGCCCGCGGACCGGGCTCCATGGTCGGGCAGATGTGTGGGACGCGCAGCGTCTGGACCTGTACCGCCATGGCCGCGACATGCTGCTTTCCGAAGGCTACAGCCAGATTTCCATGCGACATTTTCGCAAAGGCCCCGATCTGGGCGGTGAATATACCTGCCAAGAAGACGGTATGATCGGCTTGGGGCCCGGTGCCAGATCCTACACCCGCGATTTGCACTACGCGATGGATTTTGCGGTCAGCCGCGCCGCCGTGCTTGGCGTGCTCCGGCGCTACATCGCCAAGGATCGCCCTGATTTCGATCAGATCGATCACGGCATCCGCCTTGGCCGGTCCGACAGAATGCGGCGCTACCTGTTGAAGTCCCTGCTGAACCGGGAGGGTCTGAATGCGGCCCGCTTCGAAAGCCTTTTCGGCCTGTCTGCACAGGATGCGTTTCCCGAACTGCGCCAGCTTGCAAGCGCCAACCTGCTGACCATGGGGCCGACGCTGCAACTGACACACGCCGGATTGGAGCGATCAGATGCGATTGGCCCCTGGCTCTATTCGCCCGGCGTCACGCAACGGATGGAGGCCTTCGCCCCAGCATGACAGAGCCGCTCACGATCCTATGGCGTGGCAGCTTATCAAGCTGCAATTATGCCTGCGGGTACTGCCCCTTCGCCAAGACACAAGACAGCCGAGCAGCCTTGGACCGCGACCGCGCTGCATTGGAAAAGTTCCGCGACTGGGTCGCCGCACAATCGAGAGACATGTCCATATTGTTCACCCCCTGGGGAGAGGCGCTGATCAGGGGCTACTACCGCAAGGCCATGGCGCAGCTGTCCCACCTACCCCATATATCCACGGTTGCGATCCAGACGAATTTCTCTTGCGATACGAAATGGTTGCGGGATTGCGACCTGAACAAAGCCGCCTTCTGGATAAGCTACCACCCCACCGAAGTCACACGGGCGAAGTTCGTGGCGAAAATTCATGAACTCGAAACGCTTGGCGCCCGCTATAGCGTCGGCGTTGTGGGTGACCCCGCCGGGTTGGATGAAATCGAACACCTAAAAGAAGCGCTTCCCGCCAATGCCTATCTCTGGGTCAACGCAATGACGGGCCGGGCCATCCGGTACACCCGCGAGCAGATCGCACGTTTGACTGCCGTCGACCCACTCTTCACGCTCAACCACCGGCCGCATCGCAGCAAAAACCGCGCCTGTTTTACGGGGGAGACGGTCATTTCAGTCGAAGCAGACGGAACCGCCACCCGCTGCCATTTCATCAAGACGCCAATCGGAAACATCTACGACCCCGGCTTCGAAAAGGCCCTGAGACCGCGCCCCTGTTCGGTCGCCTACTGTCGATGCCATATCGGCTATTCCCACCTCAAGGATCTGAACTTGCGCGCCCTGTTCGGGGACGGCTTTCTGGAACGTCGCGCGCCCGCAGATGTCAACTTGCCAGCGCTTCTTCAGAGCTGATCACGTCAATTCCACGCCGCAACCCGACACCGGAATATGCCTCCGGTATCTCTGTGATCTTGGTGCCCGTGATATCAATCCAGGACGTGACGATCAGGCCGGCGGGCAGCCCCGTGATGTTGCTGCACCCATTCAGGTTCAGCCCGGCCACCTCACCCAGATTGTCGGGCAGCGACGTAAGCCCCGTGCACCGGCTTAGATTCAAGATGCCACCCGCAATTCGAAGGTCTTCCGGCAATTCACGGATCGCTTGGCAGCCGCTTAAGGTCAGAAAGGTCACATTCATCCCGCTTGGCAGACGCTGAAGTGCAGTGCAGCCGGATAAGTCCAAGGAAGGCACGGACAGCCCCGTTGGCAAGTCCGTCAGCTTTTTGCAGCCGACAAGCTTCAACCGATAGCGCACGACAAGATCATCGGGCACCGCAGTGATCAGGCTGCTGGACCCGTCAAAGTCATCGCAGGCAATCCCGGGTGCGATCTTGTCGACTTGCCGGTTGAGTCGGACAGACCGCTGGTCGGTCGCGGGCGTGGGCTGGGGCGCGACGGGCTTGCTCACCTTGGGCACAGCGCTCGTGGCCGCCTGTGCAGTTGGTTCAGCGCGCGGGGCGGCCGCGCCACCAAAGACAGATTTCAAACGCGAGAAGATGGACATGCAGAAACCTTCGTTTTGTACCGAGAAAGTCACACGGCTTCGACAAGTTCAAGCCAATCCCAAGACGGTTGAACGCCTGCCTTCACCGTGGCAGGCAAATGAGGGGGCTTTGGGCCGAATTTTTGATGACTGACACAGTAGCAACTCTTGTAATCCGTTTGTCGCAAACCCTTGACGCTGCAAGCGAGAAGTTGGTCGAACGGCGCCTCCTTTTCGAACTTGTCGTTCTCGGGCTCATCACCCGCGAACATGTGCTTTTCATCGGCCCACCCGGCACCGGCAAGTCAGCCGCCGTGAAGTCCGCGGCAGAGCAATTTCAGGGCCGCTATTTCGAGTATCTCATCGGACGCTTCACCGAACCGAGCGAACTCTTTGGGGCACTTGATCTTGCCGCGCTGAAGGCGGGCGAAGTCAGACCGGTGACGCAGAACATGCTGCCGGAGGCGAACATCGCCTTTCTGGACGAAATCTTCCTTGGCTCCACCGCGATCTTGAACACGTTGCTGGGCGTGCTGAACGAACGTCGCTACCGGCGGGGCACCTTTGAGAAGGACGTGCCGCTTTGGTCTTGCGTTGCAGCCTCAAACGCGCTGCCCGAAGACCCTATGCTGCAGGCCTTTGCGGACCGCTTTCTGTTGACGTCCTTTATCGAGCCCGTCAGCGACCAAAACCTGACCGCTCTGCTATCCGCAGGCTGGACCCAAGCCCAAGGTGAGCTTGGAGAACGGCCAGAGGATGTGACGCCGCCCTTGTCCGCAGCGGACCTTGATGTGCTGACGCAGGCCACGGGTCAGGTGGACCTGTCGGATGTTCTGGAAGCTTATGCGCATATTCTGCGCAAGCTCCGTGTTGGCGGGTTGATGTTGTCGGACCGGCGCCTCGTCAAAGGGCAGAAGCTGATCGCGGCAGCAGCCTTGCTGGCCGGACGCGACAAAGCTAGCGTCGCCGACCTTTGGCCCGTCATCTACATGGTGCAGGATCAAGGCCTGCAAACCGAAGTCAAAGACTTGCTGGCAACCGAACTCGGCAAGGGCGAAAATGCCCTGCTCACCGAAAGCGTAAGCTACAGCAGCTTTGGTCCGCAGGCGCTGAGCAGTGAACTGGTACAATACGGCCAAAAACTTCTGCAGGAGAAACCCGCCCTGCCGTCAGACCCGGCTTTCGAGATCTGGCAGGTGAAGCTGGAAGCCCTTCTGATCCGTATCGATGCGGGCTTCCCCGAGGGCGAGGTGCCGGAAAACCTTGCCGTGCTGAAGTCTGGGCTTGTGGCTTCCGTTTCTCGCGACACGCCAAAACCCGCCGCAGCAAGCTGATGCCGGCCTTCGCCCTGCGACCGGCTTATCCGACGAAAGACGTGGCCGGGCTCATTGCGCATGGTGCGCAGATGCCAGTGCTTTGCGGCAAGCTGGTCGGTCGCAAAGGTCTGATGCTGGTGATGGGCGATGCTTGGTTGGCGGCTTTCTCCTTCCAAGCAGATGTCGGCCTGCCATGGCTGCCGGAGCCACCAATATACCTTTATGCTGTTGCGCCCGGGCTACTGTGCCAATCGGGATACGAACCCGACATGCCTGCGCCACTCATGCCTGCATTGGTCGAAACGCTTACACGACATGGCACCGTCGCGATCACCGAGGGGCCAAAGCTTTGGAACTTCAGTGCAGCCAGACCTTTGGAAGAGTGCAATTTGCAGGCCCTCGCATGAGCGCCCTACCCCGTCTCTATGCGAAGTTTCGCCCGCTCTTCGCCCAGATGGACTTGCCCCTGCGCAGTGCCCTGGAAGGGATGTTGACCAGCTTCGCGATGTTGCCCGCACCGACCACCGCCGATGAACGCCAGATTACCGGAGAATTCGTCGGCTTTGACGGGATCGAAAACCGCGGCCGGTTGTCCAACCTGCTAGAGAGTGAATGGCTCCTGCGGGAGCTGGACCCAGACGATTTCGTGCGCCGCGTAACCGAAGGCGAGGTCATGTTTCGCAGACGCGAGTTCAAGGGAACGGGAACGAAAGACGTTCTGGGCGTTGTGCTCGATTGCGGACCTTGGATGCTGGGCAGCAACCGCATCACCGCACTTGCATCCCTTTTCTATCTCTCGTTGCGGGCCCAACAGATCGGGGCGCGTCTGTTGTGGACCGTCCCCGGTATCGCAAAGGGCTGGTCCGAAGACCTGACCCCTGAAAACATCCGCATCTTCCTGGGACGGATCGTGCAGGGCTCATTGGGTCATTCCACAATCGACGAACTGCTCGACCACTTCGAGAGCGGCCCGAAGGAATGCTGGTACGTCGGGGCCGCCCAAAGCAAAGACCTGGCACAGCATCCCGACATCACCAGCAGCATCATCGTACAACCGCGCTACGGCGCCGATGAGGTCGAGGTGCATGTCAACAGCCGTGGCCGCAATTCAAAGCTGTCAATCGTGCCGGCATCGGACGCTGATATTGTCGCGGCCCTTCGCCGTCCCTTCCTACCGGAACGCAAGAAGGTGGCAAAAATCGCAGACGATCGGGGCGATCTGACCGCCAAGCCCTTCCTGAAAGACTGGTTGCTTGACCGTTTCAACCACGCGGTTCTGGTGAACTACGTGAACGGGGTGCTTTGGTATCCGTTCCGAGATGGGGCGACCCCCATATGGCTGACGGTCCCCCATGGCAAGGCGATTTTTGGTGTGCAGCCGCAATCGGACGGGCAGATCAGTCTCTTGGTGGGACGTGACGAAACCGCGTTGGATCTGGTGACGGTGAACCTGTCGCAAACCTCCGCAAGGAGCGTCACCCGAAAGGCCGGATATCTCGACACGAACATCGGGCCTCAGCCCAAAACCGCCATGGGAAATCTCCATGTCGCATTGGCGGAGGAATGCCAGCTTGTCGCCCAAGATGGCACGCTGCAAATTGTTGTTCTGGATAAGCTTTCCAAACCGCGTGAAACCGGTGACCGCGTCGTCTTCACCGACGGCATCTACCTGATCGAACAGACCAACGGCGCCTTGCGGGTCAGGAACCCCAGGCGCGGCACGCTGGCCCGCCACCCCCTGCCGGACGACCACCATGACCTGTTCAAGACGCCACGCAGGGTCACGTTCGCACCCGACACAAAGGCGATCACCTTCACGACCGATGGTGTCCTGCACACGGCCTTGATCGGGACGGACATCATTCGCTTCGAGCTTGAGGGGATGGTGTTGCTGCATCTTCACTCAACCAGCAACGTTCTGGCTTGGGATGCATCCGAAAACAGTCTGGTGCGGTTCAAGCTGGTCGACTCCCAGATCCGCGACCAGAAAAGGACCAGGATCGAAACACCCATCACCGGCCTGCCGCGCTACTGTCCCCTGACACAGACCATCTTTGCGCTGAACGCCTGGGAAAGGGATGGGGCCCACTGGTTTGTCCCGCTCGAAACGAAGCGTGGCTGGCAAAACGTTGAGGCCTTCGACGTCCCCGCAGCCATCGACATGGCGGAAACACTATGGCTCTGAAACTCAAGCGGAGCCCCCTGCCCGACCGGATTGACCCGCCGCAACCGCGGCGCCTTTGGCTCTGGGAAGCTCCCGACCAGTACGATGCCGTCTATGCAAGAAACGAAGCCGCGCTGCTGCGGCTCCTCCAACATCCAGGCCAGCTAGTGGGATTTTCTGATGGCGGGTTCTGTTTGATGTTCAACGACCCGGTCATGCTTGACCCGGCACAGACCTCCGCGCTTCCCCTGCGCCGCGTTGGGCCGGACAGGTATGTCAGCTACCCAGCGGACGAAATACCGCCCCGCGGCCTGTCGATCATTTCGCAAGGCGTTCCGAAAGTGCTAAGCCTTGAAAGTGCGACGCTGGTGGACCCGATCAGTCTTTGGGACTTCTCCGGGATATCCCTTGTCGAGGGCCGCTCACCACCCACTTCGCAGATCGCAATTCCAAAGGTCGATAAGTCCCAGAAGGAAAGTACGCCGCGCCTAAGCCAAGACCTGCAGAAAATCGCCGACAAATCAGAACCCTTCAAGGATGTCAGGGCACATGTTGCGGCCGCGGCAGATCGCAGACTTCACCCTTTGGGCCGCGCAACCGGAGAATTCACCCTACGCGCGTTTGCGTCCGGCATCCTGATCGCAATCTACGCGGCGGTCACGGTCATTGTCTTAGGCCTGGGCGTCAGAACCGGTCCCGTCGGGTTGGTCATCGCTATGGTGGTCCTGCTCTTTCTCTTCGGTTTCTTCCGCCTCAGGACGGTCGATACCGTCGAAGGAAAGGGCGGCGAAATTCCTCGGCAAACGCGAAATGGCAAGCAAAAGAGCGGCGGGCTCCTCGACCGGCTGCGCGGTCTCGCGCTTTGGAACACGTCGCTTGGCAATCGCTTGCGCCGCGACATTCAGCGCAATCTTGAACAGGTCAACGATATGATTGATCGGGGTGACATTGATCGCGCCCTCAAGCGCGCGATGTCCCTGGCCCAGACTGAACAAGAGAAGAAGACGCGCAAAAACAGACTAATGACCGCGCCGCCGAAACCGCGCGCCACGCTGGACTTTGATCTCAATCGCGACACCGAAAACGTGGTTTCGATCCCCGGAGACTGGGGCTTCGAAGACTTGCGCGCAAGGTACAAGACGCTTGCTGAAGACTTGTCGCAAAAGGGCGACCATCGACGCGCGGCCTTCGTCTATGCCGAACTTCTTGACCTGATCGAGCCTGCGCTTCTCGAACTGGAGAAGATGAAAGCCTATGAAGACGCGGCAAAACTGGCCACAGCGCGCGGTCAGAATGGCGCAACGATTTCCCGGCTCTGGTATTTGGCTGAACACAAGGAAATCGCCCTTCTAATGGCGCGGCGCCACAACTGCCTAGAGCAATTGGCGATCATCTCCGAACGGGAGCCCGAGTTTTCGGTCTTCGTGCGCATGCACTGGGTCGAAGACCTGGTGGTCCAAGGGGACCTGCCCCGCGCCGTTCAGGAAAGTGCGGACAGCCCACAGCTTGGTGACACGCATCTTCGCGTTTTGGGCAAGGCGATTGGCGGCGGACATCTGCGCGACCATCCCGTTCTTGAACGAGCTGTGCAAAGCCTGCCTTGGCCCATAGATGCACTCCACGACGCGCCATCGGAAGACACTGTTGGCGGCCAGATCGCCCAAGTCATTCGTGCCGGGGCCTCCGAGCCCGATGCGGGGGAAATCCGCTCTGCGCTGAAGCGGGCTGCCGAACGCATGGATGACAGCGACCCGCGCAAGCAGGCCCTTGCGGATGCGGTCGTGCGCGCGTCTCTCGCCTTCGATGCAGACACCCCTTTTGCGCTTTCCGCCAATGATCTGCGCCGGTTCGCTAAGTCGCAAGGATGTCAGGCCCTGGCAGAAGATTTGCGCCAAATCCACCGCGCCGCCCCGTCCAAGCCGCAGAAACATCTATCTGTTCCCCTTCCCAAGTCGGGGCATGGCGATTGGACGATGGTTGCCGCCGTGCTCAGGGGGGCTGCGTTGGTTGGCGCGTTGACCGGCGACATTGCTCTGATTGATCCACAAGGCGTGAAGCGATGGGCGGATCACCTTCCTGATCTTGTCGGCATGGTCCCCATTGGCGCGGGGCGCTTCGTGTTGCTACTGCAAGGTCACGATGCCAACCGCCGCATTTCGCTGCTGGATGTTGCACGCCACACCTACCGTGCGCTTGGCTCTGCCAAACTTGTCACCTGGGATCACTACGCAGGTGATGGCGTGTGGCACGTTCAAACACCTGAAGCGGTTGGCTCACTCGACCTGACAAAACTTCTTGCCGATACGCCAAGTTTCGAGATGCTCTGGTCGATCACCCAAACCATTCCGGTCAGAGTTGTCGCATTCAGAAGCACGCCTGCCGCTGTTGAATGGCTCACCCAGCGCATCGAGCCTCACGGCCCAGGACTAATAGAGAAGTGGTATTTGAACCGGTCTAGTCTCCGTCTGTCGGTCAATCTGGAAAAACAGGACAAAGGCAACAAGCTTTCTCATAGCCCGCACGTCTGGTGCGATTCTGGTTTCACGAGGATGGCATCGGACGGCAACGCGCACGAAACCTTTCAACTCCACGGCCCCGCCTCCAATCTAGAGGCGGAACAAGCGCTTTTGGCGAAAGTGGGCGATGACCTGAGGCTGCGCGCCACCTTTGCTGCGGTTACAGCCGTGCCCGAGGGGGCCGCCTACGCGGTCGAGGCGCCAGCCTCGGATCGAAGCGCCATCAAGATGACGGTCAAAAACAATCGAACCAGTGTCCGGATCGAGGGCCATGAAATCTTGGCACAATCCGCCTCGCTCAATGCTGAGCACCTCGTCCTCCTCACCAAAGGCGGGCTGGCGATCCTTTGCAACTTGAAGTCCCCAGGTGTTCTGGCCGTCTAAAGCGATCTGTAGGACATTTTCCGATGGCAAAGGACGCCGCGCAAATCGGACCGGACGAGAAGGCCGCTCAGCGCGCTGTTTTCATCCCCGGGGACATTGCCGAAACCGCTGGAAGGGTCGGCGCGCCCGTAACCCTCTACATCTGTGTCATTGTCGCTGGAAAAGTCTGAGATTTCTATTCTGCCGGCGTATGACATACTGCTTCGATATTGTGCCCGTCAGGGTCCAACACAAACGCAGCATAGTAATCCGGGTGGTAATGCGGGCGAAGCCCTGGCCGTCCATGGTCGATCCCACCGGCCAGAATGGCAGCGGCGTGAAACGCATCGACCTCGGCCCTGCTTTGCGCCCGCAAGGCGATGTGCATCAATCCGGTTGTTGCCCTTTCTTCAGCCAGCCAAAACCAAGGGCGGTCGTCGCCATAGCCGGTCACCTTCACACCATCGGAATGCTCTTCGGGGACATCGAACAAACGTCGCACGCCCAAAGGGGCAAATGCCTGATCGTAGAAAGCAGTGGATCGCTGGAAGTCGGCCACGCCGAATGTGATATGGTCAATCATTCCCAAGCCTCCAACTGAACGGATGCTTCCGGTAGCCAGCCGAGCAACCTGACCTACGGAAACTGACATCTGCTCATCCCGGACACAAGCGATGGTGCTCCCTTGGCTAAGCATCTTTCGGCAGTACGGCATCGAACGCAGCCAGCCTTCTGACCGTCAGCAAATGAAGTGGTCCGACTTAGCTGAGAGGGTTCAGGTCATCTCACTCCAAAACATGGTGCCGATTGACGGGCACGCGGGCGCGGACATCGTTCAGGAAACCCTTGTCCAGCCGCGCATCGACATACCCCGACTTATCTGAAGCCTGCGCAATGACGGCTCCCCATGGATCGCAGACCAGACTATGACCGTAGCAATGCCCCTTTCCGTCGTTGAACGAAAAGACCTGAGCCGGTGCCGCGATATACGTTCCAGTCTCAATGGCGCGGGCCCGCAACAAAACTTCCCAATGCGCCTGTCCGGTTTCACGCAGGAACGCCGCGGGGACGAGGATCAGTTCGGCGCCGAGGTCACGCAGGCGGCAAAAAGCTCCGGGAAGCGCAAGTCATAGCAAATCGTGCAGCCGATTTTCCAACCATTAAGGTCGTAGGTTTCCACGCTCGACCCCCGACAAATGAGATCGGATTCCCGAAACTGAGTGCCGTCGGCCAAATCAATATCGAAGAGATGAATCTTGGAATACCGCGCAAGCTCGGTCCCGTCTGCACCATGGACGACGGTCGTATTATACGTCCCGTCGTCTCGCTGTTCAGCAAGGCACCCTTCATGGATCGTGACGCCTAGCGACTTTGCAAGTTCTGCGGTTTGGCCGTTGATATCGGCGAACCAAGCGCCACTGGCCGCAAGTCTTTTGGAGCTGTCGCCCATGAAGGCGTAGTATTCCGGCAGGGCAATCAGGTCAGGGCCGTCTGCCGTCGCACGCTTCACCGTTTCAAACAGGACATGCAGTGACACTTTCAGATCGTCTTGAGGATTGTGCTGAACAGCGCTGATCTTCATTGGTTCCGCCCCACGCAAATTTGCGTCGAAATGCTTTCTGCCCAGGGCAATGGGGTACACCATCCCTTGTTCTTCTCAAACGACATGGTCGGACAGGGCATGTCCTCGCGTCTGCCGGCGTCTTGACGGTACAAAGCTTCTCCGAGCCTCAGAACTCCTCTACGCTTTTCTTGAATTTCGAGAAAACGATTGGATTGGCCCCGGGTGGAAACCTTCAAGACAATGTGTCCCATGAACTGCCACCCAACGCTGTGCGGGATGAAGGTCACAAAACACGACAACCAGAAGATCGTCATCATCGGGGACGAGACGAACCCGGACAGTCAGGGGTTTCTCTGCATGCGGGGCAAGGCCGCCCATGAGATCGTTGGCAATGACCAGCGTCTTCTGACCCCTCGCATGCGCCGGGTGCGCGGCACCGAGGCTTGGACAGATGTGACATGGGACGTCGCGATGGATCATATCGCGGACAAAATGCGCGAGGTCGGGCGGGAGCGGGTTGGTTTTTGGCAGGCGCACGGGAACTGGGGCAATGATTATGCTTTCGGTCTAAAGCGCGCCCAGATGGACCGCTTCGCCAACCTTTATGGCTGCCAATATTGGAACCCCGCCATGATTTGCTGGGGTCTTGGCGCCTTTGGCGTCGGGCTCACCGGGGCCATCGAGACCTCGACCAAGGAGGACCTTGGGGCCAATTCCGAGATGGTGATCCTCTGGGGTGCCAATACCGTGAGCCAAGCCAACACCTTGCGCCATGTGGAGATTGCAAAGCGCCGGGGCGCGCGGATTGTCGTCATCGACGTGCGCAGGACGGAAGCCTCTGCGCTTGCGGATGACGTGCTCCTCCTGAAGCCGGGCACGGATGCGGCCCTCGCGCTGGCCATAATGCATGTGATCGTGGCCGACGGAGCTTGGGACGCTGATTTCGTTTCGGACCACACATTGGGGTTTGACGCCCTCAAGACGCATGTGGAGACGATGACGCCCGATTGGGGCGAGGGGCAAACCGGGGTTCCTGCCGAACAGATCACGCAGCTTGCGCGCCGCTATGCCGCCACCAAGCCGACGATGATCGTCATTGGCGGGTCATCGCTTCACAAGGGCAGCAACACGTGGCAGGCCGCGCGCGCGATTTCATGCTTGCCTGCGTTGACCGGCAATTTTGGCAGTGCCGGGGGCGGCATCGGTCCGCGGCACGGCGGGCGGAGCCATGGTGCAGGGTTCAATGATGTCTCGGCTGCAGATCGAAGACTGCCGGGCACGTATATTCCCAACCAGATGGAGGCGATCGTCGAGGCGCTGGAAAGCGGCGCGGTAAAAGTCTTTCTCACGATCGGGTCCAATGTCCTGTCCAGCTTTGCCGATACCAACCGGGTCCGTGCGGCACTGGCCAAGGCCGAACTGGTTGTGGCCTACGACGTCTTCGCCAACCAGACGATCCGAGAGGCTGCCGATATCGTCCTTCCTGGCACGATCTGGTTGGAAGAGATCGGGGCCAAATCGACCAACACCCACGTCCATCTCTCGGACCGCGTGTTGCCCGCGGCCGGGGACGCTCGCCCGGTCTATGAGATCTACAAGGGATTGGCCGACCGGCTTGGACTCGAGGACGTCTACCCGTGGACGGATCAGGAGGACGCGATGAACGCGGTCCTCGACCACCCCGCGACGGGCCACGCCACGGTCGAGAGGCTGCGGGCCAATGGCGGGCATGTGCCCTTGGACGTCTCCCATGTGGCCTATCCGACGTTCGAATTCTCGACACCGTCCGGAAAGATCGAGTTCTCCTCCGAGCGCGCGCGCTCAATGGGCCTGCCGCCATTGCCCATGGCTCCGGCAGTGGATAAGAGCGGGGCATTGATCCTGGCCCACGGCCGCACCTTCGCTCATTTCCACGCGTTCTACGATCATGGCCGCGCTTTGCCGACCCTCGCAAGTCGCGAAACGGACCCGGATCTCTGGATGGCCCCCGATGATGCTGCAACTCGGTTCATCATTGATGGCGACTGGGTTGAGATCGCGAATGTCAGAGGGACGTTCAAGGCCCGCGCCAAGATCACGCCGCGCGTGCCGAACGGCACCGTTTGGATGCGCGATGGCTGGCCCGGATTGAATGTCCTTACAGATGGCTCCTCCGTGCTGCCCAAGACGGCGCTATCCGCCTTTCCGTTCTCGGTTGGCCAGAACGACTACGGCGCGCGGGTAGACGTTCGCGCGGCGAGTCCATGCGCTTAAAGTCAGCTGGCTTGATGTCCCAATATCCCCAGGTTCGTCGGCCAGTGGTTCTCTCTTGTTAGTAGCTGCAGCTAGAGTCCGCTTTGACGGGCCGCGCAAGAGCATCAAGGACGATCATCTGGGGCCCGCTCCGGGCCGTTTGCACCCACAGCCAACCCCGACGTGACCAGGCGCTTCCCATGAAGCACCAACCCAAGATATGGCAAAGTATCGGATAGAGTGGCATCGAACCGGACGCCTGTGGCTTGGCCACAAACATCCGGTTCGCGGTGATTGGGGCAGTTTATGACGCAAAGGCCAATTTCGTCTGACGTAGAGGGGGAATGGCGCGCTGGGGAGGATTCGAACCCCCGACCCCTTGATTCGTAGTCAAGTACTCTATCCAACTGAGCTACCAGCGCCTACGGGGCCGCAGATAGCCCCACCGCGGCGAGCGCGCAAGGGGGATTTCCCGTCCCATCCTGCGAAGGACCAGACAGTGGGCGGCGGCTAGACGGCTTAGGCCGCGGCAAGCTCGCGCGGCAGGTCGATGCGGAAGGTGGTGCCGGTGTCGTCCGTGCGCTCCAATGACAGCTCACCGCCATGGCCACGAATGAGTTCCTGCGCGATGACCAGACCAAGGCCCGTGCCGCCCTTGCGCACGTTGCCCTGGAAAGCCTGGAACAGGTTTTCCTGCGCTTTCGGGGGCAGACCGGGCCCCGTATCGGTGATGCGCAATGCCCAGCCATTGATGTCTTCGGTAGCCGAGACACAGACTTCGCCGGGCTTGCCCGTCGCCTGGATGGCCTGACGCGCATTGCGGATCAGGTTTCCGATGACTCTGTGTAATTGCTCCGGGTCGGCACGCAGGGTCAGGCCCGCCGCCGCTTCATGGCGGATCCGCACCGCACCTTCTGCCACAGCCAGTTGCTCACCCTCGCAGATCTCCTCAAGGAAAGGCCGCGCTTCGATGCGTTGCAAGGCAGGTGGGGCTTCCTCGGCGCGACCGAATGCCAGGGTACCCTCTGTCAGGTTCACCGCGCGGGTCAGGGATGCCACGATCTTTGGGGCCACGCGCTTGACCGTGGGGTCGTCCACCATCTCCATCCGGTCGGCCAGCAAGGTCGACGTCGTCAGGATGTTGCGCAGATCATGGCTGATCTTCGCAACGGCCGATCCCAAGGCTGCCAGGCGTTCTTTCTGGCGCAACGACTGGGTCAGCTGGTTTTCCAGGTCGCGCAGCGTGTTTTCCGCCTCCCGCAACTCTTTGACACGAGACCCCGGCACGATGACGCGCCGCCCATCTTCCGGCGCGGCGGCATAGCGGTTCATCTGCCCGACCAGACTTCGGATCGGGTTCACCATCAGCCGCCTGACGGCCATGAACAGGAAGGCCGAGGTGATGACCGATATCACCAAAGACAGCCAAAGAATCGTCCAACCATAGGCAATCATGGCGTCATGCATGTCTTGCGTGTCCAAAGCCGCCTCGATCTGGACACCGCCGCCCCGGGCAGGTTCGGCGATGACGCGGATGATCTCTGATTCGGGGGCCGTGAACCGCCTCATGGCGTCGCGGATCAACTCCCATGCCGTTGGATCGCGCAGGTCCACGGTGCGCGCGACCGGTCCCGGCAAATCCGATGACAGCACAAGCTGACGAAGCGCATCGCGTCGCAGGACCACATTCAATACGCCAGCGTTTTCCAGAAGTTCGGCTTCAACCTGTGAGTCGATCATCTCGTCAGCACCCAGCAGCGCCAGCGATGCAATCTGTGCCCGCTCCAACCGTTCGGTCAGGTAGTCGAGCCGGAAACGCGCGATGGAGGGCACGAAGATCAAGACTTCGGCCAGCATCACGAAGATGATGGTCAGAAGCAGGAATCGGCCGGAAAGAGACGTCAGCATCGGTGCCAGAGATTACGAGACTTGGACACGCAGTATGGCCCCTGTGCCGCTCGGGGGACAGGGGCCATTTTTTGTACAGAACGGCTGATTATGGCAGGTATTTTTGCACAAAACCGACAAAGGCCTTCACACGGTCGGATTGGAACAACCGCGGCACATAGTATTGTCCGGCGGCGCGCTTGCTGATTTCGCCCAGCGTCGGATACGGCGCGACCATGGCGGCAACAGCCCCGATCTTGAGTTTGTTGGCCAGAACCAACGCCCAGAGGCCGATCAACTCGCCAGCCTGGGCGCCCGCGATCGAGGCGCCCACCGGACGGCCCTTCACGACCATGACCTTGATCAGACCTTCCGTCTTGCCTTCGGCGATGGCGCGGTCGTTTTCATGGTAGGGGAAGCGCAACACTTCCAGCTTGTCGCCATGCTGCTCGCGCGCCTGGGCCTCGGTCAGGCCCACTTGTGCCAATTCTGGGTCCGTGTAGGTGGCCCAAGGAATATGGTCGTTGCGCGCCTTGGCGGGCAGGCCGAACAAGATCGGGCGGATCACCGTGGCGCCGTGATAACCCGCCACATGGGTGAACTGGTAGCCGCCCGCCACATCGCCGATGGCATAGACCTTGCGGTTGGTGGTGCGCAGGTCCGCCCCCACCTTGATGGACCGGTCATGCTCGATACCCGCCGCATCCAGGTTGAGCCGGTCGATATTGGCCTTGCGGCCTGCGGCCACCAGAAGGTGGGTGCCAGTGACATCGCCGTTTTCGGTATGGACGGCGATATCGCCTGCGCTGCCGCTGATGCGGTCCGCGCGGGCACCTTCGATGATTTTGACACCTTCTTCGCGCAGACGCTTCAAGACCACCTCGGCCATCTCCGGGTCGTCCTTGGCAAGGGCGCGGCCCCCTTCGAGAACGGTCACCTTGCTGCCGAGACGCACATGGGCCTGCGCCATTTCCAAACCGATGGGACCGGCCCCGATGATAATCAGGTGCTCGGGGTGCTCCATCAGGTCGAAGATGGTTTCGTTGGTCTCAAACGGCACGTCTTTCAGACCATCGATGGGCGGCACGAACGGGGAAGACCCTGTCGCGATGACGATGCGCCGCGCCTTGATGCGGTAGTTGCCCGCAACGACCGTGTCCTTGTCGGCGAAGACGCCATATTCACGGATGACGCGGACGCCGAAGCTTTCGAACCGTTCCTGGCTGTCCACGGGGGCAATCGTCTCGATCACCTTATGGACGTGGCCCTTGGCGGCGGCATAATCGACCTGCGGCGTGACGGGGGTCACCCCGTATTTCTCGCCGGTTTTCATGGCTTGGGCCTGCTTGGCCGCCGCGATCAGCGCCTTGGAGGGAACGCAGCCGAAGTTCAGGCAGTCGCCACCCATCTTGTGGCCTTCCAGAAGGGTGACATCCGCCCCCATCTGGCTGGCCCCGGCCGAAAAGGACAGACCGCCGGACCCTGCGCCGATCACCAGCACGTCGGTCTTGATATCTTCCATGGCGGGACCTTTCGCGCGCAGCATTTCTTCGGGTGTGTTGAGCATATTCATCGGATCAGACCTTCTTGAAGCGCTTCAGGACGATGGGCAGCATGGCCAAAGCCGCCAGGCCGAGGATCGGGCCCAGAATGTGCGGCTCGAAGATGATGCCGAAATTGGGGGTTTCGCCTTGGGCAAAGACTTCGCCCAGACCGGCGCCGACCCAGGTATAGACCAGGCCGCCCGGCAGAATGCCGAAGAACGTGGTCAGCATGAACTTGCGCAGCGTGACACCAACGAAGGCGGGGATCAGGTTCGCCACGAAGAAAGGTACCGCAGGCACCAGGCGCATGATCAGCAGATACGATGTCTCATCTTCGCGGATGCCGTCCTTGATCTTCTTCACCGCGCCGCCGGACGCGTCCATCTTGGCCGCCAGCCGGTCGCCCAGTCCATACTTCGCCGCCAGGAAGATCGCCATGGCGCCGATAGTGGCCGCACCGGCATTGAACAGAACGCCCGGGAAGACCCCGAATAGGAAGCCGCCGGTCAAGGTGGCGATGGCCGCCCCCGGCAGGGAAAACGCCACGATCAGGATATAGGCCGCAACGAACACGGCGACGGTCAGGACATAATTGGCATCACGAAACGCGATCAGCGCTTCGCGGTTATCGGCCAGCGTCTGGAACGACAGGTAGTCGCGCAGGAAGAACGCGCCGCCGATGGCTGCCGCGCCAATCAGGATGAGCGGCAGAAAACGGGCAAGGCCTGCGCGTTCGGGCGGTGGGGTCATGGTGTTGTCAGTCATGTTGCGGTCCAATTCTGTTCGCCCGGTCGCCGTTCACGTCGGGAGGAACGCGCGGCGCCAGGCAGTTTGCGTGTGTTGGGACCTACTTGCGGCACCGCAGCCGTGCTGAATACCCGGGCTCACGGCACCTTGAGGCGACGTGTGCCTTGCCCCTGCGTAATCGACCGAATGTTACAACCGAGCGGGCCGAATGTGACAGACGGTCGGAGCCGTTGACAGGCCCCCGCCCCTCGCCTAGACGGCGGCTTCCAAGTTTACCGCCGTCGATTCACTTGCAGAATCCGGCCCTCGATCCGGAGAGAAGGCCATGAAACGCACCTTCCAGCCCTCGAACCTCGTGCGCAAGCGCCGCCACGGCTTTCGCGCGCGCATGGCCACCAAAGCTGGCCGCAAGATCCTGAATGCGCGCCGCGCCCGCGGTCGGAAGTCGCTCTCGGCCTGACCCGTTCCATGGTTGTGGATGATCAGACGCCGGAGGGGATGGCCTCTCCGGCGTCTCTTCGCGTTTTGAAGGTCAGGTCACAGTTCCTGGCCATGAACCGCGCGATCCGGGTGCCGGCAGGGTCGTTCCTGTTGCAGGCACGCGACCGGGGCGATGGCGACCCTGTCGTGGGCGCCGGCTTCACCTGCTCCAAGAAAGTCGGCAACGCCGTGGCCCGTAACCGCGCCAAGCGCCGCCTGCGCGAAGCCGCGCGTCTGACGCTGCCCCAATTGGGTCGCCCCGGCTGGGACTATGTCTTGATCGGTCGCCGCGACATCACCGCCGCCCGTCCTTGGCCCGACCTTCTGGCCGATCTGCGGGCCGCCTTGGTCAAAGCACATCAATGACCCCGCTTGCCCGCCTCTTGGCCCTGCCCGTCCATGCCTACCGCGCGGTCTTCTCCCCCATGGTCGGGCACAATTGCCGCTACCAGCCCACATGCTCAGCCTACGCGCTGGAAGCGCTCGAAAAACATGGCGGGCTGAAGGGCGGCTGGCTGGCCGCACGTCGCATCGCGCGCTGCCACCCTTGGGGCGGCTCCGGCATCGACAACGTCCCCGATTGATCGACAAGCGCGCTTTTGCTCCGCGCCGAAGAAAATCGTTGGCTGACGGCGGGTAATCGGCTACCCAAGGGCCAGTCGCCACACTTTTTGAGAGGGAGGGGCCACATGCAAATGCTTATCGCATCCTATCGTCGCCCCTGCATGCGACTTGCTGGCATCGCCGTAACGGCAACCTGGTCCAGCTAACCCTCCGCCGTCGCCCGTGGGCGACATCCCCCCAGAACCGGCCCGAATAGCACTCCGCATATGTACGCGGCGTGCTCCTAGGACACTCCATTTCAAACCAAGAGGCCCCGCTTCATCCCGGGGAAGATCCCATGACTGCTTTGCGCCTGTCCCCCCTGCGTTCATCGCGCGCCCTGATCGATGCCGCCATCGAGGTCCATGGCCCGGCCCGCGTGCTGCTGGCTGCCATAGTCGCCTTGCTGCGCCCCAAGGCGCGCCCGCCCGATGCAGGCGACCTGCCCGCCCATTTGCGTCGCGATATCGGCCTGCCCCCCGAGGCGCCGCCCGCGCCCGATTGGACACGGTCCTTGCACTGATCCCGCGCGCGGCGTTCCCCAATGGTGGATGCCGCGCGCAACTTCCGGTAGTGAGCGGTTGACCCTCCGGAGAACGCCATGCTGGACGAGACCGACGACATCCATCCGCTCTTCTCCGGCGCGCCCAAAACCACGGAATTTCGCAAGCTCCGCAAGCGCATCGTGCGGGAAACACGCGAGGCGATGGATCGCTACGGCATGGTCCGCCGCGGTGATCGCTGGCTCGTCTGCCTGTCCGGTGGAAAGGACAGCTACACGCTGCTGGCCGTCCTCCATGAGTTGAAGTGGCGCGGCCTGCTGCCTGTGGACCTGCTCGCCTGCAATCTGGACCAGGGTCAGCCGGGCTTTCCCGCGACGGTTCTTCCCGATTTCCTGAAGCAGATGGGCGTCGAGCACCGCATCGAATATGCCGACACCTATTCCATCGTGAAGCAGAAGGTTCCGGCCGGGCGAACCTATTGCGCGCTTTGTTCTCGGCTGCGGCGCGGAAACCTTTACCGAATCGCGCGCGAAGAAGGCTGCTCGGCTGTAGTGTTGGGCCACCACCGTGACGACATTCTTGAGACCTTCTTCCTCAATCTCTTCCACGGGGGCAAAGTCGCGACAATGCCGCCGAAACTTCTCAATGACGAAGGCGACCTTTGCGTGCTGCGCCCGTTGGCCCATGTGGCCGAAGCGGATTGCGCCCGCTTTGCCGCCGCCATGAACTATCCGATCATTCCCTGTGACCTGTGTGGAAGCCAAGACGGCCTGCAACGCCAAGCCATCAAGGCCATGTTGGACACGTGGGAAGAAAAGGCGCCGGGTCGGCGCGGCAAGATGTTCTCCGCTTTGATGAGCGTTCGACCCTCGCACATGCTGGACACGGCCCTTTTCGACTTCGCGGGACTTATGGGAACAGAACCAGAAAATTCTACGGAAATGGAGGGATCGCGTTAAGTGTTCGGTCACCGTTGGAGCGCTAGCAACCTCGCGATTGCTTTTTCGGAGGATTCCATGGCCGACGGACCTGTCGCCCCGACCAGCCTAGCCGAGCGTTTCGCCCAACGGGTGCGACGCGTGGATTGGATGCTGATGTTCCCGGTGGCTGCCGCGCTGGCCTGGTCCTTCGGCCAAGACGCCGTCGCCATGGTACTGGTGATCGTCCTGCCGCTGTGCCTGGCGCTCAACGGCCATGTTCGCCGCAGCAAAGACGTGGAAGATACGCTTGATGCGGTCGCCGGTCGGCCGCTCCATCGGGGGGCGATCCAACGCATTCTGGACGACGTTCTGGACGATTGCGCGCGGCGCGAACGCACGACTGCCGTTCTGATCATGCAGGTGGATGATCTGCATATTGCGGATGGCGAATGGGGCGCCGAAATCGGCGAAAAGGTCATGGACCGCATCGTCCAGCGCGTAGGGGCCACCATGCGCGGCCAAGATGCCGTGCTGCGTGCGGGCGACGACACCCTTGTCGTCTTAATGGCGCCAACTCGCCGTGCCGACCTCGATGTCGTCATGAACATTGTCGACCGTCTGCAAGCCGCCGTTGCGGAACCGATCTCGATCCAGGGTCGGTCGATCCGCGTCCGCTCCTGCATTGGCATATGCACCGAATCCATGGCCCCAACGCGAAGCGCCAGTGCCTTGCTCGCCGCAGCCGATTGCGCGTTGCGTATCGCACGCCGCCAGGGCGACGACGCGGTCCGCGTCTTCAATCCCGACATGCAGAGCCGCGTGGAAATCGACCACCGTCTGTCCACCCAGATCGAAGATGCCTTGGAAAAGGGTGAAATTCGTCCCTGGTTCCAACCCCAGGTCGATGCCCGCACAGGCCGTTTAGCCGGGTTCGAAGCTCTGGCACGTTGGCATCATCCCGAATTGGGCATCCTATCCCCTGCCAAGTTTCTGGACACGGTCGCCTCCGCTGGTTTCTCCGGTGAGATGGGGCAGCACATGCTCCGCGCCAGCCTGGAAGCGCTGGCCGAATGGGACCGCGCTGGCCTGGACGTGCCCAATGTGGGCGTGAATGTCTCTCTCGACGAACTCACCGACCCAAGACTGGCCGAACGCGTGATCTGGCAACTTGATCGCCACGAGATCGAACCTTCGCGCATCGCCTTTGAGATCCTCGAAACCGTTACGCTGCGCGACGACGACGAGGCCATCATGCGCAACATCACGGCCTTGCGGCAGGCCGGTTGCCGTCTTGACCTCGACGATTTCGGGACTGGCGCAGCCTCCATTGCCCATATCGCCCGGTTCGGTGTGCACCGCATCAAGATTGACCGAAGCTTCGTCAGCGGCTTGGACAGCGACGAAAAACAAAAGGACATCGTCAGCGCCATTCTGAGCCTGGCAGATCAGCTTGGGATCGAAACGCTGGCAGAAGGCGTGGAAACACCGGAAGAACGTGCAACACTGTCCCATCTGGGCTGCACCCATCTTCAGGGATTTGGCATCGCGCGCCCCATGCCCTTTGAAGACACCATCGCTTGGGCCCACGCCCTTCCCGGCGGTGACGCGGAAAGCCTTCGCACCATGCAGCCCCACGGCACAGCCTGACACCCGAAACGCGCTCGGACGATCGCAGCTCGTCCGAAACACCTTCAAATCCAAATGGCTCGCGGCCCGAATGGCCAGATGACACCCCGTCCTATGGCGCGATGGCGACCGACAAGAGTGGGCAATAACCTTGCCGCGCACCGGAAAATCAACTCAACTCACCACCCTGCGGCAACGCTACAAAGGCAAAACGCCTTGACCTTCGGCGGCTTGGTCTGTTGAACGGCGCGCAATCCACGATCCGCCCTTTCACGCGCGCCGCAGGTTTCCCATGGACGAACAGAATAAGAACCTCATCCTGGCCACAGTGCTCAGCGCGCTGGTCCTGCTGGTTTGGTTCATTCTCTTTCCGCCCGAACAGCAGACACCCACCCTTGCCGAAGGCGATACATCGGATGGCGTTGCAGCCCCAGCCGCCCCGGGTGCGCTCACACCTCCGGCCGCACCGGATACCGCTGTCCCCAGCGGGGTCGCCGTCGCGCCAGCCGAAACGCGCGACGCGGCGATCTCGGCCTCGGCCCGCGTTCCGATCGAAACACCGCGCCTGACCGGCTCGATATCTCTGACCGGGGGCCGCATCGACGACCTGTCTCTCAAAGACTATCGCGAAACGCTCGATGAAGAATCGCCCATCGTCACCCTATTGTCCCCCGCAGGCGTCGGCGGGGCGTATTACGCGCTCCATGGCTGGGTCCCGGGTGGCGATCTGTCATTCGAAGATGTCCCCGGTGCCACAACTGAATGGACCGCCCCCGATGGCGCGACGCTCAGCCCGGATAGACCGGTTACGCTGACCTGGGACAATGGCAGCGGCCTTATCTTCCGCAAGACCATCGCCATCGACGACGACTACATGTTCGACATCTCCCAATCGGTGGAAAACAACACCGGCGCCGCCGTCCGTCTGGCCCCCTACGGCCTGATCGCCCGGCACGGAGAGCCTGATACGATCAATTTCTTCATCCTCCATGAAGGGGTTGTTGCCCGCTCTGACGGAGAGTTGGCGGAAATCGACTATTCGGACATCACCGAGCTCGATACCGTCCCCGCCGAAGGCGGCCGCGTCCAGGTGACGGAAGCGTCCGAAGATGGCTGGATCGGTTTCACCGACAAATACTGGATGACCACCCTCATCCCCAGCGCGGGCGTGCCCTTCACCGAGGTCGTCAAATATGTCGACCGGGCCGACATTTATCAAACCGAAACCCGTCTGCCCCCCCGCGAAGTGGCAGCAGGCGAAACACATGCATCGGAAAGCCGCCTATTTGCGGGCGCAAAGGAATGGGCCACGATCCGCGCCTATCAAAATGACGAGGACCGGGCCGTTGCAGGCTTCATCGACTCCATCGATTGGGGCTGGTTCTACTTCCTGACGAAACCGATTTTCGCGGCCCTGCACTGGCTCAACGCCCTGATCGGAAACATGGGCATCGCCATCATCGTGCTGACTTTGGGTATCAAGGCCATCCTACTGCCCCTGGCGTACAAATCATACGTGTCGATGGCGCGCATGAAGGAACTCCAACCGGAAATGGAGGCGCTGAAGGAAAAGGCCGGCGAAGACCGCCAAAAGCTCCAACAGGGCATGATGGAGCTCTACAAGAAGAACAAGGTGAACCCCGCCGCGGGCTGCTTGCCCATCCTGCTGCAAATCCCGATCTTCTTCAGCCTCTACAAGGTGATTTTCGTCACCTTGGAGCTGCGCCACGCCCCCTTCTTCGGCCCCTTCCAGGACCTGTCCGCCCCGGACCCGACATCGATCATGAACATCTTCGGCCTGCTGCCCTTCGCAGCGCCTGATCCAGGCTCGATCCTGTCGCTTATCTTCATCGGGATACTGCCCATCCTTCTGGGCGTGTCGATGTGGTTCCAGCAAAAGCTCAACCCAGCGCCCACCGACCCGACGCAAGCGATGATCTTCGCCTGGCTCCCCTGGGTCTTCATGTTCATGCTGGGCGGCTTTGCCTCGGGCCTCGTCATCTACTGGATTGCGAACAACACGATCACCTTCATCCAGCAATACCTGATCATGCGATCCCACGGCTCAAAACCGGATCTGTTTGGCAACATCAAAGCGGGCTTCCAAAAGAAAACCGCCGTCGCCAACGATACCAAACCGCCCAAGAAAGGCGGAAAGTGACGGCCCGCCTCGCCTCGATCTGGCGCCACCCGATCAAGGCGGTGGGCCGCGAGGCGCTGGAAAAGGTCACGCTCAAGACGGGCCAGACCCTACCGGGTGACAGGGTTTGGGCTGTGGCGCACGAAGCTTCAAACGCCGAAGACGGCGCCTGGTCACGCTGCGGCGCGTTCGTCCGCGCCGGGTCATCCCCGCAACTGATGGCGGTGGAGGCGCGGACGGATGGAGCGCAAATCCACCTGAGCCATCCCGATCGCCCGCCCCTGACCGTCGAGCCCGAGGGAGATGCCCAATCCCTCATCACCTGGCTCGACCCCCTGATCTCCCAAGGCCGTGCCCGGCCCGCCCGCCTCGTGCGCGCGCCCGAGGGCCGCGGAATGACGGACACGTCCGGCCCTTCGATCACGCTTGGCAACCTGACCAGCCACCGGATTATCGAGGGCCGCGTCGGGCGCGAATTGTCGATCCACCGCTGGCGCTGCAACCTTTGGGTCGACGGGCTCGACCCGTGGGAAGAATTCGACCTGGTGGGCAAACACATCCGTATCGGCTCCGCCGTGCTGGAGGCATATAAGCGCATCGACCGGTGCGAGGCCCCCTCTGCCAACCCAGAAACCGGCCGCCGGGACGCGGACCTTCTGTCCGTGCTCGATGCCTGGGACCATCGTGATTTCACCATCGGCCTGAAGGTCGTCCAAGGCGGCGACATCGCTGTGGGCGACGGCGTCACCCGATGACGGGCCCCGACCCTGACACGCTCACCCCCATGGCGCCCGCCTATGGCGGCACGGTTTTCCTGCGCCCTTTGGCTCAAGGTCGCCCCAATGTCACGGTGGGGGCCTATAGCTACTATGATGATCAGGATCAGACGCGCGACTTCTTCGACCGCAACGTCCTGCACCATTACGACTTTGTGGGCGACCACCTGACCATCGGGCCCTTCTGCGCCATTGCCCACGGTGCGCGCATCTTCATGAATGGCGGTACCCACGCCATGGATGGCTTTTCCACCTTTCCGTTCAATATCTTCGGCCACGGCTGGGAGGATGGCTTCGACCCCGCCACATGGAAGGCGGCGCGCAAGGGCGATACGCAGATCGGCCCCGATGTCTGGGTCGGCAACGGCGCCACCATCATGCCGGGTGTGACCATCGGCGCAGGCGCCATCATCGCGGCGGCCTCTGTCGTCACGCAAGATGTCCCGCCCTATGCGCTCGCTGCCGGAAACCCCGCGCGCATCGTGCGCCGCCGCTTCGATGACGCCACCATCGCCCGTCTGCTGGCGCTGGCCTGGTGGGATTGGGATGCTGCCCGCATCACCCGCAACCTGAACGCGATCCGCGGCGCCGATATCGCCGCGCTTGAGGCCGCCCCATGACCCTGCGCTTCCCCGAAGCCGATGCCCCCGACCCCGCCGCCGAAGAACGGGGCCGCAAGCTGTTCGCCACAGGCGGCGACTTCCTCAAAGGCGTGGTCGCCATGTCCGGCATGCCCCCCGCCGACCGGGTCGAGGTCTGCTTCGCCGGGCGCTCCAACGTGGGGAAATCGACGCTGATCAACGCGTTGACCGGGCGGCGCGCTCTGGCGCGTGCATCCAACACGCCGGGCCGCACGCAGGAAATCAACTTCTTCACCCTGGCCGACAGCCACTACCTCGTGGACCTGCCTGGCTATGGCTTCGCCAAAGCCCCCGTTGCCGAAGTGGCCAAATGGCAGGCTCTGCTGAAAGCCTACTTATCGGGCCGCCAATCCCTGCGCCGCGCCTTCGTGCTGATCGACGCGCGCCATGGGGTCAAAGCCGTGGATGAGGACATCATGGCCCTGCTCGACGCCTCGGCTGTGACGTTCCAGACCGTGCTGACGAAGGCCGACAAAGTGAAGGACGCCGAGCGCGACAAAGTCTTGGACCAGACCCGCACCGCCTTGGCCAAACACCCCGCAGCCTTTCCCGAACTGATCGTCACCAGTAGCGAAAAGGGCTGGGGCATCCCCACGCTCCGATCCGTCATCGCCCAAATCTCTTAAAGCAAGAGATTTGCCGAAACTCTTAATATAAGAGTTTCGCCACACCCCCGGACAGGCCCATGAAGACCCGAGACGACATGACCCGCGACAACGCCGCCATCGCCCGCACCCTAAACGAAGCGCTGCCCTATCTGCGGCGCTACGCCGATGCCATCGTGGTCATCAAACTGGGCGGTCACGCCATGGGGTCGGATGCAGGCATGGCCAGCTTTGCCCGCGATGTGGTGTTGATGCGCACCGTGGGCATCAACCCGGTCATCGTCCATGGCGGCGGCCCGATGATCAACGAATTGCTATCGCGCCTGGGTGTGACCTCGAACTTCGTGCGCGGCAAACGGGTGACCGATGCCGACACCATGCGCGTGGTCGAAATGGTCCTGGCGGGCGAGGTCAATAAACGCATCGTCCAGGCCATCAACACGGCGGGCGGACGGGCCGTGGGGGTCACCGGCAAAGATGCCGATATGATCACCTGCACGCAGACCGACCCAGACCTGGGCTTCGTGGGCACGCCTGACCATGTGGACCCGCGCCTCCTCCACAACCTGTTCCGGGACGAGATGATCCCCGTCATCGCCCCCATCGGCACGGGTGCCGAGGATGAGACCTACAACATCAACGGCGATACCGCCGCCGGTGCCATCGCCGCCGCGCTCAACGCCGACAGGCTTCTGCTGCTCACCGATGTGGCCGGCGTCAAGGACGGCAGCGGTGAGGTCGTCACTGCCTTGTCCGCCGCCCAAGTCCGCGCGCTGACAACCGATGGCACCATCGCGGGCGGCATGATCCCCAAGACGGAAACGGCGCTCTCAGCGCTCGAAGGCGGCGTCCGCGCCGTCGTCATCCTCGATGGCCGCGTCCCCAATGCCGTCCTGTTGGAGCTTTTCACCGAACACGGCGCGGGCAGCCTTATCCGCCTGGATTGACGCCACCACCCGCTCTGCGGCCCCTCTTCATCCTGGCAAAAATACTCCGGGGTCCGGGGCAGCGCCCCGGCGCTCTCAGCGCTCCAACCCTTTGCGGATCTGGCGCACGGCCCACCACACGACCGCGACGACGGGAATGACCACCGCGGCCATCACCATTTCCTTGGTCCAGCCCAGCCGGACACCAATGGGGTATAACAACGCCGCAACCAGCCCCAGCGCATAGTAGCTGATGGCCACGACCGACAGGCCCTCGACTGTCTTTTGCAGCCGCAACTGCGCCGCGGCGCGCTCATCCATGGATTGCAGCAGCTTTGCGTTCTGTTCTGAGCGGTCCACATTGACCCGCGTCGACAGCAAGTCGCCCGCCCGCTTGGCCCGTTCCGCTAGGGCCTCCATCCGGCGCTGGACCGACCGGCAGGTGCGCATGGCCGGATCGAACCGGCGCATCATGAATTCCGCGAATGTCTGGCGCCCGCCGAACCGTTCTTCGCGCAGCACCGAAATGCGCTGCTGCACCAGCGCCTCATAGGCTTCCATCGCCCCGAACCGGAATGATGATCGCGCCAGCATCGTCTCCAGATCCGACCCGATGGTGAGCAGGCCCTCCAACGTCTCCTCGACTTGGGACCGGCCTGCCCGCAACTCGCCCACCAGACCCGACAAGGTGGTGTCCATGTCGCCCAATTCGCCCGATAGGGCCCGGGCCCGAGGCAGCGCCAACATGGCCATGGTCTTGTAGGTCTCGATCTCTGTCAGACGCTGGACGATGCGCCCCACGCGCCGCTCGCCGGTTTCATTGGCGGCGAAGACGGCAAAGCGGACATGGCCGTGGGTGTCGATGCGGAAATCCGATGCGATAACTGCGCTGTCATCCAGCACCCGGCTTGCCGCCAGGCTTTCGGGCACAAACCAGTCTTGCAGCTTCGGTGCGATTTTGTCGCCCGGCGTCTCTGCCTCGACCCGGATCAGGGCCGACGTGATCCGCATGCCCGGCGCCTCCGCCAGCCAGTCCTGGGGGAAGACCTCGAACATGGCGCCGTCAAAGGGTCGCTCCGCCACGCCTTCGGAAAACAGCGTGTAGGTCACGAACTCCGTATGACTTTCCCATTTCAGCTTGTGCTTGCCCAACTGGCCAAAGAAATGCGTGGCCCCCGGCGGCGGGTGATCCGCCCCGAAACGGTCCAGCAAGGCTTCCAGATGGGCGCGGTCGATGGACCGGTCGCGGTTGGCGGCATCTTCCTCACGCTTGATGGCCAGAAAGGCCGCGCGGCACGGCGCGGTAAGCGCCGGAAAGGGGCGCGCATGCAGCTCATTGGCCAACTCGTAACGGCGGGGGTGATCTTTCAACATCGACCTCAGTTAGCCCAGCCGAACCCCGGCGCCAGCCCGCTTTGCAGCATGCGACGGCATGGCGGCTTTCATGTCACGGCCTTCTTGGCATGGAATTCGGGCCGGTCCCAGGCGCGGGTGGCCATGATGGCTTCCAGAATGGCCAGTGCCCCGTCCACCTCCGCCTCGCCGATGAAAAGCGGGGTGAAGCCGAAGCGCAGGATATCCGGCGCCCGGAAATCTCCGATCACGCCCCGCGCGATCAGGGCCTGGACGATGGCATAGCCCTCCGGGTGGCGCAGGCTGACTTGGGACCCGCGGACTGCACCTGTCTCCAAGGCAGGCACCAAATCCGGGCAGCGCGCTGCCACACCGTCCGCGAAGCGGCCCGACAGGGCCAATGAGCGGGCGCGCAGCGCGCCCACATCCACCCCGTCCCAGATGTCCAACGCCGCCTCCAAAGCTGCCAATTGCAATACCGGCGGCGTGCCCACCCGCATCCGTTCGATCCCGCGGCCGGGGCGGTAGGAAAGATCGAAGGCAAAGGGCTCGGAATGGCCCAGCCAACCCGACAGCGCAGGCCGCACCTCTTCCTGCAGGTCGGGGCGTACATAGATGAAGGCGGGCGCGCCGGGCCCGGCATTCAGATACTTATAGGTGCAGCCCACCGCGAAATCCGCCCCGGCCAGATCCACTTCGTGGGCACCCGCCGAATGGGCCAAGTCCCAAATGGTGATAGCCCCAGCCGCATGGGCCGCCTTGGTCAGCGCGGCCATGTCATGCATTCGGCCCGAGCGGTAATCCACCTGAGTCAACATCACCACGGCCACGTCATCGTCGATGGCCGCCTCCACCGCGTCGGGCGCCACGATGCGCAAATCGTGCCCTTTTCCCAGCGACGCGATCAGCCCTTCGGCCATGTACAAATCCGTGGGAAAGTTGCCCGTATCCGAAAGAATGACCCGCCTGCCCGGATGCATCTCAAGGGCCGAGGCCAACGCCTGATAGACCTTGATCGACAGCGTGTCGCCCACCACGACCGATCCCGGCGCGGCCCCGATCAACCGCCCGATGCGGTCGCCCAGGCGCGCGGGCCAGTCCATCCACCCCGCCTCGTTCCAGCCGCGGATCAGCTTCTGGCCCCATTCGTCCTCCACCGTCCGGCGCACCCGCTCCATGGCGCCGCGCGGCAGGGGCCCGAGCGAGTTGCCATCCAGATAAATCACCCCCTCAGGCAAAATGAACCGATCGCGTAAAGCTGCCCAATCCATCAGATTTCCCCGCCCGAGATTTGCAAGGCCTGCCCATGGACACTGCCCGCCGCGTCCGAGCACAGGTATAGCGCCATCTGAGCCACCTCCGCCGGGTCGATCAGCCGGCCATGGGGGTTCGCGCCCTGCATCAACGCCATCGCCTCCGCCTCTGACTTGCCGGTTCGCGCCATGATCCGCTCCAGATTGTAGGTGACGATGTCTGTCTCCACATAGGCCGGGCAGATGGCGTTGATGGTCAAGGGCTTGCTGACGAAATCCGCCGCCAGCCCCCGCACCAGCCCGATCATGCCGTGTTTCGACGCCGTGTAGGCCGCAGCCCCCTTCAATCCCTTGACCCCGGCGATGGACGAAATCGCAATGGCGCGGCCCCAACCGGCCTCCAACATGTCGGGAATGCAGGCGCGGAAGGTATAAAGACAGCCATCCAGGTTGATCCCCATCATCCAGCGCCAGAAGTCGGCATCCGTTTCGGCCAGGTTGCGGCCCTCGGCCACGCCCGCATTGGCCACGCAAATATGGATGGGCCCGTGGGCCGCCCGCGCCTCTGCCATGCCCGCCAGGACCGACGCTTCATCTGCCACGTCCATCGCCACCGGCAGGCAACCCGCCACGTCTTCCAACTTTTCGCGCCGCCGCCCGGTCACCGTCACCGCGGCGCCCGCATCGCGCAGCGCTTCCGCAATGGCGCGGCCGATCCCGGTGCCCCCGCCGGTCACTACCGCATGCCGTCCGTCCAACTGCCCCAAGGTCACGCCCTCCCGCGCAAGAAAGTGTCGCAATGGCCCGCCTTGCCTTGAGCATCCTTTGCACCGCAAGTAAGACGCAAGTTCACTTCCATCGGCCCGGAGAAACCATGCAATGAAGATCGGCGCACCGAAAGAGGTTCACGCGGGCGAAGCCCGGGTCGCGATCACCCCCGAAAGTGCAGGTCATCTGCAAAAGCTCGGCCATGAGGTCTTGATCGAGTCGGGCGCGGGCGAAAAGGCAGGTTTCACCGACGCCGCCTACAAGGATGCCGGGGTCGAGGTCTTCAAGACCGGCGCGGCGCTCTTCAAGGCGGCCGATATCATCGTCAAGGTGCAGCCGCCAACGGATGACGAAATCAAGCGGCTTTCAGCAGACAAGACGCTGATTTCCTTCTTCTATCCCAGTGCCAACGAAGCCCTGATGGAAGCCGCCAAGGCCAAAGGCGCGTCAGTCATCGCGATGGACATGGTCCCGCGGATTTCACGCGCCCAGAAGATGGATGCGCTCAGCTCCATGGCCAATATCGCGGGCTACCGCGCCGTGATCGAGGCGGGCAACAATTTCGGCCGTTTCTTCACTGGTCAGGTCACCGCCGCCGGCAAAGTTCCGCCCGCCAAGGTGCTGGTCGTGGGCGCGGGCGTCGCGGGCCTTGCGGCCATCGGCACCTCGACATCGCTGGGCGCGATCACCTACGCCTTCGACGTGCGCCCCGAAGTGGCCGAACAGATCGAATCGATGGGCGCCGAATTCGTCTTCTTGGAGTTCGAGGATTCCGAGCTGCCCGACGGTGCCGCCACCGGCGGCTATGCGCCGCCCTCCAGCCCGGAATTCCAGGCCAAGCAGCTTGCCAAGTTCCGCGAACTGGCCCCCGATATGGATATCGTGATCTGCACCGCGCTGATCCCGAACCGCCCGGCGCCCGTGCTTTGGACCGAAGACATGGTCAAGGCGATGAAGCCCGGCTCCGTCATCGTGGATCTGGCCGCCGAACGGGGCGGCAATTGCGAACTGACCCAGAAGGACGAAAAGGTCGTCACCGAAAACGGTGTGACGATCATCGGTTATACCGACTTCCCCAGCCGCATGGCCGCGCAGTCCTCGACCCTTTATGGCAACAATATCCGCCACATGCTGGCCGATCTGACGCCCGAAAAAGACGGTGTCATCGCGCATAACATGGAAGATGACGTCATCCGTGGCGCCACCATTGTCCATGAAGGCGAAATCACCTGGCCACCCCCACCGCCCAAGGTGCAGGCCATCGCGGTTCAGACCAAGGAAAAGCCCAAGGAACTGACGCCCGAGGAAATCCGCGCCCAGGAAGTCGCGGCCTTCCGGAAGGAAACCAAGTTCCAAGTGGGCCTTCTGACAATCAGCGGCGTGCTTTTGCTTTTGGCCGGGCTTTATACACCCGCCAGCTTCATGCAGCATTTCATCGTCTTCACGCTGGCCTGTTTCGTGGGCTTCCAAGTAATCTGGGGCGTGGCCCATTCACTGCACACGCCGCTCATGGCGGTGACCAACGCGATTTCGTCGATCATCATCCTGGGCGCGCTTTTGCAGATCGGGTCGGGGTCCTTCCTCGTCATCCTGCTGGCCGCGCTGTCGGTCTTCATGGCCGGGATCAACATATTCGGCGGCTTCCTCGTGACACGGCGCATGCTCGCCATGTTCCAGAAGTCGTAAGGGGGACACGCAATGGAACTCGGATTCACGAATGCGGCCTATGTGGTCGCAGGCGTCCTCTTCATCCTGTCGCTTGGCGGGCTGAGCAGTCAGGAAAGCGCCAAGCGCGCCATCTGGTACGGCATCGTGGGCATGGCCATCGCCGTGTTGGCCACGTTGGTTGGCCCGGGGGCGGGCCTTTGGCCCATCTCAGTCATCCTGATCGGCCTGGGCGGGGCCATCGGCTACCAATTGGCCACCCGGGTCCAGATGACCCAAATGCCCGAGCTCGTGGCAGCTATGCATTCACTCGTGGGCCTCGCCGCCGTCTTCGTGGGCATCAACGCCCATATTGAGATCGGCCGCGTCGCCGCCGCCTTTGCCGAAGCCAGCCTGCCCTTCCCGCGCCCCATCGACGAAGCCCCCGAAGCGGCCCTTGCCGCCGCCGCGGTGGTGGAGCAGTTCCGCGGCTTCGGCGCGGTCGTGGCAAAGAAGATCCCCGTGGAAATCACGATCCTCCAGATCGAGCTTTTCCTGGGCGTCTTCATCGGTGCCGTGACCTTCACAGGCTCGGTCATCGCCTATGGCAAGCTTGCCGGAAAGGTGGACACGTCGGCCACCAAACTGCCCGGCGGGCATATGTTGAACGCGGGCGCCGCGGCGCTGAGCGTCATCATGCTGTTCGTCTATATCAGTTCCGGCAGCACGCTGGCGCTGGTGATGATGACGCTGGCCGCGCTTTTCATAGGCTATCACCTGATCATGGGCATCGGCGGCGCCGACATGCCCGTCGTGGTGTCCATGCTGAATTCCTATTCCGGGTGGGCCGCCGCCGCCATCGGCTTCAGCCTGGGCAATGACCTGCTGATCACCGTCGGCGCGCTGGTCGGTTCGTCCGGCGCGATCCTCAGCTACATCATGTGCAAGGCCATGAACCGCAGCTTCGTCAGCGTCATCCTGGGTGGCTTTGGTGGCCCGGCGGGCGAACAGATGGCTGTGGAAGGCGAACAGGTCGCCATTGATGCCGATGGGGTCGCCACCGCACTGAACGAGGCCGACAGCGTCATCATCATCCCCGGCTACGGCATGGCCGTGGCCCAGGCCCAGGGCGCCGTGTCCGACCTGGTGCGCAAGCTGCGCGCCAAGGGCAAGACCGTGCGCTTCGCCATCCACCCCGTGGCGGGTCGCCTGCCCGGCCACATGAACGTGCTGCTGGCCGAAGCCAAAGTGCCCTATGACATCGTGCTGGAAATGGACGAGATCAACGAGGATTTCCCCGACACCGATGTGGCCATCGTCATCGGCTCCAATGACATCGTGAATCCAGCCGCCCAGGACGACCCGAACTCCCCCATCGCGGGGATGCCGGTGCTGGAATGCTGGAAGGCCAAGCAGGTCTTCGTGTCCAAGCGCGGTCAAGGGACAGGCTATTCGGGCATCGAGAACCCGCTCTTCTTCAAGGACAACACGCGCATGTTCTACGGCGACGCCAAAGCGTCCTTGGACACGCTCTTGCCGAAGATCGACTGACTGGCGGGCCCCTGGTCGGGGGCCTTCGGCAATACCACGCCGTCGCCAGCCCATGACTGGACCGGAACGAAGCCCAAAGGGCGCCGGTCCATCGCCAGCCCGGCGATCTGGCTGATGTCCGCGCGACGTTTGGCATGTCTGCGGTCATGGCAGCCATAAAGCGCGATAGCTGACCGATCGGATCGCCAAACGCGGCCAGTCGACGAACCGCCTTGCACCCGGATCAGCAAATGCTGCAAAGGGCGGCCACCAGACGAACAAGCGCCCCAGCCCTTCACAGGACCGGGGCGCCGCTCAAACAGATACTCCCCGCACCGCACAACCACCGGGAAGCATCTGGAGCCCTCAAGGACCGCCGATCGACCTGCGCAAACCCGTTGCGAAGGCCACGGCCGGTTCGGCCCAATTCGTTTTGCCGTAGTCGCGCGCCAGCATGGGGTCAGCCAGACGCGGACCAATGCGGGTAGCGGCATCTGCCGGAGACTGCGCGGGCACCCGCCCGACCCGCCCAGCCATGTGCGACTGCGGTGATCGTCCTCCTGCTGATTCGTGGACGGAGCCGCCCGACGATAATCCGACAATCCCGTGCTGGCCCGCCAGCGTCCAGAAATACTGGATCACATTCGCCTTATCTGTAGCCCTGCTCCGCTATTCGTGAACAGGATGCGTCAACTTACCCGACTTTTCGGCGCAAACGTCGCGTTCTGCCCCCGCATCGGACGCAAGTCCTCACGTCCGGTGCAATAAGCCCGGATCAGTTCGAATCGCGTCTGAACCAGATTTCATCCAGCCGGGGCTGGCACCGCGTCAGTCAGATATCGCGCGTAATCACTGGCCAGCAGATGCAGCGGCGCCTCGTCTTCCTCTACCTCGGCGAAGCGCCCGATCGGGTCGCGGAACCAATTGTCGGTCTCATCGTCGTTGACGGTCGACACTTCGCCAATCAACACGTCGCCGCCTTCGCCCCAAAAGGCGTGCCAATCGCCGGGCATCAGCGTCACCGATTCACCGGGCGCGAAGCACAGCACCTCGCCTGGCGCGAAGTCCCTTCTGATGCCGTCGCAGAACACAGTTCCACCTGCCGTTTCATCGAACGAGCCATCCGGCGCAGAACCGAACATCTCGATGGCCAGCGTCGCGCCACCACGGTTAATGATATCTTCGGCCTTCAGCCAGTGGCGATGCATGGGCGAAAGCTGATCATGGCGCGAGATCATGATCTTCTCGGCATAACACATCCCGCCCCCGCGCTTCAGATCGTCCTGGCGCCCATTGCGCACTGTGAACAGAAACAGCCCCATTTCATCGAAGCGCCCCTGGCCATAATCGGTAATGTCCCATCCCAGCCGCGCATCGATCATCGGCCCGATCTCTGCCTGCCGCGCGCGCATCTCATCGGGTGTCCAATAGGCAAAGGGCGGCAGCACATAGCCAAAGGACCGGATGAAATCATCGGCCTTGCGCATAATGTCGTTGATCTCGGATCGCTTCATGTTTCGGCACCTCCTGCTTGGGGGTCCTTGCCGTGCCGCGCGCCCCTTGTCGAGCGATCAGCGGCGCACATCGCGCCGCCACGCGCCGGGGGGCTGTCCCACGCGCCGCGTGAAGGTGGCCGTCATATGCGACTGGCTGGCAAACCCGACGCTAAAGGCGATTTCGACCAGAGACTCGTCCGTTTTCAGAAGCAACGCCTTCGCGCGCTCCAGCCGCCGTCCGATCAGGAATTGATGCGGTGCCTCGCCGGTTTTGGCCTTGAAGGCCCGAGAAAACGCAAAGACGCTCATGCCGACGGCTTCGGCCAGCACCTCCATGCCGCCCACATCTTCCAGGTTGGCCTCCATGTAGTCGATGACTTTCGCAAGTTGCCGGTCCGACAAGGCCCTGGGCTGCGGCACCTCATTGGGGTCGCGAAGCTGTCGCCGCAGGATAAGAAGCGCGATTTCCTGCGCCAGAAGATCGCCGTAAAGCTCACCGCCCGGGGCGGTAATCCGTGCTTCGTGCAGCACCATGTCCGCCAGTCGGATCAGGTTCGGATCCATCAGCCCCTTGAAACCCAGACGGGGCAGTCTGTCCGGGTCGCCTGCACACATCTCATCCGCCACCTGCCGGAAGACGGAGCGGTCGATCGCGATCTGCTGAATTTCGGCCCGGCCTTCGCAAGTTTCCGTCAATTGCGAATGGCATGGAAGATAGGACACACCGCCGGGCTGCGTGGTCAGTTCGATCCGTTGCCCCGTTTCGAACTCACCCTCGCATTCCAACCGGTGAGAGCCGTCCAGGCAGCGCTCAAGCAGGTGGAAATCGGCCTGCACGCCATCATAAACCACATCCCCCTGACACAGGACCAACGTGTTCAGACGCGTCCATTTATGCCCTGAATCTTCGGTCACATCGGAATTGAACCGCTGTGCCATGTCATCGGCCACATGGTCGCGCCGCAGGACCTGACCGGTCATGATCGCAGTCCAAATGGGCGGGGATTGTGTCGGGTCGCAAACATGGCGCGATGATAACGTGCCGAAACGCCGCATCCAGCGCGGATCCGCGCACTCACGGGATTGTTCAACCCGCGCAAGGAAGGTCACCCAAGCCCATGGAGCCCGCGGCCCGTGCCGCAATCACACGCCCGGTCAGGACGCTTTCAGAACCCCGCGATCCACCTGATCTTGTTCAATGGCTTCGAACAGCGCTTTGAAGTTGCCCTCGCCAAAGCCGTCATCGCCCTTGCGCTGGATGAATTCAAAGAAGATCGGCCCGATACAGGTCTTGGAGAAGATCTGCAGCAGGATCTTCGTCTCACCACCGCCCACGACCCCTTCGCCGTCGATCAGGATGCCGTGCTTTTCAAGCTTATCCAGCGGCTCCTGGTGGCCGGTCACCCGCTCCTTGGAAAGCGGGTAATACGTGGCGGGTGGCTTGGGCATGAACTTCACCCCGTTTTCGGCAATCGCATCCACTGCCGCGTAAATATTCTTCGCACCCACGGCGATATGCTGGATGCCTTCGCCATTGTAGCGCTTGAGGTATTCCACGATCTGCCCCGTCTCACCCCGATCTTCGTTGATCGGGATGCGGATGCGACCGCAGGGTGAGGTCAGCGCACGGCTCAGCAGGCCGGTGAACTTGCCCTCGATGTCGAAGAAGCGGATTTCGCGGAAGTTGAACAAGTCGCCGTAGAACTTGAACCAGACATCCATGTTCCCCTTGTGGACGTTGTGGGTCAGGTGGTCGAGGTAATGGAACCCGACGCCTTCGGGGTTGGCCCGCGCCACCCAGTCAAATTCGGCATTGTAAGGGGAGCTGTCGCGATATTGGTCGATGAAATAGATCAACGATCCGCCGATCCCCACGATGGCCGGCACATCCATCGCCTTGCCCGGGCCCGTATAAGGCTCCGCGCCTTTGGCGACGGCATGGCGGAAGGCATGGTCGGCATCTGCCACGCGCCAGCCCATGGACGGCGCGCAAGGCCCGTGCTCCATCACGAAATCCATCCCGTGACTGCCAGGTTCGGCATTGATCAGATAGGTGATATCGCCCTGCTGCCAGACCTCGATGGCCTTGGTCTTGTGGGTCGCCACATGGGAATAGCCTTGCTTGATGAAAAGCGCGCGCAAGGCGGCTGGGTCTTCATGGGCAAACTCGACGAACTCGAATCCGTCGGTGCCTGCGGGGTTGTCTTCGGTGATCTCGGCATAGGGGGCGTGGTGAGGGAACGGGCCCATGGCGTGTCTCCTGATCTGGTCTGAGGTGGGGTATATCGCATCTGCGCCATCAGGTCTGCGCATATCAGGGCACCGTTAACCATTCGTTTACTTGTTTCGCGCGCGAAACATTGGAATGATGCGCGAAACACGCGAGCCTGACATGGATGACACCGATCTCGCCCTTTTGCGCCTGTTGCAACGGGACGCCACGCTGACGGCCGAGGCGTTGGGCCGCGTCCTTAACCTGTCGGCCAGCCAGGCGGGTCGCCGCCGCGCCCGGCTGGAAGCCGATGGCCACATCCGCGCCGTCACCGCCCGGCTGGACCCCGGCAAACTGGGCCTCGATGTGCAGGCCTTCGTGCAAGTCCAGATGGCCAGCCACGCCCCCGACAGCGCCCGCGCCTTCCTGCGCCTTCTGGAGACCGAGCCCCGCGTCGCCAGCGTCTGGACCCTGACCGGCGAAGCCGACTACCTGCTGCGTGTCTGGTGCCCGGACCTCGCCAGCCTCAACGATCTGATCCACCGCGTGCTGCTGCCCCACGATGCCGTCGCGCGGGTGCAAAGCCAGATCGTCATGGACCAGCCCAAACGCGATGGCCCCCTTCCGCTTTGACACGGCCACGGGGCCGTTGCCCTGCCCCCGGCCATCGCCCATACCACACGGATGGAAAGCTTCCTCTTCCAGGCCGCGCTCTATCTTGGGGCCGCGACGCTCTGCGTGCCGCTGGCCGTGCGCTTTGGCTTCGGGTCCGTCCTTGGCTACCTCGTGGCAGGCGTTCTGATCGGGCCTGTCCTGGGTCTGGTCGGGTCCGAGACGGAAAGCCTGCAACACTTTGCGGAATTCGGCGTCGTCATGATGCTGTTCATTATCGGGTTGGAACTGGAACCCCGCGCCCTTTGGGACATGCGCGCGCGCCTGCTGGGGCTGGGGCTAGGTCAGGTGGCGCTTACCATGACAGCCGTGGCAGCCGCCGCCTGGATGCTGGGGCTCAGTTGGCAAGTCTCGGTGGCCATCGGGATGATCTTCGCACTGTCATCCACCGCGATCGTCATGCAAACCCTCCAAGAAAAGGAACTGACGGCGACGCGGGGCGGACGCTCCTCCTTTTCGGTGCTGCTGTCGCAAGACATCGTCGTCATCCCGATGCTGGCCATCATGCCGCTTCTGGCCACCGGTGCGGCCAGCCACGGGACGGGCGGCGCCCATGCTCCGCCCGTCATCGGCGACGGCGCCATGGCCACTGCGGTCAGCGATATCGACCACTGGCTTCAGGCCCTGCCTGCCTGGGGGATCACGTCCGTCACCATCGCGGCGGTGGTGGGCGTCATGCTGGGCGGCGTGTACCTCACACGACCGGTCTTCATCTTCGCCGGCCATGCCCGCCTGCGTGAGATGCACACCATCGTGTCGCTGCTCTTCGTGATCGGCGTGGCGGTCCTGATGATTATCGTCGGGCTTTCCCCCGCTTTGGGCACCTTCCTGGCGGGCGTCGTGCTGGCCAATTCGGAGTTCCGGCACGAACTGGAGGCCGATATCGAGCCCTTCAAAGGCCTTCTGCTGGGGCTTTTCTTCATCACCGTGGGCGCGGGCATCGATTTCGGCACATTGCTTGCCGCCCCGTTCATGATCCTGGGTCTGGTGGTGGGGGTGATCGCATTGAAGGGGGCGATCCTGTTCGTGCTGGCGCTGGTCTTCCGGCTGACCGGTCGGGATCGCATCCTTTTCACTTTGTCGCTGGCGCAGGCGGGGGAATTCGGCTTCGTGCTGGTGTCCGTCGCGGTCACCGACGGCGTTTTCGGCGCCGAACTGGCCGGGCAGCTTCTGCTGGTGGTGGCTCTGTCGATGCTGGCAACGCCGCTTTTGTTCATCCTCTACGAGAGGCTCGCCGCCCAAAGCCATGTGGGCGAAGCCATGCCCGACGACGAAATCGACGAACAGGACACCCAGGTCATCATCGCGGGCGTGGGCCGCTTTGGGCAGGTCGTACACCGAATGCTGCGCGGCGCGGGCTTGCGCGCCGTGGTGCTGGACCGTGATATCGAGACGATCCAACTTCTGCGATCCTTCGGGATCAAGACCTATATGGGCGACCCGACCCGCCCGGAATTGCTTCAGGCCGCGGGGCTGAGCACGGCCAAGGTTCTGGTCGTGGCGCTGGACGACAAGGCGGCTGCGATCCGGCTGGTGAAAATGGCGCGGGCCGCAAACCCGGGCATCCACATCGTCGCACGCGCCTATGACCGGGTGCATGTCTATGAGCTTTTCCGCGCGGGTGCCGACGATATCGTGCGCGAAATGTTCGACAGCAGCCTGCGCGCCGGGCGCTACGTTCTCGAACAGCTTGGCTGGTCGGAAACCGAGGCATTCGAGGCGCGGGAGGCCTTCTATCGCCACGACCGCCTGACGCTGCGCGAGTTGGCCAAGTTGTGGGAACCCGGCGTGCCGATTAGTGAAAATGCTGCCTACACAGCCCGCGCGCGAGAGTTCAGCCAAGGCCTGGAAAACGCGCTGCTGACCCGGTTCGGAGAAGATGCCGACGCCGCCGCCGAAGTCGAAAACGACCCGCCCGTCATCCGCCGCGAAAGCTGAGGGCAAGAGGCAGCTTCGGGCCCGTCCCTTGCAGCAGCGCTAAATCCTCATACCTGCCGGAACGCCACGTGACCGGGGGACAGCCGGACCATCGACGCGCCGGGCTGCGCCGAGACCGACGCACCGGCATCGCCGCGTAGGCGCGGCGAATGCGGCCCGAAGCCACTTTCGCTGCACTGTCTGCCATGGCCGGACGTCGCCCGGTCGATGCGCCAAGCTTGACCCATATCGCCGGGTCCGGGACACGGGCTGCCCTTTGGCTCAAGGACGGGCAGGGATGCGCTGGACCGGCGCCCGAAGGGCGTGCCCGGTCCAGGGTGAAGCAGGCCCCTTGTCGCCCTACAAACCCTTGGCCTGATAGCTCGCCGCGATCCGGTCGATGGAAACGATGAAGCCCGCGGTGCGCAGGTCGGGCACGTCGCCGCGGGCATGCCAGACTTCGCGCATCGCGCCGTAAGCCCCGCGCATCGTGTCGTCGAGGCCCGAGCGGACCAATTCCAATTCACCGGCGCCACGCAGGTAATTGGCCTTGAAGTCATCCGATAGCTTCCAAGGCACGGCGGTGTTGGCCGACAAACGCTCCAACTCATCCACCAGAAGCTGGTGGCGCGCTTCTTCGGCGCGGCGCTGCATCCGGCCAAAGCGGATATGGCTGAGGTTCTTGACCCATTCGAAGTAGCTGACCGTCACACCCCCCGCATTGGCATAGAGGTCGGGAATGATAACGCAGCCCTTCTGCACAAGGATGTCATTGGCCTCGGATGTCACGGGGCCATTGGCGGCTTCGATGATGAGGGGCGCCTTGATCCGGGCGGCATTGCCGGTATGGATCACGGCCTCTAGCGCGGCGGGGATGAGGATGTCGCAATCCGCCTCCAGCAACTTGGTGCCATCGGCCTCGTATTCGGCACCCGCAAAACCCTTCACGCCGCCGGTTTCCTGAACGTGCATATGAAGCGCGTCGACGTCGATGCCAGCGTCGGAGAAGACCGCGCCATCGCGTTCGATCACGGCCGTGATCTTGGCGCCATCTTCGCGCATCAGGAAACTGGCGGCATGGAAGCCCACATTGCCCAAACCCTGCACCACGACCCGCTTGCCGTCGAGCATGCCCGACAGCCCGGCAGCCGCCTTGTCTTCCGCGTGGCGGAAGAATTCGCGCAAAGCGTATTGCACCCCGCGACCCGTCGCCTCCACCCGCCCCTGGATGCCGCCCGCGTTGAGCGGCTTGCCCGTCACGCAGGCGCGGCCATTGATGTCGGTGGTGTGCATCCGCTGATATTGATCGGCGATCCACGCCATTTCGCGCGCACCGGTGCCCATATCGGGGGCGGGCACGTTCTGGGCGGGGTTGATCAAGTCGCGCTTGATCAGCTCATAGGCGAAACGGCGGGTGATCTGCTCCATCTCATGGGGTTCCCACTGGCGCGGGTCAATGCAAAGCCCGCCTTTGGAACCCCCGAAAGGCGTTTCCACAAGGGCGCATTTATAGGTCATCAGCGAGGCCAGCGCTTCGACCTCATCCTGGTTGACGGCCATGGCGAAGCGGATGCCGCCCTTGACCGGTTCCATATGTTCGGAATGGATGCTGCGATATCCTGTGAAGGTGTGGATCGCGCCGCGCAAACGGACGCCGAAGCGCACCGTGTAGGTGGCGTTGCAGACCCGTATCTTGTCAGCCAGACCGGGCGACAGGTCCATCAGGGCCACCGCCTTGTCGTACATCGCGTTCACCGAGGCACTGAACCCCGTATGCTTCCCGGTCATTGGCATCTCCTCCCGCCAAGGCGCATTCGTCTTGAACCGCCTGGCCCGAGCCTAGTGCAACGGAGGCGAAACAAAACGGTGCTAGGCCAATAAACGTTGAGGTTTCGTAAAGAAGGACATGGTTTGGCCCCATTTCCGCCCGCAGGTCACCGAGATCGGAATCGATAAACGTTGAACGACCATCCGTCGTGCCTGATTCTTTTACCTGTCTGCGTGGTGCCTGCCGTGAACCGCTATATTCGACTGCCAAGTTTCTCGACCGCCCGAACCAACCTTATGGCGTTCCGCCGCGAGGAAGACGGCGCCATGACGATCTTCGGTCTCTACATTCTTCTTATCATGCTCGTCGCTGCGGGTATCGCGCTTGATGTGATGCGGTCCGAAAATGAACGGACGCGCCTGCAATACACGATCGACCGCGCCGTCCTGGCCGCGGCCAACGTGGAGCAGTCCCGCGCTGGCGAGGAAATCGTGCGCGACTATCTGCGCGCGGCCGACCTCGATGAAGACCTGGTGCAGGTCACGTCCCTCGATGTCGGGAGCGAGCGTCGTGTGACCGTCTCGTCCCAGGCTGAAACCAACACGCTGTTCTTCGACATGATCGGCATCGACGAGCTGGTCCAGCCCGTATCCTCGCAGGCGCGTCAGACCAAGACGGAAACAGAGGTTTCGCTGGTTCTGGACATCTCGGGCTCCATGGGCGGCTCCAAGATTGAATCCTTGCGCGTGGCCGCAGCAGACTTCGTCGAGAAGCTCTTGGAAGGCGAAGAAAATCTGACGACCATTTCGCTCGTGCCGTATAACGACCGGGTGAATGCGGGCGCCATGTTGCCGAACTATTTCGAGTTCACCGACGAACACAACGTTTCGAATTGCGTCGTCTTCTCGGACGAGCAGTTCGAGCAGCTTAACCTCAACCACCCGCTACAGCGTATGGGCCATTTCGACTTCCGTACAAGCTATCGGAACGGCAACGAGGTGGGCCCTGTGTCGGGACCCAATTGCCGTGATGATGATTATGCCGCCATTCTGCCATGGTCCAACAATGTCACGGAGTTGCAGAACCGCATCGCCCTGCTGGAGGCCGATTACTGGACGGCGATGGACCTTGGCGTGAAGTGGGGCACCCTGTTCCTTGACCCGTCGACGCGCACCCAATTCGCAAGCATGGCTCAGGATGAGACCCTGGCAGCCAACCTGCGCCCCGATACGGAGTTTCTCGGGCGGCCGCTCAGCTACCGCGGAGACGGGACCAACAAGATTCTGGTGGTGATGACCGACGGCGTGAACACACAGCAATGGGACCTTAGGGCCGACCGCAAGACAGGGCCGTCCGGCGTGTTCATCTTCCGCGATCGCATCGTCAACGGTTCGAACAACTCGAACTATGCGAGATGCGACAACGATGGTGATCCCAGCGATTGTTCCGACCATTTTGACGCAGCTGACATGATCAAAAGAGATGCCGACGGAGACGGTGACGTGGATGCGTTTGACGTGCAGGCCTGTATTGATCGGTCGGGCGTCGCAAGCCGGGTCTTCGGCCACTGTGCCGATGGGCGCGGCTTGAACCACGATAACGAAGTCACTGGTAACGGCGATGGCTACTTGGCCCGCTACTCCTTCTGGGACGCCGTGGAAGAGAAGTATTGGGTGTCGCATTTGGGTGAGTTCCGCAGCACACCCTTCGGTGGCGACGAAGCTGTCGAGATTAATCGCGCAGACCTATTTGCTTCGCTGTCGATGAGCTACATGGCCAACACCCTGCTGCGTGGTGCCAATTGGGATACCCGGGTGGAATACTTCTATTCCTGGGAAGAAACCCACAACCGGTCGCGCGCGGACACGAACCTTGCCAACATTTGCGAGCAAGCCCGTGACGCAGGAATCGTCGTCTACACGATCGCCTTCCAGGCACCCGATGCAGGCCAAACCGCAATGCAGGATTGCGCGGGCGGCGATGAGTTTGAAGCCAACTACTTCAACGTCAGCAACTTGGACATCCAATCCGCGTTCGATGACGTGCTCGCGGCCGTTGATCGACTGAGGCTGTCACGATGAAGAAAGCACTCAAGCGCCCCCACCTGGCCCCTTTGGGCCAGGCTTGGACCAAACTTTCCGGGGCCATCATGCGGCCCATCGACCAAGCCTTCCGCACATCGCGTCAAACACGCGAAAACGGCGCTGCAACGGTCGAGTTCGTGATAATGCTGCCGATCTTCATGGGGGTCTTCCTGGCCTCTTTCGAGGCTTCGCTCTTTTCGGTGCGCAACGTCATGCTGGAACGAGCGACGGACATTGCGGCGCGGGAAATCCGGACCGCAACGTCCCAGGGCACTTTGATCACCCCGGGCTTCGTGCGGGCAGAAATCTGCGAACACGTTCGGATCATGTCGAATTGCAACACCAACTTGCTGGTTGATCTGCGCGAAATCGACATGACGACCTGGGATGTGCCGCGCGGAAATACGCCATGCGCTGGCGACGTGGATCCGCCCAATTTCGAAGACAACCGCGACAACAAGCTGTTGCTGATGCGCGCCTGCTTCCTGGTCCAACCGGTTATTCCGATTTCCGCCATTGGCGCCGATTTGGCCTCCGATGAGGACGGGAACATTCGTATGGTTTCCTCGACCATCTTCATGGTCGAATGAGTTTCAGGAGTTCCACCATGATTAGCCCCCTGAAGCGTTTCTCGTTTAACCTGAGACAGCATCTAAACGCGACGTGCTCGCATCATGTGGGCGTTGCGCGGCATTTCGCGACAAGCTGTGTGTCAGGTTTTTCGCAAAACGCTTTGAGCAAAGCGGTCGACAGCGTCGGGGCGCGGCTGGGATGCAGCCGTCGGCGCTTCGTCAAGGAAGAGCGCGCCGCCGTCAGCATTGAAGCAGCTATCATGCTGCCCGCGCTGATTTTCTTGTTTGTGGCCGGCTATCAGTATTTCGAAAGTTACCGAAAGGAAACGCTGATCACCAAGGCGTCTTACGCGATCGCCGACGTGCTATCGCGGCAATTGTCGGCGTTTGGCCCGGGCTACGTAGAAGGTCTTGAGCAAGTCTTCGAGACGATGACCCTTACGGAAGGCCGCAGCTGGATACGCGTCACGGAAATCGTGCGGACCGATGACGGTCTGGAGATTGCCGACGAAGGAAACGGGAATCAGACTTGGGCGACAGACAATCAGCCCGTGATGACGCCCGCCCGACTTCAGGCAATTGAAGCGAAGATTCCGCGCATGCAGCTCAATGAGCGGGTCACCCTTGTGGAGACATTCACGCTGGATATTCCCGCCTTCCGCGTTGGGATCAGCCCAAGGATCATCTCTACATTCTCGCCGACGCGCCAGCGCTATGCGCGCCTGCCAATGGTGGTTGAGCCTGCCCCAGATCTGACGCAACCGACGGCCTTTGGGAATGAATGCGTCGTGGAGACAAGCCCGGAAGGCATCATTTCAGCCGTGGGCTGCGGGACGTACGAGGGCCCGCTAACCACTCAAGCCGCTGCGCCTGACGTTATCGACACAGGATTCGACGATGGCACGACCAGCGGCGGCGATGACGACGACGACGACGACGACGACGACGATTGATCGCATCGCGGCGTTCAGCTGACACCTTTGCCTGCCGGGCCGATCAATGGCCCGGCAGGCGCACATTTGAGTGACGGGCAAAACAACGCGGCGGTCTGTGGCATCGCAATGCTGGACTCTGCCCCTCGCCGACCCGATATCTGAACAATGCGTCTGCCCGACAGCTTTCTCGATGACCTTCGCAACCGCCTCAGCCTATCGGCTGTGGTGGGGCGCAAGGTCATATGGGACATGAAGAAGACCAATCAAGCCAAGGGCGATTGGTGGGCACCCTGCCCGTTCCATCAGGAAAAGTCGGCCAGCTTCCACGTGGATGACCGCAAGGGCTTTTATTACTGCTTCGGCTGCCAGGCGAAGGGCAACTTGTTCGGCTTCGTGCAGGAATCCGAGAATGTGGGCTTCATGGAAGCGGTCGAGATCCTGGCCGCCGAGGCCGGGATGCAGATGCCCGCCCGCGACCCGAAAGCGGCCGAGAAGGCCGATCGCCGCACGCAATTGGCTGAGGTCGTGGAACAGGCCAGCAAGTGGTTTCGGCTGCAATTGTCCACCGGCGCCGCCGCTGAGGCGCGCGCCTATCTGGAGCGCCGGGGCCTGAGCGCCCAGACCCTCGACCGGTTCGAGATCGGCTACGCGCCCAGCGCCGATGGGTTGATCCAAGCCCTGGGTGCGAAGGGCATCGCTTGGGACCTGATCGATGGCGCGGGGCTTGGCGTGGCGGAAGAGGACGGGCGCCGCCGCGACCGTTTCATCCACCGGATCATCTTTCCCATCCGCGATGCGCGCGGACGAGCCATCGCCTTCGGCGGGCGGGCGATGAACCCAAATGCGAAGGCGAAATACCTCAATTCACCCGAAACCGAGCTCTTCGACAAGGGCGCAAATCTCTACAATCTGGGGCCTGCGCGGGCGGCGGCGGGCAAGGGTCAGCCGCTGGTGGTGGCCGAAGGCTATATGGACGTCATCGCCCTGGCACAGGCGGGGTTCGAGGCGGCGGTGGCGCCCCTGGGCACCGCGGTGACGGAGCGGCAGTTGCAGCTTTTGTGGCGCGTCACGCCCGAGCCGCTGATCGCGCTGGATGGCGATGCGGCGGGCCAGCGGGCGGGGCTGCGGGTGGCCGACCTGGCGTTGCCGCTGATCCAGGCGGGGCAATCGCTGCGCTTTGCCATCCTGCCCGAAGGCCGCGACCCAGATGACCTGATCCGCGAGGAAGGCCGCAGCGCCATGCAGGCCGTGTTGGACGACGCGAAGCCCATGCTGTCCTTGCTGTGGCAACGCGAAATCGAAGGCCGCGCTTTCGACAGCCCTGAACGCCGCGCCATGCTGGACCGCGACCTGCGCAATATGCTCAAGCGCATCGCCGACCCCATGCTGCGCCGCCATTATGGCGACGAGATTGCCCGGCTGCGCGCAGATTTGTTTGGCCTGGCCGCGCCCGGTGCGCCCGTGGCTGGCCGCGCCTTCTCTCCCCGGCCCTATCGGCCTGGCGGGAAGTGGACGCCGCCGCCTGCCCCGCCATCGACCACGGCCAAGGCCTCGGCCCTGGCAAGCGGCGCGCGACCCGACTTGATGCTGGAACAGGTGGCCCTGGCCGGGCTGGTCCTGCACCCCGCCTTGTTGGAGGATTTCGCCGACGCGCTGGAAGGTGACCATTGGTCCAGCCCCGACCATCGCCGCCTGGCCGCGGCCCTATCGGCTGCCGACCCGCTAACGGATTCGCAAAGCTTGCGTGCCACGCTAGGTGACAAACTCGGGTCTGATGGCCTTGAAAGCGTGTTAAGTCAGAGCCATGTGCGCATATCGCCTGTCGCCCGCGCCGACCTCGACCAAGCCCGGCTTTGCGTGCGGGACGCATTGACCAAGCTGGCCGCCCGCTGGGGCGCCGACCGGGAGGCCCGCGAGGCCGTGCAAGACTTTAATGACGGGGCTGATGAGGCCCTGACTTGGCGGCTGGCCCAAGCCACCCGCCGCCGTCACGAGGCGCTGCGTGCGCCCCGCGATGACACATCGATGAGCGAGGATTCTGCGGGAATGTCGGACTATCTGCAGGGCCTTTTGGACACGAAAGTCTGGGAGAAGACGCGGCGGAAGTGATTCGGGATGCGGAGGCGCGTGATTCGCGCTAGTGATTCGTCATTGAAGCCGCAGACCCTCTCCCCGGGAACGGAGCGCAATTATGGCCAAAGACACGGACGACCAGAAGCAGGACAATGACGGCGACATCTCGCTCGACATGAGTCAGGCGGCCGTCAAACGGATGATCTCCGAGGCGCGGACCCGCGGCTACATCACCTATGACCAACTCAACCAGGTGCTGCCGCCCGATCAGGTATCGTCCGAACAGATCGAAGATGTGATGTCGATGCTGTCTGAAATGGGCATCAACATCGTCGAGGCCGAAGAAGCCGAAGACGACGACGACAAGCCCGCGGGTTCCACCGAATTGGTGGATGCGTCCAAGAAGGGTGGCGAGGTTGCCACCACCGATGGCGGCACCGAAAAGCTCGACCGCACCGATGACCCGGTGCGCATGTATCTGCGCGAAATGGGCTCGGTCGAGTTGCTGAGCCGCGAGGGCGAAATCGCCATCGCCAAGCGGATCGAGGCCGGGCGCAACACCATGATTTTGGGGCTTTGTGAGAGCCCCCTGACCTTCCAGGCCATCACCATCTGGCGCGACGAACTTTTGTCCGAAGACATCCTGCTGCGCGATGTCATAGACCTGGAAACCACCTTCGGCGACCAGATGGGCGACGAAGACGACACCCCCGTCGTCGGCGCCGCGCCCACCGCCGCCAACGACAATAAGGCCGAAACCGAAGCCAAGCCCGAGCTTGACGCCGACGGCAACCCCATCGTCAGCGACGACGATGAAGATGAAGACGAAGGCGCCAACATGTCGCTTGCGGCGATGGAGGCTGCGCTCAAGCCCCGCGTGCTGGAAACGCTGGACCGCATCGCCGACGACTACGCCCATCTGGCGGAAATGCAGGACCTTCGGATTTCGGCCACGTTGAACGAAGATGACAGCTTCTCGGCCAATGCCGAGGACGAGTATCAGCAATTGCGGTCCGAGATTGTGGAACTGGTCAACGGCCTGCACCTCCATAACAACCGGATCGAAGCGCTGATCGACCAGCTTTACGGCATCAACCGCCGGATCATGTCCATCGACAGCGGCATGGTGAAGCTGGCGGACCAGGCGCGCATCAACCGCCGCGAGTTCATCGAAGAATATCGCGGCCATGAATTGGACCCGGGCTGGGTTGACCGGATGACGGAGAAGACCGGTCGCGGCTGGCAGGCCCTGTTCGAGCGGTCGCGCGACAAGGTGGACGAATTGCGCTCCGACATGGCGCAGGTCGGCCAATATGTCGGCGTTGATATCAACGAATTCCGCCGCATCGTGAACCAGGTGCAGAAGGGCGAAAAGGAAGCGCGTCAGGCCAAGAAGGAAATGGTCGAAGCGAACCTGCGCTTGGTGATTTCGATTGCCAAGAAATATACCAATCGCGGCCTGCAATTCCTGGATCTGATCCAGGAAGGCAATATCGGCCTGATGAAGGCCGTCGATAAATTCGAATATCGCCGGGGCTACAAGTTTTCGACCTATGCGACCTGGTGGATTCGTCAGGCCATCACCCGGTCCATTGCCGACCAGGCGCGCACGATCCGCATCCCGGTCCATATGATCGAGACGATCAACAAGCTGGTGCGCACGGGCCGCCAGATGCTGCACGAAATCGGCCGCGAACCCACGCCCGAGGAATTGGCGGCCAAGTTGCAGATGCCCCTGGAAAAGGTCCGCAAGGTGATGAAGATCGCCAAGGAGCCGATTTCGCTGGAGACCCCCATCGGGGACGAGGAAGACAGCCAACTGGGCGACTTCATCGAAGACAAGAATGCGGTGCTACCGCTGGATTCGGCCATTCAGGAAAACCTGAAGGAAACCACGACCCGCGTTCTGGCCTCGCTGACGCCGCGGGAAGAACGGGTGCTGCGCATGCGCTTCGGCATCGGCATGAACACGGACCACACGTTGGAAGAGGTGGGTCAGCAATTCTCGGTCACGCGAGAAAGAATCCGCCAGATCGAAGCCAAGGCCCTTCGGAAGTTGAAACACCCGTCGCGCAGTCGCAAACTCCGGTCATTCCTCGACCAGTGAGCGTTCCATGACAGTGTCCTACGTTAACATCTCCGTCTCTGATATCAGCGCCAGCGACCTGGCTGTGCTATTGGCCCAGTTGCCCGACAACATCCTTGTCGGCACGACCCAGGGTGGCTGGACTTGCCTGACCTCCCAAGGGTTGGAGCAACAAGAGCAAGAGATGATCGACACCTACGGCAAGGCGTTGGCCCAGGATGGGCGGCGCGTTGTGTCGGTGCTTAACCGCGATGACGCGGCGATCTCGGTCGATGTTTATGATGACGGCGCGCAGGTGATGGCGTTCAATTCGCGACCTTCCTATTTCATGGAGAACCCCACCGCGGAGTATAACGTGCCGCGGCTGGAAGGGCCCAAGGCGCTGATGCGGCTTTGGCCCGGGCTCACCATTGAGGAGATCAAGACGATCTTCGCGCTCAACGTGTCTACCCTTCCCCCTGGAACGAAATTGCACCGCCAGATTGCCAAGGGCCTTGGCCTGCCCTTGGAAGGGGTCGGCATCGGCTATGCCGCATTGCGCCAGCGTGAAGCAAACGGCGGCTGGCGTGCCACCGGCCTGGGGCCGCGCGGCAGCGTCGCCGCCTGACAAATTCACCGCCGTCCTGCGCGTCTTGACGAGTGCGCTTTGGTTGCGATATTTTTGAACTGAACCGTTTTGTTCAAATTTGAGCCGCCATATGGAACATATACGCCCCTTTCGCCCATCCGACCGACGGGCTGTCATCGCCCTTCTTGCCCGCATCTTCCCGTCGCAGAGCTTGACGGAGCGGCTTTCGATGCGCCTTTTCGCCACCCGGTTGGAGCCGCTCTTGCGTCTGGGCGGCATCCGCGTCCCGCGCTTCTGGGTGGCCGTGGATGAGGCCGATCGGGTCTTGGGGACAGTTGGCCTTTACGAAACCGGTGACGGCGTTCTGTGGCTTGGTTGGTTCTGCACGGCGCCCGAAGCCCGGGGCCGGGGTGTTGGCAGGCGACTCCTGAACCACGCAATCGACACGGCGCGCAGCGAAGGTCAGTCGAGCCTTCGGCTTTATACCTCCACCGATCCAAATGAGGCTGCGGCGCAGATACTCTATGAACGGATGGGGTCTCGCGTGACGACCCGTATGCGCCCCTTTCTGTGGCGTCTTGTCGGTGCATCGACAGAGATCTTGTACCGCGAACGGCACCTGATGCCCTAAGCATGACTGGCTTTCGAGGGCATGTCATCTTTGCCCCGCAGCGCTTCGCGTCAGGGCCGCATTGTCCGCACCATTTATCCGTTTATGTCTATGCCATGGCCCAGCCCATCACGACCCTTTCCACCCCTGTCCGCACCGCCCTGAAGGGCCGCGACGCGATCGTCTTCGACGGCGTCTGTGCGCTTTGTTCCGGCTTCTTTCGGTTCATGCTGGCCCGGGACGCCGGGCGCTTCGCTTTCGTCATTGCCCAATCCGATCTGGGCACGGCCATCTACCGGGATCTGGGCCTGCCCACCGAGGATTTCGAGACCAACATCATCATCGTCGACGGCCAGATCCATCAGCGCCTGGATGCGTTCGCCGCCGCCATGTCCACGCTGCACTGGCCGTGGCGAGGATTGAGCCTGGCGCGCTTTGTGCCCGAGCCCCTGAAAAGCTGGGCCTATTTCCGCATTGCCCATAACCGCTACCGGCTGTTCGGGCGCTACGATCACTGCATGATGCCAACGCCTAAGGTAAAGGCGCGCTTTCTGGACCTGCCCGGGGCGGGCGCGACCTGAGCCCATGCACACCACCTTCCCCATTGACACAGACGGTCCTGGCCTGACGGAGTTCACGGGCGCGGTGGCCGGATGGCTGCCGCGTGATACGGGGCTGCTGACGCTGTTCGTGCGCCACACCTCCTGCTCGATCCTCATCCAGGAAAACGCCGATCCGGAAGTGCAGACCGACCTGCGGGCCTTCTTCGCCCGGCTGGTGCCGCCAACCACCGATGCCTCCATGGCTTATCTGACGCATACCTATGAAGGGCCCGACGATATGCCGGGGCACATCAAGGCGGCGCTGCTGCCCACGTCGCTGCAAATCCCCGTTGTGGACGGGCAGATGCAATTGGGGACGTGGCAGGGCATTTACCTGTTCGAACACCGCGACCGACCCCATACACGACAGGTTGCCGCGATGTTCATGGCTTAGAAGGCTAAGAACTATGCGGGGGAAAACAGAGCCATATCAGAGTAGGCGTCCCTAGTGCCCCCTGCTCCCATTGGTCGGCACCATATAGACCTCCCGCACCGACACGCGGCCGGGTGTGTCCAGCGTATACATCACCGCCTCGGCGATATCCTCGGCCTGCAACTTGCCGGGGGCACCCTTGCTGAAGAAGGGCGTATCCACCTGACCCGGCGCGATGATGGTGCAGTTCCCGCCCCAGGCGTTCATCTCTTCGGCCAGGTTGCCCGCAAAGCCGTGAACGAACCACTTGCTCGCCGAATAGATCGAGCCGCGCACATGCATTCGCCCCGCGACCGAACCCATGACCAGGATGTTGCCCTGCCGCTCTTTCAGATGGGGGATGGTGGCATGGGCGGTGTAGAGCACGCCCTTGATGTTGATATCCACCAAGGCATCCCATTCCTCGGGGTTGCCCGTCTCGGTGCCCGGCTGGTCGATGCCCACGCCCGCATTGGCGAAGGCAGCATCGAGCCCCCCGAAACGGTCCACCAACTTGGCCACGGCCTCCACCTGGCTTTGATGCGACGTGGCATCGCCGGGCAGGGCAAGGGCCTTGTCGCCCAACTCCGCCGCCAGGTCGGCCACTTTGGCTTCCGAGCGGGCGAAAAGGCCCACATTCCAACCGGCAGCCACCGCAGCCCGGGCGGTCTGCGCCCCGATGCCCGAAGAGGCGCCCGTGATGAAGAGTGTCTTGTTCGTCATGTCCCAGATCTCCTGAAATCCGCAATCGCGGCATGGGCACTCGCTATCCTGCCCAAAGGTATCGGCCAAGCGGGGTGAGGCCGAAAGCAAGTATCGGCAAGGCCGATAGAAGTGCCCTTGCGCCAGGCCGTACATCTCGGCAACACAAGGCGAGCCCGTTTTTCCCCGCAGGGTTGCCACCCCAGAATTAGCGCTGCACACTCCGCCCCGTGTCTAGCACTGGAGGCACCGACAACATGTCGCTGCCGGACACGGAGGATCGCCCATGCGTTGCCCCTTCTGCGGGAATGTCGACACCCAGGTGAAGGATTCGCGCCCCGCCGAAGACCATGTCGCCATCCGGCGCAGGCGTTTCTGCCCCTCCTGCGGGGGTCGCTTCACCACCTATGAACGGGTGCAATTGCGCGACCTGGTGGTCATCAAGACATCCGGCAAGCGCGAAGAATTCGACCGCGACAAGCTGGAACGTTCGATCCGTATTTCGATGCAGAAGCGCCCCGTTGAACCCGAGCGCATCGACCAGATGATTTCCGGCATCGTGCGGCGGCTGGAAAGCATGGGCGAGACCGATATCAAGTCGACCACCATCGGTGAGATCGTGATGGAAAGCCTCGCCCGGATCGACACCGTGGCCTATGTGCGCTTCGCCAGTGTCTACAAGAACTTCCAGGCTGCCGACGACTTTGAAGACTTCGTCCACGAATTGCGTCCGCCCTCGACAGACACGTGATCGACCCCCGCTTCATGGACCACGCGCTGACGCTGGCGGCGCGGGGGCTGGGCCGCACCTGGCCTAATCCAAGCGTGGGTTGCGTCATCGAAAGGGACGGTATTGTCCTGGGCCGGGGTCGCACCGCCGATGGCGGCCGCCCCCATGCCGAGACCGAGGCGCTGGCCCAGGCGGGCGCGGCCGCGCGCGGGGCAACCGTTTATGTCACGTTGGAGCCGTGTTCCCATACGGGCGGCACCCCGCCCTGCACCGGCGCGCTGATCCGCGCGGGCGTGGCGCGGGTGGCCATCGCCCTGCGCGACCCTGACCCGCGGGTGAATGGCGCGGGAATCGAGGCGCTGCGCGACGCCGGGATCGAGGTGGTGGAGGGGGTCCGCCAAGACGCCGCCCATGCCCAACAATTGGGCTTTCTAAGCCGCGTCCTGCTGGGCCGCCCCATGGTGACGCTGAAACTCGCCGTGACGCTCGATGGCCGGATCGCCACGGCCTCGGGCGAAAGCCAGTGGATCACGGGCGACGCCGCCCGCGCCCATGTCCATGCCGAGCGCGCGCGCCACGACGCCGTAATGGTGGGCGCCGGGACCGCGCGGGCCGACAACCCGCGCCTGACGGTTCGCGGCATGGGCGATGTGGCCCAGCCCGTGCGCCTGGTCCTGTCGCGCCGCCTGGCCCTGCCCAGCCACAGCGCGCTGACCGATGGCAGCCCCGGCGGGCCCGTCTGGATGTTGCACGGCCCACAAGCGCCCGCCGCCACGCGCCGCACGTTGGAGGTGCGGGGCGTGCGCGCTGTCGAAGTGCCCGTGGATGCAAGCGGGCTGATCGACTTGCCCGCTGCGCTGAAGGTATTGGGCGATCTGGGGCTGACGCGGGTCTATTGCGAAGGGGGCGGCACGCTGGCCGCTGCGCTTTTATCCGCGGGGCTGGTGGACCGGCTCGACTGCTATCAAGCCGGTGCCGCCATCGGGGCCGAGGGCACGCCCGCCCTGGGCGCCATGGGCCTGGGCGCCCTGGCGGATGCGCCACGGCTGACCTTGCAGGGATCTCGGCGTCTGGGGGCGGATATGCTGACCCGTTGGGCGCGCGACTGAGGCAGGTCGCATAGATGCTACGGGACATCGGCTATGCAGACCGTTTTCCGTTCCGACCCCGGGACCGGCCAAAGCCCGCAGGGCGCCGATCCATCGCCGGGCCGCCCCCGCGCCCGTCAATGGCCCGGCTTGCACTCGGGCGAAACGCCGCCCTAGAGCCGCGCGGTCAACGCGTCCGCAAGATCGGTCTTCTCCCAGGAAAATCCGCCATCCTCATCGGGGGCGCGGCCAAAGTGCCCATAGGCCGCCGTGCGCTGATAGATCGGCCGATTCAGGCCCAGATGCTGGCGGATGCCGCGCGGCGTCAGGTCCATGACCTCGGCGATGGCGCGCTCGATGGCGGCAGGCTCCGCCTCGCCCGTACCATGGGTATCCACATAGATCGACAGCGGCTTGGCCACCCCGATCGCATAGGAAAGCTGCAAGGTACAGCGATGGGCCAGACCCGCCGCCACCACGTTCTTGGCCAGATAGCGCGCCGCATAGGCGGCTGAGCGGTCCACCTTGGTCGGGTCCTTGCCCGAAAAGGCGCCGCCGCCATGGGGCGCGGCCCCGCCATAGGTATCCACGATGATCTTGCGTCCCGTCAGACCGGCATCGCCATCGGGCCCGCCGATGACGAACTTGCCCGTTGGGTTCACCCACCATTCGGTGCCATCGTCCAGCCAACCCTCGGGCAGCACGGCGCGGATATGGGGCTCCACCACGGCGCGCACATCGGCGCTGGTCATGGTCTCGTCCAGATGCTGCGTGGACAACACGATCGAGGACACGCCGACCGGCTTGCCGCCTTCATAGCGCACCGTCAGTTGCGACTTGGCGTCGGGGCCCAATGTCGGCTCCTGCCCGGATTTTCGCACTTCGGCCAGGCGCCGCAGGATGGCATGGGCATAGAGGATGGGGGCTGGCATCAACTCAGGCGTCTCATCGCAGGCATAACCGAACATGATGCCTTGGTCGCCCGCGCCTTCGTCCTTCTCGTTGCTGGCATCCACACCCTGCGCGATATGGGCGGATTGCTCATGCAGCAGGTTCGTCACCTCGACCGTGGCGTGGTGGAACTTGTCCTGCTCATAGCCGATATCGCGGATGCAGGCGCGCGCGATGTCTTCGATGCGGCCCATGTAATCGTGCAGCTTGTCCTGGTCGGACAGCCCCACCTCCCCCCCGATCACGACGCGGTTGGTGGTGGCGAAGGTTTCTGCGGCCACGCGAGCCTCGGGTTCTTCGGCAAGAAGGGCGTCGAGGACGGCATCGGAAATGCGGTCGCAAACCTTGTCGGGATGCCCTTCGGACACCGATTCCGAGGTGAAGGAATAGTTCTGGCGGCTGCTCATGGGGTGCTCCGGTTTAAATGAAACGCCCCGTCAGGAAGCCGTTGGGACGCTGGTTGTCATCGCTATGGGTGAATGCCAGTGCCTGCAACCGCATTCCGCCGCGCTGCGGTGAAAAGCACCGCCACCAGGGCGAGCCAGACCAGAAAGGCGCCCCAATCGCCCGTTCGCATGTAGGGCGTGGGGGGCAAGGCAGGGGGTAAGGCGGCATCCAGATGCCCCGCCGCCCCCAGGGCGAGCGACGCGCGGATGTCCCCGCGCGCGTCGATCACTGCGGAAATCCCGGTATTGGCCGCGCGCATCAAGGGCAGCCCGCTTTCCGCCGCACGCAGCCGGGCCAGGGCCAGATGCTGCTGCGGCCCGATGCGAGTGCCAAACCAGGCATCGTTGGTGAGGTGAAGGATAGCGCGCGGGCGATCCACCCGGCGCAGGTCTTGGGGAAAGATCGCCTCATAGCAGATCATCGCCAAGACCGGCCCCACGCCGGGCAGATCCAAAGTGGCGGGGCCATCCCCCGGTGCATAGCGGCCCGCCAATTGCGCGGCGAGCGGCCCGAAGCCCAGCGCCCCGAAAAGGCGCGGCAGCGGCAGATATTCCCCAAACGGCACCAATCGGTGCTTGTCGTAGAGATGCGTCACCTCGCCCGCCGCGCCTTCCAACAGCACCAGCGCATTGCGCGGCTGGCCCGCTTCGTCGAAACGCTGCACGCCCAACACCACGGGCCCCGCCCCCGCCGCGGTCGCGATCATGCGGCGCACATCGGTAGAGTTGCCGAGAAGCGTGGGCATGGAGGTTTCGGGCCAGATTGTCGCCACCCGCGCACCGGGCGCCGTGGTCTCGGCCAAGCCGCGGCGGAAGAAGACGCCAATCCAGTCCGGGTCCCATTTAAGGTGCTGCGGCGCGTTGGGCTGTACCAACCGCAGCACCGGCGCCTCTGGCCCCGCCTCGGGCGCGGGCGGCAGGGCGAGGCCCAGACCGAGTGGTGCCGCCCAGAGCATGATGCCCAAACCAAAGGCCGCGGGCCGCGCCAGGGCCACCAGCCCCGCGCCCAGAAGCACCGCCAAGCCCAAACCATGGGCGCCCAGCCAGGATGCGGCGGGCAAGGCGGACGAGGCGATCAACACATGGCCCGGCAAGGCCCAGGGGAAGCCGGTCAACGCATAGGCGCGTAGAAGTTCCATCCCCGCGAGACCCAGGGCCACGCCAACCGGCCCGCCCAGATAGCGCGCACCCAGCCAGCCGCCCAAGGACCAGAACGCGCCGAAGCCCAAGGCCATGGCGCCAAGCGCCACCGGCGCCAGCCAGGCCGTGGCCGCCGCATCCACCAGGAAAGGCTCCACTATCCAAACGAGGGCGAGCCCGAAATGGGCCACGCCAAAGACCAACCCCACCAATGCAGGCCACCGCGCCCGCGCCACGGCCCAGACCCCCAGTGCGAAGCCCACCAGCGCCAAGGGCCAAAGACCCCAGGGCGCCTGCCCCAGGGCGGCAGCGATCCCGGCCACGATGGGGGCCAGAAGACCCGTGAGGCGTGTCACTCAGGCTGCCTGCGGCATCCGCAGGCGAAGGCGCTTGATGCGGCGCGGGTCGGCATCGACCACTTCGATCTCAGCGCCCGAGGGGTGGGGGATGACCTCCCCCCGTTCGGGCACGCGGCCCGCCAGCATGAAGACGAGCCCGCCCAAGGTGTCGACCTCTTCCTCATCTTCGGGGTCGACCAGTTTATAGCCCACCTCCTGCTCGAAATCTTCGAGCGGGGTGCGCGCCAAGGCGAGGTAGCAGCCGGTCTTTTCCTGCCGCCAGAACTTGCCTTCCTCCTGGTCGTGCTCATCCTCGATCTCGCCGATGACCTGCTCGATCAGGTCTTCCAACGTCACAAGGCCATCCACACCGCCATATTCGTCAATAACCAGCGCCATGTGGATGCGTTGGGTCTGCATCTTGGTGAGCAGCACGCCAATGGGCATGCTGGGCGGCGCATAGATCAGCGGGCGCAGCAGCGGCTTGAGCGCAAAGGCCTTGTCGCGGTCGCCGTTGAAGCCGTGGTTGAGCGCCAGATCCTTCAGGTGGATCATGCCCAGCGGTTCATCCAGCGTGTTTTCGAACACGGGCAGCCGCGTCATCCCACTTTCGCGGAATTTGGCCACCAGTTCGGGCAGCAAGGTGTCGCTGGGCACCGCCACCACTTCGGCGCGCGGAATAAGCACGTCGTCCAGTCGCTTGAGCCGCAGGTTGCCGAGCCCCGGCATCGCCGGCTCGGACGGTGGGGGTGCGGTATCCTGAGGCTCCGCGAAGAAGCCACCGAAAATGCGGGAAACGAAGCCAGGTCGCGCAACGCTCGGGGCATCGGAAGATGCGGGTGCGGCGCGCATACTGTCATCTTGTGTGTCGTTGTCGGGCGCGCGCAGCGCGGCGCTAGACGATCCGTCTGTGTCCATCGGACCCGGGGGGCCTCCAATAAGAGCCGGTCAAAGCGCGGCCGGGTTTAGGATATCATCCGCGTAAGGATCAGGGAAACCCAAAGTTCGGAGGATTTGAATCTCCAGCGCTTCCATGCGCGTGGCCCCTTCGTCGTCGATGTGGTCATGGCCCAGCAGATGCAGTGTCGCATGGACCAGAAGATGCGTGACATGGGCCTCAAAGCTTTTGCCCTGCTCGGCGGCCTCCCGCAGGCAGGTGTCATAGGCGATGGCGATGTCGCCCAGTTCCAGGTCATTTGGCGCCACATCCGGGTGGCGATCTTCCGAAGGCCAGGACAAGACGTTTGTGGGCATGGGCTTGCCGCGGAATTCCGTGTTCAGCTCAGCGATCCGTGCGTCGTCACAGCCGAGAACGACGACCTCCCAGCCTGGGTCCAGTCCAGCCAGAGCGGCGGGAATAGCCGCGTTTGCCAACGCGTCCAAGATGGTCCAGCGGGTATCTTCGATGACCACATCCACGGTCATGGGCGCAGGCCTTTCATGCTGTCTTCGAAACCCATCACCGTCCCTATCTCAGTATTGCGGCACCTTTTCGCCCTGTGCCGCATGGTCGGCGACGATGCCGATCCATTGCGTCGTCCCATCCGCATCCAGCTTCATGCGTCGTCCATCCACCCAGCCATGGGCCACCCGCATCCCGGTCGTGATGGGCGCCCAGCCAATCCCAAAGCGCGGCATCCTCCGTCACTTCCAACCGGTCGCCGCGATCCGGATCGTTCATCTTTGCTTGCCCTTCCGCCGCCCTTTCCCGGCCAGCGCCTTTTCATAGCGGTCCCGGGGGTGGTCCAGCCAGAACATCGCTTGGGGCCAAACTATGCAGAGCGCGCCCATCGTCGTGAAGACGACCGGGATCGCGACGAAGGCGATGACCATGGCCTTGGGCATTTCTACGGTCATGTTGGGTTCGCGGAAGAACATCCAGACCAAGCCCCCCGACAAGGCCCCCGCAGCGAAGGCTTGGGCGCCTTCCTTTCGGCGCCTGGCGCACCACTCTTTCACATAGGATCGCATCAGGGTGGGTTTGCGCACCGCCTGCTCAAAGCTGACGCGGTATGGCCTTGGTTTGCGGTGTTTGAATCGTAACCGGCGCCAACCCGCCATCAGCCAGCCTCCCCTTGCCGTCCCATACGCGCTTACCCTTCCCGCGCCACCCGGGCGGCTTCGCGGCGGGTATCTTCGGCGTCGTAGGCGGTGATGATCTTGGCCACCAGGGGGTGGCGCACCACATCCGAGGCGGTGAAATAGTTGAAGCTGATCCCGCCCACGCCGTCCAGGATATGTTCCGCATCGCGCAGTCCGGATTGCACACCGCGCGGCAGGTCCACCTGGCTGCGGTCCCCCGTGATCGCCATGCGTGATCCCTGGCCAAGCCGCGTCAGAAACATCTTCATCTGCATCGTCGTGGCATTCTGCGCCTCATCCAGAATAACGAACGCATTGCTAAGCGTGCGCCCGCGCATGAAAGCCAGGGGTGCGATTTCCACCCGGCGTTCTTCACGCAGCTTGGCCAATTGCTTGCCGGGCAGAAAGTCGTTCAGCGCGTCGTAGAGCGGCTGCATATAGGGGTCGACCTTTTCATCCTGCGTGCCCGGCAGAAAACCCAGCTTTTCGCCCGCCTCCACCGCGGGGCGGGTCAGGATGATGCGGTCCACTTCGCCTGTGATGAATTTCGACACGGCCACGGCCACGGCGATATAGGTCTTGCCGGTGCCCGCGGGCCCGATGCCGAAGGTCAGTTCATGGTCCAGAAGCGCTTGGGTATAGGCCTTCTGCGCCTCGGTCCGGGGCTCCATGGTCTTTTTGCGGGTGCGGATTTCGAGGGCGGGGCCGGGAAACATCTCCGCCTGGTCGCCAGCGCGGGCCTCCGCCTCGTCGCCGCGCAGGCGCACCAGGCCGTCAATGGCGCCCATATCCACGCCCTTGCCCGCTTCCAGCCGGGCGTAGAGCGCGTTCAACACCCGCTCCCCTTCGCCCGCGGCTTCGCCATGGACAACGAGGGAATTGCCGCGGTTGACGATCTGCACGCCCAGAAGTTGTTCGACCTGCGCCAGATGGGCCCCGTGGGGTCCCACCAGGTCGATCATCAAACGGTTGTCGGGAAATTCGAGCTGGATGGCCAGCGCGGTATCGGGTGAAGCGGTTGGGGCCAAGCGGCTCTCCTGCATCAGGGGTAAGGCGTCGGGCGATAGCGTCGGTCTTTATCGTCCAGCGCGACAGCATGAAAGATGGGTCCTGAAGGGCATATGTCACCCCCACAATGCAACAGGGCCGTGACGTTTCCGCCACGGCCCCGAATTGCGCGTCACCGACATCCGCGATCAAATGGGATCGTTTATGTCCTGACCGGCCCGGAAGGGCCCGGTGACATATTCGGGCGGGGCGACGCCGGAACAAACCGGGCGGCCACGATCGTCCAGGCGTTGCGACAGGTAGCCTTCGATGCCGTCATCGATGATCCAATGATCGCAGCCACGCGGGTCGACCCAGATGCCGGGCGACAGATCTTGCAACGACGAGACGCCGATGACGCCACGGTCGGTGGTCTTGTCGGAATTGTTGTCGGCCACGCAGGCGCCCAAGGCGGCGACGCAGGCGGCGCCGGTGAGTAGACGGATGATGATCATGTCAATCGCCCCCCTGGGCTGTGGCGCGGTTACAGACGGGGCGACCGTCGCGGCGCACATGGGGCGTCATGTAGCCTTCGGCGCCGTCATCCATGACCCAGTGTTCGCAGCCATCGGGGTCGGTCCAGATCGTTGGGGTGAAACGCTCTGCCAGAATGCGGCGCTCCGTCCCGCCGGTGCCGACGCGGCCCGGGGTCCAGACCCGATTGCCGTTGGCATCTTCCGTGAAGGTGAAGACGTTGCCAGCCGCATCCCGGCCCACATCCCCGACATTCTGCGCGGCGACCGGCGCGGCCAGCGCCACCCCGGCCAGGAGCGTCAGCGCGCGCCCCAAAGTTCCATTAACGACACGAGCCACAATCGGACCCCTTTTTCCTGCCTAAATCCCTTTGGATATCCCTGCCAACTTATCCACAGCCTGCCCCCAAGAAGGTCTGCTAAGTCAATGCAGGGAAACCCCGTCATGGGCTGGGACGATAGCAAATATCGCACACAAGCAAAGCCAATTTTACAAGATGTAGCGAGGTGTGTCCGATTGGAATCGTTCCCGCGACCGGGGCGCGATCAGGCTGCTTATTGTCCACGAACTGTGGACAATTAACGATGGACGCGCGCCTCGGATCGGGCCGCGCGCCCCCGCCCATCCGTTAACTGAGTCGCACTTGGCCTTAGATCAACACGCCCGCAAGTGAGTTGGTCGCCGCCGCCTCGATCCGCACGCGGGCCACCTGACCCTTCAGCGCATCGGGCGCCTGCACATGGACGGCCTGAAGATATTCCGACTTGCCGACCAACTGCCCTTCGTGCCGCCCCGCTTTCTCGAACAGAACGCACGTTTCGCGCCCCACCATGGCGCGCTGCGCTGCTTGCTGCTGCTCGGTGATCAGGGCTTGCAGCCTGTGCAATCGCTCGACCGCCACGTCTTGCGGCACGTCCTCACGTTCCGCCGCGGGCGTGCCGGGACGGGCGGAGTAGCGGAAGGAATAGGCGGCCGCGTAGCGTGTTTCTCGCACGATTTGCAGCGTGGCCTCGAAGTCTTCCTCAGTTTCGCCCGGGAAGCCCACGATGAAATCGCCCGACAATGCGAGATCGGGGCGGGCATCGCGGAGCCGCGCGATGATGCGCAGGTAGTCTTCGGCGGTGTGCTTGCGGTTCATCGCCTTCAAGATCCGATCCGAGCCGGACTGCACCGGCAGATGCAGATACGGCATCAGCTTGGCGCACGTCCCATGGGCCTCGATCAAATCGTCGGTCATGTCGTTGGGGTGGGAGGTCGTGAAGCGGATCCGCTCCAACCCGTCGATGCCGTCCAAGGCCCAGATCAGCCGCGCCAAGCTCCAGACTGCGCCATCGGGGCCGAGCCCGTGATAGGCGTTCACGTTCTGACCCAGGAGGGTGATTTCCTTCACGCCGCGATCCACCAGGGCCCGCGCCTCGCCCAGCAGACGCTCGACCGGGCGGGAAACTTCCGCCCCGCGGGTATAGGGCACCACGCAGAAGGCGCAGAACTTGTCGCAGCCTTCCTGCACCGTCAGGAAGGCTGTGGGCTTGGCCGCCGGGCTGCGCAGCTTGGGGAGGTGGTCGAACTTGTCCTCCTCCGGCATCTCGGTGTCCAAAGCCTTTTCGCCCGCCTCTACCCGCTCCATCATGGCGGGCAGACGGTGATAGGTCTGGGGGCCGACCACCAGGTCCACCAAGGGCTGGCGTGCCATGATTTCAGCCCCTTCGGCCTGGGCCACGCAGCCCGCGACCCCGATCTTCAGATCGGGTTTGGCTTCGCGCAGAGGCTTGAGCCGCCCCAGATCGGAATAGACCTTCTCGGCTGCCTTTTCGCGGATATGGCACGTGTTGAGCAGGATCAGATCGGCGTCTTCGGGCCGGTCCGTGGTCACATAGCCCTTGACGCCCAGCGTTTCGGCCATGCGCTCGCTGTCATAGACGTTCATCTGACAGCCATAGGTCTTCACGTGCAGCTTCTTGGGCGCGGTCATGGCGACGTCTCCGGGGTTTGCGTTGCGCCTTTACCGCAGGCCGCCACGCTCGGCAACGCGGCCCCGTTGCGCAGGCGGGGCCCTTGGCCGATGTTGCGTGCCAGGGCACGAGGGCAAGATGCAGTTCACATCGCTGGAAGACCTGACGGCCAAGGCAAAGGGGCTGGGGGCTGGCCCCACGCTCATACTGTTGTGCGAAGACGACTGCGAAATCGCCAGCACCATCGGCCACCATGTCGATGCAGGCTTCCACGATATCATCGTGGCCGTCCCGCCGGGCATCACCCTGCCAGAGCCCCTGCCCGAAAACGTCCACCGCCTGTTGCTGCCCCAGCGGCCAGAGGACATGGCCAGCGCCTGCGTCAACGCGCTGATCGCGGGCCGCCCGCCGGGGGCCTGGACAGGCTATTGCTACAACGCGGAATACCTTTTCCACCCCTTTGCCGAGACGCGCCGCATCGGCGAAGCCATGACGTTCTGCACCGAAGAACGGCGCGACGCGATCCTGACCTTCATCGTCGATCTTTATGCCGGGGACTTGGCCGCCGAAGGCAATGCCGTTGACCGAGGCAATGCCTGGCTAGACGAGGTGGGCTATTTCGCCTTGGCCCGCGACCCGGGCGACAGCTTGGGGCCTCGCGAACGGCAGCTCGACTTCTTCGGCGGGTTGCGCTGGCGGTTCGAAGAACATGTCCCGTGGGAGCGGCGGCGCATTGATCGCATCGCCCTGTTTCGCGCGCGACCCGGGCTGCAATTGCTGCCCGATCACACCATGAACATGGCGGAAATGAACACCTATGCCTGCCCCTGGCACCATTCCATGACCGCCAGCATCGCGTCTTTCCGGGCGGCCAAGGCGCTGGCCACGAACCCCGGCAGCCGCGCCGCGATCAAGAGCTTCCGCTGGGGCGGCTCCGTCAAGTTCGAGTGGCGCGCTCAGCAATTGATGGACCTGGGATTGATGGAGCCCGGTCAGTGGTTTTGACCCCAGCCACTGGACCCCTTCGCCCCATCGGGACGCTCAGCCGCGCGGATGCGGCGGGCCACCTTCCCCGCCTGGGTCGCGCGCCGTCGGGGCCGATTGGGCGCTCGGTGGACGACTTCGCAAAGGCGCTCCATTCCGCGATGGGCGATGCCGGGGCGTCCATTGTCCTGCGCGGCTCGCTCGCGCGGGGGGCGTCTGCCCCGGCCGATATTGATCTGATGATTATTACCGGCGCCGAGATCACGTTGCCGCCACTTGAAAGTCTTCCGCCGCTTCCCTTGCCGGTGGAGGCCAACATTGTCCCCCGCGCCACGTTCGACGGCCCCGGCGGGCGCGGCGCCTGGGTGCGCTTCGCCCTGGCCCATTGCGGCTGGACCCTCGCAGGCCCGGACCTGCTGACAGCCCTGCCGCCACCCCGCCTGGACAGGACCGCCATCGCCCATCTGCGCAACGTGGCGCGCTGGTGGCCGCACCAGCCGCTGGATTGGGCGGTCTCGATGGCGGAGCGCCGCCTTATCCAACAATGGCTCGCCAAGCGCGTCTTGCGCGCTTTAGCCGAAGGGGAGATGGTGCGCCGTGGGCTCTATAGCCGCGACATCTGGCCTTGTTTGACCTTGGCCGCGCAGGCTTATCCGACGCGGCGCGCGGCCCTCGCCGATATTGCGGAACAGGCTATCGCGCCCTCGGGCCACTGGCGGGACATGGCCCGCATGGTCGATGCGGCGCGCCGCCCATTGGAACTTGCCTTTCTTCGCCATCTGCACCGGACGTTGAGGCTGCCAGTGCGGTAGGGGGCTGGGCTCCCTGTGCGGAATTGCTGCAAGCCGGTTTATCGAAGGCCCCCCCCGGCTCCTCAATGGACCGGCGCCCTGCGAGCTTGAGTCCGTCCAAGCAGCAGACCAACCACGCCGCGGCCGCCTAAACCAAAAACGCGCGCCCCGCATGGGACGCGCGCCGCTCCGTTGGCCGGAGGCACAGCCTTGGGTTGCCGTTTACGCCTCCACAGCCTCAGAAGTGCCTTCGATCGCTGCTGCGCCCGACTTGGCGCCGCCCGCGATCTCGATCTGGCGGGGTTTGAGCGCTTCGGGCACCTGACGCTCCAACTCGATATGGAGCATGCCATCCGCATGGCGCGCGCCCGTCACATGGACGTGATCAGCAAGCTGGAACGTCTTCTCGAACGCCCGCTGCGCGATTCCGCGATGCAGATAGGTTGTCTTGGTGTCAGCCTCGGCCTTCCGCGCTGTCACGGTCAGCGCGTTTTCCCGCGCCTCTACGTTCAATTCGTCAGCGGTGAAGCCCGCCACCGCGATAGAAATCCGGTAGGCGTCATCACCCAGCTTTTCGATGTTGTAGGGCGGATAGGTGGTGGCCGTATCAGCGGTCAACGCGCGATCCAACAGGTTGGCCATCCGGTCAAAACCGACACTGGCACGATAGAGCGGGGTAAAATCATAGGTACGCATGTGCATCCTCACTTGAAGCGATACAGATATGGCCCCCTCCGACACGGGACGGGGGCGGGTGTGGTGCCAGACCCTGAAACGGCGTCTGACATCCCCGATTTGGGAAGAACGCCGCCCCCGTTCAAGGGGACGGCGTCATAGACAGGCATATTTGCCTTACCCTTTTGGTTCCAGAGACTTGTGCCATGCTCAGTCAAACACGATCAGACCAGATCGACCGCATCGGTGCTCAGGAAAACCCGGATCCCTTCAATTTCGGTCACACCTTCCAAAACCATAACCGTTTCGCCATCCATGCGGATTTCGGTATTGCCCTCGACGACGGGGAAGGTCACCAGCGGCTCGGGGGTGCCGTCTTCATAGACCAGTTCGATGCTGTCTTCGGCCACGTTAAAATCGGTAACCCGCGGCGCCTGGGCTTCGTCGATATAGGTCCCAGCGCCAAACAGGTCGGCCCCTTCGCCTCCGGTGCCAACATCTTCATCAGCCAGAACAATCAGGTCATCGCCCGTGCCGCCATCCAGAATATCAGCGCCGCCTTCTCGATCTTGGAAAAGATCTTCGAGCGCTTCTTCAAGGTCTTGCCCAACGATGACATTCTCGATCCCGAACAATTGATCATCGCCGTCACCGCCCAAGATGGTGTCCTGGCCCGGGCCACCGCCGATGGCATCGTTTCCGTCACCGCCCTCCACAAGATCATCGCCAAAGTCGCCGTAAAGAAAGTCTTCGCCGACGCCGCCGTCCAACGTGTCCTCACCGTCGCCGCCGCTGAGGCTGTCGTTGCCCGTGCCACCGCGCACCACGTCATCGCCGTCAAAGCCACCCAAAATGTCAGCCCCGGCGCCACCATCGATCACATCGTCCTCGCGACTACCGGTGATGACGTCGTCGCCAGACGTGGCGGCTTCGACTTCGCCGGGTTCCACCCCGTCGAAATCCAGAAAATCATCGTCGTCATCGCCATCGGCAGTGACTTCGACATAGGCACCCAGCCCGAAGACGGACAGGAGAACGACGAGACCGAGCATAACCAATTCCTTCGATTTCTTGCTGTGGATCGTTTCCAGCAACTGGCTCAAATCCCGATTAAAATGCAAGAAAATCAATGCGTTAATTATTTTTTGGAAACAATCATCGGTCCAACTTCCGCCCGCTCCGGGAACACGAGGACAATCCGTCAGAATACCGCCCCGCTTCGTCCAGAACCCGCCTCGCTTCGCCTCAAAGCCGCCGTATTCCAAGCGGCCATCCGCGCAGATGTGAGGTTCTCCGCCAGCCGATTCGGAAAACACGTCCGGTTCAACGCAGACAGCAGGGCGGCAAGATATTCCCCGAAAACGCAAATCGCCCACCAAGGGGCCCCTCCCGGCCCGTTGGTGGGCGACGCAGCGGGGCTAGGCCCCCGCCGCAGATAGGCCGCCTCAGGACACAGGCAGAACCGTGAACACGCCTTCCGCCAGCGGGTCGAGCCCGACCACATCGCGCAGGATAAGCACCGTTTCACCGCCAAGCTGCACAAGCGTGTCGCCGTCCACCTCCTCCAGCGTCAGGTCGGGCTCGTCCTCGGTCTGGAAGAACAGCTCAATCGTGTCCTCGGTTGCGTCGAAATCGGTTATCTCGGCCACGCGATCCTCTTCGATCCAGTCGCCGGCCACGAACACATCCGAGCCTGCATCACCCGTCACTGTGTCCAGATCGCCGATGATGATCAGATCGTCGCCGCCCAAGCCACCGATCACGTCGCCCGTATCGCCAGTGCCTTCATCGAAACTGGCGATTGTCAGAGCCCCGGTATCCGAAACCACCACATCCTCAAGTCCAATGATGTCGTCATTCCCGTCACCGCCGATCAGCGTATCTGCCCCAAAGGCGCCCGCGACCGTGTCGTCGCCGTCGCCGCCCAACACGCTGTCATCGCCTTCACCACCAAGAACGAGATCGGCCCCTTCTGCGCCAAAGACGCTGTCGTCGCCTTCATTGCCTTCCAGCCAATCGTCGCCTTCGCCACCCAGCACCTGGTCGTTGTCGAGGCCGCCAAGCAGCAGGTCGTTGCCCTCTACACCTGAAATCGTATCGGCCCCGTCACCGCCGATCACCGTATCGTCGCCAACATTGCCGGTGATCGTGTCGTCGCCGTCGCCGCCATCCAGCAGATCGTCGTCTTCGCCGCCGAATATGTCGTCATTGCCAGCGCCGCCGCTCAGCGTGTCGTCGCCAAGCCCACCAAGCAATCCGTCGTCGCCGTCAGACCCCGTGAGCAGGTCTTCACCAGCACCGCCGAACAGGTCGTCATCGCCTGCCCCGCCAACCGCAATATCGTCGCCGCTGCCAGCAATGATGAAGTCGTCGCCCTCACCACCGTTCAGAAGGTCGTCTCCCGGGCCCCCTTGAATCGTGTCGTCATCGGCTTCGCCATCGACACTGTCGTTGCCGGTGCCCCCGAATAGGCTGTCGTCACCTGCACCACCGAGAACTGTGTCGTCACCGCCGAAGCCGCGGATTTCATCGTCACCGCCTTCGCCGCTCAGCAGGTTGTCCAGGGGGCCGCCCACGATCTCATCGGCTTCGTCGGTTCCAGTTTCGTCGCCGGGGCTTCCCAGCATGCCGTCCATGCCATCGGACCCGTCGACACCGCCATCGCCATCAACGCCGCCGTCATCTCCACCGCCCATGACGTCATCACTGTCATCGCCGCCGCCCCCGCCGCCTTCGTCGACAATTGCGAAGATCCCAATGCCAAGCGCCAGTGCTCCGAACAGTAACAATCCACCCATGGGCTCAACGCTCCTAAATCGACAAGTTTCTCTACGTTCGCCGACCTTGTAGGAAGTTCGACTAGGCGAACAAGCGCCGACACTAAAAACCTGCGATTTTGGAAACGATTTCTTAATACTCTCCGGAACTGTCTCAAATATTTGTGTAATTGAGATGCCTTGGCGGGTTTCCTTGCACAGATTCGCCCCGATCCGGGTCATTTGCGTCCAGAATCAGGCAGGCGATTCGATCAGATCCCAACGGTTGCCCCAGGGGTCGCGCCAGACAGCCACGGTGCCGTATGGCTCGTGCCGCGGCGCCTCCTCGAAGGTGCCGCCCGCCACCTCGATGCGTGCGGCATCCCGCGCGAAATCGTCTGTCGTCAGAAAGAACCCGACCCGCCCGCCATGCTGGTCGCCAATGGCGCGTACCTGGTTATCCACCGCCCGCGCCAAAAGGAGCGCCGCACCGCCACCCGGCGGCGCAACCGTGACCCAGCGTTTATCGCCCTGAGGCACGTCCTCGGTGCAGCGCCAACCCAGCCCGTCGACGAAAAAGGCCAGCGCTGCGTCATAGTCGGGCACGAGCAACGCAACCAGGCCCAGCCGCATCGATTTAATCCCGCGTGCCCGCGAAGCGCTCAGCCCAGGCGGCGCGGTCGTCGTCGCTGATTTTGGCAAACAGCACGTCCGGCACGGTGAAGGCATGGCCCGGTGCCAAAGTCGCCAAGGTCGCCTCCACATCCTCGGGCCAAGCCGGCTCCGTCCCCATGGCGCCATGCATGGTCTCGGCCGCGTCGGGGATAAAGGGCGCCGAAAGCGTCGCGTAGAAGGGGATGAGGTTCAGCGCCAACCGGATCTGCGCCGCCGCCTTGTCGGGGTCTTCCTTGAAGACGGACCAGGGCGCGGCTTCTTGCAAGTATTCATTGCCTGCCACCCAAAGCCCGCGCAACTCGGCCGCCGCCTTGCGGATTTCAATGGCGTCCATGTGCCCTTGATACGCTTCCAACCCCTTGGCCAGCCGCGCGATCAAGGCCGCCTCCGTCTCGCCCCAAGCCCCGCCATCGGGCACGACCTCCCCGAACTTGGAGCGGCAGAACTTCGTCACCCGGCTCACGAAATTGCCCAGCACATCGGCCAGGTCCTTGTTCACATTGGCCTGGAAAATCTCCCAGGTGAATTCCGTGTCCTGGTTTTCGGGCACGTGGCTCAGCAACCACCAACGCCAGTAATCCGCCGGCAGCACTTCCAGCGCCTGATCCATGAACACCCCCCGCCCTTGGGAGGTACTGAATTGCCCGCCATCATAGTTCAGATAATTGAACGATTTCAGGTAATCCACGGTCTTCCACGGCTCCCCCGACCCAAGCAACGTGGCTGGAAAGCTGAGCGTGTGGAAGGGCACATTGTCCTTACCCATGAACTGCACATAGCGCACATCCTCGGCCCCTTTGTCGGTGCGCCACCACCGCTCCCAATCGCCGTCCGTGGCATCGGCCCATTCATTGGTGGCCGCGATGTATTCGATGGGTGCGTCGAACCAGACGTAGAAGACCTTGCCTTCCATACCCGGCCAAGGCTCCGCGCCCTTGCGGACAGGAATGCCCCAGTCGAGGTCCCGAGTGATCCCACGATCTTGCAGGCCGTCGCCATCATGGAGCCATTTCTTGGCAATGGAGGTGGTCAGGATCGGCCACCCCTCCTGCCCGTCGATCCATTGGTCCAACCGGTCGCGCAGCAGCGATTGCCGCAGGTAAAGGTGCTTCGTCTCCCGCACTTCCAAATCCGTTGAGCCGGAAATGGCCGAGCGCGGATCGATCAGATCCGTGGGATCAAGCTGCTTGGTACAGTTCTCGCACTGATCCCCGCGCGCGCGCTCATAGCCGCAATTGGGGCATGTCCCCTCGATATAACGATCCGGCAAAAACCGCCCATCCGCTTTGGAATAGACCTGCTTTTCAGAGCGTTCCTCGATCAACCCGGCCTCGGCCAAGCGCCCTGCGAAATGCTGCGTGAGCCGGTGGTTCTGTGGCGATGACGAGCGGCCAAAATGATCGAAGGACAGCCGAAACCCATCCGCCAGGTCCTTCTGAACCTGCCACATCTCGGCGCAATATTCGGCCACGGGCTTGCCCGCCTTGGCCGCCGCCAGCTCCGCCGGGGTGCCATGCTCATCGGTGGCACAGATGAACATGACCTCGTGGCCCCGCAGCCGCAGGTAGCGGGCATACAGATCCGCCGGCAATTGCGAGCCGACCAGATTGCCCAGGTGCTTGATCCCATTGATATAGGGAATGGCCGAGGTGATGAGCGTGCGAGGCATGGAACTCTCCAACAGATCCGAGGTCTCCTAGGCCACCGGGCCCATAGCCCGCAAGCGCCGCGTCGACGACACGACCACTTTCCCTATCGGAGCGCCGACCAATGGATGCTTCTTCCTGGCAAAAATATCCAATCGCAACGGATCAGCCGACCCAACGCCAAGTCTGCTTTTGACGACGCGACTCAGGTGAACTGTTCGCGCAGCAGCCGTTCTTCCAAGCCGTGGCCAGGATCGAACAGCAATCGGTGGTTGATGGCCGGGTCGCTGGCCACGTCGACCCGCACGACGTCGCGCACCGAATTGCCATCTGCCTCGGCCATCATGGGCCGTTTGGCTGCATCCAGCACGTCGAAGCGGACGCGGGCCTGTTGCGGCAGGATGGCACCGCGCCAGCGGCGCGGGCGAAAGGCCGCCATTGCCGTCAGGGCCAGGACACCCGACCCGATGGGCAAGATGGGGCCGTGGGCGGAATAGTTGTAGGCCGTCGATCCCGCCGGGGTCGAGACCAGCGCGCCGTCGCAGACCAACTCTTCCATGCGGACCTTTTCGTCGATGCTGATCTTGAGCCGTGCGGCCTGCGGCCCTGCCCGCAGCAACGACACTTCGTTGATCGCCAGCGCTTCCACCTCCGCGCCATCGGCGCAGGTGGCTGTCATATGCAACGGGTTGATCACCGCCTCCTCCGCCCGGCCCAGGCGACCTGTCAGCCCGGTCTCGCGGTAATCGTTCATCAAAAAGCCCACAGTGCCGCGGTTCATGCCGTAGACGGGCGCGTCCACCGCCATGGTGGCGTGCAGGGTTTCCAACATGAAGCCATCGCCGCCCAGGGCGACAATCACGGAGGATCGGGCCACATCCGTCTGGCCATAGCGGTCCGTAAGGCGGGCGAGGGCCTCCTGCGCCTCGGGGGTATCCGAGGCGAGGAAGGCGATGTCTTTGGCGCGCGGCATGGAACTCCCCCGTTTCGCCACAGGGTTGTCGCGCCCCGATCGGAAACGCAAGACAGCGCCTTCGCGGCGCCTGCGCCCTTTTCGCGGGTTTTCGCGCCTGCCCTTGCCGCGTATGAAGCCGCAACCCATCCGATCAGGAGTGCCTGCCATGAACGCCCCCCATCGCGATCCGAACTTCTTCACCGCGACCCTTGCCGATACCGACCCAGACATCGCAGAGGCGACCAAGCTCGAACTTGGTCGCCAGCGCGATGAGATCGAATTGATAGCCTCCGAAAACATCGTCAGCCGCGCCGTCATGGAAGCCCAAGGCGGGGTGATGACCAACAAATATGCCGAAGGTTATCCGGGTCGGCGCTATTATGGCGGCTGCCAATACGTTGATATCGCGGAAGACTTGGCACGCGACCGTGCCAAGCAACTGTTCGGGTGCGACTTCGCCAATGTGCAGCCCAATTCCGGCTCTCAGGCCAACCAAGGTGTGTTCACCGCGCTGTTGCAGCCGGGCGATACGATCTTGGGCATGTCTCTCGATGCGGGCGGGCACCTGACCCATGGGGCCAAGCCGAACCAGTCGGGGAAGTGGTTCAACGCGGTGCAATATGGCGTGCGCAGACAAGATTTGCTGCTGGATTACGACCAGGTGCAGGACTTGGCGACAAAGCATCGGCCCAAGATGCTGATCGCCGGAGGCTCGGCCATTCCGCGCATCATCGACTTCGGCAAGATGCGCGAGATCGCGGATAGTGTTGGCGCGTATCTCCTTGTGGATATGGCACATTTTGCGGGACTGGTGGCCAGCGGCCATTACCCGTCGCCCTTCCCCCACGCCCATGTGGCCACCACGACGACGCACAAGACCCTGCGCGGTCCGCGGGGCGGGATGATCCTGACAAACGATGCAGAGATCGCCAAGAAGGTGAATTCCGCCATCTTCCCAGGCATCCAGGGCGGGCCCTTAATGCATGTGATCGCCGCCAAGGCCGTAGCCTTCGGAGAAGCGCTGCGGCCCGGCTTCAAGGATTATCAGGCCCAGGTCATTGCCAATGCAAAGGCCCTGGCGGATCAGTTGCAAAAGGGTGGTCTCGACATCGTAACCGGCGGAACCGACACGCATTTGATGCTGGTGGACCTGCGCCCAAAGGGGGTGAAGGGCAATGCGAGCGAGGCCGCTTTGGGCCGCGCGCATATCACGTGCAACAAGAACGGGATCCCCTTCGACGAAGAGAAACCCACCATCACGTCAGGCATCCGTTTGGGCACGCCTGCGGGCACAACACGGGGCTTTGCGGAGCCAGAATTCCGCCAAGTCGCGGATCTGATCGTGGAGGTCTTGGATGGGCTGGCGGCGAACGGGCCGGACGGGAATGGTGAGGTTGAAGCGGCGGTGAAGGCAAACGTGCAGGCCTTGTGCGATCGCTTCCCGATTTACCCCGAGCTTTGAACGTGGGCAAAGTCTTACATTAAGACTTTGCGAAGAGTTTTTACTTTAAAAACTCTTCGGCCCGCGATCAGGGTTCTGACATGACAACAGGCTTTTTTCACGACGAACGCTGCCTTTGGCATGGTGGCGGCAACTACGCGCAGATGGCGCCGGTGGGTGGGTTGGTGCAACCCATCGCGGGCGGCGGCGGATTGCCGGAGGACCCGGAGACCAAGCGGCGGTTGGTCAACCTGATGAATGTCACCGGATTGATGGATGAGCTGCATGTCGCGAGCGCCCCGCCGCTGACCCGCGAGGATCTGCTGCGGGTCCATCCGGCGGACTATCTCGACACGTTCAAGGCGACATCGGATGCGGGCGGCGGCGAGTTGGGGCGCCGCACCCCGTTTGGGCCCGGCGGCTACGAAATCGCCTGCCTGTCGGCCGGTCTGGTCGCAGCCGCGATGGAGGCCGTTTTGAACGGTTCGTATGCCAATGCCTATGCGCTCAGCCGCCCGCCTGGGCACCATGCCCTGCCCGACTTCCCGAACGGGTTCTGCCTGCTGGCCAATATCGCGCTGGCCATCCGCCGCACCCAGGCGCGGCGATTGTGCCAGCGTGTCGCGGTGCTGGATTGGGATGTTCATCACGGCAACGGGACAGAGGCGATTTTTGGCGATGACCCGGATGTTCTGACCATCTCGATCCATCAGGAAAACAACTATCCGCTGGATACCGGCGCGTTTGAGACCGAGGCGCATGCCAACCTGAACATCCCGTTGCCACCCGGATCGGGGCACGTGACCTATCTGGCGGCGATGGAGCGGTTGGTCCTGCCCGCCCTGGCCCGCTTCAAGCCCGATGTGATCGTGGTGGCCTGCGGCCTTGATGCGGCCGTCCCGGACCCTTTGGGCCGGATGTTGGCCACGGCGGAAACCTTCGACGCCATGACCTCCCAGGTGATGGAAGCCGCCACGACGCTATGCGATGGGCGCCTGGTGATGGCCCATGAAGGCGGCTATTCGGAGGTTTATGTTCCATTCTGCGCCCACGCCGTCATCGTGCGCATGGCGGGGGCCAGGGCCAAGGCGCCCGATCCCTTCGCGGATATATACGCCAAGCGGCAACCAGCGGCGGATTTCGACGCATTCGCGGAAGGCCGCATAAATGCGATGGCGCAAACCATTAATTCTAAGCGATGACCGGCGCCAGTAAGATTGTCACCGCTGCGCCGAGAGGTTAAACCTCAGGCACGATCGATAGGAGACCCGGCATGAAGAAGGTTTATGGCTCGGCGGCGGAAGCGCTGGACGGCCTGCTCTTCGATGGGATGTTTATCGCCGCGGGGGGCTTCGGCCTATGCGGCATCCCCGAATTGCTGCTGAGTGCCATCAAGGAGGCGGGGACGAAGGACCTGACCTTCGCGTCCAACAATGCGGGCGTGGATGAGTTCGGCATCGGCATCCTGTTGCAGACCCGTCAGGTCAAAAAGATGATTTCGTCCTATGTGGGTGAAAACGCTGAATTTATGCGGCAGTATCTGTCCGGTGAGCTGGAGCTGGAATTCAACCCGCAAGGCACCCTGGCAGAGCGGATGCGCGCCGGAGGCTGCGGCATCCCTGGCTTCTATACCAAGACAGGCGTCGGCACGGTCATTGCCGAAGGCAAGGACCACAAGGATTTCGACGGCGAAACCTACATCATGGAACGGGGCATCTTTGCCGACCTGTCCATCGTGAAGGCCTGGAAGGCCGATCCGACCGGAAATCTGGTGTTCCGCAAAACTGCTCGCAACTTCAACCCGCCAGCCGCCATGTGCGGCAAGACCTGCGTCGTGGAGGTTGAGGAAATCGTCGAGACTGGCGAACTGGACCCCGACAACATCCACCTGCCTGGCATTTACGTGCACCGCCTCATCCAGGGCGAACATGAGAAGCGTATCGAACAAAGGACTGTCCGCCCTGCCGCCTGAACAAGATAAGATGCGCGACGCCCCGGGCACTGGTGCGAAGTCGATTTCGACGGAAGTCGGCGCGCGCCGCAGGCTGGCGTCTGTTGTGGATGACCAGGCCGCGCTGGCCGGGTTTTCGCGTGTGCGCGTGGCCATGGTGCTGACCGATCCGCGTGTCGAAGATAACCCGATTGTCTACGTCAATTCCGCGTTCGAGCGGACGACAGGCTATTCCCGCTCGGCGGTGGTGGGGCGCAATTGCCGGTTCTTGCAAGGCGAGGAGACACGAAAAAGCGACGTGGATAGCCTGCGCGACGCCATCGGGCAGCAACAGGACGTCACGGTCGACATCCTGAACTACCGCGCTGACGGTAAGCCCTTCATGAACCGGCTGATCATCGCGCCGATCATCGATGCGGAAGGCCAGGTCATCTATTTCCTGGGCATCCAGAAGGAGCTTTACGATTCTGAGCGGGAAGAAGCCGCGGCCGAGGAACTTCTGCACGCCATCCAATCGCGCGTGCGCGACGATCTATCGTTGGTGCTCGCGGGCCTGCATGAGCTTTCCGACCACGAAGAACCCCTAGCTTTCGAGGCGATGGAGCGGCGGCTGGAATGCCTGCAACTCGTCTACGAATCAATCCAGCTTTCCGATCAAAACGAAACCGCCCTGGGCATTGATCTGGGCGCCTTGATCAGCCGCGTCGGCGCCGCCGTGGCCCATGAGGAAAGCCGCCCCGGCATCCGCTATGTCCAGAACGTGGATCCAATGCAGGTCAATTTGGAAGCCGCCGTACGCGTGGCGCTGCTGCTGTCGGAAGTGCTGTCAAACGCCTTCCACCACGCTTTCGAACGCATGGTCGAAGGCTTCGTGGAGCTACGGCTAACGCGGCTGGCCGCCGGTGGCCTGCGCATCATCGTGACGGATGATGGGGTGGGCCTGCCGGCCAATGCCCCCTTCCCGAACTCCGACGCAACCGGCGGCCGTCTGATCCTGAAGCTTTGCGACGGGCTCGACGCGACAGTGACGCCTGTGCGCGGCGCGGCCGGGACGGTCGTTATGATCGACGTGCCTGTCGGCACCACCGAACTCTGAACGGGAAAGGCCCTTCATGCCCTGGGATCGCAATCAGATGGCTGCGCGCGCCGCGCAGGAGCTTCAGGATGGCTGGTATGTCAATCTGGGCATCGGGATTCCGACATTGGTGTCCAACTACATCCCCGACGGGGTGACGGTGACGCTGCAATCGGAAAACGGCATGCTGGGCATGGGGCCCTTTCCGATTGACGGAGAAGAAGACGCCGACCTGATCAATGCCGGCAAGCAGACCATCACGGAGCTTCCCCAGACCGCCTATTTCGACAGCGCCACCAGTTTCGGCATGATCCGCGGCGGCAAGATCGCCATGGCCATTCTGGGCGCCATGGAAGTGGCCGAGAACGGGGATCTGGCGAACTGGATGATCCCCGGCAAGCTGGTGAAGGGCATGGGCGGTGCGATGGATTTGGTGGCCGGTGTGGGCCGCGTCGTCGTCGTCATGGACCACGCCAACAAGCACGGGCAGTCGAAGCTTCTGAAGGAATGCACGCTGCCATTGACCGGCAAGGGCGTGGTGGATCGGATCATCACCAACCTGGGCGTGCTCGACGTGGCGGATGGCGGCCTGAAGATCGTTGAACTGGCCGATGGCGTCACCGAGCAGGAACTGCGCGACCTGACCGAAGCCACCTTGGTCTGACCGCTTTTGTCGGAGCCTGTCATCACGCGCGAAGACGGCGCATCCGGCGGTCGCTGGGTTTTGGTTCAGGGCGGCCATGAGGCCGAAATGACCTATTCAAAGCTGGGCGACAGCAAGATCATCGTCGACCATACCGGCGTGCCCGAGGCGCTGCGCAAGACGGGCGCTGGCTTGGCGCTGGCGGAACGTATGGTTGCCGACATGCGCGCCGAAGGGTGGGGCGTCATCGCCCTTTGTCCCTTCGTGAAGGCGCAGGCGCGGCGGCACCCTGAATGGGCAGATGTGATCGAGTAAGTTCTGTCACGGTCCGGTTGCGCCGCGTGCTTCGCGGCGGGAAAGCCTAGAACGCTGAGATCGCCGACACGGTCCCTATCGCGTGAGATGTGCGCCGGTGCGGTTTACCACGTTTGAAACGCCAGCTGACTTTAACTTTACCTCATTCGAGCGCCGGATCATTATTCTGGTGCATGGCCTGCGTGACGAAGGTCGGTCCGGCTTTCCCGCAGAAAGGCCGATGCGTAGATTCAATTGAAGCGCTGATTTCACGCATCTCAATGACCGCTTTTCCCGCACGGCCGATAACGACAAATGTAGCGATGAAGGTCTGGGCTATAGCGGTTTTCGAAAAACCTGAGCCATCAGCTTTTCGTGAAACGGTGCAACGTCAATGCGATGCCGGGACGTTTTTCGAAATTACTGATTCAGGTTTTTCGAAAACCGCTTTAGGTCAGAAATGCGCGATGTTTCCAGGGATATCGCCTGACGCGGCCTCTTGGTCGGGGGCAGAAAACGCAACGTATCGAGCGAAGGATGCGCAACATTCCAGACCAAGACCCTGCACCGCCCGTTTTCGGCAAATGTTGCGACACCAGCGCGGTATCGGGGCGTTCTTCGGAAACGCCGATTCAAGCGTCGGACGCAATTCCTGGACCCACGCGTATTGCAAAGGTCCCGAGAGGTGGAAGGCTGGCGGGCCTTTGCGGTGCGATATTTGCATTCGGCATTATAGGCGGTTTTCGGAAGACCCGCAGTCAGTATTTCCGAAACCCACTTCAACCGTCGTCGTTGCCGTCCTCGGATGGCGCATCATCGGTCTCGGCAGCGGGGGCGGCCGTTTCGGCGACGTTGTCCACGTCGCGTTCGGCCAAGGTACCGGCTTCCCAGCGGCCCGACTCTACCTGGCCTGTGGCATAGCGCATGGTGCCCGGGCCCTGGCGCCGGCCTGCCACGAATTCCCCTTCATAGACATCGCCATTGGCATAGGTCGCGACGCCCTCGCCATCGATTTCACCATCCCGCCAGCCGCCTTCATAACGGAAGCCGTCTGCCATGGTGATCGTGCCCAACCCCTCGCGCTGGCCATCGACGAAGTTGCCCTCGTAGCGGGTGCCATCGGCATAGGTGGCCACGCCCTCTCCGTGGCGCAGCCCGGCCTTCCATTCGCCCTCATAGCGGTAGCCATCGGTGAAGGTCATGACGCCGAAGCCTTCGTTCTGGGCATTCACGAAGCCGCCTTCATAAACCAGCCCGTTGGGATAGACCGCGCGGCCTTCGCCCTCAATGACGCCTTCGTTCCATTCGCCCTCATAGGTGGCGCCATCGGCATAGGTGATCATGCCGGTGCCATGGGCCAAGTCGTTCATGAATGTGCCCACATAGACGGAGCCATCGGGGTAGCTGACCTCCCCCTCGCCCTCGATACGGCCTTCGACCCAGCCGCCCACATAGACATAGCCATCGGTTCCGCGGAATGTGCCCTGGCCGTGGCGCCGATCATCCAGGAAGTCGCCTTCATAGACATCGCCACTCGCATAGGTGACGGTACCCTGCCCTTCGCGCTTCCCATTGACCAAAGTACCCACATAGACGTCGCCATTGGCCTGGGTCAGCGTACCGCTGCCGTTGATCTGGCCGTTGGCCCATTCGCCATCATAGGTCAGCCCATCGGGCGTGCGCAGGATGCCCTGGCCCGAGCGGACATTGTCGGCCATGCCGCCTTCATAGGTGGAGCCATCGGGGTAGGTGATCCGCCCCTCCCCTTCCTTGCGGCCCATGGCCCAGCCGCCTTCGTAGCGGTAGCCATTGGGGCTTTCCATCACGCCCTGCCCGTCATGGAGCGCGTTGGTAAAGCCACCGGTGAAGCGCGTGCCGTCGGCATAGGTGGCGACGCCCTCACCCTCGATGCGGCCATCGCGCCAGTTGCCTTCGTAGGTGGCGCCATCGGCGAAGGTGATCAGGCCCTGGCCATTGGGCTCACCTGCGGCGAATTCGCCCTCATAGATAGAGCCATCGGGGAATTCAGCCCGGCCCTGGCCGCGGATTTCGCCGTCGACCCATTCGCCGGTATAGGTATAGCCCGAGGGCAGCGTGTAGGTGCCGGTTCCGTGCTGCTTGCCATCGCGGAACGTGCCTTCATAAACGCCACCGCCTTCGTATTGCTTGGTGATGACCTCCTGCGCCAGCACCGCCCCCGCCAGCAAGATCAGGGCCATGGCCCCCGTCAGCCTTCTCATCCGCTCGCCCCTCTTCGGATCGCATTGCTTGGGCCGAAGGCTAGGCAATGCGCGCGGCTATCGCAACGGGGGATCCGGGGTCTGTTCGGGATCGGCGTTTCTTCCCTCGCGCGCGGGTGCCGTGCTTCTTGGTGGCCGGTGGGGGTATTTGGGGGTGGCGTTGCGCAGCCGTACTGGCGGCTGCGAAAGTCGCGCGCGCCGGCTTTCGACCCTGAAGCATAAATGGGTTCGATTTCACCATAATTTCCACCAGGGCGACTTTTTGTCGGGAAACATCGAGGTCGGAGCTTGAATAGGCGTGCTCGCTTTTTCTTTGGTTGCGTACTCGAGTGCTTCATGGGCATCTGAGAGCATATCCTCTAGCGTGCCTGGTTTCTCATGCTCGTATGACGCTATAGCATCGAACTCTTTTGCCAATGGGTAGCTCACAATCATAGCGCATGGGCAGTCTGCCATACTGCTCCCCCACGTCATCGCGATGCAATGGTCACGGCCAGCAGAAATATCTGCAAACATATGCAAATATACACTATTTTTTGTCAATTCGGAGTGCTGAATTTCAACGCCCTGACCGTCTTCGCCTTCAAGCAGAAATGGCAGAAACCCGTCATCTTCAAAAGGTGTATAATCTTTTTTTAGGGACGAGATCGAAGCCCAGCGCTTTAATCGAAGACTGCAATTCCCCGCGATTGAGAACGCGCGCTCGGTCAATAAAAACGCACCATGTATTAGACATATGTTGGCTCGGATCTTCCAAGATAGCTTTTTGGAATGGTCATCTCTGGCTCTATCTAAGTCAAGATCAGATGCCGACGTCATACGGCGGCCATTCTGACAACTATGCCTTGCGCAACGACAATGCGAGAGGTAAGCGCCGCTCCAGCAACTTCGATGCCCATCAAGCGAAGAAGTGCCGACCTAAGGCGAGGCACTAACGGGACCGATCACGCGGAAACGACGGCCCGGGGGGCGTTCCGGGATCACCTATTGGTGAGATCCAGGGTTTCACAATCATTGCGTCCCACAGAGGCCGGTTTGATCGCAGACCCATGGGGCTCGGATCGGCGATCAGACCGGCGCCTTCGGCTTGGTTCCCGTCTGGGGGCAGACCTCCTGTGGCGAAAAAACCGATTAAGGTTCGCGCGGAAACGGACTAGGGGACGTGCGGATCGACCGCGCGCCGGAGTGCCCAATGCCAGAGACGTTTCGACTAACCCTTGCCCAGTTGAACCCCACGATGGGGGATCTGGAGGGCAATGCGGACTTGGCGCGCAAGGCTTGGGCGGCGGCCAAGGCCGCAGGCGCCGATATGGTGGCGCTGCCCGAGATGTTTTTATCCGGTTATCAGCCCCAGGATCTGGTGCGCAAACCGGCCTTCGTGGCTGACGCTGCACGCGTCCTTGCCCAATTGGTCTCCGACTGCGCCGATGGCCCGGCAATCGGGATCGGGACACCTATCTGGCGCGAAGGCGACGACAAGCCCCATAACGCTTGGGTCGTGGCCAGTGGCGGGAAGGTGGTGGCGGAAATCCTCAAGCACCATCGGCCAAACTACAAAGTCTTTGACGAGAAACGATATTTTCACTCAGGCGATATCTCTGGGCCGTACCGGATCGGGCCGATCCGGATCGGGACGCCGATTTGCGAGGATGCGTGGTTCGAAGATGTCTGCGAGACGCTCGCGGAAACCGGTGCCGAGCTGTTTTTGGTCCCCAATGGTTCGCCCTATTTTCGGGGCAAGCAAGACGTGCGCTATGGGCATATGGTGGCGCGCAGTGTCGAGAACGGGCTCCCCTTGGTCTATCTGAACCTGATGGGCGGGCAGGACGACCAAGTCTTTGATGGCGCCTCCTTTGTGCTCAACCCCCATGGAGAGTTGACGCATCACCTGCCCAGTTTCGAAGATGCGATCACCCATGTGGATTTCGACCGCACGGATGAGGGCTGGAAGGCCCGAAGAGGGGTCTTGGAAAAACAACCCGAAGGCCCGGGTGCCGATTACCGCGCCATGGTCGTGGCTTTGCGGGATTACATGGCCAAGACCGCGTTCGCGAAAGCCGTTCTGGGCCTGTCGGGGGGCGTGGATTCGGCCATCGTGGCGGCCATTGCCTGTGACGCCTTGGGCCCGGAGAACGTGCATTGCGTGATGCTGCCGTCGGAATACACCTCGGACGCATCGCTCGACGATGCGCGGGGCGTGGCGGAGCGGTTGGGCTGCCGGTTGGACACGCTGCCCATCGGGACCACACGGGCGGCGGCCACGGAAACATTGGCGCCGCTTTTTGAGGGCTATGCCCCTGACATCACAGAAGAAAACCTGCAATCGCGCATTCGTGGACTACTGTTGATGGCGTTGTCCAACAAGACCGGCGCGATGCTGTTAACCACCGGCAACAAGTCGGAAGTGGCGGTGGGATATGCCACGATCTATGGCGATATGTCAGGGGGGTATAACCCGGTCAAGGATCTCTACAAGACCGATCTGTTTGAGGTCTGCCGGTGGAGAAACGCCAATTATGTCACCTGGTTCAAGGGGCCTGACGGGGAGGTGATGCCGCCCCGCGTGATCGACAAGCCGCCTTCGGCGGAATTGAAGGAAGACCAGAAGGACGAAGACAGCTTGCCACCCTATCCGGTGCTGGACGACATTTTGAAGCGGCTGATCGACGAAGAACACTCAGTGGCCGAAATCGTGGCGGCGGGCCATCATATAGACGTCGTGAAGCATGTGGAGCGCTTAGTTTATCTGAGCGAATACAAGCGGTTTCAATCTGCCCCGGGCGCGCGGTTGTCGCAGCGAGCCTTCTGGCTGGATCGACGCTATCCGATTGTGAACCGGTGGCGCGATCCGTCGGGGGCGTAGGGGGGCCAGCCCCCGTCGATCAGAGATCGACTCCCCCGGAGTATTTGACGCCAGGCTGAAGGGGGCGGTCGATCCAGAGGCGTCTGTTTGCGTCGGCGATGGCTTCCGTCATGGTAAAGACGGTTGGCGGCAAGCGGGGGCCGTGGCATCCGTGGCCCATGAGTATCTTTCATCTGGCTTTCAATATCGGTGATCTGGACGGCGCTCGGGCCTTTTATGGCGGGGTGCTGGGATGTGCCGAGGGGCGCAGGACCGACACTTGGGTCGATTTCGACTTTTTCGGTCACCAGATCAGCCTGCATCTGGGGGAAACCTTCGCCCATCGGCCCACAGGTCGGGTTGGCGATCACATGGTACCCATGCCCCATTTCGGCGTGTTGCTCGACATGCGCGCCTGGCGCGACTTGGCCACCCGGTTGGAAACGGCGGGGACCGTTTTCGTGATCGCACCCACGCTGCGGTTTGAGGGAGAGCCGGTGGAACAGGCGACGATGTTCTTTCTGGACCCGTTCGGCAACCCGATCGAAGTGAAGGGGATGCGCGACTTGGGCCGGGCCTTCGCTGCATGACGCGCATTCTCTATGCCGCGAGCCGGGCCAGTTGGGCCCATTATGCCGAAGTCCTACCTGCCGCCTTAGCGGCGAGGGGTGTGGCCCATGAGATCGTGCTGTTGGATGAAGACCCGGCGCCCGAGGCGATCGAATGGATTGTCTATGCCCCGAGCTCCCCTCTGCAGGACTTTGGACCCTATACCGCGCTGAAGGGGGTGCTAAACCTTTGGGCGGGGGTGGAAGATGTAGAGGGTAACCGGACGCTGACCGCACCGCTGACGCGGATGGTGGATGACGGGCTGACACAGGGCATGGTGGAATGGGTGACGGGCCATGTGCTGCGCCACCATCTGGGCATGGATGCCCATATCGTGAACCCGGATCGCGTCTGGAACAACCGCGCGCCGCCCTTGGCCGCCAACCGACCGGTGGCGATGCTCGGTATGGGCGTGCTGGGCGCGGCCTGTGCGGAAGCGCTGGCGCGGCTGGGCTTTCCGGTGACGGGGTGGTCGCGCAGCGAGAAATCGGTGCCTCGGGTGCGGTCGCTGACCGGGCGTGACGGGCTGCGGGAGGCATTGCGAGACGCGCAGATCGTCGTGTTGTTGACGCCGCTGACGCGGTCCACCGAGAACTTGATCGACGCCGAGGTGCTGAGCTGGCTGCCCGAAGGCGCGATGTTGCTGAACCCAGGGCGCGGGGCCCTGATCGACGATGCAGCGCTTCTGGCCGCATTGGAGAGCGGGCAGCTGGCCCATGCCACGCTGGATGCCTTCCGGGAGGAACCTTTGCCTGAGGATCATCCGTTTTGGGGGCATCCCCGGGTGACGGTGACGCCGCATATCGCATCGGCCACGCGGGCGCAGACGGCGGCGCATGTGATCGCCGAGAACATTCGGCGGGGTGAGGATGGGGAGCCCTTGCTGCATGTGGTAGATCGGTCGGAGGCGCTTGGGCGCTGAGGCAATTGGTCCGCGCCGGGGGGGGGGCGGGCGCACGCTGGGGCAATGCCGGGCTGTCTTGCAGCGATGCCCCTGCGGCCGTTGGGTTCGGATCCGGTCCGGAGGTGCAGCCATGGTGGATCTATTGGGTCAGGTTTCATGCCCAGGGCTTCCGAGATAACGTGTGCGACGTCTCGCCTTGGGGTGGGAGCGCGCAATAACTTAGGGTTTGCCATGCCTCGATTCACGCCTTTGGCCACAAACCTGCCCGCCTCTGTCCCGTTCGTGGGACCCGAAGCGCAGGAGCGGGCGATGGGTCGGCCATTTGAAGCCAGGCTCGGCGCTAATGAGAGCGTGTTCGGCCCCTCGCCGCGGGCGATTGAAGCCATGGCAGAAGCCGCGCGCACAGCTTGGATGTATGGCGACCCGGAATATGACGCGCTGCGGCAGGCTTTGGCCGCCCATCACGGGATAGCGCCCGAGGCCGTGGTCGCGGGCGAAGGGATCGACGGGTTGCTGGGCTATCTGGCGCGGCTTTTCGTGGGCGAAGGCGAAACGGTGGTGACCTCGGACGGGGCCTATCCCACCTTCAACTACCACGTTGCGGGCTTTGGCGGGCGGCTGGTGAAAGTGCCCTATCGCGACGACCAGGAGGACCCGGAGGCGCTGGCGCGTGCTGCACGCGAGGTGGGGGCGAAGCTGGTCTACCTGGCCAACCCGGACAACCCCATGGGGTCCTGGCATGGGGCGGAGGCGGTGATAGACTTCGTGGCGGCGGTGCCTGACGACACGCTGGTCGTGCTTGATGAGGCCTACGCCGATCTGGCGCCCGAAGACGCCATTCCGCCGTTGGACCCGGGGCGGCGCAACCTGATCCGCATGCGGACTTTTTCCAAGGCCCACGGCCTGGCCGGGCTGCGGGTGGGTTATGCCATTGGCAACCCCGACGTGATCGGCGCCTTCGATAAGGTGCGCAACCATTTCGGGCTGGGCCGGGTGGCGCAGGCGGGCGCTTTGGCGGCGCTGTGCGACGCGGATTGGCTGGCCGATGTGGTGGGGCGCGTGGTGGCGTCGCGCGACACGATTGCAGACATCGCGCGCGAAAATGGGCTGGCGCCTCTGCCCTCGGCCACGAATTTCGTGGCGGTGGATTGCGGCCACGACGGGGATTTCGCGCGCCGCGTCTTGCAGGGCTTGGTGGCGCGCGGGGTGTTTGTGCGGATGCCGGGCGTCGCACCATTGGATCGCTGCATTCGGGTATCCTGCGGGGCCGAGGCGGATATGGCAGCCTTGCGCGCGGCCCTGCCGGAGGCGCTGAAAGAGGCGGCAATGTGACCGCGGACGCGCAAAAAGTCGCAAGGACGGCACGGATGGCAGAGCACGCGATCACGCAAAGCGGAAGAGGGCTGGAGATTACGAGCGGAGCGCCTAATCTATCTGTCAAACGTATCCGGAGGCGACATCATGGATGACCACCGCATGGGACGGGTCGAAGACTACACGGCCGCCTTTTTGGGGATGTTCTATCTGTTGCTGGTCTCGGGTTTGGTGCTGGTCTGGGGCATTTGGGGCTATGCGGTCGCCCTCGTGATTTGCGCGGTGCTGCATTGGGCTATCTTGCGGCTCGGCGCACGGCGCGCAGCAGCCGAGGCGGAGTGGGAGGCGCGCGTGGCACGCAGTTTGGCCCGGGCAAGGCAGCGGGGCTGACGGGTCCAAGTGGGACGTTGATCGCGGTTTGGTTTGAACCGATTGTGTGCACGCGCTCCACGCTGACCGGACTAGCTACGAGCAGACATATCCCAGGAGGGGCGAGCCGGGCCAGCGGCGGCCCCGCCGATGGACCGGTGCCCGATGGGCATATGTCCGGGCTTTTGGCGCGTGCGGTCGAAGTCTTAGGGCGACCTTGTCACGGGACACCGCAATTGCGAGCCGCGTCAAAATCCGGATTGAAGTGCTGGTCGGTCCCGCATCTGGCTTGGCGGCGACCGCCTTAGCGCAGGGCCGTCGCAGAGGTGGGCATACTGTGCTGGACGGCGTCCTGGGCGGCGCGGCTGGTATCGGCGGCCGTGGAACGGGCCTCGGCGTAGCGGCCGGCGCCATTGACCACGGTCATCACGACCGGCCCCCAGAGAAGCACGAAGACCCCTGTCACCAGCACGAAGCGAATCGGGGGCGAGGATAGTATCTTGGCGGCATTTTTGAACGCCATTGCCTTCCTCCTACCTGCACTTTTCAGCACAAAAACGAAATTGTTAACTATTGTTAACTAAACCGGATGGCAAAGTTTGGGCAGGTATAGGGCGGTGTCACGTCGCGGATGCGGCGAGGACGGAAGCGGCCGCGGCTAAGGCGCCGGGCCCGTGGGGCAGGTCGAGCGCGCGCAGGCCCGCCTCGATCGCGCCCAGCGTCCCCATCATCGAATGGCCCGAAACATGGCCCATATGGCCAACGCGGAAAAAACCGTGCCAGGCGGGGTCGCCCAAGGGCGCCATGCCCAGGCCGATGCCCAGCGTCAGGCCCAATTCTTCCTCGGTCCACTCGCGCAGGCGGGTGGCATTTTCGGGCAGGCGCACGGCGGTGACGGCGTGGCTGCGATGGGCGGGGTCGCGGACATTCAGCTCCAGCCCGCCCGGCGTCTCCCACGCGGCGAAGGCCGCCCAGAGCGCCCGGGCCAGGGTGGCGTGGCGAGCCCAGGCGTTGTCGATCCCTTCTTCATGGACCAGCATATCGAGCGCTTCGCGCAACCCGTAGAGGTGATGGGTGGGGCCGGTGCCGTTGAAATAGCGGAAATAGACTTCGGGGTTTGTGCGCGGGCGCCAATCCCAATAGCCCGTCGCGCAGTCGGAACGGTCGCGGGCTCGGTCGGCCTTATCGTTGTAGAAAACGAAGGCCATGCCAGCGGGCGTCATCAGCCCTTTCTGGCAGCCGGCAATGGTGACGTCGACGCCCCATTCGTCCATCTCGAACACGTCGCAGCCCAAGGACGCCATGCAATCAACCTGCAAAAGCGCGGGATGCCCGGCGGCATCCATTTCGGCCCGGATGGCCGCAATGTCGGAGCGGACGGAAGACGAGGTGTCCACATGGACAGCCAGAACGGATTTGATTTCGAGGTCCTTGTCGTCGCGCAGGCGCGCGCCGATGGCGGCGGCATCCATGGGGCTGCGATTGCCGAAATCGATATATTCCACGCGCAGGCCCAGACCCCGCGCCATCTCACCCCAGCCATCGGCAAAAGTGCCGGTGCGGGGGATCAGGACAAGATCGCCGCGGGCATGGGTGTTGGCGAGGCTTGCTTCCCACACAGCGTGGCCATTGCCGATATAGATCGTGGCGTTGTGGAGCGTGCGGGCGACCTGCTTGAGATCGGGAATTAGGGAATGGGTTAGGTCCACCAGCGGCCCGTGGTAGATGTTGGGCGACGGGCGATGCATGGCGCGGAGCACCCGGTCGGGCACGATGGACGGACCCGGAATGGCCAGCGTCATGGGCCCATTTGCCAGGCTTGGGCGGGGGGTCGGGCTGTCGTCGCGCATGGCCGGAGCTCCGTCAACGGGGGATAGAGCGCAGGTAGCGTCGGCGCGGCTTGGGGTCAACGGATGGCCGTGCAGGGCACACAAAGCATCAGGCGTGGGCACCGGGATGCGCGGGGGGATTTTGAGTATTTTTGCCAGGATGAAGGGGGCCGGTCGGATCGGGGGATTGAGGGCGCAAGAACGTGTCGGGAGCTTGGGTCGCGTTGGCGCCATGGCGCGCGGTTTTGAACGGCGGGCCTTGGCTTGGCGCGCGCGTTGCCCCATGTGGGAGACATGAGCCGCACTGTCCTTCGTATCTCGGGTGCTGACCGGGAGAGCTTCCTGCATGGTCTATTGACCAGGGACGTCCCCGAATACGGGCTGGGCTATGCGGCTTTGCTGACGCCCCAGGGCAAATATCTAGCCGATTTTCTGACCTTTCGCGATGATGACGCATTCTATCTGGATGTGGATGCGGACTTGGTTCAGGGTGTTGCGCAAAGGTTGGCGATGTACCGGCTGCGGGCCAAGGTAGACATCGCGGCCAGCGATCTGAAACCGTCCCGCAGCATCAGCGCGCTACCCGACACCATGCGCGACCCCCGTCCCGGCATGGGGTTTCGCAGCTATGACGGCGCGCTCGAGGCGGCGCTGGATTGGGATGCGATCCGGGTGGAAAACTTGGTGCCGGAGGCCGGGCGGGAGTTGATCCCCAATGAGAGCTTCATCTTGGAAATGGGGTTCGAGCGGCTGGGCGGCGTGGATTTCAAGAAGGGCTGCTTCGTAGGCCAGGAAATCGTCGCCCGCATGAAGCACAAGACGGAGTTGCGCAAAGGCCTGGCCCGGGTGCACGGCGACGGGCTGGTCGAGGGCACCGAGATCACCGCGGGCGGCAAGCCTGCGGGCCGGATCCATACCGTGTCGGGCGACCGCGCGCTGGCCTACCTGCGATTTGATCGGGTCGAGGGGATGGAAGCCGGGGGCGTGGCAGTATCGTTGGACGCGCGGGGCTGATCGATTACGCGGTCACTTTGCGCAGGACCGGAATCAAGCCCGTAGGGCGCCGGTCCGTCGATGAAGCGGGCGTCTGCGCTGGTTCATCCGCCAATGAAGAACATCCCTGGCAAAAGCCCACCGCCAGTTACCCGCAATCTCACCGATGCCCAGACAGAAGCCGTCCATGCGGTTGCCGCCGCCTTGCCTCGACCATAGGTTCCGCGGGACGCCAGATATGAGGACGCCCCATGACCCTTCTCCGCGACGCCAATGCCAACGCCACCGGGGGGGAGCCCTTGGGTGACCTGCCAGAATGGAACCTCGACGACCTTTATACCGGGGAAGACGCGCCCGAGTTGCGCCGCGACCTGGACTGGTTGGACGGCGAGGCGAAGGCCTATGCGGCAGACTATGAGGGGAAGTTGGCAACGCTCGACGCGGCCGGGATGCTGAAAGCCATCCAACGCAACGAGAAGATCGACGAGGTCGCGGGGCGCATCATGTCTTTTGCGGGGCTGCGGTACTACCAGCAGACCACCAATGGCGACCGCGCCAAGTTCATGTCCGACATGCAGGACCAAATCACCAACATGATGACGCCTCTGGTGTTTTTCGGGCTCGAGTTCAATCGGTTGGAGGACGACTTCCTGGAAGGGCTCTATAAGGCAAACACCGACTTGGCGCGCTACCGCCCGGCACTGGACCGGCTGCGCGCCATGAAGCCCTATCAACTGAGCGACGAGTTGGAGAAGTTTCTGCACGACACCTCGGTCGTGGGGGCCTCGGCCTGGAACAAGCTGTTTGATGAGACGATTGCCGGGCTGACCTTCACGGTCGCGGGTGAAGAACTGAACATCGAGGGCACGCTGAACCTGCTGACCGACCCGGACCGCACCAAGCGCGAGGCCGCCGCCCGCGAAGTGGCCCGCGTCTTTGGCGAAAACATCCGCACCTTTGCCCGCGTCCACAACACGCTGGCCAAGGAAAAGGAAATCACGGATCGCTGGCGCAACCTGCCCTCGCCCCAAGCGGGGCGCCACATCTCCAACCATGTGGAACCCGAGGTGGTGGAAGCGTTGCGCAATGCCGTGGTGGCCGCCTATCCACGGCTCAGCCACCGCTACTATGCGTTGAAGGCCAAGTGGTTGGGATTGGACAAGCTTCAGGTCTGGGACCGGAACGCGCCCCTGCCCATGGAAGAAACCCGCATCGTCGGCTGGGATGAGGCTCGCAAGACGGTGATGGACGCCTATGCCGGGTTCGACCCCGAGATGGCCCAGATCGCCGAGCCGTTCTTCGAGAAGGGCTGGATCGATGCGGAAGTGAAGCCGGGGAAGGCGCCGGGCGCCTTCGCGCACCCCACGGTGACCAGCGTCCACCCCTACGTGATGCTAAACTACCTGGGCAAACCGCGCGACGTGATGACCCTGGCCCACGAATTGGGCCACGGCGTCCACCAGGTGCTGGCGGCCGGTCAGGGGGAGATGCTGTCCTCCACCCCCCTGACCCTTGCCGAAACCGCGTCGGTCTTCGGCGAGATGCTCACCTTCCGCGCCATGCTCGACGGCGCGAAGGACGACGCGCAGCGCAAGGTGATGCTGGCGGGCAAGGTCGAGGACATGATCAACACGGTTGTCCGCCAGATCGCGTTCTACGATTTCGAGTGCAAGTTGCACGCAGCGCGGCGTGAGGGTGAGCTGACGCCCGACGATATCGACGCGCTCTGGATGTCGGTCCAGGCGGAAAGCTTGGGCCCCGTCTTTGAGTTCATGGAAGGCTACGAGCACTTCTGGGCCTATATCCCCCATTTCGTCCACTCGCCCTTCTACGTCTACGCCTATGCGTTTGGTGATGGCTTGGTGAACGCCTTGTACGCCGCCTATGAGGACGCACCCGAGGGATTCCAGGACAAGTATTTCGACATGCTGCGCGCCGGGGGCTCCAAGCACCACAAGGAGTTACTGGCGCCGTTCGGGCTGGATGCGTCGGATCCGGCGTTTTGGGACAAAGGGCTAGGCATGATCGAAGGGTTCATCGACCAATTGGAGGCGATGGAAGGCTGAGGTTCGGAATTTGAGTATTTTTGGACCAGTGATGCAGGGGCGCGGGTAAGGTGGCGAGCCTGGCTGCGCGATATGAGGCGGGCGAATATGAGGCCGTTTGGGAGGAATTGCGGGTCTTGCCCTATCTGCGCGCCTCTGCCGACCCGGCCCCGTGGCACCCTAGCGCCGAGGAAGCCGATGACATCCTGAGGATGACGTTTGAGCGGGTGGCGCGCAACGCGGATCGTCTGGTCGAGCGGCTGCGGGAGACCGGGTATCGATTTGAATGCGAAACCGGTCGCAACTTGCCCCCGAAGCCGCCGCGCCGACCGGCAACGGAACAGATACGCGACATCGCGGCCTCCTTGGATGGGATGTTCGACGATTTGCCGGCCTTTACACCGCAACACAGCCAGATCGCACCGGAACCGCCAGCATCCTGGGCACCAATCCCCGTAGGGCCGATGCCCCGCGCACTTTTGCGGTTCGGGGAGATCGTGGGGTCGCTTGATCTGAAGCAACGCTACCCGTTTCAGGCGGCTCTAGATGTGGCAACGGTGCAGAACTGGCCCGAAGATCCAGGTTCTTATACGGACGACCGTCTTTCACCGGAAGCTTGGGTCGCTGTGGGGAAATGGCTGCGTCGTTTGGCAGAGAGACGTGCGGCCGAGCGCGACCCGGTCGAAGAGCGCCGCCAGGCGGAGATATCACGCGGCGACGCGGAGCCGCACCCCCACGCAGGTGACCCCGTCTTGAGCAGACTTAGGGATTGGGACCCGTTGGTGGTCGATATTGATTGGCTTCACGACCAGACCGCCACGGAAGAAGAGGCGCAGATGGTCCCTTTGAGCGAGGGCGGTTTGGCGATATTGGCGGAGTTCGCGCCGTCCTTCGAATTCAAATCCAATACGTCTGGCGCCTGGAACCCGAACCTTGCTCTCCCTTTCAATGGGATAGACCCCGTCGTTCGGGCCGAGGGGATCCGAATGCCGTTCACCACCTATCTAAGGAGATGTTTCGCACGAGGTGGCTTCTTCGGCGTACCGCGCCCTGTCCGTTCGCCCATCGAGAACGTGGCATTGCGCGAGGTGGAACCGGGGATTTTCCTGCCGGACCATCCGATCTTTCAGACTTTGGCCGAGGGGTTGGAGCCGTTCTGAAGTCAGGGCGACAGGTCATCGGAGGCCAGGTCGGTTTGGCCCCTTGATGAAAGGTCGGCGCACCTGGATCGGGACAAGGGAATTGACATGATCGCAGGGTTCATCGGCCAATTGAAGGCGATGGAGGGGTGACGGTAGCGAACGCTGGTGCCACATTCACATCGGCTTTCCTGGATTTGCAGGTCTTCACCGAAACGAACCGCAGTTTCGGCCCCGGCTCAGCCGTGGGGTTTCTGGGTGACTATCCCTCGGAACAAACGCTGAGATTCGGACCTGCCCTCAGAAGGATCGAACGGACGGTCGCGTATAACGGATCGATCAGCGACCATCGCGGCTTCCCGCCATTGGCACGGCAAACCAGTGTAAAGCTTCTTGCCAAGGGGCGGTGTTTGCAGATCGTCTGGGTTGGGAGATGGACATCCCCAGACGAGGCTCACGGCACCTTCCTCATCAACCTCACGTTGGAGCATTGGCAGAAAGGCATTCTTGACCTGAAGGACGCGCTGGACTGGGCAATCGGTAAGCGTATGCGTCGGGAGCCCGGCTTTGATGACGTGGCCTTCTTGGGCTGGCTTCATGACTACGACTTCGGCGGCTTCGCCTCCGACGCGGAGCTGAGGGAAACGCTGATGGAAGTCATGGATCGCAAGAAGGCCCGGATTGCGCCGCAGCAGGAAGAGGACCCGTGGTCCGTTGTGCACGTCGATTGGGATCGCATGCACCCCGAGGCGCGCACCATCCTTGATCAGCCGGAGGATTGGTCCAGCGGCTACGACTTCTCCCCCCGCGGCAACGATACCGGTGCGGATATCTTCGCCGCCTGGACGGACGACGAGGGGCTTCGCCCAGGCGAGGCCGCCGAACAGATCGGCTGGCGCCCCGGCGACGAAGCGACCGAATTTTTCTGGGCCGACTGGCTCAAGATCAACCGCGCTTTGGCCTTTGGACACATCAAAATGCGGGGGCGATGCGACCCCGAGTTAGCGATCTCTGTCCGCCAGATATTGATCTGGGAAATCGACAAAGTCCGCGGGCAAACATCCTGGACCCATCGAGACGAATACGTGACGCGCATGTCCCGGTATGTCGTCATCTTGGACAGCTTCGCCGACGAAATCGTCGGCTTGTGGCCCTGCCATAGGGGTAACTCTTGCCCGCATGGGACGTCGCGCAGTCACTCTCGACCGGTCACGGATGTGTGACCCACCATCGAAATCCAGGCCGCAAAACCGATGTTTCCTACTATCACGGCTATTTTGGGAGAAGAAAATGCCTATCACACGTCGCGCCTTTCTCTATCAAACGGCGCTCGGGGCTGCCGCGACCACCGCCTTCGTGGCGGGCCCGGCCCGTGCCGAAACGGCGCCAATCTATTCCGGCCGGCGCGGCGCGGTGGATGGCACCGATGTCGTGGCCTATTTCAGCCAGGGGGAACCCGTAGCCGGAAACGCCGACATAACCCATGACTGGAACGGCGTGACATGGCGTTTCTCGACCGAGGAGAACCGCGCGACCTTTGCCGCCGACCCGGAGGCCTACGCGCCGCAATATGGCGGCTATTGCGCCTGGGCGGTTGCCCAAGGCTACACCGCATCGACCACGCCAGAGGCATGGAAAATTGTGGATGGGAAGCTTTATCTGAATTATTCGCGCCGCATACAGCGCCGTTGGGAGCGGGACATCCCGGGCCATATCTCATCGGGTGACGCGAATTGGCCTGCCGTCTTGCAGTGACCGCCCTTACACTGGCGAAGGCGTCCCGGTTCGCGTAGTCTCGGGGCGTCTTCGACGGAGCATGTGATGCAGCTTTGGGTGGGCCTGGGAAATCCGGGGCCGAAATATGCGGGCAACCGGCACAATATTGGGTTCATGGCGCTTGACCGCATCGCGGGCGACCATGGGGCCACGCCGTGGCGGTCGAAGTTCCAAGCCGAGATCGCCGAAGTGCGGCTCGGATCGGAGAAAGTCTGGCTGCTAAAGCCCCAGAGCTTCATGAACTTGTCGGGTCAATCCGTGGGCGAGGCCATGCGGTTCCATAAGTTGGAGCCCGGGGATGTGACCGTCTTCCATGATGAGTTGGACCTGGCGCCCGGCAAGCTGCGGCTCAAGCAGGGGGGCGGCCATGCCGGGCATAATGGGCTGAGATCCATCCACCAGCATCTGGGACCCGAATACGGCCGCGTGCGACTGGGCATCGGGCATCCGGGCCACAAGGACCGTGTGTCGGGCTATGTGCTGTCGGATTTCGCAAAGGCCGAGGGTGAGATGCTGGACGACCTGTTGCGCGGCATTGCTGACGGAGCGCCCAAGCTGGCGGCAGGCGACGGGCCGGGTTTTCAGAATGCGGTGGCGTTGCGGACCGCGCCGGCGCGCAGTTCGAAATCCGAAAAGCCTGCCCCCAAAGCCAAGGTCGTGGCGCCTGCGGAGGTCTCGGAAGACGACACGCGGTCCCCCTTGCAGCGGCTTGTGGCGAAGTTTCGGTGAGATTGCGAGAGGCCTTCCGCTTTCAATCCAAGGCCTGCGGCAACTTGGATTCTCCGTTCATGGCGCGACTGATGGCGCTGATGGCGGACCGGCTGACGCCGGAACACGGCGCGCTGGCGGCGCGGCTCTTTGACTGGTCGGGCGATGTCGGGCCGTCGGGCGCGTCACTGCCCTTGCGGCTGGCAGGAGGGCTCCATGCGTTGCGGCGGATGGGCCGGGCCGAATTGGCGAAGGTCTATCCCCCGGCGCACCCGGCCGATGACGACCTGTGGCGCGCGGTCGCGCGCGCCATGGTCGAAGAGGCGGCTTTTCTGGACGCCTGGGTGGACAACGCGCCCCAAACCAATGAACTGCGCCGCGCGGTGGTACTTCGCGGGGTGGGGCAGTGGTTGGCCGCGCGCCATGATCTGCCGTTGGAATTGTGCGAGTTGGGCGCGTCGGCGGGGTTGAACCTGAATTGGGACCGTTATGCCATGGTCGCGCAGGGCAAGGCTTTTGGCCCACCCGCATCCGACGCGGCGCTGACGTTCACGCCGGACTGGACCGGCCCCCTGCCCCCTGCGGTGGAGCCGGTCATCGTGGCGCGGCGCGGCAATGACCTGAACCCGCTTTCGCCCAAGGACGATGCGCTGCCGCTGATGGCTTATCTCTGGCCCGATCAGCCCGAACGGCTGGCCCGGATGGAAGCGGCGCTGCGCCTGCCGCCCAACCAGGTGGACCGCGCCGATGCTGCCGATTGGCTGGATGCGCTGCCCGAGCAGGCGACCGGCACCTGCCGCCTGATCTGCCACACTGTGGCCTGGCAATACTTCCCCGAAGCCACGGCGGCCCGGGCCCGCGCCCGGATCGAGGCGTTGGGGGAAGCGGCCACAGACGCCACCCCGCTGGCCTGGTTCGGGATGGAGGCCGATGGCGGGCGCGGCGCGGGGCTGACGCTGCGGCTTTGGCCCGGGAATGAGGCCCGCGATGTGGGGCGCTGCGACTTCCATGGCCGCTGGGTGGACTGGGCGCTGACGTAAGGCCATATCTGGACGACGCGGCCCTCGCCGCCCTATGGCGAGGCGCGAAAAACCTGAACTTGGGCGTTTCTACGAACGACGCAGCAGACCACTCGATAAGGCGCAAGTTTGTCGTCAGGCAGACAGGCCAGGGTTTCGACAAACAGGACACCACGTCGGAGGAGATCGGACATGGGCACTTGGATACGACGTCTCGGCCTGGCGGCTCTGGTGGTTCTGGGGCTTGCCGCCGCTGCGGCAGTTTGGAACCGCGAAGAAATCACCCGGCTCGTGGCGGTGAACACGCTCTTTGATGCCGACAAAATCGTTGCGAATTTCAGCAACATGGACGACGCCTTCCTAAGCGCGCCGCTGCCCGCCACGCCCGGCGCCCCCCTGCCCCGCGGCACCGAAATGCCCTTGCCCGCGGGCGCCGAAGACTGGATCGCGGCGCGCAGCGTCACGGCTCTGGTGGTGCTGTCGGAGGGGAAAATCACGCACGAAAGCTACCATCTGGGTACAGAGCTCGATGATCGGCGGATCAGTTGGTCGGTCGCCAAGTCATTTCTGTCGCTGCTGACGGGGATATTGCTGGACGAGGGCGCGCTGACGCTGGCGGACCCAGTCATACAGCATGTGCCGAAGCTTGCGGGTTCCGCCTATGACGGCGCCACGCTGGAAGACGTGTTGCAGATGGAATCCGGCGTCGCCTTCGATGAGGATTACCTGGACCCCAAAAGCGACATCAACCGCATGGGGCGGGTGCTGGCCCTGGGCGGCACGCTCGACGATTTCACCGCCGACTTGTCGGAGCGCAACCGGGAGCCGGGGACCGAGATGCGCTATGTCTCGATGGATACGCATGTGCTGGGCATGGTACTGCGCGGCGCCACAGGCCGATCCATCCCCGACCTGATGGCTGAGAAGCTGACTGGGCCCATGGGGATCGACGCGGGCTATTACCTGACCGATGGCGACGGGGTCGCCTTCGTGCTGGGCGGTATGAACCTGAAGGCGCGCGATTACGCGCGGATGGGTCTGATGATCGCCCAGGGCGGGCGGTTGGGCGACCGCCAGATCGTGCCGCGCGCCTGGGTCGAGGCAGCAACGACGCCCAGTGCCGCCACGCAGCCTGGCGATATGGGCTATGGCTACCAATTCTGGTTTCCCAGCGACGCGCGGCCAGGCGAGGTGCAGGCCCAGGGGGTTTATGGGCAGTTCGTCTATATCGACCGCGCGCGGGATGTCGTCATTGCCGTCAACGGCGCCGACCGGGGTTTTCAGGAACCAGGTGTGATGGCGCAGAATATCGACATGTTCCGGCGGATCGCGGCGGCGCAATAGGGACACGGCCTGTCGGCGATGCTGCTTCGTCGGCCCGGAAGCGTCCCGCGCTGGACTTGGCTCCGGTCCGGCGCAGTGACCGGGAATGCTGCGTCAGACCGCGCACATGGGGTGGCGTGAGGCCACGAACTGGCCCCCTTCGACCTATATACCAAAAAACAACTTTTGCGGTATCGGAGGCCAGTCTTTACAGATATCGGTTGATCACCCCAGCATCTCTGAGGCCAGGAGGCGTGCCATGACGGAACAAACCACCGCCCTAAACGTGTTGGGGACCGAATTGGACAGCTGCTCCACCGCGCCTTTGACGGGGTTCTTTCGGGATGGCTGCTGCAACACGGGCGCCATGGACACCGGGGTTCACACGGTTTGCGCGGTGATGACGGCGGAGTTCCTGGCCCATTCGAAATATCTGGGTAACGACCTGACCACGCCGCGCCCGGAGTTTGGCTTCCCCGGCCTCAAGCCCGGGGATCGCTGGTGCCTGTGTGCCTCTCGCTTCTTGCAGGCCCATCAGGAAGACGTCGCCCCGCAGATCCACCTGTCGGCCACCCATGAACGCACACTCGACATCGTGCCCTTGGATATTCTGCGACGCTACGCACTCGATTGACGCAGGCCTTGCGGCGTGGGACGCCGGGGCCATGATCGAAGCTGGTTTCCACGCCGTCCCGCCCGGCCACGTCGCCGCCATCGTCACCCATTTGGAGCGGCGCGTGCCGCCGGATGCGACCTCGGTTCCCTTCCCCGAAGGTGTGACGCTCAGGCGCGTTGAGACACCCGACCCACATTGGTATCGCGACCTGTTCGCCCGGGTGGGCGGGCAAGACTGGCTGTGGTCATCGCGCCTGCGACTGCCGGTGGGGGAATTGGTTGGGATTCTGCGTGACCCCAGTGTCGAGGTCCATGCAGTGGAGGTCGATGGCCGCGCCGAGGGATTGTTGGAACTGGATTTTCGAGCACCCGCCACGCCGGAATTGGCGTTTTTCGGTTTGACACCGATATTGCAAGGTCAGGGCATTGGCCGGGCGCTGATGCAGGCAGCCTTGGCGCGCGCCTTTGCGCGCCCCATTGCGGCGCTCACAGTCCATACCTGCACGCTCGACTCGCCGGTGGCCCTGCCCTTCTACATCCGCGCGGGCTTCGTACCCGTCCGCCGCGAAGTGGAGGTGATAACTGATCCGAGGCTGAGCGGGGTGCTACCCGAAGACGCCGCACCGCATCATCCGGTGCTGCCATGATGGCTTGGCTGCGCCGCGCGGCGTTCACACTCGCCTTGGTCTATGGCGGCGCGGTGGGGCTGGTCTGGGCCAATCAGACACAGCTTCTGCATCGCGGCTGGCAAGGACCCACGGCCCAGATGGTGGCCGATGTGCCGGGCTTGGCAGAAGTGCAACTACCTGCCGACCCGACCCCGTTGCGCGCCTGGTATCGCGAGGCCGAGCCTTGGGCCCCGACGCTCATCTTCTTTCACGGCAATGCCGGGTTCCAATGGCGCAAGCTCGATGCGTTCGCGGCGCGGGGCTACGGGTTTCTGGTAACATCCTATCGCGGCTATGCGGCTGGCGCGGGCACCCCATCCGAGGCCGGGATGATGGAAGATGCGCGCGCCGCACTGGCCTTTGCCCAAGCTCAAGGCATCGCGCCGGAAGATACGGTTTTATATGGCGAATCCCTCGGCACCGGCGTGGCGGCGCGCATGGCGATGGAAGACGGTGCCTGGCGGACGCTGGTGCTGGACGCGCCCTACACCTCTATCGAAGACCGCGCATCGGAAGTCTATTTCTGGCTGCCCGTGAGCTTGCTGATCCGCGACCGTTTCGACACCGCGGCCTTCATCGACCAAGTCGAAACGCCCCTCCTGATCCTGCATGGGACAGAGGATGACGTAATCCCCATCGACCATGGCCGCGCGCTATTGGACCTAGCGACAGAACCGAAACAGGGCATTTGGATCGAGGGCGGCAATCATTATCTGCTACCCGAAGTTGTGGCCGGGGCGTTGGAGGGTTTTCTGGCGGCAATGGACGAATGACCAGCGCCGTGCGGATATTCCACATGGCCGGAATGGCGCGAAGCGGGGAAACGATATTGCTCCGATCGCTGTCGCAGCATCCGAAGATAAAGATCGTTCACAACCTGTTTGAGAAGGACAGGCCCCACGAGACAGCGTTGTTTCGTTTTCTGAAGGCCCATGAGGGCACGTCGATTGCGACGGACCATCGGCTTGTGGCGCCCTATGGGCTCGAAGACGATCAGTCATTTGTACTGAAGCAAGGTGTGTGGGAGCATCCTTTCGATTTCAAAGGCTTCATCCTAGCGCGAAACCCGCTCGCGATCTTTGCGAGCCTTTTGACCTACGACGAGGTCATGGGGTCGAGCCGTTATCAGAATTGGCCTTTGAATGAGGCCCGACTGAAGCGATGGTTGAAGGACATCGAACCGACCGCAGTCGCGGAGCTTGAGGGCAGGCGACCGGTCGAGCAATTCGCCGTGTTCTATAATCGCCGAATGGGGCGACTGTCGGAACGCGAATTGCCCGTGGTCTCATATGAAGACTTGGCTGTCGCGCCGGAGGAAACGCTTTCGCGTATATGCGGTGTCTTGGGTTTGGGCTATGACCCTGCGCTCGCAATTGCGCATCGCGCCTTTCCGGCCCCTTGCCCTGGGCACGGGAAGACGGATCTATCGCGGCCGATCAATTCAAAGTCGGTCGGTCGATACAAAGACGTTCTAACCGTGGAGGAGCAGGAGGAGCTATGGCATCTGGTTGCCGATGTCGCCGGTGGCTACGGTTATAGGAACTGACGCTTGATCCAATCCGCGCGCGCCAGGTCGTGAAAGCAGATCTGCTCTACGCCATGGACCGGAAACAAGCCTGCGCAGCGCCGGTCCATTGCCAGGTCGCCCCTCGATTCGTTCATGGACCGACTTGCACAGGTGGCCAAAACCCATTCCACCACCAAAAACGAAGCCGCCCGGGTCACCCCGGACGGCCCCTTGTCAATCGCGCAGCCGGACCAGATCGCCCAGCAATCCTTGCGTCCCGTTATGGACAACCAAGTTGCCCACGCGGTCTGCGACGGTTTCCAGCGCCTCCAACTCTTTAAGGCGCAGCATGACCGGATTATCGGCCATGACCTTCGCCTGGTTGAGCAGCGCGCGGGTCGCGTTCGCGTCCTCGCGCCGGCGCACGGCGGCGGCCTCGACCTCCTTCTCGGCGGCCACCACCGCCGTCAGGATGTCGCGCATCTCGCCCGGCAGGATGACGTCGCGCAGCGCGATGTCCCCCACTTCGACCCCCAACGCCGCCATGTCGGTGCGCACGGCTTCGGCCGTTTCCGCATCGAACACCGCCTTGTCGGCCAGAAGCTCGTCCAGTGTGCGCAGCCCTACCACGCGCCGAAGCGCCAGTTGCAGCGCACGGTGCAGCACCGCTTCCCAATCATGGGCCGCGCTGACGGCCAGGGCCGGATCGGCCACGCGGTAATCCGCCGTCAGGTTGATGCGCAGGGTGACACGGTCACGCGTCAGCACTTCTTGCCCCGTCACGTCATGGACACGCCTGCGTAGGTCCACGACCCGCAGCGTGACCCCGCTGGAGGCCGGGATCGCCCAATGCCGCCCGGGCGCAAGCTCCGTCACGAAGACGCCGCCTTCCATCAGAAACCCGCGATGCCCCTCGGGCACGTCAAGCAGCTTGAGCCCAACCCCAGACGACAGATTGGCCGTGCGCAGCTTGAACCGCGCCATCAGCGTGTCGCCCAAGCCTTCGGGCAGCAGGCGCCCGATTTCCAGGTCGTAGCGCTCCACCGTCCATGGGCCGGATTGCGTCCAAAGCATCACACGATCCATCGGCGACAGGATGGTGAACGGGCGTCCGTCCCGCAGGACGACAACGATCTCGCCCTCTCCAGCCTGAAGCTCGGTCAGGTGGGTTTTGGCCTGGTCCGGCAGAACGCGGCGCAAAAGCATGGAATCCTGGGCCAGCGCCTCGGGCTTGGCCAGCGTCACGCGCTCAAGCACGTCGCCGTCGGCGTACAGCCGGTGTTCCCCTGCGGTCAGCACGTCGACCAACTTCCCCTTGCGGAAGAGGAAAGCCAACTCGCCCTCGGTCACGGTTTCCCGGCGCATACCGGTCAGTATATCAGTCAGTCGCGTCATCATGGCAGTCTCCTTCGCTGTCGCGTCTCCTTCATTTCGGTTGGGTTCGGGCCGGGTTGTCCGGCGGTGGGCCGCCTCGGAATGGGCGGAATGGGAATAGCGGTGGGCAACCGACGGCCCCGCTGACGCGACCAAAGGCGACCCCGGAGGAGTGGGGTGCGCGGGCCGCAAGCGGGGCTCAGACCAATGGTCCGATGCCCGGCAGCGCAGCCGACGCGCCCTTCACCCCGCAGGCGGCCCAAAGCCGTGGCGGAGACGGGTCGTAACAGACCAGGACCCCCGAAGAAGCCTCGACCTATCCCGGCTGCCCCTGCGCGGGACCGCCGGTCACCCTAATTTTTACCGTTTGCACGGTGAGTTAGCAGGGCTTTCGCCCCTGGCGTGGAAGGCCAGTGCTTGCGACGGGATTCGAACCCGCTACCAATGGATTAGAAGTCCACTGCTCTACCAATGAGCTACGCTATGGTGAAAATGACAGGGTTCGAACCTGCGACCCCCCGGGCCGGAACCGGGTCCTCTACCGCTGAGCTACATCTCCTCCCCGTCCCCGAAACCAGCCTCGGCATACGGGGCACGCAGCGCGCGCCCGCACCGCCCGAAGCCCTGGTTGCAGCGGCACTTCGGTGCGTTGAGGTCCAATCCCTTTAGGACGGGAGGCGGCGTCTAAGAGGGTGCGGGGATTCGGGAAACCGGGAAAATTTCCGCTGCGTCACAGCTGTGGCCTATCAGCCACAGGAATGCCGGGACCCGATCAGGTCGAAGGTGTGGTGGGCAAAAGCGACACATCCATCAACTCCTCCACGAAATGACTGAGGAGCTGTGCGCGGCCCGAGACGCCCGCCTTGCGGTAGACAGCGGCGCTTTGCGCCTTGATGGTGCCTTCGGAGGTGCCGCGTAGGGTGGCGATTTCCGCCAGACTCATCCCCTTGATCGCGAACAGGGCCACATCCCGTTCGGCGGGGGTCAGGCCCCATTCGCGGAAACGTTGCTGAAGCAAGTCATTGAACGCACCGGACGCGGCCTGAAGCTGGTCTTCCACCCGGCGTCGCCGCGCATCGGAACGGTTGAGTGCGATCACCCCCATCACCGCGCCCAGCACCAAGCCCAGGGCCGCGCCAATTTCGATGAGTTCGCGCAGTTGCCAGTCGATGGGAACGCTGCGCAGCCCAAGAACCGAGATCGCGATGTCGGAGACGAACACGAGGGTGCAGCCCACCTGGATGGCGAGGATGATTAGTATGCCCGGGCTCGCCTTCATTCAGCGCGGATGCGGGCCGCGGGCCGGTCAATCATCATCGTCATCGTCGTCGTCATCCTCGTCATCATCGTCGTCGTCATCATCGTCGTCATCGTCTTCGCTATCGTCGTCGGAACCGCGGCCATCGGAGTCGCCGTCGTCCTCGTCATCATCCGACCCGCCGCCCGAATCATCATCGTCGTCATCACCGTCATCGTCAGGCGCGCCGCCGGAATGATCGTCGTCGTCATCTTCTTCGCGCCGCGGCTGACCAGAAATCAGGCCCCCACGTTCGTCATCTTCCCAAAAGTCGCGCAGGATCTCTCCGGTGGCGCGGTTGACGATGATTTCGCGGGTATGTGTGCCATTGCGCGCGACGATGCGGGCCCGGCCCAGCAAGGTTCGCGACACGTCGATGGATTGGTAGCCCTGCCCGCGCAGCTGGCCCACGACATTATCGACCGCCGCCCCCTCGGCCGAGGCGGCGGCGGCCATCAACGTGGCCGCCGTCACGGCGATGAAGCGACGGCGCAGCATGTCAGGCCATGCCCGCGAGGCGGGCACATCCCGGCTTAGTCGTCATCATCATCGTCCTGATCCTCATCATCGTCGTCATCGTCGTCATCGTAGTCATCGTAGTCGTCGTCATCATCATCGTCGTCGTCATCATCATCGTCGTCATCATCGTCATCGTCATCGTCGTCGTCATCGTCGTCGTCATCATCGTCGTCATCGTCGTCGTCATCGTCGTCGTCGTCATCGTCGTCGTCGTCGTCGTCGTCGTCGCGATCGAAATCGAAACTATCCAAGATACCATCACCGTCGGTATCCACGGCTTCAACGAACCAATCCGGCAATTGCCCGCCACGACGCTCGATACGGAGCCGGTCGCCTTCCACGATGCGGATATTGCCGCCCTGGTCGGTCACGACGATCACACCGGCAGCGGCATCGCTGGATTGAGCATGGGCCAGCGCGGTGGAGGCCGCCAACACGAAGGCTGTGGAGAAGATGGTGGAGAATTTGCGCATCGGAGTATCCTTTCTCGGGGTCTGGGCGCGGCGTGCAGTCGCCGCGACATCCCCCGAAAAAGCGTTCATGTGGTCGACAGGCCAGATATCTCCGGTTTATGGCTGGCTACGTAAACCCCATGAACACAGGCATAAACCGAAGTTTATGGCGCCCGCTCGCCTTCCGGCTGCACAACCGCAGGTCGGATCACCATGGTTCGCCGCGCATCGCAGCCCGAACAGAACCCGTCCGTCTGTGGAGCACCGCGCCCCTTCCAGCGCAGACCTCCGGCTTCCCACAGGTTTTTGGAACGGTCGCATGTTTTGCACGCGACTTCCCATTGCCGGGTCTCAGCTTCCAGATCGGCAAACCATTTCGAGGGCAAAATGGACCGCAAGACGCGCTGCGCGGGGCTCACAGAACCTCGCCCATCTCCCAGCCCAAGGCGCGGGCGGCGGTGAAGATGTCCTTGTCGCCGCGGCCACACATATTCATGCAGATGATGTGGTCCGCAGGCAGGTCGGGCGCGATCTTCATGACATGGGCCAAGGCGTGGCTGGGCTCCAACGCGGGGATGATCCCCTCCATCTCGCAGCAAAGCTGGAACGCCTCCAGCGCCTCCTTGTCGGTGATGGAGACATACTCCGCCCGCCCGATATCGTGCAGCCACGAATGCTCGGGCCCGATGCCGGGATAGTCGAGGCCCGCGCTGATGGAATGGCCTTCCAGGATCTGCCCGTCTTCGTCCTGCAACAGATAGGTGCGGTTCCCGTGCAATACGCCCGGCCGCCCACCGGTGAGGGAGGCGCAATGTTCCATCTTCTCGTTCACGCCGCGCCCGCCCGCTTCGACGCCAATGATGCGAACATCCTTGTCATCAAGGAAAGGATAAAACAGCCCCATGGCGTTGGACCCGCCGCCAATGGCCGCGATGATCGTGTCGGGCAAACGCCCCTCGGCGGCCTGCATCTGTTCGCGGGCTTCCTTGCCGATGATGGCCTGAAAGTCGCGGACCATGGCCGGATAGGGGTGCGGGCCCGCCACCGTGCCGATGCAATAGAACGTATCGGCCACGTTGGTCACCCAATCGCGCAGCGCGTCGTTCATCGCATCCTTCAACGTGCCGCGCCCGGAGGTCACCGGGATGACCTCGGCGCCCAGGAGCTTCATGCGGAAGACATTGGGGCTTTGGCGTTCCACGTCATGGGCGCCCATATAGACCACGCATTTCAGCCCGAACTTCGCGCAGACGGTCGCCGTGGCTACGCCATGCTGCCCTGCCCCCGTCTCGGCGATGATGCGGGTCTTTCCCATGCGCCGCGCCAGGATGATCTGGCCCAGCACATTGTTGATCTTGTGGGCGCCCGTATGGTTCAGTTCATCGCGCTTGAGATAGATCTTGGCGCCGCCCAGCTTCTCGGTCAGCCGCTCGGCGAAATAGAGGGGCGAGGGCCGGCCTACATAATGGGTCCACAGATCGTGCATCTCGGCCCAGAAGCTTTCGTCCGTCTTGGCGTGTTCGTATTGCCACTCCAACTCCAGGATGAGGGGCATGAGCGTTTCCGACACAAAACGCCCGCCAAAATCGCCGAAGCGGCCATTTTCGTCGGGGCCAGTCGTAAAGCTGTTCAGAAGATCGTCGGGCATGGCCGCATCCTCGGTCCGAAATCAGAGAAGTTGACGCTTAAATCCGATATGCGAAGGGGTAAACCCGCGGGCCTCGTAAAAGGCGCGGGCGCGATCACGGGTCGCATTCGTCGTGAGTTGGACCAAGCTGCAACCCGCATTGCGGGCGCGGGCCTCGGCATCGTCCATCAACTGCGCGCCGATGCCTTGCCCGCGAAGACGGCTTACCACGCGAACGCTTTCGATCTGAGCGCGGCGCGCGGCGCGAAGCGACAGGCCCGAAATGAAGGTAATCTGGTAGGTTGCCACGATCTCACCTTGCAGATTGCCCACGATCACGTGGTTTGCACCCTCTGCCGTCATCCGGTCGAAGGCCGCTTCATATCCATCCAAGTCCGAGTTTTCGCGTCCCGCGCCGAGGTGATCATCGACCAGAAGCGCAAGGATATCCGCAACATCCTGGCGTCGCGCGGGACGAAAAGTGACATTCACGTCTCGGCCAGTGCGCCGCAGAAGGCGCGGATCAGATCGGCATCCTTCACCCCCGGTGCGCTTTCCACGCCCGAGCTGACATCGACTTGCCGTGCCCCGGTCAAGCGGGTCGCTTCAGCGACGTTGTCGGGGGTCAGGCCGCCCGCCAGCATCCAAGGACCGGACCAGTCGCGTCCGGAGATAAGCTGCCAGTCGAAGCCCACGCCGTTGCCGCCGGGCAGTGTCGCGTCTTTGGGGGGTTTGGCATCCACCAGAATTTGGTCTGCCACCTCAGCATAGGTGTCGAGTGCAGGCAGGTCGCTGGCATCGCGCAGGCCCACGGCCTTCATGACTGGCAAGCCGCTGCGTGCCTTGACCTCCGCCACGCGGGCGGGCGACTCACCCCCGTGCAGTTGAACCATGTCGAGCGGTACATGGGCCAGAATCGCATCCAGAGTGGCATCGTCGGGATTGACCACCAGGGCCACCTTGGCGAGGCCGAGGGGCGCAGCCAATGCGAGATCTCTCGCCTCGGGCAACGTCACATTTCGCGGCGATTTTTCGAAGAAAACCAGCCCCATATAGGCTGCACCCGCTGACGCCGCGGCATCGACATCAGCCAATGTCTTGAGCCCACAAATCTTGGCCCGGATACCCGGGCGAGGACGGCTCACCCGTAGCATTTGCTGTCCCTCAGCGAGGGTTGTCCAGAAGGGCCAGAACATCGTCCTCGGGTGCTTTGGCCCGGGACTTTTCCAGCTCCTTTTCCAGTCGTTCCTTTTGCGCGCGTTCTCTGCGGGCATCGGCACGGTGCTTGTGTTCGCGCAGCCATTCCCAGACAAACCCAATCAACAAGCCGATGGCGATAAAGAGAAATATCACCACAAACAGGGGCAGGGTTACGCCGATGCCGACCCCCAGAAAACTGCCCAGATCCTCGGGCAGCAGACGGAGGGTCACGGGTGCCCGGTTTGCCAGCGCCACAATCAGCAGTGCAAAAGCAAGGACGCCAAGAAAGAGATAGCGCAAAAACGTCATATTATCGACCTATCCCCCGGGGGGGCGGCTGTCCAGCCGGTCAGGCCTTGCCGTTGAGGCGGTCGCGCAGAAGCTTGCCTGCCTTGAAGAACGGAACGTGTTTTTCATCCACCTCCACCGCTTCGCCGGTGCGAGGATTGCGACCGATGCGCGCGTCACGCTGCTTGACCGAAAAGGCGCCAAAGCCGCGAAGTTCCACGCGATCACCCGAAGACAGGGCGCCGGTTATTTCATCGAAGATCGTGTTCACGATCTTTTCGACATCCCGTTGGTAAAGATGGGGGTTCTCGTCTGCGACTTTCTGGATCAGTTCCGATCTTATCATTCTGGCCCCTCCCTGCGGTGTTACAATCTGTTTCGATGCTTGCAGGCACGCTACCTCTAACACCTTGCAGAAGCGCACAGAAAGGGAGTCGATGCGACTTTTTCGCCGTGACGGGGGAAAAACTTCGATTTCATGCGGATATGGCAGTCGCACAGACCCAGGTTGCGCCGCCTCGCCTCGGGATTGTGCCACAAAAACCGATACTTCCAAAAACTCAACTTCAGTCTCAGCGTCTTGCCTGTGTGCGGGGCTGCGCGCATAATTTTTGACCATTTGGTCGGAAACACTTGTAACAGAGAGGGCCCCGCAATCGCTTGCGGGGCCCCATCAGTCTCAAAAATGAGACCGAATCAGTCGTCGCCACCCTTGAGCGCCGCACCCAGGATATCACCCAGTGACGCACCCGAGTCCGAGGAACCGAACTGTTCGACGGCTTCCTTTTCTTCGGCGATCTCGCGCGCTTTGATCGACAGACCCAGGCGGCGATCCTTGGCGTTCACGTTGGTGACGCGGACATCCACCTTATCGCCGACGCCGAAGCGCTCGGGGCGCTGATCGGCCCGGTCGCGCGCCAGGTCGGAGCGGCGGATGAAGGATTTCATGCCCTCGTATTCCACCTCGACACCGCCGTCTTCGATCTTGGTCACTTCGACCGTGATGATCGAGCCGCGCTTCACGCCGCCAATGGCTTCGGCATAGGGGTCACCGTCCGCCGCCTTGATGGAAAGCGAGATACGCTCCTTCTCGGTATCGACCTCGGACACCACTGCCTTGACGATATCGCCCTTGCGGTAGTCGCCGATGACATCCTCGCCCCGGCCTTCCCAGGTCAGGTCGGACAGGTGGACCATGCCGTCGATGTCGCCCGGCAGGCCGATGAACAGACCGAATTCGGTGATGTTCTTGACCTCGCCCTCGACCGGCGTGCCCTCGGGATGGGTCTCGGCAAAGACTTCCCACGGGTTGCGCTGCGTCTGCTTCAGGCCCAGCGACACGCGGCGCTTGGCCGTGTCGATTTCCAGCACCATTACTTCCACTTCCTGCGAAGTGGACACGATCTTGCCGGGATGGACGTTCTTCTTGGTCCAAGACATCTCCGAGACGTGGACGAGACCCTCGACACCCGGCTCCAGCTCCACGAACGCACCGTAATCGGTGATGTTGGTGACGCGGCCCGTATGGGTGCTGTCCAGCGGATACTTGGCGATCACAGTATCCCACGGATCTTCCTGAAGCTGCTTCATGCCCAGGCTGATACGGTGGGTTTCCTTGTTGATCTTGATGACCTGGACCTTGACGGTCTCACCGATGGACAGGATCTCGCGCGGGTCGTTGACCCGGCGCCAGGCCATGTCGGTGACGTGCAGCAGGCCATCCACACCACCCAGATCGACGAAGGCGCCGTATTCGGTGATGTTCTTGACGACGCCGTCCACGGTCTGGCCTTCGGCCAGGTTGCCGATAACCTCGGCGCGCTGCTCGGCACGGCTTTCTTCCAGAATGGCGCGGCGCGACACGACGATGTTGCCGCGGCGGCGATCCATCTTGAGGATCTGGAAGGGCTGCTTGAGGCCCATCAGCGGACCCGCATCGCGCACAGGGCGCACATCGACCTGAGAGCCGGGCAGGAACGCCACGGCGCCGCCCAGATCGACGGTGAAGCCACCTTTGACGCGGCCGAAGATGGCGCCTTCGACACGCTCTTCTTTGCCGTAGGCTTCTTCCAGACGGTCCCAGGCCGCTTCACGGCGGGCCATCTCACGCGAGATGACGGCTTCGCCGCGGGCGTTTTCGACGTTGCGAAGATAGACTTCGACTTCGTCGCCGACTTCGATTTCGGGGGCCTCGCCGGGATTGGCGAATTCTTTGAGTTCGACGCGGCCTTCCATCTTGTAGCCGACATCGATGATGGCTTGTCCCGCCTCGATGGCGATGACCTTGCCTTTGACCACCGACCCTTCGGTCGGCGTGTCGATTTCGAGGCTTTCGTTTAAGAGGGCCTCGAATTCCTCCATGGATGCGTTCTGAGCCATGTGGCTATGGGTTTCCTATTCTACAGCATTTGTCTGGCCGCGCGGTTGTCTCCGCCGGTCTTGGATGGGTTGGTCGTTTGAAAGCACGGCTGGGGCGGCCAGGGCCGCGCAGGGGTCGCGCTGTCGGGTGACGCGCGCGAGATAGAACAACAGGGCCGGAAGCGCAAGGTCGCGCGTGTCTGGCGCCTGTCAGCCGTTCCAGCGTGGCCCGCGCGGAGGGCATGAAATCCTGACTGACGCGCGATGCGCATCCCTGGCAAGATGGAGGTGTTTTCGATTCATTTATTTTTTGGAGCAGCATCATGTTTATGGATACGGAAGGGATTGCGGCCAACGCGCAGTCAGACCCAGTCGCGGCATTCGATCTGGTGGACCTGGTTCAGGTTCTAAGCGCGGCGGGATACACATCCGAAGCCTGCGAACTCTCAACTCTTGCCAAAACCGATCCGGAAGCAGCGCGAACACTGTGCTCCGATCTGGGCCCTGACGAACTCTTCTGCCTGCTGGATGCGCGCGTCGAGGCCGAGATGCGGGCCGAGGTCGAGGGCAGCGGGACATGTTCCGGTAAGTGCGACCTCGCGACTTTGCTGGTGGCCGCCGCGTCGCGAACGCCGCGCGAGGCTTGATTGCGCAACGCGCGGCGAAGACGTCCGACGCTCGGGCTAGCGTCCATCGACAAAAAACGGGCCTGTCACGCCCCGCGCTCAGGTCAGCTTTTCGGCGAGGAAAGCCTCTGTCGCGGCCCAGCTTCGCCGGGCCGATCGCTCCACATAGCCCATCTCGGGCACGTCGCTCACTTGGCCGGGATTGGTGAAGGCATGGCCGGTCTGCCCGAAACAGAGCACGTGCCAATCGCTGGAATGGGCCTCCAACTCTTCCGTCATCTCACCGAACTGCGCAGGCGTCGCCAGCGGGTCGCCCCAACCATGGCACAGCAACACCGGCGGCATGGCCTGCGTGTCCCAAGGTGGGCGGTCATAGATGCCGTGGAACGACACCGCCGCGTCCAGATGCCCGGCCCGCGCCATATCCAAGACCGCCTTGCCGCCCAGACAAAAGCCCAACGCGCCGACCTTCTGCCCCTGGCTGCGCATCAGACCCAGCGCCGCCTCGGTCCGTGTCAGCAAAAGCCGCCGATCCGCCTGCAAGACGGCCATGGCCGCCGACGCCTCCTCAAGGCTCGTGGCGGTCCAGCCATCACCATAATAGTCGACGCCCAGCACGTCGTAGCCCAAGGCAGCGAAGCGGTCGCATTGCGACATCTCCCACTCTCGCAACCCCGCGAAGGCCGACAAAATCAAAAGGGCCGCGCCATTGGCGGCCTCGGGGCGCGCACGATAGCCCAGCATCGCCGCATCGCCCGCATCATAACTTAGACGTTCTCCCATGGCGCGACCGTCCCGCAGACGGCGCGCCTTGGCAAGTCAGATGTCCTGGCCGCGCTCTTGCAGACGTTCCAGAAGCTTCTGCTGCTCGCCCCGGCTGTCGCCGCGCCCAAACTGCACGGCACCCGAGGAAAACAGCGTCCCATAGCTCAGCGCCGCATTCACCGTCTGGCCCACGCCCGAAATCAGCTGATCGTCCCGCAAAGGCGAGAGCGGGTGAATATAGACGGCCCAGACCCGCCCCTCGGCCACGGCATAGCGGGCATCCAACGCGCTGTCGAAATTGGCCTGCATCATGCGCGTCATGTCTTCCGAACTCAGCCCCTCGGCGGAGCGGATGGGGACCATGGCGCGCATCCGGTCGGCCAAGGGGTCGGTCACGATCAGGACGGGGACGTCCTCGATGGTCAGGCGGAACGCAGCGCCCGCGCGTTCGGTTTGGGGATCAAGCGCGGTCAGGATGGTTTCCATCCGGTCGAGGTCCATGTTGACCGGGGCCTGTTGTTCGACCTCATCCTGCGTCTGGGCCTGACCTTGTGCCTGGGCCAGGTCGGTGAACCCGAGCGCAAAGGCCAGCGTCACGGCCGCGACAGCCATGGGACGCAGCAGGTTCAGACGGGGTTGGCGGCGGCGATGGGCGGGTAAGGGCGGATGGCTGGTGGCGAGTGCGGGCGGGATCGGCATGGCATACCTCGTTGCGGCGTTTCCTTGAAGGTAGGCAGAGCGGTCGTCCGCGCCATGCACAACACGGTGACAGGTTGGTGAACAAAGCTCGTGGACAGCCACCTGCGCGGGGCGCGTGCACGTTGCCTCACGCGCAAGCCTATGAAAAACCGGCAAGTGCCCGTGCGGCACCCGCAGCGCGACGGCTCAGTCTTTCCGCGCAGCTGCCACCACGTCAGCCGCGCGCTCCACCGCCTCATCAATGGCCATGTCGGACGTGTCGATCACCACGGCGTCAGCGGCCGCGACCAAGGGCGCCTCGGCCCGGCCCATATCGCGGGCATCGCGGGCCAGCACGTCTTGCAGCACCCCGTCGCGCGTGACATCCGCCCCGGCTTGCGACAATTCCAGAAAGCGCCGCTCGGCCCGCACCTCGGGCGAAGCAGTGACATAGAGCTTCACCGCCGCGTCCGGGCAGATCACCGTGCAGATGTCGCGCCCGTCGAGCACCGCGCCCCCATCGAAGCGCGCGAAGTCGCGTTGGAAATCCACCAATGCGGCGCGCACGTCGGCGATGGTGGCCACCTGGCTGGCCGCTGCCGCCGCCTCCGAGCCACGCAGGCCGGGCACGTTCAGGTCCTCGGGCACGAGCGCGCGCGCAGCGGCAACGGGCTCGGCGCCTTCAAGCACCTTGCGTCCCACCGCACGGTAAAGCAGCCCGGTATCGAGATGCCGCAACCCGAACCGGGCGGCAATGGCGCGGCTGATCGTGCCCTTGCCCGCGGCAGCGGGGCCATCGATGGCCACGGTGAAGATCATGGCGCGCTCCATTCGTGTGATTGTATTGCGGCCAGCGTCCCGCCGTGGACCATTCGGCCTTTAGGGCACGGGGGCAGACGCGGTAGGCTGAACTCCACGCTAACCCTTACCCCGCCCCTGCTCATGTCGGCACCTGAGTGGTAAAGTCCAGATGGGCCCCGGGCTTCTGCGGCGCAGACCCTTCGATATCGTACCAATCGCCCTTGTCGGCGCAGAAGATGTGGCCCTTCAACTTCAGACCCGTCGGCCTGTCCAGCGCCCCCGCCATGATGGACAGATGCGTGCCGGGTCCATCCCAAAACAGGTTGGACCCGCAAACCGGGCAGAAGCCGCGATGGGCGCTGTCGCTGGAGCGATACCAGCGCACCTCTCCTTGCACCGAAACCGTGTCACGCGGGGCCAAGGTGGCGGCAACGTAGTTTCCCGACATGCGGCGACATTGCCCGCAATGGCAGGCCACGACCGGGCGCAGCGGCCCGTCAACCGCAAAGCGCACCGCGCCGCACAGACACCCGCCCGTCACGGCGCCACCTCGCCGTCGCGTGTGGGACCCGGATAGCAAGGCTCACCCCCCGCGGCGGAATAATAGTCACCCTTGTCGGCATAGAAGATATGCGCATCCATGCTGAGCCCCGTGGCGCCATCCAATGCGCCCGCCATCAGATAGGCAAGGCCATCGCCTTCTTCCCAGATCAGGTAGCTGCCGCAGGTGCCGCAAAACCCCCGCCGCGCACTGGGACTGGACTGATACCACGTCATCTCTCCCTCGATGGTCAGACTGTCCCAGGGGGCGGGCGTGGCGGCGGCGTAGTGGCCCGTCACCTTTCGGCATTGGATGCAATGGCACCCGGTCACCGGGCCCAGGTCATGGGTGGTGGTGTAGCGGATCTGCCCACAGAGGCAGCTTCCTGAATGGGGCATAGGCAACCTCCTGTCGATGGTGGCTTTGGCGGGCTTGGGACACCGCTTTATCCGCGCGCGGGGCCCGCGTCCACTTGACGGGCCGCGGCTTGGCGCGACGATGCAGATATGCGGCGCGTGATGATCATCGGCCAGCCTGGTGCAGGCAAATCCACCCTCGCGCGCGAGGTGGCGGAAATCGCCCATCTGCCCGTCATCCATGTGGATCACATCCACTGGCAATCCGGCTGGCGGGAGAGGTCGCGCGCCGAAAAGACCCGACTCTGCGAAGACGCCCATGCCCGGCCCGCCTGGGTGTTCGAGGGCGGCCATTCCGCCACCTGGCCCGACCGACTGGCACGGGCCGACACGCTGATTTGGCTGGACCTGTCCGTGGCGTTGCGGCTTTGGCGCGTCGGTAAGCGAACACTGCGCTGGTACGGGCGCACGCGGCCCGACCTGCCGGAAGGCTGCCCCGAGCAATTCAGCGCCCCGCTATATCTGGCGAACTCGGCATACAGGCCGCGCCAGTTGCGCCCGCCTTTTCGCCCGCGCCACCGCGCACCACGCAACGCATCACCTGCGCACCCCCGGCCAAGTGCGCGGCTACCTGGCCGCTTTGCGCCGCGCGGCGGCGGGCGGCAATCTGGGCATCAGCCACCGTTGATGGGTTGCGTGCAAGCCGGTCTATCGGCAGGGCGCGGGGAAGAGGCGCGCGCGCGTTGGGCTTAGGTCCCCGGTCCAAAGAGGGCGGGAACGAATATGAACCGCTCCCGCCGCCATAGACTTTCAGAAGCACGCGCCGGACGAAGCGTCACCGAACAAAAGCATCCCCGCCCTACCCCGAAAAATCCATATTCACCGGCGCAGGCGCAGGCAGCGGCCCTTGCCCCGTAACGGGCAGGTCCGAGGCCGCCGCCAAGTCAAGCGGGCCGCACCAAGCTTGGCCGTCGCCGCGCAGATAGAAGCCGAAGGCCAAGCTGCGCGCCGCCTCCGGGATGTCAAGAACGATGCGCCGCCGCACCCACCCCGTGGTGCCGGTGACCACGCCGCCGTAACGATCCTCCAGATTGTCGAAGGCCAGCGTGTCGCCAGGGCCCGTCCCATCCGCGCGCAGCCAGATCGTCGCCGCGCCCGACACATCTGCCGCGCGCAGCAGACCGCGAAGCGCGACGCGCTGACCCGCCCAGGGCGCGGCGTCCACCTTCTGCATCAACGTGCCGAAGCCGTCGGCGGGGTCGGCGCCCGCCCGCAGCCGGATCGTGGCGCAATCCGCCCCATCTGGGCCCGCGCAGGGTTCACGGCCCATCTCATAGACTTCTGCCTTGTTGCCGCTACGCATCCATCCGCGCGGCAGGGGGCCCAGCCCGGCGCGGGGGCTGAGCCGGGCATGGAGCGCGTTCCAATCGCGCAGCCCCTGTTGCCGCGCGACCAGGTCCAACGCCTGCCCGTGGGCCACGTCATGCCCCAACTCCGCCAGCGCATCACGCAACATCCGGGCGCGCACCTTGGCCCGGTCGATATCCTGAATGTCGGTCATCGTTATTCCCTCGGAGGCTCGGGGGCTGTCCGCATTGCCATAGCCTCCCTATCTATCGGGAATGCTCCGATTTGCTGCGCCTTCACCTTGCCTTGGGGGCGCGGACGGCAGGCGGCGCAGGGCCTGCAGAAGAATAGAGCGCAACGTCTACAATGGTCAACGGGGGCCTTTGTAACTGGCCTTTGACAGCTATAGCGGCGCCTCAGGGCTGAAACGTCACCCGATAGAGAATGCCATCCGGCTCGGTCGAGACGACAATATACCCGAATTCATCATTGCGCGTTACCACCAATGGCGCACCGGAAACCGGGTGCGTTCGTGTCACCCGTCCGGTAGCGCTATGCTCGGCGATGGCCGGGATGCAGACTTGCTCCACAAAGCGGAGCTTGGCGCGTGTCTTGTCATCCATATGGTTGCTCCCGCGGTATGGTGCCGGACCTGAGCGTTGGTCCAAGGAGTATGTCATAGCAAGTATCCGGTGCCCCTGCACCAATGCTCGGTGTAAGCCAGTCCGTCGACGGGCTGCGGTTCGGCGATCTGACGGTCTTGTAATGCGCCTCATGCTTGCAACATCCACACTCCGCCCAAGCGACGCGCCAACGTCAGACAAATCGCCGGGCCGGGTGGCGGCCAGCCGATGAACCGGTGCCCTGCGGGCTTGATACCGGCCCGGGGCGGAGCAGGACCTAACCTCGGAACGTCCCCCCCAACGCCTCCATCAGCGCACGGAAGATCGGGAAGGACGTCGCGATGGGTCCGGCATCGTCCACCGTGACGGGCGATTGCGCGCCCAGGCCCGCCACCAGGAAGCTCATGGCGATCCGGTGGTCCAGATGGGTCGCGACCGTCGCGCCGCCCGCCACGCCGCAGGGGCCGCGACCGTCCACCTCCCACCAGTCGGCGCCGTCCCGAACCTCCACCCCGCAAGCGCGCAGCCCGGTCGCCATGGCGTCGATGCGGTCGCATTCCTTGACGCGAAGTTCGGCCACGCCGCGCATCACCGTGGTCCCCGCTGCATTGGCCGCCACAACCGACAGAACCGGATATTCGTCGATCATGCTGGCGGCGCGGGCCGGCGGCACCTCCACCCCCTTCATGTCGGGCGAGAAACGCGCGCGCAGGTCGGCCACAGGCTCCCCACCTTCTTCGCGGGGGTTTTCGTAGGTCAAATCGGCGCCCATCTCGACCAGCGTCTCGAAGAGGCCCGCGCGCGTAGGGTTGAGCCCGATATTAGGCACCAGCACATCCGAGCCAGGCACGATCAGCGCGGCGCAAACCGGAAAGGCCGCCGAAGACGGGTCGCGCGGCACCGCGATGGTCTGGGGCGACAAGTCCGGGCGACCCACCAGCGTGATGACACGGCCCTCATTGCTGTCCTCCACCCCGATCTCGGCCCCGAACCCCGCCAGCATCCGCTCAGAATGATCGCGCGTGGCCTCCCGCTCGACCACGACGGTTTCGCCCGGCGCGTTCAGCCCGGCCAGCAGCACAGCCGACTTCACCTGCGCCGACGGCACCGGCGTGGCATAGCGGACCGGCACTGGGTCGGCGGCCCCGACCAAGGTCATGGGCAGCCGCCCGCCCGAGCGCCCATGGGCCTGCGCCCCAAACAGCGCCAAAGGGTCGGTCACCCGCGCCATGGGCCGCGACCGGAGCGACGCGTCGCCCGTATAGGTCACCGCAAAGCCATGGGTCGCCGCCGCCCCCATCAGAAGCCGCACACCAGTGCCGGAATTGCCGCAATCGATCACGTCCGCGGGCTCCATCAGCCCGCCCACTCCGACGCCGCGCACGACCCAAGTGTCGCCCTCCTTGGCCACTTGCGCCCCGAAGGCCCGCATGGCCGCGCCGGTATCGAGCACGTCCTGCCCCTCCAGAAGCCCGGTGATCCGCGTCTCGCCCACGGCCATGGCGCCCAGGATCAGCGCGCGATGGCTGATGGACTTGTCGCCCGGCACATGCGCCTCGCCCGTCAAGGGGCCCGAGGCGGGGGCGGTCAGGGGGGTGGCGGGGCCGTGGCTCATGTTATGTCTCCTTGGGCGACCCGATAACTTGGCATCCGGCAGGCGTCCATGGCACGCGCGCCGCAAATCGCCGGGGGGCAGCCACATTCGGGCTTTCCTCGGGCTCTGGCGCGGCTATGTCGGACGCAATGAAACGACGCACCTTCCTTGGCCTCGGCGCCCTTCTGGGCATCGGCGCCTGCGCGACCCGAGAGGCCACGATGGGCAACCGCTACTATCAGGGACCCGTCAGCGACCACTTCGACGGCACTGTCTTCTTCAACCCCGATGGCACACCGCCCCGGGGCTTCGGCGACCTGCTGCGTTGGCAATTGAGCGGCGACCGCGCCGATTGGCCGGGCTCCGTCGGGATACGCCAGGCGCGGCCCGACGACCGGGTCGACGACCTGCGCGTAACCATGGTCGGCCATGCAACGGTCCTGATCCAGGCGGGGGGGCTCAACATCCTGACCGACCCTGTCTGGTCGCGCCGCGCCAGCCCGTTCAGCTTCGCGGGCCCGTCGCGGGTCACGGCGCCGGGCATCGCCTTCGATGCGCTGCCTCCTATCGACGCGGTTCTGGTCAGCCACAACCATTACGACCACCTGGATATCGCCACGCTGCGCCGCCTGCACGACGCCCACGGGATGCCGGTGCTGACGCCCCTGGGCAACGACACGATCATGCGCGACGCCATCCCCGGCATCGACGTCCGCGCCGCCGACTGGCAGGAGGTGTTGGAACTCGCCAGCCTGTCGGTGCGCCTGCTGCCCTGCCACCATTGGAGCGCCCGGGGCACGCGCGACCGCAGCCACGCGCTCTGGGCATCCTTCGCCATCGAGACACCGGCAGGCCGCATCCTCCATATCGGTGATACGGGCTATGATGGCGGGCGGCCTTACCGCGCTGCGGCAGAACATGGGCCCTACCGGCTGGCCATCTTGCCCATTGGGGCCTACGCACCCCGCTGGTTCATGGCGCCCCAACATCAGAACCCGGAAGAGGCCGTTGACGGCTTCCTGGCCGCCAATGTCCGCCACGCCCTGGCGCACCATTGGGGCACATTCCAACTGACCAACGAAGCCCGTGAAGAACCCCCGGCCCGCCTGACCAAGGCCCTCGCCGCCCGCAACCTACCCGCGGAGCGCTTCCGCGCCGTACCGCCAGGCGAGACGTGGGATGTGCCTGTGTGACATTTCCGCCCTCTGGTAGCTCTGCGACGGCGCAAAGTCTCCCGACGGCGTCGGCCGCCTGATTTATAGCAGCTCCCAAAGAACTTGGGGCATTTGCCTTGCAATAACGGCTATCGCCAATTCAGGCCGCCGCCCCAAGCACGCTATCCAGCTTGTCGAAGGCCTGCTGCCAGCCACCCTCGCCCGGGGAGCCTGCGGGCACGCCTTTGTGCGCCAAGACCATATCAGTCTTGCCAGCGCGTTCACTCAGCTCGACACGCACTTCGGTGACGTCCGGTGTGCCGGGGGGCATCCCCATGCTTGCGGGCGACAGGATGTTCCCATCGGCGTCTGACATGCTTTCCGTATAGCCAAGCCGCGTGGGCGCCGAGACTTCGGTATAAGTCCCAACGAACCACATCGTGATCGTCCGATCTGGCGTTCGCATCTCCATGCAAATCTTGCGCTGCCCACCGACGACCACGTCCATTTCGGCCACCGGCACGGACATGCCGTTCGGGCCATACCATTGCTGGAAGCGCGCGGGATCGGTCCACATCGCCCAAACGTCTTCGATGGACGCAGCAAGGCGGCGTTCGATCCGAACCCAATTGGCAGTGTCAGTCATCTTCCGGTCCCCCGTTCCTGGCCAAGGCCTCGGCCATTGCATCGAAACGCCGATCCCAAATGTGCCGATATTGCTCCGCCCAGCTTGCCACCGAGACAAGCGGCGCGGCCTGTAACCGGCATGGGCGAAACTGGGCGCTTCGGCGCCTTGTGACGAAACCCGCCTCTTCGAGCACGCGAATATGTTTCGAAACAGCGGGAAGGCTCATCTCAAAGGGCTCCGCCAATTCGTTCACCGTCGCTTCGCCGTGGGCCAGCCGCGCCAGGATGGCCCTGCGCGTTGGATTGGCGAGCGCTGCAAAAGCCGCGTCGAGTTGCGCCTGTTCCGACATGAACCTTTAATAAACCGTCTGGTTAATAAATCAATGCGGAAAGTACGGAAGACGGACACCCCCTTCTTCCTGGCGGAAATATCCCGGGGAGCGCGAGGGGCTGGCCCCTCGCACCGCGCTTACCGCCGCATGAAGGTCAGATAATGGGGCACTCGCCCTTCCCGCAGCGCTTTCGCCTCATAGCGGGTGCGCGTCCAATCCGCCCAAGGCGCACGCCAGTCCGACGGGCCGTCGGCCAGCCATTCAAACCCATGGCGCGGCACTTCCAGCAGGGTCTGGCGAACGTAGTCGGGGATGTCGGTGGCCACGCGGAAGATGGCGCCGGGGCGCAGCACCCGGGCCAAGGGCTCCAGATGTTCGGGTGTCACGAAGCGGCGGCGATGATGCCGCGCCTTGGGCCAGGGGTCGGGATAGAGAAGGAACGCGCGCGCGATCGAAGCATCGGGCAGCACGTCAAACAGGTCGCGCACATCGCCGGGATGGATGCGCACATTGTCGACCTCGGCGCGGCGCAGCTTGCCCAGCAGCATGGCGACACCGTTGATGTAGGGCTCGGCCCCGATGATACCGACGCCGGGGTTGAGCGTGGCTTGGTGGATCATATGCTCACCCCCGCCGAAGCCCACTTCCAACCAGACATCCCGCCCGCCGAACAGCGCCTGAAGGTCCAGCGGCACCCGTTCCGGGTTCTCGTCCCAATCGACCGCACCGGGGGACAGGGCCGCCAAATCCGCCTCCAGATACCCTTCCTGCGACGCCTTCAGGTGCTTGCCTTTGCGGCGGCCATAGAAATTGCGGTGGGGACGGTCGGGCATGGGCAGTATCGGCTTCCGGTGATGGGTCGCGGGCGTGGGGCGACATAGGCCATCCCGATCGGTCTGTCATGGGGGCTTTCTGGCCGGGGGAGCAGGGACACCTGGCAAGGGGGACAAGCTAGGCAGGAAAGGAATCCACCCGCATCCGTACAGGTGGATCAGCGGTGCGGGTGGCGTGCCGTAAGTGTCGCTGGACGATCCATGGACCATCTGCACCCGGCTCTCCCGACACCTGCCCGGCGGCGCCAGCCCCCCTCAAGCCCCCCGGAACAGCCTGTTGGCATGGCCCATCTTGCGCCCCGGTCGGGCTTCGGACTTTCCATAAAGGTGAAGCTGTGTGCCGCTTTCGGCCAGCAGGTCGGGGACGCGGTGCATGTCTTCGCCCAGAAGGTTCTCCATCCGCACATCCACATGCCGCGTCCCATCGCCCAGGGGCAGGCCGGCCACGGCGCGGATATGTTGCTCAAACTGGTCGACGGCGCAGCCAAGCTGGGTCCAGTGGCCGGAATTGTGCACGCGCGGGGCGATTTCGTTCACGATCAGCCCCTGGGGCGTGACAAACAACTCCACCCCCAAAACGCCCACATAATCGAGCGCGTTCAGGATGCGCCCGGCCAGCAGCGCGGCATCGGTGCGCTGTGCCCCGCTCAGCGTGGCGGGCACGGTGGTTTCGCGCAGGATGCCTCCGCGGTGGATGTTTTCGCCGGGGTCGAAGCAGACGACCTCCCCGCGCAGTCCACGGGCCGCAATGACGGAGACTTCGCGCTCAAACCCCACGAGACCTTCGAGGATGGCATCCTTGCCACCAATGGCGGCGTAGGCGTCGGTGGTCTGGGATGCCTCTTCGATAAGAACCTGGCCTTTGCCGTCATAGCCCAGCCGCCGGGTCTTGAGGATGGCGGGCGCCCCGATATCGGCCAGAGCGGCGTCGAGCGCGGGCAGGTCGGGCACATCGCGGAAGGGTGCGGTGGCCAAACCCAGACCTTGCAGAAACGTCTTTTCCGTCAGGCGGTCCTGGCTGACGGCCAAAGGACGCAGGCCTGGGCGGATGGGGCGCGCGGCCTCCAGCAGATCAAGCGCTGTGGCGGGCACGTTTTCGAATTCGTAGGTGATGACCCCCACGCTGGACGAAAAGGCGCGCAAAGCGGCTTCATCTTCGTAAGCGGCCTTGTAGTGGTAGTTCGCCACGTGGGAGGCCGGGCAATCGCCCTGGGGCTCGAATATGCACGTCTTATAGCCCAGGCGGCTGGCGGCCACCGATAGCATGCGGCCCAACTGACCGCCGCCCAGGATGCCGATGGCGGCGCCGGGGGGCAGCGCGTTCATTCCGGCACCTCGGGGATGGAGGCCGACAGATCGGCGCGCCACTGATCCAGCCGCGTGGCCAGCGCGTCATCGCCAAGCGCCAGGATGGACGCCGCCATCAGCCCCGCATTGACCGCCCCCGCCGCCCCGATGGCCATGGTAGCCACGGGGAAGCCGCGGGGCATCTGCACGATGGAATAAAGCGAGTCCACGCCGCCCAGCGCCTTTGTCTGCACTGGCACCCCGATCACCGGCAGCCGCGTCTTGGATGCCATCATGCCCGGCAAATGGGCCGCGCCCCCTGCCCCGGCGATGATGACCTTCAGGCCCCGGCCCACTGCTTCGCGCCCATAATCCCAGAGCCGGTCAGGCGTCCGATGGGCGGAGACGATACGCGCCTCATGTGCCACGCCCAGCGCGTCCAGGATTTCGGCGGCACCCTGCAATGTCGGCCAATCGGACGTTGAGCCCATGATGATGCCCACCGGCGGCGTGTCGGTCATGGCGGCCTCTCTCAGGCGATGATGTCGGGGGTCAACTCATCCTCGATCCGCGCGATACGGTCCTTGAGGGCGAGCTTCTGTTTCTTGAGCCGCTTGAGGGTCAGCATGTCCGGCCGTCCCTCTTCCAAGGCGGTGATCGCCTCGTCGAGGTCACGATGTTCCTGGCGCAGCACGGCAAGCTTGGCGCGCAGCACATCCTGGTGGTCGATCTGTTCGGGCGGCTTGGTCACGCGCGCTGACTCGGGGCTGCTAAGGTTTTGAGGTCCCCCTTTGCCCCGAATGGCGACAAAATCCAAGCATCTTGCGTTTGATACTGCGGATCCCCACATCATGGGGTGTCAGCGATGCCGAATTCGGGTCGCGGGCATTTTCGGATCGCTTGCAGATGAGGACCCGACATGGCCAAGCCGACCTTCGGCACACATCCCTTCCTTCTGGGCTTTGATGAGCTCGAACGGTTGGTGGAACGCACGGCGCGGACCGGCAATGACGGCTACCCGCCCTACAATATCGAACAAACCGGCGAGAGCGGCTTTCGCATCACCCTGGCGGTGGCGGGCTTTGCCGAGGCCGATCTGAGCATCACACTGGAAGATCGCCAACTCGTGATCCGCGGACGGTCGCAGGATGACAGTGACCGTGCCTATCTCCATCGGGGTATCGCGGCGCGGCAGTTCCAACGTGCCTTCGTTTTAGCCGATGGCGTAGAAGTGCGCGGCGCGAAGCTGGAAAACGGGCTTCTGCATGTCGATCTGCAACGATCCGTGCCGGAGAACGTTGTAAAGACGATCCGTATCGACGCTGGCCCGGCCAATGACCGCGGGTGACCTGCAATGACGGCGAAAGGAGTGGGACCATGACCCATCAAGACCAAATTGACGCGATCGGCGCCTCGCTGGTCTATGTCCGCAAAGTGCAGGTCAACGACCTGCCCAGCGCCGTCCAGCGCGAAGCGCGTGAAGGCGGGTTGGATGAACTTTATGCCGTGCACCGCGCCGATGGCGAACAGGTCGCCCTGGTGGGCAACCGTCATCTGGCGTTCACGCTCGCGCGGCAGAACGATCTGCACCCGGTGAGTGTGCACTGAGGGCAGTCACGACGACTGCTCCGCCCCCTATCCAAGCCAGTTCATCGCCGGGCCGCGGTTCGGCGGTCCGCCCGTTCCGCTGCGGTGATTTATCTCTGACACATCCGAAGAAGCCCTGAGCTTCGTGCCGACATCAGCCAAATCGCCGGGCCGGAGGGCGGCCCGGCGATGGACCGCCGCCCTGCGGGCTTGGTCCCGGTCCCAAAGCGGATGGGTGACCCGGTCATTTCAGACCAACCGAAGCAGCTTTCCGATCTGTGCTGGCGCGAGAGGCCCAATCAGCCGCCGCTGATCAACCCCATGCTTTCCAGCTTCAGCAGAACCTGCTGCGCGCAATTGTCCACTTCGAACCCTTCGGTATCGACCACCAATTCGGCGTTGGTCGGCGCTTCATAGGGATCCGAAATCCCAGTGAATTCAGGGATCTTCCCTTCCCGCGCCAGTTTATAAAGGCCCTTGCGGTCGCGGCGCTCACATTCCTCCAGCGACGTTGCCACGTGGACTTCCACAAAGGCGCCATAGGCCTCGATCATCTCGCGCGCGGCGCGGCGGGTGGCGGTGTAAGGCGCGATGGGCGCACAGATGGCGATGCCGCCATTCTTGGTGATTTCCGAGGCGACATAGCCGATGCGGCGAATGTTGATGTCGCGATGTTCCTTCGAAAACGTCAACTCAGACGACAGATGTTTACGCACCACATCGCCATCCAGCAGCGTCACAGGACGCCCGCCCATTTCCATCAGTTTGACCATGATGGCGTTGGCGATGGTGGATTTGCCCGAGCCGGACAGCCCTGTGAAGAACACCGTGAAGCCCTGCTGACTGCGCGGCGGCGAGGTGCGGCGAAGCTCCTTCACCACTTCGGGGAAGGAGAACCATTCCGGGATTTCCAGCCCTTCGCGCAGGCGGCGGCGCAGTTCGGTCCCCGAGATGTTCAGGATGGTGACGTTGTCGCGGTCTTCGATCTCGTCATTGGGCTCATATTGGGCCCGTTCCTGCACATAGACCATGTGCTTGAAGTCGACCATCTCGACGCCGATTTCGTCTTGGTGCTCGCGGAAGAGGTCCTGCGCATCATAGGCGCCGTAGAAGTCTTCCCCCGCGGAATTCTTTCCCGGTCCCGCATGGTCACGGCCCACGATCATGTGGGTGCAACCGTGATTGCGGCGGATCAGACCGTGCCACACGGCTTCCCGCGGGCCCGCCATGCGCATGGCCAGGTTCAGAAGCGACATGGTGGTCGTCGCGGCCGGGTACTTGTCCAGCACCGCCTCATAGCAGCGCACGCGGGTGAAGTGGTCCACGTCGCCGGGCTTCGTCAGGCCCACAACCGGGTGGATCAGCAGGTTAGCCTGGGCCTCGCGCGCCGCGCGGAAAGTCAGCTCCTGATGCGCGCGGTGCAGCGGGTTGCGCGTCTGGAACGCGACGACGCGGCGCCAGCCCAGCTTGCGGAAATAGGCACGCAGCTCGTTGGGCGTGTCGCGGCGGGCGCGGAAATCGTAGTGCACCGGCGGCTGGATGCCCGTGATGGCGCCGCCCAGATAAACGTTGCCTGCAGTGTTGTGCAGGTAGTTCACCGCCGGGTGGGCCAGATCGTCGGCGCCGAAGACCTTTTCGGCCTCGCGCGCTTTGTTTGGCGTGTATTTCGAGGTAACCGACAGCATCGCAAGAATGACGCCTTCCTGGTCGCGCAGCGCGATGTCCTGGCCTTCTTCGACGCTTTCGGCGAACTTTTCCGACACGTCGAGCGTGATCGGCATGGGCCAAAGCGTGCCATCGGCCAGGCGCATGTTTTCGACCACGCCTTCGTAGTCTTCCTTGCCCAGGAAGCCCTTGAGCGGATTGAAGCCGCCATTCATCAAAAGCTCCAGATCGCAGATCTGGCGCGGCGTCATATCCCAGCTGATCAGATCGGCGGCATCGAGCTTCAGCTTCTGCGCGCTGTCATAGCTGACATAAAGCTCGGGGATGGGCGTGAGGTTGGTCGAGGTCATGGTCGGGCAATATCCTTGGCTTGGGGGCCGGGGCGTCGGGTAAAATACAAAAAGACGAATGGCCGTAGGTTTAGGGGTTCAACTGAGCGGAAGCACGGCACGGTCGTGACGGGGTTTGACGGATCATGCGGCATATCCCAGAAAGCGGAAATCGGCAGCATAGTAGCGTTTGATGAATGCTTCGTTTTCCGGGCGCATCTGGCGGTTTACGGCGTCTTCGCCTGTCCGGTCTGCGGCGCTATTGCGTTTTGGCAAGTCTACGTGACCGCGCCCCGCAAGCCGCGCGATAATCTGAATATCGTTTTGCAGATTTTCCTGGCGCAGCACGATCTGCGGGCGCACGACGCGTATGTACTGCATTTGCCGCTTGAAGTGGTCGAAGCGCGACAACGAAATAGCATCGGTCCTGGCAAGATCAACGAAATCATTGATATCGTTAAGCGCGCCACGGTCGCGCATCACGGCGCGCACACCAGTTGGTTTAAGGTCAACTGCTGCGCGATTATAGAGGTAGGCAGAGATGAAGCGGTCCATTGGATTACGCACCACGCAGAAGCGGATGAAGTCACCGTTGATGAACTTCTGGTCGATCTTCGTGCGAAAATCGTGGGCCCCGGTGCTGGACCGGATTCCCAGCGCCCTACGCACCGATTGCCCTGCCGTCTTGGGGATGTGCAGGAACACGATATTGGTATCTGGAACTCGATGCATGAAGGGGGCCGAGGGGGTTGTCCGCGATCAGCGGCTGCCTTAGCGGCTGTCCCCCCCGTCGTAAACCCGGCGAAGACGAAGGTCTGCCATGCGTGGCCGACATACCCGGCGAAGGCCCGCCGACTGCGCTGCCGGTCGCCAGTCTGGAAATGGAAACGCCTACTCGGCGGGTTCGTCCACCGGTGCGCCATAGCCGCCGATGGGGCCTGATGCCTGATCCTGCGTGATCTCGGAATCGAGGCCCTGTTCGGCCAAGAAGCGCTCTGCCTCCAACGCCGCCATGCAGCCCATGCCCGCACTGGTCACCGCTTGGCGATAGACGTGATCGGTAAGATCACCCGCCGCAAAGACGCCGGGGACCGAGGTCGCCGTCGAATCGGGCCTGGTGACGACGTAGCCGCCGTTATGCAGCTCCAGCTTGCCCTGCACCAATTCCGAGGCGGGCGCATGCCCGATGGCCACGAAGAAGCCGTGCACGGCAATTTCGCGCGTCTCACCCGTTTCGCGGTGCTTTAACCGAAGGCCTTCGACGCTGCGCGGCATGTCGGCGCCCAGAACCTCATCCACCTCATGGTCCCAGATGATTTCGACCTTGGGGTTCTTGAACAGCCTGTCCTGCAGGATCTTCTCGGCGCGCAAGCTGTCGCGACGATGGATCAGCGTCACCTTGCTCGCAAAATTCGTCAAGAACAGCGCTTCTTCAACGGCGGTGTTCCCGCCACCCACGACCGCGACCTCTTTGCCCCGATAGAAGAAGCCATCGCAGGTCGCGCAGGCGCTGACGCCGAAGCCCTTGAAATGTTCCTCGCTGGGCAGGCCAAGCCACTTGGCCTGTGCGCCCGTGGCCAGGATAAGCGCGTCAGCCGTATAAACGGTTCCGCTGTCGCTGGTCGCTGTAAACGGCCGCTTTGACAGATCGAGGCTGGCGATATGGTCGCCCACAATGTCGGCTCCCATGGCACGGGCATGGGCTTCCATCCGCTCCATCAACGCGGGGCCCATGACCTCGGTATCGCCAGGCCAGTTTTCGACCTCGGTTGTGATGGTCAACTGGCCACCGGGCTGGATGCCCTGGACCAGCAGCGGGTTCAGCATGGCGCGACTGGCATAGACAGCGGCGGTATAGCCCGCCGGGCCGGAGCCGATGATCAAAACCTTGGAATGGCGCGTATCGGACATGGTTGGGCCCCTTGCTGCGTTGGAAACCGGATATAGTGACCCAACCCCCTGGAAGGGAAGCCCCGACGGCGCCCGATAGATCCTTACTTAATCTTGAAAGATTGTTGCGCATTCCCGCGCAGCGTGGGACATATCCGCGAATTGCGCAATTACCGGAGTCCCCATGCCCGCGTCAAAACTCGACCCCATCGACCGCCAGATTCTGTCCGAGCTACAGGATGACGGGCGCATGACCAATGTCGAACTGGCACGGCGCGTGGGCATTTCCGCCCCACCTTGCCTGCGCCGTGTACGCGCATTGGAAGAAGCGGGCCTGATCCGCGGCTACCACGCCGAGGTGGATTCGCGTGCGCTTGGGTTTGAGGTGCAGGTCTTCGCCATGGTGTCGCTGCTGCGCCAGGCTGAATCGGACCTGTCCGCGTTCGAAGATCGCTGCCGCGCCTGGCCGCTTGTGCGCGAATGCCACATGCTGAACGGGGAAATCGATTTCATCCTGAAATGCGTGGCCCCCGATTTGTCGTCCTTCCAGTCCTTCCTGACTGGCGAGTTGACGGCTGCCGAGAACGTGGCGTCGGTCAAGACGTCCCTCGTGATCCGAGGGGCGAAGGACGTGCCGGGCGTGCCGTTTGACGTGCTGGAAGCCCGGTTGGCGCAGGAGGCGTGAGGCAGGAGCGGACGGCCTGCCCTCCCTCGTGCGTCACTCCATTTCTCTGACGAGACGAAATCCGGCATAGCGGCTTCTGAACGTCTCGGCACTATCCCCGCGTGTGGCTGGGCGAGCGTAATCAGTCCCCGCATTGTAGGCGCCGCCCTTCGCCACGCGGCGACAGGTGGGCTTCGCTTGGGCATGGGCGAGATAGGCCGACGTCGTCGCCAGCCCAAGGTGACGCTCGCTCCAACAAGACATGGTTTTCTCCCGGACATTCGCGGACATGTGCCGCACGCCCCGGGGGTTGGCTGCATCCAATTGATCCACCGGCACCGGCGGCTGGACGGTTTCCATGATCGTATTGTCGAAGAAACGCGCCTGATCGGTCCGCAGCTTGTCGCCTTGCGCGAATTTGGTGCTTGTACCGGCACGGGCGGCATATTCTCATTCCGCTTCTGTGGGCAGACGGTAAACGTCAGCCCCAACAATCCCGTTCAACCAATCGGCGTAGTCCTAGATGTCTAGATATGAAACATCGATGACCGGATGCGCCCCGTCGGCGATGAATTCTTCGAAGTCCAGCTTCACGGTCGGGTCGGGGACGTGGCTGCACCCACCAGCCGCCACGCAGGCCATCCACTCGTCGTGAGTGACCTCGTTACGACCAATGGCGATGGCCAGATCCATTTCGACCACATGCTCCGGCCCCTCGGTCCGACGGCCCGGGGGCTCGCCTTCGGGTCGCCTGCGCCACAACATGTCGATGCCCGCTGACTCGTCCAATGGCGCACCCATGGTGAAGCTACCCAAGGGCAGCACAATCATCTCCGGGCAGACGTCGCATTCGCGGAATATCTCTAACGGGCCGACATATTCGCCATTGGGGAGACGATAGTCTTCTGCTGTGGCTGGTGACGCCACAAACGCAAGCACTGGCCAAAGCCATCGAGAATGGGTTGTCATGGTGCCCCTGCTCGGTTCGTTCTTTCTTAGAAAACAAGGATAAGAGAGCTGTGCAGTTCAAGTAGGAAATGCGCGACATCTTGTGCGTATTGCCACTTTTCGCGAAGTTTTAACATTTGTTAACGCCTCGCCGGTTGCGCGGCTTTGTTGCACAGTTGGGTGAGGAATTCATATCATTAATCCAGTGTGATAGCTAGCGTGCCTGAGCAGTTGGGCCCCTATGAAGTACAAGACGACGAATTGGCGGTCGTATAATTCGGCGCTGAAGCAGCGCGGTTCGCTGTCGATCTGGTTTGATCCTGAGATGGCCTAGCCTCCACCAGCAACCGGAAAGCGCGGTCATCAGCCAGAGTACAGCCAGGCTGCGATCCAAGTTTGCCTCACATTGAAAGTTCTTTTTGGAATGCCCCTTCGTCAGGCGACCGGGTTTGTCGAAAGCCTGCTGCGTCTGGCAGGGCTCGATTGGAAAGTGCCGGACTTCAGCACTCTGTGCCGCCGACAGAAGACATTGCACGTCACCATCCCTTTCCATGGCGGGTCAGGGACGCTCCATCTGCTGCTCGATGCGACAGAGATCAAAGCCGAAGGCGAAGGGGAGTGGAACGCACGCAAGCACGGCGGGCCAAAGAAGCGCCTTTGGCGCCAGCTACACCTCGCTATGGATGAGGAAACATTGGAGATCCGCGCGGTTGGCGTCACGACAAGTAATGTCGCCGACGCACCTATGCTGCCCAACCTGCTGGACCAGATCCCGCTCGACCAAGAGACTGCCACGGTCACCGCTGATGGGGCCTATGACACGCGCAGTTGCCATTGCAAGGCCGTATCACCGGCCCCGATCAAGCCGCCCAGCTCCCATTGGCCAATTCTGTACCCCTTGCGGCAGACGGGTCGCACCACATGGCGTTCCCCTGACGTCTGGCGTGCGCAGTTGGACGGTCGACTACGGGGCGCACCTGGGCCGCTCAACGCCGATATTACAGATATGGGAACCAATATTGTCCGAATGCCGTGATTGGCGACAGGCTCGAATTGCCTTGCCGCAGAATGGCGCTGTGCGGACAAAAGCGGGCCCGAATCGTCGGGCTAAATCCACTCCATGGTTAACGTACACACATCCATTGCCCGCTTCCTCCGCTCCGAATCTGGGGCCGTGACTGTCGACTGGGTTGTCCTGACGGGCGCCCTTGTGGGTCTCGGTCTGGCAGTTGCCGCCGTGGTCTCGGGCGGGCTAGACGACTTGTCCGGCGACATTCGGGCCGAGTTGGACGGCACCAGCATCCAAACGGCCTTCTCCACCATCGCCGGTCTCTTCGACAGCGACTTCTCGGATGGGTCCGGCGAATGGGATGGCGGCACGGCTGCTACGCTTCCGGGCTTTGGTGACGTTCTGCAACTCGACCCGGGCGAAACCGCGGAACTCACGCTTGACGTGCCCCCCGGTGCCTCGTCCGCCACGGTGAGCTTTGACATGATCGCAGGTGACGATCTGAGCGGTGAACCTGCAACGGTTTTTATCAACGGGGAAGAAGTCTCGATTTACCGCGACAACCACGGCAACGTGACGGTGGAAAACGGCAACGTGTCCGGCATCACCGTGGACGTGCAACAGCATTACACCAATGACAGTGCGGGCGCCGGCAGTCATGGCCGCGACAGCCGCGCCACCTACACGATCACGGTGGATGATCCCGGAAGCTCCCTCCGCGTCGGCGTGCAATCGGGCGCGGATGAAGGCACCAGCAACGAGTTCTACGCAATCGACGACGTTTCCGTCACGACCAGCTAGGGGCACAGGCGTTTCAACCGCCTCCAATCGCGGCTATCCCGGGTCTGCCACCTGAAGGACCCTGCCCCATGCCCCTACCCAGCTTCCACATGATCGACGGTGCCCCACGGCCCGTCGCCACCTTTTCCCATTGTAGCGAAGTCGATGGCTGGGTCTTCCTGACCGGGCAGATGCCCACCTGGCCGGGTGAGCCCGACCGCCCCCTGCCCGCTGGCGTCGCGGCCCAGACACGCCGCGTCATGGAAAACCTGCAAATCGTGCTGGGCGGCATGGGGCTGGGTCTGGAACATGTGGCCCAGGCCCGCGTCTACCTGACCGAGTTTGACCGCGACTACGCGGAGATGAACGAGACCTATCAAACCTACTTCGCCCCCGGCAAACTGCCCGCGCGCACCTGCATCGGCGTCACCAGGTTGGCCGTCGGCGCACTGGTGGAAATCGACATGGTCGCGCGGCGGCCCTGAGCATTTTTGCAGTGGGGTCAGCCGAATACATCGACAAGGTGCAACAAATACGCAGGTTTCTTGACGTCTCAGCAGGACGTCAGCACGCCTGTCCATAGCCCGCACGGCAGGAGACCGTCCATGCATGCAGTTCCGCTGACCGTTCAAGAGTGATCAAAGCCAATATGCTCCACGTTGCCCCTTCAGCCCGGGAGACGCGGTCGACAGCCCGAAACCGTTGCGTAATCTAGGCGCATCGGCGCGATTGTTTCCGTGAAATGCCAGACTCCAATCGCCTTTCCGGTCTACGCTCCCCCAAAAAGGTGCCCGCAAAGAAAGGGCCGCAGGCATAGAAATCATCGTCTAGAGCGGTTCTCGAAAAACCTGAGCCATCAGCTTTTCGTGAAACGGTGCAACGTCAATGCGATGTCGGGACGTTTTTCGAAAGTAGTGATGCAGGTTTTTCGAAAACCGCTTTAGTTCTTGAGGGAAAGCTTTCACGCAGTCTCAGGTGCCGCGACGGGACTGATCCTGTTCTATACGGAAAGCGGGACGGGCCTGCATCCGTCGATCGTCGTCATTCTGGCCGTTACCATTGGGGATATCGTTGGCTAACGGCGCCACCGCTTCGAACATTACTCATTCATACGGCAAGCACATGCCGTCCATCATTTCGATACCGAGATGACATGGCTGTCACTTGACCGGTTCCGCCCAGTCAACCGCTTGACCACCCTTACTATAAATTCCAGCAGCGCTGCTGCTTCTGGGCCTGCCGCCATATGCAGTCGTGGCCAGCAGCCTTGTCCGCTGCCATTACGGCTTCTTCATTCACGCCGACCTGCCCTGGACTTGCGGTCGTTTCAACATGCTCTTCGTGTCGCCCGCGATGCACCGTTGGCACCATTCATCGGACGAAGTGGCCCATGACAGAAACTTCGCGACGGTCTTTGGCCTTTGGGACTGGGCCCTTCGCGCCCATTATGTGCCAGGACCCTGCGATGGCCCGCCGGGCGCGACGGACGACATGCAGCCAAGTCTGAAGTCACCACTTATATATGCGCGCGTTTGGCAAAACGCGCACGGTGGAACCGGCGGAGTAGCGGCGCCCGCGCCCGGCCTATCAGGCCGAGCAACCGATCAACAGCGATGACAACCCATGTCAGACCTTGAGCGCGGGGATGATCTGCTTCTTGCGGCTCATCACGCCCGGCAAGACCACCGTGTCGCCTGTGACGGTGGCGCTAAAGCTCTTCTCCGCCACGCCTTTGACCAAGTCGTTGGGCACCAGCAGCGTTGCCTCTTCGTTGAGGATATCCACCACGAACAAAAGCACCTGCGCGACGCCATCTTCAGCTGCCACAGTCGGCATCGCCTCCATCAACGCGGCTTTGCGGTCCAGCACCACGCCCGGCGCCGTCGTCTCCAGGACTGAGACGCGGAAGGACGTGCCATCCACTTCGTATTCCTTGGAATCCATGCGCAGAAGCTCCGCTTCGCTGAAGGCAGACACGTCGGATTTCGCAGCAAACATCTCGGCAGCCAATTCGGCGATATCGACGCCCAGATCGCCCGCCAGACGCTCCGCCACGGCGCGGTCATGATCCGTTGTGGTGGGGGAGCGGAATTCCAGCGTGTCCGACAGGATGCAGGTCAGCATGGCGCCGCGCACGGCTTCAGGCGCCGAGGCCGCGGCCTGCCCCATCAGATCGTACATCACCGTCGCCGTGCAAGCGAGCGGTCGGATGGTGATGTCGATGGGCCCCTTGGTCTCAATCCCGCCGACCAGTTTGTGGTGGTCGATGATCTGCCGGATATCGGCGTTGCCCACATTGGCGGGCAGTTCCGCGGGGTTGTTGGTGTCCACGATGACGCAAGCCTGATCGTCGGCCACGTCGTTCACAATCTCGGGCTGCGGCAAGCCCCACCGGCGCAGCATGTAGGCGGCTTCGGTGTTCGGTGCACCCAGCAGAACTGGCTTGGCCTCCTCGCCCAGCACTTCATTCATGTACCAGGCCCAGGCGATGGGGCTGCCGGTGCTGTCGGTGTCAGGGCTTTTGTGGCCGAAAACGAGGGTGGTCATCGCATCTATCCATGCTGCATCTGTGGTCGCGCGGGGCCTTAGCAATGGCGGCCGCCCATGTCACGAGGAACCATGCGCGAAACCGACCTCTATCCGCCGATCAAAGCGTTTCTGGAAAGCCAGGGCTATGAGGTGAAAGGCGAAATCGGCCCGGCGGATGTGGTGGCTTTGCGCGGCGACGATCCGCCGGTCATCGTGGAACTCAAGACCGCGTTCAGCCTGACGCTTGTCCATCAGGGCATCGACCGCCAGGCGGTCACTCCCCATGTTTACCTCGCCGTGCCAGAGGTTTCGGGCAGGCGAGGTTTGCAGGCCCTCAAGGCAAACCTGAAGCTCTGCCGACGCTTGGGTCTGGGTGTGGTGACGGTGCGGCTGCGCGACGGGTTGGTGACCGTCCATTGCGACCCAGGTCCGTTTCAGCCGCGCTTGCAAGCCAAACCACGCCAGCGCCTGCTGCGCGAATTCGCCGCGCGCCGCGGCGACCCGGCCCAGGGCGGCGCCACCCGCACGGGGCTTGTGACCGCCTATCGCCAAGACGCGCTGGCCGTCGCGGCCCACCTGGCCCAAAACGGCCCCACCAAAGGCGCCGCCGCCCGTGATGCCACTGGGGTGGGCCGCGCCACAGCGATCATGCGCGACAACCATTACGGTTGGTTCACTCGCGTCTCAACGGGGATCTATGAATTGACGGAGGCGGGGCGGGCGGCAATCCAGAAACCGTAGGTGACAGACGAAGTCGGGAGCGCAGCAGATACCCGTCGCGCAGAGAATTCGACGGGCGCTTTTCCAGAGGACCGAAGGCCCCCAAGGACGGCTGCGGACGATGCTGAACCGTGAATTAGCCAAACACCTCCGCGATCCGATCCAGCGTTCGCCGCACTTCAGGCTGTGTCCGACGGTCGGCGTGGGTGACCAGCCATTGTTCATGGGCGAGTTCGGGCACAGCGTTGCCGACGCGCATCAACTCGGTCCGGGTGTCGCCTAGGAAGGTTGGCAGCATCAGCCACCCAGCTCCGGCCAAAGCAAGGTCCAGGGCCACGCGCGGTGCGTCCGTCTGGATCGGCGCGTCCCGGGCCCTGTCTTGTACCCAGCGCGCTGACGGCGTGTCGGCGGCGACAACGATCCAACGTGCGGGCGCGGCGGGCGTCGCGTAGGGTGCGAAAGCCACGTCACGCAGCTTGCGACCCGCCAGGCCTGCCTTGATGGGGCGGCGGGCGCGGAAGCCGATATCTGCCTCACGCCGAGAAATGGATAGGACCGCTTCGCCCGCAAGCAGCCGAAGACGCAGATCGGGTGGCGTACCGGCAATGGCCGCCGCATGGGGCGCAAGTGCCATCATGGTGAAGGTCCCGGCCGTGATCTTCACAATTGGCAGGGCCTCACCTGCAATTGGCTGGGTCGCCCGCAGAATACCAGCCTCCACGCCGGTCAGGTCGTCCAGCAGGCGCTGACCATCTTCCGTCAGGTCGTATCCATGGCTGCGCCTCAAGAAGAGTTCGCGGCCCAGACTGCGCTCCAACACGCGCATCCGGCGCCCGAGCGTGGGCGCGCTCGCGGTGGAATGACGGGCTGCCCCTGCCAGCCCGCCCGCGCGGGCGACGGCAAGAAACGCGGCGAGATCATCCCAGGACGCCGCCAGTGCTTCAGGGTCCATCGACGGTGAAAGCGGAGCCATTCGTTCATTCATGACACGATCCTTTCGCGAAGCGCCGTTCCGTGAAGCCTGACCGCGGCATAGTCATGGTGCAACCTTCTGGTGCTGAACCGATGACCCTGCCGCGATACCTGCCCTTCCTGCTGCTTCTTTTCACCGGCACCCTTTCGGGGTCGATGGTCGTGCCCTACATGGGGTTCTTCCTCGTCGAAGGGCTGGGCCGCGAACCTTGGGTGATCAGCCTCTATGCCGGGGCTGTGGCGGTGCTTGTGGTGGTGCTGAACAAGGCCTTCGCGCGGCGCATGGATGCCGGATCACCCGCCTTTCCGCTTGTCGGCATCGCTGCTTCGGGTGCGTTGCTGGCGGCCGGGTCGCTGGCGCTGTCGCCCACGCTCGCCGTCGTGATGACTGCCGGCATTCTGGGCTTCGGCGCCGGGGCAAGTGCCTTATCCACGATGTTTTCCCTGGGCACTATCGTGGCAACCAACAGCGGCATCCAAACGACGACCTTCAATGCTTTCATGCGGGCGACGACATCGATGGCCTGGATGATCGGGCCCGCGGTTTCCTTCGTTTTGGCCGACCGTCTTAGCCCGGCGGCGGTGTTCGATGTCGTGGCGGTCGTCGCGCTGGCCTGGGTGGCGCTATGGTGGCTGGTGACACCCCGCGGGGCGACGTCTGGCAGGAAAGGTAGACCGAAGAACGCGGGCCAAGCGCCCCGCGATACCGCACTCTGGATCGCTGCGGCCTTTGTCGGGTGCCTGGCTGGCGCGCATTTCCTGACCTTCACCGCCTTGCCGCTTTTCTATGTGCAGGAAGTCGGCCTGCCCGGTTACGCGCCAGGCAACGCCTTCAGCGTGAAAACCGCCATCGAAATCGTTGCCATCGCCAGCACGCCCCTGTTGATCGCGCGTATCGGCCTGCGGCGGTCGCTGCTGGGGACGGCCTGCCTTGCCGTCGTTGCCATCGCCTTTCTGGCCTCGGTCCAATCCTATGGGCAGATGCTGTTGGGCGCCGCGCTGGAGGGGCTCTATTACGGTCTCTTTTCCACCCTTGCCATCAGTTGGATCCAGTCATTGGCCCCAGATCGCCCGGCGCAGGCCACCGCCGTCTATTGGAACGCGACCATGGTCACGAGCGTGCTGGCCGGTCCGGCCGCCGGGCTGATCGCCCAAGCCTCGGACTTCCGAACGGTTATCTTGGTGGGCGTGGGCGTGGCCATCCTGGCCCTGACCATCCTGGCCATCGGCGGGCGCCACCACCGGATACGGGAGGCAGAAGCGACATAGCGCACCAAAACGGGTGCATGTTGACCAGGCCGCCGCGCAGTCTGCACAGGCCTCAGAGGCTGAAGACTGGTCCTCGCCCCGCAGCAGCGCGTCGCGGTCGACCATGGGCCAGTCCAAGCGGAGGCCAAAGCGTCAATGGCTACTCCAGACTGACGGACACGTTGAGCTTGTTGCCGTCCAGATCGCGCACATAGGCACCGAAATAGTCGGGATGATAGGCCCTTAGGCCCGGTGCGCCTTCATCCGTGCCCCCGCATCGCAGCGCAACCGCGTGGAAAGCCCGGACAGCCTCCGCGTCGGGCGCATAAAACATCACCTGCGTCCCGTTGCCATGGGTGGCGGCTGCACCATCGTAAGGGTCGACCACGAAGAAGGTCGTGCGCCCATCTGCACCGGCATAGGCGCGCTCATGTTCCTCGGAATGCGTGCAAGTCATCCCGATTGTGGCCAGGACAGCGTCATAGAACCGCCCGGCGGCGGTCAAATCATTGGTGCCGATGCAAATGCCAGAAAGCATGGGAGCGTTCACCTCCTTGGTCCGCAGACTGGTCCCGTTTAGCCGATCCTATGGGTTTCGACACCTAGTGTCCGACGCCAAGGGGTGGCCCCTTCAGTCCGCAGAACCGGCGCAGCGCTTTCGCCCTTCTTCACCTGAACTACGTCGCCCGCAACACTGAGGCGATGCAGGCGGGCACCAGGCGAAGTGTCTCAGCGGCCTCGACGGCAAACCTCTCCCGCCCGTAGCTGCAAGGCACATTCGCCTCTGGCATGCCAGCGCAATCCACCAGGTCCAGGTTGATATCGACGCACGCCACCAGATCTGTGGGACTGTCCAGAAAGGGGACAAAATCCATGCCGTGGTCCAGGCGCAGCATCTCGCCGCTGACCTCGAAGCCCACCACGCGGATTTCGTCGTAGCCTGGGATGAAATTGGGATAACGCCGGTCGCGAACCAGTCGGAAATCCAGCGTCACGGGCGCCGTCACGCCGCGTAGGGTCAGATCCCCATCCAACTTGCCCATCATCGGGGTTAGCATCCGCACGGCCGTCGACGCGAAGGTGATTTGACTCTGTTCGGGCGCGGTCTCGTCGATGAGGAACGTGCCGTCGAAGCGCTCGACCCGGCCCACGGTGGGGGACAGGCCCCTATGGCCGATGTCCCAGCCGATATGGGCGTGGCCCAGGTCGAGCGTCCATTCGCCGGGCTCAGCAACCAAGGTCGCGGGTAAGATGAGGGCGGTCGTCAGAAGGTATTTCATGTCGATCTCCTTCGGAAAATCAGGCTGCGGCGCGGGCAGCGTCCTCAGCCGCTGCAAAGTTGGCCGCCAGGGTGGCGGGGTCTGCCGTAGTCTGCTCGACCGAGATGACGCGGACGTCCTCGACCCCTAGAAAGCACAGCAGAAACCGCAGGTAAGGCGCCAGAAAATCTGCCTCGGCCAGCGCACCGCCAGCGCCGTAGCCCCCAGCCCCATAGGCCAGGCACAGAACGGCCCGGCACGGCGCGACGAGCCCGGTGAACGCGCCATCGTCGAAGGCAAAGGCCGTCCGAGCCGCACCACCTGGTCGATCCAGAGCTTGAGCGCGGCGGGGGATGCGAAGTTGTAGATGGGCGCCGAAATAAGCAGCGTGTCGGCGGCCTGCACTTCCGCAATCAGCCGATCCGAACGGACCGTTGCGGCCCGCAGGTCCGGCGTCATGGCATCGTCGGACGTGCAGAAGCCCGCGGTGGTGGCCGCCGACAGAATCGGGATTGCACCGTCGGTCACGTCCCGGGTCGTGACGGTGCCATCTGGATGGGCCGCGCGCCAACTGGCTTCCGCCTTGTCGGCCAGGGCGCGGCTATGGCTGCCCTCCTGGCGGGATGACGCATCTATGCGAAGAAGATGGGGCATGATGTCTCCGATCTTTGGATTGGGATGCCTTTGGGGTAGCGGCCCTCGTCCGTGCGAAACACGCGCGGCCGAGCTTTGTACCCATGCGCATTTCGCACGGCCCACGAAGATATGCGCCCCTGCCCCTCGACAAACCCGCCCCATCGCGCCCACCAAGGCGGCCATGCGCCTTTTCGCCCTCACCGCCCTCGCCCTGACGTTCCTGGCTGCCAATTCGTTGCTGACGCGGGCGGGCGTGCTGGACGGCACCGACCCTATGGCCTTTGCCGCAATCCGCGTGGCCGCCGGTGCCGTGGTCTTGGCCCTTCTGTCAACGGGACGCGGCATGTCGCTGAAAGGGGGGCGTCGGTGGGGGGCTGCGGCGGCATTGGTGGTCTATCTGCTGGGTTTCAGCCTGGCCTACCGCACGCTTGATGCAGGGCTTGGCGCCCTGATCTTGTTCGCGACCGTGCAGATCGCGCTGTTTGGTTTGGGCCTTGTGCGCGGAGAAGCGGCGGGACCGCTGCGCCTGACCGGCATGGGCCTGGCCTTGGGGGGACTGGTCTGGCTGCTGGCGCCTGGTGCGGGCCCGGCGGACCCTTGGGATGTAGGTTTGATGGTGACCGCCGGGCTGGGCTGGGCGGCCTATAGCTTTGCGGGCAAGTATGAGCCGCAGCCGCTGGCGGGTTCAGCCGGGAACTTCGTGGCGGCGACGTTGCTCTTTGTCTTGGCTGCGCCGCTATGGTGGGGGGCGCCGGTGACGACAACGGGGGCGGTTCTGGCCGTCATCTCGGGCGGGGTGACGTCGGGGCTGGGCTACGCCATGCTGTTCCGCGTCTTGCCCCGGCTGGGCCTTGGCACATCGGGGTTGGCACAGCTTTCCGTGCCGGTCATCGCCATGGTGGCGGGCGCTTTGCTATTGGCGGAAGTCCCGTCCGCCCGCGCCATCGCCGCCGCGGTCCTGGTCATCGCTGGTATCGCGCTGGCCACTTTGGCGCCCAAGCCGCGCTGACGCGTCAGACACTTGAGACGCCCCAGCTTAACGCACGATGGTCTCTAGCGGGTCATAGGCGGGCGCGTCCGGGTCGAACCACGCCACCGCGGCCAGTGATTTGGGGCGCAGATGCAAGCCTGCCATCTCGTCGCGGGTGACCCAGCGGCGGCGTGTGACCACGCCTTCGGGGTCCTGCCAGCCTGGGTCCAGAACACCCGCGCGCAGGCGGCAGCGGAAGAAGATTTCCACCTGGTGGAAATGCTGCGCCGGATCGTGGAACTCGTTGACGAGGCAGGGGGCCTGGACCTCGACCGCTAACCCGGTTTCTTCGGCGACTTCCCGGGCCAGGTTGGCAGGCAGGTCGGCATGGGCCTCGACCCCGCCGCCGGGCGCGCACCACAGCGCGCTGCCCGCGGCCGCCGGATAGGCGTTCACCAGCAGAAGCCGCCCGCGATGGACAAGCACGGCACGCACGGCCAGGCGGATGGGACGGGGCTTCATGATGCTGGTATCGCAAAGCCACGCTGCGCTGTCGAACGCTGCGTCGCAGTGGCGCGCTGGCGGAGGAATGCCTAGGTGAAAGCCATGCGCTTGACACTCGCCCTTCTGACCCTTCTGGCCAGCTCACCCATGGCCAGCGCTGCCGCCGCGCCGGATTGCGTCGTGCTGCTTCATGGTTTGGCGCGCAGCGATGCGTCCTTTTTGGTGCTGGAAGAGGCGTTGGAGGCGGAAGGCTATCAAGTCGTCAACAGCGACTACGACGATTCCGCCGGTCCTATCGAGGAACTGGCCCGCGCGGCCATTCCAAGCGCCGTGGCCGCCTGCAATGCCGATGCGCCCAGGGTTCATTTCGTGACCCATTCGCTGGGCGGCATCCTGCTGCGGCAATGGATGTCGACCACCGATGCCGCCGCCTTGGCCCCGCATCTGGGCCGCACGGTCATGCTGGGCCCACCCAACCAGGGCTCTGAAATCGTGGATAATTTCGGCAATCTCGCCGTGTTTGAGTGGATCAACGGGCCAGCGGGACCGCAGCTTTCCACCGATGGCCTGCCTTCGACGCTGGGACCGGTCTGGCCGGGCGTGGGCGTGATCGCGGGCACACGCAGCCTGTCGGCGCTTTATTCCTCGGTCCTGCCGGGCCCCGATGACGGGAAGGTGTCTGTGGCCGCCACGCGGGTCGAGGGCATGGACGACCATATCGAATTGCCGGTGACCCACACCTTCATGATGAACAGCCCAATCGTGATCGGAGAGGTCCTGACCTTCCTGCGCACCGGCGCCTTCGACCACGATCTGGACCTGGTGGAGGTCTACGAGACATTCGTGGATTGAGAGGGCTTCGCCATGGGCCGGGCTTGCCCCGAAGGACACCCGGGGATGGTCGATGTGCCGTCGGCTTGATTGCCGACATTTCCACCGTGTAGCGCAGCGGGCCCCGTCAGTCGGGCAACACCCCCCGCGCCGCCAACGCCTCCAGAAGCGGCGCGATATGGTCGGCGTGGTCGCGCCAGCCGCCGCGCGACGACGTGTAGAGCGGCTGGCGCACTTGCGCGAAGCTCAACGTATCCACGCGGCCTGCCTTTTCGTGGAAGGCCAGCACGTCCTCCGTCCAGTCGAGATCGCAGGCCGCTAGCATCGCGCGGGCCTGGCCTTCGGGGTCGTCCAGCAGCGCCTCATAATGAATCTCGTGGAACGCCCCGTCGGGCAGTACCTCGCGCCAAGTGCGCACCGCGCGGTCGAACAGGCCGACGTGGTCGGCTATTCCTTCCCACGTGGCGGCATAGCGGTGGCTGCCATCGGGGAAATGGTTGCGCCAGATGGATAGCCCCGTATCGCGTGGGTCCCGGTGAACGACGACGATGCGTGCTTTGGGCAGAATGCGGCGGATCAATCCAATGCGCGTAAAGGAATGGATGGACTTATCCGTAAGTCTTGGCGCACGATCTAGACCGGCGGCATGGCCATAGGCCTCCGCCGCCGCACTCAGATCATCGGCGCTGGCATCGCCTGCACGCAGCCTTGCCTCCAACCCGGCAACGGCCCGTTGCAGCACGCCCAATTCGCCGCCTGCCCGCACGGCTGGATGGGCGGCAAGGATGGTTTCGACCAGCGTCGTGCCCGAGCGCGGCAGGCCCGTCACGAAGATAGGCGCGGCGTCACTGTCAGAGGTTCCGTCGACCGCATCCAAGGCGGTGCGAAGCGGGCCTAGCAGGTCATCCAACTCCGCCGCGTCAGACGCGGCATCATGGGGGAAGCGGGCGGCGGTGGCCGCATTGGCGCGGGCCAAATGCGCGAAACTCGCGGCGGGGTCGGCACGTTCCTGGACGCGGGCCAAGGCATAGTCGAGCAGGCGGCGGTCATCCTCAGACGTGTCTTTCGCCAGGCGTGCCGCGTCCATCGCGGCCACGCGCGGGTCATCGGGCGCAAGGCGCGTCGCATAGGCCAAAGCGCGCGCGGCCAAGCCGTGGCTGGGGCGGCGGGCCAACACCTCGGTCAGCTCTGCCTCGGCCTCGGGCAAGCGACCCAGGGATTGCAGAAGCTGGGCGCGGGCCACGCGGGGGCCCGGGTCGTCGGGCGCATCGCCGATTGCGGTGGCGAAGTGGCGCAACGCGGCCTCGCTATCGTCGCCTGCGGCGCGGGCCAGCGCCATAGCGCGCCCCGGTGCGCCGGGTTTGCGCTTTTCGCTGAGCTTCGCGGCACGGTCCCGTTCGCCGCGGGCCAGTGCCACATCAGCAGCCACGGCCAGGGCCGCATCGGCCCGGGGCGCGGCAGCAAGCGCGGCATCTGCCGCATCCGCGGCACGGTCGATTAGGCCGTGCGCCAAGGCCAAGCGGGCAAAGACGACCTGCGCTTCGGCCCAGGTAGGGGCGTGTTCGCAGGCCTTCCGCGCCTGCCCCAAGGCTTGCAAGCCCTGCCCACCCCGCGCCAGCGCCCGTGCCAGGCCAAGCCGCAGATCGGCAGCATAGGGTTCTAGCTTGAGCCCGGCACCGAAGGCCTCCGCCGCCGGGCGGAACGCGCCGCGGCCCAGGCGGGCGCGGCCAAGCAGCAACAACAGGCGCGCGGCGGGCTTGGCCTTCGATAGTCGGACCAACATGGCCTCCGCTTCGGCTGGGCGCGCCTTTGCGAGCGCGGCCATCTCTTTCTTGTCGGCAGCCCCCAACCCCAATGCGCGGGCACCCTGGCCAGACGCCGCACCATTGACCATTTCGACCAATAGCGGCGGCAGGTCCGCCTTTCGCGCACGGCGGGCCAAGTCGGCACCCCGCCCAGCGCGCGCCTCGGACAATGCCAGCTCCAGCCAGAGCTCTGGCTGTTTGGGCAGCTTCGTAAGGACCGCATCGAATGCCGCACGGGCCGCATCGAAATCGCCCATGGCGCTTTTGGCGCGGCCCAAGGCAAGCCGCGCCTCGGCCCGATCCGGCGCGGCAGCTAGCACGCCCTCTAGGGCGGCCACCGCCTCGGGCGCGCGGCCCGCCTCCAGTAATCGGAGTGCGGAGGTCAGGGCATCGGAGGAAGGCTGATCTGTCATGTTCCCGTCCTAGCATCACCGTGGGCAGACGAAACCGATTGTTTCCCCCAGACGGGTTGATCCGGGCGCTTCGATCCGCGATTTTGCAAGCCTGCGGTGGGGGCCGCACCTGCAGGACGGCTTCGCCATGACCGCGTATCAGCGCCTCCCATCGTCTTCCTATGCCCCCGTTCCGGGTGCCGAGGGGGCACCAGACGACCGGCCCACGGCGGCCTATGATCTTGCATGGATCGACCATCGCGGGGCTGCGACGTGGGACACTCGCCGCTTGCCTGCCACGTCCGAAGTGGATGGCGCCGTGTCGTCCTTCGCACGCGGCGCGCTTTTGCGCGGCTCACGCGGGCCCATCGCTATCGAAGACCTCATCCCCGGTGATCGTGTTGCCGTGCGCGGCGGTGGAACCGCGCAGATCGACTGGATCGGCGCGCGCAGCTATTCGCCCCGCTCAGAGGAACGACCGCTATTCTATCGCGTCTCGACCCGCGCCTTTGGTGCTTCGGGGCCTGAGACGGATATCGTACTGGGTGCCCATGCCCATATTCTGATCGACAGCCCCCGCTGCCGCGACTTGGTGGGCGGAGATCTGGCTTTCGCGCCGCTGGCGGCGTTCGAAGACGGGCATTCCGTCACCTCCATCGTGCCGCCAGGCGAAGTGACCGTCTATGGATTGGCCTGTTCGGGGCAGGAAGCGGTGCTGGCCTGCGGGCTTCCGGTCGAAAGCTACCATCCGGCGCGCGCCACTGCGCGCAGCTTGACGCGCACGGTGCTGGCCGACATGGCGAAGCTGTTCCCGCAGACTGCCTGCGGGTCGGGCTTCGGCGCGCCGCGCATCCCCTACCTGACGCCGGCAGAGGCGCAGAGCCTGGCGCTTTCGGGGGTTTGACGGCGGGCTTCGCAGATCTTGCGGATTTGTCCTAGGCAAACGCAGACTGTTTCGCGGAAGCCGGGCCGTCGCTTCGCCACGGTCCTGCGAAACAACGGGTGTTGTACTTCGCTTCATGGCTGCGACATCCGCACTCCGCTCAAGCGATGCGCCGACATTTGCCGGATCGCCGGGCCGGGCGGGCCGCCCGGCGATGGACCGGCGCCCTGCGGGTTTGCGTCCGTTTCCGCGAGAAGCGGTGTCGCCCATTCCCGCCCAACCGGGCCCAGCCCGAAGAAAGGCATCCCAACCGCGCATACCTAGCTGGATTCCCCCGCGCTTGGCTGCGATGAGCAGGCCACCAGCCCAAAGGATGCCCGCCCATGCATATCATCTCTGCCCTATCCGAGATTTCCGACCGCTATGGCGCCATGTTCGTGGACTTGTGGGGATGCGTTCATGACGGGGTGCAGGCCTATCCCGGTGCGGTGGAGGCATTGCGCGCCTACCGCCAATCCGGCGGCAAGGTCATTTTGGTCACCAACTCCCCCCGGCCTCGGGCGGGCGTGGCCGAGCAGATCGCCGAGATGGATGTGACGACCGACGCCTATGACGACATCGCCACGTCGGGCGATTCGGCACGGGTGGCGATGTTCACCGGTGCCGTCGGGGAAGACGTCTTCCATATCGGGCCCGATTTCGATGTGGGCTTCTTCGAGCCGCCCGCCATTCTGACGGACCCCGCCCCCATCCGCCGCGTGCCGTTGGACCAGGCGCAGGGCGTGGTCTGCACCGGGCCCTTCGACGCCTTCGCCGACCCCGCCACGCTGCGGCCCCAGCTTCTGGCGGCCAAGACGCGGGGGCTGAAGCTGCTTTGCGCCAACCCCGATATCGTCGTGGACCGGGGCGGCGTGCGGGAATATTGCGCGGGCGCCATTGCGGAACTTTATACCGAGATGGGGGGCGTCAGCCTCTATTTCGGCAAGCCCCATCCGCCCATCTATGACCTGGCCCGGCGCCGTTTGGCGCGCATTGCCGACGTACCGGATTCGAGCATCTTGGCCATGGGCGACGGGCCCGCAACGGATGCGGCAGGCGCCATGGGCGAAGATCTGGACCTGCTGTTCGTCTCAGGCGGGCTGGGCGCGCGGGAGACGGACACGCAGGTGGGCGGTGACCCGGATCCGGCGAAGCTGGAGCGCTACATGGCCGAGACCGGTGTGGTTGCCAGCTATGTGATTGGAACCTTACGGTAACGGAATTACCACTTACGTTTCATTAACGAACGAATGTTACGTTGCGACTTGCCGCATCGCGGCGCTGGCGCTATCAGAAGCGCAACGGTTTCGGAGGTTTCCATGCTCGACAACACCCCTCGCGGTACGATCTGTATAGAAGATATCGAAATCGGCATGTCCCGATCCCTACGCAAGGTCATCACCGACCGCGATATTGAGCTTTTTGCCGAAGTCTCCACCGACCATAATCCGGTTCACTTGGACGACGCCTACGCCCAAGAAACCATCTTCGAAGGCCGCATCGCCCATGGAATGCTGACCGCCGGCCTGATCTCTGCGGTCATCGGGGAACAATTGCCCGGCCACGGTACGGTCTATCTGGGCCAGTCGCTGAAATTTCTGGCCCCCGTGCGGCCTGGTGACATGGTCGAAGCGGTCGTCACCGTCACCGACATGGACATCGCCAAGCGCCGCGTGACCATGGACACCCATTGCACCATCGACGGCAAGAAGGTGCTGAAGGGCGAGGCCGTTGTGCTGGCGCCATCGCGCAAATTCGACTGACACCGCCTTTGGCCGGGGGTGGATGCCTCCGGCGGGGATATTTTTGCCAGGAAGAAGCAGGGGCACGCAAAGGCCAGTCGCTTGCGAAGGACGCAAGGGCAAGCTAGCCCGCATCCATGCGGATTTTCCGGGATCATAGGGGCCTTCCAGACGATGCGCGCGGCGCGTCGGTGGCGATCGGCAATTTCGACGGCGTGCATCTGGGCCATCAGCATGTGCTGGACCTGGCGCGGCGGAATGGCGTGCCGCTGGCCGTCGTAACCTTTGAGCCGCATCCGCGAGAGATCTTTGCCCCCGAAGGCGCGCCATTTCGTCTGATGTCACCTGCCGCCAAGGCGAGCCGGTTGGAGAAGCTTGGCGTGGACCTGCTGTTCGAATTGCCGTTCTCGGAGATCATGCCACTGACGGCCGAAGCGTTTGCGGACGACGTGCTGAGCAATGGCCTGGGCGTGTCCCATGTGGTGGTTGGCGACGATTTCCGCTTCGGCAAAGGGCGTGTAGGCGACGTGGCGGTGCTGCGCGAGATCGGTGCGCGGGCAGGCTATGATGTGACGGTCGCAGCCCTTTTGGGCGGGGCGCTGCCCGTTTCGTCCACGGCGATCCGGGCGGCCCTGGCCGATGGTCAGCCGCAGGAGGCCGCGCGGATGCTGGGCCATTGGCATCGGATTGAGGGGCCGGTGCTGCATGGCGAAAAGCGCGGTCGGGAACTGGGCTACCCCACGGCGAATATGGGGATGGATGGGCTGCATTTGCCGAAGCTGGGCGTCTATGCGGTGCTGGTGGATGTGCTCGACGGGCCCCATGCGGGCGCCTATCACGGGGTGGCATCGCTGGGGGTGCGGCCGATGTTCGGGGAGAACACGCCCAACCTGGAAACCTTCCTGTTCGATTTCGAAGGCGATCTGTATGGCGCGCATATGTCGGTGGGCCTTGTGGATTTCCTGCGGCCCGAGGCGCGGTTTGACGGGCTCGATGCGTTGATCGCGCAAATGGATGCCGACAGCGCCCGTGCCCGGACGGTGCTGGACGCGCTCGATGGATGACCCCATCGACCGCATCGACCTTGGCCCCCGCTTCTGGGAGCGGCCCCTGGCGGAGTTGAACCAGAAAGAGTGGGAGGCGCTGTGCGATGGGTGCGGAAAGTGCTGTCTCAACAAGCTCGAAGATGAGGAAACGGGCGAGGTGGCGTTGACGCGGGTGGCGTGTCGCCTTTTCGATGACGCAACGTGCCGCTGCTCAAACTATGCCAAGCGGTTGAACTATGTGCCGGAATGCGTGGTCCTGACGCCGAAGACCCTGCCCGATGTGGTCTATTTCTTTCCCGAGACCTGCGCCTATCGCCGCCTGCATGAGGGGCGGCCCCTGCCCCATTGGCACCCGCTTCTGACTGGGGACCCGATGTCGCCGCATCGTGCAGGCGCGTCCCTGATGGATGAAACCGTGTCGGAGATGCAGGTTCCAGAGGAAGACTGGGAAGACTTCGTCATCGCGGAGCCGACCGGAGGGGCCTGAGCCATGAACCTGAATTTCGCATCCGACAATACCGGCTCGGTCCACCCCGATATCTGGGCGGCCATGACCCGGGCCAATGCGGGCGATGCCATGCCCTATGGCAACGACACCTGGATGCCTGGCGTGACGGAGCGGTTGCGCGCGCTGTTCGATTGGCCCAAGGCCGAGGTGTTGTTGGTGGCCAACGGGACAGGGGCCAATGCGCTGGCCCTGGCCGGGTTGGTGCAGCCTTGGCAGACGATCTTCTGTCACCGCATCGCCCATATCGAGGAAGACGAATGCGGGGCGCCGGAATTCTATACCGGCGGCGCGAAGCTGACCTTGGTGGAGGGCGCGGATGGCAAGATGACGCCCGATACCTTGCACGCAGCCTTGGGGCCGGTGGGGGCGAAGGGCTTCCACGGTGTGCAGCGGGGCGCCTTGTCTGTAACCAATGTAACCGAGGCTGGGACGCTTTATTCCTTGAACGAGTTAGGCGCGCTTCTGGGCGTGGCGCAGGAAGCGGGGCTGGCTACCCATCTCGATGGCGCGCGCTTTGCCAATGCCTGCGCAGCGTTGGGATGCAGTGCGGCCGACTTGGCGCGGGGCTTCGACATGGTAAGCTTCGGGGGAACCAAGAACGGCTGCATGGCTGTCGAAGCCATCGTCATGCGCGACCAAGCCCGCCATTGGGAAATGCAGCTTCGCCGCAAGCGCGCGGGGCAGCTATGGTCCAAGCATCGCTACCTGTCGGCCCAGATGGCCGCCTATCTGGATGGTGATCTGTGGCTGAAGAACGCGCGCGCGGCCAATGCGGCGGGCCAGCGCCTGGCGGCAGGTTTGACGGCCATTGGCGCCAAGATGGAATGGGCACCTGCGGCCAACATGATTTTCTGCCGTCTGCCCCGTGCAGCCCATGACCGCGCACTGGCCGCAGCGCAGTACTATGTGATGGATGACGCAGATGCGCCACTTTGCCGGTTGGTCTGTGATTTCACCAAGACCGAGGCGGAGGTAGACCGGTTGTTGGAGTTACTTCGGGGGTGAGGTGGCCTGCTGTTTGCCGGTGCGCAAGCCGAGCGATCAACGGGCCGCGGTTCGGCGACCCGCCGGTCATTCTGAAGCAATTTATGGCTGCCACACCCTTGTGTCGCTCAAGAGGCGCGCTGACGTCACCTCGATCACCGGGCCAGGGGGCGGCCCGGCGATGGGCTGGCGCCCTTTGGGCTTGATTCCGGTCCAACCCATAGCGGCACTGGCAGCATGTCGATCACCGCTTAAAGTGGTTTTCGAGAACCGCTATTGAAGGGCCGGGAAGGTCATCGAAACCTGCGCCGCCCTCAATCTTTCTCCATCGCATCAAGCCGCGCCTTGAGCGCCTCATTTTCTTCGCGTGCCTTCTGGGCCATGGCCCGCACCGCGTCGAATTCTTCGCGCGTGACGAAGTCGCGGTCGGCCATCCAGCGGTCCAGCATGGATTTCACCGCCGTCTCGGCCTCAGCCCGCGCGCCCTGGGCCACGCCCATCGCGTTCGTCATCAATTGGCCGACATCATCCATGAAACGGTTGCGGGTCTGCATCTTGGGGCCTCCGGTGCTTTTGTCTGACCCTTCATATGGGCCGGAATGCCACTGGCCTCAAGGTTGACCGCCCGGGCGCGGGCAGGCATGGCGGCGCCATGGAGTTCGTGCTGCAATTTCCCGACATCTCTCCCGACATCTTCCGGTTATCGCTCGGCGGGTTCGAGATCGCGCCGAAATGGTACGCCATGGCCTATATCGTGGGCATTGTCGGTGGCTGGTTCATGGCGCGCTGGCTGCTGGGGCGACCCCGCTTCTGGCCGGGCGGCAAGGCCCCCGCAAATCGCGCCCAACTCGAAGACCTGATGACCTGGGTCACGCTTGGCATCGTCGGCGGCGGGCGGCTTGGCTATGTGCTGTTCTATCAGCCAGGCTACTATCTGCAGAACCCACTGGAAATCCTGTATATCTGGCAGGGCGGCATGTCCTTCCATGGCGGCGCCATCGGGACCGGGCTGGGCGTGATCATCTTTGCCTGGCGCAACGGCATCCCCATTCGCCCGCTTCTGGACATGGCCGCGCTTTGCACACCGCTGGGCCTGGGCCTGGGTCGGGTGGCGAATTTCATCAACGCAGAGCTTTGGGGCCGCCCCTCCACCGTATCTTGGGCGGTGATCTTTCCGGGGGATGCGGCCCAGGCCTGCGCCAATGTGGGCGAGTTTTGCGCCCGCCATCCCAGCCAGCTTTACCAGGCTTTCCTGGAAGGCGCGGTGCTTCTGGTGCTGCTATGGGTCGTGGCCCTGCGTGGAGGGCTGCGCATACCCGGCCTGCTCTGCGGTGTGTTCCTAGCGGGCTATGGCGCGGCAAGGACCTTTGCGGAATACTTCCGCCAGGCCGATGCACAATACATCACGCCCGACAACCCGCTGGGCCATGTGGTGGCCTTGGGGGAGTTCGGCCTGACCATGGGCCAGGTCCTGTCGCTGCCCATGGTGTTGGTTGGATTGTTGATCGTCGCGCTCGCGCGCCGGGCACGCCCGCGCACGGCATGAGCCTGACGGCCCAGCTTGTCGCCCGCATCCGCGCCTCGGGCCCGCTGACGGTGGCCGATTACATGGCCGAGGCGCTGCTACATCCGACTTTTGGCTACTATACCACGCGCGACCCGCTAGGCACCGACTTCACCACCGCGCCCGAAATCAGCCAGATGTTCGGGGAACTTCTGGGCCTCTGCCTGGCTCAGACTTGGCTGGACCAGGGTCGCCCCCGCGCCACGCTGGCGGAGCTTGGGCCGGGCCGCGGCACGCTCATGGCCGATCTGCTGCGCGCCACACATGCGGTGCCAGGCTTCCACGATGCCGTGTCGGTCCATTTGGTCGAGGCCTCGCCAACCCTGCGCACGGTGCAGGCCGATACACTGCAAGGCTACACGCCCACTTGGCATACCTCCCTCGAAAGCCTCCCGCCCGGCCCCCTCCTGCTGGTGGCCAATGAGTTCCTGGATGCCCTGCCTGTCCGCCAATATGTGCGTGACGGCCCCGCCTGGCGCGAAAAGCTTGTGTCCGAGGCAGGCGGGACCCTGACATTCGCCCTAGGCCTGCCCATGGCTCAACCTCACCTTTCCCACCAGGAGGTGCCCGACGGCACGCTGGTCGAACACTGCCCCGCCCTGCCCGACACCGTCACCGCCATCGCCGCCCGCGTGACCCAAGGCGGCGCCGCCCTTTTCGTGGATTACGGCCATTGGCGCAGCCAGGGCGACACTTTGCAGGCCCTCCGCTCCGGTCGACCCGTGGACCCGCTGGAAAACCCGGGCCAAGCCGACCTGACCGCCCATGTGGATTTCGAGGCCATTGCCCGCGCCGCGCCCCCCACGCGCGTATCGGCCATGGTCACTCAGGGTTTGCTTCTGGAACGGCTGGGCATCACGGCCCGGGCCCAGGCCCTTGCCCACAACGTGGGCGACGACGCCCGCGCCGCCCTCACGCAAGCCCATCGGCGCTTGACCCACCCCGCCCAGATGGGTGACCTGTTCAAAGCAATGGCGCTGGTTCCACCGGGCGCCGACCTTCCGCCGGGGTTCGATCCATGACGCTGGAAGTCCTCACCTCTGACCTGCTGGGCGATGTGCGCCACGGCTTCTTCACCCGCCGCGGCGGGGCCTCGTCGGGTATCTTCGAAGGGCTCAATTGCGGCACCGGCTCGTCCGACCAAAGCGAAGCCGTAGCCACCAACCGCGCCCGCGTGGCCACCGCCATGGGCGGGCCGTTGCGCGGCGTCCATCAGGTCCATTCGGCGGAGGTGGTCACCGTGACCGGACCGCTGGACGACCCGCGCCCCAAGGCCGATGCCATGGTCACCGACCGCGCCGGCGAGGTGCTGACCATCCTGACCGCCGATTGCCAGCCCGTCCTGTTCCACGATGCGCAGGCCGGTGTGGCAGGCGCCGCCCATGCCGGCTGGAAAGGCGCGCTTTCGGGCGTGCTGGACGCAACCGTGGACGCCATGGAGGCACTGGGCGCCACGCGCGCCAATATCCGCGCCGCCATCGGCCCGTCGATCAGCCAACGCGCCTACGAAGTGGGACCAGACTTCCTGGACCGCTTCGAAGCAGAAGACGCCGACGCCCTGCGCTTCTTCGCCAATGGCAAAGACGGCCGCTACCAATTCGACTTGGTGGGGTATGGCTTGCACCGCCTGCGCGCCTCCGGGGTTCAAGCGGAATGGACAGGCCATTGCACCTATTCAGACCCCGTGCGCTTCTATTCCTACCGTCGCACCACCCATGCCGGTGAGGCCGATTACGGACGCCTCATCGCCGCCATCCGGCTCTAGGCTCGCCCCTCCCCAGCGCCGCCATGCTGTAAGACGCGAGACAAAACAGACCCACCTGATCCGCCCCTTCTTCCTGGCAAAAATATCCCGGGGGAGTCGGCCTCTGGTCGACGGGGGCAGCGCCCCCACTTGCGGAGCGGCACGCAAAACAAGCTGAACGCGCAGTCAAAGTGGTCCCCTTTCGTTCCGAGACGCGTCCAAGCCGTTTCCCCTATTGCCACAATCCGGCCCCCTTCCCGGCCCGCAATGACCCTTAACGCGTCCCAAGGCTGCCCCGGCTGCACGTCATCAACACGCAAGTCAAAAACCGAAGCCAACTGGAAGGATCGCAGTCATGTCCCGTAAAACCTGGATTGACGCCACGATCGAAGCGGCGCGTGAGGCCGACATTCGCATGCCATGGTCGCGCAAGCCCGAACCTCAGCCCATTCCAGTGCCCGTGGCCGTGCAAGCCACGCGCTAAAGACAGCTTTCGCCGAATTGGCCGGATACGGGCGGGTGCACCCGCCCCCGGCCCGACCGGGACGGCGGAGCTGCCACTCCCCGTCCCGGCGCAGTCCCTTCTAGGACAGGTCTGGGTCGAATGACCCACCAAAATCCATTCAATATCAGCCCCCTCCTCCGACCTGCCGGTCGTCCTCCGGGCTATCCGGACATGCCTGACAAGGATGCCCCCGTCGACAACATGTCCGGGTCCAGCTTCAGGTGGATCACCGCGAGCGTCCCACAGGCCAAAGCGGCGTCTAGCGCGGGGGCGAAATCATCCTGCACCATCACCGTCCAGCCCTGCCCGCCATAGGCTCGCGCCAAAGCGGCGAAGTCTGGATTGGCCAGATCGGTCCCCGACACACGCCCCGGATAGTGCTTTTCCTGATGCATCCGGATCGTGCCGTAGCGGCCGTTATCGGCCACGATGACCACGGGCTTGGCCCCATGCTGAATGGCGGTGGAGGCCTCATTGCAGGTCATCTGAAAGCAGCCATCCCCCGCCAGGCAGATGACCGGGCGATCCGGCGCGGCGATCGAGGCCGCGATGGCTGCCGGAAAGCCATAACCCATGGAGCCCGATGTGGGCGCAAGTTGCGTGCCGAATTGCGTCCAGCGATAGTAGCGATGCAGAAAGGCCGCGTAATTGCCAGCGCCGTTGGTCAGGATGGCGTCGTCTGGCAAATGGGCGTCCAGATGCGCCATGACCTGTTCCAGTTTCACGGCACCTGGGGTTTCGCGCGGGCTGCGCCAGGCGGCGTAGTCGGCATGGGCCTCGGCTTGCTGCGTCTGCCAACCGGGCAGGTTGTCATTGCGCGCGGCGAGCGCGGCGACCACGTCCGCCGCGCGGGCCTGCATTGCGATTTCGGGGGACCAGACGCGCCCGAGTTCCCCGGCATCGGGATGGACATGGATCAGCGCTGGCGCGTCTCGGGCCGGGTCCAGCACAGTGTAGCCGCCCGTGGCGATATCGCCCAGCCGGGTGCCCAAAGCCAGAATCAGGTCCGCATTCGCAAGACGCGCCATCAGCTTCGGGTTCGGCCCCACATTCAGATCCCCCGCATAGGCGGGCGAGCGATTGTCGATGTAGTCCTGCCGCCGGAACGTGGCGGCCACCGGCAGGCCGTGGCGTTCGGCCCAAGCTTGCAGGTCGCGCGCGGCCTGCATCGACCATCCCGGGCCGCCCACCACCACGAGGGGCGCGCGCGCGGCGCGCAGGCGGTCGATGACGGGCCCCAGATCCGGCACGGCGGGGCGGGGGACGATTGCCGCCGGACGGTCGGGCACATCGGCCAGGTCCGACAGCATGTCCTCGGGAAGCGCCAGCACCACCGGCCCGGGCCGTCCCGATTGCGCGGTGGCAAAGGCGCGGGCGATGTATTCTGGCAGACGCTCGGTCTGGTCCACCTCGGCCACCCATTTCACCAGCGGGCCGAAAAGCGCACGGTAATCCACCTCCTGGAAGGCTTCGCGGTCGCGATGGGCGCGGGCGATCTGGCCCACAAACGCCACCAGGGCCGTGCTGTCCTGGCGCGCCACATGCAGGCCCGCGCTGGCATTGGTTGCCCCCGGCCCCCGCGTGACGAACAGCACGCCGGGTTTGCCGGTCAATTTGGCATGGGCCTCGGCCATCATGGCGGCGCCGCCTTCCTGGCGGCAGACAACGTTCTGGATGCTACTGCCATGGAGCCCGTCCAAGGCGGCCAGAAAGCTTTCGCCTGGCACGGAAAAGACCCGTTCCACCCCCTGAATGCGAAGTTGATCGGCGAGGATCTGGCCTCCGTGTCGTGTCATCGCTAGCCTCCGAAATCGTGACGCGACCTGAACGGAAAGGCAGCTACATGTCCACACTCCTTGGCCTTTGCGGGTCGCTGCGGCGCGGGTCGCTCAACCGAAAGCTCATGGTGGAGGCCGGGAGCATGTGGCCCGGCGGGCTGGAGGAAGCGAGCCTACGCCTGCCGCTTTACGATGGCGACCTGGAAGAGGCCGAGGGCCTGCCCGAAGGTGTGACCGCCCTGGCGGCTGCCATCGCGGCGGCGCCTGCCGTCGTGATCGCCTGCCCAGAATACAACAAGGGGCCGTCGGGCGTGCTCAAAAACGCGCTCGACTGGGTCAGCCGCGCGCCTGAGCCCGTCTGGCGGGACAAGCCCGTGGCGATCATGTCCGCCACGGCAGGCCGCGCGGGCGGGGAGCGGGTGCAATACGCCTTGCGCCTGATGATGCTGCCGTTCGAGGCCGACGTGCTACCGGGGCCGGAGGTGTTGGTGGGCAGTGCCGATGACGCCTTCGAGGTCGATGGGCGTTTGAAGGACGGCCGTGCGCGCAAGCAGTTGGACGCTTTGATGTTGAGGCTGCAAGCCCGGGCCGGGATTGTCTGAGACGCGGGTTCCACGCTGCCGCGCGGGAGTATTTCCGCCAGGATGAAGATCAGATCAGCGCGCGGGCGATGAGGATCGTGGCGGCGCAGGCGGCCAGGCCCAGCGCGTAGGGGCGGATGGTCTGGCGCGCCACGCGGGCGGCCAGGGGTCGCGCGGCCAGAAGGGCTGCGGGAACGGCTAGGGCGAGGCTGGCGGCGAAGGCGCAGTGGCGCGGGCCAATCAGGCCCGCGACGGCCAGGGCGGTGATCGAGATGGTCATGCCGAAAGCGAAGAAGACGTTCTGCGTGGCGGCAGAGCGGCGTGCCTCCACATTGGCAAATAGGATGGCCATGGGCGGCGCGCCAATGCCCGTCAGCGTGCCCATGATGCCCGCCACGGTGCCTGCGCCAAAGAGGGTGGTAGGCCGGATCGGGAGGGTGAGACCCGCAAGCGACAGGGCCACAGCCGCCAAGACCACGGCGCCCACCACGATGGGCAGCGCGGGGGTGCCAACCACTTGGGCCGCCGCCCATGCGGCGATGATCGCGCCGAGGGTGCGGCCCGCAAAACCGGGCGGCAGATCGCGGGGCTGGATTGCGGCGCGGTCCGACAGAAAGGCGCCGGCACCCACCGCGAGGCCCACCAGCAGGACCGTGCCGGGGAGGTAACCAGGGGCCACCAGCGCCAAAATGGGCGCGGCCACCATGCCGTAGCCTTGACCGGCTAGCCGCTGGACGATTGTGCCCAGAAAGACGGCGGCCAGGCAGATCGCCCAGGGGCCCAGGCCTGGAAGGAGGTCAGACAACGCGGACGTCTTTACCTGCGGACGGCGTCGGGCGCGCGATATCTGCCAATGCGGGGGCCTTGGGCGCCAGCACGTCTGCGGTTGCTGTCATATGGCGGTATGCGAAGAAGCTGAGACACCGAATGCTCGGAGCGCTGCGCGATCTCGGCCTCTCTTTCGAACGGACGGGTCGAGGTTCTCCGAAAACCGCGCTACACCCCCGCCGCAACAATCGCTTCGGCCAACCTTGGCACCGTCTGCGCGTTCAGGCCCGCAATGTTAAGGCGGGAATCGCCCACCATGTAGACGCCGTGATCGCGGCGCATGGTTTCGATCTGTTCGGGCGTTGCGCCCAGAAGCGAGAACATGCCGCGATGGGCTGCCAGGAACCCGAACCGGTCGGAGTTGGACCGGGTGCGCAACTCCCCCGCCAACTGCTCCCGCAGGCCGAGCATGGAGGTGCGGACGGCGTCTAACTCGGCCTCCCAATCGGCACGCAGGGCGTCGTCGGTCAGGATGGTGCTGACCACGCGCGCGCCATGGTCGGGCGGGAAGGAAAAGTTCAACCGATTGAGCGAGGCCATCGCCCCCTGGGTCACCTTCAACTCAGCCATGGAGCCGACGAGGGACATTAAGAGCCCCGTACGTTCACGGTAGATGCCGAAATTCTTGGAACAGGAGGCTGCGATCATCACTTCGGGCAAGCGATCCACCAGCAGGCGCACGCCCAGCGCGTCGGCCTCCAACCCGTCGCCGAAGCCCTGATAGGCGATGTCCACGAAGGGCACCGCGCCGCGTTCCTGCAAAAGGCCCGCCACTTCGGCCCATTGGCCCAGCGTGAGGTTGGCGCCAGTGGGGTTGTGGCAGCACCCGTGAAGTACCACCACATCGCCACGCGGCACCTTCATCAGGTCGTTGAGCATACCCGCCGCATCCACGCCGCCCGTGGCGGGGTCGAAATAGCGGTATGTCTTGACGTCGAAACCCAGATACTTGGCGATGGCCGGGTGGTTGGGCCAGGTCGGGTCCGACAGCCAGATGGCCGCGCCGGGATTGGCCATGCGGATCAGTTCCAATCCCTGGCGGATGGCGCCGGTGCCGCCTGGGGTGGCCACATGGGCCAGGCGCACACGGGGCACGTCCGGGCCCAGGATCAGACCCGACAGGGCCTCGGCGTAGGCCGGGTCGCCTGCCAGGCCAGTGTAGGCCTTGGTGGTCTGTTCTTCCACAAGCCCCTGTTCTGCCGCTTTGACGGCGCGCATGACGGGCGTGTTGCCGCTGGCATCGCGGTAGACGCCGACGCCCAGGTCGATCTTGTCGCTGCGCGGATCCTCTCGAAAGGCAGCCATGAGGGCCAGGATCTTGTCGGGGGGCTGTGCGGTCAGGGCGTCGAACATTAGTGTGCCTCTCCGGTTTCGACCTTCAAGTCTTCGTACATGCCCCATTCGGCCCAACTGCCATCATAGAGCGCATGGTCCCCGTGCCCCAGCACGGTCAGACCCAGGTTCAGGATGGCCGCCGTCACGCCCGACCCACAAGACGTGATGACGGGGCGGGACAGATCCACACCGGCCTCGGTGAAGGCCGCACGCAGGGCATCGCCGCGTTTCATGGTGCCGTCGGCTTCAAACAGACTGCGATAGGGAACGTTGCGCGCACCGGGGATGTGGCCTGCGCGCAGGCCGGCGCGCGGCTCAGGCTCATCCCCGCGGAAGCGAGGCGCGCCGCGGGCATCCACGATTTGGGCGTGGCCCAGCTTGGCGGCTTGGGCCACATCGGTCACGTCGCGCATCAAATCGGGGTGGCGCGTTACTGTCATATGCCGGTCGCGGATCGATGGCAGGTCGGACGTCACAGGACGCCCCTCCGCCCGCCACTTGGGCAGGCCGCCATCCAGAAGGGCCGCGCGCTGGCCAAACAGCTTCATCAGCCACCAGATCCGGGCCGCCGAAAAGATGCCCGCGCCGTCATAGATGACAATGGTATGGCCATCGCCCACCCCCATGCGGCGCATCCGCGACATGAACTTTTCCACCGGTGGCGCCATATGCGGCAGGGCCGAGCGGCTATCGCTGACATCATCAAGATCCAGGAACCGCGCGCCGGGAATGTGGGCTTCGCCGTATTCCTCAAACGCATCGCGGTTCATATCCGGCAAGTACCAGGACGCATCGATCACCCGCAAATCCGGTGAGGTCAGGCGCTGGGCAAGCCAGTCGGTCGAGACGAGGATGGCAGGGTCGTCGGTCATGGTGGCTCCGGGGCCTTTGGGCGGCTCGGACCCGTGTTTCCCCCAGACGGACGGATTGGGCAAGGGCGCGCTGTCAGCGCACAGCCTAAAGGTCAGCCAGCAAGGGCACGCTCTGCCAGAGGCTGGCGCCAACTGTAATCCAGCTCAAACACCCGGGACAGCAACAAGACTTCCTCAGCATCGGCCCTCGGGTCGAAGATGGCGGCGGCAGCCCGGGCGACCGTGACCTCGGGATTGGGCCGCGCCACACATTCGATGCGGTCGCCCGATGCGATGTCGCCGGGTTGAAGGACGCGCATATACCACCCTGTCCGCAGCGTCTTGCGCACGAGATACGCCATGCGGTCATTGTCCACATGGGCGGCCAGCTTCCAGCATGGCTGCCGCCCCTGGCTGACCTGCAAGATGGCGCCGCCCACTTCCCAGATATCGCCGATGCAGACCTCATCCTCGGCCCAGCCGCGAAGCGAGATGTTTTCCCCGAAGCCCCCGGGCGCGAACCTGTCATTCGGGCCCAATTCCCGGGCCCAGTGCGCATAATGGTCCGCGGGATAGACATGCAGCGCCTTGCCTGGCCCGCCATGAACGCTGCGGTCGGCCTGTTCGTCTTCTTCGAAACCGGTTTCCGTCACCTTCCCGCGATCGATTGCCTGCTTGCCGATGGCAGATGGCTCCTTTCCGATCCAGCGGGTCCTTGCCTTGCCCACGAACAGGGCGTCGGCCGTGGTGATGGTCGTCATCGGTAATCTCCGAAGGTTGGCCGTTTCGGGGGGCTGTCTTGTCACTCCGTTACTTGATCCACGAAACGGCTCGGCAGGTCTTTCTGATAGAAGTGCGCAAGATATCATAAACCCGCGATTTCCGTCTTGCCACGCGGTGTTCACCCGTCTAGGACGCGCCCCTTGAGTTGCACGGGCGGACACCCTTGGAGGCCGCCCCTCAGATAGACTGGAGACATATCATGGCTGGTGAGATTCCCGATCTCGTCGCGCATGCCCGGACGGGGACAGGCAAGGGGGCCGCTCGTCAATCGCGCCGCAACGGCATGGTGCCTGGCGTCGTCTATGGCGGTGGCGCCGATCCGCTCCCAATTGAAATCCCTTTCAATGAGTTGCTGGCAAAGCTGAAGGCCGGTCGCTTCCGGGCCACGCTTTGGAACTTGAAGGTCGAAGGCCAGGAAGACGTGCGTGTCATCTGCCGCGACGTTCAGCGTGACGTGGTCAAGGACTTGCCAACCCATCTGGACCTGATGCGCCTGCGCCGCACGTCCAAGGTGAACCTGTACATCCCTGTGGTGTTCGAAGGCGTCGATGGCTCGCCCGGCGACAAGAAGGGCGGCGTGCTGACCGTTGTCCGCCCCGAGGTGGAACTTCGCGTGACCGCAGGCGACATTCCGGAGCAGGTGACCGTCGATTGCTCCAAACTGGAACTTGGTGACACGATCACGATTTCTTCGGTGGACCTGCCTGCGGGCGCAAAGCCGACCATCGACCGCGACTTCGTGCTGGCAAACATGCAGGCCCCGTCGGGTCTGGCATCGCAGTCGGATGACGACGAAGACGAGGCCGAAGCGCCCGAAGCCGCTGCCGAAGCGTCCGACGACTGACGGTCGTTTGATCTGAATTGCGCAGGGGCGCGGGGGCATCCTCCGCGCCCTTTTTTCGTTCCGGTCGGGCCCTCACGACCCGCGAAACTGCGCCAGCCAGACAGTCGCGCCGCCGCATTCCGGATCTTCGACCATATGGCGCACCATATCGAACCCATGTCGGTCCAGCAGGTGGCGGTATTCCTGCCCGTCTAGGCTGGCGTGGTAAAGCGGTTCGCCCTCGAAGGTCCCCGTAGCTTCACCGGCCCTCGGGCCAGAGGTGAACATCAGCGCCGTCCCCGCCACCGCGTGCCGTCGGAAGACGGCAAACACGCCCCGCTGGTCGTCCGGCGTCAGGTGAAACATGCTGTGCCAAGCAAGGATGCCATCGAATGTTCGGCCCAAGTTCAGTCCGCGCATATCGCTTGCGCACCAAGTGGCGTCGAGAATATTTTTCTTTGCGACCTCAATAAGTTCTGGCGACGAATCCACGCCCGTCAGGTCGCCGCCTTGCGCCATCAAATACGCCCCGATGGGCGCCCCGAAACCGCAGCCAAGGTCGAGTAAGGTCGGTGCGGGGGGCAGCAATGCCAGAAACGCGTCCAGCCAGCCCTTCTCCATCAGATTGCCCTTGCGCGACCGCGTGAAGGCCTGGGCGTGGCGGCGATAGAGCCCGATGATGTCTTGGTCGGCCGATGCCATGGGCGCAGCTTAGGGCGTTTTCGCGAAGATCTCACGCGCGTGGCGCCTTCCGGGTGTCAGCGCCGCCCCCGCGGACCGGACTCGAGCCCAGGGCGCGCCAGTCCATCGGCGGGCCGCCCCCCGGCCCATCGATGGACCGGCTTGCACGCGGACGACAGGGCCACTGCGAAAGACGCAGCCGTCAAATCGCAGAGCCCACCCAATCACCTCCGCTTTTTCTTTTTCAACCAAAACGGCGGCACGTCGCCCGCCATGATGCAGCCATAGGGGTCGATGTAATCCTCGATCTCGGCCAGATCGTAGTATTTGATCTGGGCCACCACGTTGTCGGCGCTCTTGTAGCTCGACGGCAGCTCGGACGCATCGACGCCACCGGCATGGAACCGGATATCCAACCCTTCGGTCTCGGCGGCCAGCATCTGCGCGGGCGTCACCGACCCCATGCGCCGCTTGTGTTCCGAGCGGGAGAAGTTGCGCCCTGCCCCATGGGGGCTGAAGCCCAGCCCATGCTTGGCGTCCTTGCCGCGCACCACCAGCACCGGCTCGGACATGTTGAGCGGGATGAGTGTCAGCCCCGACGCGTCCGAAGCATAATCCGCCCAGGCCGGTGTGGCGCCCTTGCCGTGATAGTAGAGGTCGCCGCGCTTGAAGACGAAGTTATGCTCATTCCAGAAACGCTCACCCGTCTGGCCCACGCATGCGGCTTCCAGTGTCGCCTGGTGGAGTGCGTTGTGATTGGCCTTCGTCCACTTGCGGATCAATTGCAGCGCCTCCCAGTAGGCTTGCCCTTCTTCGCTATCGGCGGGAATCCAGGCGTTCTGCTTGGGCGTTTGCGGCGACACTTCGCGGCGAAACCTCTCCGCCACGGCCATCCCGTGCTTATAAAGCACCGCCCCCGGCCCGCGGGAGCCATGGTGTGTGACCATCGCAGTGCGACCCGTCTTGCGCGAGCGGCCCACGAACAGAAAATGGTTCCCGTCGCCCTGGGTGCCCATATGCTCCTGCGCCATGCGCAGCGACTTGGGGTTGTCGAGAAACGGGTTCGCCCGAAACGCGTCCAGCAAATCCAGCGACATGGTGAAGCGCTTGCCCTGGGGCCGTCCGCCGGGGCCAAAATGGGTGACAGATTGCGCAGCATCCAGCACGGCCTTGGGGTCGGCATCGCCCAGATCGGTCATCATGACCGAGCAACAGATATCCGCCGAATGCATCCCGGGATGGATGGCATTGCGCGCCGCGGCCACGCCGCCCACGGGGATGGTGCCCACGGGCCCCGCTGGGCAGGCATCGGGCATGATGGCCCCCGCCTCGATCGTGGGCGTGCGCATGAGCGCGGTCATGGTTTCGCGCACCTTGACGATGTTGTCTTCTTCGTCGGGATGGGCTGCGTCAATATTTTCATGAAACGGCACGGCGCCGGGCGCGCGCAGATCCAACGTGACCGGCACGGGGGGAATCTCGCCCTCCAGCTCCTGGCGGATGCGCACCAAACCAAAGCCTTCGGCGCGCATCTCATTGGCCCGCGCCAGAAGGGCGGGGAATTGCTTGCCCGGGCGATGACCCCATTCCTTGAGGTGGTCGCCGGTGACGGGATAGTCGGTGCTTGTGTCAGTCATCTTTTACTTCACTCAGAAATTCGGCTGGAACTGTTTCGACAAGCCAGACGCCATTATCGGCTTGAAAAAACTTGATGCCCTGCCCCCACATCCGCCCCGATTGGACGGCCAGAATACGTGGCGTGCCATGGCGCCGCCCGACATGGCGGGCCGTTTCACGATCCGAGGACAGATGAACCTGCTGCCGCCGGCCCGGAAGCAGCCCCGACTTGAATATGGAAGCCAGGTTCTTTTCAGCCGTGCCGTGAAACAGGCTTTCCGGTGGCTCGGCTTCCGGCAAATCCAGCTCGACCTCAACCGAATGGCCTTGCGCCGCGCGAATAAGATTGCGGTCCGCCGATAGGGTGAAACGCTTTTTGTCCGATAGGCGGACGATCTCGAACAGGTCTTCGGCTTCCATCCCTCGGCCATGGCACTCAAGCGCGGACAAAAGCTCCGACACCGGAACCCAGCCCCCCTTGCCCAGCGACAGGCCGATGGTTTCTGGGCGATGCCGAAGCACCAGGCTTAAAAACTTGCTTTGCTTCACTTGATCCATGGTCTGAAACTCTGGGGGATAAATGCGTTCACAGGATGTTTTTCCGCCACCGGGTTCCCCCGGGCTGGGTTTGAACCAGCAGGGCCTAGGGTTTGGCCCAAGCCCCCTTCTTCGAAGATGCGGCTATTTGTAATCCCGTGGCATTCCCGGCGCTTTTCTGTCCTTTACCTTGGCCGCCCATCCGAGCGGCCATCAAAAATTAAAGCCCTGGCGACAAGGGAGAAGAAACATCCGGGCCCGCCCCGCATCTGCGAACGCAAATGCGTTTGCCGTCTGGGCGCCTGCAAGGAGGGGAGTCGAACCCGCTCGGTTATTCCCGGTAAAGGTGCATTGTAGTTCCTTCGGCATTCGCCAGGGTTATTCCTTCGTTTACGTTCAGTTCAGGTCAGGGGGACAAGAAATCATGAGAGGCCCAACAAGGGGGATCGTACCACTGCGATGTACTCCCACGGGCATTCCCCCGGATATGTCTGGTGTGCCCGGTGGGGATCGAACCCACGACACGCCGCTTAAGAGGCGGCTGCTCTACCTCTGAGCTACGGGCGCGCATCCCGGCGACAAGGGTTGGGTGAAACGTTACCTGCTCTACCAACTGAGCTACATGGCCATGGAATTGGCGGCCATGGCGGGGCTCGAACCCGCGACCCGGAGATTAACGATCTGTAGTTCCACCGGCATTCGCCGAGATATCTTCCTTTCCATTCGAGTGGGCGGACAAGGGGTGTGCGAGACGTCTGACAGGTTCAAGCTGTAGTCCCGCAGGCATTCCGCCCGTGATTTTGGGTCCGACGACAAGCATGGCGAAACACTGTCTTCATGAGCTTCGACGCTTTCGCGCGACGGGGTTCGAACCCGCAACCTCTGACCGCCTTGGTCAGCGCTCTACCTGTAGTTTCGCCGGCATTCGCCGGAAATATCCTTTCGTCCTTTCTTGCACCCCGGGCGATCGCCCGCCCGGGACATCTTTCAAACGTCGATCTTCTCGATCTCACCCACCCAGTGTTCTGGACCGGTTCGACCTTCGGCGAAGGCCGCGATCTGCTCAAAGACCGCATCCGAGAACCCGCCGACATTCAACACGTCGGCGCGGGTCTGCGCCTGGGTCGTGCCGTAGGGCGCGATGTCGATGCAGACCAGTTTGGCCTTCGGGTTGCGACGCTTGATCGCTTCCCACTCGGACATCATCGCCGTCCCCTGACCGCCAGCGCGGGCATCCACCCAGGACTGGTTGTCGGACACGAACACCACCAGATCGGGGCTACGCCCACGGTCGTTGAGCCACTTGAGCGGTGCGGAACAATTCGTCCCGCCCCCGGCCATACGGGCCAGACGCTCCGCGTTGGTCAGGATGGTGTCGCGCGGCTCCAGGCGCACATCGCGCACCTTGAAGTCGAACGGCAGCACCTGGCACCCGCGATTCACCCGCTGGAACGCAGCCGCCACAAGGGCCGCCACATCCACATGGCGCACGACCGAGGTGGCGCCGACGCGATACCCGGTCACCGGCCACGTCATGGAACCCGACACGTCCGGGCATACCACGACTTGGCCTGGGACCTGCGGCACGTTCTGCACGGCGATTTCCATCGCATCGTGCAGCGCGTCCACGATGGCCCGCGGCATGTCCGGCGTGACGTTCTGCGCTGCCACCATCAGCTGGTACGGAAACGCCCGCGCCTTCGCGATGGCCTCCGGGTCTCGCAGCAGGGCCGCCACATGGTCCACATTCTTGGCCACGCCAAAGACGCCGTGACGGTGGAACGTGTTCAAGCTCTGCCGCACCATCTGCCAGGAGCCTTTGCGCGCGATACGCGCCCATTGCTTCTGGGTCAGATCCAGCTGCATGAGCATCTGGAACGGCACATCCGGCACCTGACCCTTGCGGGTCGCCTTGAACGCGATCCAGTCCTGAACCGCCTTCGGCAGAAGGGCCACGTCACAGGGACGCCCGACGATCCAGGCGAACAGCGCCTCCCGCTCGGCCGAAACCGGCTTCGGGTGCACCATTCGGATCACGTCCGCCAAGGACGGATCGTTGCCGATATTGGCCTGCAGCATCGCCCGGTCGGACGCGCTGTTAAGCCAATTCTGAACCATCGCCTTGGGCGCGGAGCCCAAGGATTTGCGGCCCGTCTGACCGGAACGGATGACCTGCACGAAGGTGCGCAGCATCTTGCCGTTATCGACCACGCGCCCAAAAGCAGCGCGGAACAGAACCGGATCGCGGCGCGCCAGGATCGCCAGCAACACGGCGGGCATGTCCTTCATATGGCCTGCCTTGCGGGCATAAATCGCAGCCTGCGCCAGATAGCGCGGGTCCACGGCTTCGGCCACATCGAGGATGTATTCCAGCTCCTCCGCCGGGGATTGGTAGAACATGCCGCCAAAGGTGCCGGTCACGGCGACCTGAGCCAGGGCATGGGCATCGGAATAGGCGTAGGCCGGCGCCCCGTGGGCGTTCGTCGCTGTCGCTTTCGGCAGCAACCGGCCCTTCCTCGATGCAAACACAGACTTGTTCGCCATTGCTTCGTCCTCACTTGATGTGAAGACGGTTTGGCATTGGTTGCGGGGTCATCCGAGAAAAAACCGAATTTTTCGTAATACGTTGATTATAAAATACAATATCACGTCTTGAGAAGAAAGGTCTATGTAGATACGATACATTTTGATCGCAAAATATATATTTGGATAGCAGATGAAGAACGTCGTGATCGGTTTCCTTGGCACGCAGCTTGATGCGGGCAAGCGGCGGCGCTGGCGGCCGACCGTCAGCCTGACGATGCACGATCATTTCAAGATCGACCGACTGGAAATCCTTCACGATCAGAAGTTCGGCCGCCTGGCCAAGCATGTGAAAGCCGAAGTAGAGACGGCGGCACCCGAAACCGAGGTCCTGCTGCAAGTGCTGGACCTGGACGACCCGTGGGATTTCCAGGAAGTCTATGGCAAGCTCTACGACTTCGCCCGCAGCTACGGCTTCGACGAAGACCGCGAACGTTATCACGTGCATCTGACAACCGGCACGCATGTCGCCCAGATCTGCTGGTTTCTGCTGACCGAAAGCCGCCATGTCCCCGCCCGCCTGATCCAGACGGGGCCGCCGGGGCGCGACGAAGGCCCGCCGAAGTTTGATGTCATCGACCTGGACCTGAGCCGCTACAACGCGCTGCAACAACGCTTCGACCAGCTTTCGCGCGAATATAGCGACCAACTGAAAGGCGGGATCGAGACGAAGAACCCCGCCTATAACGCCCTGATCGACCGGATCGAACTGGTCGCCAGCAATTCGGACGAACCGATTTTGCTGCTGGGCGAGACGGGCACGGGCAAGACCGAACTGGCCGAACGGATCTACAACCTCAAACTGGAACGCCGCCGCGTGAAGGGCCGCATGGTCCATGTCAATTGCGCCACGCTCAACGGGCCCGACGCGCTGGGCGCACTGTTTGGGCAGCGCCGGTCCTATCTGGGCCAGGCGGGTACGGAACGCAGCGGGCTGCTGCGCGAAGCCGATGGCGGCGTGCTTTTCCTGGATGAGGTGGATGAGTTGGGCCTCAACGCGCAATCCGTCCTGCTGCACGCCATCGAGACGGGGCGTTTTTACCCCCTTGGCTCCGACCACGAAGTGACCAGCCGGTTCCAGATCATCGCGGGTGCCAATCGTGACCTTCGGGTTCTGGCGGCCCAGGGCGCATTCCGCCCCGACCTGCTGGCGCGTCTCAACATGTGGCGTTTTCGCCTGCCCCCCTTGCGCGAACGACGCGAGGATGTGGAGGTCAATCTGGTCTTCGAACTAGCCCGGGCCGAACGGCAATTGGGCACCCAGGTCGGTTTCAACGCGGCAGCGCGCGACAGTTTTCTGCGCTTTGCCGCCAACCCCGCAACGCTTTGGCCCGGCAATTTCCGCGACTTCAGTGGCACGGTCCGCAGGCTTTGCACCCTGGCGCCAAGGGGGCGGATCACCAGCTTCATGGTCGAAGATGAAATCGCGACATTGCAGGCGGATTGGAAGACCGCGCGCGGCGACGCCGACTTCCAGCTTCTGCGAGACGTCCTTGGCCCCGCGGCCGCGGAGATCGACCCGTTCGACATGGTCCAATTGGCCGCCGTCATTCGCGCCTGCCGCAACGCTGCCAATCTCAGCGCGGCGGGCCGTGCCCTATTTGCCGTCTCTCGCGAAAAGCGGACGACCCAGAATGATGGGGATAGGCTGCGGAAATACCTTCAGAAATTCGACTTGGATTGGGATGCAGTAACGGCTTAGCCGGTCCGTCGACGGGCCGCGGATTTACTCACCTCGGCATGGAATTAAGGGGCTTCAGCCCCGCCGGGGCCAGCGCCGATCCGGCTCCATGGACTGGCGCTGGCCCGGTTCAGACACGTTATCCCGAACAGCCTACACCTCCGGTCGCCCGCCCGCCGCCGCATAGGTCATATCAATCACCCTCTGCGTACCCGCAGCATTCTCCAGCGTCCAAGCAAACGGCGCCTCCCCACGGATGGCCGCCCCAAACGCCTCCACCTGCAGCACATATTGGTCGAGCCCGGGCCAAGACCGTTCATGGCGCACGCCATCGGTGCCCATCCACTGCACCCGCGCCTCCGCAAAGCGCGCAGCGTTGTAAGGCGCCGTCAGGTGGATCCACCCGCCCTGCCCTCGGAACGTCATGGATTGATCCTTCGCCAACCGCATGGAGGTCAGCCAATGGGCCGCGAAATCGGGAAACCGGGCCGAGACGCGGGCCACCACATCGCAACCCGCCTCCCACTCGATATCCGCATGGGTGATCGCCTCAGGCTCCGCCCCCGTGGCCCAACGCGTCGCCCCAATTGTGTAGACCCCGATATCCGGCAAGGCGCCGCCGCCCGTGGCCGCCTGATTGCGGATATTCCCCGGGTCGGAAGCGTTATCGTAGGTAAAGGCCGCCTCCACATGGCGCAGCCGCCCGATGACCCCCGCGGCCAGCATATCCCGCACGAAGCGCCACTGCGGGTGATGGACGATCATATAGGCCTCGGCCGCTTGCAGCCCGGTCGCGTCGCGCGCCGCGATCAGGGGCGCAATCTCGGCCTCGGCCATGGCGACGGGCTTTTCCACCAGCACATGCTTGCCAGCCTGCAACGCCTTGATGCCCCATTCCACATGCATCGTGTGCGGCAACGGGACATAGACCGCGTCAATCTCCGGGTCGGTCACCAGCGCTTCATAATCCCCGTGCACCCGCAGTCCAGGCGCCAAGGCCGCAAACGGCGCCGCCTTTTCCGCATTCCGCGTTGCCAAAGCCGCCAGCACGCTGTCCCGCGCGGCGTTGATGGCAGGCGCCATGTCGGCCGCCGCAAATTTCGATGCGCCCAGAATACCCCATCGGATCGGCTCTGCCATGATGTCCCCCGTTTCGTGCCGCGCCCGAGGGGATCACATGCGCCTCAAAGGCGCAATGGAAAGGGCCCTGCATGTCGCCATGCAGGGCCCAGCGGTGGTGCGGTATTCAAGGCGTTAACGGAACTCGCGGGAGAATTGACGCGCGGAGCTTGGCGCGCGGCGGAAGCTGCCTGTGCTCAGGCTGCGCTGGCTGAACGGCTTGTTGCGAAAGCCTTGGGCGCCAGGCCCTAGATTGTTGCGCGACGCACGTTTGAAGGTGTTTGGTTGCGCTACGGCATCGTCGGTTGGGCTGGCTTGCAGCACGCGGACCCCGTCCCGGAATTCCGAGGCCATGGTCGCGGCAGCAGGTTGGGCCAGCATGGCACCAAGCAGAAGGCTACTCAGCAAAAGGGTTGGGCGGGAAACGGTCTTGGTCATGATGGTGTCCTTCGAATGTCGCTGGGGCACGCGGCCCATCTGTTGGCATTGAAGATGGACCTGCGGAGGCGGCGATGCACCAAACGATTGCTCACGAAACGGGCAAACGCCGTGACCAGCCAGGGGCCTGCTTTTGCCCCTGGCGCGGGCCGCTTCATGGCAAAGGGCCCGCCTGAAAGATCAGACGGGCCCTCTCAATTCGGTATCGAAGCTGTGAGTTAGGCCGTGGCCATACCCTTTTCGCGGGCCAGTTCCCGAACGCGTTTTTGTAGCTTCTCAAAAGCGCGCACCTCGATCTGGCGAATCCGCTCGCGCGATACATCGTATTTGCCCGACAGATCCTCCAGCGTGACGGTCTCTTCGGACAGACGGCGCTGGACCAAGATATCACGCTCCCGCTCATTGAGGACATCCATCGCCTCAGTCATCAGGCTGATGCGACTGTCATATTCGTCCTTCTCGGCATAATCCTCGGCCTGGTCGACATCATCGGCCAGCCAGTCCTGCCATTGCGTGGACGAATCCCCGTCCGAGCCCACCATGACGTTGAGCGACGCGTCGCCCCCCGACATGCGCCGGTTCATGGAGGTCACCTCGTCCTCGGTCACGCCCAGATCGTTGGCGATACGCGCCACGTTTTCAGGGCGCAGATCGCCCTCTTCCAAGGCGCCTATCCGGTTTTTGGCCTTGCGCAGGTTGAAGAACAGTTTCTTCTGCGCACTCGTCGTGCCCAGCTTCACCATGGACCAGGATCGCAAGACGTATTCCTGAATGGCCGCCCGGATCCACCACATGGCATAGGTCGCCAGGCGGAAGCCCTTTTCGGGGTCGAATTTCTTGACGGCCTGCATCAGGCCCACATTGGCCTCGGAAATAACCTCGGCCTGCGGCAGGCCATAGCCGCGATAGCCCATGGCGATCTTGGCGGCGAGCCGCAGATGCGATGTCACCAATTGATGCGCGGCATCGGTGTCCTCATCCTCAACCCAGCGCTTGGCAAGCATGTATTCTTGCTCCGGCTCAAGCATGGGGAACTTGCGGATTTCCTGAAGATAACGGTTCAGCCCAGCCTCAGGTGACGGAGCCGGAAGATTTGCATAGGTCGCGGCCATGTTCTGACTCTCCCTCATGTTAATGGGCTTAACACCCTTTCCGTTTGGATATGGGGTCGGCCCGGCGGGGTTCAAGATGCGTCGGCCCGAGCTATGGACCGCCAAAAGTTGACACAATGTTAATTTCTGCAGCGTCGCCCATAAAGGGCCAGATGGGCGCCCTTAATGTGCGCAGCCGCACATCAAGCCTCTGCGAGCAACCCGGTCCAGCCAAGATACGCGCTCAGCCGACCGCGGCGCCCCCGCCCCGCAACCCGTCGCGCAACGCCGCCATATCCGCCGGAAGCGACGATACGAACCGGAGCCCTGCCCCCGTCACCGGATGCGTAAAGCCCAGTGTCTCCGCATGCAGCGCCTGGCGCCCGAAGCCCGCCGCCAAAGCGGCCCCTGGCTGCGCGCCAGGCATCCGTCGCTTGCCGCCGTAGACCGGGTCCCCCAGCAAGCCATGGCCCAGATAAGCCATATGCACCCGGATCTGATGGGTCCGCCCCGTCTCCAACCAACATTCCACCAACGCGGCCGCCCCCAGCCGCTCCAAAACGCGCAACCGCGTGATCGCGTGGCGCCCGCCCTCCCAACAGACGGCCTGACGCTGGCGATCCGTCCTGTGCCGCGCCAATCGCGTGGTGACCTTCAGCACCTCGCCCGCTTCCCAGGACACCCCGCGCAGCCCCCGCAGCCGGGGGTCCGCCGGGTCCGGGACGCCGTGGCAAAGGGCGATGTAGCGTCGCTCCACGCTATGGGCTTCGAATTGCGCGGCCAGCCCATGGTGCGCCGCATCGGATTTGGCCACCACCAACAGACCGGACGTATCCTTGTCGATGCGGTGCACGATGCCGGGCCGCGCCGCGCCGCCCACGCCTGATAGCCGGCCGTCAAAATGATGCAGCAACGCATTGACCAGCGTCCCTGACGGTGATCCGGGCGCCGGATGCACCACCATGCCCGCAGGCTTGTCCACGACGATCAGGTCGTCATCTTCATGCAGAATGGTCAGCGGGATGGCCTCCGCCGCGATCTCGGTCTCGGTGGGGCCGGGCACCGCGACCTCCACGCAATCGCCCTCGACCAGCCGGTCCCGCAGGCCCGCCACGGCCCCATTGACGGTCACCCGCCCCTCATCGATCAGGCGCGCCAGGCGCGACCGCGACAGATGGGCCGCCTCTGGCACATCGCGCGCGATGGCCTTATCGAGGCGCGGCGGTGGATCGGCCGCAATCGTGAAGGTGACGCGCTTGTCCGACGACATGGAGCAACTCCCGGAGCCACCTAACCTGCGCTTCCTGCGTATCTTGGTGACAGTGTTGACGGCGGTGATGATCGGGGGGCTGATAGCGGTGGTCGCGCTGCTTGTCACGCGCCTGCCCGGCGGGTCAGTACGCAGCCCCGAGGCGCTGGCGATCCCCGCGGGCACGGAGGTCTTCGCCGTGACACAAGCACCCGCCTATTGGCTGGTCACGACGACCGACAACCGCCTGTTGATCTTTTCCCCAGACGGCGCGTTGCTGTCGGATTTGGCTTTGGACGCCGCGCAATAGGTCGAGAGCGTGCCTCTGGCAGCCCAACCAAAGCCTCCGGCGGGGATATTTCTGCCAGGAAGAAGACCCGGCGCCCGAGGCCACAGGACGTGCAAGGGCTCAAGGGGCGCCGGGCCAGAGAAACCAACCGGCTTCTCCCTGGGCGGTCATCGGCTTCCCAGCCTGTTCCGCGTGGCGCTTGTGGAACAAAAAGGTAAAGGCGCAGTTACCCGCTTTCTTCCTGGCAGAAATATCCCCGCCGGAGGCTCCTGTCACAGAAGCGGCGCCACGCTGGGCCATAGTGACGCCACCAACAGCCCCGCCATGGTCCAGTTGAAGACCCGCAAGCGCGCGGGCGAAGTGAGCAGGCGGCGCAGCTGGACCCCCATCACCAGCCAGATCGACACCGATGGCAGGTTCACCAGCGTGAACACCGCAGCCACCGGCACGACCGCAAATGGCCCGCCCGCCGTGTAAAGCGTCACCGCCGTCAGCGCCATGGTCCAGGCCTTGGGGTTCACCCATTGGAAGGCGGCGGCTTGCAGGAACGTCATGGGGCGCCCCGCCGCATCGACCCCTTCCGGCGCCGCGGCATGGGCGATCTTCCAAGCCAGCCAAAGCAGATAGACGACCGACAGACCCGCCAGGACAAGTTTGAGCGCGGGGGCCGCCTCAAAGACCTGTGCCAGCCCCAGCCCCACCAGCACGATCATCACCCCAAAGCCCAACGCAATGCCCAGAAGATGGGGCAGCGACCGGGCGACGCCGAAATTCGCGCCCGACGTCATGATCATCAAGTTATTCGGTCCCGGCGTGATCGAGGACACGAAGGCGAAGGCCATCAGGCCGAGTAGAAGGTCATAGGTCATGGGGGCAGATTGCCTTGCAGCACGCGCCATATGCTTGCGAAATGACGCGGCAGAGTGGAATATGCGCAAGTGATACTTCAACGTGACCAAATCGACGACAGAATCTTGCGCGAGTTGTCGCGCGATGGCCGCCTCACCAACCAGGCTTTGGCGGATCGCGTGGGCCTGTCGCCTTCCGCCACGCTTCGCCGTGTGCAAGCATTGGAAGCGGCGGGTATCATCAAGGGCTACCGCGCCGTCATCGACCCGGAAAAGACCGGCATCGGCTTCACCGCCTATATCGCCGTGGGCCTCAACGACCACACCAAGAATGGCCAAGAATCCTTCGAGCGGGCTGTCACCCGCTCCCCTGAAGTTCGCGAATGTCACAACATCACCGGCTCGGTGGAATACCTGTTGCGGGTCGAGGCGCAGGACCTTGCCGCCTACAAACATTTCCACACCGATGTTCTGGGCATCCTGCCCCAAGTTGCGTCACTGACGACTTACGTTGTCATGGGCTCACCCAAGGATGACCGCGCCTGAGGTCAGGCATTCCTGACCTTGCGCGCTGATTCCGGTGCCCGTGCGGTAAGGAATTCCCCACCTCCGCCGCGCGGACTTTTCCTGTAAAGTTGACCTTACGGCATCCGGCCAATTTCCCGGGCCCAAGACGCATTTTTTCACTGCATTTAAGGAGACCAGTCATGGCTGGCACCCCTCACGGACTCACGCGCTTCGATCAGCTCATGAAGACCTGTCTGCACGGCGACGGCCCCGCCCGTCCCTTCGCGCAGACGCTGGGCCGGCTTATGCCGCCCAACCCCGTCCACATCGCCAATATCAGCCATGCCGACGTGATCCAGGCCCTGGACGACCTGTCCCAGACCATGCGCGCCACGTCCAATGCCGATGGCCCCGCCGATGCGGGCATGACCTTTCTTGGCCAGTTCGTGGACCACGACATCACGCTCGATGCCACGTCGGCGCTTGGCACCCGCATCGACCCGGCCACGATCCCCAATGTGCGCACGCCGTCGCTGGACCTCGATTGCGTCTATGGCGCGGGGCCCGAGGCGTCGAACATTCTTTACGGCGAAGGCGAGCAGGAACAGTTTCTGATGTTCGGCCGCCAAGCCAACCCGCTCGATCTGGCGCGCACCTGCGCGGGCAAGGCGCTGATCGGCGATCCGCGCAATGATGAAAACATCATCGTGGCGCAAGTGCAGGGCCTTTTCATCCAGCTCCACAACATCCTGATGAGCAAGGTGAAGGAAGGCGACGGCGCCGCCGCCGACATCAAGGCCTGCGCCCATGACGGCATCCCCAAGCATGTGTGGCACGACCACGTGAAACCCAAACTCGAAAGCTTCGAAGAAGTGCGCCGCTTCATCCGCCTGCACTATCAGTGGATCGTCTGGCACGAACTTCTGCCCGCCTTTGTCGACCGGGATTGTCTAGACCAGGCCCTCAATGACCACCTCTTTGGCTGGGACGCGCCGGTCATGCCGGTGGAATTCTCGGGCGCGTGCTACCGGTTCGGCCATGCCACGACGCAGTTCGAATACAAACTGACAGAGGCATCCGCGCCCCTGGGGCTCTTCAACATCATGGGCTTCGGCGCCCGCCCGCCCGAAGGCAACCTGTCCATGGACATGTTCTTCGCCCATTCCCACGGCCCGGACCCGCAAAAGGCCCGCCCCGTGGGCCCTAAACTGGGCGAGCCGCTCTTTGCCCTGCCCTTCGTCCACGACCCGATCGAACTGGCCGACATCGGAGAGACGCTGACAGTCGCGCAATCCCAGAACTTGGCGCTCCGTAACATGGTCCGTGACCGCTACACCTATCAACTGGCCAGCGGCCAGCATGTGGCCGCGCGACTGGGCACACCCACCGTTCCGGTGCCCGACGTGCTCGCGCACAAAGGTTTCAAGAAGACACCGCTATGGTTCTATGCCTTGCAGGAGGCCGAAATCCACGGCCATGGCAAACTCACCGGCGCGGGCGGTGCCATCGTGGCAACGGTCTTTGCCAACCTCCTGAAGCGCGATCCGACGACCGTCCTGCATATTCCCCATTTCAAGCCATGGGGCGGGTTCGGCGGGCAGCCAAGCTGCATAGCGGGCATCGCAGCCTACGTGGCCGAGCATCGCAGCCACATCCTGCATCCAGAAAAGCTGATGTGTGGGTGATGGGCGCTGCGGCACCGGGCCAGAGGCCGTAAATCCGGGTCGCGTGCGTCAAAGACGTGAAGCAAGCACCAAAAGGGGACGGCAAAAGTCCGCCCCCTTTTCGGCGTCTACGCCCACCCGGTCTCAATGCGGCGGAATCGCGCCGTCCACGGATCGGAACCGTCACCGCCCTGTTACGAATCCCCGCTACCTGCTGGCATCGCATGGGGGCGACAGGGGGTCGCCCCGACGAGCCAGCTCAAACAGGGATGGAGACCGACGATGAAAGACGCCAGCAACCTCGACCACCTCAGCCCCGATGAATGGGACGAATTTCATTCACCCCGCCCCGAAACCACGGATTTCGACCGCGTGGTCGAAAGCGCCCTGTCGCGCCGCAACTTCATGAAGGGCGTTCTGGCCTTTGGGTCCGGTGCCGCTGTGATGGGCTCCGGCATGCTGACATCCACCTCGGCCCGGGCGCAGGCCGCCGCCACCTTCGCCTTCGACGCGCTGCCCATCGCCACGGACCACACCGTCCATGTGCCCGAAGGTTACGAATGGAAGGTGCTGGCGCGCTGGGGCGACCCGCTCTTTTCCGATGCCGAACCCTTCGATGCGGCCACGGGCATCACCGTCGCTTCGTCTGGCAAGGTTTTCGGCGAAAATACCGATGGGATGGAGGCCTTCGTGGTCGATGGGCGTCAACTCATCGCGGTAAACCACGAATTTCCTAACATCGACACCAACCTGCCTTGGAAGGGTGACAACGCCTTCACCGCCGACGACGTTACCATCCTGCAGAATATCCAGGGCGTCACCGTGATGGAGATCGAGGAAACGGACGACGGTTGGCAGATCGTGGTCGACAGCCCCTATAACCGTCGCATCCACCACAACACCCCCATGCGGATGGCGGGCCCCGCCGCGGGGCACGACCTTCTCAAGACATCGGCCGACCCCGACGGGACGACAGCTCTGGGCACGATGAACAATTGCGGCTCGGGCAAGACACCCTGGGGCACGTATTTGACCTGCGAAGAAAACTTCAACGGCTATTTTGGTGCTTCCGACCCCGCCTCGGTCGAAACCCCCGGCCTGCAACGCTATGGCGTGCAAGCCGAAGGCCGCTATGGCTATGAACTGCACCAAGCGCGCTATGACGTCACGCAAGAACCCAATGAACCCCACCGCTTCGGCTGGATCGTCGAAATCGACCCGGCTGATCCAGACAGCATGCCCGTCAAGCGCACCGCCCTGGGCCGCTTCAAGCACGAAAATGCTGCCGCCGTGGTCGCGCCCTCGGGCCAGGTCGTCGTCTATCTGGGCGATGATGAACGAGGCGAATACCTCTACAAATACGTCTCCAACGGCACCTACACCGAAGGCGGGTCGACCGAGGGGCTGCTGGATGACGGCACGCTCTTTGCCGCCAAGTTCGAAGATGACGGCACCGGCCGCTGGCTTGAACTGACGCCCGAAGCCACGGGCATGGAGGCCGCGGAAATCCTTATCTACACCCGCATGGCGGCCTCCGCCGTGGGCGCGACCACCATGGACCGCCCCGAATGGGTCGCGACCAACCCGGTGGCGCCCCAGGGCTACGTGGCGCTAACCAACAACCGCAACCGCGGCATCAAGCCCAATGCGGGCGGCGACCCGACCCCGGTCAACGGCCCCAACCCCCGGGCCGAAAACAATTACGGCCAGATCGCGCGCTGGGTGCCCGACAATGGCGACCACGCCGCAGACGGCTTCACCTGGGATTTGTACGTCATGGCGGGCAACCCTCTTGTGGGTCAGGGCCCCTATGCGGGGTCCGACAATGTCGATGAAGGCAACCTCTTCAACTCGCCCGATGGGATGATGTTCGACACGACGGGCACGCTCTGGATCCAGACCGATGGCAACGATTCAAACGATGGTCCCTTCACCGGCATGGGCAACAACCAGATGCTGGCGGGCAACCCGGAAACCGGTGAAATCCGCCGCTTCCTGACCGGACCCCAGGGCTCTGAGGTGACGGGCCTCACCTGGTCGGGCGATCTTCGGACCATGTTCGCCGGTATCCAGCACCCCGACGCGCCCTTCCCTGACGGCCCGGATTCGCTGCCACGCTCTTCCATCGTGCAGATCAAACGCAGCGATGGCGCCGCGGTCGGCTAAGTCCGCGAAGAAGGCTGCGGTCCCGTCAGGTGCCGCAAAAGCCTGATGAGCGAGCGGCTCCGATGCAGAACCGGCGGCGCGCCTTCACCGGCGCGCGGCCTTTCATTGCATCTACATCGGTGCTTGAGAGCTGGCCTTATCCCGCGCCTAAGGCCGCCACGCGGTCATGGCACCCGCAACTGACCACATGGTCATTCACGAGTCCCGCCGCCTGCATGAAGGCATAGACGGTGGTGGGCCCGCAAAACCCGAACCCCGCCGCTTTCAACGCCTTCGCCAACCGTTCTGAGGCAGGCGTCTTCGCGGGCACCTCCGACAATTCGCGAAACCCGTTCTGGACCGGCACGCCGCCCACAGCCTCCCACACCATCTCCTTGAACCGCGCGCCGCCCATGGCTTCGAATGCCCGCGCATTGCGGATTGTGGCTTCGATCTTGCCGCGGTGGCGCACGATGCCCGTATCTTCCAACAGCCGCGCCACATCCGCGTCATCGAACGCCGCCACCCGTTCGGGCTCGAACCCGGCAAAGGCCGCGCGAAACCCCTCCCGCTTGCGCAAAATGGTGATCCAGGACAGCCCGGACTGGAAGCTTTCCAGCACAAGCTGCTCCCACAAGACGCGCGGGTTATGCTGGGGTACGCCCCATTCCTCGTCGTGATAGGCTAGGTAAAGCGGGTCTTCGGACACCCAGGCGCAGCGTTCCATGGGGCATTTCCTTTGCAAGCAGATGACCCACCGGTTCTGCGCCACCCTTGCGCGGGCCGCAAATCGCAACGTGGCCACACAGCCCGCAATACCGCGGATTTGAATCGTTTTCCCATGGCGTCCGGTCCCAAAGCAGCCAACCAGCTAAATCTGGGCGACGACCTTAACCAGAGATTCAGATTCTACGTGCCAAAACAGGGACGCTCCAAACTGAGGTTGCGATGCCCCGTCGATCCTTTTCCGAACCCGGCACCGAAGATCCGTTGACTTTCGCAGTCAGCGAACGGGACAAATCCACGCTTAAAATGGTGCGCGAAGCGCTCAACGACAACAACGTCATGCTTGCGTTCCAGCCGGTAATCGGCGCCGCCACGGGGGAACCTGCCTTCCACGAAGGTCTGATCCGCGTGCTTGACGACACGGGCCGCATCATCCCCGCCGGGCAGTTCATGGGTGTCGTCGAAGCCCAGGAACTGGGCCGTGAAATTGATTGCGCTGCTTTGCGTTGCGGCCTCGGCGCGCTGGCGCGCACACCCGACCTTCGGCTTTCGGTCAACATGTCAGCGCGTTCCATCGGCTATCCGAAATGGCTCCAAACCCTTAAGCGGGGCCTCAAGCGCGATGACACAATCGCCGAACGGCTCATCCTGGAAATCACCGAAGAAAGCGCCATGCAGGTGCCCGAACTCGTCAAGACCTTCATGGCCGACCTGCAGGACAAGGGCATCACCTTCGCGCTCGATGATTTCGGCGCCGGGCGGACCTCCTTCCGACACCTGAAAGAATTCTATTTCGACATTATCAAGATCGACGGCAGCTTCGTGCGTAATTGCGATGTGGACCCCGACAACCAGTGCATCCTTCAGGCGCTGATCACCATCGGGGAACAATTCGACATGTTCACCGTCGCCGAAAATGTCGAAACTCAGGAAGAGGCGCAATTTCTGGTGGATATCGGCATCGATTGCCTGCAGGGCTACTATTACGGCGCGCCAGAAACGCGCCCCTCCTGGCTGCCCGCCCCAGGCAAGAAATCCAAGCGTGGCCAGCTCATCGAAGGCACCGCTCAAAGCGCCTGACGCCCCACGCGCGCAAGGCCGCCTCCGACCTTTGTCGGGGGCCCCAGGTCATTTGCTCCTGCCGTCTGCTTCCGCTAGCACAATAGCACAGACAAGCGTCGCGGGGCTGCTATCGGGGTAGACGCTCCGTCCCCGACGGCGCCTCGAAAGGACCGACCTATGACAAACGTCGTCATCGCCTCTGCCGCTCGCACGCCCGTGGGCTCTTTTCTGGGCAGCTTCGCGAACACCCCAGCCCATGATCTGGGCGCCGCCGTCATCGAAGAAGTCGTGGCCCGCGCGGGCATCGACAAGGCCGACGTGTCTGAGACGATCCTGGGCCAAGTCCTGACCGCCGCCCAAGGCCAGAACCCCGCCCGCCAGGCCCATGTCAATGCAGGCCTTCCCCAAGAAAGTGCCGCCTGGGGTATCAACCAGGTCTGTGGTTCGGGCCTGCGCGCCGTCGCACTTGGCGCACAGCACATCATGCTGGGCGACGCGTCGGTCGTGGTCGCTGGCGGCCAGGAAAGCATGTCCCTTTCACCCCATGCACAAGCCATCCGCGCGGGCCAGAAGATGGGCGACATGAAGCTCGTCGATACAATGATCAAGGACGGCCTCTGGGACGCGTTCAACAATTACCATATGGGCCAGACCGCCGAAAACGTCGCCGAAAAGTGGCAGATCAGCCGCGATCAGCAGGATGAATTCGCCGTCGCCAGCCAGAACAAGGCCGAAGCCGCGCAGAAGGCCGGCAAATTCGCCGACGAAATCGTCGCCTACACGATCAAGACCAGGAAGGGCGACGTCGTTGTCGAAAATGACGAATACATCCGCCACGGCGCCACGATGGAGGCGATGCAAAAGCTGCGCCCCGCCTTCACCAAAGACGGCTCTGTCACGGCAGCCAACGCATCGGGTCTCAATGACGGCGCCGCCGCAACGCTTCTCATGTCTGCCGACGATGCCGAACAGCGCGGCATCGAACCCCTGGCCCGCATCGCCAGCTACGCCACCGCGGGCCTCGACCCGTCGATCATGGGTGTGGGGCCCATTTATGCGTCCCGCAAGGCGCTCGACAAGGCGGGCTGGAAGGTCGACGACCTGGACCTGGTGGAAGCCAACGAGGCCTTCGCCGCCCAGGCCTGCGCCGTCAACAAGGATATGGGTTGGGACCCATCCATCGTGAACGTCAACGGCGGCGCCATCGCCATCGGTCACCCAATTGGCGCATCAGGCGCGCGCGTGCTCAACACGCTGCTCTTCGAAATGCAGCGCCGCGATGCCAAGAAAGGCCTTGCCACGCTCTGCATTGGCGGCGGCATGGGCGTTGCGCTCTGCGTCGAACGCCCCTGATCCGAAGCCCTGGCCGGGCCCATTGGCCCGGCCCCGCCCCATGCCCCAACCGTCCGCCCGCGATGAGGCTCAGCCGAGCCGAAGAGCCAGCTATGACCAACTCGTCTTTTCGGGTGGCGGTTTGCGCTGTTTCTGGCACGGCGGCTGGTTGGAGGTGGTGGGCCGCGAAATAGCCCTCGCCCCGCAGCGGGTAACCGGCTCCTCCGGTGGGGCTCTATCGGCAGCGGCTTGGCTTGCCGGTCGCGAAACGCGCCTGTTCGATCGCTTCGCCCGCGCGGTCGGCCAGCAGGACAAGAATGTTACACTGTCCGACCTTGGCGATAGCGATGGCCGCTCACCGCATCAACGCATCTACGACGCCATCGTAGAAGACGTGATCGACGGCGATGCACTTGCCCGCATCGCCGACGGCCCGGTCTTCCAAATCAGCGTCTCGACCACCGGCGACAGCGCCGGGGCCACATTGCGGGCGCTTGCTGCAGGCACGATCTACCAGGTTGAACAGATCGTCGCCCCCACACCCCGCCCCCGTGCTTCCGCGCTGGCCGGGGTGGAACAACGGCTCATCGACGCTCGCCGCGCTGCCCGTGATGGCACGCTGCCCGATCTCATCCGAATGGCTGCGACCATCCCGCCCGCCTTTCGCCCCGACGATTGGGATAGTCCCGGCACCAACGGGTTAGAGCCGCTTTACGATGGCGGCATGGTCAACAAGGCACCGCTGCCCGAACCCGACGAGGGCCGCACCCTCGTGCTGCTGACCAAGCGCTTCCGCAGCCTGCCCGACGACGACCCGAAGCGCATCCACTATGTCCAGCCGTCCCAGACCGTGCTGTCAGGCTCGAAACTCGACTTTACCGACCCCGGCCTCCTGCGCGAAGCTTGGGATCAAGGCCAACGCGACGGCGCGGCATGGCTAAAGAACCACCAACCGGGAGGAGACCCCACATGACCAGAACCGCCCTTGTGACCGGAGGCAGCCGCGGCATCGGCGCCGCCATTTCAAAAGCTTTGAAAGATCAGGGCTGCGATGTCGCGGCCACCTATGCCGGCAACGACGAAAAAGCCGCGGCTTTCACGGCGGAAACGGGCATCAAGACCTACAAGTGGAACGTGGCCGACTACGATGCCTGCCAGGCTGGTGTCGCCCAGGTCGAAGCCGATCTCGGGCCCGTCGACATCCTGGTGAACAATGCGGGCATCACCCGCGACGCACCGTTCCACAAGATGACGCCGCAGCAATGGCATGAATGCATCGACACCAACCTAACCGGCGTCTTCAACATGACGCATAACGTCTGGGGCGGTATGCGCGAACGCAAGTTCGGCCGCGTCGTGACCATCAGTTCGATCAACGGCCAGAAGGGGCAATTCGCCCAGGCCAACTATGCCGCGACCAAAGCGGGCGATATCGGCTTTACCAAGTCGCTGGCCCAGGAAGGCGCGCGCGCAGGCATTACGGTGAACGTGGTCGCGCCCGGCTACATTAATACCGACATGATGAGCACGATCCCCGAAAAGGTGATGGACCAGATCGTCGGCGGCATCCCCGTCGGACGTCTGGGCGAAGCCGAAGAGATCGCGCGCTGTGTCGCCTTCCTGACGTCGGACGATGCGGGGTTTGTCACCGGCTCCACCATCTCGGCAAATGGCGGGCAGTACCTGTCCTGATTTTTTTACAAATTGGGATATCCGTCTCTCAGGATAGCCCCAATTTGTGAAGAAAACGGCCCGGCCCCTGATCTTTCGGGGCCGGGTCGTTTTTCATTGGCGAGTATTTTTGCTCAGCACTCAGGCCGTGTGCGCCCGCAAGGCGGGGGTCCGGTCCGCGCCACGCAGCCACGCAAGGCTGAACAGGCTGCGGAAAACGGCGGCCCGTTCGGCACGGGCGCGGGCAAAGGCTTCTTCATAAGTGCGGGTGGTATGCGTCTCAAACATAGCGGCTATTCCTTCAAATCAACTCTATTGCTGTTGGTATCAATATGGCCGCTGCCTCCTAACTGCACAAACGAGACTTTCCAAACCATCAATCAAGATATATTTAAGAGAAATGTCTGAACGTCTGCCCCCCCTCACGGCGCTGCGCGCCTTTGAAGCTGCCGCGCGGCACCTATCCTTCCAAGCCGCCGCGGCCGAACTCAACGTCACACCCGCCGCGTTGTCCTTCCAGATCAAATCGCTGGAAGAACATCTGGGCGCCCCGCTTTTCCGCCGCTTGAACCGTCGCGTGGAACTGACGGAAGCTGGTCAGGCCTTGACCGGTCCCACAACTGAAGGATTTCAAATGCTTACATCTGCTTGGCGTGCCGCCAAGCGCACGCTCGACAGCGGCATCCTGACGGTCACCGCTGGACCCGCCTTTACCGCCAAGTGGCTCGCACCCCGGCTTTTCGACTTCGCCCAACGCCATCCAGAGATTGAGCTGCGCTTTGCCGCCACCTTGCGAATGCTGGACTTTTCGACCGACGATATCGACATAGCCATCCGCTTCGGCCCCGAGGAAGGCAATCGCGATGACGGGCTGCACCAGGCGCTGACCATCGCGGAATGGGTCACCCCGATGATGCATCCTGACCTAGCGCCCAACTATCCCACGCCTGAAAGCTTGCTGGACGCCACGATCATCTTCGACGATTCGATCGCCTTTCTGCGCAATTCCGTCAGCTGGGCCGATTGGTTTGCCCGGCACGACATCGAAGCGGGGGAACTTCACGGTCCCCGCTTCAGCCAGGCCGACCACGCCATCGACGCAGCCCAATCCGGTGCAGGTGTGGTGTTGGGCCGTGTGTCGCTGGCCGAAGCCGCCTTGCGACGCGGGACCCTCGTGGCCCCATTCGAAATAGCGCTGGTGCCCCGTGCACGTTTCCGCGTGCTTTGCCCCCAAGGCGCCGAAACGCGCCCCAATACCAAGGCATTCCTGGATTGGTTGGCGGCGGAAACCGCGCGGATGGATGACCACCGCAAAGGCCGTAGCTTCATCCGCGTCGACGCCCCCGCACCATAAAAAGGCCCGCCAAAAGGCGGGCCGGGTTTGGTCGTCCAGTGAGGGACTTTAGTTGACGGATGCTTCCGTCAGTCGGACGATTTGCTGTTTGATCGCCAATTTGCGCTTCTTCATGTCAGTGAGCGCGACGCTGTCGCAACCAGGGCTTCGAGCCTCCTCCTCCACCTGCTTAGAAAGCATCTCGTGTTTCTTTCGCAGTTCCTGAAGGTGCGAATTCAACGACATGGCGTTCTCCTCTGATGGTGATGCACAGGGATAGTCCACCACACCGGACCGCCATCTGTCACCTGTCTTGGGCAGGGCAAGGCGGATTGTTGCAAGAAAATTGAATCAAGTTAACGTCAGTGGCGCGGCATCGCGCAGCACTGTTTCCGCAATGGGCCCTTCATGAAGCACCAGAGGCGCAAGCAGCCGCAGTGGCGCCCGCGCGCCTTTGCGCCCCTGTAAGATGACCCGTCCCGCGGGCTCACCAGGGCGGGCGGTCAGCGGCAAGATGGCGATGCCACCCAACCGTGGTGCCAGCCCGGCCAACAGGTCCGCCAACCGATCAGCCCGGGCAATGAAGGTCACGCTGCCCTTGGGCCCGGCCCGGCGGCAGGCCACGTCCAACCAGGCCGCCAACGCGCCGGGCATGGCTTCGCGCAATGCAGCTTCCCGCGTCGGGTCGTCGGCCGGTGATCCGTCAGCGGCGGCGAAATAGGGTGGATTGCAGATGACGTGATCGTAGCTGCCCCGCAGCGCGGGCGGCAGGTCCATCACATCGGCGCAGATCACATCCGCCCCTCCGTTGCGGCGCGCCAAATCAGCCGTGTGCGCATCGATTTCCACCCCCGTCAGACGCAGCCCCTGGACCCGCGCGGCCAGGCAATACATCGCGGCCCCGACGCCACAGCCCAGATCCAAGACCGACTCCCCCACGCGGGCGGGGCACGCGGCAGCCAGCAGAACTGCGTCCGACCCGGCCCGAAAGCCCCGCGCGGGCTGCCACAAATCGACGCGCCCGCCCAGGAAGGCGTCGCGCGTCAAAGTCACTCTGACACCGAAATTCCGTTGTCCCGCATGGTTGCGCGCGCCAAAAACAGGTCGGGCGACGCCACCATCATCCGCCGCGGCAGGATTCCGATGGACCCTTCCAAAATCGACGTGTTTGCATCCAGCACGAAGCAATCTATACCCTCGCCGTCCAATAGGGCGGAGGCGAAGGCGATGATCGTCGGGTCGTTGGTCCGCAAAAGCTCACGCATGCACGAACAGGTATGGGCGCGACGCGCGCTTGTCGAGATGGGGACAGCATGAACGAAGCAAAGGGCATCGCGCCCCAAGACCGCCTCGCGGCAGCGCTCGCTCCCGAGATGGAGGCCGTGAACGACCTCATTCAGCAGCGGATGGCGTCCGAACATGCGCCGCGCATTCCCGAAGTGACGGCGCATCTGGTGAATGCAGGCGGCAAGCGGGTGCGCCCGCTACTTTGCGTGGCAGCCGCCCGGCTTATGGGGCACGAAGGCGACGCGGCGGTGAAGCTGGCCGCCACGGTGGAATTCATCCACACCGCGACGCTTTTGCATGACGATGTGGTCGATGAAAGTCGCCAGCGGCGCGGGCGGCCCACGGCCAACCTTTTGTGGGATAACCAATCCAGCGTGCTGGTGGGGGACTACCTGTTTGCGCGCAGCTTTCAGTTGATGGTCGAAACCGGCTCACTTCGCGTGCTCGACATTCTGTCGGGCGCTGCGGCCACGATCGCCGAGGGCGAGGTGCTGCAATTGTCGGCCGCGCGGAACTTGGCCACGACCGAGGCGACCTATCTGCAGGTCGTCCGCGGCAAGACCGCCGCGCTGTTCGAGGCGGCCTGCGAAGTGGGGGGCGTGGTGGCCGAGGCGTCTGATGATCAGGTCGCCGCCCTGGCCCGCTTCGGAGATGCGTTGGGTGTCAGTTTCCAGATGGTCGATGATTGGCTCGACTATGGCGGGGCGGGCGACGGGATCGGCAAAAACCTGGGCGACGATTTCCGGGAGGGGAAGCTGACCCTGCCGGTCATTCGCGCCATTGCCCGCGGCGACGAAGAAGAACACGCCTTCTGGCGCGACGCGCTGGAACTGGGGCGCGCGACGAATTTCGAACGCGCCCGCGCCATTCTGGCCCGCCACGGCACGTTGGAAGAAACCCGGCTTGAGGCGCTGGCTTGGCGTGACCGCGCCCGCGCCGCTTTGGGCGAACTGCCCGACCACCCTCTGCGGTCGATGCTGGGCGATCTGGCGGATTTCGTGGTGGCCCGCGCGAGTTGAGGTGGCATTAGACGCCTTGGCATAGCGCCAGTACCGGACAGTCCGGGTGCAAGCCGGTCCAGGGGCGAAGCGGTCGCGGGCTCGCTTAGGCGTCAAAGGCCACGCGCATGATGAGCCGCCTCACGCCAACGAACACGCCCTGACCCACCAACCCGGGCGCACCAATGCCCGCGCTGCGTCCTCTGCCGCGATGCGGCTGGGCCAGAGGCCGAAACAGGTGGCGCCCGACCCTGACATGCGCGCCAGCGCCGCCCCTGCCCCGCGCAGGGCATCCAGAACCTCCGCGATGCCGGGGGCGATGTCGAACGCCGGGGCCTCCAGATCGTTGCGCTGATCCTGCAACCAATCGAGCCACTCATCCGCGTCTCGCGACTTAGGCAGCCCGTCATGGCCGGGATTGTCCGGCGTAGTTAGGCGGCGGAACGCCTCGGGCGTGGGCACCGTCAGCCCCGGATGGATCAGCACGGCGTGGAGGTTGGGCATGTCGAGCGGCGCGACGACCTCTCCGATGCCGGACATCCGGGCAGCACGCCCGTGCACGCAGACCGGCAGGTCGGCCCCCAGGGCCAAGACCGTCTCGGGGGACAACGCGGCGCCTACCAGCCGCAGCACCGTCGCCGCATCGGACGACCCGCCGCCGATGCCGCCCGGATGCGGCAGGTGCTTGTCGAGCGTGACCGCCGCGCGAAGCCCGGCCTGGACCAAGGCCCGGCGGATCAGATTGCTGTCATCCGTTGGCACGCCTTCGGCGAACGGCCCCGTCACCGTTAGACCGTCACCCGCCCCCACGGTTACCACGTCGCCGATATCGGCAAAGGCCACCAGCGAGTCGAGCGTATGGTAGCCGTCGGCCCGCCGTCCCGTCACATGCAACGTCAGGTTCACCTTGGCCGGGGCGAGCCCCCGGCGCGGTGCCATGGTCCTATTCCTCGGCGGCCTCAATGGGACCGGACCCGCCTTCTTCTTCCAGCACGACGTCCAGCCCCACTTCCAGCTTGCGCCGGATACGGCCCTCGGCGTCCTCATCGGGTTCCAGACTCAGCGCGCGTTTCCACTGGAATTCCGCCTCACGCTTGCGATCCACGGCCCAGAGGACGTCGCCCAGATGGTCGTTGATTTCCCAATCGCGGGGGCGCAGTTGAACCGCGCGTTCCATCGGTTCCACGGCCTCTTCGTAACGGCCCAAACGATAGAGGACCCAACCCAAAGAGTCGGTGATGTAGCCGTCATCGGGCCGGGCGGCGACGGCCCGTTCAATCATGTCGAGCGCTTCATCCAGCTTGATGCGCTTTTCCACCAGGCCGTAGCCCAAGTAGTTCAAAACAAGCGGTTGGTCGGGGTTTAGCTCCAACGCGCGGCGAAAATCGGCTTCCGCCTCAGACCAGCGATCCGTGCGTTCACGCGCAATGCCGCGCACGTAGAACAAGAACCAGTCGCGCTCCTCGATCTCACCGGCCAATTCGATGGCGCGGTCATAGGCCGCCCCCGATTCCTCGAACCGTTCCAAACGGCGCAGCGTGTCCCCGAAGGCCGTCCAAACGGATTCGCGGTCGGGGTTGGAGCGGGTCAGCGCCTGGAGCACCTCCACCGCCGCCTCTTCTCTTCCAGAAGCCAGAAGTATCTCGGCCCGCGCGATCTCCGCCCCGAAGAAGCTGGGGTCGTCGCGTGGCACCGCCGTCAGGACGGCATTTGCCAAATCGTACTGGCTTTGCATCTCCAACAGGTCGGCGGTCAGGACCAACGCATCCACATGATCAGGGCGCAGCGCCAAAGCGGCACGGGAATTGAGCAGCGTGAAGGTGGCCGAGGTCTCACCCGCCAGGATGGCGGCCAGGGTGAAGTAAGACTCGGCCAAGCCGTCGCTGGCCGTCGCCACGATGTCATAAGCCAACGTTCCGTCGGCTTCGAGCCGCGTAGCAAGATGCTGCAAGAGCGGGCTGTTGGTGACAGCATTGGCCTCGGTCAGGAGGGTGCGCGCATCCTCAACCCGCTCCAGCTGCGCAAGTATTTGGGCGTGGGCGGCGATGTTGCGCGTCGACATGTTTAGGACGCCATGGGCTTCGCCCGAAAGGATCGCTTCAGCCCCTTCATAATCGCCGACCGTTGCGCGCGCATAAGCTTCCTGGATACGGGCGAAATTGGCAAAGCTTTCGGTTTCGGCCAGTGTCTCAAAAGCCGCGAGCCCTTCGGACACGTCGCCCTGGGCCATGTCGATCCAACCGTCCAGCATTCCGTCGAGCAGCGCACCGCCCACGCCATCTTCATCCAGAAGCGCGCGGGCTTCGTCCCAGCGGCCATTTTGCAGATGGTCCACCATGCGCGCACCATCTGCGAACTGGCTGCTGCGCCCGGCCCCTTCCAACAAGGCGGCGGCCTCGGTGGCCCGGGCAAAATTCCCGAGCACGGAATAGATGACCACTGCGTTTTCCAGTACCAGCGTGGGCGTGCCCGGACGCCCCAGCAACGTGTCGTAATAGGCCCCCGCCGCTGCGTAATCGTTGGAATAACCCGCGATGCGCGCCGCCAGATAGGGGCCGGCCACGCCTTGGGCCTGTGCGGCCAGGGGGGTGAGCAAGGTGGCAGCCAGAAGGAGCGGTTTGATCATGTCGGATACCTCTCAAGCGCCCGGTCGCGCCCGCAAATGCCTGTGGAGCGGACGGTCTTCAGGCCCGCGCTTCCTTTTAGGCTAGGGACCCGGAGGGCGTTGTGCAACGGAGACGACCCGTGGAAATGCATTCACGCAAAGCAGCGGCGGGTGAGACACAGGTCGGGTGTGCCGGGTTTGGGCCGCCTCGCCGCGCCCCGCGCGGCTCAACTAACCCACGACTGGCTTGCGCCGGTAGGATTGGCGATACGTTGTTCTAGATACTGACGTATGATGGCGCCGTATATGCCTGTTGAAAACTACCGAAGTTCGGATGACTGCCACGCTGTACGTTTCCCCCAACTCCACTCTGCTCAAAGACCGCTGCGGCATCTCCGGTCAGCGCCCTTAGTGCGTCCGCAAGGGCGTCATCTGCAAAGACAAGCGTCTTGTTCGCACTGCTCTCCCGTTGAAAAGGATTGTCATCTGGATTGTCATAGAGCGCGGTGATCTCCGCCTCAAATTCCATCATGCCCGATGTAATGCCGTGATCGATGCTAAGCCACAAACCCATATCAGCCGCCCTCCCCAACCATAATCGTAGGCGCGAAGTGGAGGGACTTTACCCTCAGCTTTGCGTTTACAAAGGCCGCATGTAGTCGGTCCGTAACGAAATAGGCTTGAGTGCCGATCGATGTGAACAAGGAATCCACCCAAAGATCCGCGCCCGTCGCCGCTTCGCGACTCACGGCAATGCCCTCCATGGATTTATCGCCATAGCCCACGCGCAACCCCCAGCCTTTCGTGCCTCGCTTGCCTATTCGCAGCATAAGCACGTGGTCACCCGACGGCGGCTTCATCCACTCCTCTGTGCCCGTATCGCTTTCATCGGTATTGATGCCCGCCTTGCGCTCAAGGACCCGCAGCGCGAACCAGCGGCCGGGGATCCGGATTTCCCTGTTCTGCTCGAAAATCGGCACCTCCAGCAACTCGTTCATCCCCATATCGAAGTCGGAGAGCAGATCGCGGACACGTTCTGAAACAACCATCGCATTTGTGGCACGAAACATGTCCGGCGGGCGGTAAGTGTTCTTTCCAAGCGGATTTCTGTATTTCAAATTAAAAACGGGCCGGGGAACGTCGTCCGGCCATGGTCCCTTGGGATTGGAAAACAAACCAGATTGCTTGGAACGCACATCTCGGTTTGCATGCTCGTATGTCACCGGCGCCACGTTCATCGAGTCGCTCGGAAAAGGCGTGTACCAGACCTGAGTGTTGTGGCCCTCGTTATCTTTCTTCATTTCGCTACACCGCTTGTGGTTCAACGTCTGGTGGTCGAGAATGCTTCAACTTTCAATATAATACAATTGTGCATGACACTGCCATGCGCGGCCAACGAAAACTGCCCAAACTATTCGATCAGTTTCGATATCCTAAGAGAGCTTAATTCAGCGCCACTTGAATCGGTTCTGTCAACGCCACTAAAGGAAATGGTTCCGCGCCAATTGGACAAGCCTCAAGTCCAAATGACACCGACCCATCAACGCCCCATGCGCGCCCCCCCATCCTACATATTCGGATAGTTCGGCCCATCGCCCCCTTGAGGCGTGGTCCAGACGATGTTCTGCGCCGGGTCCTTGATGTCGCAGGTCTTGCAGTGGACGCAATTCTGGAAGTTGATGACGAACTTCGCATCCGCCCCCTCGCCCACGAATTCATAGACCCCGGCCGGGCAATAGCGGCTGGACGGCCCGTCATAAACCTTCAAATCCACCTCCACCGGCACTTTGGGGTCCTTGGGCTTAAGATGCGCGGGCTGGCTTTCTTCGTGGTTGGTGAAGCTGAAAGCCACGTTGGTCAGCCGGTCGAAACTCAGCGTGCCGTCGGGCTTGGGGTAGTCGATGGGCGTGTGCTTGGCGGCGGGCTCGGTCGCTTCGGCATCGGATTTGCCGTGGGCCTGGGTCCAGGGCGACGTGCCAAACAGGTTGTTGATCCACATGGACGCGCCACCCACGGTCAGCGACGCCGCGAGCCCGTAATTCGACCAAAGCGGCTTGACGTTGCGCACGCGCTTAAGGTCATGGCCGATGGCGCCGTCGCGCACTTCATTGTCGTAACCCTCCAACACATCGCCCTCGCGTCCGGCTTCAAGCGCCGCATGGGCCGCTTCGGCTGCGGCCTTGCCCGACAGCATGGCGTTATGGTTGCCCTTGATGCGCGGCACGTTGACCATGCCAGCCGCACAGCCGAGCAGCGCGCCCCCGGGGAAAGCCGTCTTGGGCAGGCTTTGCCAGCCGCCTTCGGTGATGGCGCGGGCGCCGTAAGCCACACGCTTCCCACCTTCCAGAAGCTCCGCCACCATGGGGTGATGCTTGAAGCGCTGGAATTCCATGTAGGGGAAAACGTAGGGGTTCTTGTAGTTCAAGTGGACAACGAAGCCGACGTAAACCTGATTGTTGTCCAAGTGGTAAATGAAGGACCCGCCCCCGGCATTGCTACCCAGCGGCCAGCCCATCGTGTGGACAACCTTGCCGGGCTTGTGCTTTTCCGGGTCGATTTCCCAGATTTCCTTCATGCCCAGCCCGTATTTCTGCGGCTCGCTATCGGCATCCAACCCGAAGCGCGCAATCACCTGCTTGGACAAGCTGCCGCGCACGCCCTCGCCCAGCAGAACATATTTGCCGTGCAATTCCATCCCTGGCTCATAGCCGTCGCCTTGGCTGCCATCGGGGTTCAGCCCGAATTCTCCGGCGACCACGCCTTTCACACGGTCGCCATCCATCACCAACTCGGAACAGGACATGCCGGGAAAGATCTCGACGCCCAAAGCCTCGGCCTGTTCGGCCATCCAGCGACAGACATTGCCCATGGAGACGACGTAGTTGCCATGGTTCGACATCAGCGGCGGCATGGCGAAATTGGGCACGCGGATACGACCTTCCGGCCCAAGCACATAGAAACTGTCGGACGTCACAGGCACGTCGAGCGGCGCGCCCTTTTCTTTCCAGTCCGGCATGAGCGCGTCGAGCCCGGTGGGGTCGAGCACGGCACCCGAAAGAATATGCGCCCCAACTTCGGACCCCTTTTCAAGCACCACAACGCTGCGCCCGGGATCGAGCTGCTTGAGCCGGATCGCGGCCGACAGGCCCGCCGGACCCGCGCCCACGATGACGACGTCGTATTCCATGGCTTCGCGTTGGGGTTGCTCGGTCATCTGGGCGGCTCCGCATCGATTGGTGTCGAAAGTCGCCCAGGGGTATGGGGTCGGGTGACGTTAGGGTCAATCGTGACGCTGCATCATGTCGCGGGGGTGATGACCCGTGATCGACGCTCGCCAACCGCCCCAACGTCGGAAGGGGGGCCAGCCCCCCGTCCCGGCAAGCCGGGACTCCCCCCGGAGTATTTCTACCAGGATGAAGGGGCGGCGGGGTGTTACGGGCTGATAAACGGCACTGGACGCCACTTGGCGAAACGACGGCTGGGATAGCGCTCCCTTTGTCTTTCATCCTGGCGCAAATACTCCGGGGAGCGCGAGGGGCCTGGCCCCTCGCATCTTCCAGCTTGGGCCAAGCTCCGCTAAGGGGGCGCGACCCAGTGAGGGAGGCGCAAATGACCCCGTTTCGCATCGTGATGATTGTCCTGTGTATTCTGGGCGTCATCCTGCCGTTTCGCTACTTCCTGCCCTGGCTGCAGGCCAATGATTGGGATCTCGGCGCCATGGTCGATGCATGGCATGTCAATGATGCGACCTCGGGCCTGGTTTGGGACCTGACCGTTGCGGCGGTCACGCTGACCATCTGGATCATCTGGGAATGCTGCACAAAAAAGCGTTGGCTGGGCCTGCTCGCCATCCCGGCGACCTACGGGATCGGCGTGTCGCTGGGCTTGCCGCTTTATCTTCTGCTGCGGAGCCGCTGATGGACCACTTCTTGTACCGCGACGGCGTTCTCCATGCCGAAGACGTGCCGTTGCCCGAAATCGCACGCGGCGTGGGCACGCCAGCCTATGTCTATTCCTCCGCCACCCTGCTGCGGCATTACCGGCTGTTCGATGAGGCGCTGGATTGGGGGCCGCATCTGGTCTGCTACGCCGTGAAGGCCGCATCCAATGTGGCGATCCTGAAACTGCTGGGCGATGCCGGCGCAGGTATGGATGTGGTCTCTGAGGGCGAATATCGGCGGGCCCGAGCCGCAGGCGTGCCGGGCGACCGCATCGTCTTTTCCGGCGTGGGCAAGACCGAAGCCGAGATGCGCCATGTCGTCGCGGGCGGCGTGCGGCAGATCAACCTCGAAAGCGAGCCGGAGATGCGGCTTCTATCGAAGATCGCCGCCGAGATGGGCGCGACCATCCCCGTGACGGTGCGCGTCAACCCCGATGTGGACGCCAAAACCCATGAGAAGATCGCCACCGGCAAGTCGGAAAACAAGTTCGGCATCCCCATTGCCCGTGCCCGTGACGTCTATGCCGAGATCGCCGCCTTGCCGGGCCTGCAGGTCGTGGGCATCGATGTGCATATCGGCAGTCAGCTCACCGATCTGGACCCGTTTCGCCAAGCCTATCGCAAGGTGGCGGAACTGACGGAGGCTTTGCGCGCCGATGGGCACACGATCAGCCGATTGGACCTGGGCGGTGGGCTGGGCATTCCCTATGCGCGTTCAAACCTCGCACCGCCGGTGCCTTTTGAATATGGCCAGGTGATCCGCGACGAAGTGGGCCATCTGGGTTGTGAGATCGAGATCGAGCCAGGCCGCCTGATCGCCGGAAATGCAGGCGTGCTGTTGGCTGCCAATATCTTCGTCAAGGAAGGCGAGGGCCGGGATTTCCTGATCCTGGATGCGGCAATGAACGACCTGATCCGACCGTCGATGTATGGTGCGCATCATGACATCGTCCCCGTCACCGAACCTGCCCCGGGCATCGAGACGCGCGCCTATGACATCGTGGGACCGGTCTGCGAAAGTGGCGATACCTTTGCCAAAGGCCGGCAGATGCCACCGGTCGCTGCCGGCGCATTGGTCGCCTTTCGGTCAGCCGGTGCTTACGGGTCAGTCATGGCGAGCGAATACAATTCCCGCCCGCTGATCCCCGAAGTGCTGGTGGACGGGGATCAATACGCGGTGATCCGCGCGCGTCCCACATTTGACGAGATGATTTCGCGCGATACCATTCCAGAATGGCTTGATCGTTCCTAGATTGACCCAATGGGCTTCCAGTGCCCCGACCACGACGGAGGGACACGTGGCCGAGACCGAACGGACGACCGATATGGTGGCGCGCCAGTTGCGCCTGACCCGGCTGGGCCTTTGGGCTGAGCGGATTACTCGCGCGTTCTGGCCCGCCTGGTCGGCGGCTTTCGCAGGCGTCGCGGTCTGGGCTATAGATGTTGTCCCTAATTTGTGGGAATTCAGCCTTTTGGGCGGGCTTGGCCTGCTTGCTCTGGTGCTGTTTTTTCTGGGACTGCGCGGCTTCCGCGCGCCCAGTGCTGAAGATGCACGCGCACGGCTTGACGCGACTTTGCCCGGGCGGCCCCTTGCCACGCTCGACGATGGCATCGCCATTGGCGGGGACGATCCGCAATCGGCTGCCGTCTGGCAGGTACACCGAAAGCGTATGGCCGCGCGACTGGCGGGCGCGCGGGCCGTGGCGCCCGATCTGCGCATCGCCTCCCGCGACCCTTACGCGCTGCGCTACATGGCGGTGCTGGCCATGGCGGTGGCGCTTTTGTTCGGCACGCTCTGGCGTGCACCGCCGTTACCCAACGTGGCTGGTGCCGGGCCCGCCGTAGCCAGCGGCCCGGCCTGGGAAGGCTGGCTGCAACCGCCGCGCTACACGGGGCTACCGACGCTCTATCTGGCGGAAATCGCGCCGGGCGAAGTGCAAGTGCCCCAGGGCACCCAGGTCATTTTGCGCCTCTACGGCCAATCCGGGGCGCTTTCGGTCAGTGAGACCGTGTCGGGCCGCGACACGACCGTACCGATTGAGCCATTGCAGGAGTTCACCGTCACGCAATCGGGCACGCTGGCCATTGACGGCGCGCCCGAAATCGACGGTCGCCCTGCCCTTTGGACGCTGAGTGCCACACCGGATGCGATCCCACAAATCGCCCTGGACGGTGATGTCACGTTCGAACAGCCCGACCTCGTCACCCTGCCGTGGACGGGCAATGACGACCACGGGATCGTCGCCGCCCGCGTGACCATCGCCCTGGACGAAAATGCGCCCGAGCGGCGTCACGGCTTGGTGGCCACGCCTGAGCCCCGCGAGGCTTTGGAATTGGACATGGCGCTGCCCATTGCGGGTGATCGGGGCGAAGTTGTCGCGACCTTCCGTGCGTCGCTGGCCGAGCACCCACTGGCGGGCATGCCCGTGACCGTGACGCTGGAAGCCGATGACGCGGCGGGCCAGACGGGCAGCTTCGAAGCCGCCTTGGACTTGCCGGGCCGCCCCTTCTACGATCCCATTGCCGCAGCCCTGGTAGAACAGCGTCGCGACCTGTTCTGGAGCCGGGACAACCGCGCCCGGGTCACCCGCATCCTGCGGGCCGCCACATGGCGGGCCGACGATGCCTGGCAGAACCCCACGGCCTATCTGATCGTGCGCATGGCCATCCGCCAGCTTGCCAGCGACGACGCCTTCACGCCGGAAGTCCGCGACGAAGTGGCAGACATGCTCTGGCAAGCGGCGATCCGGCTGGAAGAAAACAGCCTCGACAGCGCGCTGGAGCGACTGCGTCAGGCACAGGACCGTCTGTCCGAGGCCATCCGCCAAGGCGCGCCGCCCGAAGAGATCGCCCGCCTCATGGATGACATGCGCCGTGCCATGGACGATTACACCCGTCAGCTTGCGCAGCAGCAGGGCGACCAAGGCCAGCAACAACAGCAGGCCCAGGGCGACACCCAGGAAGTCACGCCCGATATGCTCGATCAAATGATGCAGCGCATCGAAGAATTGATGGAGCAAGGCCGCACCGCCGAAGCCCAGGAACTTCTGCGCCAGCTTCAGGAAATGATGGAGAACATGCAGGTCACCCAAGGTCAGGGTGGCCAGGGCCAGCCCGGCGAGGGCGAACAGGCCATGGATGAGTTGCGCGAGACGCTGCGCGAACAGCAGGATCTGTCAGACGAAGCCTTCCGCGAATTGCAGGAACAATTTGGTCAGAACCAGCAACAGGGCCAACCCCAGCAAGGACAGCAAGGCCAGGGCCAGCAAAGCCAGGGCCAGCCGCAGCCCGGTCAGGGCCAGCCCGGGCAAAGCCAACCCGGTGGCCAAGGTCAGAGCCAGCAGGCCGAGCGGCCCGATGGCAGCCAGGGCGGCAACCCGCAGCCCGGGGACCAGCAGGGTGGCGGCGCGTTGGACGGCCAGACCCTGGCGGAACGGCAGGAGGCCCTGCGCCGCGGCCTGGACCAATTGCGCGGCGCACTGCCCGGTGCCGACACCGAAGCAGGCGAAGCCGCGCGCGAAGCCCTGGGCCGCGCAGAAGAGGCCATGCGCGACGCAGAGCGTGACTTGGCCGAAGGCAATCTGGGCGGGGCACTCGACGATCAGGCCCGCGCCATGGATGCGCTGCGCGACGGGATGCAGGAACTGGGCCGCGCCTTGGCGCAGAACCAGCAGGAAGGTCAGCAGGGTGGCGAAAATGGTCAGGCCCAAAGCCAGGACAACCGGGCCCGCGACCGTGACCCCCTGGGCCGCCAGTCGGGCCAAGGCGGCCAGCTTGGCACGGATGAAAGCCTGTTAGGTGGACCTGACGCCGCGCGACGGGCCCGCAACCTGCGTGACGAGATCCGCCGCCGCTCCGGTGAGCGTGACCGGCCTCAGATTGAACTGGATTACCTGCGACGGCTTCTGGACCGGTTCTGAGCGAACGGGGACGTCACACCGAGGCCCAGTCCTCGCTGCACATCACGCACGAATGCCTATGGCGGGTTTAGAAAAACCCGATCCATCGTCGGTCCGAGAGTCAGTGCAAAATCACTGCTATGACGGGGCGTTTGTCGAAAACCGCTTCATCCGTCTTCGGGTGAAATGCGCTCGGTCAGGGTTTCGACACTGGTTTGCAGCGCGACACGCTGAATATCGACCCAGGACACATAGGCTTGCAGTGGCGCGTCGAGCGTGGGCACCGCCTGACCAATCGTCCCGGCGAAGACATAGACCAACACAAGCGCCAAGATTGCCAGGCACATGGCTGCAAACCCAATGCGAAAACCACTGCCGCGATGTACGGGCTCAGCTGCTGGTGTTTCCACCTCGCCCGCGGCTTCAAGCGCACGTTCATCGGGGCGCAGCGAAGAATTGATTTCCTCGATGTCGGGCAGCAATTCGCGGCGGGCGGCGCGTGGCGATATCCCGACCCCATCATCATCGGCGGCAGCTGCCGCCATAGCGGCAGCGGCCGCGGCCTCCGGAGAGGTATCTTCCTGATCCGAGGCCTTGTCGCCAGATGCATCGCCATCGGCTGCCTTCCCGGAAGCAGCTTTGGGGCTGGCAGGGCTTAGTCCTTCCGGGATGGCGGCCCGCAGGGTCTGCGCGATGGCCTCGGTCACGTCATCTTCGGGGGTCAATCGCGGCGGAAGGTCATCGGGCTCGGTCGGATCAAGACGACTATCGGAGTCGCGGGCGCGGGCGACGGTGGCGGCAGCGGCCATGCGGGCGCGTTCGACGGCAGCGGTTTCGCGAGGGGTTTCGGCCTCATCGGCGCGACCTGCGGTCGCCTGGGCGCGCAGCCGATCTTCGCGGGCGCGCTCCTCCCGCAGGATGTCCAACGTGCTTTGGTCGGCGGATGCGACCCGCCCGGGGCGTTGCGCCGCGGGGGGTTTGGCGGGCTCCGCCGCGTCCGTATCCCCATCATCGTCCTGGTCAGCTTCATCGCCGATCAAATCAGGTTGCGCAGGCGGACGGGCCGCGGACTGGCGCGCCGCCCGTTCTTCCACGGCCGTGACGGGCGCGGCGCGGCCTTCCTGAAACCAGGTCGTCCCGCAATTGGAGCATTGTACATCGCGCCCATCGACCGGAATCGTACCTTCGCCGATTTCGTATTGCGCGTTGCAGTTGGGACAAGTGATGCGCATCGGTTCTGGGGCCTGCCCTGATTGGGGTGCGAAAACAATCGGCCACACCGCGCCCCATTGGCCTGGCGGAGTCAACCCTAACGGGCGCCTTGGTGTGGGGGGTTGTGTCTCGGGCGCACGGATTGCGTCGAAACCAAGGCTCAGGCAGAAGGGCGCGCGAGGCAGGGGGCGCGCAATGATCGAGCTCAGAGGCGCAGGATATTCCTATGGCGGAACGGGCTTGCTGGCGGGGCTCGACATGGCGTTCGCGGCTGGCTCGTTCTATTTCCTGACCGGGCCGTCCGGCGCGGGCAAGACCACCCTCCTGAAGCTGTGTTACGGGGAATTGAAACCCACCATGGGCGATGTGCTGCTGGATGGCCGCCCCTCGGCCAGCCTGGGCCGCGACCAATTGGCCATGCTACGCCGCCGGGTGGGCGTGGTGCATCAGGATTGCCAGTTTCTGGACCACCTTTCCATTCGTGAAAATGTGGCGCTTCCGCTGACCGTGTCCGGCCAAGACGTGGGCGCCGCAGCGGCCAATCTGGACCAGCTTCTGGGCTGGGTGGGCTTGGCCCCCCGCGCCAACGCCCTGCCACCAGAATTGTCGGGGGGCGAACGCCAGCGCGCCGCCTTGGCCCGCGCCATCATCATGGACCCGGATGTGATCATCGCAGATGAGCCCACGGGCAATATCGACTGGGAGATGTCGCAGCGGCTTCTTTCGCTTCTGGCAGAGCTCAACAAGCTGGGAAAGACTGTGCTGGTGGCGACCCACGATATGGCCCTGATCCGGGCAGCGAAGTCTCTCGTCTCGGCCCGGGTCCTGCGGCTGGCGGGCGGCACTTTGCAAGCCGCAGGGGCGGAGTTGTGAGACCGGTTCTGGCGCAGGTGATGATGCGTTTGCGCGTCTTGTTAGAGGCTGCCTTGGGCGACCGGCAAGCCGACCGCGTGGTTCCGCCCACGGGCTACACGGTCTGGCTGACGGTGCTGACATCGGCGTCGATGACCTTTCTGGCGGTCTTCGCCCTGGCCCTGTCGCTGGCCACGGGGCGCCTGGCCGAAAGCTGGGCCGACAGTTTGGCCCAGGCCGCAACCATCCGGATATCGGCCCCCGCCGAACAGGCCGACGCGCAAGTGGCCACCGTGCTGGCCATCTTGAACGCAACACCCGGCGTGGGCCGCGTGGAGGCGTTGGACCAGGCGGCCCAGGCCGCCTTGCTTGAGCCCTGGCTGGGCCCCGACCTGCCGTTGGACCGGCTGCCCCTGCCCCGCCTGATCGAGGTGGAACCCGCGGGCGATGGCTACGACCGCGAGGGGCTTCGCCTGCGTTTGGCCGCCGAAGTGCCCGGCGCTGTGTTCGACGACCACACTCGCTGGCGCGCGCCATTGGTGGAGGCCGCAGGCACGCTGCGCAGTCTGGGCTGGCTGTCGCTTGTGCTGATCACCGGCACGCTGACGGCCATGGTCACCCTTGCGGCCCAAGCCGCCTTGGCCGCCAGCCGCCCCGTCATTCGCGTGCTGCGCTTGGTGGGCGCGCGAGACGCCTATGTTGCCCGCGCCTTCGTGCGCCGCTTCACCTTGCGGACGGCTGGGGGTGCGGCCATCGGGGCCGTGGCGGGCATGGTGGCCATCGCGCTCTTGCCGCCAGTGGATGAGGCCGGTGGCTTCCTGACGGGCCTGGGCTTTCGTGGCGCGGGCTGGCTGCTGCCGGTTCTGTTGCCGCCGCTTGCGGGTGCGGTCGCATTTCTGGCGACGCGACGCGCGGCCTTTCGCGCCCTGGCCCGTTTCGAGTAAGGGGCGAGGATGCAATATATCCGATCGATCATCTTCAACATCCTCATGTATCTCTGGATGCCCGTGGTGGGGCTGGCCTACCTGCCCTTTGCCATCGCCTCGCCGGAAGGGGCGCGGGCGGGTTGCACGGCCTATGCCCGCTCCACCATCTGGCTGTTGGAGAAGGTGGTGGGCCTGCGCTGCGAAATCCGGGGACAGGCCCCGTCGGGCGGTGTGTTGATCGCCGCCAAGCACCAGTCGTTTCTGGATATCCTGCTGATCTGGGTCGCAATCCCGCGCGGCTTCTTCATCATGAAATCCATCCTGAAATTCGCCCCGATCCTGGGTCAATACGCATTGCGGCTGGGCTGCATCCCGGTGGAACGGGGGAAGCGGTCGGAAGCGATCAAGAAGATGTTGGGCGAGGTCCGGTCGGGCAAGCGCGATGACGGGCAGCTCATGATCTATCCGCAAGGCACGCGCGTCGATCCGGGGCGGCATCTACCTTACAAAGTGGGCACCTACGCGCTTTACGATCAGTTGGGGCAGGCCTGTGTGCCGGTGGCCACCAATGTGGGCGTGTTCTGGCCCAAGCGCGGACTTTTGCGCAAGCCGGGGGTGGCTGTGGTGGAGTTCATGGAGCCGATCCCCCCGGGCCTGAACCGCACGGCCTTCATGGCATTGATGGAGCAGCGGGTCGAAGAAGGCTCCAACGCGCTGATGGTGGAAGCCGGGTTTCCGGCAGAGCGGTTGCCCGGCATGGCAGAAGTGGCTGCGGGGTCTTAGGGCCCCGTATCTGCTAAGACCCCGACTGTGGCACAGCAGTGCCGGTTCCCATTATTCATGAACCGTCCCGCAGGCCCCGGGACCGGCCGCAAGTCCGCAGGGCGCCGGTCCATCGCCGGGCCGGCCCCCGGCCCGGCGATCTGGCTGCCGTTGGCGCGAAGCTACGTTCTTCATAGGATGTGGCTGCCATAAAGCGCCGAAGCAGGTGGGTCGGACCGCCAGTCCACGGCCCGGCGATGGACCGTCTTGCACACCGAGCGAAGGGAAGCAGGCGGTTCTTTAGTTGAGGCAGACGCCTCCAATGCAGGAGAGCAGCCCGAAAAACCTCAAGAAAACACAAACGCCCACACCCCGCCCACCGAAAGTTGCGCCGCCACGGGCCCGACAAGGGCCACGCGAATGGCGCGCGACGGGAAGCTGACCCAGCACCAAAGCGCCAGGGCCACGACCAAAGCCACCTCCGTCGGGGCAATCCAACCCGCATGGTGGGTTACGTCCCAGTAGCTCAGGGGGGAATCGTATACCCAGTCGCTGATCGGCCAGAAATGCGGGCGGCCATCCCCTGCGTGAAGCGGCAGATCGCAAGCGATGTGCAACAGCGCCGCGCCGCCAAGGGCAATCACCCATGTCCGTTTCAGCCAGATACCAAGCGCCAGCACAAAGGCCCAAAGGAATGCTGAATTGTCGATTGCAAAAATGGTCTGCCAAGCAGGCGAGAAATACAGCTCGTCGAAGACACGTTGCGCCGGGATGCCGATGCCCAACGCCCCACCCGCCAGGACGTAAAGCGAAAGGTCTGGGATCAGCGCGCCCGCAATAGCGGCGGCGGTCACCCGCGGCTGGCCGGATCGGCCAAAGGCAGCAAGGCCGAGGATCAGGTGAGCGGGCGTGTTCATGGCGGCACGCTACAAGCAATTGGGACCGTGGCGCACCAGGTTTTGCCCCAGGACCATTGCGGGCGGGCGCAGATCGCGGGAACGTGACGGTCGGCAAGCCGGGGGATGGGGCGGAATGGCACGGGCGATCATGGTGCAGGGCGCGGGCTCCAATGTGGGGAAGTCCATGCTGGTGGCTGGGCTCTGCCGCCATTTCGCCCGCACGGGCCTGCGCGTGCGCCCCTTCAAGCCGCAAAACATGTCCAACAATGCCGCCGTCACCGCCGATGGGGGCGAGATCGGGCGCGCCCAGGCCTTGCAAGCGCTGGCCTGCGGGGTGGAGCCTATGGTGGACATGAACCCCGTCCTGCTAAAGCCCGAAACCGATACCGGCAGCCAGGTGGTGGTCCAGGGCCAGCGTCTGGCCACGGTACGCGCGCGCGATTACGCGGCGCTGAAACCGCAGCTATTGGCGGCGTGTCTGGGCAGTTTCCGCAGGCTTGCCGCGGGCTGCGATCTTGTGATCGTGGAAGGCGCGGGCTCCCCGGCGGAGATCAACCTGCGCGCGGGCGACATCGCCAATATGGGCTTCGCCGAGGCTGCGGATATCCCCGTGCTGCTGGCGGGCGACATCGACCGCGGCGGTGTCATCGCCCAGCTTGTGGGCACCCAGGCGGTGCTGACGCCCGCGGATGCGGCGCGCATCAAGGGCTTTCTGGTCAATAAGTTCCGAGGTGACGTTCCACTGTTCGAAGACGGCATGACCGCCATCGCGGCCCGCACAGGCTGGGCGCCCCTGGGCGTGGTGCCCTGGTTCGATGAAGCCTGGCGGCTGCCCGCCGAAGATATCCTGGACATCCGCTCCGCACCCCGGGCAGGGGCATTTCGCATCGCGGTGCCCCGGCTGCGGCGGATCGCGAATTTCGATGATTTGGACCCACTTTCCTCCGACCCGGCGGTATCGGTTGAAATCGTGCCTCCGGGCCGCCCCCTTCCGGTCTGCGACCTGGTGCTCATCCCGGGCTCAAAGACCACGATCGCGGATCTGGAAGCATTCCGCGCTGAGGGCTGGGATGTGGACTTGGCCGCCCATGTCCGGCGCGGCGGGCATGTGCTGGGGATTTGCGGCGGCTACCAGATGCTCGGGCGCATCATCGCGGACCCGGAAGGCTTGGAGGGCCCCGCCCGCAGCGTGAAAGGGCTGGGTCTGCTTGACGTGGAAACGGTGATGCAGCCTGGCAAACACTTGGCGCGGGTGCGCGCCGAAGACGTGGAAACCAGCGCCGGGGTGGACGGCTATGAGATCCATCTGGGCGAGACGACGGGGCCGGACACGGCGCGCGGTTGGCTGCGCCGCGACGGGCAAGTCGTGGGCGCGGCCAGTGCCGATGGGCGCGTGCGGGGATGCTATTTGCACGGTCTCTTTGCCGGGGATGCGTTCCGCGCTGCCTATCTGCAACGCTTGGGCGCCAACCCCGCGGCGCGCGATTACGGCACCGAGGTGGAAGCCACGCTGGACGCCTTGGCCGACCATCTGGCCCGGGCGCTCGACATTGAGGCGCTGGATCGGATAGCCCGGCCCGTTGCCCTAACCGACTGACATGGTAGGGTCCGCCAAAATATGACGCCTTCCAGGAGACGCCCGATGCTTCGCCCCCTTGCCCTGATCTTGGCCCTTGCCGCATCGCCTGCCATGGCCGCGCAATGCGGCAACGATTCCAGCGGTTGGAATACCTGGAAACAGGAATTCGCCCAGGAAGCCGCCGCCGTGGGGATCGGGCAGCGCGGCCTTCAAGCGTTGTCCAATGCTTCCTATTCCACGCGGACCATCGCCGCTGACCGCAACCAACGCGGCGTGCGCTATGCGCTTGATGAATTTATCCGCATCCGCCTCGGGTCCCTCGACGGGTTCGCGGCGCAAGCCACGCGGCTGCTGGACCAGAACCGCCCCTTCTTTGCCGCGTTGGAGCAAAGCTACGGCGTGCCCGCAGGCATCCTGCTGGCCATCCACGGGATGGAGACGGGGTTTGGCCGCAACATGGGCAGCGAAAACGTCGTGTCGTCGATATTGACGGTGGCCTATGATTGCCGCCGATCCGCCTTCTTCACCCCCCACGCGCTGGCCGCGTTGCAGATGGTCGATCGCGGGATGCTGTCGCCGTCCCAGAAAGGCGCCGCCCACGGAGAGTTGGGGCACACACAGTTCCTGCCCGGCAACGCCATGCGCTATGGCGCGGATGGCAACGGCGACGGGGTGGTGGATTTCTACACCATGGCCGATGCCATGGCCTCGACCGCGAACTTCCTGCGCCAGAAGGGTTGGCAACCGGGGCAACCGTTTCAGGAGGGTACCGCGAATTTCCGGGTCCTCAATGACTGGAACGCCGCGACGGTCTATCAACAGGCGATTGCACTGTCGGCCGCCCGGATTCGGTAGTGGGAAGCGGCTGCGCCGAGGCGCTTTGCGCCCAAGCAGTCAAAGTCCCTTTTGCGGTTTAACAAGCTGCTACTCTGAACCCATTCAGGCGAGGGCGTGCCAGGTCTGGGGGCCCTCGTCTCTTATTGTGCCCAGCCCTCCCGACAAAGAACGCAGGCCGCTTCGGCAAATCCGATCGTTGGCCCATCCACCTTCGGTGGTTCCCCGAACCCTGGTTAACCCGTCAGGATGCGCCCACGATCTCGACCATCTGGTGGCCTTGCAGGCAAGGCAGCGTAAACTTCAACCGCCCCCCCTCGTTCTGAGCGAATTCGACGGCCTGTCCCTCTGGCGCCGTGCGGACGGCCTCGACAGCCGTGCCGAGCCTGATCTCTATTTCGACACCCTGAAGCGGCGTCAGGTCCTGGATTGGCTCCACATGATCCGTGCGCAGATAACCGCGGCGCACGGGGTTGGCGTGCAGCAGGTGGAGGATATGACGCGCTTTGTCGTCTTGGCGGCGAAGCGTGGCACGGCCCGCAATCGGGAGTGACGTTTGCAGAAGACGCGGCCTGCCAAGGGCCCGGCCCACGACCCGTTCGATGACCTGAAGGAAAGCCACAGATCCCACCTTGTGGTAGATTGAAAAGATCGGGTGGGCGAGCCGCAGAACCGCGCCTTCTTCCACACCGAAGGCAAAGCCGGATGGATCGGGGCGCGCCGGTGTATGAAGGTGCCCGCTGAACCGGCCGCGACCCCGGTTGAAATAGGGGTCGAAAACCTCACCCAAGGCGCGGCCAGAGGTGACGCGCAGGCGATTGGATGGCATGTAGGTGAAAAGCGGGCGGTCCACGAATTCGGGCCGCAGGTCGGGCGGCGGCAGAAGGTAGTCGCCTTTCGCGAAGGGCGACAGCCCGTCGATTTCGGCACCGGCAGGGAAAGCCACACGATCAGGCCCGACACCCGATGCGCCGGTGATCAACAGCCGCCCACCGCCGTCGAGATAGGTCTGGATCTTTGCCTCCAGCGCGGCATCCACCGGGATCGCGTCGGGCAGGATCAGAAGCGCATAGCCCGACAGATCGGCATCGCGGTCGATCACGTCGAAGAGGAACCGGCATTCCAGCAAGGCCCGCACACAGCCGTCATCGATGGGGTTCTGTTGCGGCGGCATGCCAGCGAAGCGGGGCGCGCGCATGGCTTCTTCGCTGAGAACCGCGATTTCGGCAACATTGCGCGATCCCTCCACGAAGGGCTCCGCCGCTTCGACATGGGCGAAGGCCGCCCCGATGGCGGCATAGGTGGACGGGTCCGTCTCACCGGTCGGGTGCAGATGGTCACCGATACAGACGCGCGCGCCATGGGCCATCATCGCCGCCGCCTCATAGCGTAGGGCTTCGGGCGCCTTGTACCCCCCGGTTTCGCCCCAAAGGTGGTGGAACTTACCGGTCATGCCAAGATATGGCATCCCGACCCCTTCGACATAGCGCGCCGAGACTGGCATATGTTCATATCCCCAGCCCGCCGTGGGCAGGGACTCGATCTCCAGATGGCTGAAATGATCGCGCAGCACTGTCGTGCGACCGCGGCGGATATGACCCAGATTGAAGAAACAGGGCATACCGCCAGCCGCTGCCCGGCGCTGCACATCGGCGAAGAAATCCAGCGTCAGGCGCTCGGCATATAGCTCGCGATCATCGGCATCGAACGGATCCAGCCCCAACGCCGCCATCCCGTCGCGCGCATAGGGGCTGACCGACGGGCGCTGGAAGCAGATGTCGACCCAAAGACCATGGGCCTGGGGATAGCGGGCGATGACCTCTTCGAGTTGGCGCAGGAAGTAAGCGCGGTAGGGCGAGGCCAGGTCGAGGTGCTTCCAGCCGGTTTCATCCGCATCGCCATGCTGCACAAAGCGCGTATGGTCCGGATCTTCCGCACGCCAGCCGGGATGCCGGTGCGCCGCCAACTCATCCCACAGCGCCGAGATGTAGATCGGCGTACGAATACCGACGCCCTGCAGCGCCTCGATCTGCGCGCCCAGCAGGTCGAAGGTAAGCGATGGGTGCATTTCCCCGACCTCGGTCGGGTGGTAGGACAAGCCATGGTGGCATTTGGCGAACAGGTTCACCGAACCCACATGCGCGTCCCGGAAGCAGCGGGCGAAGGCATCGGCGTCGAAGGCGGATGCGACGCCGGGGATCTCGCCGGAGGTGTGGAAATCGAGATGGACTTGGCGCCAGGGCCAGGTCTTCGGATCGGTTGGCAGTGTCATGGGGCGAAGAAAACCTCTTCCATATAGACCCATTTCTCACCCGGTTTCGCACTCGGCAGGATGGTCTGGCACGGGTCGGTATGGGTCCACCAATCCTGCGTCACGGGGTCGGCGGCCATGGCGGCCATGTCGGCGTCCAGGTCCTGGCCGTGATATTCGAAATGACCGAAAAGCAGGTTCTCGGGCTCCCGCAGATAGATGACGAAGTTGCGGATATGGCTGTCGCGGATTTGCTTCAGGACACCGGGCCAGGCCTGCGCATGCAGGCGCTTATAGTCTGCGATCTTCTCGGGCTTGATCCCGATGACCATACCGACGCGCTTCATTCCGCAGCCGCCGCGTCTGGCGCGGGGCCGCCAATCGTCTCGTGGTAGACGGAGGCGTGGATGATCGCGTCCCAATCCCAATCTATGCCGATCCCCGGTGTCTCGGGCGCATGGGCAAGGCCGTCCTGCATAGTGATGGGTCCTGTCGTTACGGTGTCGAGCTGCGGGATGTATTCCAGCCATTTTGCATTCGGCACCGCGCAGACCAGGGACAGATGCAATTCCATCAGGAAATGCGGACTGACCTGGACCCCGTGGGCTTCGGCCAACGCCGCCGTTTTTAGCCAGGGGGTGATGCCGCCGATACGCGCGACGTCCACCTGCACGATGGATGCCGCGTCATGGCGCAGATATTCCTTGAATTGCGCGAGCGAATAAAGGCTTTCGCCCACAGCCACAGGCACCCGGGTGGCGCGGGCCAGGCAAGCATGGGCCGATACGTTGTCCGCCGGCATGGGTTCCTCGAACCAGGCCACCCGATGTTCTTCCAGCATAACAGCCCGGCGCTGCGCTTCGGCCAGGTCGAAGGCTTGGTTGGCGTCGACCATCACTTCGAAATCCTCGCCCACGGCATCGCGCACCGCCGCAATGCGGCGCGCGTCTTCGCCCACGCCGGGTTTGCCAACCTTCATCTTGGTGCCCAGAAACCCGGCATCCCGCGCCTGCGTGGCTTGATCGGCCAACGCGTCCACCGAAAGGTTCAGCCACCCGCCTTCCGTGGAATAGACCGGCACCCGATCCCGCGACCCACCGGCCAGCTTCCAGAGCGGCAGGCCCGCCTTGCGGCACCGCAAGTCCCAAAGGGCGGTGTCCACCGCCGCCAGCGCCAGGGACGTGATCGCGCCCACCGCTGTGGCATGGGTCGACCGCAGCAGGTCGTGCCAGATGCCGTCGATCCGCTCAGCGTCGCAGCCGATCAGGCGCGGCGCCAACGTATGCTCCAACAAGGTCATGACGGACGGCCCGCCGGTACCAATCGTATAGCTGTAGCCGGTCCCCACGGCCCCATCGCCATCGGTGATGCGAACGATGGGCGTTTCCTGACGCTCGAAGGTCTGGATCGCATCTTCGCGCAGGACTTTCGGTGCCAGCGACACCATCCTCAACTCGACCGATACAATCTTGGCCATGTTTTTCGCCTATTGCATGCACTATGCAATCATTGATACGAGAAGCTGGCCAAGTAAACCCGAAAAGCACAGAGGTCCGATGGCGCACGCCCCCTTTCCTGCCGCCTGCCAAGGGCGACACTGCATCCGAACGCGCGCCCGCGACAGGCGTAAGATCGGACACCGCCACCATCCGGGACGCTGGCCATGACCGACACGTCCAAACGCGCGGAGCGCTTCATGGACAGGCGCTATGGCCTGTTTTTGCACTGGAATCCCTCCAGCGTGATCGGGCACGAAATTAGTTGGTCGCGCGAAGGACCCAAGCGCGAAATCTTCAACAAGTCGCGGGGCCACGATGTGTCGCCCCGAATCTGCGTACCAGCCGCGCTCTACGACACGCTCTATCGCCATTTCGACGCCGACCGCTTCGACGCGCCCGCCCTGGTCGCAAAGGCCAAGCGGTGGGGACATCGCTACATCTATTTGACGACGAAGCACCATGACGGCTTTGCCATGTTCGACACGGCCCAATCCGACTACAAGGTCACGGCCCCCGATTGCCCCGCAGGCCGTGACCTGACACGCGAATTGGCCGAAGCATGCCAGGCGGCGGGTATGGGTTTTGGCATCTACCATTCGCAGCCCGATTGGTATCACCCCGATTACCGGACCGAAAACCATGATCGCTATGTCGACTACCTCCACGCCATGGTCGAGGAATTGTGCACCGGCTACGGCCCAATCGACGCCTGGTGGTTCGACGGCCTTGCGGGCGACAGCCAGGTCATGGGCCGCCCAGCCCCCGCGCCCTTCGAGCGACCGGCCGATCCGGCGCTGTGGCGCGCCGAGGAATTGATCGCGAAAATGCGGGCGTGGCAGCCCGACATGGCCATCAACGAACGTTGCGCCCTGCCCTGCGACTTCGACACGCCCGAACAGCGGGTCGGCGACTATCGTCCCGACCGTCCTTGGGAAAGCACCATCACCCTGGGCGCCCAATGGGCCTATAGCTTCGACGAGCGGGTGAAGCCCGCCGAAGAGGTGCTGGGCTATCTGATCGGCGCGGCCACGGGGGGCGGGAACTTCGTGGTCAATGTCGGCCCGGACCGCCACGGCCTGATCCCGCCGGAGCAGGAACGCGTGCTGGATCGCGTGGGCCGCTGGCTGGACCGCTACGGCCATACGATCTATGGGACGCGGGCGGGGCCTTGGCCGCGCTGGCTGTGGGGTGGGTGCACCCATCGGGGCAACATAGTCTGGGCCCATGTCACGCGCTGGCCAGAACTGGACGACACCCTGCGGCTGCCCCTGGGCGGCGGTGTCCTGGCCGCGCCGCCCAAGCTGCTGACACCCGGCCACCTGACGCACCGGGTCGAGGGCGACACCCTGCTGCTGACCCTGCCGCTGGAAGACCATGACGGCATCGACGCCATCGTTGAGATGACGTTCGACGTGATGCCGCGCTTCGGCTAGGACGCGCCATGGCGCTCCACGACGACCCCCAGCCCATCAAGCGCAACCGCTTTATCCACGAGACGGTGCGTGACGCCATCGAGGCCGGCGCGCTCGCCCCTGGCCTGGTGCTGACCGAAAGCGCGCTGGCCCGCTTTTTTGACGTCAGCCGCGCACCGGCAGCCGACGCCCTGGCGCGGCTGGAGGAAGACCGCCTCATCACGCGGCATGAGGGGCGCGGCTATCTGGTGGGGGATGGCACGGATACGCCCCTGCGCGTGGACCTGGCCGAGGCGGGTCTGCGCCTGCCCGGCGACGCGCCCGAGCGGTTGGCGGCGCGCAGCGCACGCGAGACGCTGTATCCCATCGTCGAAATCGAGGTGGCGAGTGCTGCGGGCTATGGCTCCTACCTTGTGGGCAGCGCCGCAATGGCGGAGCATTTCGCAGTCAGCCGGACCACCTCGCAAGATATCCTCTCCCGGTTGGAGCGCGTGGGCCTGGTCGAACAAGCCGCCAATGGCCGCTGGCGCATCCCGCGGCTGACGACCGACGCCGTGGTCGACCATTACGAGATGCGGCGCCTTCTGGAACCCGTCGCCCTGGTACAGCGTCGGCCGACGCCATCCCTAGTGGCGGTCGCACTGGACCGGATTGCGACGCTACGACAGGGCGAAGTGGCCTTCGACGCGACCAAGATCGCCGATGTGGAAAACGACCTGCACGTGCGGCTGGTCCTGGACTGCCCAAATCCCCGGATGCGCGACGCCATCCGACGCAGCCAACTGCCCTTGATCGCCACCCATGCAGCCTTCGACCGCTACCGCCGGGCGGAGGAGATGGCCCGCGTGTTGGAGGATCATTCGGCGATTCTGAAGGCGCTTCGGCGGGAAGACCTACCGGCGGCAGCCGAATTGATGGTGCAGCACCTGCGCCACGGCGAGGCCACGACGCTGAACTACGTCGCCGCGCGGCCCGATCCGCCCGCGGGCATCGTGAAGCCCTATATGAGCCGGATTGAGGATTAGACCCCTCACTCCTACTTTCCGATCCCTGCAAAGGCGCGGACGAAGTGGCGCTGCGCCAGGATGTAGATCGCCAGAAGCGGCAGCGTCATCAGATTCACCACCGCCAGGATCTTGGGCCAGTCGGAGGAATACTGCCCCTGGAACTGCATGATCCCCGTGGTCCAGACCCGCACGTCTTCGCCCGACGCGGCGATGGACGCCCAGAGGAATTCGTTCCAGACGCTGACCGTCTGGAAGATCACCACGCTCAGGACGGCGGGCGCCGATAAGGGCAGGACGATGGCGAACAAGATCCGCCAGGGGGAGCAGCCGTCGATGCGCGCGGCCTCCTCCAACTCAGCCGGGAAGTCGAGAAAGAAGGAATAGAGGATGACGACCGAGAACGGGATGCCCAGCGCAATATGCGGCAGGATCAGCCCCAGATAGGTGTCGAGCAGGCCCATATCGTCGACCATCCGGTAAAGCGGGATCAGGATGGAATGGACCGGGATCGCATAGGTCAGGACGATCAGCAGATAGATCACCTTCCGCCCCAGAAAGACCCGGCGCGCCAGCGCATAGGCCGCCATGATCGAGAAGATCACCATGGGCACGACCGACCCCACGGTCACGACGACCGAGTTCCAGATATAGGTCTGGAACCCGCTTTCGAAGATGTTGGCGTAGTTGCCCCATTGCGGGACCTCGGGCAGGCCCAGGGGCTCCAAGAAGACCTCGCGCCGTGTCTTGATCGAAGCCGACATCACCCAGACGATGGGCACGAGCACGAGGGCGCAATAGGCCAGCAGGACGACATAGGGGATGATCCGCTTCAGGAAGCGGATCATCGGATGCCGTCGGGCCCGCGCGGGCGCCTCTAGCGGGCGGACGATGGCACCGTCAGTCATGCGGCCCTCCGACTGGTCATGACCTGTAGCGAGCCGAACAGGATCGCCACGATCAACACGACGACGGACATGCCCGCCGCGTAGTTCGGGCGGAAGAGTTGGAACGCCGCTTCGACTATATAAGTGCCTAGCACCTGGGTGGAATTGCCGGGCCCCCCGCGGGTCAGCACGTAGACCAGTTCGAACGTCTTGAACGAGCCCACGATGACGATCAGCGAACACAGGATCAGCGCGCCCCGCACCCCCGGCAGCGTGATGTGCCAGAAGGTCTGGAAGGCGGACGACCCGTCGATGCGCGCCGCCTCATACAGGTCGCGCGGGATGCCCTGCATCGCGGCCAGCATGATCGTCATCATGAACCCGATGTAATTCCACGCCCCCACCGCGACGATGGACGGGAAGGCCAGATCCGGGTTCCCCAGAAGGCCCTGGCTCGGATAGGGCAGACCGGCGGCGTTGATACCCTGGCGCACAAGGCCGAAATTGGGCTCCAGCAACATCGACCAGATGACACCGATGGCCACCGGCGCGATGACCAGCGGCGCGAAGATGATCGTGCGGATCACGGTGGAGCCGCGGCGGATGCCCTGGTCGATCAGGGCCGCGAAGATCGTGCCGATGCCGACCTGGAAGACCAGATTGCACAGGATGAACAGCACGTTGTTCTTCATGGCGATCCAGAAGACCGGATCGGCGATCATGTCGCGGTAATTGGCCAAACCGATGAAGCCGCCACCCCGGTTCGGCTCGTCATAGAGGGACGTGTGCAGCGCCTCGATGGCGGGCCAGACGATGAACAGGCCGAACAGCAAAAGCGCCGGCGCGACCATCACCAAGTCGAACGCCGTGCCGTTCTGCCGTCTCTTGATCGTCGCCATACCCATCGACCCCTATGGATCGGGCCCGTGGGCCCGACCCGATATTCTGGTTCAGCCGCGCGACTTCGCGTCGAGGGCCTGGGCGCGCACCCGTTCCATGAACTCGGCAGGGGTGATCGTCCCGGCGGTCAGGTCTTGCCCAGATTTCAGGATCACGTCGCTGACCGACGTCTCAACGATGGTGTTGAGCGGCGGGACGGAGACCGGCGCTTCGGCCACCTTGTCCAGCAGCGCGACGGATTCCGCAGGCAGGTCACCATCCTGAAGCGCCGAGGCGTTGGCAGGCAATTGCCCCGCCGTGCGGGCCTGAAGCGCCTGCATTTCCGGCGACAGCAGCCAGGACATCAGCTTGATCGCCGCCTCCCGGTTCTCGGACGCAGCAGCCACCTGGAAGCCCTGGGTGCCGACCAGCGTGCCGTCTTGGTTGCCGCGACCGCCTTCCACAGCCGGGAAGTCGAAGGCGCTATAGCGCCCCTCAAAGCCTTGTTCATTGAAGATCGGCGGACACCAGGAGCCGCAGAAGGTCATCGCCGCCAGATCGGTGGCAAACATCGTGCGCGACACGTTGGGGTCGACAGAGTTGATCCCGTCGTTGAAGCATCCAGCGTCGATCAGGCTGACGTAATCCTCCAACGCGGCCTCGTAGCCCGGATCGGTCCAAAGCGCGTCTGCGGGGGCCGAAAGCTGGTAGTCGGCCAAGGCCGTCTCCAGCGGCACGTGGCGCTGGAACAGGATCGTCAGGTAGTGATTGATCGTCCAGCTTTCGGAGGCACCGAAGGCGATGGGCGTCATAAGGGGGTCGATCTCACGCACTCGGCTGCAAAGGCCGATCAGCTCGTCGAGCGTCTCGGGCACGGCCAGGTCGTGCTCCGCGAAGAAGGCGTCGTTCTTCCACATGTACTTGGTATAGACCTGACCCGGCACGCCGTAGAGCCCGCCCTGATAGCGGAACTGATCGACCACGCCGGTGGCCGCGCCCTGGGTCCAAAGGTCGCCCGCCGCCTCACTGTCGGAGATGTCGCTGGCTACGCCAGAATCGACGAAATCGTTCGAGAAGCTGCCCGCCCAAACGAAATATAGATCCGGGGGGCTGTTGGATTCCATCATCACCTTGATGCCGGTCTTATAGGGCTCGTTCGCCTGCCAGCGGTATTCCACCTCAATATCGGGGTTCGCCTCTTCGAAAAGGCGGATGGCCTCTTCGTTGAAGCCCTCGCGCTCGGCGCCCATGTCCTGGAACACGATGGTGGTCTCAGCCGTGGCGCCCCCGGCCAGCAGGGCCAGGCTGGCGGCCAAGGTCAGCGATGTCCTCGTCTTCATGGTCTTTCCTCCTCGTTGATCTCAGCTTTGGGTCAATCGCCGCCCGGACTGGGCGTCGAACAGATGGGCGCGCGACAGGTCAAAGCGCATCCGCACGGCTTCACCGCGCTGTAGCGCGCGGGGCTTGAGCATCCGCCCGATCCAATCGCCGCCGGCGAAGGGGAAGAAGACCAAGGTCTCAGAACCCAGCGGCTCACTGAGCGAGATGGCGACGTCCACATCCCACGCATCAGCGGCCTCCATCCCGTGCCCCATGGGCACGATGTCGTCCGGGCGCAGGCCGAACAGGATTTCTGCCCCCTCACCCACGCCGTGTCGCGACAAGTCGAGGGGCACGCATTGGCCGCCCTCTAAGGTCACGCCGCCCTCGACCACACGACCAGGCGCCAGGTTCATGGGTGGTGCGCCGATAAAGGCAGCGACAAATGACGTGGCGGGCCGGTCGAACACGTCCTCGGGCGTGCCGACCTGTTCAAGCTGCCCATCCTTCATGATGACGATCCGGTCGGCCAGGGTCATCGCCTCGACCTGATCGTGGGTGACATAGACTGTGGTCGCCCCCACCTCGTTATGGATGCGCTTGATTTCGGTCCGCATCTGGGTGCGCAGCTTTGCATCCAGGTTCGACAGTGGTTCGTCGAACAAAAAGACCTGCGGCCGCCGCACGATGGCACGGCCCATGGCGACCCGCTGCCGCTGACCGCCTGACAGATCGGCGGGGCGTCGGTCGAGATAGGCTTCCAGGTCGAGAATGCGCGCGGCCTCGGCGACGCGGTCGCGGACCTCGTCCTTCGGTCGCCCGGCGACGATCAGCGCGTAGCCCATATTCTTGGCGACGCTCATATGCGGGTAGAGCGCGTAGGACTGGAACACCATGGCGATGCCCCGGTCGGAGGGTTCCAGATCGTTGATGACCCGGTCGCCGATCGAGATCGTGCCTTCGGAGATGTCTTCGAGACCGGCGATCATCCGCAACGTCGTGGACTTGCCGCAGCCCGACGGGCCGACCAGGGCGACGAACTCCCCATCGGAGATATCCAAGTCGACGCCTTCCAGCACCCGAACGGCGCCGTAATCCTTTGCAAGCCCGTCAATCTGGACCCTCGCCATGGCGCGACCCTCCCCTTTCCACGGGGGCAGCCTACGAACATTGTTTATTGCATGCAATATGCGTTTATAGCCAACAGAGCGCAGGAGGCCACCCACCGAGGGTAGAAGTCCGCGGCCATCCAAACCCATCCAAGATATTTACAAGATGGCACTTTCTTAGGGGCGCTTAAGGGATGCCCTTCCAGTAGTAGGTCGATACAGTCTTCAGATGCCGTTCCATCGCGTCTTCCGCCGCGACGACGTCTCCGGCGGCGATGGCCTCGAACACGGCGCGGTGCTGGGCTGAGGCTTCGGCCCGCGTGGCGCCCGCATCGGCCGAGACGGTGCGCTGCATATGCAGCCATTCCGAAAATGCCGTGCCGACCGCCACATAGGCCCGCGTCCCGCAGGCCTCGGCGATGCTGGCATGGAAGGCGATATCGGTGGCCACGAAGCTATCACCATCCGCGGCAGCTTCGTTCGCGGCCAAAGCTGCACGGATGCGCTCGACGGCATCCGCATCGGCCCTTTGCGCCGCTTGGCGGGTCACGCCGACTTCGAACAGCATGCGCGCATCCTGCAATTCCCGCACCCCGTCAGGTCGGGCGAGGAACAGGCGGGCGATGCCGGACAATTCCTCGATCATCAGGTCTGCCGTCGGCTCGGCCACGCGGGCAACCGCCCCGGCATTGGCCGACAGCAGTCCCTTGCGTTGCAGCACGAAAAGCGCTTCGCGGACGCTGGAACGCCCGGCCTCGAACCGGTCCATCAAATCGCGTTCCGATGGCAGGCGGTCCCCGGTCTTTAACCGTCCCGACACGATGGTCAGTTCCAGATGCTCGGCGATTTCCTCGTATTTGCGGCGCTTGCCCATTGCTCATCCGTCCCTGAATAAGACCGCGGCATCGACGCCCAGATCGGTCGCGGCCGCGGCGATCCCATCAAGGGTGTCTGCAGATAACAGAATGCCGTCCCGGTCGTATTCCGCCTCAAAAGCCGCCTCGATCTCGCCTGGCACATAAAGCCGCTCAACCCCCGTGCGGCGCGCCGATCCATGGATCTGAGCGACAGCGGCGTCGACGCGGTCGCGGACTTCCTGCGGGTCGACGAAGAAGCCAGGGTCTATGGCGATGAAGAACTGCCCATCCCGGCCCGGAACCGGTCCGTCCACCATGTTTCCCGTTTCCAACCCGTAACCCGCGCCCGACAGGAAGCTCGACAACATGCCAACGACCATGCCCAGCGCCACGCCCTTATGCCCCCCGATGGGCTGGATCAGACCCGCCATCGCGGCACCCGCATCGATGGTCGGCCGCCCCTCCGCATCCAGGGCCCAGCCCTCGGGGATGGGGGCGCCCTTCTGTTGATAAACCCTGATCTTGCCATGGGCGGTCGTGCCGAAGGCAAAATCCATCACAAATGGCGCGCCGTTGCCGGGAAACGCGACCGACAGAGGGTTGATCCCGACGATCTTGTCGCGCCCGCCCAAGGGCGCCATCGTCGGCAGCGCATTCGTCCCCGCCAGACCGATCAGGCCCCGTGCGCTGGCCCGCATCGTGTACCAATCCATCGCGCCGCAATGGTTCGAATTGCCGAGCGCGGCGAAGGCAATGCCTGCCCCGCCATGGGCCACGTCGATGGCGCGATCCATCGCCAGGGTGCCGCCGATCTGACCCATGGCGTTCCCCCCGTCGACCCGGATCGCCCCACCCCGTTCCGACACGACGCGCGGCCTGCCCTTCGGATCAACCCCTTCGCGCGTCAGCTTGCCGACATAATCGGGCACGCGCAGCACACCGTGGGAATGCACGCCGCGGCGGTCGGATTGGACGAGCGTCTGGGCCAGCAAGTCCGCATCCACCGCCCCCATGCCGCAGGCGGCGAAGATGCGGGTGACCAAGTCATGCAGGTCAGGGCCTGCGATGCGGCGGTCGGTTTCGGCTTTCGGGTAGACGGCCATGGGTCAGGTCCTCGCTAAGCGTCGAGCCGGTAGAAGGCGCGCGCATTGTCCCGCCAAAGCGCCTGCTTTTCGCTAGGACTTGCCTCAGATGTCAGGCGCGCGACCGTCGACACCCAGCGCGGATAGGTCGTCGCCAGGCGCGAAACCGGCCAGTCGCCGCCGAACATCACCCGGCCATAGCCGAAGCAGTCGATGGCGTGGCGGATGAAGGGGGCCACGTCGTCTTCGGTCCAATGCGCGTGGTCCGCTTCGGTAACGACGCCCGAGATCTTGCACCACACATTGGGCAAGGCGGCCAAATCGGCCAGATCCGCGCGCCATGGGTCAAGCTGGCCGTTTCGGATATCCGGCTTGCCGATATGGTCAAGCACGAAGCGCGTGTCTGGGCAGGCGCGGACCAAGCCTATGACGTCGCGCATTTGGGCGTGCCGGATGCAGATATCGAAGCTTAGGTCATGGCCGGCGAGGATGCGAACCGCCTCGACGAAGGCGGGACGGATGGCCCAACCCGGCTCTTCCAGGTGGGGTTCGATAAGGCGGCGAACGCCGCGTGTGCCCGGCAGCGCCTTCAAAGCGGCGATGTCGTCCGCCACGGCCTCGGGCCCCAGATCAAGCGGCACCGACGCCACCATCCCCTGCAAGACCGGCGCCGTTTCCATCACCTTCGCCACGTAGCGCGCCTCACTCAGATGGGCGCCGTCCGCGGCGTTCACCTCCACGAAGATGGCGGCCTCGACCTCGATCCCCTCGGCTTCGGCCAGCATGCGATCCGGGCCATGGGCCTCGTTCAGAAGGGGCAGATCGACCATCCAGGGGAACGGGATAACGCCGGGGTCGTAGATGTGCAGATGCGCGTCCACGATGGGCATATCAGGCAGGATCATCGTCATTTCTCCGTCGCTTTGCGTTCGCGCCGCCGCGCCGCCGTGACCGACAAGCCGACTGCCAGGGTGAGCATGAGGCCGTTGAAAAGCGGCTCCACGAAGAAGGGCGCGCCGAATTGATTGAGGCCCGCGACCGTCACCGCCAGCACCGCCACCGCGACCAACGTGCCCCAGACATTGACCCGGCCCGGCTTGATCGTCGTCGCCCCAAGAAGGGCCGCGGCGAAGGCAGGCAACAGGAATTCCTGGCCCACCGTGCTTTGCCCCACGCGCAGCTGCGCCTGAAGGACGATGCCCGTGAAGGCCGCCAACCCGCCCGAGGCCAGGAAGGCGGCGGCGACGTAGCGCGGCTCCGGCAGGCCGTTCAGGGCGGCGGCGCGAGGGTTGTCGCCGATGACATAGATGTAGCGGCCCCAGCGGGTGTAATCGAAGATCAGCCAGAGTACCGTCGCCACGATCAGTACGTAAACCAGCGCCATGGGGATGGGCGTGCCGGGGATCCGGGCGGCGATGGCGATGAAGGCGTCGGGTAATTGGCCGACCACCTGCCGACCCTGGGTGTACCATTGCAACAACCCGATCAGGATGGACCCGGTCCCCAGTGTGGCGATGAAGGCGTGGATGCGGACATAGGCCACCAGATAGGCGTTCACCGCCCCCACGATCAGGCCAACGCCGATCACCAGCAAGCACGCCAGTGGCCAGGGCAATCCCTGTTGTGTCTGCAAGCCGATGGCCAGGATTTGGCCCAGCCCGATCGTACCCGCGACCGACAGATCGAACTGGTTCGCGGCCAGGGGGATCATCACCGCAAGCGCGGCCAAGGCATAGATCGACCGCGAATTGGTCAGCGAGGTGAAGGTGAAGGCCGTTGGGAAGGTGTTGGGTAGCAGCAGCGAAAAGGCAACGATCAAGCCCACCAAAAGCAGCAATAGGCCCCAGACCGAAACAAGCCTGACGACCCAATGCGCCGCCCGCGCAATGCCCGAGCCCTGCGGGCCGGTTTCGGTGTTTTGCGCGCTCATGCGACTTGCCCTTCCGTCTGCTCGGCCAGCGCGCCGCCGCCGGACAGATGCGTCAATGCCTCGACGGTAATCTCGTCGCCCGTCAACATCCGGACCGGCCGCCCGCGATCCAGGACCAGGGCCCGATCACACAGGCCCGAGACCTCTTCGAAATCGGACGACACGACCAGGACGCCCATCCCGGATTCCGTCGCGCGCCCCAGAAGCGCATAAATGTCCGCCCGGGCGCCGATATCGACCCCTGTCGTCGGCTCCTCCAGGATTAAAACGGTGCGCCCGACGCTCAGCCAGCGGGCCAGGACGACCTTCTGTTGGTTGCCGCCCGACAGCGTTGCGATGACGCGCTCCGGCTCGGGCGGGCGCACGCCGAACTCGGTCAACGTGGTCTGGGCCTTGTCCCGCTCAGCCGGTCCGTTGATAAAGGTCAGTGCGCCCAAGGTCGGGTTCACGTGCAGATTTTCCTGCAGTGAGAGCTGCGGGCAGACGCTTTCCTCGACCCGTTTGCTGGACACGAAACCGACGCCCTTGGCCACAGCCCAGCCCAAATCGCCAAGCGGCAAATCGACGTCTTGCAAGCTCACCCGCCCCGACCGCGCGGGCAGCGCGCCCGCAACCATGCGGCCAATCGTGTCCTGCCCGGAATTGCGCAGGCCCACGAGGCCCAGCACCTCGCCCGCATGGAGCGTGAAATCGACTGGACCGGCATGTTTGGAAGCCAGCGCCTCGACCCGCATCAAAGGACGGTCCGTGGGCGGACGGCGCGCAGGGAACATCGCCTCAAGCCGGCGCCCGATGATCGCCTCCACCAATGCGTCCGGCGTGGTCCCCCCGACCGCGCCAGCATGGACGACCGCGCCATCCCGCAGCACCGTCGCCGTCTGAGCGATGCGGAACACTTCATCCAGACGGTGGGTGACGTAGAGGATGCCGAGACCCCTTGCCCGCAAGCGGTCAATCGCTTTGTGCAGGCGGCGAACATCGGCCTCGGGCAAGGTGGCCGTGGGCTCGTCCAGGACCAACAGGCGCGCATCGACCACCAGCGCGCGGGCGATTGCGACCATGCTCTTTTCAGCCGACCCCAAGTGGCCGACCAGAGTATCGGGGTCGATGTCCAGATCCATCGCGGCCAACGCATCCCGCGCCCGGGCCCGGGTGCGGCCCCAGGCGATCAGCGGCCCACGCTGTGCAAACCCCGCCGAAAGGGCCATCGCCTCGGCCACTGTTAGGGTGTCGACCAACCCGAGATCCTGGTGCACGAAGGCGATCCCCGGCAGGGGACCGGCGGATGGCGCCGCGCCCTGTGGCCCGATGACCCGCCCGCCATCTGGCGCGTGGATACCGGCCAGGACCTTGATCAGTGTGGACTTCCCCGCACCGTTTTCACCCAGCAGCGCGTGGACCTCGCCCGCATGGATGGTGAGGTCCACGTCCCGCAGGGCCTGGGTGCCGCCGAACCGTTTGGACAGCGATTCAACCCACAGAAGCACCCCCGCCCCGGGTGACGAGCCGCCCGGCGCCTGGGCGCTGTCGGAGGTCATAGCGAAGCGCCCCGACCGCGGCGTCCTATTCGGCCACCCCCCAAAGCTTCAGGTATTCCGCTTTATAGTTGTTGGACGGCACGAACTCATTGTTGCCGCCGCCTTCGGCATCCACATTATCGATGGTGACCAAATACGGCGCCTGCACGAAATCGCTGGGTGGCATGCCCTGGATCGCGCGGTTGACCTCATCAATAGCTTGATAGCCCTGCATCTCAACCGGCTCGGACACAGTGACGACCTGGAAATCGCCGGACCGGACGCGGCTATAGGCCGATTCCTGGCCATCCGCGCCCACCAGCTTCACCGTCGCCGGGTCGACGCCCGCATTGCGCAGTGCAGGCACTTGGAAGTCGAGCGTGTAATCGGCCACCGCCGTGATGTAGAGCGGCGTGCCATAGCGTTGCACCCAGGAAGCGACGAGCTGCGGTTGCCGCTGGGCCACCTCGGCAATGGGCGTGGAGACGTAGTCGAGCACCTCACAGCCCTCACATTCCTGCAACCGCCCTTCCGTGGCGCGGGACTTGGCTTCGGCGATGGCGAATTCGTTGTGGCTGGTCACCACCACGCGGGCGGTGCCGCCCGAATCTGCGATCACCCAATCCGCCTGCGCGCGCCCGATATCCCGTGGATCTTGCTGGATGTTGGTGAACAGGCCCAAGCTTTCGTCCGGGCCGGGCAGCGCGGCAGAATGGATGCCCACGACCGGAATGCCTGCGGCCTGCGCGTTCTCTATCGGTTCCTGCACGCTGGCCGCGTCGACAGAAGTGATGATCCCGTCGACCTGCAAGGCGATTGCCTGGTTCATGCCGTTGATCCAACCGGTCGGCGTGGCCTGCCCGTCGATCACGGTCACGTCCCAGCCGATCTGCGCGGCGGCATCTGCGATGGCCACGCCCCAGGCGCGCGAGGCGTTGTTGTTCTCATCGTTGGACAGATAGACGATGGACTTTCCCGGCTCTGGCGTGGGGGCGCTTGTCGGACCCAGCCATTCGTTCTGGGGGCCAGCATAGACGTCGATGGCCTCTCGGGCCTCCTCCACGACATCGGCCAATACCGGCGACGTCAAAGCCAAGGCTGCGGCCACGACCCCGAAACCCACCGCAAACGCGCCGGAGCGAATACCATGTTCGATCATTTCTCATCCTCCCAGATGTATCCCGGCTCACGCCCGGATCAGGTCGAGCGTAATGGTATGACAGGTTGAAGATCAACAAAAAGACTTGAAATAGGCCTACAAATCGACCTCTGACAACAAGGTCTCATTGGTTTTCAGTGCTGGATACGGGTTCAGTTGCATATGAATTCCGCGAAACGGCGACCCGGCCCGATGGTCGGTATGGCCAGGATCATTGAGAAGGTGGAACGTGTTGAGGCACGAGCTGATGGGCGCCAGCGACCTCCGTTCAGAAATCGCATCACGGTCCGATAGCCAATTGAAGGTTTCGTTCGACCACTTTGCGCTTTCGAGGAACGCCAATACGCCATCGGCCTTGCATGAGGGCCCACGGATCTCGCGCGACATGATCAGCGTTTAGCTGTGCTTATGCGTGGCCGGTCATTCTCCAGAAAAGCCACTCACAAAACGACCGGATCGAGCCGGAAGATCCATCGATCGACATCGGTAGAACGCCGCACATTACTTCGTTCCCGTCGCCATCGCCAATAAGACCGACGCGCCAAAAGACCGCCCGCTCTTCGTCGTCGTGCCGGGCAATGACTGTCGCACGCTCGATCCCGAACGCAGCCAACCGCCACGCCACGGGCGGGGTTCCTTCGGCATCACCCAGAAATATGGCAATTGGCGCCGGTCCTTTCGAAAGAGGCGGTGGCGAACTGCAATCTGTTCGTTGCCGCGGAAATCATAGGCCGACTCTTTGCGACGACGAAACCGCAGGGCGCGGTTGACCGCCGCAAGCGCCAGGCCCCCTACACGGACACCATCCCCTCCAACTCCGGCAGCAACACCACACTCTCCTGCTCATGCGGGTCCGTCCGCGCGATGACCGCATGCACGGGCGCGTCCGAGGGGTTCACCGGCAGATGCGGGCAATCGGCGGGGATATAGACCAAATCGCCCGCCACCGTCTCCATCCGGTGCTCCAGCCGGTCGCCCCAATACATCAGCGCCGCGCCTTCCAGGACATAGATCGCGGTCTCATGCGTTGCATGTTTGTGGGCCTTCGCCCGCCCACCCGGCGGGATGGTCAGCAGATGCATGCAGATCCCCTGCGCCCCAACCGTTTCGCGCGCGATCCCCTCGAAATAGTCGAATCCCTGCTTGCCCGCGTAAGTCCCGCCTGGCCGCAACTTGCGGCAGCCCGGCGCTGTTTGATCATCCATGCCAACCTCCTTTTCCCTGCCGTCCGATCATGCCAAAAATTGCAGCGCCACGTCCCGTTTTGGCGCTGAGACCCACCTTGCGGAGATCGCACGACCCGATGCCTGACCCCGTCATCCGCGCCGAAGCGCTCGACCTCACTTTCGAAACAGGCGATGGCCCCGTCCATGCGCTCAAGGACGTCACCCTCGATGTCTCCGAAGGCGAGTTCGTCTCTTTCATCGGCCCGTCGGGTTGCGGCAAGACCACCTTCCTGCGCTGCGTCGCCGCCTTGGAAACTCCCACTGGGGGCACCCTGACGGTCAACGGCTTGCCGCCGGATGACGCCCGTAAGGCGCGCGCCTATGGCTACGTCTTCCAGGCGGCCGGGCTCTATCCCTGGCGCACCATCGGCAAGAACGTCACCCTGCCGCTCGAAATCATGGGCTACGCCGCCGAGGAGCGCGCAAGGCGACGCGACGAGGTCCTGCGCCTTGTCGAGTTGGAGCAATTCGCCAAGAAGTATCCTTGGCAGCTTTCCGGCGGCATGCAGCAGCGCGCCTCAATCGCTCGCGCACTGGCCTTCGATGCCCCCATTCTACTGATGGATGAACCCTTCGGCGCGCTCGATGAAATCGTCCGTGACCGCCTCAACGAAGAACTTCTCGACCTTTGGGCACGTACCGGCAAGACCACGCTCTTCGTCACCCACTCCATCCCCGAAGCGGTGTACCTGTCGACCAAAATCGTCGTCATGTCGCCCCGCCCGGGGCGGATCACGGACATCATCGACAGCCCCCTCCCCGCCGAGCGCCCCTTGGACATCCGCGATACCCCCGAATTTCTCGCCGTGGCCCACCGCGTCCGCGAAGGCCTGCGCGAAGGGATGGAAACCGCGTGACGAGCGCGATCCAATTCAAGGACTGCCGCGTCCAGCTGAACAATCGACACTTCAGCAACCTGCTCGCCTTCGCGTTGGAAACGGCTGAGCTTCTGGACCTGTCGGACGACGACCAACACGAGGTCGCGCGCATCCGCGACATGGATGCGGCAGGCGAATTCTGGCCAGGTCGGGCTTCACCATCGAAGACGATTTCCCCGACCTGGCCGCGCGCCGACTCTGGTCTCGCCTCTATGCCGAAACAGCAATCGCAATCTTTCGTCGCGAGGTGGGCAATCACGACCTCCTGTTCTGGCAGACAACCTACATCCGGCAAGCTGGCCAAGCCTCCGATCTGTTTCTGTTCGCGGCACGAGACATCGACTCCTCGGCCAAGGCGGCAAGAACGCGGGGCAGCGACGCATTTCATCGAACGATCAACAAGATCGGCCCTGAAACCGGCGAGCGCTTGATCCGATGAGCAAATCCCGCCAGCGCGCCCAGACCATCGCCGACCTCGTCTCCGTTGCCGTGGCGATCTGGTTCATGGCTGCGTCCACGTTCAACGACTTGCCCGCGAAATCGGCGCTGAACTCCGTCGCCGTATTAGTGATTGGTCTGTCGCTCTGGCGGATCTGGCGGCGCCATCGGAAAGGTAGCGACGAATGAAGACCCGCCCGGGCAAGGCTGGCGATGCGCCCGCCTGTGCCGCCATTTTCAACGACTGGGTCGACGCAACCGATTGGATGCCGCGCGTTCATTCCCACGCCGATGTGGCGCGCCATTACCGCGACCGCGTCTTGCCCCGACAAGATGTCCATGTGGGCGAAGAAAACGGCGTGATCTGCGGCTTCATCGCCGCCGACGGCCCCTTCGTCACCGCGCTCTACCTCGCGCCCGCCGCGCGGAACCGAGGATTGGGCGCCCGCCTGTTGGCTAGCACCCGCCAGAGCCCCCAGCGCCTCTGGACCTTTCAACCCAATACCGCCGCCTGCCGCTTCTATGCCCGCGAAGGCTTCAGGGAGAACCGCCGGACCGAGGGGGACAACGAAGAAGGCCTGCCCGACATCCTGCTGGAACGCGCGACGTGATCCTGCGCCGTGCCACCGCCGCGGACGCGCCGCCTTGCGCGCGCATCGTTTCCGACTGGATCAAGGCCACCGATTGGATGCCCGACGAGCCCAGCCGCGCCAAGTTGGAACAACTCATGCGCGACGGCTTTCCCACCCGCGAAGCCTGGCTGGCGGAACAAAACGGCGATGTCCTGGGCTACCTTTCCATGGGCGCCGCCAGCACCCATATCTTCGGCCTATATGTCAAACGCCCCCGCCAAGGCGTGGGCCGCATCCTTTTGAACCGCGCCAAGGAAGGGCGCGACCGGCTGAAACTGCGCAGCCACAGCCCCAACCACGCCGCCCATCGCTTCTATCGACGCGAAGGCTTCGTCACGATCGCAACCGAGCTGTCAGGCGATGATGGCGTGACAGAAATCGAGATGGAATGGAAAAGGTAGCGGTGGATACGGGGGCCGAGGGGACCCCCGCATCACTGGCCACGGTCATCGGCTCTCCAGCCTGTACCGTGCCGCCATCTTTGGCCCACATTAGTAAAGATTCGATTAACGGACACCCGCGATCCTTCTTGAAACATCGCAATATAAGTATTTTTGGACCAGTGATGAACAGACGCGCGACCGGGCCCCAGACGCCGCGCCCTTGCATCACTGGTCCAGAAATACTCAAATCCCGTCTTATGGGATTTCGCGATCTAGGGGGTTGCGCGTGACCGACACACCTCTCTCGGCGCCGGTCGCCAAGGGCGCGCGCCGGGCCGCGACCTTGGACCGTATCCAACGGGCGCTGGCGCGTCTTTTGCCCGTGCTAACCGTCATCGCGACATTGGTCGGCCTTTGGTATCTTGCCTGCATCCCCATGAACGCCCAGCAAAGCCTGTTGGAGGCGGAGCGGGCGGGCGTCGCGATAACGCCGGCCACGGCGGCAGAGCGGCGCGACATGGGCGGTTTGGCCCTCACCTTCGGCAATCCGGGCGAGGCTGTAGCCCGCGCTTACGGCCAGGAACGGCCGCGCCTGCCCGCCCCCCACCAAGTCGTGGCCGAGCTTTGGGATACGACGGCGGGCAAGAAGATCACCTCTCGCCGCTCCCTCGTTTTTCATGCGGGCATAACGCTGGCCCCCACGCTTCTGGGTTTCGCCATCGGCAGCCTGGCGGGCATTCTGCTGGCCATCGGTATTGTCCATTCTCGGGTCATGGATATCAGCGTCATGCCCTGGGCCATCGCCTCGCAGACCATTCCCATCCTCGCCATCGCGCCGATGATTATCGTGGTCTTGAATTCCGTGGGGGTGCAAGGCCTTGTCCCCAAGGCCATTATCTCGGCCTATCTGTCGTTCTTCCCGGTCACCGTTGGCATGGTGAAGGGCCTGCGCGCACCCTCGCCTGCGGATTTGGACCTGATGCGCACCTGGAATGCCTCGGGCGCCCGCACCTTGATGTCCCTGCGCTTTCCGTCGTCGCTCCCCTACCTTTTTGCTTCCCTCAAGATCGCAATCGCCGCCGCCCTGGTCGGCGCAATCATCGGAGAGCTCCCCACCGGTGCTGTCCGCGGTTTGGGTGCGCGCCTTTTGGCAGGCAGCTATTACGGCCAAACCATTCAAATCTGGTCGGCGCTCTTCGGTGCGGCCATCGTGGCGGCCTTGCTAGTGGCGACGGTGTCCTGGATCGAGCGCGTGACCCTAAGACGCATGGGCCTCGCCCGATGAGCACGGCGCTCATCCTCGGCACCTGGGCCGCGCTTTGGGGGTTGAACGTCAAGCTTGCCGGGCACAGCTTCGGGCGCTGGGCTGCGCCGGTTCTGTTTGGTCTGACGCTCCTACTCCTATGGGAAATGACGGTCCGCCTCTTCGATGTTCCGACCGTCATCCTACCCGCGCCCACACAGATCACCGTAGCCCTATCTGAAAACGGGCCCACGCTCTGGGCGGATTTCGTCCAAACCGTCCTGAAGGGCGCCTTGTCCGGCTGGGTCATGGGCTGTGCGGCGGCCATCGCCACGGCGCTGCTGGTCGCGCGGTCGGACTTTCTGCGACGGGGGTTGCTTCCGGTCGGCAATTTCATGGCCGCCCTGCCCATTGTGGGCACCGCGCCCATCCTGGTCATGTGGTACGGCTTCGGGTGGGAAAGCAAAGCCGCTGTGGTGGTCGTCATGGTGTTCTTCCCCGTCCTCGTGAACACTGTGGCGGGCCTCGGGGACAATTCCCCCATGCAGCGCGACCTGATGCGCACCTATGGCGCGACGCCCAGCCAGGAACTGAGATATCTGCGCCTGCAAGCCGCCCTGCCCTTCATCTTCAACGGGCTCAAGATCGCGACGACCCTTGCCCTGATCGGCGCCATCGTTGCCGAATTCTTCGGCAGTCCGACGGTCGGTATGGGCTTCCGCATCAGCACCGAGGTCGGCCGCTTGAACTTGCCCATGGTCTGGGCCTCGATCGTGGTCGCTGCCCTGGCGGGGTCGCTATCCTATGGCCTGATCGCCGCATTGGAAAAGCGCCTCACCTTCTGGCATCCATCACAACGGGCGCGGCGATAGAATCGCGTCCGCAATAGGGAGAAATACATGAACAAGTTCCTCGTATCCGGGGCCCTGGCCCTCGGACTTGCCACCCCCGCGCTTGCCGCCGATGAGGTCACGCTGCAATTGCAATGGGTCACCCAGGCGCAATTCGCCGGGTACTACGTGGCACTCGACAAGGGCTTCTATGAGGCGGAAGATCTGGACGTCACCATCCTGCCCGGCGGCCCCGACATCGCACCGCCCCAGGTGCTGGCCGGTGGCGGCGCCGACGCCATGCTCAACTGGATGCCCTCGGCGCTGTCGGCCCGCGAAAAGGGCCTTCCCGTCGTCAATATCGCCCAACCCTTCAAGTCGTCCGGCTTGATGCTGACCTGCTGGAAGGACACCGGCATCACCGGCCCGCAGGACTTCAAGGGCAAGACCATCGGCGTCTGGTTCTTCGGCAACGAATTCCCCTTCCTCAGCTGGATGTCCCAGGAAGGCATCTCCACCGATGGCGGCGAAGACGGTGTGACCGTGCTCAAGCAGGGCTTCAACGTCGACCCGCTCCTGCAACGCCAGGCCGATTGCATCTCCACCATGACCTATAACGAATTCGGTCAGGTGCTGGATGCGGGCGTGTCCGAGGATGAGCTGGTCACCTTCAAATACGAGGATATGGGCGTTGCCACGCTGGAAGACGGCATCTACGTGCTGGAAGAAAACCTGGAAGACCCGGCCTTCGTCGACAAGATGACCCGCTTCGTGCGCGCCTCGATGGAGGGCTGGAAATACGCCGAAGCCAACCCCGATGAGGCCGCCGAGATCGTCCTGGAATACGACGAAACCGGCGCCCAGACCGAGGCGCACCAGAAGCGCATGATGGGTGAGATCGCCAAGCTGACCGCCGGATCCAACGGCGCGCTCGATCCCGCCGATTTCCAGCGCACGGTCGACACCCTACTGGCCGGTGGCTCCGACCCGGTGATCACCGCCCAGCCCGAAAGGGCCTGGACCCACGTCATCACCGACGCGGCGCTGAACTGAGAGGCCCCCGGGCGGCCCCCAGGGCCGCCCAACCCCGTCGGGTCGGTGAACCCCACCAACACCCAAAAGCGCCAACCGCCAAGAGACGACGCCCCCCGCAGGCCGGTCTAGGGCGCCGCGCAGAGACGTCAGGTTTCAACCCCGAGCGGACTGTCGTCACTCACGCGCAAGCCGATCCATTGACGGGCCGCAGCGCGGCGATCTGACAGGGCTTCTGGAGTGCTTTATGGTTCCAAGATCATCGCTCCGCCCGAGCGACGCGCGGAGATCAACCAATCGCCGGGCCGTGGGGGCGGTCGCCATTGGAGCGCCATTGGTCCGAGCGACAATGGCGACGCGATGGACCGGCGGCCTTCGGCCGCGATTCCGGTCTGGGGTGCCTGTCGGCAGCGTTGAACTCTTGCGGTACGAACCAGGTCGATACACAGGATCACCATCTGAAGCGAGCAATGTTGATCACGTTGGCTCCATCTGTCTGTGAAACGATCATTGCCCTAACCGCAGCCCAAACTCGCTATCATGAAACGGTCCCCGAACTCGAACGCAACGAAATGGTGACCGACCTTAATGTTCGGAAGCGCTCAAAGGCCGCAAATGCGATAAGAGTACTTCAAGCGTTGCCGATGACGCAGCGCCTCAAAGAGAACTTCCGCTAGAGCAGCATATTCAAGAAAATAACCAACGCCGATAAAAAAACCAACCCGCTGATTACAACCGGTATGACTAAATCACCAACAGCAGAAACTCGCTGAGCGACGATGTCGGACCTAACGCTCACCGCCAAGTTCTCCACGACCCTGGACGTTTCCAAGATCTCTAGATCCGACGTCGCTGACCGTAGGGCATTCAAGCTTTCACGACGACGCGTAACTACATCATGAAGGAATTCAACCTGATCTCGTAGAATCTCCCTCATTCTCTTGAACTCATCTTCGTCAAACTCACTTGGATGATTTTGCTTTAGCTCTGCTTTGTCTACTTTGGCTTCAACCGCATTGATCAGCTCGCCAACCTTATCAAGTTCCAATGCAAATTGCGCTAAGCGGGCTTCCTGCTCTACAGCATCAATAGAATTGAGCGCTTCGGAGAACGCGGCACACAATACCGGAGTTGCCTCACGAAACTGCCTTGCTTCCTCCGGCCAAAAGCGGACTCTCTCGTGCAAGCTTTCTACCTGACGAAAGTCTCCACTCGCTCGATGCCAGCGCGCATAAAACTGTATAAGGTTTCTGAGAAACCCATATCCTCCAATGAACAAAAATATCAAAGACAGAGTAATTGTACCAATGCTAAAGTCCACCATTGAGAGAGGGCTGGTGTCAGGCCAATTTGAGAAGTCAATAGATATGCCACCGATGGACACCACAATGGAAAATATCGACGCGAATATTGACATCCGGCGCGTCGCTGGAAAGTCGGAGTCATGAAAGAAGTCAATCATTTGCAGCCACGAAAGAACTCAATGGAAACACAGTGTATTCCACATAATACGACTATAATACAGTCGACTGGGCAGTATCTTCAATAATGAGCTTGAGAGTTCTTATTCTCCACCCCAACCACTACTTCCCCTCAGACCGCGCCACCACCTCGGCCACCGACGGCTTCGCGCGGCCCATCCAGCTTTCGCGGCGGTCTTCCATGATGTCCTCTCCGTCCAGCAGTCCGGCCAGTCGGGCGCGGGCGAAGGCGCCCAGGACCGTGTTCATCCGCGGCCCCATGCCGGGCCCCATGGAGCGGAACAATTTGTAGACGTCCTCGTCCACGTACAGGCTGATTTTCCGCTTCCGGGTCGTCCGCCCTTCCCAGACCTCGCGCCATTCCGGCAGCACATAGGCGTCGCGCGTGGCCGTGTGCGCCATATCCCAGTGGAACCGTTCCATCATCACGATCATTTCCGCCGCCGCGTTGCGTTGGGTCTTCGTGGCCATCCCTGCACCCTTCCCATGTCTGATCCGGGAAGGGACAATCTCGCTGAGCCTTTAACGACGCGTCAATGCAGGCAACGTCGGACGTGGATCACCCGTTGGTCACCCGCTCAATTTCGATAGCCGCGCCACCAGGCTCGACGTGTCCCAACGGCCGCCGCCCATGGCCTGGACGTCCTTGTAATACTGGTCGATCAGCGCCGTGCCGGGCAACGGCGCGCCGATATTTTCGGCCTCCGTCAGGCAAATCCCCAGATCCTTGCGCATCCAGTCCACCGCGAAGCCGTGATCGAATTCCCCCGCCAGCATGGTCTTGTGACGGTTCACCATCTGCCAGGACCCAGCGGCGCCTCCTTGGATCACGTCGATAACGGCCTCACCGTCCAGCCCCGCTTTCTGTGCAAACATCAAGCCTTCGGACAGGCCCTGCAAAAGACCCGCGATGCAGATCTGGTTGACCATCTTGGTCAATTGTCCGGCGCCCACGCCGCCCATCAGCCGCGTGGCCTTGGCGAAGGCGGCTATGATCGGCTCCGCACGGTCGTAATCGGCCTGGGTGCCGCCGCACATGATGACAAGCTGGCCGTTCTCGGCCCCCGCCTGTCCGCCAGAAACCGGCGCATCCACATAGGCGATGCCGCGCTCCGCCGCCGCAGCCGCCAATTCCCGCGTTACTTCCGCAGAAACCGTGGTGTGGTCGACGAACAGTGTCCCTTCGCCCATGCCCGCGAATGCCCCGTCCTCGCCCAGGCAAACGCCGCGCAGGTCGTCATCGTTGCCCACGCAAGCCATCACGATCTGACAGCCGTCGGCCGCTTCACGCGGGCTGGCGCCGTGGCGGCCGCCATGCTTGGCCACCCAAGCCTCGGCCTTGGCCACCGTGCGGTTGTAGACCGCCACGTCGTGACCTGCCGCCGCAAGGTGGCCCGCCATCGGGGCCCCCATCACTCCCATCCCCAAAAACGCGACATTCGCCATGGCGACCTCCCTTTGCATCCTGCTTTGCGCGTGGTTAGACCCCTCGGGGGCACAAGGGTCAACCGGAGGGCGGATGGAGCGTCTGTTTCGCTGGACTTTCCGCATCGTGGCGGGCGTTTTGGTTCTGGCAGGGGTGGCCCTGGCAGGGGCCCTTTGGCTCGCCTCGCGCAGCTTGCCCGACTATACCGCCACGACCGAGGTGGCGGGGGTGGACGCGCCCGTCGAAATCGTCCGCAATACGTTCAACGTCCCCCACATTTTCGGCGACAGCGATGCCGACGTATTTTTCGGCCTTGGCTACGCCCATGCACAGGACAGGCTGTGGCAGATGACGCTGCTGCGCCGCACCGCCCAAGGGCGCCTGTCGGAGGTCTTCGGCAGTCGCACCCTGCGCACCGACGAACTTCTGCGCCGCCTGGGGCTTTACCGGTCCGCCAGCGCCAGCGTCGACGCGCTCGACCCAGACACACGCGCCATGTTGGAGGCCTATGCCGCCGGGGTGAATGCCCGCATCGACGTTATCAACCGGGACGCCAGCGGGCGCGGCGCACCGGAATTCTTCTTGTTCGAGCCTCAGATCGCCCCCTGGCAACCCAGTGACAGCATCGCCGTGGGCAAGCTCGTTGCGCTGCAACTCTCGGGCCATGTCACCGAAGAAGTGCGCCGCGCCCGCGCCTCTCTTGTGCTGGACCCCGAACGCTTGCCGGACCTGCACCCCGAAATCCCCGGTGAAGGCACCGTTGTGCTGGCGCAGACGCTGTTTCCCAACCTGAAACCCACGCGCTACGCCGCCGCCGATATCCCCGATCTCTGGCCCATCGCCCCTGCGGGCCTTGCGGGCGCGTCCAACGCCTTTGCGGTGGCGCCCGACCGGGCCGCGGCTGGCGGCGGGCTTTTGGCCAACGACCCCCATCTGGGCCTGACCGCACCCACGATCTGGTACTTGGCCCGGCTGGAACTGGGAACAGGCGGCGTCATCGGCGGCACCATCCCGGGGATGCCCGTCGTGTTGGTGGGCCGGTCGGAGCGGCTGGGCTGGGGCCTGACCTCCTCCTATCTGGATGACCAGGACGTTCTGATCGAAGAACTCAACCCAGACGACCCCACCCAATACCGCACACCCGATGGCTGGGCGGCGTTCGAGACCGAACGCTCCATCGTGGTCATCAAAGATGCCGACCCCGTCACGCTGACCCTGCGCCGCACCGCGAACGGCCCGGTCCTGACCAGCAGCCAGTTCGATCTGGGCACCGTCACGCCGCCGGGCCATGTGGCCGCCTTGTCCTGGACAGGGCTGTCCGACGAAGACACCTCCATGCGAACCGCCATGGAACTGATGCGCGCGGCCACCCTGGAAAACGCGCTGGATGCGGCGCGCCACACCGTCGCGCCGAGCCAGAACCTGATGCTGACCGATGGCGAACGCATCGCCATGCAACTGGTCGGCCGCCAGCCCGACCGCCACCCAGAACACCAAAGTCAGGGCCGCATCCCCGCACCGGGCTGGATCGAAACCAACCGCTGGCGCGGCCTCAAGCCCTTTGAAGACAATCCCGTTTGGACCGATCCCGAAGGCGGCCTGTTGGGCAACACCAACAACAAGATCATCGACGCCCCCTTTCCCGACCATGTCAGCTTCGTCTGGGGCGACAGCCAACGTGTCCAACGGATGGAACGGCTTTTGCAGGCACGCGAAGTCCATACCCGCGAAAGCCTGATCGAGGCGCAGCTCGACTCCGTGTCCTTCTCGGCCCGCTCCCTTCTGCCGCTGATCGGCCGCGACCTGTGGTTCACCGGCGAAGCAGCCCCCGCCGGTACGCCTGAGCGGCGGCGCCAAATTGCGCTGGAATTGCTGGCCGCCTGGAACGGTGAGATGTCGGAACACCTGCCCGAGCCGTTGATCTACGCCGCCTGGATGCGCGCCCTGCAACAGCGTCTTATCCGCGATGACCTGGGCCCGCTGGCCGCGGAATATCCCCGGATGGAGCCCCTGTTTATCGAGCGAGTTTTCCGCGATATCGACGGTGCGGGCGCGTGGTGCGACATCATCCAATCCACCGCCATCGAAAGCTGCACCGATGTGGCACGCCTGTCTTTGGACGACGCGCTTCAATCGCTCGAAGAACGCTACGGCGCCCGGGTAGAAGCCTGGCGTTGGGGCGATGCCCATGAAGCCCGCCATGACCATGCCGTTCTAGGCGAGTTGCCGGGCGTGGGCTTCGTGGTGAACATCCGTCAATCCACCTCGGGCGGCGACCACACGTTGCAACGCGGCCGCACATCCGGCACTGGCTCCGAGCCCTTCGCCAATGTCCACGCCGCCACCTATCGTGGCGTCTATGATTTCGCCGATCCCGAAAGCAGCGTCTTCATCACCTCCACCGGCCAATCCGGCCATCCCTTGTCGCGCCATTACGACGACCTGGGGGAGCTTTGGCGCCGGGGGGAATACATCCCCATGACGTTGGACCCCGACTTGGCGCGGGCCGGTGCCGTGGGGGTGACCACGCTGGTGCCGGTGCGCTGAGCCGCGGAATTTCAGGTCGTCAAAGCGTCTCTGCGCTCGACCAGACAGAACCGTGCGAGCGCGGAGCCTGGAAGCGGCGCGGCGACGGTCAAGCGATGCAATTTATATTAAAGCGGTTTTCGGAAAACCTGAATCAGTATTTTCAAGAAACGTCCCGACATCGCATTGACATTGCACCGTTTCACGAAAAGCTGATGGCCCAGGTTTTTCGAGAACCGCTATAGCCAAGTCCGCTCCACAGCCCATCGGCGCGTCACGCCCGCCAAGGCGCCGGTTCGCGGGCCCTGACCGGCAGGCCGCAAGCGGCCCTTGGTTCCGTGCCGAGGTGGAGCTCTGACGGGTACCCTACGCCAAAGCCTTCCCCAACCGCGGCAACCGCCCCCGCTTCAAAAGCGCCCGCATGGCTTGCACCTCGCCTGAAAGCGCCTCCGCCGTGGCGCGGACCTCTTCGGCCACCTCTGCCACGACGCGCGCGTCAGCCAACCAAAGCTCCATCAAGAAGGCGTCCGGGTTCGCCAATTCAATCCCCTCCGCCGCAACGTCGCGGCGCGGGAAGTCACGCATGTTGAACGTCACCAACCGGTCCGCCCCCGCATCGGACGCCGCCGCCAAAACGTGGATGTCATTCTCATCCGGCAACCAGAGCCGCGCCTCCGTCGCCGCCCCTGGCGCGACCTCTGCGCCCGGAAAGCGGGCCCGCAAGCCGGCGATTTCGCCCCGCGCGATCACCTCGCCCCCTTCGATCTTGCGGGCTGCGCGGGCCCATTCCTCCAGCACGCGCGGCGACCAAAGCGGGCGATAGAGGCCCTGCGCCGCACAGCCGGTCAGGATTTCACGCAACACCGTGGGGTAAAGCACGCAGGCATCCAGAAAGACCTTCACGCCAGCAACCGAAACGTCAGCGCCTTTAGATACCCGCTTTCCGCCAGTTGCGGATGCACCGGATGGTCCGGCCCCGCGAACCCCGTATGGATCAACTGCGCCCCCCGCCCCGCCCGCCCGATGCCGCGGATGCTGGCGGCGCGGAACTTCGACAGCTCCGCCGCATGGCTGCACGAACACAGCGTCAGATACCCCCCAGGCGCCACCAACGCCGCCGCCAGCCGCGCCACCCGCTCATAGGCCCGCAACCCTGCGGTCAAGGCGGGCTTGGCCGGGGCGAAAGCAGGCGGGTCCGCCACCACCACGTCGAACGTCTCGCCTGCCAGCGCTGCCATGGCGTCGAAGGCATCGCCCTTGGTCACCGCAAAATCCGCCGACCGCCCCATGCGTGCCGCACCCTGTTGCGCGAGGTCCAGCGCGGGGGCGGAGCCATCGATGGCCAGCGCGGATGCCGCCCCACCGGCCAGCGCCGCCAACCCAAAGCCGCCCACATGGCTGAACACGTCCAGCACCCGCGCGCCCTTGGACAACCCCGCCACGAGGGCATGGTTGGGCCGCTGATCATAGAACAACCCCGTCTTCTGCCCGCCGGTCAGATCCGCCAGATAGGTGGCCCCGTTCATCGGCACTACCACCGGCGCGTCCAGGCCGCCACGCAGCCAGCGGGTTTCCCCGCTCAAACCCTCAGCGCCGCGCGCCCGGCCCTCGGCATTGAGCAGGACATGGGCCAGTCCCATCTGGACCAACACATCCGCAATGTCTTCGACCAAGGCATCCGCCCAAGCCGCATTGGGCTGCACCACCGCCGCATCGCCGAACCTGTCGACAATCAGCCCGGGCAGGCCGTCGGCCTCGGCATGGACGAGGCGATAAAACGGGTCGTGGTAGAGCCTGTCGCGATGGGCCCGCGCCGCTGCCAGTCGCGCCGCCAGCCAGGCCCCGTCGATCCGGGCCTCCGGGTCACGGTCCAGCATCCGCGCCGCGATGCGCGACGACATATTGACGGCGACGGCACCCAACGGCTTCCGCTCCGCGTCCTCCAGCACGGCGATCGTGCCTGGTTCAACGGCGCGGCTGCGACGGTCGGTGACAATGTCATCCAGATAGGCCCAGGGGTGGCCGTGGCGGATGCGCCGGGCATCGGCCTTGGGCTTCAGGCGCAGGGTCGGGCGGGGGGCAGGATCGTCGGTCATAGCGACCGCTCTAGCCGCCCCTCAGCCGGTGCGGAAGGCCGCAATCAGGCGTGGGCACCCTGCGGCGCGCGGCGCAGGCGCGCAAAGAGACCGCGGAAAAAGTCGCGAGTATAGGCGGCGCGCAGGGCGCGAGCACGGGTTTCGATGACAATGGGATCAAGGTCGACATGGCTTGGCATGGGTTCACTCCGGGGTTTGACAGACGGTGCGAGGTTGCACCATTGATTGAACCGGCAGATATGCCGCGCCACGTCAGATCACCAATGCCCGTGCCGAAACCCCGCCTTGCGCCTGGCGCAAGGCGGACTAAGCACAAAGCTGAAAAAACTTATCTTATATAACGTTACCTTGCGTCAGTCCGGAGGATTTGCCTCAAATCCTCCCCAACTCGCCCTACTTCAGCGCCGCGATGCCATCTGCCACGGCACGCGCACCCTGCAGGATCCAGCCATGTTCGGACGACACGAAGAACATGCTGAACCCGTGGGCGCGCCAGGCCTGGGCGGTTTCGACATTCGGCACCCAGGTCACAAAGGTCTTGCCCGCCGCCGCACAGGCCTGCCCGGTGGAGGCCATGGCCGCCTGCAGGTCGTCATTGTCGAGCCCCCGATGACCGTAGGACACGGTCAAGTCCGCTGGCCCCGTGAACAACCCGTCAATGCCGGGCACGGCCGCAATCTGGGCGGCGGCCTCGACCCCCTCGGGCTCTTCGATCTGGGCGATGACGACCGTCTCAGCTTGGCTGCGGTCCAACAGGTCGGGCATCTTCTGGGTCGTGTAGCCCGCCCACCGGGTGGAGCCAGCATAGCCCCGCCCGCCATGGCCGAATCGCGCCGCGCGTGCCACGGCCCGGGCTTTTTCGACGCTGTCCACATGGGGCACGACGATCCCTGCGGCCCCCATGTCGAGCACTTCGAGAATCCGGGCGGGCGTGCCTTCGGGCAGGCGGACAAGCACTGGAAAGTCACGCGCATTGGCGACGGCCAGGCACGCATCCATGGCCGTGCGGTCGAAAGGCGCGTGTTCCGCATCCATGCAGACGAAGTCGAGCCCCGCCAAGATCAGCACCTCTAGCACCGAATGGTCAGGCGTCTTCATGAAGGTCCCGGCCAGGCGGTCGCCCGCCTGCATCCGGGCGCGCAGGCCCGTGGCTTTGATGGTCTCGGTCATGGCGTCCTCCGCTGCGTTGCGCATGATCCTTGGCAGCACGGAACACGGGGGACAAGGCCGGGGGCGGGGCGGCATTCTATCCGTGACACGACTTCGTCCGGACAGTTTGACTGGAATTGCCCCTCTAAATAGCGCCACGCCTCGGTCCGAAACCGGTCCGGAAAGCAAAGCGAGACCGCCCCCGCTGCAATTGACGGCCCCGTCCACCTGGTTGATGGTCTGCACCCAACGCTGCCGGAACGGCCCCACGGGTTCCACAGCCACGGCCCGCGCCGCGCCGTCGCCAAAACTCAGGGCAAGTCAGGTAGATCGGGGAGGTCCGGAAGATCGGGCAAATCAGGCAAATCCCCCAGATCAGCCATCCCGCCGCCGCCCGCATCGTCCAACCCTGGCAAGTCCGGTAGGTCCGGCAAGTCCGGTAGGTCGGGCAAATCGGGGACAGCCAAGTCAACGGCCGACGCGGCGTCCGGCGGCGGCATCGCCGCGGGCCCGGCGCCACCGAAGGCCGGGCCGTCCGCCCCGCCCGCGCCCAGCGTTTCAGCACCGATATCCAGCGTCTCACCCGGCAGCGCCACCAACTTCACTGCCCGTTCGCCGTTCAACTGTCCCAGCCGCGCTGTCATGGACGCCCCCCGCGGCAGGCGCTTGCGTCCCGGCAACGTCACCCCCGATGAACCACCCACCAGCGTAATCCGGCCCAGCGCGCCCGGGTCCAGCGGGATCGTATCGCCCACCCGAAGCGACATGAGCTGCGACAGCGGCAGGCGCAGGCCGGGCAACAGCGCCTCAAGCCGCACGGGCGCCTCTTCCGCAGCGGCCGCCAGCGCGGTCTTCCATTCCGCTTCCGGGTCGTCGGGCAACCCAGGTTCTGGCAAGGGCGCCGCGTCCTGCGGCAAGAACAGCGTCAGTGTTGCTTCGCGGGCGCCCGCCGCCAAACGAAGTTCCACGTCGAGGCGCAGGAACGCGGGCGCCGTCAGAACCAAGGGGAGCGAATCGGGTCCGGCAATGAAGCTATCGGTCCGTAGCGCACCGGGCCGCAGATCGTCATCTGGCTGCAATAGCCGCCCCAGCTGGTCCAACACGCCGCGCACAAAAGGCTGGGATAGGGCCGCATCGATACGCGTTGGGCGGCGAGCTGCGCGCGCGGCACCGTCCAGACGACCGATGGTCTGCACCTCGATCAACGCATCCACCAGAGTGGGGTGGAGCACGATCAGGCCAGTGGCGGCCCCCAACCGCTCGGGCGGCAGGGCCTTGGCACTGCGTGTATCGAACCCGACGGGGTCAAGCGGCAGGCATAGCGCTTGGGGCGCCAGCCCTTCAAAAGCCGATGCAGGGTCGTGGCGCGAACTGGTTCGCGCGCCCAAGGCCAAATCCAAGCCGCCCAGCTGATCAGCCACGCGCAACAGGGCGGTGCCCATTGCGCGCTCAAGCTCAGGCGCGGCAGCGCGCGGCGTATCAGGGGCATTGTCTTGGGCCCCCGCCATGCGGCGCAGTGTTGATATGGACGATTCGGGTGGCATTCTGTCCCGCAGCGGAATCTACGGGGCTCTTGTGGCCCAATCGAGTTAACGAAGCGTTGCCACGTCGTTCGCTTTCCTCATTCGGCGGCGGATGCGCGGGTTTGTGCAAGCGGCACCCGCACCCGGAACGCCGCCCCGTCGCGCCCTGGAAGATAGTCGATGGCCCCACCAAGACGGGTCATGACTTCTCGGCAGATGGCCAGGCCCAACCCCGCGCTGCCCGCCGCTGACTGATCGCTCAGCCTTGCGAATTTCTCGAAAATCAGACCGCGGTCACGCGCCGCGATCCCCGTGCCGTTATCGACGAAGTCGACAAGTACGACGCCTTCGCGAATACTCGTCTCGATGCGCAATTCAGGCGCTTCCGCATCGCAATACTTAGCGGCATTGGTGATGATGTTGATGAAAACCTGGGCCAGGCGGTCCGGGTCGGTGCGGATCTGCACCGTCTCTGCTCCCGGTTCGCGTCGCACGCCCAACCCCGCCTTGGCCGACGCCGTAACCGCACGGTCAAGCACATCCGCCAAGGCGACATCGCTGGGCTGCAACACGACCTGCCCGCTTTCCAACACGCTCAGATCCAACAGATCGTCCAAAAGCCGGGTCAGGCGCTCACTTTCTTCAAGGATGATCCCGGCATAACGCGCGCGCTCGTCTTCGCTCAGCCCATCGGCGCGCAAGATCTCAGAAAAGGCGCGAATCGAGGTCATCGGCGTGCGCAACTCGTGGCTCACCTGGCTCAAGAAGGCATCCTTCTGGACACCCAATGCCGTCAGCTTCTCGTTTGCGTCGCGCAATTCGCGCGCCGTGCGGGTCAACTCCGCCTGTTGGCTTTCCAGAAGTGCGGAATACTCCATGATCTGGGCGGTTTCATCAGCCACGGCCAACAGATCCTCAACCGACACGGCAGCCTTGCCGGTAATGCCCGTAACCATGGCATGGGCCGTCGCCGCGCCGACCGAGCCGGACAGCTTGCGTTCCAACGCATCCAACAGGTCGGGCGTGGTTTCCGGCAATTCGCCCGGACGACCCTGGCGACGCGCCTCCTGCGCGATGAGTGCCTGGGCATCGGAGGCGCCCAGGATGCGCTGCGCCATGATCAGCAATTCCTCCGCCCCCGCCGTGGCCCCGCGATGGCCCAGCGGCGTGGCCGCACGGTCGAAGACGCCCACGAAGCGCGGCGCCTGGAGTTGCTCCATCGGGGTCGGGGAGGTCAGGAGCGATACGGTGCAAAACGCAAAAGTATTGAAGCCCAGCGACAGCAGGATCGACACCAGAAGTGGGTCGCCCGTCAGGCCGAACAGGGCCCGCGGCTCCAACCAGCCCAGGCCCAGCGGCCCGCTCGCGAAGACCGGAACCAGCATCGTCCAGGCCCAGATGGCGAAACCCACCACCACGCCCGCCGCAGCCCCCGACCGCGTCGCGCCTGTCCAAAACAGCCCGCCCGCCAGCGCAGGCAAGACCTGCGCCATGCCAACAAAGGCGATCAGACCGATGGCAGCCAAGGCCTCCGTCCCGCCGGTGGCGCGGTAATAGAAGTAGCCCATGGCGAGGATGATGATGATCGACGCCCGCCGGGCGCGCAGCACCACGCCCCGCACATCGCCCGAGATGGACGGGCGCCCCTGGTCCTGCCGCGCCAACCAGAAGGGCACGACGATATGGTTGGAAATCATCGTAGCCAAAGCGACGCTTGCCACGATCACCATGGACGTGGCCGAAGAAAAGCCCCCCAAAAAGGCCAGCATGGCCAGCCCGTCGCGTCCTTCGGCAAGGGGCAGGGTCAGCACGAAAAGATCGGGATTGGCGCCGTCCGGCATGCGGCCCAGGCCTGTGGCGGCGATGGGCACCACGAAGATGCACATGGCCAGCAGATAGGCCGGAAAGGCCCAGGAAGCGGTGGCCAGATGGCGCTCATCCGAGTTTTCGACGACCAACACCTGAAACATCCGCGGCAAGCAGATGACCGCCGCGCCCGACACAAGGATCAGCCCCGCCCAGCGCCCTGGCGTGCCCGTCCAATCCGACAGGCTTGAGGCGGCGATGATCTCCCTCGATGGGGCGGGGCCGCCGTTCAGTCCCCAGACCACGAAGATGCCCACCGACAAGAGCGCCACCAACTTGACCACCGCTTCAACGGCGATCGCCGACACGATGCCGTCATGGCGCTCCCCGGTATCGAGCTTCCGGGTGCCAAACAGGATGGTGAAGATGGCCAGCCCAACGGCCACCCAGAATGCGAGGCCCGTCAGCTCCGACGGCTCGGTGCCAGGGGCTGCGAAGACAGCGAAGCTCGCCGTCACCGACTGCAATTGCAGCGCGATGTAAGGCGTCGTGCCCACCACGGCGAGCAGGGTGACCAACACGCCCAGCAGCGTCGACTTGCCATAACGCGATGACACGATATCGGCGATGGAGGTGACCCGCTCTGCCCGGCCCACCCGGACCAGCTTTCGCAGAAACCACCACCAACCGATGAAGACGATGGTGGGGCCCAGATAGATCGTCATGAATTCCAGACCCGACCGGGCGGCGTAGCCCACCGCGCCGTAAAACGTCCACGCCGTGCAATAGATCGACAGCGACAGCGTATAGATGACCGGCCCGCGGAGCAGGCGCACCCGTCCCGCCGCCGCCTGGCGCTCCGCCACGAAGGCGACCGCGAACAGCAAGGCCACATAGGCCAGGCAAATCGCGATCAGAAAGTTCAGAGACAGTGTCATCGCTTCGGCCCGTCTTCCGCCTCATCGAGCACGCGAGCGTGGCGCCGCGCAATCCAGAGGGCCAGGACGATCAGCAAGATCCAAGCGGCAAAAAGGTAGTTGAGCCAAGGCGCCGTGGCGCCCTGCCCTTGCGGACCACCCGACAGGATGAGGTCGGGCAACAAGAACAGGATCAAGCCCAGGGCTGGCAATAAGCGCGCCGCATCCGCCAGCCTTTCGCGCCGTCGCGCCCGGCGCTGCGCTTCCGTCGCCGCCGGGCTGGTCAGCTTGACCATGGGTTCAGCGCGGCGCGAGCGTCGCCAGGTCACGGATCGCGCCCAACAGATCCTGATTGGAAAACGGCTTGGTCATGAAACGGCTGACGCCCAGGGCCTCGGCGCGTTCGCGGTCTTTGGCCTGACCCTTGGCGGTCAGCATCAGGACGGGCAGATCCGTCCAATCCCCACTGCGCAGGCCAGACAGGATGTCAAAGCCCGACTTGCCGGGCAGCATCACATCCAACACGACCACATCTGGCGTGTGGCGCGACACCGCATCAATCGCCGTGGCCCCATCGCTATGGGTCGAGACCCGCCAACCATCACGTTGCAGAATGAAGGCGATGGCGGTCGCGATGTTGGGCTCATCCTCGATCAGCAGGACTCGGCCCGGTGGTCCTGGCTGCGCATGATCATTCATGCCCGGCCTCCCCTTCCGGTAACATGTGGTGCGACTTTCTGCCCTCTTTGGCGCCATGTCCAGTGTTTCGGGGGTTTTCGGGCGGGTGCCGTCGGGGCGCGTCTTGGGCTGGGCCGCGTTCTTGGGCGCTTCGCTTGTCCTGTCGGGTCTGGACGGCAGAAGGCGGCGGGGGGCCAGCCCCCCGTCCCGGCATGCCGGGACTCCCCCCGGAGTATTTCTGCCAGGATGAATGGGCGGCCGGATCTGATCAGTCGGTCAAGCCGGGCGCGAACGACTGCCCTGAGCGAGGGAAAGGACGGACGGTTCGCGGCGGGCCGCGCAGGCCTCACGCGGGCAGACGCGGCAGCCCGGACCTACGGGGGCAGGACGGGCACTCGCGTCGTCCGCGCGGCTCAGCAGCATGGTCGCGCGCAGGACCGGAGGGGTGGCGAAGCTTGCCTGCGATGTGGGGCTGGCGATGGCATGGGCCCGCCAGACCGCCCCGTCAGGTGTTTCGATCAGCGCGACGATCGGATGGCCCGGTTGGGTCAGAGCCCCATAGACGGGCCAAAGGGGGCAACCCGCCCCCATCACCGGTAGCGGGAAACCCGCCACGGCCTTGCGCCGCAAGATGGCACCGGCTGCATCGCAGATGACGAGGCCACGGCCAGGGTCAAGAAGGCCAAGGCGCCGCAGGACAAGGGCCAGATCGCCCCCCGCCGCCTCAATCAATGCGTCAGGCCCATCGGCGGCCATGACAACCGGGGACGGCAGTCGCGCCGCATCGGCCGCGTCTGACTGCAGGATATCGCTGGCCAACGCCCGTGCGTCCGGGTCCAGCCCAGCGACCAGCTCTGGAATGGCGGCGACGCCTTCGGCTTCAAGCTGCGCCAGGGGGGCAGTCGCGCCCTCCAAGAAACGCGCCACCGCTTCGGATGGCAGAAGACGGTCGGCGCCGCGGGTGCCTTCGCGATCAAAATGACTGACAATCGCCTCGGCCCCTTCGGCCAGGCGGCGACTATCGGCGTCCAGATTGGTATGGAAGCGGCCCAGCCAGTTGCGGTCGATATCAGGCGTCTGCGCCAGGATCGCCGCGGTGGAGCGAACAACCGACACCGTCGACAACAATTCATGCATGGCGTCGGCCAATGTCGGGTCATGGGTCAGCCGGTCGCTGAGCGCTTCGATGGTTCGAGCCTGGGCCGCCATCGCCTCGGCCTGGGTCACGATGAGCCGGGCCCATTCGGGGCGGCGGCGGGCCATTTCTTCGGCTTGATCCAGGTATTCGACGGCCATTCCCTGGGCCGCACCGGCGGCACGAAGTGATTCGACCAAGGCGGGGTCCCCGTCCTCCGACAGGGTCGCACGGTCGGTTTCCAGGGCCTCTGCGATGCGGGTCAGCAGGCCCCCGCCGATGGCCCGGCGGTTGTGTTCGATCAGGTTTAGGTAACTCGGAGATATCTCCGCCGCCCGCGCCAGGTGCGCCTGGCGCATACCAAGGGTCATGCGGCGTTCGCGGATACGACTTCCGGTGGGGACGGGACGGGCCACGCAACCTCCTGACTAGGTTGAACTTGCTGCACACGCAAAAGTAGAAATGCTGCAACCGCGCGAGAATAGATTTACAGATCAAGGCGTCATTCTGTCATTTTCTTTACAGAAGAAGCGTTAATTGTCGATGACTTGTTGTAGGTAACCGCCCGCTTTCGCGATACTGTGGCCAGCCTGTCAACGCGACTGGCTCGTCCCGCGCTCCTTGGAGGAGGAGGCCGGGCCACACAACTAGGGAGGGTCTCAATGACCAAATCGAACTTCACCCGTCGTGGCGTGATGAAGACCGGGGCCGTTGCCGGTGCTGGCCTGGCGACGCCGACGATCTTTACGAGCGCCGTTTGGGCCCAAGGTTTCACCAATGAGCCGACTGGCGACACCGTGACGCTCGGCTTCAACGTCCCGCAATCCGGCCCCTACGCAGATGAAGGCGCCGACGAGTTGCGCGCCTTCCAGCTTGCTGTCGAGCACCTGAACGGTGAAGGTGATGGCGGCATGATGCAGACCTTCAGCTCCAAGGAGCTGGACGGTACGGGCATCCTGGGCAAGCGTGTCGAATTCGTCACCGGCGATACCCAGACCAAGTCGGACGCGGCCCGCGCTTCGGCCCGCTCCATGATCGAAAAAGACGGGGCCATCATGGTCTCGGGCGGCTCATCTTCGGGTGTGGCCGTGGCGGTTCAGGCGCTCTGCCAGGAAGCGGGCGTGATCTTCATGGCCGGCCTGACCCATGCCAATGACACGACCGGCAAGGACAAGAAGGCCAATGGTTTCCGCCATTTCTTCAACTCCTACATGTCGGGCGCGGCGCTCGCCCCCATCCTGGCGGCGCAATATGGCACCGACCGGAACGCCTACTACCTGACGGCGGATTACAACTGGGGCTACACGACCGAACAGGCCGTTCGCGAATCCACCGAAGCTGCTGGCTGGAACACGGTCAACACTGTGCTCACCCCGCTGACGCAGACAGATTTCAGCTCCTACATCGCGCCGGTTCTGCAGTCCGACGCCGACGTGCTCGTCCTCGTCCACTATGGCGGCAACATGGTGAACTCGCTGACGAACGCAGTGCAGTTCGGCCTGCGGGAACGCCAAGCCAACGGCAAGAACTTCGAGATCGTCGTGCCACTTTATTCGGAGCTTATGGCCCGCGGTGCCGGCGAAAACATCGGCGGCATCCTCGGCTCGCAGAACTGGGACTGGAAGCTCGAAAACGAATTGGGCGCCAAGTATTCCGGCACCAATGCCTTCGTGCAATCCTTCGGCACCAAGTATGGCTTCCCGCCCTCGCAGGCCGCCCACACCTGCTATGTGCAGACGCTGCTTTACGCCGATGCCGTGCAGCGCGCGGGCAGCTTCAACCCCTGCGCCGTGGACGAGGCCCTTTCTGGCTTCGAATTCGACGGCCTGGGCAACGGCCCGACGCTGTACCGTGCCGACGACCACCAGTGCTTCAAGGACGTGGTCGTGGTGCGCGGCAAGGAGAACCCGGAAAACGAGTTCGACCTGGTCGAAATCGTCGAGGTTACCCCCACCGAGCAGGTCACCTACGCCCCCGACCACCCGCAATTCGCGGGCGGGTCGCTCGGCGCATGTAACCCGGGCGCCTGATCGCCCGCATCGCCGCCGCCCACATAGGTGGGCGGCGGCTTTTGACGTATCCGAGTCCGGAGCAGCCCACCCATGGAAGCCATCATCCTTCAAGTCCTGAACGGGTTGGACAAGGGGTCAGCCTATGCGCTGATCGCCCTGGGCCTGACCCTGATCTTCGGCACGCTGGGGGTCGTCAACTTCGCCCACGGCGCGCTGTTCATGCTGGGCGCCTTCTGCGCGGTGACGTTCTCGAACCTGCTACAATTGTCGCACACCGTCATCGACGAAACCCGGACGGACTTCCTGGGCAATCCGCTCAAGGTGGACGTGCCCTACATATATGACATATTTGGCGAAGCCGTCGGGTCGAGCATCATCGACTGGGCCGTCCCGCTCTCGATCCTGTTTGCCATTCCGGTCATGATCGCCCTCGGCGTCGCGATGGAACGGGGGCTGATCCGCCACTTCTACAAGCGCCCCCATGCGGATCAGATCCTGGTGACCTTCGGGCTGGCCATCGTACTCCAGGAAATCATCAAGTATTTCTACGGCGCCAACCCCATCCCCACACCCGCGCCCGAAGCCTTCGTGGGCTCGTTCGATTTCGGCGTGATGTTGGGCTTCGACCCGGGCGGCATCGTCTACCCCTATTGGCGCCTGATTTACTTCCTGTTTGCCGCTTTCATCATCGCCGGTGTGTTTGCCTTCCTACAATTCACCACCTTCGGGATGGTGGTGCGCGCGGGCATGGCCGACCGGGAAACGGTGACGCTGCTGGGCATCGACATCGACAAGCGCTTCACCATCATGTTCGGCATCGCGGCCGCCGTGGCGGGCCTTGCAGGGGTGATGTACACCCCGATCAACTCACCCAATTACCACATGGGGATGGACTTCCTCGTCCTCAGCTTCGTGGTCGTCGTGGTGGGGGGCATGGGGTCACTGCCCGGCGCCGTCCTTGCGGGCTTCCTGCTTGGCATCATCGAGGCCTTTGCGTCCATGGCTCAGGTGCTCGATATCCTGCCCGGCATCAACCAGATCATCATCTATCTCGTGGCCATCGTCGTGCTGCTGACCCGTCCCCGTGGCCTCATGGGCCGCAAGGGCGTGATGGAGGACTAAGGACATGACCGACCAAACCACCGACACCATCCCGGCCGCCACGACATCGGCCAGCCCCAAAGCGGGCGGCGGCCTCCTCGGCCTGACCAAGAAGGATTTCGGGCTCTTCCTGCTCGTGATCGCGCTGACGATGCTTGCGCCCTTCCTGCTCAATCCGTTCCCCGAAAACTCCGCCATGGCGCAGTTCAACGCGGGCTACCCGGACCTGATGCAGCGCTTCGTGATCTTCGGCATCTTCGCCATCGGCTTCAACATCCTGTTCGGCCTGACTGGATACCTGTCCTTCGGCCATGCGGCCTTCCTGGGCGTGGGGTCTTACGCGGGCATCTGGGCGATGAAGCTGCTGACGCTGAACGTCATCCCATCGATCCTGGCGTCAATGCTGGTCGCGGGCCTCTTTGCGACGCTGGTTGGCTTCATCTCGCTGCGCCGGTCCGGCATCTACTTCTCGATCCTGACGCTGGCCTTCGCGATGATGTCCTTCGCGCTGGCCTATTCGGTGCTCACCCCCATCACAGGCGGTGAGACGGGGATGCAACTTCAATACTTCGACCCCCGCATCCTCGATGCCGCTTTGGAGCCGGGTCAAACACCGCGCGCCAACCTCTTCGGCCTCGACATGGCGACCAGCACCAACCTTTACTTCGGCAACTGGGTCTTCACGCTAAACGTGGGCTACTACATCGCAGCCTTCTGCATGCTGATCGCCTTCTATCTGTCGATCCGCATCTTCCGCTCGCCCTTCGGCATGATGCTGCGCGCGGTCAAGTCTAACCAGAACCGCCTGAACTACACCGGGATTTCGCCCAAGCCCTATACGCTGGCCGCCTTCGTCATCTCAGGCATGTATGCGGGTCTGGCCGGTGGCCTGCTGGTGGCCATGGATACCCAGGTCGGCGCGGAACGCATGTTCTGGACGGCTTCAGGCGAGGTCGTCTTGATGACCATCTTGGGCGGCGCAGGCACGTTGATCGGGCCGGTCCTCGGCGCGGGCTTCATCAAGTATTTCGAAAACATCGTCTCGAAGATCAACGAAGCCACGCTCCATACCTGGTTCGCCTTCCTGCCCGACGGGCTCGAAGACGTCGTTGTCGCCATGATCTACCCCTTCGTGGGCAAGGGCTGGCACCTGACGCTGGGCCTTCTGTTCATGGCGGTCGTCATCTTCCTGCCCGGCGGGTTGGTGCAGGGCGGCCAGAAGTTGGTGGGCCTGTTCCGCCGCAAGAAGGCCGACGACAAGACGGCCTCCTCCCACACCCCTGCCGAGTGAAGGAATCCGCGCAATGGGCATTCTCGAAGTCAAAAATGTCGGCAAGCGGTTCGGAGGCCTCCAGGCCCTGTCCGACGTCAACCTCTCGGTGGCCGAAGGCACAGTCCACGCCATCATCGGGCCCAACGGCGCGGGCAAATCCACCTTGCTTAACTGCTTGGTGGGCAAGCTCATCCCCGATACCGGATCGGTCAGCTTCGAGGGTCAATCGGTCCTCGGACGCAAGCCGCATGAGATCAACCAGATGGGCATCTCCCGCGTGTTTCAGACGCCCGAGATCTTCGGCGACCTGACCGTCATGGAAAACATGATGATCCCCTGCGTTGCCAAGCGCGACGGGGCGTTCTCGCTCAAGGCCTATGGCCAGATGATGCGCGACACGGAAATCGTGGAACGGGCGGAACACATGCTCGAAGACATGAACATGGCCGACAAGCGCGAAATGCACGCAGCCTCCATGTCCCGCGGCGACAAGCGCCGCCTGGAAATCGGCATGTGTCTTGCACAAGAACCGCGCCTTCTGCTGCTGGATGAACCCACCGCAGGCATGGCGCGGGCTGACACCAACAACACCATCGACCTGCTCAAGCAGATCAAAGACACCCGCCCCATCACCATCGCCATCATCGAACACGACATGCACGTCGTCTTCAGCCTGGCCGAACGCATCACCGTCCTGGCGCAAGGCACCCCGCTGGTCGAGGACACGCCCGACAACATCAAGGGCCATCCGAAAGTGCGGGAAGCGTATTTGGGTGAGAGCTCAGGACATTGAGAATTTTTGTACAAGTTGGGGAAAGGCCCCCGGAAACCACCCCCAATTTGTGAAGAACCGGAGAATTCCGCATGAACGTCAAGCCAGACTTTACCCGGGACGGAAACAAGGCCGCCACCGCACCTGCCTATTTCTCGGTCCACGACATCCACGCCTATTATGGCGAAAGCTATATCGTCCAAGGTATCAGCTTCAACGTCCACGAAGGTGAAATCCTGGCGCTGCTGGGCCGTAACGGCGCCGGCAAGACCTCCACCCTGCGCACCTGCGCCCGGGTCGGCGACCCGGAACTGCGCAAGGGTGAAATCTGGCTAGACCACCAACCCCTTCACCTGATGAAAGCCCATGAAGCGGCGCAGACGGGCCTGGGCCTGGTGCCGGAAGATCGCCGCATCATTCCCGGGCTGACGGTGGAAGAAAACCTGAAACTCGCCCAGATCGCCCCGCCCATCGGTTGGTCCATCGAACGACTTTATGAGCTTTTTCCTCGGCTCGGCGAACGTCGCAAGCAGGAAGGCGTGACCCTTTCGGGCGGTGAGCAGCAGATGCTCTCCATTGCCCGTGCACTGGCTCGCGACGTCAAAGTCCTGCTGCTGGATGAACCCTATGAAGGTCTTGCCCCGGTCATCGTGGATGAGATCGAAAAGACCCTGATCGAGATCAAGAAGCTCGGCATGACCACCATCCTGGTGGAGCAAAATGCTGTTCGTGCACTAGAATTAGCCGACCGTGCCGTTATTCTGGACACTGGCGGTGTGGTCTTCGATGGCACAGCCGCCGAAGTGCTCGGTGATGAGGCGCTCCGCGCTGAATACCTGGCCATCTGAGTAAGTTCGGCCCCGGGTGGTCACTCTTCACCGGGGCTACGGCCAGAAACTGGCCGCCCCTAAGGAGCAATTGCCCGACATGACCGACAAGATTTATCCGCCCAGCGATGAGATGGCCAAGGGCGCGCACGCCGACCGTGCGACCTATGACGCGATGTACCAGGCCTCTGTCGAGGACCCCGAGGCTTTCTGGGGCGAGCACGGGAAGCGGCTGGACTGGATAAAGCCTTATACGCGCGTGAAAAACACGTCCTTCGCGCCGGGCAATGTAGATATTCGTTGGTTTGAAGACGGCACGCTCAACGTCGCCGCCAATTGCATCGACCGGCATCTGGCAACCCGCGGCGACCAGACCGCCATTATCTGGGAACCGGACGACCCAGACGCCGAGGCGCTGCACATCACGTACCGCCAGCTTCACGCCGAAGTCTGCAAGATGGCCAACGTTCTCAAGAGCTTGGGCGTCGGCAAGGGCGACCGGGTGGTTCTCTATCTGCCGATGATCCCGGAAGCGGCCTATGCCATGCTTGCTTGCGCTCGGATCGGCGCCATCCATTCCATTGTCTTCGCTGGCTTTTCTGCCGATGCACTTGGCGCGCGGATCAATGGCTGCGACGCGAAGGTAGTCATCACCGCAGACGGTGCCCCCCGCGGCGGCCGTGTCACGAACCTGAAGGACAACGTCAACAAGGCGTTGCTGCACGATACCGACGACGTCAAATGCCTAATCGTGAAGCGCACCGGCCAGCAAATCGCCTTCCGTCCCCAAAATGATTTCTGGCTCCACGAAGAGGAAGAGAAGGTCGCTGCCGATTGCCCCCCCGAGGAAGTGGGGGCCGAAGACCCGCTATTCATCCTCTATACCTCCGGCTCCACCGGGCAGCCCAAGGGCGTGGTGCACACGACCGGCGGTTATCTCGTCTTCGCCGCCATGACCCACCAATACGTCTTCGACTACAAGGATGGTGAAGTCTATTGGTGCACCGCCGATGTGGGCTGGGTCACTGGCCACAGCTACATTGTCTACGGCCCGCTCGCTAACGGCGGCACGTCGCTGATGTTCGAAGGCGTGCCCACCTATCCCGATGCGGGGCGGTTCTGGGCGGTCTGCGAAAAGCACAAGGTTGCGCAGTTCTACACGGCCCCCACCGCCATCCGCGCGCTGATGGGTCAGGGCACCCAGTTCGTGGAACCGTATGACCTAAGCAGCCTGCGCATCCTGGGCACCGTGGGCGAGCCCATCAACCCCGAGGCCTGGAACTGGTACAACGATGTTGTCGGCAAGGGAAAATGCCCCATCGTCGATACCTGGTGGCAGACAGAAACCGGCGGCCACCTGCTAACCCCCCTGCCCGGCGCGACGCCAACGAAGCCCGGTAGCGCAACGCTGCCCTTCTTCGGCGTGCAGCCCGTGGTGTTGGAGCCCACCAGCGGTGAGCCCATCGAGGGGACGGAGGGCGAAGGCGTGCTGTGCATCGCCGATAGCTGGCCCGCCCAGATGCGCACCGTCTGGGGTGACCATGCGCGCTTCGAGAAGACGTATTTCAGCGATTACAAGAACTACTACTTCACGGGCGATGGGTGCCGCCGCGATGCCGACGGCTATTACTGGATAACCGGGCGCGTGGACGACGTCATCAACGTCTCAGGCCACAGGATGGGCACTGCCGAGGTCGAAAGCGCGCTTGTCGCCCATGAGAAGGTCGCCGAAGCCGCGGTGGTGGGCTATCCCCATGATGTGAAGGGCCAAGGCATTTACGCCTATGTCACGCTCATGACGGGGGTGGAGCCGACGCCAGAGCTGCGTAAGGAGTTGGAAGTCTGGGTCCGATCCGAAATCGGCCCCATCGCCAAGCCAGACTTGATCCAATGGGCGCCGGGCCTGCCCAAGACGCGGTCGGGTAAGATCATGCGCCGGATTCTGCGTAAGATTGCCGAAGACGATTTCGGGGCGCTTGGCGACACCTCGACACTGGCGGAACCGGCCGTGGTGGACGATCTGATCGAAAACCGCATGAACCGGTAATCACCCCATTAACCCATTGAATCAAAAACCGTAGCGCGTGAAGACCCGCTACGGTACTTTCGTGATGGGGGGCTTCACCTGTGTACGGAGCCTTGAAATGTCGCTTTTACCATCCCTGTCGCCCCTGGCGACCGCACCCACGGCAGCCGCAAAGGCACAACCGCCAGTGCAGCCAACCTTCACCGCCTCAGACCGTCCGGGCAACGCCTCTGCTGTGGGCGGAAGCACCGCCGCCGAAACCACGCTGGCTGCAAGCCGCATCCCGCCCGTGCTTTCGTCGCGCCCGACCAATGCATCTACGACTGCGCGCAGCGGCGCTGAAGGCCGCCCCTCCCCCGAAATGGACGTGGAAGCGCTGTTGGCCGAAGGTGAACCCGATGTCGACGCCGCCGAAATGCTTGAAAAGGTTGAAAATATGCGCCTGGCTGCCAAAGAAGCGCTGTCGCGCATCCCCGTCCCGATCGAGGCGATTCCGAAGCTGACGGGCGATCTGGAAACCATCCGCTCTATCCCGGAAAAGGCCGCAGCGGAGCCGGAGGCGGAGGCGAGCTAAGCATCGGGGTGCTTTCCCTCGGGTCTGGCCTGCGTTAGAGCCTGCAAAACAGGCAGCGAGGACGGCATGACCCGAACCCATGACAGCGACGTCGCCTTCATCAAGGCGTTGGCGGAACTTCTGCGGGAAAACGACCTGAGCGAATTGGAAGTCCGCCGCGAATACGGCGAAGACGACAGTCTCGACGTTCGCGTCGCCCGACAGGCGACCGTGGTCGCCGCCGCTGCGCCCGCCCCGGTGCAGGTGCAAGCCGCGGCACCTGCCGCCGCCCCGAGCGCTGCCCCGGCCACCGCAAAACCGGCCGCCGCCGATCCGGCGCAGGACCCGGGCGCAGTCACGTCGCCGATGGTTGGAACGGCCTATCTGGCACCTGAACCGGGCGCATCGAACTTCGTGCAAGTGGGTGACACGGTCCAGGAAGGGCAGACCCTGCTCATCGTCGAGGCGATGAAGACCATGAACCAGATCCCCTCGCCCCGGGCGGGCAAGGTGACGCGCATCCTCGTCGAAGACGGCGCTCCCGTTGAATACGGCGCGCCCCTCGTGATCCTGGGCTAGGCCCATGTTCGAAAAAATCCTCATCGCCAATCGCGGCGAAATCGCCCTCCGCGTCGTGCGGGCCGCCCGCGAAATGGGCGTGGCCACGGTGGCTGTCCATTCCACCGCCGATGCCGACGCCATGCATGTGCGCATGGCCGACGAATCGATCTGTATCGGCCCGGCCCCCGGTACGCAGTCCTACCTGTCCATCCCGGCGATCATCTCCGCTTGCGAGATCACCGGCGCCGAGGCCATCCATCCCGGTTACGGCTTCCTGTCGGAAAACGCGGCCTTCGTGCAGGTGCTGGAAGACCACAACATCACCTTCATCGGCCCAACGGCGGAACATATCCGCATCATGGGCGACAAGATCACCGCCAAGGACACCATGAAGGCCCTTGGTGTGCCCTGTGTCCCCGGCTCCGACGGCGGGGTGCCAACCTTCGAAGACGCCCAGCGCGTCGCCGCCGAAATCGGCTATCCGGTTATTATCAAAGCCACCGCCGGGGGTGGCGGGCGCGGCATGAAGCTGGCCCGCACCGCCGACGAGTTGGAAAATGCCTTCCGCACCGCGCGGTCCGAAGGCAAGGCCGCCTTCGGCAATGACGAAGTCTATATCGAGAAATATCTCGGCACGCCCCGCCATATCGAAGTTCAGGTCTTCGGCGATGGCCGTGGTGGCGCCGTGCATCTGGGCGAACGCGATTGCAGCCTGCAACGGCGCCATCAGAAGGTTTTCGAAGAAGCCCCTGGTCCTTCGATCACACCCGAACAGCGCGCCGAAATCGGTCGCACCTGTGCCGAGGCCGTCGCCAAGATTAACTATGCCGGTGCTGGGACCATCGAGTTTCTGTACGAAAACGGTGAATTCTACTTCATAGAAATGAATACTCGCCTACAGGTGGAACACCCGGTGACGGAAGCCATTTTCGGCGTCGACCTGGTGCGCGAACAGATTCGCGTGGCGTCTGGCCTGCCCATGTCCTTCGGCCAGGACGATCTGCACATCAACGGCCACGCCATTGAAGTCCGCATCAACGCGGAAAAACTGCCCAACTTTTCACCCTCGCCCGGGCAGATCACGCAATACCACGCGCCAGGCGGGCTGGGGGTGCGCATGGACAGCGCACTTTACGATGGCTACCGCATCCCCCCCTATTACGATTCCCTAATCGGCAAGCTGATTGTCCATGGCCGCGACAGGCAAGAGGCCTTGGCCCGTTTGCGACGGTCGCTGGGCGAATTGATCGTCGACGGGGTGGAAACGACAATTCCGCTCTTCCGGGATTTGGTGGAAGACCCAGACGTGCAGGCCGGGGACTACACGATCCACTGGCTTGAACACTGGTTGGAGCGGACATACGGCTGAAGCAACCCTTTGCCGGGACACGATCACATCGGGCCGAGCCGTGCAGTTCCCCCTTCCACGACGTACACACGTTCCCTATTTCTCTGCCATGCCACGCGATACTGCTCCGATCACCGCCGAGACGCTGCTTATGGCTTACGCGTCGGGTGTCTTTCCCATGGCCGAGTCGCAGGACGAGCCGGAGATCTTCTGGGTCGACCCGAAGCGTCGCGGGGTCATGCCACTCGATACGTTCAAGATGTCGCGCAGCTTGGCCAAGGTCATCCGGCAAGGGCGCTTCGAGGTAACGCTGGATGCGGATTTCGCCGCGACGCTGGCGGGCTGCGCCGATCGCGATGAAACTTGGATCAATGCAGAAATCGCTGATCTCTATAGTCTGCTGCACGCGGCGGGCCACGCCCATTCGCTAGAAGTCTGGGCCGGCGGAGAATTGGCCGGAGGTGTCTACGGCGTGACACTGGGCGCGGCCTTCTTCGGGGAGTCGATGTTTTCGCGCCAACGGGATGCGTCGAAGGTGGCGCTAGCCTACTTGGTTGCGTTGCTCAGGGCCCGTGGCTTTCGTCTGTTCGACACGCAGTTCCTGACACCGCATCTTGCGTCGCTGGGCGGCGTCGAAATTCCCCGCGCACAGTATCGTGCCCAATTGGCAGATGCGCTGGCCGGTCGGGCATATTGGGATGGCCCGGTGCCAGGGCGAGACGAGGTTTTGGCGCTGCGGGATTGATGTCGTCTGTTGTGTTGTACCGACCTGCATCGGACCGGAACAGGGCCCGAAGGGAAACGGGTCAGCCGGGTCGGGCTTTCGGACGGAAGCTATTCATCCGTGATGCAACGCAGCACCCAGACATCGTAGCGCCGATGTTCCAACGCATTTAGCGCAGGCGACGACGCCACCATCCAGCCCGCAAATAGCTCCTCGACCGCACGGGCATCGACAATCTGGATCAGGCCAAACGCATCGCCGGAGCGGTTGTTGGCGGGATAGCGGCACTCATGCAGTGTGACTTGCAGCGGCCCATAGGCCATGGTCTGGCCTGCCGCCATTTCCACGTCGATGACTTCGCCCGAAACCTTGTCGAGCGTTCGAAGCACCGCTCCTGTTCCCACCCCGGTGCGAACAGCTTCCGCGACAGCGGGCCAGGCAAGCCCCGCCAACAGCATGGCCGTCAGAAAAGCTTTCACTCTGGGCTCCAGGCCTCGTAATCGCTTTCGGGTTTCACATCGGCACGGCGGATAGACCCCTTGCGGAGGAACGCCCCGTCAGAGCCGGTTAGGTTGGGATGGTGTGGCTTTTCCCAAGCCTTGTGCGGCAGCGGTTCTTCTGTCGGGGGCTTGGCGAAAGTATGATGCAGCCAGCCATACCATTCGGGCCCCACGCGCGTGGCGTCGTTGTCCCCCGCATAGATCACCCAGCGGCGGCTATCGTCGGTGTTGCGGTAATAGACGTTGCCCTGCTCATCTTCGCCAACGCGCGAGCCGTTGCGCGCGGTGAAAATCTGTGTCCCGATGGATTCGCCGTCCCACCAGGCCACGAGGCGTTTGATCAATCCGGCCATTGTCGTCCTCCGCCGATGCCTGTCCGTCCTACAATGCCGGGGCGCGGGGTCAAGGTTGCAAAGGTCGCGGCCGCGTGATGGGCGCGTCACGGGGCCCGTCCGTCTGGCAACCCTAGACCGCGCGCAAGGCAGATACGGCCTCGGGCAGATCAAAACGGGCTGCCGGGGTCCGCACATGGGATCCGTAGGCCTGCATCGGGTCACCCGACCGCAATTCGGGAAAGAGCTGCGCGAGTTCGCGAAGCGGACCCGGCGCCAAGGCCGACAACGCCCACGGCCCCGGGTAGAAGCTTTCGGACCAAAGTCCGTGGGCGCGCACGGCCTGATGACGCTCGAACATGAAGTGGACATAGGTCAATTGCCCGATGTTTCGCCGTCGATGGACCGCACGCCCATGCATGCGTGCAAGCGTGATGGCGCGGACCAACCGTTCTTCGCCCTCGGCCCGCAGGACGAAGCCATGCTGGGGCGACACGGTGATGGCATCGTGGTCACCCAAAGCGCCGGCTTCCAACCGAACCGGCAGTAATTGGGGCTGGCGGGCAAGACGCCCGGCATCGACGGTGTTCGTCCCCACCCAGCGGATGGGCTGGGGACCATTGTCGCGCGTCAGCACCAGGTCGTCAGGCCTTAGCGTCTCGACAGGCACCAGACCGCCCGGCGTCTCAATCAATGTACCGGGCGTGAAACAGGGAAGGCCCGCGGACTGCGCCTGGGACATTGTCTGCATCTGCGAGGGTGAAACACCTTGCAAGACAACGCTTTCACCGCCGGGAAATATCAAAAGCGCGTTGCCGGCCCCATCATCGTCGAACGTGATATCGGCATAGGTCAGCGCCCCGCCGGGGCCTGAACCGCCTGTATAGCTGGACAGATCGAACTGATCCAACGTGCGTCCGTCGGCATCCAGGTCTGACAGATCGAAGTCAGTGATCGTGTCGCTGCCGGAGCCATCGTTGAAAACAAAGCTATCTGCCCCGTCATCGCCGGTGAGCACATCGTCACCGGCATCCCCGCCGATAACGTCATCGCCTTCCCCCCCCGACATCGTGTCGCTGCCTGCGCCACCATCGAGCGTGTCGGAATTCCTGCCACCCGACAGTGTATCACTGTCGGCACCACCGCTCAGGCTGTCATCACCTGACCCGCCAATGAGTTCATCTGCCCCAGCCTGCCCCAACAGCGTGTCGTCATCGTCACCGCCGTCAAGGCGGTCGTCACCGCCGCCACCTTCGATCCAGTCCGCACCACCATCACCCGAGACGGTATCGGCGGCATCATCGGTTCCGCCATCGACATAGCGGTCATTGCCGGACCCCAATTCAACCGAGTCGGCCCCATCGCCGCCTTCGACGGTGTCGTCACGCGTCCCGGCGGAGATGAAATCGTCACCGGCATCTCCGAAGAGAACGTCGCGACCAGCTTCGCCATAGATCGAATCTGCGCCGTCCGCGCCGCGGATCGTATCGTCGCCGTCGGCGCCGCCAATCCGATCATCGCCCCCGGTTGCCAGGACGGAATCGTCCCCACCCCGCGTATTGACGATGAAGCCGTCCGACGCCGCAGTGCCATCGATGGTGTCATCCCGTTGAGTGCCGGAAAAGCGCTCGATCTCCTCGAAGGAGCCTGTGTGACCGTTGGCGACATATTCATAGGTGCCGCTTTCGTCGCCATCGAAGGTGACGACAACCCCGTCATCATATGTCCAGTTATTGAAAAGAAGGTGATCCTCATCCGAGGCACTTTCGCCGCCGATGAAGCTGTCGTTGCCGTGGCTGTCGGTGCTTGCCAAACGGTCCGAACCGGCGCCACCATCCACCGTGTCGTTTCCGATATCGCCGACGAGAGTGTCATCGCCACTGCCGCCGATCAGGCTATCGTCACCGCCGGCCCCCAAGATGAAATCGTTGCCCGCACCGCCATCCACGGTGTCATTGCCCAACCCCGCGACGCCGTAATCACCGAAGGAATCGTCGCCATCGCCAAGGTTGACGGAATCGGCGCCTTGTCCGCCAAAGACTTCATCATTGCCGGCCCCCGCGATGATCGTGTCATCGCCCAAGCCCCCGTCGATAGTGTCAGCCCCGTCCTTGCCATCGATATAGATACCTGCCGCGTCGGCGCTGGCGTCGATAGTGTCGTCTCGGCTGGTGCCATGTACTTGCTCAAACTCAGAGAAAATGCCTTCGGCATCGGTCGCCACGAAGTCATAGGTTCCAGACCCGTCGCCATCGAAAACAACCGAGACGCCTTCCGTCGCCGCGTAATCGAAGAACAGCAATTGATCGACATCCGTGCCGCCTTCGCCACCGAGGACCGTCTGCCGGTTCTGGCTATCAGCTACATAAAGCCTGTCTGAATCAGCCCCACCGTCCAGATAGTCGTTGCCACTTGCGCCGGAGATGTCGTCGTCCCCCGCGCCGCCATAAACGACATCGTCACCATGGCCCGCGATGATGTCGTCATCCCCTGCGCCGCCAAAGATGGTGTCGTTGCCGCCGTCGGTTCCGAAGTCACCGAACGTGTCGTCCCCATCGCCGAGTTCGGCACGGTCGTCGCCACTGCCGCCGGTGATGGTATCTGCACCGCCCCCGCCAATAAGAGTATCGGCACCCCAACCGCCCGAAAGATCATCTTGCCCATCGCCGCCATCGAGGGAATCTGCCCCGCCGCCGCCGTCCAGCGTGTCGTTACCGTCCCCGCCCGAAAGCGTGTCATTGCCATCCCCGCCCTCGATGCGTTCATCATCGGTCGAGCCGACGATGCTGTCGTCGCCAGGGGTGCCGGGGATTGTGCTGGCCATGGTCCATCTCGCCTTTGTTCGGCCGGTCGCCGGGAATAACTCCACCCCACATGCACCATGGCCCATGAAGATTCGTTTAATCCGCGCTGGTCCCCAGACCGGGCGGGTTCCATAATGCCGCCAAATCAGGAGGACCCCCGACATGACCGAGACGCGCCAATATGGCTTCGACACGTTGCAAATCCACGCGGGCGCCCGCCCCGACCCCGCCACGGGCGCGCGGCAGACGCCGATCTACCAGACGACCGCCTACGTCTTTCGAGACGCAGAACATGCGGCTGCCCTCTTCAACCTGCAGGAAGTGGGCTTCATCTATTCCCGCCTGACGAACCCCACCGTGGCCGTCTTGCAGGAACGGATCGCCACGCTGGAAGGCGGTGTGGGTGCAGCCTGCTGTTCATCGGGTCATGCGGCACAGATCATGGCGCTCTTCCCGTTGATGCAGCCGGGCTGCAATATCGTCGCCTCCACAAGGCTTTACGGCGGCACCGTCACGCAGTTCAGCCAGACCATCAAGCGCTTCGGTTGGTCGGCCAAGTTCGTCGATTTCGACGACCTGGACGCCGTGAAAGCCGCCATCGACGATGACACCCGTGCCGTCTTCGGCGAGGCCATCGCCAATCCGGGCGGCTACATCATGGATGTGCGCGCCGTGGCCGATGTTGCCGATGCAGCAGGCATCCCGCTTATCATCGATAACACCACGGCCACACCCTATTTGGTGCGTCCCATCGAACATGGCGCCACGCTGGTCGTCCATTCCACCACCAAATACCTAACCGGCAACGGCACCGTCACGGGCGGCTGCGTCGTCGATAGCGGCAAATTCGACTGGTCGGCCTCGGGCAAGTTTCCGTCGCTCAGCGAGGCGGAGCCAGCCTATCACGGCCTCAAATTCCACGAAACCTTCGGCAACCTGGCCTTCACGTTCCATAGCATCGCCGTGGGCCTGCGCGACCTTGGCATGACCATGAACCCCCAGGCCGCCCATTACACCTTGATGGGGATCGAGACCTTGTCGCTGCGGATGCAACGCCATGTGGAAAACGCCGCCAAGGTCGCCGCCTGGCTCGAGGCACACCCCGCCGTGGACCATGTCACCTATGCGGGCCTGCCATCTTCGCCCTATTACGAGCGATCCAAGACGGTCTGCCCGCTTGGGGCGGGCGGGCTATTCACCTTCGCGCTCAAGGGTGGGTACGAGGCCTGCGTGCGCTTCGTGGATTCGGTCGAAATCTTCAGCCATGTGGCCAATCTGGGCGACACGCGCAGCTTGGTGATCCACTCCGCCTCGACCACGCACCGGCAGCTTTCGCCGGAACAGCAGGCGGCGGCAGGCGCCTCGCCCGACGTCGTCCGCGTCAGCATCGGGATCGAGGATGCCGACGATCTGATCGCCGATCTTGATCAGGCTCTGGCGAAGGCCGTGCCAGCCGCGGCGGCCGAATAGACGCCGCAGACATGTCCCAAGAGCGGTTTTCGAAAATCTGAACCAGGTTCTTCGGGAACCGTTCTAGTCATCTACCCGGTAGGAATAGACCCAAGGATGCCGGCCCATGATCGCCGCATGTGGCAAGGGGCGGCGTGCATCCAAATGGACGAGCGTCACGACCAGCCGGTCGGCGCGGCGCAACGCCAGCCAAAGCACGAAGCCGCCCAGCGCCAGGTCGATGAGCGGCTTGCCCCCCAGGTCGCGCGCCACGAGCACGGCAAGCGCGGCAAGTCCGGCAGCCATCAACGCCTGGATCTGCCCGCGCATCGCGGTCGCCATCAGATCGGGCGAATGGTGCGTGGGCGCGTCACCGTCCGACCCGGTCAACAGGCGGGTGGCGGCGCGACGCTGGTTAAGCGCTTCCAAATGGTTGGCGGGCATTTCGGCGCGGCCCATGAGATCGGTCTTGATGTTGTCTTCAAGCCAGCAGATGCGCAGCAGGCTGAGGACCAAAAGCGCCCCCACAAGCCCCAGAGGCAGCACGAAGGCAGCCAGGGCGCCCAGCGCAACGACGGCGACGGCCGTCACGGTGCGGATCATCTGGCGCAAGAGTGGGTCGGTCATGCAATCCTCCGAATAGGGCCATGATGCGTCAGGCGAGGCTGCGGACCAAGCCCGGCAATTCACCCAAGGCGCCGATCCGGCGAAAGCGCGCCGCATCTTCGGGCGGGTCGGCCCGTTCCAGCGCCCATTCAATGTCGGACGGGCAAAAGACACCCCAGGCCCCGGCATCAATAGCGGGAAGCACGTCTGATTTCATGGAATTGCCCACCATGAGCGCGCGCTGCGCGCCGTCGCCATGGACCGCAAAGGCGCGGTCATAGGTCGCGCGTGTTTTGGCACTGACGATCTCAATGCCGTCGAAAAGCTCACCCAACCCCGACTCAGCCAGTTTGCGTTCCTGATCCAGCAGATCTCCTTTCGTGATCAACACCAACGTGTAATCGGGGGCCAGGTTACGGACGGCGTCTTCGGCATCGGGCATCAAATCGATGGGATGGCGCAGCATTTCGCGGCCTGCTTCCAAGATTTCGCCGATCACGCTGGCGGGCACCCGGCCTTCGGTCACGTCGATTGCGGTTTCGATCATCGACAGGGTGAAGCCTTTGATACCAAAGCCGTAATGACCCAGGTTGCGCCGCTCTGCCGCCAGAAGCCTGTCCATGAGATGGTCGGGCTCGGCATGGTCGCGCAGCAGGTTGGCAAACTTCTCCTGCGTGATGGCGAAGAAGGTCTCATTGTGCCAAAGCGTGTCATCGGCATCGAAACCGATGGTGGTTATCGTCACGGCATTGCCCCCTTTCCATGAAGCGGCCTCTGCCTATATGACACGCCTAGCCCCTTTCCCCTATCCGACCTCGGAGCATCCATGCGCCAGATCATTTCCATGGCAGATACGCCGGACGACAATGACGGCGACGTTTCGGTCGTCACCAAGACAAAGCCCAAGACGGCCAAGCCGCCGCTTTACAAGGTTTTGCTGCTCAATGACGATTACACGCCGATGGAATTCGTCGTCCATGTGTTGGAGCGATTCTTCGGCATCGGCCATTCCCAGGCCGTGGAAATCATGCTGACCGTCCACAAAAAGGGCGTCGCAGTCGTGGGCGTGTTCAGCCATGAAATCGCCGAAACCAAGGTGGCCCAGGTGATGGATTTCGCCCGCCGCCATCAGCATCCGCTGCAATGCACCATGGAGAAAGAGGAGTAATCCTCCGCCCGTTTCCCGGTGAAGTCCCGCCTGTCCTTTGCCCTGTCGGGGCCGCTTTCCCTGCCAGAGGCAGGCCGCGTCCTGCTGCTGCGCCCCGCGGGCGATGCCATCTTGGATGGTGTGCCGTTGGACCGGGCCGTGGCGGTGACAGGGTTTCGCCCGGATTACGATGCGTTGGCCGCCAGGGTCGCTGTTGCGGAAGCGGTCCAGGGCGACTTTGCAGCGGCCATCGTGTTCTTGCCCCGCGCCAAGGCGCTGGCGTTCGATCTGATCGCGCAGGCCTGCGCGGCTCTGCCCGAGGGCGCGCCGGTCATCATCGATGGGGCCAAGTCGGATGGCGTCGAGTCGGTGTTGAAGGCCTGCCGCGGGATTTTCGCGGTGGGCGATGTGGTGTCCAAGGCCCACGGGAAGTGCTTTGCATTCCCGGCGGCTCCCGCTCCTGGCGGCTGGGCAGCCGAGTTCTCTGAAGTCGATGGCTTCTTGACGACCGCTGGCGTATTTTCTGCGGATGGGGTCGACCCCGGCTCTGCTCTCTTGGCGGAACACTTGGACGGGTTGAAGGGCCGTGTTTGCGATTTGGGCGCGGGCTGGGGCTTTCTGGCACGGGCGGCCCTAGCCTCAGATACGGTCAGCGAAGTCGCACTGGTGGAAGCGGAACGCGCGGCACTCGATTGCGCGCGCCGGAACGTGGATGACCCGCGGGCGCGCTTCCACTGGGCCGATGCCACGCGCTTTGCCGACGGGCCCTTCGACTGGGTGATCTCAAACCCGCCCTTTCACACGCCGCGGAAGACAGACCCCGCTTTGGGCCAGGCCTTCCTGCTGGCGGCGGCACGCCTGTTGGGCCCGAAAGGACGGCTGCGCATCGTGGCGAACCGGCATTTGCCCTATGAATCCGTATTGACGGAGACCTTTGCGGAAACCTTGGTGCTGGCAGATCGGGGCGGCTACAAGGTCATCGAGGCGACCCGACCGAGACGACGCAAATGAGCCTGAGCATCGAAGGAAAGACCGCCATCGTCACCGGGGCGGCGAACGGCGTGGGGTTGGCCATCGCGCGCCATTTCGTGGCCCAAGGCGCCAATGTCATGTTCGCAGACCGCGACGAGACCCGGTTGGAGGCGGAACTGGGCGAGGTCCAGGGCGAAGATGGCGCCTCGGCACGCTATTTCGCAGGCGACCTGCGCGAGCGGCTGACCATCGCCAATCTGCTTTCGGCCACGATTGACGCCTTCGACCGCGTGGACATCCTGGTGAACGCATCCCGGCAGCTGGTAGTCACCGACCCGCTGGACCCTGAGGACAAAAGCGTCAGCGCGCTTTTGGAGCAGAACCTGATGACGGCCCTGCGGCTTAGCCAGGCCGTGGCGAAGCGCATGATTCATCAAGCGGATTCCGAGGGCCGTGATGATGGGATCATCGGGGCAATCGTAAACATCGGCTCCATCGCCGGGCGGCGGACTCAGCCAGAACTGCTGGCTTATTCGATCAGCGCTGCTGCACTGGACCAGGCCACGCGGAGCTTGGCCGTCAGTTTGGCAACGGAACGTATTCGGGTGAATGGTCTGTCGGTGGGCTCCGTCATGTCGTCGAACCTGAAAGTGCGCCTCGCCGAAGAGGGCGATCTGCGGGAGGCCATCGTCGGCGCCACGCCGCTGGGCCGCATCGCCTCCCCCTCGGAAGTGGCGGAAACGGTGCAATATCTGGCGTCCGACGCGTCGCGCTTCATGATCGGGCAGATCCTCACCATCGATGGCGGGCGCACCCTGATCGACCCAGTGGTGGAGCCCGTTCATTGAGAACTGCCGCGCTGCTTCTTTGCCTGGCCGGTTCGGCTACCGCCCAGACTGTGCCAGAAACAACGCCGGACCCTGCGCTGGCCGCGCAATTCGCACGCACAGGCGAAATCGTTCAGAACATCCGGCAATGGCGCGTTGATATCGACGGTGATGCCACGCCCGACAGGTTCCTACAGGTCGGTTATACCTCAGCTTCGGGCGGCAATGCCTTTTGGCTCAGGTTCTTCGTATTGCCCGCTGAAGGTCGCACAGGCGGGACGTTGGAAGTCTCGCTGGATACGGCAGGGATTGAGTCCGTACAAATGGGCCCGGGCGGCCCAGTCGCCATTACCACGCATCGCGGACCCGACGATCCGAATTGCTGCCCGAGCATTCGGCGTTTCACTTCGATAAAGCTGGAAGACCTCCCCCCGGCGTGAGCGAGCGGGCGGCATTCGCGGCGGACACCGCCACAATACCCTGATAAAGCCCGGTCATGGATCACACCATCACCGATCTCGACACGCTCCACGCCCTCTATGGCACACCCGGCCGCGCCTCGCTCGACAAGGTCGCGACGGAGCTGACGCCCACCTATCGTCGCTGGATCATGGCATCGCGCTTCGCCATCTTGTCCACCGTCGGGCCAGAGGGCACCGACGCAAGCCCCCGCGGCGATGACGGTCCAGTGGTTCGAGAACTGGCACCCGACATTTTGGCAATGCCCGATTGGCGCGGGAACAACCGGCTGGATTCATTGCGCAACATCGTACGCGACCCACGCGTGTCGCTCATGTTTTTCGTTCCAGGCTCGGCCAATGTCGTGCGGGTGAATGGGCAGGCCAAGCTTTCGGTCGAACCCGTACTTATCGCACGCTTTGAGCATATGGGGCGCCGCCCGACCTCGGTCATCGTCATCAAGACAATCGAAATCTACTCCCAATGCGCGCGCGCCATCCTGCGCGCTGAGCTTTGGCAAGGTGCTGAGGTAGCCGACCTTCCCAGCATGGGCGACATTCTGGCGGAGATGACGAGCGGTGATTTCGATAGCCAGCGCTACGATTCCGAATGGGCGGCGCGGGCCAAACGGACAATGTGGTAGGGCCCAGGCGTTCAGCACCTCCTCAGATCGGCAATATCATTTAGGAAAGCACCGAGGTCACGGCCAAGTCAGCCGGCCATCGGGCGCTTTGTCTTTCGCCCTTCACTAACCCATGTCCTAGAACCGACCAGCGCGTCGTCCTTCCAGCATGCCATCGGCACCCCGCAGCACTGTATGGCCATACGTACCATCTTCGCCGAACGACCGTGACGCAGGAGAAATGCCGCGCCCAAATGAGGCCCCTAAGACATCGCGGCGCGCTGCACGTCCCGTCATATCGCCATCGGGCACCTTCACGCGGGACAAAAGCAATCCAAGTAATGCCGCGATCAAAGCCACGGTCTTTTCGACAACCATTGCGTGCAACCGAAATGCAGACATCACCAAGACTCCCTCAACAGACACCCGGACGCTAGCGACCGAATCCTGACATTTCGTAAACGCGCCCACCGCGATTGCGGCCCCCCGGCGCGGCGCCTATATCGCCCCCATGCTCGACAACCGCGCCCCCCTGCCCCCCGAAATCGGCCGCCGCCGGACTTTTGCGATCATCTCGCATCCTGATGCCGGAAAAACGACGCTGACCGAGAAGTTCCTGCTTTACGGCGGGGCCATCCAGATGGCCGGCCAGGTGCGCGCCAAGGGGGAAGCGCGGCGCACCCGGTCCGATTTCATGAAGATGGAGCAGGATCGCGGAATCTCCGTCTCCGCCTCGGCCATGTCCTTTGACTTCCATCGGGGCGAACAGGAATACCGCTTCAATCTGGTGGACACGCCCGGCCACTCGGACTTCTCCGAAGACACCTACCGCACCCTAACCGCCGTCGACGCGGCCATCATGGTCATCGACGGTGCCAAGGGGGTGGAAAGCCAGACCCAGAAGCTCTTCGAAGTATGCCGCCTGCGCGATCTGCCCATCCTGACCTTTTGCAACAAGATGGATCGCGAAAGCCGGGACACGTTCGAAATCATCGACGAAATCCAGGAAAATCTGGCCATCGACGTCACGCCCGCGTCCTGGCCCATCGGGGTCGGGCGCGATTTCATCGGCTGCTACGATCTGCTCCATGACCGGCTGGAACTGATGGACCGCGCCGACCGCAACAAGGTGGCGGAATCGGTCAGCATTTCGGGGCTGGACGATCCGAAACTAGCGGAACACGTCCCCGCCAACCTGCTCGAAAAACTCCGCGAAGAGGTCGAAATGGCGCGCGAATTGCTGCCCGCCTTCGACCGCGCTGCCTTCCTCGAAGGGTCGCTAACCCCCATCTGGTTCGGCAGCGCCATCAACAGCTTCGGCGTACAGGAATTGATGACCGGCATCGCCGAATACGGGCCAGAGCCACAGCCGCAGCGCGCCGAACCGCGCCAGGTTTCGGCCGAAGAAGGCAAGGTCACGGGCTTCGTCTTCAAGGTGCAGGCCAATATGGACCCAAAGCACCGTGACCGCGTGGCCTTCGTGCGGCTCGCCAGCGGGCATTTTGAACGTGGAATGAAACTGACCCATGTGCGCTCGAAAAAACCCATGGCGATCTCCAACCCGGTCCTCTTCTTGGCCGCCGACCGCGAATTGGCGGAGGAAGCCTGGGCAGGCGACATCATCGGCATCCCCAACCACGGCCAGCTTCGCATCGGCGACGCGCTGACCGAAGGGGAAGCGCTGCGCTTCACCGGCATCCCCTCCTTCGCGCCGGAACTGCTTCAAGGCGTCCGCGCAGGCGACCCGATGAAGGCCAAGCATCTGGAAAAGGCCCTGATGCAATTCGCCGAAGAAGGCGCGGCCAAGGTCTTCAAACCCGCAATCGGGTCGGGCTTCATCGTCGGCGTGGTGGGCGCTCTGCAATTCGAGGTCCTCGCCAGCCGGATCGAACTGGAATACGGCCTGCCCGTGCGCTTCGACGCCTCCCAATTCCAATCCGCCCGCTGGCTCAGCGGGCCCAAGGATGCCGTCGAAGGCGTGGTCGCCAAGAACAAACAACACATCGCCCACGACAATGATGGCGACCCGGTCTTTCTGACCCGACTGCAATGGGACATCGACCGCATCGAGCGCGACCACCCAGACGTCACCCTGAGCGCCACAAAGGAAATGATGGTCTAAGCCGCCCCCTTCATCCTGGCATAAATACTCCGGGGGGAGTCGCGCTTTGCGCGACGGGGGGCTGGCCCCCCGCCCCACTTTCCACCAAAGACACGGGCCCGCCATGATCCCCCGCCCCCTCGTTGCCCGCGCCCTAGGCCTGCCCGATGACACCGACGCTTTGCCGCAAGGCGACCTGCCCATGGGTCGCTTCATGACGCGCTATATCGCCTATCTCGCCACAACCGATGCCGCGACCGACGCCCCCGACGCCTGGACCGGAGCCCTGATGGATCATCTCATTGCCGAACACCCGGCCCTTGCCCTGGCCGCTATCACCGAAGGCGCCGGGATGGCGCGGGACGATCTGCTGATCGACCCGCTGGCGGAGCTCAGCAATGCCGGTTTCCGAGGCGCAATCGCGCAAGCCGCTGAGGCGTCCGAAGCGCTGGCATCCCTCCTGATACGCGGCCAAGACATGCTGGATGACGATCGCTGAGCATCGTTTCAATTGCGGGCGGCACGCAATCCGCTAGCATCTCGCCCATGCTTGGCATCTTGCGCATCGCTATGGGATTGGGCCTGATCGGTGGTGTGGTCTGGACGGGCCTTGCGGTCGTGTCGGCTTGGGCGGTTCTGCCGCTGGCGGCACTCTTTACGATCTGTTTCGGCCTGGGTCGCTGGCGGGCCTGGCACATGGCGGCGGCCAACGGCCAATTGTTCAAAGCGGTGCTGGGTCAAGGCGCCACGTTTCTTGTTCAATGCGGTCTTGTCGGGCTCTTCTACCTCGCGGGACGCGGGTTGGCTGCCATCGTCGGGCCAATTGGTCTTCCGTTCGAGCCTCAGCTCTCCTTCTGGGTCTTCGCCGCCACGGCTTCGCTGGTCGGGGCAACCATCGTGATGCTGGAAGCAATGGGCCCCGGTGACCCCATGCAGCGCGCCGCCGCAGATATCGCGGCCGCCAAGGGCACGCAGACCACTGAGCCCATCGGCCGCCAGACGAATGAGGAAACCGAGACCTGGCTCCCCGTGACCGAAGACACCTTTCATCAGGGATGGTATTTCAGACACGTCCAGACGGCGCCAAATACAGATCCGAATGCCGAGCCAAGGCGTTGGCTTCTACCGGACGCGCGCTTGTCGGAGGCCCAGATCGCGGAACATGAAGCCCGTCTTGGCGTTGCCCTGCCACCAGTTTTGCGCCGCCTTTACCTCCAACAAAACGGCAGCAGCGGGATGTGCGTCGCAATCCAGACGGACCAGCCCTATTTCGACACGTATCGCGGCCGGGTCGCGCCCTTTCCGGGCGATTCGGACTTGCTGCCGCTGGACGAGGTCTGGCCGTTGCGCAAAATGCTCGACACCGATACCGACCGCCCCCACGCAGACGCATTCAAAGCACAGATGTCGCGCATCCTGGTTCTGGCTCAATGGTACGGACAGATGTTCGTCCTCGACTACCGGGCCGGGTCCGCCCCGCGCGTGGGCCTCTTGGACTTGGAACATCACGTGCTGGAAGAGGGCGGCAAGTGGGAAGGCGCCGCGCTCTGGTGGGACGATTTCGACAGCTTCTTCGCCAAGCTCGAACGCAACATCGACGATGTCGATTTGTCCGAAGACCTGGCCCGCGCGCCCGGGGGCTGAACTCCTTGCCTTTGCAAAACCGCGTCCTGCCCGACGGCACCATCCACGCCATCGCCGCGCGCGGCACCATGACGGGCAATCGGGGCGTGTTGCATGTGGCAGACGGGCAGATGGGCCCGGCGCTTTGGAAGCATCGCGCCTGGATCAGTTGCACGCTCGATTGGCAGGGGCGCCGCCGGACGGTGATGACCGGGCGCAAATGGACGGAATTGTTCTTTCTCGATGAAGCCGTCGCCATGGCCGCCGGGCACAGGCCCTGCGGATACTGCCGCCGCGCCGCTTTCGACCGGTTCAAGGCAGCCTGGCTGTCCGCGCGCGGGCCCTGGCCCGGGGTGGGCGACGTGGATGCGCATCTGCATACGGCCCGGGCCGTGCCCGGCGCCCGCCGCTTGCGGACCCACTTGGCCAAGGCCCGCAGCCTGCCTGATGGCGCCATGTTTCGCATGCCCGACGACAGCACTTGGCTTGTTCACCGCGGCAGCGCCCTTCCCTACACGCCTACGGGCTATGGCGCGCCCGCCCCCCTGCCCGACCACGCGGTTGACGCGTTGACCAACACGGTCACGCTCGAAATCCTACGGGCCGGCTTCGCCCCGCGGTTGCACCCGTCCGCCATCGGATAACGACGACAGGGGCGCCACGCCGCGCCGCCGCGTTACAGGGACAAGTTGACCGCTTGTCACAGCTTTGCTACCCGTGCCGCGCCTGTGATAGCGCAGAGCAGACGAGATAGACGGGGCGCAATGGCTGTGGTGCGCCCACCAACCCCCCCGAGCTTCCGGGCAATTCGGCCCCAAGCTCCAACCAGGACGCACATGACGAGCTTTTCTGACTTGAACCTCGACCCGAAGGTTCTCAAGGCCATCGAGGCCACGGGCTATACGACTCCGACCCCTATCCAGGCAGGTGCCATTCCCCCCGCCCTGGAAGGCCGCGACGTGTTGGGCATCGCCCAGACCGGCACCGGCAAGACGGCCAGTTTCACGCTGCCCATGATCACGTTGCTGGGCAAGGGCCGCGCCCGCGCGCGGATGCCGCGCAGCCTGGTCCTGGCGCCCACACGCGAATTGGCCGCCCAGGTGGCCGAAAACTTCGACAATTACGCCAAGGGTTCACGCCTGAAGAAGGCCCTGCTGATCGGCGGCGTGTCGTTCAAGGAACAAGACCAACTCATCGACCGGGGCGTAGACGTGCTGATCGCCACGCCGGGCCGCCTGATCGACCATTTCGAGCGTGGGAAGCTGCTGCTGACCGGCGTCGAAATCATGGTCGTGGACGAAGCCGACCGGATGCTCGACATGGGGTTCATCCCCGATATCGAACGCATATTCGAGATGACGCCCTTCACCCGCCAGACGCTGTTCTTCAGCGCAACCATGGCGCCGGAGATCGAGCGGATCACCAACAAGTTTCTGTCGAACCCGGAAAAGATCGAAGTGGCACGGCAGAACTCCACCTCCGAGACGATCACGCAGGTACTGGTGGAACACAAGCCCAAGCGCCGCGATATGGGCCCCAAGGACAAGCGCGAAATCCTGCGCGCCATCATCGACCGCGATGGCGAAGAGTGCCGCAACGCCATCATCTTCTGCAATCGGAAGACAGAGGTGGATATCGTGGCCAAGTCGCTCAAGAAGCACGGCTATAATGCCGAGCCCATCCATGGCGATCTGGATCAATCCCACCGGACGCGCACGCTGGACGGGTTCCGCGATGGCTCCGTCCGCTTCCTCGTGGCTTCCGACGTGGCCGCCCGCGGCCTAGACATCCCGAATGTGAGCCATGTGTTCAACTTCGACGTGCCCAGCCATGCCGAAGATTACGTCCACCGCATCGGCCGCACGGGCCGCGCGGGCAAGACCGGGCTGGCCTACACCATCGCGTTGCCATCCGATGAAAAGTACCTCGACGCCATAGAGCGTCTGGTGGATTCCAAAATTCCCCGGGGCGACAACCCCTGGACCCCACCGGGCCGACGCGACGACGCGCCGCCCGAGACGACCGAGGAAGAGGCGCCCAAGCGCACCTCCCGCAGCCGCAGCCGGTCCCGCTCCAGAAGTGCGGAACCGCGCGAGGAGGCGCCCGCTGCTGCTGCCGCACCCACCCCCGCTCCGCGCGACGAACCGCGTGAAAGCGGTCGCCGGTCCCGCGGCGGACGCGGACGCGACCGCGACGACCGGGGCCCCAAGGTCGTGGGCCTCGGTGACCACGTGCCTAGCTTCATCGAGATGAGCTTCGAGGAACGCCGCGCAGAAACCGTATAACGGTCCGACCTGTTGGACGCGCCGTTCCAATCCATTTCGGCATGGTCGCCCTGGCAGGCTGGGGCTGGATGCCCATGCGCTGCCTGAAGGTTATGAAAGACACAGATCAGCGCGTCTTGGTCATGCGCCAAGGCGCGTTGCGCCTGTCAGAAATCACGGGTCTGGGCTTTTCCTGCGATCTCGCGCTATGGCGCGGCATCTTGATGGATCCAGCGGCCGAGAGCGATTTCGGCTACAGGCACCCCTAGGCCTTTGGAGGCGTTGATCGCGCGGTCCAGGCTGCTATCGCGAACTCCAGACAACGCGGCTTCGAAGCCATGGCCCAAGAACTGGGTCCGCCCGTTCCAGACCACCACCCTGCCCGCACACCACCCCGGAACGGCCATCACGGTCCCTATGCGGTGAAGGACGTGCTGCCGTCGCGGTTCTGATGGGTTTGGCCGCGGACAGGGTCGGCTTTGGTTCCCCGCAGGAACGGTTCACATCTGTACAGACCCGGAGTTTTCCAGGAATGAGAACCGCTCTACCCAAACACATCCCCACCACTCGCAATCACCTCCGCCACGAACCCCTCCGGGTCCACGAAGAAATCCTGCATTAAGCGAAAATGCGGCGTCTCGCGATACGCCACCCGCTCAAACCCGTGGCGCGTCAGCCGCAGCACATCCGCGCCCGGGATCGCCATCAACAGCGGGGAATGGGTCGCCAGGATCACCTGCGCCCGCGCCTCCTGCTGGATTTCCGCCAGAAAGCGCAGCAACTCCAATTGCCTTCGCGGTGACAGCGCGCTTTCGGGCTCATCCATCAGAAAGAAGCCTTGCTGCCGCATCCGGTCGCCAAACAGCTCGATGAAGCCTTCGCCATGGCTGCGCGACAGGTAATCCGGCGCTGCGCCACCCAACGTGTCGAGCCATCGGGCCACAGAAAAGAACGTCTCGGCGCGAAAGAACCAACCGTCGGTCACCTTGGGCAACCACCCCGCCCGCAAGGCATCGGCCAAGTCGGCGCCGCTGCGATCCAACGCCGCGCTGTGATCCACCGCAGCATAGCCCTTGCCCCCGCCCGCTGGGTCGTATCCCGCCAGCGCAGCCAGAGCCTCGATCAAAGTCGACTTGCCCGTCCCGTTTTCGCCCACGATGACGGTGACAGGCGTCTCGAATTCCAATTCGAAGTCATCATTGAGCCAAGGCTGGTCAAAGGGATAACCTACTTGGCCCTCCAACATTTCCGCCTTGACCGTCAACCGCGTCAAAAACGGCGCCGCCAAGTTCGTCGAGCGTTTGCGTTTGGCCATGGGGGCAATCCTTGGGTCGGGTGGTCATGAAAAGACCGCCGTCAGGATGCCGTGGATATCTGACCCGATGAAGGCGGTTTCAGGGTCAGATTGTCCGGTCCCGATACTCAGTCCTGTCGGGAACGCTAAAGCGATTTTCGGAAAACCTGAATCGGCATTTCCAAAAAACGTCCTGTTATCGCATTGATGTGGCGACGTTTCTCAGAAAACTGATGCTTCAGGTTTTTCGAGAAACGCTATAGACAATTCCTGCGCCAAGCCGGGCGTATGTTGCTGCGTCCGTCATGGGCGGCTGCGGGACTTTGCCTGCCTTTGCACGACGGGCTTGCCTTGGCTCAAAGCCAGTCTTCCGCAGCAAACCATGGAGAGCCTACTCCCACAAATCAAACCGGTGGAGCGTGCTGTCTTGAGAGGCCGAAAAGGCCTGCTCGGCCAAGGCTTCAAGCAGGTCTGGCGGGATGAGCCGTTGATCCGCCATCAGGACCCGGATGCCAAGGTCCTTGGCCAGAGCACGGCGCGCCTCCGCTGACAGGGCAGGGTCGAAAAGCGCAATAGTCATTGCCTGGCGTTCCGCAAGATCGGCGATCCCTGGTTCCGGCCAGGGCACGGATAGAACCCGCTGTCCGGCCGCAACCACTGGCCAGGCTGTAAGTCCTGCGGCCGCGATCTCTTCGTCGTCCGGGAGGCCCGTTGTCAGCCTTTCTGCGGCCGCGTAAACCCCCGGCGCGACCGCATACTGCTCTTCGAACGATGACTGATAGAGCGTCGTGATTGCAACCGCCGACATGACGACACCAACAGTCGCCAACCAGGGCGCCGACTGGCGAAGAATAGGCTGTCTGAGGCTGAACCGACCCATCGCTTCAAGGATAATCCCGGCCAGCCCTATATGCAGAACCAGCACAAGGGGCATCAGAAAGCGGGCCGCGATCTGAACGCCGAACAACCCAAGCAGATAAAGGCAGAGAAAGATGCCCAGCGCCAAGGCCAAGGGGCGAGCTTTGCGATGACGCAACCACAGCAGTCCAAGACCTGCTGGCACCAGGGTCCCGAGCATCCATATAAGGGAATAGAAGTCAGGACCACCTTCCCAGCTGAAACTCCGGCCCTGCAGCATAAGCTGCACAGGGTTGAAATAGGGCCAGGCGAGTGCAGCCGCAGATCCGATGAGGATGGCCGCCAAGGCGATCAGGCGGCGCGTGACCGGTACAGCCGGCTGCGCTACCGCGAAGGACACCGCCCCGATATACCCAATCACGGCGCCAAGCTGATGGGTGGCCAGCATAAGGGCGCTCAGAAGGACGATTGCAGGCAAGTAGCGACGATCGTCAAGTGCCCTGATCACCAACGCCCAAAGCAAGAGCGACAGCCCGATCATCAAGGTCGCGGGATAAGCCGCGCCATAAAGCAAGGTCCAAAGGGAATGGAGCCCGGTATGCGCGAACCGACCCACCCATCCAAGAAGCATGACGGCAAGCAGGACAGACGGCGCCCAGGGCGAGCCGAAGTAAACCCTTGCAAAATAGTAGATCGCGAAGGCCAGAACCCCCATGATGGCAAAGGTCGCGCCGGTTACGACCTGCCAGGCTGTAAGGCCGAGCGCGTTCCCCACTACCGCCGTTGCGACCCATAGCGGCTGGAAATGGCGGCTCGGCTCCGGGCTTACGACGAAGGGGTTCTGCGGTGCTGTCAAATTCTCCATCAAGGCTCGAACGGCCGCGATATGCTGCCAAATATCCGTGTTCGGCTGATCTGAGATCATGTTCGTGCTTGCCGTCACCGCAGCCAGGCCAAGGGTCGCTGCCGCAACCAAAAGATAGATGACCAAAGGGACCCAGTCCGGGACCAGTCCGTCCCCTGAAACAGGTTCTCCAGGATCGCTGATAGGCCTGAGAGCGTTCATGAAAATCATTTCGGTTGAAGGCGTATTAGGAGAAGTAAGTCGGACACCGAAAGGCGCCGCAAGCGAAAACTCCGGTGCGCTCCACCCAACTTGAAACCTATAGCCCGCCCGCAACGAAGGATTACGTCCAATCTTCTGCGGCGAAGGTCTTATCCCGCGCGACTTTGGCAGATTTGAAGACCATGGAGAGGATTGGCGACACCTTGGCCGAGACCATCGATGCGCATTTTCATGGGTGGGGGTGACGGATTGATACCCACCGATAGTCCGCTCCGCGGGACGAAGCTGTCTTGGCGTGCTTCTCCATCAATGTGCGTCTTCGTTGTGTGGCGTTGTCGTTGAGGCTGATTCCAGGTCGACACTCAAGCTGGCAGCCAAGTCGAAAAACCGTCGCCGCACGGTCTCAGCGTAGGGATTGGTCTTCTCGATCGCTTCAAATACTTCTGGCGCATCGTGCTGAACCATGGAAATTGCCTCGGACAACAAATCAAAGCTCTTCGTTGTCATGCGCGTTGGCAACGGCCCCATCTTAAGCAACACTTTGGCGATGAGATGCGTAAGCCCTTGGACAACAGCAGCTTCTTTGTCATGATCTTCTGGTGTTGTCATAATGACAGTCAGTCCGAGAGACTTGCGTAAAAACGCCGCCATTCGCGCATATCGTTTTCCCTGAATGGGGCAGACTGCAATTTTCAATCCCTCAATTCCTTTCCCGGCACTCTGAGGACCGAACAAAGGGTGAGTGGCTACGATGTCTACGCAGTTCGGTAGCAGCCGCTGCATGATTTCCGAGGGAATTGTTTTGACCGAACCAACATCGACAATCAGCGCGCCAGGTTTACAAGCGACAGCGATCTCGCCGATGACCTGCTCAAAGGAGGACACTGGCGCCGCAATAAGGATCACATCAGCCTGCGACACTGAGTGCAACGATGAGTGAGTCACCCCGAGTTGCTGTGCGACTTTGGCAAGGCCAGGCGATGGATCATACACTGATATTTCGAAGTGCTCGCCAAGATGAAGGGCTGCAAGTTGTCCGAACGCACCAAACCCAACGATGCCTAGCGACGTGTGTCGATTTCTACTGTTGTTGTTCAATTTCTCGACCTTTGAAATTGCCACCCGGCATAAGGTCGTTTGTACGTTGACCGCTGTCAGGGGCAGCGGAAAACCAATGATGAATAACCCGCAGCTATCGAAGCTGAGGATAGTAATCCAAAGTTGGGAAGCACGATTTCATCATGTCATCGGGCATAAAGCACCCAAGAGAGCGGAGTCAACGACCGCTGCATAGCGGTCATCAGCTGCGGCGCAACATCGGTCAATTTGGGGTCAGAACCAGAACTTTTGCCAGCCCATACCCCAACGTCCAGCATCCCAGTCTGAGCCAGACAAGCAGTGCGTCCATCACGGCCCGTTTGACGCTCCAGGCTCCATAACCGGCACAAAGGCTGCAAACAGCCTCAGTCCGCCGCCCCACCCGTGAACGCATTCCCATTAGCATAATCACAAGGCGTCTGAGCCATCTCCAGATGCAGCCGGTCGCCCGTATATGGATGGGCACGGGCCAAGTCTTCGTCGAAGGATATCCCCAGGCCCGGCGCGTCAGGCGGTGTGACGAAGCCACCTTCGACCCGGGGGCCATTTGCCAGGGCCTGGTGGAACGGCGTCTCAATCGCCTCCACCATCAGCAAATTGGGGATGGTCGCGCCCAACGCCACCGAAGCCGCGAATTCCACTGGACCACAATAAAGATGCGGCGCGATCTGTGCCCCGAACCCCTGCGCAAGCGCGGCCAGCTTGCGCCCCTCCCACAAGCCCCCCAGGCGACCCAAAGCGGGCTGCAAGATAGACGCACCGCCCAGCCGCAGGAGCGTGGCAAATTCCGAAAGACCGCACAGCCGTTCACCGCCCGCCACGGGGATACGGACGGCGCGCGCCACCTCGGCCATGGCCTGGGGGTTGTCGGGCGGGACCGGTTCTTCGAACCAAAGCGGGTCATAGGGCTCCAACGCGCGGCCCAGCCGGATCGCCCCGGCGGCGGTGAATTGACCATGGGTGCCAAACAGCAGGTCCGCCCGGTCCCCCACCGCACTGCGAATGGCCGCGCACATCTGCACCGACAATGCGATGTCGGTGCGCGCAGGTTGGTGGCCGCCGAAGACGGTGTAAGGCCCGGCCGGGTCGAATTTGACGGCCGTCCACCCTTCGCCGACCCGCGCCGCCGCAGCCTGCGCCTGCTGTTCGGGCGAGGTCCAGAACTCATCGCCAAGCCCCGCATCGGGATAGAGATAGGTATAGGCCCGCAGCCGGTCATTTACCCGCCCGCCCAGAAGCGCGTGGACCGGTCGATCCAGCGCCTTGCCGAGGATGTCCCAGCAGGCCATCTCCAGCCCCGAAAACGCCCCCCAAACCGTCGGATCGGGTCGCCCCGTAAAGCCCGACCCCCAGACGCGCCGCGCCATCAACTCCACCTGGCCCGGATCCGTGTCCTCCATATGACGTGCGAAAACATCGGCGATGACAGCGCCCATGGCCGCAGGCCCGACGGCCGAGGCATAGCATTCGCCGTAGCCCACGATGCCGCAAGCGGTGGTGAGCTTGGGGATGATCCAATACCGCCCGCCCCAGCCCGGGGCCGGCGGCGCCACCACGAAAACCTCAAGATCGGCCAGCTTCATGCCATCACCACCACGTTGCGCGTGCCCTGCCCCGCCCGTGTGGCGTCCAACGCCTCGTTGATACGATCAAGGGGGAAGATGCCGGACACCAGCGCTTCCAACTTCAAGCGACCTTGGGCATGCAGGTCCAGCATCCAGGGAATGTCCCGCGCCAGAACCACATCGCCCATGCGCGTGCCACGCAGCCCCTGCCCGTAATAGGCGGCTGAGACCGGGTCGAAATGGCCGACCGTCCCCGAATGGGGCATCCCCACCAGATAGGCGGTGCCGTGGGGCGCCAGCCAGTCCAGCGCGCCGTCGATGACAGGTCCCGCCCCCACCGTGACGAAGACATGGTCCGCGCGTCGGCCCAACCTGTCCATGGCCTCACGCCCGTCTTCGCCCACCAGCACACCGTCGGTGGCGCCGAAACGGCGCGCGACATCCAGCTTCTCGTCGCTGACATCCACGGCCACCACGCGCGCCGCCCCGGCCAGCCGCGCGCCCTGCACAGTGTTGAGCCCCACGCCCCCCGCGCCGATCACGACGCACCAATCGCCGGGCCGCACCTGCGCTGTGTTCACCGCCGCGCCCAGCCCCGTGACGACGCCACACGACAGGATGCAGGCCGCCTCAGCCGGGATGTCCGCGCCCACCGGGGCAAGCTGGCTGGAATCCACCACCACCGCCTCGGCAAAAGCTCCACAGTTGAGACCCACATGCACGCCGCCCGGAAGCATGTCCGGCGCGCCGGGTGTCGCGCATTGCGTGGGCCGCCCACTGGCGCACGGCCCGCAGCCACCGCAGGCGCGGATCAGCGTCACCAGAACCCGGTCGCCCACCCCATAGCGGGTCACCCCGGCCCCCAGGGCCGACACGCGCCCCACCGCCTCATGGCCATAGATGGCCGGCAACGCCCCGCCCCAACCCCCATCGATCAAGGTCACGTCCGAATGGCAGATGGCGCAAGCCTCGATCTCCACTTCCACGGCCCCCGGGCCCGGCGCGGGCAAGCGCAATGTCTCGATGACAAGCGGCTCCCCGAAGGCCCGGCAGACCGCCGCTCTGATTTCACGCATGGACACCTCCCATCCCCGGACCCTGCCTGACATGGAAGCCCTGCCGCTTCCAATCTCAAACCGTCTTCTTCCTGGCACAAATATCCCGGGGGAGTCCTCGCCCCGGCGAGGACGGGGGCAGAGCCCCCTTGTTCCCCCGCCCGGCCCGGGCCACAACCGCGGGGCCAAGGGGGAAACGTGCGAAGCCAGATCTGCATCATCGGCGGAGGGCCGTCGGGCCTGCTTCTGTCCCACATCCTGCACCAGGCGGGCCTCGATACGATCGTGCTGGAACGCCAAAGCCGCGACCATGTGCTGTCGCGCATTCGCGCGGGCGTGTTGGAGGACGGGACCGTGGCGCTTCTGCGCCAAGCCGGCCTCGGCGCCAGGATGGACCGGGAAGGCTTCGCCCATTCGGGCACCTATCTGGCGGCTCGCAACAGGGGCTTTCGCGTCGATTTCATCGATCTGATCGGGCGCGAGGTGCTGGTCTACGGCCAGACCGAGGTGACCGCCGATCTTTACGCCGCGCGGGATGCGGCGGGCGGCATAGTCATCCACAACGCCGCCGATGTGGCGATCCACGATGCGCGCGGCACGCCTTATATCACATATGCCAAAGACGGCAGCACCCACAGGGTCGACTGCGACTGGGTGGTGGGCTGCGACGGGTTCCACGGGGTCAGCCGCCGCACCATCCCGCCCGATGTGCTGCGTAGCGTGGAAAAGGTCTATCCCTTCGGCTGGCTGGGCGTGCTGTCGCGCACGGCGCCCGCCAATCACGAACTGATCTATGCAAATCACGAACGGGGCTTTGCCCTGGCTTCCATGCGCAATGACCGGCTCAGCCGCTACTATATCCAAGCCCCCGTGGACGACCCGGTCGAGCGGTGGAGCGACGATGCCTTCTGGGATGAGCTTCGCCGCCGCCTGCCCGCCGACGTGGCCGAAACCATGGAAACCGGCCCCAGTATCGAAAAATCCATCGCGCCGCTGCGGTCCTTCGTGGCCGAGCCCATGCGCTGGAACCGCCTATGCCTGGTGGGCGACGCCGCCCATATCGTGCCGCCTACGGGCGCCAAGGGGCTGAACTTGGCGGTCTCGGACGTCCATTACCTCAGCCAAGCACTCATCGCGCATTACGCAGGTGATGACGGGCCCATCGACGGCTATTCCGACCGCGCCCTGGCCCGCGTCTGGAAAGCGGTGCGCTTTTCGTGGTGGTTTACCTCGCTGATGCACCGCTTCCCCGGTGACAGCGCCCTCTTCGACCAGAAGATGCAGGAGGCCGAGATCGACTATCTCGAACACAGCCGCGCCGCCCAGACGGCCTTGGCCGAAAACTATGTGGGGCTGCCCTATTGATGCGTGAAGATACCGTTACCGCCCGCGACGGCACGCGGCTGCACATCCGCATCGACGGGCCCGAAGACGCGCCAACCGTCGCTTTCGCCAATTCGCTGGGCACCGACATGCGGCTTTGGGACGACGTTCTGTCGCTTCTGGAGGGCTACCGGTTCGTGCGGTTCGACAAGCGGGGCCACGGGCGCTCGGACGTGCCCAAGCCGCCCTATTCCATGGGCACGCTGGTGGCGGATGCGGAGGCGGTGTTGGACCATCTCGGCATCACCGGCTGCACCTTCGTGGGCCTCAGCATCGGGGGGATGATCGCCCAAGGCCTGGCCGTCAAACGGCCCGATCTGGTGGCCCGGCTGGTCCTGTCGAACACCGCCGCCAAGATCGGGGATGCGACGCTCTGGGACACGCGGATCGACGCAGTCCTGCGCGACGGGATGGAACCCATAGCCGATGCCGTGATGGAGCGGTGGTTCGGCCGCGATTTCCGCGCCACGCCAGGTCTAGCACTCTGGCGCGCACGGTTCTGCGAAACCCCGCCAGACGGCTATGCGGGCTGCTGTGCCGCGATCCGCGGCACCGATTTCTACACCCCGACCAGCGGCCTGCGGCTGCCTACCTTGGCCATCGCAGGCAGCGAAGACGGCGCCACACCCCCCGACCTGGTGCGCGAAACCGCCGGGTTGATCCCTGGCGCGCGCTTCGAAATCATCCGTCGCGCGGGCCATTTGCCCTGCGTCGAAAACCCCGCGGAATATGCCGCCTTGTTGCGGAGCTTCCTGTGACATCCCCCTTCGACAGCGCGCTTTACAGCCCCGCCTATGCCGACCCGGACATGGCGCGCCTGTTTTCCGCCGGTGCGGAGGTGCGGGCCATGTTGCTGGTGGAAGGCGCGCTGGCCCGGGCCCAGGGGGCCCATGGCCTCATCCCCAAAATTTCAGCCCAGGCCATCCACCGCGCCGCACTTGAGGTGTCGCTGGACCCCGCCGCGTTGGCGCCGTCGGTGGTGGAAAACGGCATTCCGGTGCCGGGGCTCGTGGCCGCGTTTCGCGCAGCCATGAACGCCCCGGAACATGCGCAATACGCCCATTGGGGCGCCACCAGCCAGGACATCATCGACACGGGCGCGGCCCTACGCCTGCGCCGCGCGCTAGACCGGATCAGCGACGGATTGGACAGCACGCTCACCATGTTGGCCGATCTGGCAGAGGCCCATGCCGAAACCCCCATGGCCGCGCGGACCTGGGGGCAAGTCGCCACGCCGTCCACCTTCGGCGCCATGGTGGCCATCTGGGGCGAAGGGCTGCTGGCCAGCCGCGCAGCCCTGCCGGCCATCCGCGAAGGCGTTGAGATCGTGACGCTCCATGGCGCGGCGGGCACCTTGTCGGTCATGGGCCCGGCGGGCCCCGCCATCCGCGCCCACATGGCCGAGACGTTGGAGCTGCGCGACCCCAACCGCGCGCCCCATGCCGAACGCGCCCATATGCGCGCCTTGGGCGCCTGGCTGGACGGCCTGTTGCAAGCGGCGGCCAAGCCCGCGACCGACCTGCTGCTGCTTACGCGAGAGAGTGAGGTGACGCTCGGCACGGGCGGAGGGTCATCTACCATGCCGCAGAAATCGAACCCGGTGGTGCCATCGACCATCCGGGCGCTGGCCGCCCATGGTGCCGGGCTGGCCACGACCCTGGGCAACGCTCATTGGGACCAACGCGATGGCGGCGCCTGGTTTGCGGAATGGCTTGCGCTGCCGTCCCTAGTGGTGGCCACGGGCCGGGTTCTGACGCTGTTGTCAGAGATGCAGGTCACACCCGACGCAGCCCGCCTGCGTGCCAGGCTCGACGCGCCGGACGGCTTGATCCATGCGGAGGCCCTGTCCTTTGCCCTGGCCGCCGACCGACGGCGCCCCGAGGCTCAAGCACAGGTGAAGGCCTGGGCGCAGGAAGTGGCGGCGGAAGGCGGCTCTCTCCTGTCGCGCGCGGGCGCCGACCCCGCCGATTACACGCCAGAGCAGCAATGGGGCGAAGCGCCCGACCACGCGCGCCGCTTCGCGGCCAGGGCCCGGGCGGCACTGGCCTGAAGGGTGCGGTGGATTGACCCAGGCGCAGCACCGCGCCTATGGACCGAAATGACCCCGCCGCATCCAGCCCCAGCGACCCACCTCCCATGAGCGACGTCGCCGCCACCCCGGGGCGCAAGCTATCCATGCCCATGGTCTTCGTGCTGATCACGATCACCATCGAGGCCATGGGAATCGGGCTGATCCTGCCCGTGATGCCCGCGCTTCTTCGCGAAGTCATGGTCACCGACCTGTCGGGTGCGGCGCTTTGGGGCGGGGTTCTGGCGTCGAGCTATGCGCTGATGCAGTTTCTCTTCTCACCCACCATCGGCAACCTGTCGGACCGCTTCGGGCGGCGGCCAGTGCTGCTTTTTTCCATGGCAGTCATCTTCGTGGACTACATCGTCATGGCTCTGGCCCAGACGCTGTGGCTGCTGCTTCTGGGCCGCATCATCGCAGGCATCGCCGCGGCCACCATGTCGACGGCCAACGCGTTCATGGCCGATATCTCTCGCCCCGAGCAGAAGGCCGCGAATTTCGGGCTCGTCTCCGCCGGGTTTGGGCTGGGCTTCGTGCTGGGCCCTGCCGTGGGGGGCATGTTGGCCGAATGGGGCCCGCGCGCGCCCTTCTGGGCCGCCGCCATACTATCGGGCGCGAACCTGGTTTTCGGGTTGATCGTGCTGCCCGAGACCTTGCGCAAGCGCCGCCCCTTCGACTGGCGCCGCGCCAACCCGTTGGGCGGGCTGCGCGCCATCGGGCGGCTGCCGGGCTTGGGACTTCTGATGGCGGTCTGGCTGTTCTATCAGGTGGCCAATTGGGTCTATCCGGCGATCTGGGCCTATTTCACGCAATCGGCCTTTGGCTGGGACGCGGGCATGGTCGGATGGTCACTGGCAGCTTACGGTATTTCCATGGTCGTCGTGCAGGGCGGCTTGATCCGCCTGATCGTACCGCGATTGGGGGAACGGCAGGTCCTGGCGTGGTTCCTGCCCTACAATGCGGTGATCCTAATCATGGTCGCCTTCGTGCCCTCCGGCTGGCTGCTTCTGGCATTGACCCCGTTTTCCGCCCTGGGTGCCGTGGTGGCCCCTGCCTTGCAGGGCCTGGCCAGCCGCGTGGCGGATGACGACCAACAGGGGGAATTGCAGGGGGTTCTGGCCTCGATCACAGCGGTGGCGGCCATCGTGTCGCCCTTGCTGATGACGCGGATTTTCAGCATCGCAACGGAAGGGGACCGCCATTTCCCCGGCGCGTCGTTCCTGGCCGCCAGTGCCCTGATGTGGGTAAGCTGGGTGCTTTACCGTCGGATCAGGGCTTAGGGGCCGGGACGGGACGGGACGAGACATTTCAAATTGCGCGCTTAACGTTTTCTCGACGACAGGCACATTTTCTGGATAGCGAAGGACGTCCGGCCATCGACCCGTCCCTCCTCATAGCGTCCCCAAAGCCCGCTCAAACATCTCGCGATCCACGTTGCCCCCCGACGCCACGGCGACCACATCGCCATGGTGGTGGAACAAAGCCGCCGCCAGACCCACGGCGCCGCCGGGCTCTAGCACGATACGAAAATGCTGCCAGGCAAGCGCCATGGCGCGCAAGGCCTCATCATCGGTGACGATAATCCCAGGGCCGCATAGGCGCTGTAGGATGGGGAAGGTCAAGTTGCCAGGCGAAGGCGTCAGAACCGCGTCGCAGATCGACCCGCCCATGGACGGGTTGCGCAGGATGCGCCCCTCAGTGAGCGAGCGGGTCACGTCATCGAAGCCCGCAGGCTCCACCGGGCGGACGACGGCCTTGCCATCCAAGCCCAGCGCCACGCCGGATGTCAGCCCGCCGCCGCCACAGCAGACCAGCACTTCGGAAATGCCATCGGGCAGATCTTCCGCGATTTCGGTGCCGACGGTGCCTTGCCCCGCGATAATACGGACATCGTCAAAGGGGCGCAGAAGCTCCATCCCGCGTTCGACTTGCAGACGCTCACCGATCGCGTCGCGGTCTTCGGTTTCCCGGTCATATAGGATGACTTCCGCGCCGTAGCCGCGCGTGTTCGAGATTTTCACCTCCGGCGCGTCGGACGGCATGATGATCACCGCAGGCGCGCCATGCAGCGCGGCAGCCAGCGCCACGCCTTGGGCATGGTTGCCAGAAGAAAACGCCAGGATGCCCCGGGCGCGCATGGCCGGGTCCATCCCCGAAATGGCGGCATAGGCACCGCGGAACTTGAAGCTGCCGGTCTTCTGCAAACATTCGGGCTTCACATAGATGCGCCGCCCCAGCGCTTGGTCGAGCGGGGGCGAATTAAGCAGCGGCGTGCGGATCGCCACGCCACGCAAGCGCGCTGCCGCCGCCTGGATATCCGCCAAGCCGACTTGCGGCAGGGTCAGAGCAGCATCGTCCATTCGTTCAGCGCCTCCAACGCGTCGGGCTCATCAAGGAAGGGCACATGGCCGCGACCGGGCACATTGGCCACGATCATATCGGGGCGCCGATCCTGCATCTTCTGAAAGGTCTCGACACTCAGCAGATCGGAGTTGGCGCCGCGGATGCAGGCCAGCGGCAGGTCCGCCAGCGCGTCAAACAGCGGCCAGAGATCGGCGGCGGGCTGCGCCCCGGCCACCAACACCGCATCGCGCAGCTTGGCATCGTAGTTCAGTGCCAGGCCGTCTTCGGTCTGGCGGTAGTGCTTTTCCGCCTCGTCCCGCCAGCGGTCTGGCGGCACATCGCTGAACCCCGCCATCAGCGTGGCGCGTTGCAGCGCGGCTTCCTCATAGGTTTTCGCGGTGGGCGACTGGCCGATGTAATCCTTGATCGCCTCAAGGCCCGCGCTTGCCAGTTCCGGCCCGATATCCACCAGACAAACGCCGGTCAGCCGCTCCTTGGCCAGCAGCGCCAGAGACATGGCAATCAGCCCCCCGCGGGAGGTGCCGATGATGGCCGTGCGCGGAAGTTCCAGATGGGCCAACAATTCCAGCACATCGCGCGCTTCGGTCGGGATGGTGTAGGTCTGCCAATCGGGTGCGCGTTGCGATTTGCCCCGGCCCCGGTAATCGAGGCGAATGACGCGGTGTTCGCCCAGCAGAAAGGGCAGCACATAGTCGAAATCGGTGGAGTTCCGCGTCAGGCCCGGCAGGCAAAGGATGGGCGTCCCCTCCCCCTGGTCTTCGTACCAAAGGCGCAGCCCGTCGGATGTCTTGAATTCGGGCATCAGAGAGACCCCGCCAAGTCAGGAATGCCGGTCAGATCGTCCATCACATGGGCTGGCTGCCAGGGCAGCCGGTCCAGAGGCAGGCCCATGCGGTTCACCCAGGCCGTAGTAAAGCCATAGCCCGTCGCGGCCGCTGCGTCCCAACCGTTGGACGACACGAACAGAACGTTGCCGGCTTCGCAGCCAAAGGCCCGGCCGACCAGGTCATAGACCTTGGCATCCGGCTTGAAGACGCCCACGCTTTCCACGGACAGCACATGGTCCAAAAGCCGCCCGATACCGGCGGAACTGACCGCGCCTTGCAACATCTCGGGCGAGCCATTGGACAGGATGCCCGTGGCCACGCCGACATCCTTGAGCCGCTGCAACATGGCGGGCACTTCGGGATAGGCCGAAAGCTCCCAGTAAAGCTGCATGAGGCGCTCGCGCAGCGCCGCGTCGCCAGACAGGCCCGACGCGTCCAGCGCCCAATCCAACCCCTCGCCCGTGACCTGCCAGAAATCGGCATGGGCGCCGGTCACCGCCCTCAGCCACGTATATTGCAGCTGCTTGTCGCGCCAATCGGCGGCGACTTTGGGCCAAGTATCGGCCAGCGCGGCAAAGTCGGGCTCAGCGGCGGCCTGGCGGGCGGCGGCGGTCACATCGAAAAGCGTGCCATAGGCGTCGAAAATGCAGGTATCGATGGGCAAGGCGCGTCTCCGAACGGTGGCGCGCGCAAGGTGGCACGGGGCGCGGACCTAGTCGAGACCGCGCAGAACCATGTCGCATTCCATCAGACCCAACAGCGTGTCCTGCCGGGTCCAGCCATCGCTGTCCGACGCCCCGCCATTCTCGGCGAGGCGGGAATACTCGTTGACCAGCGCTGAATCATTGAGGCTGGACTGATAGGTCTGGATAAAAGTGGCCACGTCGATGGGTTCAATCCCGCCAGCGGCGACCCGCGCGTCTTCCAACGCCTGAAGCCCGGCCAGGCCAGAGCTGCACAGGTCCGACCCAAAGGACGATAGGACAACCTGCCCCCGCAACTGACCCGCCGTCTCAAGCGTGGTGTTTTCGACGCCGCCGCGCACGGTGGCAATGACGGACAGGCCGGTGGCCAGCAGCAGCGTGGTCAGAACCACCCAGTCGAGCGTAACCGCACCGGTCTCATCGGTCAGGAAAGTGCGGATGCGGAAAGCCATCGGATCGGCCCATTAACTACTTCTATCTGCACGCATCATCGCGTGCCCGCGCGTCTGCAATTGGGCGTCTACACACTAAAATTGAGGCAAGTTTGACAAGATTTGCGCATAATCAGGCCCAATTCAGGGGTAACTGGCGGATTGTCGCCGAACATCAGCAGAATAGCGCTAGAGATTGTCCGATTGCGGCATGCCCATGACGTGGTAGCCGCCATCGACATGAATCACCTCGCCCGAGGTACAGGCCCCCGACCCGGCGCACAGATAAAGCGCCGTGCCGCCTATGGCCTCAAGCGTGGCGTTGGCCCGCAGCGGGGCGTTGGCTTCGGTAAAGCGATAGGTCTTGCGCGCGCCCCCGATGGCAGCGCCCGCCAGCGTCTTCATGGGTCCCGGTGAAATGGCGTTCACGCGGATGCCTTCAGGCCCCAAATCGGCGGCAAGGTAGCGCACCGACGCCTCCAACGCGGCCTTGGCCACGCCCATCACGTTGTAGAACGGCACAACGCGCTGCGAGCCATCGAAGGTCAGCGTCAAGATGGTGCCGCCATTGGTCATCAAGGGCCGCGCGCGGCGGGCAACTTCGACCAGGGAATAGCAAGAAATATCAAGTGAATGCTTGAAGTTGGCGCGGCTTGTGTCGACGAAACGCCCGGTCAGTTCCGCCTTGTCGGAAAAAGCGATGGCATGGATGACGAAGTCCAGCGGCCCCCCTTCTTCGAGCCTCGCGAAGGCCGCATCAAGGGACACATCATCGGTCACATCGACATCCAGCAGGGTCGTGGACCCCACGCTTTCCGCCAGCGGCGCCACGCGCTTGCCAAACGCCTCACCCTGATAGGTGAAAGCCAACTCGGCCCCCGCCCCATGGAGCGCGCGGGCAATGCCCCAGGCGATGGAGCGTTCATTGGCCACGCCCATCACGAGGCCACGCTTTCCGGTCATATCCATCATCATTCAGTCCCGCAGCCGTGACAGGATCATGGAGCCGTTGGTGCCCCCGAACCCGAACGAATTGGTCATGACGGAATCGAGCCCTGCATTTTCCACCAGTGACGTGGCGATTTCGGCGGGGTCCAGCGCCTCGTCCAACGTCTCGACGTTGATCGACGGGGCGATGAAATCACCCTGCATCATCAGCAGGCAATAGATCGCTTCCTGCGCGCCGGTGGCGCCCTGGCTGTGGCCGGTCATGGATTTGGTGGAACTGATCAGCGGGCGGTCGTCGCCGAAAACACGGCGCACGGCCTCCACCTCGCCCACGTCGCCAACGGGGGTCGAGGTGCCGTGGGCGTTGATATAGCCTACGCGACGGTCGGACGGCAGCGTTTCAAGCGCCAGACGCATGGCCCGTTCGCCGCCTTCCCCCGAAGGGGCCACCATGTTGTGGCCGTCCGAGGTCGCGGCAAAGCCGGTCACTTCGGCATAGATCTTGGCGCCGCGGGCCCTTGCATGCTCCAACTCCTCCACCACCACGATGCCGCCACCACCCGCGATGACGAAGCCGTCCCGGCCCGCATCGAAGGCGCGGGACGCCGTTGCGGGCGTGTCGTTATACTTGGACGACATGGCGCCCATGGCATCGAACAGGCAGCTTAAGGTCCAATCGACCTCTTCCCCGCCGCCCGCAAAGACCACGTCCTGGCGGCCCATCATCACCTGTTCGGCGGCGTTCTGAATACAATGAAGCGAGGTCGAACAGGCCGACGTAATGGAATAGCTGATCCCCTTAATCTCAAAGGCCGTCGCCAAGTTCGCGCTGACGGTCGACGACATGCAGCGCGGCACCATGTAGGGGCCCATCCGCTTGGGCGCACCGCGTTCCACCACGACCTTGTGGGCTTCGAACAGGTTCGACGTGGACGGCCCGCCGGAGCCCGCGACAACGCCGGTGCGCGGGTTGGACACCTGCGACGGCTCTAGCCCGGCATCGGCGATGGCCTGTTCCATGGACAGATACGCATAGGCAGAGCCCGGCCCCATGAAGCGTAGGACGCGCTTGTCGATATGGTCGGCGGGGTCGATATCAGGGACGCCATGGACCTGACTGCGAAAGCCATGCTCGGTATATTCAGGCGCGGCGGTGATGCCGGATTTCCCTGCGCGCAGGCTGGCCTCGACCTCGGCCGCGCTGTTTCCGATGGACGAGACGATGCCCAGCCCCGTGATGACGACGCGCCGCATGGACTTCTCCTTCAGCTTTCAGAGAGGGCGACTTTCATGTCGCGCACCACATAGATTTCTTCGCCATCCGCTTCGACCCGGCCGTCGGCTACGCCCATTGTCAGGCGCCGGGTCTGTAGGGCCTTGGTGAAATCGACATGGTAGGTCAGCATCTTGCGGTCGGGCCGCACCATGCCGGTCAACTTCACCTCGCCCACCCCAAGCGCATAGCCGCGCCCCTGCCAACCGCGCCAGCCCAGGTTGAAGCCGGTCAATTGCCACAGCCCATCCAGCCCCAGACAGCCCGGCATGATCGGGTTGCCGGGAAAGTGGCAATCAAAAAACCAGAGGTCGGGTTTGATGTCGAATTCGGCGGTCACATGGCCCTTGCCGTGGCTGCCGCCATCTTCGGAAATGTCGGTGATGCGATCCATCATCAGCATGGGCGGTTCGGGCAGCTGCGCATTGCCGGGCCCGAAAAGCTCGCCCCGGGCGCATTTCAGCAAGGCTTCACGGTCGAAAAACGTGGCTCGGTCTTCCATGGCGCCGATCCCCCTTTTGGCAGTCTGGCCCCCTTATCACCCGATGTTTCAGCGTCGCAACCCTGCGAGAGGTTTGCCGCCTGCGCGATTCCGTTTGAAAACGGGTCGCAAGAGGCCCTATATTGATTGTGATGGAAGACGCTTCGGATATCGCCCGCAACCGCGGGGAAGCTTGGCTGGCCCGTGCCAGCCTGCGCCCCACCCGTCAGCGCGTGGCCTTGGCTGCGCTTCTGGTAGGCGACGGACGCGACCGGCATGTGACAGCGGAATGGCTGCACGATGCAGTACGACGCACGGGCGACAAGGTGTCATTGGCCACCGTCTACAATACGCTCCGCGCGTTCTCCGATGCCGGATTGGTGCAGGAAATCACCGTGGATGGCACCGGCTCCTATTTCGATACGCGGCTGGACGACCACCCGCATTTCTATTGGGAAGAAGATGCCCGCCTGACCGATGCGGGCCACGAGGCGCTAGAGATCGTGAACCTTCCCAACGCGCCCGACGGCACCGAGATTGCCAAGGTCGATGTGGTGATCCGCCTGCGCCCCAAGCGCTGAGCCCTCGCGCGGCGGGACCAGATGCCAGATTTCGCCATCTACCCCTCGCTGAAGGGCAAGACCGTTTTGATGACCGGCGGGGCGTCGGGCATCGGCGCGGAAATCGTTCGCGGTTTCGCCGAACAAGGCACTTCGGTGGGGTTTCTAGACATCGACGCCGAGGGCGCGGCGGCCATGTCCGACGCCCATGAAAGCGTTAGCCATGTCGTCTGCGACCTGCGGGACATCAATGCCATGCGCGAAGGGCTTACCCAGCTAAAGACCCGGTTGGGCCCCGCAGATGTGCTGGTCAACAACGCCGCCCGCGACGACCGCCACGATTGGCGCGGCGTGACCCCCGATTATTGGGATGAACGGATGGCCACCAACCTGCGCCATATGTTTTTCGCCATTCAGGCCGTGGCCCCCGACATGGCGGCCAAAGGCGGCGGGTCAATTGTCAATATGGGCTCCAACTCCTGGTGGGAAGCGGGCGGTGGCTTTCCGGCCTATGCCACCGCCAAGGCCGCCGTCCACGGGTTGACGCGGACCATGGCGCGCGATCTGGGGCGCGACCGCATCCGGGTGAACACGGTTGTGCCCGGCTGGATCATGACGGCGCGGCAGAAGGACCTGTGGGTGACCGAAGACACGATCGAAGCCCACCGCGCCCGGCAATGCCTGCCCGACCTGATCGACCCGGTCCATGTGGCGCGGATGGTGCTGTTTCTGGCCTCCGACGATGCGATGATGTGCACGGCGAACAATTACATGGTGGAAGCGGGCTCGATCTGAGCGGCGCCCGACGGAGGGGACAGCATGGATAGGATCGGCTTCGTGGGCGTAGGCCTGATGGGTCACGGGATGGCAAGTTGCCTGCGCGCGGCGGGCCACCCGCTGACGGTGATCGCCCATCGCAACCGCGCCCCGGTGGACGACCTGTTGGCCAAGGGCGCCGAAGAGGCCACCGACTTAGCAGCCTTGGCGACCGCGTCAGACGTTGTGCATATCTGCGCCCCCGGCTCCCCGCAGGTAGAGGCAATCGTGGCGGACCTGGCGGCCAACATGGCGCCGGGCGGGGTGATCGTCGATTGCTCCACCTCCAACCCCGTCTCGACCGAAGGACTGGCTGCCATGGTGGAAGCGCGCGGTCTGCACTGGGTCGACGCGCCCCTGGGCGGCACGCCCGCCCAGGCCCAGACGGGGGAACTCGCCGCCATGGTGGGTGCCCGCGAAGACGTCTTCGCGCGGATCGAGCCCGTCCTTGCGACATGGGCCAAATCCATCGTGCGGGTGGGCGACCCCGGCGCAGGCCACAAGATGAAGCTGCTCAACAACTTCCTGGCCATGGGCTATGGCGCGCTTTACGCGGAAGCCCTGGCCCTGGCCGAAAAGTCCGGCGTGGGCACAGCCATGTTCGACCAGATCATGCGCGGCAGCCGAATGGATTGCGGGTTTTACCAGACCTTCATGGGCTACGCCGTGGAAGGCAATAGAGAGGCGCACAAGTTCACCCTGACCAATGCGTTGAAAGATATGCGCTATCTGGCCGCGATGGCCGACGGGGCGGGCGTGGCGAACCCGGTGCAGGCGGCGATCAAGAACAGCTACGCCATGGCCGTCAATACCGGCGGCGACGGGCCCGAAGATTACGTACCGCATCTGGTAGACTTCGTCGCCAGGGCCAATGGGATCAAAGGCGGATAGGGCGAGTGCGAGGGGCCAGCCCAAGCGCGCGCATCGCGAGCGCGATGCTCTGGCTCGCGCTCCCCGGGATATTTGAGCCAGGAAGAAGGAGCACTTGGCCGTCTCCGGCGGGCTGTCAGACCAGACCAAGTTCGGCGAAGGGGATGTAGCCGACCGGGTCACCCGGGGCGATATCCGCGGCGCCGTCGGGCAGTTCGACAAAGCCTTCCGCCCAGCTGAGCCCCGACACAAGGCCCGACCCTTCGGAACGGAAGACCTCCGCCCGGCCCTCCCGCAGACGCGCGCGCAGGATTTCGCGGCGGCCCGGTTTCTTGGTCTTGGTGAAAGCCGCGGGCACGGTCAGGCGCACAGGCTCCCGCCAGCCAGCCCCGGCCATGGCAAGCAAAGCGGGCCGCGCGAAGAGCGCTGCACAGGTGAAGGCCGCCACTGGGTTGCCCGGCAAGCCGAAAAGCGGCGTGCCGTTCCAACGGCCCAAGGCCAGCGGGCGGCCCGGTTTGATGGCAATGCGCCAGTGATGCACGCTGCCCCGCGTCGTCAGCAGGCGGGACAGGTGGTCTTCGTCCCCCGCACTGGCGCCGCCGGACGTCAGAATGGCATGGGTCTCAGCGCCATCCAGTTTCGCGGCCAGCGCGTCGGCATTGTCCGGGGCATGGCCCAGATCGACGGCCTCCATCCCCCAATTGCGCAGCATCGACAGCAGCATGGGCCGGTTGGCATCCGGGATGCCATCGCCCGGCAGGCCCGGCGCCGTGATCTCGTCCCCCGTCGACAGGACGCCTACGCGCAAGCGGGTGCGCACCGGCAGGGTGCCATGGCCCGCCGCGATGGCGAAGGCGAGCTCGGTGGGCCGCAGGATCGCGCCTGCTTGCAGCACGGCCGCGCCCTCCGTCACGTCTTCGCCCGCCGCGCGGGTGTTGGCGCCGCGCTTGGGGATGGCGGCCAGGGTCAGGCGGTCGCCCTTCTGCACCGCATCTTCCTGCAATGCGACGGTGTCTACCCTGGCGGGCAAAGCGGCCCCCGTCAGGATGCGCAAGACGTGGCCCGGCGGCACGGGGTCGGGATGGGGCTGCCCCGCCGCCGCCCGCCCCGGCGCGATGGGAATGGGCCCGGGGGTGAGCGTGCCATGGGCAAAGGCCCAGCCATCCACCGCGGCATTGGCGCGGGGCGGGTTGGACCGCGTGGCGGTGACGTCCCGCGCCAAGATGCGGTGCGCGGCGTCTTCGACAGCACAATCCTCGACTTCGGTGACGGGGGCGGAGGCCGCGCGCAGGGTGGCCAGCGCCTCGTCCACAGGGGTCCAATGGGTGCCGGGCGGCAGCGCGAAGCAGTCGGATGGCGGCAAGACGCCCAGGATCCAGCCTTCCTCCGCCGCAATGCGGGCCGCGTCGGGCTGGCTGGCGGGCGCGGTGAACCACGTCGTGGGCGCGTCGCGCAAAGCCCGCGCGGTGGCCAGGACTTGGCCCGCATCCTTGATCGGGTGGTCTGCGGGCGGGTATAGACTCGGATAGATCTCCGCCAGGACAGGGCCGTCCGCCGGCAGCGCAAAGCCCGTCTGCTGGGGCCAGACCCGCAGACCAGGGTGACGGGCGCGCAGCTTCGACAATGCAGCCAGGCCCAGCAGGCTTTGGGACCCGACAGAGCCTGTGGTGTATAGCTTCAGCGGCGATTGGGCCGACGGCGCATGGGCCTCCACCACGCGATGGTCGGGGATGCCATGGCCGCTACGCGCCCGCCCCTTGTCGGGCAGGTCGGCCAGGTCAAGCTGCGCGGGCCGCCCCCAAAGGGGACCCAGACCGGGAAAGGCGCGGTTGATCTGGGCGGCAACGTCGAACCGGTTGTTGGCATTGTCGTCCGCGTCCTCGATCCGCGCGGCGAGCCAATCCCAGACGGCCAGCGCCTCCGGCCGCCCTGTGAGCGTGCGCGCAAAACCCGTGGGATACCCAAAGGCGAAATCGAGCCCGAAAAGCGTGCGCCCCGGCGCCGCCAACAGCGCGTCGATGCGCGTCAGGGCCGCGTCGCGGGTGCGGTGGTATTCTAAAACCTCGCCCCCATCGTCCAACACGCAAAGCCAGATGGCATCCGCCGTTTCCCGCTTGGGCGAGGGCTGGGACCGGGCGGACCAATCCACGGCGATGACCCGGTCGAATATCATCGGCATATGAAGGCGGCGATGCTGGCAATGTCATCCAGGTCGAAGACGGGTTGCGCCACCTCCGGCGCCCCTTTCGCGGCGACGGCGCCGATTGTCGGATCCGCGATCGCCAAGGGGGGATGCCCCGTTTCGGGGCGCCAGGTCTCGATCCGGGGATGGTCCCCACCCTTCCACCCCTCGGCCAGAACCACATCGCAAGGCGCCAGACGGCGTAGGCAATGGGCAAGGTCGGGCGCCGGGGCTTCGTCCAGCAACGCCAACCGTTTGTCGGTGGCCAAAATGGTCTGACGCGCGCCCGCAATGCGGTGGCGATGGGTGTCGGTGCCGGGCTTTTCCAGGTCGATGGCGTGGTGCGTGCGCTTCACGGTCGAAACACTCAGCCCCTGGGCCGTCAGATGCGCCACCAATCTTTCCGTTAGTGTTGTCTTACCGGCGTTCTTGTGCCCGATGATGCCCATCAAGATCATGCCATGGCCTCGGCGCGGGCCAGGTCTTCGGGCGTATTGATGTTGAAGAACGGGTCGAACGGCGCGGTCTCGAAGACAGCCAAGCCCGCCCCGTGCCGATCCGTCCAATGCAGCATCTTTCGCGTACCATCGGCGATGGCTTGGCGCAGGTCGTCGCGCAAGGACGTGGGCCAAAGCCCGAATGTGGGCTGGGGCCAGGTGCGCCCGTCTTCCTGCGTCGCGGCCAAGGCGAGGCCACTGGGCCCCGCCGCCGCCAGCAAGCGAGGCACAAGATCGGGCGGCAGAAAGGGCGTGTCGGCCGCGGCAGTGACGATATGGGGACAACCAAGGTCCGCGGCCCAGTCGAGCCCCGCCAGCACACCGGCCAACGGCCCCGGTCGGTCATCGCTGGCATCGGCCAGGACGGGCAGGCTAAGGTCGGCCCACCGCGCTGCATCGCCATTGGCGTTCAGCGCAAGCGCATCCACCTGGGGCCCAAGCCGCGCAATCACGCGCTGGATCAATGGCACACCGCCCACCATCAACCGCCCCTTATCGCCCCCACCCATGCGGGTCGCGCGGCCCCCGGCCAGGATGACACCATGGGGTTGGATCATGGCGCCGACCTCAGAAACATTCTGCCACTCCGACGGATTGCAACGTGCCGTCGAGCCCATAGACGACCGAGACATTCAAATCCGTCGTGCCCGACAAGAGCATGACGACGCTGCGCATTGACGCGTCGAAATCGGTCTCTGGCCCGGTGCCCTTGCCAATGCATCCCGTCAGCACAACCGCAGATCCGTCGGATACGACCTGGTAGCCCGGCCTTGCCAATCCCGGCTCCGGGTCGCGGAGACCGGATCGAAGGAACCACGCCGCCACATGGCGCCAATCGCCCAAGACTTGGGTCAGGCGAAAGACGCAGATCTCGGATTCGTCCAGGGTCCGGCGGGCGCCCCAGTCGAAGGCGGCGACGTCCAGATGGGTCGCGGTGACCGCCGCAGATGGAAGGCACGAAGCCGCATCGGGATAGGTTGCGATTGGGTCGCGATACCATTCCCATTCCGGCTGATCGGCGGTGACGGGCTGTCCGTCGAAATGGAACGGCATTGCCGCCTGACCGACATCGCGATCGCGGGGCACGCGAAGATCTTTCGGCAATTCGACCTCGGGAAGTTCGCAGAAAATCGCGCCGCCGGGGCAGGCAGGCGGGGCCGGTTGGTTCGCAATGGCAGGCGTCGCGACCGCCAGGATTGCGGCAAGGGCAAGGCCCGGCCAGGTCGTGCGGGCGCCAGCCAGTCGGGCATTGTAGGGTCGAATCATCGCGGGGCCCTCGGGCGTTGGTCGAACGTTGCGTCGAGGAAATTGCCCAAGCTGTCGAAGCGGAGCGCCAGGTTCAGTGGCAGCGCCGGGTCGAGGCCCGGGTGTTCGACATGAAGAAGGCTGGGACGCACCCGCTTGGCAGGCTGAACGCCCACCAGCGTGAAGGTCGGGGCCATGGGGTCGGCTGGGGCGGTGACGCGAAGTCCGAGCCCGTCTTCGACGCCAAAGCGATTTTCGGACATCCAGGCCGCCGCTAACTGCCAAGTGCGAAGGGCCAGGAAGGTGGCGGCCAGGCAGCTTTCGTGGTGCGCCACGGGGCGCTGCGGGGCGGACCAAGGGTCGTAGTCGAACGGGTCGATACGGGTCCCGCCCTGATGGGCGCCATGGCAATCGCGGAGAAGCTGGCTGGGGCGGTGGGTCGTCTCGGTCAAGGCAGGTTGCGGGGCGATGATGCAGACAGTCGCGTCGCCCGGACAGGACGGCAGCGTGTCGGCGACGGCGGGGCTGAGCCATGCCAGGGCCGCCAATGCGGGAAGAGACCACATCAAGAGGCGTCCCATACGACCCGCGCCTCCCCGCTTAGGCATACGAAGCGTTCACCCTTCATCCGCCCGATCACGGTCAGCCCCACTTGGCGCGCGATTTCCACCCCCCAGGCCGTGAAGCCCGAACGGGAGGCAAGGCAGGGAATGCCCATCAATGCGCATTTGATGACCATCTCAGACGTCAGGCGCCCGGTTGTGAACATCGTCTTGTCCGACGGGTCGGTGCCCGTGACGCGCATCCAGCCCGCCAGCTTATCGACGGCATTGTGGCGACCCACATCCTCGAAATAAGCCAGCGGGTCCGGGCCCTGGCACAGGCAGGTGCCGTGGATCGCCCCCGCCGCGAGGTATAGCGACGGCGTCCGGTTGATCGCCCGGCTTAGCGCGCGCAGGTCCGACACGCGAATGGGCGTGGGCGGCAGGGTCAGCCCCTCCAACCCTTCCATCATATCGCCAAAGACCGTGCCCACGGCACAGCCCGATGTGCGGGTGGCGCGCGACAGCTTGGCTTCGTGGTCCGTTTCCCGCGCCGTGCGCACGACGACGGTTTCCAGTTCTTCGTCGAAGTCGATGCCGGTGACCTCGTCTTCTGCCGTCACCATCCCCTGGTTGGTCAGAAAGCCCAAGGCCAGCCATTCGGGATGGTCGCCGATTGTCATGGCGGTCACGATCTCGCGGCTGTTGAGGTAGATGGTCAGCGGCCGTTCCTCGACCACGCGCAAATCCACCGCCGCGCCGGTCTGGTCGCGGCCCGTGACGGCACGGGTCAGGCGAGGGGCGTCGGGGTCGGGGAGGACGCGCAGGCTGGCGGGGGTTTCGGTGGACACTTGAGGGGCGGCTCCGGCGCGGTTAAGGCGTTCAGGCTTTGACCGGAAAGCTCCGCCAAGGCCGAAACGCTGGAAGGGCAGATTGTCCGCAGGCCCGAGAGGATGCAAGCGATGGACCGACCCTTCCGGCGCGGCGTATTGGATTGCGCGCCTTTCGTGCTGATCATTGTGCCGTTTGGCGCGCTGTTCGGAGTGCTGGCCACCGAGGCCGGGCTGCCGGTGTCGCAGGTCATGGCCTTTTCGGTGGTGGTCATCGCGGGGGCGGCGCAGTTCACCGCCGTGCAATTGATGGCCGAGGGCGCGCCCGCCGCCGTGGTGATCGCGTCGGCGCTGGCGGTGAACCTGCGGATGGTGATGTATTCCGCCGCCATGGTCCCCCATCTGGGCTCCGCCCCTTTGTGGCAACGCGCGGGCTTGGCCTACATGCTGGTGGACCAAAGTTTCGCGCTGGCCCAGGCCACCTATGAGGCACAGCCAAACCTGCCCGTGGCCCGCAAGGTGGCCTATTTCGCGGGTCTGATTGCGCTGCTCTTCCCCACCTGGGTCGGGGCGACGTGGGTGGGCGCGGTGCTGGGCGCCCAGGTGCCTGAAAGCTGGGGGCTCGACTTTGCGCTGCCGCTGACCTTCCTGGCGCTGGTGGGACCGATGCTGCGCAGCCGCGCCCATATGGCGGCGGCCTTCGTGGCGGTGGTGGCGGCCCTGTTGCTGACCTGGTTGCCTTGGAACCTTGGGCTGATCTGCGCGGGTCTGCTGGGCATGGCCACCGGCGCCGAGGTGGAGCGTCGGATGTCATGAATGTCTGGGCAATCATCGTCATCCTGGGCGTCCTGACCTATCTGACGCGCTTCGCCTTTCTGGGCCTGGTGGGCAACCGGCCCCTGCCCGCCTGGTTTGAGCGCCATCTGCGCTACACCGCCGTGTCCATCCTGCCCGCCTTGGCGGTGCCGCTGGTGGTCTGGCCCGATGCTGTCGGGACTGCGCCAGAACTTGCGCGGCTGGTCGCGGCGGGCGCCGCCCTTGGCGTGGCGGCCTGGCGGCGCGATGCGATTGCGGGGGTCATCGCGGGCGGGTTGGTCATGGTGTTGGTCGCGGCATTCCAATGATGGGATCGAACCTGGCTTGAACGGGGGATCATGACCCAGATGTTTCGCACGCGAAACAATGTACTAACAATGGGTTAAAGGTCCGATTCGGACGTTTCGCATGCGAAACATCTGGGAGGGGGCGCTGCCCCCGCTTTGGCAAGCCGAAGCCCCCCGGAGTATTTTTGCCAGGATGAAAGGCGGGTTTGTCGACCGGCCTTCCTGTCTTGAAGGATCTCGTCTCAGCCCGGTTCCACCGGTAACGCGGTCGACTTGAACACCGTTTTGAGCGCGAAGGACGATTGCAGTTTGGCCACCCCGGGCAAACGGGCAAGGTGGCCGCGGTGGATGCGCGCGAAATCGTCACTGTCGCGGGCCACGACCGTCAGCAGGTAGTCATAAGCCCCCGTCATCAAGTGGCATTCCAACACGTCGGGGATACGGGCCACCGCCGCCTCGAATGCGTCCAGGACATCGTCCGCCTGGGTGGACAGGCTGATTTCCACGAAGACGGTGGTGGGTCGCCCCACGGCGCGGGGGTTCAGCAAGGCCACGGTTCCGCGGATCACGCCCGCTTTCTCTAGCCGTTGCAGCCGCCGGTGGCAGGCCGAGGGCGACAGGTTCAGCCGCTCGGACAATTGGGCCGACGTCAGGCGCGCCTCCCGCTGGACCAGACGGAGCAGACGGGCATCGGTGTCGTCTATCTGAGCCATGATGCATATATTTCCCGTATCTGCGATTATTAGCACAGAATTTGTGCGTGATCACGCCATACCTCAGGAGAAATCAGGACGAAAGCGCCCCTGAACGCCCCTAATCTTCCGCATAACGCCATTCGGGAGAACACAATGCGCATCGGCTGCCCCAAGGAAATCAAACCCCAGGAGTTTCGCGTCGGCATGACCCCCGCCGCCGCCATGGAAGCCATCGCCCATGGCCATGACGTCCTGATCGAGACCCAGGCGGGCCTGGGCTCTGGGTTTGAGGACGCTGAATATCAAGCGGTCGGCGCCAAGATCGTCGACACCGCGGCAGAGGTCTTCGCCAGCGCGGACATGGTGGTGAAGGTGAAGGAACCGCAGCCCGGCGAACGCAAGATGTTGCGCGAGGGCCAGGTTCTGTTCACCTATCTGCACCTGGCCCCCGACCCCGGCCAAACCCACGACCTGCTGGCCTCGGGCGCGACATGCATTGCCTATGAGACTGTCACCGCGCCCGGCGGCGGGCTGCCCCTGCTGGCGCCCATGTCCGAAGTGGCCGGGCGGCTGGCCCCGCAAGTGGGCGCCTGGACCTTGCAGAAGGCCAATGGCGGACGCGGCGTGCTGATGGGCGGGGTGCCTGGTGTGGGGCCCGCCCAAGTGGCGGTGATCGGTGGGGGCGTCGTCGGCACCCATGCCGCGCGCATCGCGGCGGGCATGGGCGCGGATGTGACCGTGCTGGACCGGTCCCTGCCTCGCCTGCGCTATCTCGACGATGTGTTCGGCGGGGTGTTCAACACGCGCTTTGCCAGCGCTGGCAACACCGCCGAATTGGTGGCCCAAGCCGATATGGTCATCGGCGCGGTGCTTATCCCCGGGGCGGCGGCGCCTAAGCTGGTGACCCGGGCGCAATTGCCGGACATGAAGACGGGGGCGGCCATTGTTGATGTGGCCATCGACCAGGGTGGCTGCTTTGAAACCTCAAAAGCCACCACACACGAAGACCCGATCTATGAGGTCGATGGCATCATGCATTACTGCGTAGCCAACATGCCGGGCGCCGTGGCCCGCACCTCGACCATCGCGCTTGGCAACGCCACCCTGCCCTTCCTGTTGTCGCTGGCCGATCTGGGCTGGAAAGCGGCTTGCGCGGCGGACCCGCATCTGGCCGCGGGCCTGAACGTCCATGCGGGCAAGCTGACCTATGCCGCGGTGGGGGAGGCATTGGGGCTCGACGCGGTCCCGGTCGCGTCGGTTCTCTGAATGCTGCGACGGAAGCGGCCCGCCCCTGTCTGGGGCGGGCCTTGGCATGCAGCTTGGGCCGGTTATTCCGCGGCGGTCGCGCCACCCGTCTTCAGGTTATCGCGGATTTCGATGAGCACATCGAGCTCTGACGGACCGGCCTCTTCGGCGGGCGCCTCTTCCGGCGTTTCGGTGGCGGCTTTGATCTTGTTGACCGCTTTCACCAGCATGAAGACGACGAAGGCGATGATGAGGAAGTTGATGCAGGCGGTCAAAAACGCCCCATAGGCGAATATCGCGGCCCCGGATTCGCGCGCGGCCTCTAGCCCCACGCCCGGCGCCACGTCGCCAGACAGCACGACATACATGCTGGTGAAGTCGATTCCCCCCAGAATCAGACCGATGATCGGGTTGATCAGGTCGCCCACAAGCGAGCTTACGATGGCCGTAAAGGCCGCCCCGATAATGATCCCCACCGCCAAATCCATGACATTGCCCTTGGCAATGAAATCCTTGAATTCATTAAGCATATCCATTCTCTCCCGATATTTCCTGTCTTATGCGCCCCTCATCCCCGGGCTGCGCGCACATTGGTGTCGCGATTCGCGCACTGGGTCGACTGTTTTGTTTCCCTAACGTCGCTTTATGTTGCGAATTGCTCACCATCTTTCAGGAGGCTTTCAATGGCCGATCTTTCCGCCTTTCCCATCACGTCCCGCTGGGTTCCCCAGGACCCAACGAAGCTGCAACTTTTCAGCTTTCCGACGCCGAACGGGGTAAAGGCCTCCATCGCGCTCGAAGAATTGGACCTGCCCTATGAGGCCCACCGCGTGACATTGTCGGATGACGACGTGAAATCCGCCGAATTTCTGTCGCTCAACCCCAACAACAAGATCCCCGCCATCATCGACCCCGATGGCCCAGGCGGGCAGCCCATCGGCGTGTTCGAAAGTGGGGCGATCCTGCTTTATCTTGGCGAGAAGACCGGCGCGCTTCTGGGCGGCGATGCTGCCGAGAAGGCCCAGATCACCCAGTGGCTGATGTGGCAGATGGGCGGGCTGGGCCCGATGTTGGGCCAGTTGGGCTTCTTCGTGAAGTTTGCCGGCAAGGACATCGACGACCCCCGCCCGAGGGAGCGTTACGTCGGCGAAGCAAAGCGCCTGTTGGGTGTTTTAAACGGCGCGCTGGACGGGCGCGACTGGGTCACCGGCAGCTATTCCATGGCCGATATCGCCATTGCGCCCTGGCTCAATGCGCTCAATTTCTATGAGGCCAAAGACATTGTCGGCTGGTCCGAATTCGGGAACTTGCAGGCCTATATCGACCGCTTCTATGCCCGGCCCGCAGTGGACCGCGCAAAGAACATTCCGCCGCGCGAAGGCTGAAGAGACGCGCGCAGGACCTTGGCCGGGTCTTGCGCGTTGCCCCTTAAACGACAGCGAGGGCTGCGATGGCCGCCATACCGAGGCAGGTAACACAGAATGCGATAGCGGTGGCCATGGTGGCGATTTCAAAACGAGTCATCATGGGGTCAACATTGCGCGCAAGTCGTTTACGCAACGTTAACAAAAACTTGCCAACTGATTAATTCGGCAGCTTTTCTGTCAAAACATACCGCAAAATCTGCAAGACCTGCTCGGGCGTTTCGCAAACGGCGAGGGCCGCCGCATCCACTTCCTTGAGCGCATGCGCATGGTCGGGCCCGTGCTGCACGATCAGCGATTTCCCCAAGGCTGCCGCCTGGCCCGCATCGAAGGCTGCGTTCCATTGCTTGTATTTGTCGCCGAACCGCACGACGACGATGTCCGCATCTTCGATGGCTTTGCGCGTGCGGATTGCGTTCATGCTGGCGCCCTTGCGATCGTGCCAGAACTTGTTTGGCTCAGCCCCCAGGATGACCACACCGCAATCGTCGCTGGCGCCGTGATCGGTCACAGGCGACGTGAATGTCACGTCCAGACCTTCGGCCCCGCACGTGATCCTGTCGCGCCAATCGGTATGGATTTCTCCGGCGAGATAGACGTTCAGATGCATGGCTGGCCCCCTTTTGAATGTGGAGCTTCGTATCACGAATGCGGGACGAAAAAAGGGGTCCCGGCGGGCAACCGAGACCGCAGGGCGCCCGGCATCTGCGGGGACAGTTCTGGGCGCGGTCCAGGCCGGATGGGAATGCGGAGCCTGGAGCCGACGGTGATCGGCATGGGTGTTCGATATCGCAGGACCTCGACGGCAGCGTAACGGTTGGGTGACGCTTTGGTAACGAAAGCTCAGCCGTCGTCTCGGACGATGTCGAGGAGCGATGGAAAGGCATAGAGCCCGGGCGCGCGCCCCGCCGGCGGGATCAGGACCGACAGGATGCCCGCCTCGACCAAGCGTTTGGTGAAGCCGTTGGCCGTGCCGGCCGGGATGCCGGCATTTCGCTTGAACCGATTGTTGCGGAAGATCGGATTGGCGAAAATGTAGATGAGCGCATCCGTCGACCATTTCGACCCAAGCACGTCGCGGAACCGGATCTGCATCTCGTCGTAATGGGCCCGGATGCGGCCGACGACGTCGATATTCGACTCGGCCTGGGCGGTCAGGGCCGTCAAGAAGAATGCGCACCAGCCAGTCCAGTCATCCTCGGCCGAAACGGCGCGCAGACGGTCGATATAGAGGTCCTTGTTGCGTTCGAAGTAGTCGCTGACGAAGAAATGCGGGGCGCTCAGGACGCCCGTCTTCCAGAGCATCAGGGTGATGAGCATCCGTCCCAGACGGCCGTTCCCGTCGTCGAACGGGTGCAGGGCTTCGAACTCGGCATGGGCGATGGCGGTGCGCAGCAGCGGCAGGGTGCCGTCACGCTGGATGAAGTTGACCAAGGCGTCGATTCCAGGCCCCAGTTGGTCTGGGCTGATGGGCATAAAGTCGATGCGGCGACGCCGGCGGTCGCCGATGTAGTTTTGCTCGGTCTTGAATTCGCCTGGCCGTTTGTCCGCGCCCCGTCCGTAACCCAGCAATGTGCGATGCGCATTGCGGATCAGATGCGCCGAGATCGGATAGCCGTCGGACATTTGCCGTTCCGCCTGGCGAAGCGCACGGGCATAAAGGGCGACCTCGATGGTCTCGTCACGCCGATCCTCGGGGGTTCCGGCGTCGTCGGCATCCGCTTCCAGGCGCAAGACCTCCTCCAGCGTCGAGATCGTACCCTCCATCCGCGACGACACGACGGCGTCCCGCGCGCGCAGCGGCGCGAGCAGAAGCTCGCTGTCGGGAAGTGTCTGGAGGAGCGTGTCATAGCGCGTCAGCGCGATGGCCGCGTCGGTCTGCGGGCCGATGATCTGAGAGAGATCCAAGTCGCCGGGCGGAAAACGACCGGCATGATACGATACTGCTTCGGAAGCGTCGTAGATCTGGTTGTGAACGAGAACTTCGGTTTTTCGAGTCATTAAATGAGCTTGTGTCAAGGAATGACGTCGCAAACAAGTTTGAGAATCGTTTTCTAGAGATTTTCATTCGCAACACGCTTTGTGCGCAAGATGCGCATCACAACGCCGTTTGCGAATCGTTTTGACCAAGATCCAGAGAACAAAAGGCCCCAGCGTTTCCGCCGGGGCCTTCGATCTGACGGGGTCGACGCCTTATTCGGCGTCTTCCTTGGCCATCTCGGTGCCGGTTTCCTGGTCGACCATCTTCATGGCCAACCGGACCTTGCCGCGGTCGTCGAAGCCCAGCAGCTTGACCCAGACCTCCTGGCCTTCCTTGAGCACATCCGACGGATGGTTCAGGCGACGGTTTTCGATCTGGGACACGTGGACCAGGCCGTCGCGCTTGCCGAAGAAGTTCACGAAGGCGCCGAAATCGACGATCTTCACGACCTTGCCCTTGTAGATCTTGCCTTCCTCCGGCTCGGCGACGATCGAGTTGATCATCTCATAGGCCTTTTCGATGGCCGCGCCGTTGGCGGACGCGATCTTGATGGTGCCATCGTCCTGGATGTCGACCTTGGCGCCCGAGGTTTCCACGATCTCGCGGATGACCTTGCCGCCCGAACCGATGACTTCCCGGATCTTGTCGGTGGGGATGTTCATCGTCTCGATGCGTGGGGCGTGGGCCGAGAATTCAGTCCGACCTTCGGTCAGGGCCTTGGCCATCTCGTCCAGGATGTGCTGGCGACCCTGCTTGGCTTGGGCCAAGGCGGTTTCCATGATCTCGGGCGTGATGCCGGCGACCTTGATGTCCATCTGCAAGGAGGTGATGCCCGCCTCAGTGCCCGCCACCTTGAAGTCCATGTCGCCCAGGTGATCTTCGTCGCCCAGGATGTCGGTCAGGACGGCGTATTCGCCATCATCTTCCAACACCAGACCCATGGCCACACCGGCCACGGGGGCCTTCAGCGGCACGGCAGCGTCCATCATGGAAAGCGACGATCCGCAGACCGTGGCCATGGAGGAGGAGCCGTTGGATTCCGTGATCTCGGACACCAGGCGGATCGTGTAGGGGAAGTCCGTCGCCGAGGGCAGGACCGCCTGCAACGCCCGCCAAGCCAACTTACCGTGGCCGATTTCGCGACGGCCCGGAGGCCCGAAGCGACCCACCTCGCCGACCGAATAGGGCGGGAAGTTGTAGTGCAGCAGGAAGTTGGAGCGGAAGTTGCCATGCAGCGCGTCGATGATCTGCTCATCGTCGCCGGTGCCCAGCGTGGTCACAACCAGGCCCTGCGTCTCACCGCGGGTGAACAAAGCCGAGCCGTGGGTGCGCGGCAGCAGGCCCACTTCCGACACGATGTCGCGGACTTCGTCCAGGCCACGCCCGTCGATGCGCTTCTTGTTCTTGACCACATCGCCGCGCAGGACGCTGGATTCCAGCTTCTTGAGCGCGGTGCCCAGGTTCGGGTCTTCCAACTGCTCTTCGCTCAACTCCGCCTTGATGGCGTCTTTGGCGGCGGCAACGGCGCCCGTGCGTTCCTGCTTGTCGAGAATGGCGTAGGCGTCGCGCATCTTCTGCTCGCCCGCCGCCTTCACGGCAGCAAACAGATCGGCGTAATCCGGCGGCTGGAAGTCCATCGGCTCTTTCGCGGCGTCTTCGGCCAGCGAAATGATCAGGTCTATCACCGGCTGCATCTGCTCATGGCCGAACTTCACGGCGCCCAGCATCTCGGCTTCCGACAGCTCATAGGCTTCTGACTCGACCATCATCACGGCGTCTTTGGTGCCCGCGACGACCAGGTCCAGACGCTGCTCGGGGTTGTCCTTCAGCCCCTGCATGTCGTCCACGGACGGGTTGAGGATGTAGTCGCCCTCCACGAAGCCCACGCGCGCCCCGGCAATCGGGCCCATGAAGGGCGCGCCGGAAATCGTCAGCGCAGCAGACGCGGCGATCATGGCGACGATGTCGGGGTCATTTTCCAGGTCGTGGCTAAGCACGGTGCAGATCACCAGCACTTCGTTCTTGAAGCCATCGACGAACAGCGGGCGGATCGGCCGGTCAATCAGACGCGAGGTCAGCGTCTCTTTCTCGGTCGGGCGCGCTTCGCGCTTGAAAAAGCCGCCAGGCACTTTGCCGGCGGCGTAATACTTCTCATTATAGTGGACGGTTAGTGGGAAGAAATCCTGGCCCGGCTTCGGCGCCTTGGCATAGGTGACGGCGGCCATGACGGAGGTTTCGCCATAGGTGGCGATCACGCAGCCATCGGCCTGACGGGCGATCTTGCCCGTTTCCAGAGTGAGGGTGTCATGGCCCCACTCCATCTCTTTCTTAACGATGTTGAACATAGTCATCCTGTCTCGGGAGCACACCCAGGCCCATCCCGGGTCTCCCATGTGTATGGCGGCCCCATTGCCGCCGACCCCTGTCCTTCATGCGGGCGCCGGGGTCGGGGCGCCACGTCTCAGATAACGGCCACATAGGCGGTTTCGACACAGATGGGAAGGTGCGAGATGGCGCGCCACATTGACGCCGTCTTCGCTGGGCAAGGAATGGCGCAAACAGACCTGCCAATGTGAGGACCCGATGTCGTTCTTTAGCTCCTTGTTCAAAAAACCCACCCCAGTGGACGGCCGCATGGTTATTGCGCGACTGAATGCGAAGGTGCAGCCCATCGCGCGGTATGAGATTTTCGAAGACCCCTTGTCCGAACGGCTTGGGGCTGAAAATGCAGGCGAGGTCACCGGCGGCGGCACGCAAATGGCCGACGAACCCCATGGCATCGAATATTGCGATCTGGAGATCGTGCTGGCTGACGACACCACAAATGACCACCTCGTGGCACTTCTGGAAGAAATCGGCGTCCCCAAAGGCTCCAGCCTGATCGACCCGGAAAGCGGCGATGTCCTTTGCACATTCGGGACCCTTGAGGGCCTGGCGCTGTTTCTCAACGGCACCGATCTGCCGGACGAAGTCTATGCCGAAAGCGACGTGAACGACCTGATCGAGGAAATCGATACGGCCCTTGGCGGGGTTGGAGAAGCGGGTGAATTGCTGGGCCATTGGGATGGCAGCCGAGAAACTGGCCTCTACTTCTACGGACCGGATTTCGAGGCTATGCGTTCAACCGTGGAAGGCATCCGCGCGCGCTGGCCCTTGGCCGAAAAGTCCCGGATCGAACAGATCGCCTGATCATCGGCACGGCCGGGCGGTTCGAGCCGTGGGGTGCTTACAACGCTTCCCGGACGGCGCGGCCACAAAGAAGGAGGCTAGCAAGGTGTTCTGGTCTCGACCCATGGTGTCGGATGACATGCGCGATTGGGTTGCCGATTGCTTCGCCTGGTTCGACACGGCGTTTCCCGGCCCGCGCCCCCTGATCCTGCCGACCCGAGACTTCTTCGATGTCCCAAGCGGGCGGGATGAAGCCACGGCGCGGGCCATTCTGGACGCCATCCGCGGGCATCTTGGTGTCCATCGCGACATCGCGCTTGCCCCGCTCGACATGCTGCCGGCTGAGCATCGGCACAGCTATCAGGCCTTGGCCGGCGTCGCGGGAACTTTCCAAGATGATGGCCAACAGGCCGTCATCCGATACGACCCCGCGCAGATGGAGCGGCCCCTGCAATTCATTAACACCATGGCCCACGAAGTGATGCACGCCAAATTGGCCCCCCACGTGGCGGAGATGCCGGGCGGCGAGGCGACCCACGAATTGGCGACCGATCTGGGCTGCATCATCTGCGGCTTTGGCATCTTCCAGCTGCAATCGGCGGATGACGCGGGGTGGAGCGGCTATCTTTCGCAAGATACCCGCGCCCACGCGCTCGGCCTGTTCCTGTCGCGCCAGAACCTTGGCGAAGACGCCGCCGCGCCCCACCTGTCGACGCGGTCGCGCAAGTTGCTGCGCCGCGCCTTGCGGGACCTTTAGGATCCGCCCAGAAGCCCCGCCAAGAGCGGATGGGGAAAGCCCCGGCGCACGGTGACGGCATAGAACCGCTCCCAAATGTCCAACTCGAAGGGTGCGGTGGCCAGACGACCGCTGGCCAGTTCATCGGCCAAGACGATTGCGGGTGCCACAGCAAGCCCTGCCCCGTTGCGCACCAGCAGGCGCACCATGGCCATATCGTCCACATCCGCCACGATGTGAGGGTTGACGCCCAACCGCTCCGCCAGGGCCACGAAGGCCGCCCGGATCGTGGTTTCGGACGGCAGGATAAACCGCCCCTCCGACAATAGCGCCTTGAGCGATGGCTGGTCCAAGGACCCGGCCGGGCCGTGGATGGCCACCGGCTCCGTCGCCAGATGGTGGGCCACGAAATCCGACCCGGCCGTTCGGCGCGGCGGCTCGGACGTAAGGACAACGTCGAGATCGAGCGCCCGCAACCCATCAAGCAGCGCGGCCTCGTTGTCGGAGCGTAGGATGATCTCGGTCTCGCCGCCCAGAATGGGCGTCAGAAAGCGAAGCTGGAAGTTGCGCGACAGGGTCGACATCGCCCCGACCCGCAGGGGCGGGGTCGACGTGCCCGCCTGGTCCAGCACGGCCAGCAGATCGTCCCCGACCTGAAAGATGCGATCCGCATGGTCCAGCGCGATGCGCCCGACCTCCGTCAATTCCAACCGACGGCCCACCCGCAGGAACAGCGGATGGCCCAGGCGGTCTTCCAAGTTGCGGATCTGCGTCGACAGCGCGGATTGCGAAACGTTCAGCGCCTCCGCCGCGCGGGTCAGGTTTTCCGCATGGGCGACGGCCTGGAAGTACCGCAGGTGATGGAAGTTAAGCTGGGCCATCGTTCTTTTTTACAGAACGAATACTTCTGAAACCAGTATTTTTCTTCATGATTGTCTTGCCATAAATCCCCTCCAACACTCATTCTTGCGGAGACACCGTCATGGACATGCTGGTCGACATCCTTTCCACCATGCTGGCCCAGTTCCAGAAACCGACCCTCGCCTTTCTGATGGGCGGCATGGTTCTGGCGGCCTTGGGCTCAAAACTTGAAGTACCCGCCCCCGTCTACAAGTTCATCGTCCTTCTGCTGCTTCTGAAGGTGGGGCTTGGCGCGGGTATTTCGGTGCGCGAGGCGAACCTTGTGGAACTGGCCGTTCCGGCACTCGGCGCCGCTGCGATCGGCGTGATCATCGTACTTTTGGGGATGCGCACAATCGCGCGCTGGCGCGGCGTGTCGCCCATGGATGGCATGGCCACTGCGGGCCTGTTCGGCGCGGTTTCCGCCTCGACCCTGGCGGCTGGGATGGTGATGCTGGATGGCGAAGGGATCGCCTATGAAGGTTTCATCGGGGCGCTTTATCCCTTTATGGACATCGCAGCACTGGTCACCGCCATCGTCCTGGCCCGCCTGAGCGAACAGCGCCAGACCGCCAATGTGCCCGCACAGGCCGGTGCCGGCACCATGACGATGGGCGGCGGGGGCGGCGGCGCGCCCGGTGGCGGCTTCGACACCGGCCTCGTGAAGGAAATCCTGGTCGACACGTTCCGCAGCCCCGCCATTTCCGCCTTGGTCCTGGGCCTGGCCCTGGGCATTTTCGCGCGCCCCGATGCGGTCTATCAAAGCTTCTATGAGCCGCTTTTCCGGGGTCTTCTGTCGATCCTGATGCTGATCATGGGGATGGAGGCCTGGTCCCGCCTGGCTGAGCTGCGCAAGGTCGCCCATGCCTATATCCTTTACGGCATCGCCGCCCCCATCGTGCATGGCCTGATCGGGTTCGCCGTGGGCGTCGGCATCCACCATATGACGGGCTTTTCGGCAGGCGGCGTGGTGTTGCTGGCGGTGATGGCGGCGTCCAGTTCGGACATCTCGGGCCCGCCCACGCTGCGCGGCGCGCTGCCCAAGGCGAACCCCTCGGCCTATGTGGGCACCTCCACGGGGCTGGGCACGCCGGTGGCGATCCTGTCGATCCCCCTCTTCATGGCGCTGGCCGACGCGGTGATCGGGTTCTGATCGCACCCTCTGAGACGACAAAAGGGGCCCGCCTGGGCCCCTTTTTCTTGCGAGTGATTCGGGTTCAGCGGCGGATGCCGAGGCGCTTGATCAGGTCCTGATAGCGTGCTTCGTCCTTGCCGCGCGTGAAATCCAGCAATTTCCGGCGCTGTGCGACCAGCTTCAGGAGGCCGCGGCGGGAATGGTTGTCTTTCTTGTGGGTTTTGAAGTGCTCGGTCAGCGTGCTGATCCGGCTGGTCAGGATGGCAACTTGCACTTCGGGCGACCCGGTATCGCCATCTTTCGTAGCGAATTCCTTGATAAGGCGGTTCTTTTCTTCAGTCGTGATCGACATCGGGTTCTCCTGTCACGTTAGAGGAATGGCGCAGGCCGGGATGTCGTCCAGCACAGGCCCATGGAGTGAGCGCGGCGCCTACACCGGATACGCGGTCAGGGGAAGCCCCAATGTGCAAGTCCGGTTTCGCAAGAAATCGAACGCGATGTTAACTTTTTAAGTCCGATATTGTGCCACAAGGCCTTTGGGGGCGTGCGACTTATGCAGCGCCATCGAAGGGGTTCATTAGGTACGGCGCCACTGCGCCATCCGCTGCGCATTTGGGGTGTCATCATGTTTTTGTTGGCCGGTATCATCGGCATGGTCGCGTCAGGTATGATGTTGATCACACCGGTTACGGAAGACGTCGCCAATGATGATGGGGCGGCCGATGACGGCGACGACATCGCCAACACGGAAGACGTTGAAGGTGCGAGCAGCCCGTTGGAGGAAGCGCTCACCGAAGATGGGCCCGATCTCCTGATTGATCCCGACATCACCAACGACGATGTCGATCAGGTGTCCTACGACCCGACTGACGTGATCGGCGGGCACAACGCCACCGACCGCTTCGGCGGCGCCTCCATCGAGACCATCGCCTTCGAGAGTGACGCTGTGTACGGCAATGGCGGCGATGACGACATCCAGGGCTCCGATCAGAGCGATCTGATAACGGGCGATGAAGGCAATGACCGCCTGTCCGGCGGCGATGCGCGCGACGAATTGATGGGCGGCATCGGCGAAGACACCCTGCTGGGCGATGGCGGCGACGATATCCTTCATGGTGAAGATGGGGACGACACCCTTGCCGGCGGCGATGGCGCCGACCTGCTTTCGGGCGGGGACGGGGATGATGTGCTGACGGGCGACGACGGGGATGACCGTCTCTTTGGCGGGGATGGCGCAGACACCCTGCTTGGCGGCGCCGGTGACGACATTCTTGACGGGACGGAGTTGGATTACACGGGCATCTTCGACACCGACGGCGCCGACCAGCTTTTTGGCGGTGAAGGCGATGACACCTTGGCCGGTGGCGCGGGCGATACCCTGTCCGGCGGCGTGGGGGCCGACCTGTTCGTCGGCCGTGCCAATCTTGAAGAAGCGGCCCTGATCGAAGACTTCGATCCAGCCGAAGACGTTCTGGAAATCGATTACGTTGCCGAAGACGGTATCGCGCCAGCCCTCGCCGTCAGCATCGTAGATGGCGAGACGCAGATCGCGGTGGATGGTGACGTGGTCCTTCGCCTGTCGGGCGCGCCGATGATTGATCCCAGTGCCATTCGGTTGATCCCGGTCTGATGGGCGCGGGGTGCGCGCCCCAAAGGGCAGCGTAAGCTCCTGAGGCCACGGACACTGCCGGTGCCGCCACGGAAAAGGACCGGACTATAGCGGTTCTCGAAAAACCTGAAGCATCAGCTTTTCGAGAAACGGTGCAACATCAGTGCGATGGCGGGACGTTTTTCGGAAATGCTGATTCAGGTTTTCCGAAAACCGCTTTAAAACCCGCAGGGCGCCGGTCCATCGACGGGCTATCCCCCCGCCCCGCGATATGGATGCCGTCGGCGCATCGCTGGGGCGGCATGCGGATTTGGCGGAGATTGGGCGCTTTAGAAGCATCGCCAAACCGCCGCCGCCGCTGGACCGGCTTGCGCTTCAAATGGCAGCCATCCACACCCACGCATTCGCCTTTGGCGGCTCAAAAGAGACGCCATCAAGAACGGCTCAGCACCGCCCCGACCACAAGCCCTAAGTCACACCGTCAGCACACGCTGTCCGTCACAAGCCACGCCCACCGGTCACATCGTAAAAAACCCGGCCAAAGCCGCACCCACCTCCTCCGGCGCTTCCTCCATCGCGAAATGGCCCGCCTCGACCGCCACGTCCGAAACCTGCTCGGCCCAGTCGCGCCAAATACCGGCCGGATCACCCGTTGACGCGGGAAAGCCGTGGCGTGCCCAGATGAACAGCATGGGCGCTGCGATGCGCCGACCCGCCGCGCGGTCCGCTTCGTCAATGCGCCGATCCACGTGATAGCCCGCGCGGTAATCGGCACACATGGCGGTCAACCGCGCCGGGTCCGCGGCTTGGGCACGGTAGCTGACCATCGCCTCGGGTGCGAACGGCTCCAATGTCTTGCACGCCGTCCAACTGGACAGCGTCCAATCGATCCAGCCCGTGGGATCCGCCAGGATCATGCGTTCCGGCAGGGGCGTGGGTTGAGCCAGGAAATTCCAGTGATAGGCCTTCTGCGCAAGGTCGGCAGACCAGGCATCCCAGAACGCCGCCGTCGGAATGACCTCCAGAATCGCCAAGCGGCCCATCCGCCCGGGATGGTCCAACGCAAAGCGATAGGCCACGCGCGCACCACGGTCATGGCCCGCGATATCGGCCTGCGCGATCCCCAACGCATCGAGAACCGCCACCAGATCCAGCGCCATCCGCCGCTTGGAATATGCCATATGCGCCGCGTCGTCGGCGGGCGCGTCGCTGTCGCCGTAGCCCCTCAGGTCCGGCAGGATACAGCGCCGCCCCCGCGCCAGTTCGGGCAGCAGCGGCAACCAGCAGCGATGGTTTTCGGGAAACCCGTGGAGCAGCACCAAAGGTGGCCCCTCACCCACCTCGCGCACGGCAATCATGGTGCCGTCATCGGCCCGAATGTCATGTCGCGTCAGGTGCATCACGCCCCCCACGGGGTCGGCTGCACGGCGTAGCCGATGTAGAGCGGGTGCTTCGGATGCCCGTCCTTCGACAGGCCCAAAGTCGTCAAGGGCTGGCCCGTGGCGCGCAACAACGCCTCTACCTTGGCGCCGCGCGCCAGATGCGCGCCATGGGTGCCCCAGGCGCAGACGACCTGATCCGCCCAACGCGCCGCGGCCTCAATGGCCGCATCGTTGTCGGGGCCGCCGACGGGTTCGGGACAGGCGCGCATGTCGCGGGGGTCGGTGGCGCGATAGGCGAAGATGTTGGTCACTCGAAAGGCCCCGTAGCCCAGGGCGCGGGCGCGGCGCTCGCACCGTTCCACCGTGGGGTCATTGGCGAGTTCCGTGGCCGTCGACGGGTTGAGCATGACGAAGTTGATCCGCCCCCCGGACGCGTCCCAGGTGCGGATCAGATCGTAGCGATAGCGCTCATCGTCGGAATAGGTGGCGGTGGATGGCGCGTCGCCCTTGGTCGATTGTCGGGTAATCATCCCAGCGGCATGCCAGCCCCGCCGGGGGCTGGCAAGACACCGGCGGTCAGGCCAGGGCCGGGGTCGCCGCGACGGGGCGCGGCAGGGCCCGTTCGATCACCGCGGCGGCGACGACGGCGTAGACGATGTGCCCCCAAAGTGCGACCCAAGTGATGCCCGTGAAGCCCAGGAAGGGCGCGTTACCGGCCACCAGACTCGCCATGATGTAAAGGGCGAAGACCCACAGGCCGATACCGTAAGCCACTGAGACCGGGGCCCAATGCAGCCAGGGCGTGACGCGGGCGGCCAAGGGGCGCGCCACCAGAAGGTAGCCGAGCGGGTAGAAGACCAGGCCGGTCAGGGTGTGCAGCGTGTGCGCAGCGCCTTTGGGGACCGAGTCGAACACCGTCGTCAGCGTCTGCTGCGCCAGGCCCACGGGGGCCAGTTTGGCGAACCCGGCCATGGGCGACAGGCCCTGGCCGAACAGATCGAATGCGATGGTGGCGAAGGCGCCAGCGACCAGGACGGTCCATGCGGTGGATGCGATGCGGGTCATGTGTATGTCTTTCAAGGTTGTGCCGTTGCGGGGCGTGTTTGCGTTTGAACGGACAATAGCCCTGCACACCGAACCCCCGGCACCCCCCCTCACGCGGAGGTCACCGCCCGCGAGCCAGGACGCCCGATTTCCGTGACCGGCTGTAACAAAGCCCCTACGTCGCGCGCCGGGATGTTTCAGGTTCGGAACACTTTCGACGGATGCAGAAGCCCCGCGCGGTAGGTCCCGATGGCGATGGCCTGCCCGTCCAGCGCCGCCCAGCAGGTATCACCGTATTCGGCCCCTTCCAGCACCTCGGTGGGGTTGCCATTGGCCAGGCGCGCGGCTGCGGCTTCGGTCACGGCCAAGGCTGGCAACGCGTCGAGCCCGGTTTCCAACGGCAGGAGCCGTGCGTCCAGCGCATCGCTACGGGCCTCCGCTTCGATGGTCTCGATGCTCAAGGCGTCGTCGGCGCGAAACGGCCCCGACCAGACGCGGCGCAGCCAGGCCGCGTGGCCCAAGCAACCCAGAGCGCGGCCCAGATCGCGCGCGATGGCGCGGACATAGCCGCCTTTGCCGCAGACCATCTCCAATTCCACGCCGTCGGCATCCGCCGCGATCACCTCAAGCCGATCCACAAAGAGGGGCCGCGCCGCCAAATCCATCTCGACCCCCTCGCGCGCCAGGTCATAGGCGCGGGCCCCTTCCACCTTCACAGCGGAAACCTGGGGCGGCACTTGCTCGATCTGGCCCCGGAACGCTGCCAAGGCCGTCTCCACCGCGCCGCGATCAGGCCGTGCGTCTGACCGGCGCAGCACCTCGCCCGAAGCGTCGTCGGTGGATGTCTCCGCCCCCCAAACCACGCGGAAGCGGTAGCATTTCAGCGCATCCGTCACATAGGGCACCGTCTTCGTGGCCTCCCCCACGGCCACGGCCAGCACACCGGTCGCGTCGGGGTCCAGGGTGCCCGCATGGCCTGCTTTCTGTGCATCCAGCGCCCAGCGGACCTTCGACACCACCGCGGTAGAGCCCATGCCAGCAGGCTTATCCACGATCATCCAGCCATGGACCGCGCGGCCCTTCTTGCGCCTAGCCATCCGCCTTCTCCGTTATCGCCAAGATGGGGCCCATGCGCCGCCCACCATCGGCCCGGCCCACGCCCGGCACGTAAAGCCGCGAGACCGAGCCATCCAGAAACAGCGCATCCCGCACGCCCAGAACGTCGCGGAAAAGCGTGCCCATCTCGTGAAACGACACCGCCTCTTCCGAGATAGCGAAATGCACGCGCCGCCCATCGGGGTTGGCCCCAACGCCATTGCGGCGCTTCAGATAGGGGCTGTCGGCGATGAAACGAGGATGCAGCGCGCCGTCGATCACCAGCATCGGGCCCGATTGCGTGGCATGGCGGCACGGGCGCGGGGCGGCGGCAAAGGCGCGGGCCTCTATGACATCGGCGCGCCCCTGGGTCACGCAAAACACCCCGTTGGGCAGCAGCCCGAAATTGCCCGGCCCCGCGCGGGTGACGATTGGCGCATGCTGCGCGCCATCTTCGATGTAAAGCCCCACCGGGCGCCGATCCTGGTGGTACATACCCGCATTCATAGCGAAGGTGATTGACGCGCCCAATTCGGCATCCAACCGCTGGAAATTGCCCAAAGGCGCGCCATCCGCGCCCCAAAGGTGCAGCGACACGTCGTGGCGCGCCAGATCCGCGGTGCAAACCGTGAAGACCCTTTCGCGATGCTCGACCGTTTCACAAGCCGCCGCCGCCCAGGCCCAAAGGGCGCAGATCAGCGCGGCCAGCACGCGGATCATTCCTCGTCCTCCTCCAGGTCGCGGCGCACTTTGTCGTCAGCGAACATCCGGCGCGTATCGTCCATCCGGTCGAATGTCTCATCGATGCGGAACCGCAGGTCGGGCGCGAATTTCAGCGTCATTTCCCGCCCGATCGCGTGCCGCAATTCGCCCTTGTTGCGCTTGAGCGCGGCAATGGCCTCATCGCGCCCCTTGCCGCCCAAGGGCAGCACCCAGGCCGTGGCGATCTTGAGGTCGGGCGACACCGTCACTTCGCCCACCGTGATCGACATGCGCTGTAATTCATCGTCGTGGATATCCCCGCGCGCCAGCACCTCGGACAATGTGCGCCGGATCAACTCGCCCACGCGCAATTGCCGTTGGGACGGGCCGCCTTGGGTGTCGAAGCGCGATTTGGCCATGGGGAAACCTCCGAAGGGTGAGGGCCCGAAATAGGCGGGGCCGTGCCCGGGTGCAACGCCCGAAAATCGGGGTGCGCGGCGGGCCCAGCCCTTGTAGACCCACGCGAAACGAATGGGAGAGTGAATATGAGCGTGGGCATCGTCGTCATGGGCGGCTCGGGCCGCATGGGTCGTATGTTGATCGACTTGATCAGCGCCTCGCCCGAGGCCCATCTGGTCGGCGTGACCGAAGCGCCTGGCCACGATTGGGCGGGCCGCGACCTGGGCGAAGCCATGGGTGGCGCCGCAAACGGCGTGCCTGTCACCGACGACCCGATCGAGGTCGTGGCCCGCGCCCAGGCCGTCATTGACTTCACCACCCCCGCCGCCACAATCGCCATGTCTGAGTTGACCGCCCAGGCCCGCGCCATCCATGTGATCGGCACCACGGGCCTGACGGTCGAGGACATCGCCAAGATCGACCGCGCGGCCATGCACGCCACCGTCATACGGGCGGGGAACATGTCGCTGGGCGTCAACCTTCTGACCCAGCTTGTCCGCCAGGTCGCCGCCAGCCTGGGCGACGATTTCGATATCGAGATCATCGAGGCGCATCACCACCACAAGGTCGACGCGCCGTCCGGCACGGCCCTGATGCTGGGCGAGGCTGCCGCCGCCGGGCGCGGCGTGGCGCTGGACGATGTCGCGGACCGCGCCCGCGACGGCATCACCGGCGCCCGCACGCGCGGTGCCATCGGCTTCCACGCCATCCGGGGCGGAGACATCGTGGGCGAGCACGACGTCCTGTTCGCCGCCGATGGCGAACGGATCACCCTGCGCCATGCGGCGTCGGACCGGACGGTCTTTGCCCGGGGCGCGCTGCGCGCGGCCCTTTGGGGCCAGGGCAAGGGGCCCGGTGCCTTCGATATGCTGGATGTGCTGGGCCTGCGTTGATCTGGCCGCGCTCCGCGCCCGTATCCTTACCATGCGCGTCTTGATCCTTGCCCTTTTGCTGGCCAGCCCCGCCGCCGCCTTCGAGGCGGTCACCACGCGCGACGCCTTCCTTGCTGCCGTCGAAGGCAAGCGCCTGACCGGAGATGGCATTTCCCTGCGCGTCGCCCCCGATGGCACACTGGGCGGCCGTGGTTTCGGCCTGCGCGTGACGGGCACCTGGGACTGGCGCGGCCCCTATTTCTGCCGCACGCTGGATACCGTCCTTCGCGACTTCCCGCTCAACTGCCAGACCGTCGCCATTCAGGGCGACGTGGTCCGTTTCCAGGCCGATGAAGGTCAAGGTGACGTGGCCGATTTGCGGATCCGTTAGGGGCGAGCCGTCTGAAAACGGGCGCAAGCCGGTCCGTCGAAGGGCCGCGGCTTGGCGATGCAACTGACCCGCTCATGCACGTCGTGTCTGCCACATCCGCAAAAGCCCAGGCTGTGCGCAAACGCGAACCAGATCGCCGGGCCGGAGGGCGGCCCGGCGATGGACCGGCGCCCGTTGGGCTTGATTCCGGTCCACAGGTGAAGCGACCCACCCCTCAAAAGTCGACCGCAATCCCCTTCAACTCCCAATCGCCATAGCGGACCGGTTCCGGCCCGTCGCGGCCACCCAGCTCCCTTGGCAGGTTCAGCTCTGCCGCCTTGCGGGCATCGGCTTCTTCCAGTGCGCGGCGCGCCACCTCGGGCAAGGCGGCACGACGCGCGGCCTCCGCCTCGGGTGACAGGGCGGCGGGCGCGGGCCCCGAAGTCCGCGGGGCCGTGGGACAGGCTGGCGCATCGGGGGCTGCGGCCGGCAAATCCGCGGGATCGACGGACATACGGGCGGGCTGTTGCTCGGACATGAAAGCGGCCTCCTTGCCGGGACGGTCCAATGGATATACGTCGCGGCACCCGCCACGCAAGGACATGACATGCCGGATCTTTCTGACAGCCTGACGCCACGGCGCGGCGCGCTGCGCCTTCTGGCCCATGTCCTGCGCGACGGGCGCATGCTGGACGGCGCGGCTTCGGGGCTGGATGGGCCTGCCGCCGCCCGCGCGCTGCGCCTGGCCGGGCTGACGCTGCGCCATATGGGCCGGGCCGATGCGCTGCTGAAATCGCGTATCGACCGCCAGCCCGCTGCGCGCATTCGCGACATCCTGCGCCTCGCCCTGGCGGAGCTTTTCGAAGACAATGCCGCGCCCCATGGCGTGGTCCATGACGCCGTGGCGCTGGCCCGCATCTCACCGCGCACGGTGAAGCAGGCGGGCCTGGTGAATGCCGTCCTGCGCGGCCTGGCCGAAGACCGCGCCGCGTGGGACGCCCTGCCGCCGCCGACCCTGCCGCCCTGGCTGCGCAAACCCCTGGCCAAGGCCTGGGGCCGCGACCGGCTAGAGGCGATCGAAGCCGCGCATCTGCGCCCCGCGCCACTGGACCTGACCCCCAAACCGGGAGCCGCCTTGCTGCCCGAGGCGGAGGCCTTGCCCACAGGGTCGCTGCGCCTGTCGGGCGGCCAGGTTTCTGCCCTGCCGGGCTACGCGGAAGGCGAGTGGTGGGTGCAGGACGCCGCCGCCGCCATCCCGGTCCGCCTTCTGGGCGATGTGGCGGGGCAGCGCGTCCTCGACCTGTGTGCCGCCCCTGGCGGCAAGACGATGCAACTGGCGGCGGCGGGCGCCGATGTCTCCGCCCTCGATATCTCCGAAAAGCGCCTGGCCCGCGTGACCGAGAACCTGACCCGCACCAAGCTGCACGCCACGAATATCTGCGCCGATGCCCTGACATGGACACCCGACACCCCGTACGATGCTGTGCTGCTGGACGCGCCCTGCACCGCCACGGGCACGATCCGCCGACACCCGGATCTGCCGCATCTGCGCGAAGCCCGCGACACCGAGGCGCTGACCCGCTTGCAATTCCAACTGCTGGACCGGGCGCTGACCTTCGTCAAACCCGGTGGCATCCTGATTTTCTGCACCTGCTCACTTCTGCCAGTGGAAGGCGAACACCAGATCACCGCCGCGCTCAAGCGCCACCCAGGCCTGACCGCCGACGCGCTGGACCCCACAGATTACGGCTTGCCCGCGGATGCGGCGGGCACCCACGGCCTGCGCCTTTTGCCCGACCTCTGGCCGGACCGGGGCGGGATGGATGGCTTCTACATGGCGCGTCTGCGCCTGCCGGCGTGACAGCCGGGCGCATCCTGCTTATCTTCGCGCCCGAAAGACCGAGACAGGTCTGTGGGATGCGGATATGAGTGGGCAATCCTCACTGGAGCGGATGCAGTGGATGCAGATGCGCCTGGCCCTGGCCAGCGCCCGGCCCCCGCGTGGCAAGCGCAGTCTGGTCTGGCAGCCCGAACCCCGCGGCGCCGGGATGGCGCGGCGCGGTCAGCAAATTCTGGGCGGGCTCTGGCACTTGGCCGGTCAAGTGGTCGAAGCCCCCGGCGCCGACCCTTGGGACATCCCCGCGCCGTCCACCCCGTTTGAGATGCAACTCCACGGCTTTGGCTGGCTCGACGATGTGCTCACCGCTGGCGGGGCCGAGGCGCGGCGGCAATCGCAGGCTTGGGTCGCCTCCTGGATGAAGCGGCATGGCAAGGGCTCCGGGCCCGGCTGGACGCCCGCGCTGACCGGGCGCCGTCTGCTGCGTTGGATCAGCCATGCGCCCGAATTGCTGCGCGGCATGGATGGCGACATGCAGGCCCGCTTCTTCGACCTGATCTATCGCCAGGCCATCTGGCTGCGGCGCAATTGGTCGGACGCGCCCGAAGGCCTGTCGCGGGTCGAGGCGCTGACGGGGCTTCTTTACGCCGGGCTGACGCTGGAAGGGATGGACGACATCGCGCCCGAGGCCACGCGCGGGCTGCAAAGCGCCGTCCAACAGGACGTCGGCGAAGATGGCGGCATCGCGGCGCGCAATCCCGAAGCGCTGCTGGAATTGGCCACGCTTCTGGGCTGGGCCATCGAGGCGTTGGGCGCCCGCGACGCGGTGCCCCCCGCATTGCGCGACGCGCAATCGCGCATCGTGCCGACCTTGCGCGCCCTGCGCCATGCCGATGGCGGCCTTGCGCGGTTCCATGGCGGTTCCCGCGGGTTGCCGGGGCGGCTTGACCGCGTGCTGGTGACGTCGGGCATCCGGGAACGCAACGATAGCGGACTAGCCATGGGTTTCGTGCCGCTGTCCCATGGACGCACCACCATCATCGTCGATGCCGAGGCCCCGCCCCAGGGTGCTGTCAGCGGCTCTGCCCATGCCTCGACCCTTGCCTTTGAGATGACGTCGGGCAATTGCCCCGTCATCGTCAATTGCGGCCCCGGCGGCGCCTTCGGGCCCGATTGGCACCGGGCCGGTCGGGCCACGGCCTCCCATTCGACTTTGTCCATCGACGGCGTGTCATCGGCACGGATCGGGCCGCTTCTGGCACAGGGCGGACGCCGCATCGCGCCCCTGATCCAAGGGCCCAAAAAGGTGCAATGGCAGCGCAGCGCGTCGCGCCGTGCCTCAACGCTTTTGATGTCCCATGATGGCTACGTGCGGTCCCACGGGCTGACCCATCTGCGCCGTCTGGTCCTATCCACCGATGGCCGCCACCTGGACGGCGAAGACAGCCTGCGCGCCATCAGCAACACCGACAAGGAACGTCTCGAAGATGCCCAGACCGAAGCTAAGCTGCAAGGGGTGGGCTTCACCTGCCGATTCCACCTTCACCCGGATGCCGAGGCGGAACTGGATATGGGGGGGCGCGCCGTATCGATCACCCTGCCCTCGGGCGAGGTGTGGGTCTTCCGCCCCGGGCGCAGCATCACCCTGACCGTGGAACCCTCCGTCTATCTGGAGCCGGGACGCCTGAAGCCGCGCCCGGCGCAACAGGTGGTTTTATCCGACCGCGTCATGAAATATGCCGCCACCATCGACTGGACGTTGACGCGCGCCCAGGAAGCGACCGAGCTTCCGCCCTCGCCCGCCGAGACGGTCCTTTGACAGGGAAGGCAGGTAACCCGATGAGCGATGTGGTGGCGATACGGCGCGCCCTGATTTCCGTGTCCGACAAGACCGGCTTGACCGATCTGGGCCAGGCCCTCGCCGCGCGGGGGGTGGAGCTTGTGTCCACCGGCGGCTCCGCCAAGGCACTGCGGGAGGCCGGGCTGACCGTGCGCGATGTGTCCGACCTGACGGGTTTTCCCGAGATGATGGATGGCCGCGTCAAGACGCTGCACCCCAAGGTCCATGGCGGATTGCTGGCCCTACGCGATGCCCATGCCGATGCCATGGCCGCCCATGATATCGCACCCATCGACCTGCTGGTGGTGAACCTGTACCCGTTCGAAGCCACCGTGGCATCGGGCGCCGATGCCGCCACCTGCATTGAAAACATCGACATTGGTGGCCCCGCCATGATCCGCGCGGCGGCCAAGAACCACGCCTGGACGACGACCATTGTAGACCCCGAAGACTACGCCGCGCTGCTGGCCGAACTCGACGCCCAGAACGGCGCGACCACCCTGGCCTTCCGCACGGCCCAAGCGGCCATCGCCTATGGCCGCACCGCCGCCTATGACGCTGCCGTCGCCACCTGGATGTCGCGCGACGACCCCGCGCCGCGCCGCGTGGCCGCCGCCGCGCAACTGGCCCAGCCGCTGCGCTATGGCGAAAACCCCCACCAAGGCGCCGCGTTCTATACCGATGGAAGCGGGCGCCCGGGTGTGGCCACTGCCACCCAGCACCAGGGAAAAGCGCTTTCCTACAATAACATAAACGACACCGATGCCGCTGTGGAACTGGTCGCCGATCTGGGCAAAGCCCCCGCCGTGGCCATCATCAAACACGCCAATCCCTGCGGCGTGGCCACCGGCGACAGCCTTGCCCAGGCCTATGGGCGCGCCTTCGACTGCGACCGCGTCTCGGCCTTCGGGGGCATCGTGGCGCTGAACGGAACGCTTGACGAAGATACTGCCCGGGCCATCGTGCAGATCTTCACCGAAGTGGTCATCGCCCCTGACGCGACCGAGGCCGCCCGCGCCGTCTTTGCCGCCAAGAAGAACCTGCGCCTTCTGACCACGGGCCCCCTGCCCGACCCGCGCGTGCCGCGGCGGATGATGAAACAAGTCGCTGGCGGTTGGCTGGTGCAAGATCACGATACCGGCCATGTCTCGGCAAGCGACCTGAAAGTCGTGACCAAGCGCGCGCCCAGCGATGCGCAGATGCAGGACATGCTCTTTGCCTGGACGGTCGCCAAGCACGTCAAATCCAATGCCATCATCTACGCCAAGGACGGGGCCACCGTGGGCATCGGGGCGGGCCAGATGAGCCGGCTCGACAGCTCCCGCATCGCGGCGCGCAAGGCCGAAGACGTGGCCGAGGCCCTGGGCCTGCCCCAAAGCGCCGCCGTGGGTTCCGTCGTGGCCTCAGACGCCTTTTTCCCCTTCGCCGATGGACTTCTGGCCGCCGCCGAAGCGGGCGCCACCGCCATCATCCAACCCGGGGGGTCCATGCGCGACGCCGATGTCATCGCAGCCGCAGACGCGGCGGGCCTCGCCATGGTCTTCACTGGTCAGCGGCATTTCCGTCACTGATGCGCGCGCTCTGGATCTCCGCGGCGCTGGCCTTCGGGATAGACCAGCTTTCCAAGCTGATCGTGGTGCATTGGCTCGACCTGAAAACCATTGGCCAGATGTTCGTGGCCCCACCCTATCTGGTGTTCCGCATGGGCTGGAACTACGGCATCAATTTCGGTCTCTTTTCCGATTTTGACATGCGATGGGTGCTGGTGGCGCTGGCCGTTGGTATCTCAGCCGTCGTGTTGCACTGGTCGCGGGCCTTTACGCGGCCCATCGCCCACATATCGGCGGGCTTTGTGGTAGGCGGCGCCCTAGCCAATGCGCTTGACCGGGTGATCTATGGCGCGGTCGCGGATTTCCTGAACATGTCTTGTTGTGGCTTCGTAAACCCTTACGCCTTCAACATCGCCGATGTGTTCATCTTTGCGGGGGCTGCGGGTCTGGTGATCTGGGCCGATGACCGGCGGGCCAAGACGACGAAGACATGACCCCGTGACCCCGACCGGGTCATGGGCTAGGAACGAGATGACCAGAACCCTGGGGGACGATGGCATGACGAAATACGGACTGGCCTTGCTGGCAGCGCTCATCCTTGCGGGATGTGACCGCTCGGATCCGACGCTGTTCAACATCCGCTCCGAAGACCGCACGCCAGACGAATTCGCCATTCTGCCGTCCAAGCCCTTGGAACAGCCCGAAGATCTGACGGTGCTGCCGCCCCCCACACTTGGCGGGCTCAACCGCACCGACCGGCTTCCTCGGGCCGAAGCCATTGTCGCCCTGGGCGGCAACCCCAATGCGGGCGCCGGGGCCGATGGCGCGCTGGTGGCGACGACGTCGCGTTACGGCGTGCAGGGCGGCATCCGCGAACAACTGGCCGCCGAAGACCTGGATTTCCGCCGCGCCAATGATGGCCGCCTTCTGGAACGGGCCTTCAACGTCAACGTCTATTATCGGGCATATCGCAGCCAGTCGCTGGACCAGTATTCAGAGCTTGAGCGCCTGCGCCAAGCGGGCATCCGCACGGTCGCCGCGCCCCCCGATCCAGCCAACCCGCAATGAACAAACCGTGAGACCGCCCAGGCGTAAGGTTTGAAATGAGCCCTCCACGACGTATCTGATACCTAAGAAGAGCAGTCGGATACCGGAGGACCATCCCTTGCGATCATCCCATCTCGCCGCCGCGGGCATCGCCGCCGCGCTGGCCATGGCCATTCCCGTATCGGCCCAGCTTTCCGAAGACGCCTCTGCGGGTCAGGCGGAAGACACGCTGGCCACACTGGCCTCCGACGATACGGTCACGACCTTCACGCTCGACAACGGAATGGATGCCATCGTCATCCAGGACCGCCGTGCGCCCGTCGTCGTTCACATGGTCTGGTACAATGTGGGCGCCGCCGATGAGCCGCCCGGCAAGTCGGGTATCGCCCACTTCCTGGAACACCTGATGTTCAAGGGCACCGATGACCTGGAACCCGGTGAATTCAGCCGCGTCGTCGAAGCCCAAGGCGGGTCGGACAACGCCTTCACGTCCTACGATTATACCGGCTATTTCCAGCGCGTCGCCTCCGACCGGCTTGAGCTGATGATGCAGATGGAAGCCGACCGGATGCGCGATCTGGTGCTCGACAGCGAAGACATGCTCACCGAACGCGACGTGGTGCTGGAAGAACGCGCCCAGCGGACCGACAGCAATCCCGGTGCGCTGTTCTCGGAAATGCGCGATGGGTCGCAATACCTCAACCACCCCTACGGCATTCCGATCATCGGCTGGAAGCATGAGATCGAGCAGTTGACCCTGCAAGACGCGCTCGACTTCTACGCCACCTATTACGCCCCCAACAATGCAACGCTTGTCGTGGCCGGTGACGTCGACCCGGCCGAGGTGCGCGCCCTGGCCGAAACCTATTACGGCCCCGTCGAACCCACAGCAGGCCTGGCTGAGCGCATGCGCCCGTCCGAGCCGCCGCAGATCGCGCCGCGCCGCGTCAGCTTCGATGATGAACGCGTGTCCAACCCTTACGTGGTGCGCACCTACCTGGCACCCGAACGCGATTCCGGCGCACAGGAAGAAGCGGCAGCGCTGACTATCCTGGCGCAGATCCTCGGCGGCTCTTCGGCCACGTCGATCATGGGCCGGACGCTGGAACAGGACGAAGGCGTCGCGCTCTATACGTCGGCCTTCTACCAGGGCACCCGCTATGACGACACGGTCTTCGGGCTGGTCATCGTGCCCACGGCCGACCGCACATTGGAACAGGCCGAAGCCGACATGGATAGGATGATCACGACGCTGATCGAAGACGGCGTGGACCCCGCGCAACTTGACCGGATCAAGGCGCAGATCCGCGCGTCTGAAGTCTATGGCCGCGACAGCCTTCAGGGCCGGGCCCGCGAATATGGTGTGGCCGTCACTTCGGGGCTGACGGTGGACGACGTGGCCGAATGGCCCCTCGTCCTGGATGCCGTCACTGGCGACGACATCGTCGCCGCCGCCCGCCGCGTCTTCGACCTCGATAAATCAGTCACCGGCTACTTGATGAAGCCCGAAACCACCGAGGCCACGCAATGAGCCAGATGTTCCGCATCCTTGCCATCGCCGCGCTGGCGGTCCTGCCGCTGCGTGCCGTTGCTGCCGTCGAAATCCAGGAAGTCACGTCGCCCGGCGGCATCACCGCCTGGCTGGTGGAAGAACATTCCATCCCCTTTGTAGCGCTTGAAATTCGCTTCAAGGGCGGCACCAATCTGGACCTGCCCGGCAAGCGCGGCGCCACAAATCTGATGATGGGTCTCTTGGAAGAGGGCGCCGCCGACCGCGACGCCCGCGCCTTCGCTGAAGAACGCGAAACGCTCGCCGCGAGCTTTCGCTTCGATGCCGGCAATGACAGCGTTTCCATCGAGGCGAGCTTCCTGACCGAAAACAAGACCGAGTCGCTGGCGCTGCTGCGCGATGCCATCATTTCCCCGCGCTTCGACCCCGTCGCGGTGGAACGGGTCCGTGACCAGGTCCTCGCCGTCCTGGCCCAAGACGCGCAAGACCCGGCCAAGGTGGCCAGCCGCACCTTCGCGGCGCTGTCCTATCCGGGCCATCCCTATGGCTCACCGCTCAACGGTACGCCCGAAACGGTCGCCGCACTCGACATCGACGACCTGCGCGAAGCCCATGCCCGCGCGCTGACGCTCGACCGGGTCCATGTGGGCGTCTCAGGCGACATCACCGCCGAAGAACTGGGCCCGCTTCTCGACAAGCTGTTGGGCGAGTTGCCCGCCACCGGCCCGGCCCCCGTGCCCGATGTCGCCAGCGCCCTGGGCGGCGGCGTCACGGTGGTGGACTTCCCCACGCCGCAATCCGTCGTGCTTTTCGGCCATGAGGGCATCGCCTTCGATGACCCGGATTACTTCGCAGCCTTCGTGATGAACCACATCCTGGGCGGCTCCGGCTTCGCATCCCGTTTGATGGAGGAAGTCCGCGTCCGCCGTGGCCTGACCTACGGCATCGGCACCTTCCTGGCCGCCCGCGACCATGGCGCCCAGATCCTGGGGCAGTTCTCCTCCTCCAATGCCCGGGCCGCGGGCGCGGTGGAAATTGTGCGCAGTGAATGGTCGCGCCTGGCTATCGAAGGCGTCACGCCCGATGAGTTGGAGGCCGCCAAGACCTTCCTGACCGGCGCCTACCCGCTCCGCTTCGATGGCAACAGCAACATCGCGTCGATCATGGTGGGGATGCAGACGCTGGGTCTGCCCATCGACTACATCGCCACACGAAATGACCGCGTGGATGCCGTCACCGCGGAAGATGTGCAACGCGTGGCCAACCGCCTGCTGGACCCCGAAGCGCTGCATTTCGTGGTGGTGGGCCAGCCCGAAGGTCTTGAAAGCGGCGCCTTCTGACGACCTTTCAGAATCGGCGACGCCCAGCTAAGTATGGCGGCATGGGCGTCGCTGACCACAACATATCCCCTCCGCGCATCCGTCAGCTGGATGAAGCTGCCGTCAACCGCATCGCCGCGGGCGAGGTTGTGGAACGCCCCGCCTCCGCCGTGAAGGAGTTGGTGGAAAACGCGCTCGACGCCCGCGCCACCCGCGTTTCCATCGACATCGCAGATGGCGGGCGCACCCTGATCCGGGTGACCGATGACGGCCACGGCATAGGCACCGCAGACCTGCCGCTGGCGCTGCAACGCCATGCCACCTCAAAGATCGATGGCAGCGACCTTCTCAACATCCATTCTTTCGGCTTCCGGGGTGAGGCACTTCCATCGCTGGGCGCCGTGGGCCGCCTGACGATCACGTCGCGCGGCACAGGTTCCGATGAGGCCACGTCCATCCACGTCTCAGGCGGGCGCATCGACGCCCCCCGCCCCGCCGCGCTGCGCGAAGGCACTGTGGTGGAGTTGCGCGATCTGTTCCATGCCACCCCCGCCAGGCTGAAATTCCTCAAGACCGAGCGGTCGGAAACCATGGCCATTACCGACACCATCCGCCGCCTCGCCATGGCGGAACCGGGCGTGGCCTTCACCCTGCGCGATGTGTCGGGTGGTAGCGACAAACTTCTGTTCCGCGCCGATGCCGCCGACCTGCCGGGCCGCCTGGCCCGCATCCTGGGCCGCGACTTCATCGACAACGCGCTGATGCTCGATGCCACGCGCGAAGGCTTCCGCCTGACCGGCCACGCCGCCCTGCCCACCTATTCGCGCGGCAATGCCGTCCACCAGTACCTTTTCGTCAATGGCCGCCCGGTCCGCGACCGGATGCTGACCGGCGCCCTGCGGGCCGCCTACATGGATGTGCTTGCCAAGGACCGGCATGCCGTCGCGGCGCTGTTCGTCACTTGCGACCCGACGCTGGTGGATGTGAACGTCCACCCCGCCAAGACCGAAGTGCGCTTCCAAGATGCGGGTCTGGTGCGCGGCCTCATCGTCTCGGGCCTACGCTACGCTTTGGCGGAAGCCGGGCACCGCGCCTCGACCACCGTGGCGGGCGCGACCCTGGGCGCGATGCAACCGGAACGGCCGAGCGCGCCCATCTATCAAATGGATCGCCCGTCCCAGGCCGCGCGCCAAGCCAGCTACACCGCGCAAATGCCCGGCCTGGCCGAGGCCCCGTCTGCCCGCTATGAGCCCCCCGATGAGGGCGCGTCCGCAACCGAAGAGGTCGCCGTTCTGCCCCTGGGCGCTGCACGCGCGCAGTTGCATGAGAACTGGATCATCGCCCAGACCGAAACCGGCATCGTGATCGTCGACCAACACGCCGCCCATGAACGGCTTGTCTATGAACGGCTCAAGGCGCAGATGCGCGATACCGGCATCCGCGCACAGGCACTGCTGATCCCCGAAGTGGTCGAGGTGGGCGCCCCCCAGGCCGACCGCCTTTTGTCGCTGGACCTGGCCCGCCTCGGCCTGCGGCTGGAACCTTTCGGCCCCGGAACCATCGCCGTGCAGGAAACCCCAGCCATTTTGGGCCAATGTTCCGCCGCCGCCCTCATCCGCGACCTGCTGGAAGAGTTGGAAGAAGATGACGACTCCGATCCGCTGTCGCTACAATCCAAGCTCGACGCGATCCTCAGCCGCATGGCCTGCCATGGCTCTGTCCGCGCGGGCCGCCGCCTCACCGCGCCCGAAATGAACGCGCTGCTGCGCGATATGGAAGCTACGCCCCATTCCGGCCAATGCAACCACGGCCGCCCCACTTACGTGGAACTGAAGCTGGCGGATATTGAGCGTCTTTTCGGCCGCACATGAACCTAAACCTGTCCGATCCCCTGGTCCTGGGCGCCATCGGCCTGGCGCTGATCGTCCTGACCTTGATCGTGCTTATCCTTACGATGTCCGCCCGCCTGCGGGACATGGCCCATGGCCAGGCCCACCTGACTGGCACGCTGGCATCCCTGCGCGATGCCCAGCGTAGCTCGGAAACCCAGACCAACGCGGCCCTGACCGACTCAGCCACGCGCACCGCCCAGGCCCTGGGTGACTTGCAACGCCGCCTGGTCACCATCGACGCCGCCCAGACGAAGATCGAGGCGTTGTCATCGGACGTCCTGGGACTGCAGGATATCCTGTCCAACAAGCAGACCCGCGGCGCGTTTGGCGAAATCCAACTCCACGATATCGTTGCCAAGGCCCTGCCCCCCGATGCTTTCACCTGGCAGGCCACGTTGTCCAACGGGCGCCGCGCCGATTGCCTGATCCACATGCCCGACCCGCCCGGCCCGCTGGTCATCGACGCCAAATTCCCACTGGAACCTTACGAAGCGCTTGTCGACGCACCCGGCGACCCCCGTGCCGTCACCGCCTTCCGCGCCGCCATCCGCACCCATATCCGGGCCATCGCCGAAAAATACATCCTGCCCGGAGAAACCGCAGACGGCGCCTGCCTGTTCCTGCCGTCCGAGGCGATTTACGCTGAGCTGCATGCCAACCACGCCGATACGATCCGCGATGCCTTTGCCGCGCGCGTCTGGATCGTATCCCCCACCACCACCATGGCGACGCTGAACACCCTGCGGGCCATCTTGAAAGATCACAGGATGCGCGAACAGGCCGGGGAAATCCGCAAGGCGCTGGCCGCGCTGCACCGCGATGTGGAACTGATCGTGGAACGCGCGGGCAAGTTGGAAACCCATTTCGACCAAGCCCGCCGCGACGTCGAAGGCCTCACGACCGCCGCCGAGCGTGCCGGCAAGCGTGCCCAGAAGCTCGATAATTTCGATTTCGGCCCCGAAGAACCCGAACGCCCCAAACTCGCCCCGATCATCCGTCGCGGTTATAGCGGTTCTCGAAAAACCTGAAGCATCAGCTTTTCGAGAAACGGTGCAACATCAATGCGATGGCGGGACGTTTTTCGGAAATGCTGATTCAGGTTTTCCGAAAACCGCTTTAAGCCACAAGCCGGTCCATCGACGGGCCGCAGATCGGCGATCCGACGGGCGTTCTGTTGCGCTTTATGGCTGCCACATCCGTACACCGCCCCCGCGAAGCACATAGGCCAACCAAAAACCCACGTCCAATCTGGGGTAACGCGGCGCCACGTGCTACGTCCCGCCCTATGACCGAGACCCCCACCAAATCCGCCATCCTGCAATGGATCTCCGACAACCCCGCACTGACCTCCAAGCGCGACATCGCCAAGGCGTTTGGCATCAAGGGCGCCGCGCGGATCGACCTGAAGCGCGTGTTGCGTGAGTTGGAAGACGAAGGCCATCTCACCAAGCGCAAGCGCAGCTATGATGACCCCAACCGCCTGCCCCCCGTCTCGGTCCTGAAGGTCGCGGGCAGCGATGCCGATGGAGATCTGTTCCTGGCCCCCGCCGATTGGAAGGGCGACGCACCAGAGCCGAAAATCCTTTACATCCCGAAAGATGGCGACCCCGCTTTGGGGCCCTCGGACCGGCTTCTGGTGCGCCTGACCGAAGTGAAGGGCGAAGATCACAGCCATGAAGGCCGCCTCATTCGCCGCATCGGCACCGGCCCGCGCCGCGTCGTGGGCGTCTACCGCGCGGGCAGCGAAGGCGGGCGCATTCTGCCCGTGGACAAGGGCAATGACCGCGAATGGCTGATCGGCGCCCACGACACCGACGGCGCCCGCGACGGCGAGTTGGTGGAGGCCGAACAGATCGGCGGCCGTACCCGCATGGGCCTGCCGAAAGCGCGCATCGTCAACCGTCTGGGCGACCCTGGCGCCGCCAAGGCCGTCAGCCTGATCGCGATCCATCAACATGGCCTACGCGACGATTTCCCGCCCGAGGCCGTGGCTGAGGCGGAAGCCGCGCAGCCCGCAGATCTGGGCGACCGCACCGATCTGCGGGACCTGCCGCTGATCACCATCGACCCGTCGGATGCCCGCGATCACGACGATGCCTGCTTTGCCGAGCCGGACCAAGACCCTGACAACAAAGATGGTTTCGTCCTCTGGGTCGCCATCGCTGATGTGGCCCATTACGTGCGCCCCGGCTCTGAACTTGACGGCGAAGCGCGAGAGCGGGGCAATTCCACCTACTTCCCCGACCGCGTGGTGCCCATGCTGCCGGATGCGCTGTCGGGTGATCTGTGCAGCCTGCATGAAGGCGTCGACCGCGCCTGCATCGCCGTTCGCATCCGCATCGCCGCCAATGGCGAAAAGGTGGATCACCGCTTCCACCGCGGCCTGATGCGCTCGCCCGCGTCGCTCCATTACCAAGAGGTGCAGGCAGCGATGGATGGCGATGTCAACGCACGCACTGCGCCGCTTTTGGAAAGCGTGATCAAGCCGTTATATGCTGCCTATGGCGCCTTGACGCAGGCGCGCACCAGGCGCCAGCCGCTGGACCTGGACTTGCCGGAACGAAAGATCGTTCTGTCCGAAAACGGCGAAGTGACCAGCGTTGCCTTCCGCGAACGGCTCGACGCGCACCGGCTGATCGAGGAGTTCATGATCCTCGCCAACGTCGCTGCCGCGGAGGAGTTGGAGCGCCTGCGCACCCCCCTTCTCTACCGCGTCCATGAAGAACCTGCCGACGACAAGATCGAAGCGCTGCGCGAAACCGCCAAGGCGTCCGGCCTCACGCTGGCAAAGGGGCAAGTGTTGCGGCCCGCATTGCTCAACAAGCTGCTGCACGACGCCGCGGAAACGCCCCTGTCGGAGCTGATTTCGATGTCCACCCTACGCTCCATGACGCAGGCCTATTACGCACCGCAGAACTTGGGCCATTTCGGTTTGGCCCTGCGCAGCTATGCGCATTTCACCTCACCCATTCGGCGCTATTCCGACCTGATCGTCCACCGCGCGTTGGTCACTGCCCATGGCTGGGGCGATGATGGGCTAAGCGATTGGGACCTGGAACATCTGGAAGCAACGGCCAAGACCATTTCCGAGGCCGAACGTCGCTCCATGGTGGCGGAACGCGACACCAATGACCGCTATCTGGCCGCCTTTCTGGCGGACAAGGTGGGGGCTGAATTCACAGGCCGGATTTCGGGCGTGCAAAGCTTCGGCGCCTTCGTGCGGCTGGATGAGACGGGCGCCGATGGGCTGATCCCCGTGCGCTCCATGGGGGCGGAATATTTTCGCTATGATCGCGATGACCAGACGCTGACGGGCAGCGAAACGCGCACCGAAATCGGCCTGGGCCAGCGCGTCACCGTGCGTCTGGCCGAAGCCGTGCCGGTCACCGGCGGCCTGGTCTTGGAGCTTCTGTCGGTTGAAGGGGAGCCATTGCGCCGTCAGGGTCGCCCGGGCCGCAAACCTGCCCGCAAGGGGGGGCCGAAGAAGCGCAAGCTGAAGAAGGCGCCGCGTCGGCGGTAAGGTCAATCTGGAGACGGCGCATCTGAGCCGCGCGCCCTGATACCGGCGCGAAACAATCACATCGCATAAACCTGATTCAGCTTTCGGCCGAAACGCACTAGGTTCCCTCCAAATCAGTCAAATCAGGTGGCTTGCGATGCTGCGTCCCCTTCTGTGTTTATGTCTCCTCTCCCTCCCTGCCAGTGCCGATGTGGCGCCGAAAAGCTCCATCCGGCCCGAAGCGCGACCCGCCGCTGCCCGGCCCGCCACGCCGCCACCGGCCAGCGCGCCCGACCAGGCCGGGCTTGATGCGTGGGTGGCTGCGTTCCGCCCCCGTGCGCTGGCAGCGGGGATCACGGCCGCCACCTTCGATGCGGCCCTGTCGGATGTGCCCTACCAGCCCGATGTCATCCGCCGCGACCGCAACCAATCCGAATTCAGCAAGACCCTGTGGGAGTATCTGGACAGCGCCGTCAGCGACACGCGGGTGCGCAATGGTCGCGCCGCGCTTGACCGCCACCGGGCTACGTTGGATGCTATCAAGGCGCGCTACGGCGTTGAAAAGGAAGTGGTTGTGGCCGTCTGGGGGTTGGAAAGCAGCTATGGCGCCTTTCGCGGCAGCCAGCGCATCATTCCCGCCCTGGCCACGCTGGCCCATGACGGGCGGCGCGGGGCGTTCTTCGAAGAACAGCTCATCGCCGCGCTTGGCATCTTGCAACAGGGCGACACCACACCCGACCGCATGACAGGAAGTTGGGCGGGTGCCATGGGTCACACCCAGTTTATTCCCACCAGCTACCGCGATTATGCGCAGGATTTCGACGGCGATGGCCGCCGCGACATCTGGGGCGAAGACCCCACCGATGCGCTGGCCTCCACCGCCGCCTATCTGGCGCGCTTCGGCTGGAACGCGGGGGAGCCTTGGGGGATGGAGGTCACTTTGCCCGAAGGCTTCGACTTTTCGCAGACGGGTGAGGGGGTGACGAAAAACGCCGCAGACTGGGCGGCAATGGGCGTGCGCCCGGCGGCGGGTGGAGCGCTGCCCGAAAGCGAGGGTGTCTCCGTCCGGGTGCCAGCGGGCGCCCAGGGCGCGGCCTTCGCAACCTATCCCAATTTCCGCGTGATCGAGCGGTATAACACCGCCGATGCCTATGTGATCGGGGTGGGTCACCTGTCCGACCGTATCGCGGGCGGCCCGGCAATCAAGGCACGCTGGCCTCGCGACGACCGCGCGCTGAGCTTTGCGGAGCGAGTCGAGATGCAGCGCCTTCTGGCCGCGCGCGGCTTCGACCCCCAAAAGGTCGACGGGCGCGTGGGCCCGCTGACCCTGGATGCCATTCGGCGGTGGCAAGCATCGATCGGACTTGTGCCCGACGGCTACCTGCCGCCGCGCTTGTTGGAGCGGCTGCGAGGGTCGTGAAACCGGGTCATCGACGGGCCCCCGGTCGGCGATCCAACGGGGCTTCCGGTGCGCTTTGTGGCGGCCTCTTCCGCGCGCCGCCCAGGCGTTGCACTGACGTCACCTAAATCGCCGGGCCCAGGGATGGCCCGGCGCCCTGCGGGCCTGGTTCCCAGCCGTGGCGGAGTAGGGACAAACGGAAAGGCGGGGGCGCCAAGTCATTCACCCAACCAGTCCCCTACAATTGCAACATGCTATCCACGCCCACCGTCAGCGACATCACGAAGAACAAGATGCAGGTCGCCACGGTCAGGACGATCACACGGTTGAAGTAATGCACTTGCTTGATCGCCTCGATCTGCAAATGGTGCGACGCATCCACGTCGCGCATGTCGAACATGGCCCGCAGGCGTGGCGATGGTTCATAGATCAGGCAACGCAGTAAAAACAGGATCGACGCGGACACGGTCAGGACCTGGCCAAACATCAGCAGAAGCGTCAGCCACGTTTGGTCCAGCGAGAAGATGAACGCAGACGTCGCCAGGATGATCGCTAGAACGGCCAGCAGGGCCGAGGATTTGGCGTCGATCTCTGCCATGATCTCTCGTGCCTCGTCGGGCTCCATCTCGGCCACACCCACGCGGCCTTCCATCTCAAGGCAGACGGGTTGCAAGGTCAGGCGGGCAGCACGCGGCAGCATCCAGCGATCCATGGTGCGGACAAGGCTGGACAGGGAAAAAGCCCCGCTCACTTTCCTGCATTCCGCCGCTCGATGCCGTCCAGCCAACGGGGGACCAGCCAGATGGGCACGAGCACGACGGCCCAGGCCAGCGCGTTGAGCGCGGTGAAGGCCAGTTTCGCCCCAAGCGTCATGGTCGACAGCCACAGGAAGATGTGGGCCACCACGATGGCGGTGATGAGGGCGGCGAGGATGATCTTGTGACTTTGAGCCATGCAAGGGAAATCGGTCGCCTTGGGCCCGGGTCAAGCGGTCATGCCCGTTGAACGTCCGACCCGTTCGGCGCTGAGATCGCTCCACCGGAGCGCGCCTCACCCCGCATGCCGCGTCGGCACCTGCAAGGTGCCGAACCCGTAATGCTTCAGCCAGCGCAGATCGCTGTCGAAGAAGGCGCGCAGGTCGGGGATGCCGTATTTCAGCATGGCGATCCGGTCGATGCCCATGCCGAAGGCGAAGCCTTGCCATTCATCCGGGTCGATCCCGCCCGCTTGCAGCACTTTGGGGTGCATCATGCCGGAGCCCAAGATCTCCATCCAATCGTCGCCTTCGCCCAACTTCAGCGTGCCCCCTTCCCAGGAACAGCGAATGTCGACCTCGGCCGACGGCTCGGTGAAGGGGAAGTGCGAGGCGCGGAAGCGCAGCTCGATCCCGTCGACTTCGAAGAAGGCACGGCAGAATTCCTCCAGGCACCATTTAAGGTTCGCCATGGAGATATCGCGGTCAATCGCCATCCCCTCCACCTGATGGAACATGGGCGTATGGGTCTGGTCATAATCGGCGCGGTAGACGCGGCCCGGGCAGATCATCCGCGTGGGCGCGCCCGTGGCCTGCATGGACCGGATCTGCACCGGGGAGGTATGGGTGCGCAGCACATGGGGCGGGCGATTGTCGCCCGGCTGCCGCGCCATGTAGAACGTGTCCATCTCAGCCCGGGCGGGGTGGTGGCCGGGGATGTTGAGCGCGTCGAAATTGTACCAGTCATCCTCCACCTGGGGGCCTTCGGCCACGGCGAAACCCATATCCGCGAAGATGGCCGTAACCTCTTCGGTCACTTGGCTGACGGGGTGGATGGTGCCCTGCCGCCGCGCCCGCGTGGGCAGGCTGACATCCAGCCACTCGGCGCGCAGGCGTTCATCCAGCGCGGCATCCTCCAACCCCGCTTTCCGGGCCGCGATGGCGGAGTTGATTTCATCCTTCAGTGCGTTCAGCGCCGGGCCCGCCACCTGGCGTTCTTCGGGCGTCATGCGGCCCAATTCGCGCATCTTCAGCGCCACTTCGCCCTTCTTGCCCACGGCGGCCAGGCGCACGGCTTCCAGCGCGCCTTCATCGGCGGCATCGCGGATTTGACCCAGATACTTGTCGCGCAGATCGTCCATGCCCGGCCCCTTTGCTGGTCCGCTCGCGAGGTATCGCGCCGGGCGACCGCTTGCAACCGCGCCTGCGCGGTGCAGGCCAGCGAAGGTAGGGGAACCCTGACCTCCGGACAGGCGAAGAATGTGTTAACGTGAGGTCCTCCGGGTGAGTCCCCGGAGATTTCAGCATCAGAGGTTTGTTATGCCCCGATTTTCTCTTTTGAGGGGGATCGTTGCCGTTGCCATAGTCTTTCCCCATGCGGCTTTCGCCTGCGCCCCCGATCCGAACCCGTCCATCGTCCTGGCGCATTACATCTGCGGCGCCGAAGACGGCGACGCCACCCCGAACCCTGCCGAGCTGCGCAGATGTGGCGCTGTCCTGAGCGCCGTGACGCGGGCCTTCCCCGATGGTTACGCGGGCTTTGAGGCATGGGAGGCCTGTAACGCCCCGTTGGCCAGCATCCTGCATCGGCAAGCGCGCCAGCCGGGCCCGCTTCTGCGCGAGGTGCATGTTGCGACCGCCGCGTCGGCCCCGGCCGCCCCATCACGCGGCCAGGCGTTGATCAGCGATACCCTGGCCCGCCGCATCCCATAAGGACGGCTCAGTCCCCTTCGGCGGCCCGGATCGCGGCGGCCAACGCCTGGCCGATCTGGACCGAACCGCGGGGCGACGGATGGATCAGGTCCGGGTCGTAGTTCCCCGCATCGTCCGGGTCGATGGCCACGGCGGCATCCAGAAAGACGACACCGGGCCGGGTGGCGGCGTAGCGCGTCATCCGCGCATTGATGATGTCGAATTCCGGCTGGCACGGCGTGAACCCGGTGGGTGAGGCCGCGGCCCCGTCATAGTAGCCCACAAACGCCACCCCTGCCCCGGTCGCGCGGATCCGTCGGATCAGGGCGGGGATTTCGCCGTTCAGGTTCGCGTCAATCAGTTCATCGCGCAGCGCATCGACGGCGGGTGTGGCGCAGGCATCGCGAATGTCGTTGCCGCCGCCTGTAAAGATCACCCAACTCCACGGCCCGGGCACGAATTGCCGGGTGATGTCGAAGCCCAGCGACCCGGCCAGCCCGTTTTCCGCCGTCAGCCGCGCCAGCGATTGCGACCGATCGACCACCGGGCGGCCAAGCGCGGATGCCGTTGCCTCGGGGATACCGGCATCGCCATTCCAAGCCATGACACTGTCCCCGATGGCCAAGATGGCGCCATCTTGGGGGATGTCCGGGCTGCAAGCCGTCAGCAGGAACACAAAAGCAAGGACGCGTCGCATCGGCCAGACATAGCCCCCTGTCACACAGGGCCCAGCCCTATTCTGCGGGCGGTGTTGGCTTGGCCCCGGGCGACTCTGGCCGCCAACGCCGACCAAGCGGATAGAGAAACTGGCGCCAATACCCCCGCGGAACCGTATCACCCACCACGCCATACTTTTCCGGCCATTCCTTGTCCGGCAGGTGGTGCGTGCCGAAAAGCCAATCGTAGATCGGGAAATGCGATGCATAGTTGATGTCGATTGCGTCGCGGTCACTGCCATGGTGCCAGTGGTGGAAGCGCGGCGTGACGAGCAGCCGTTCAAAGATCTTCAGGTTCCAGCCGATATTGGAATGGATGAAGCTGGAGTAGAAGTAGACGACCAAAAGATAGGCTTGCACGGCTTCGGGCCGGAAACCCAAAGTCAGCATGGGCAAGGCCGAAAGCGACCGCAAGATCATGATTTCCATGAAATGCATCCGCGCTCCGGCCAACCAATCCATCTTCTTGGTGGAATGGTGGATGGCGTGGAAGTTCCACAGCACCGGGAAGGTGTGGAAGGCGCGGTGGACCCAGTATTGTACGAAATCCGTGGCCAGCATGATCAGGGCGACCTGCACCCAGAAGGGCAGATTTTCGATATGCGTTCGGATGTCGTCCAGCGGCATGTTCACGTTCACATAGGTCGATGGCGCCAGCGTGACGAAGTTAAACACCTGCACCAGCATGGAGCTGACGAGGTAGTAGAACATATCCTCCTGCCACTCGGCCCGCAGCACCGTTTGCTCAGAGCGCGCGGGGAAGAACCGCTCCAGCGGGATGAAGAGGAAGCCCACGACCAGCACGTTCACGATGAAATAATCGAGCCCGAAATAGAACGGGATCGCGACGCCGCCCTCGGGTTGGTGGGTCGCCATCAGGGACGCCACCACCGATATGGCCAGGGCCGTCCAGCCCAGCGTGCGGCGGCGCGACAGGATCAGACTGATGAGAGCAAGCGCGTAGCCTGCGAGCAATACGAACCGCAGCAGCGCCAGCGTCAGGCCCCCTTCGTGCAGAAAGGCAATCTCAGGATAGGTCAATTGCTCGGGGAACCAGCGCACCAACACGCCCAGAAGCCCCGTCAACGCCGCCAGCAGGGCCAAAACACCCGACAACCAACCGCTGCCCAGGGGTCGCTTATCGCGGGGCATTTCCAATTGTTCTTTCAGCGCACGGAAGTAATTCATCACCAAAACCCGACCTGTTTTGGCGCCATGCTGGCAGGCAAACGGGGCGCGGCCAAGGCGCCCAACTGACGTCACATTGTCCGGTGTTGCGCCGCCGCCGCGCCTGTCAGGGGCGGAACGGAACCATCACGTTAAGCACACGGACATCCACACCCGGCAGCGCATCGACCAGGGGCTGCGCGGATTGGGCCAGGACGGGGAAGGTGCCGAAATGGCACGGGATCACCAGCTTGAAGTCGAAGAACCGCTTCGCAGCCCAGGCCGCGCCCTCCATATCCATCGTGAAGTGCCCGCCGCAGCACAGAATGCCGATATCGGGCGCATACCGTTCGGCGATGATGCCCATATCGGCCATGACGTCGGTGTCACCGCTGAAATAGATCACGCGCCCCTCGGCCCGGATGATGAACCCGGCTTCACCGCCCGCATAGGCCGCGTCTTCGCCGTCCAGCGAGGAGGAATGGACCGCATGGACCATGGTCACCTGCGCGCCTGCGGCATCAACCATCCCACCCTTGCCGAAGCCAAGCAGGTTGACGCCGTCTTCGTCCGCCCAGCGGACGGCCAATTCGTGCACGCATAGAATTGTCGCGCCGGTTTCACGCGCGATGGAGAGGGCGTTGGAGGCGTGGTCGCCATGCCCGTGGCTCAGCAGGATATGAGTCGCGCCTTTGACGGCGTCGGCATGACGATCCTCGGGGAAGGACGGATTGCCGACCAGCCAAGGGTCCACCAGCAGGACCGCGTCGCCCGTTTCAATTCGAAAGCCGGAATGGCCAAGCCATGTGATCTGCATCGATGCCCCCCTTGGTTGCGACAAGCCTAGGGCATCCGCACCGCAAACGAAAAGGGCCGCCCCGAAGGACGGCCACTTTAAGCAATCGGCACGCAGATTAGGCGGCGGCCTTGGCCTGTTCCACGATGGCGGCAAAAGCCTCGGGCTCGTACACGGCCAGATCGGCCAGGACCTTGCGGTCCACTTCGATGCCGGCTTTGCCCAGCGCATTGATGAACCGCGAATAGGTCATCGTCTCGTCATGGGCGCGCACGGCCGCGTTGATCCGCTGGATCCACAAAGCGCGGAAATTGCGCTTACGCGCCTTGCGGTCGCGGGTGGCGTATTGATTGGCCTTATCGACGGCCTGCGTCGCCGTCTTGAAGGTGGTGGAGCGGCGACCATAATAGCCTTTCGCTGCCTTCAGGATCTTCTTGTGGCGGGCATGGGTGACCTTGCCGGAGGTAACTCGGGACATGCTCGTTCCTCCTTAGCGGTCGTAGGGCATGTAGCCCTTGACGATCTTGGCGTCCGGCGCGGACAGCGTGGTGGTGCCGCGGGCGTCGCGGATGAATTTCTTGTGGCGCTTGATCATGCCGTGGCGCTTGCCGGCTTGGCCAGCGATCACCTTGCCGGTGGCGCTGACCTTGAAGCGCTTCTTGGCGCTCGACTTGGTCTTCATCTTGGGCATTTCGGGCTCCTTCATTCGGCGCGCGCCTCGGCATCCCAATCGCCGGGCGGGCGGACATTCGAGCGGGCCGTCTAGACCGCGTGGGCGCGCTTGGCAAGGGTTTGCCGCAAGTGCGCCTTCGACCGCGCGGAGGCCAACCATTGAGGTGGGTGGGCAATGCATCGGACGGCCCACCCCAGCCTTCGCAAGTGACGCTAGGGCATGGGAAATGTCATACGCGAATGTGACCGTTTGCGATGGCGCCATGGCCCTTCAGCCACTCGAAGCGCGGCGATCAAGGGCTTAGATCACGTCGCAGGATAAGGAGTCTCCAGATGTCCACGGTATCAAGAAGGTCCCTGCTGGGATCCATCCCCGTCGCCCTATCGACCGCCGCGCTCGGCACGCAAGTCCGCGCCGAGACAGCCAGCGGCGGCGATTTCCAGTTCGAAATCCAGCGCACCGACGATGAATGGCGCGCCATGCTGACGGATGAGGAATATGCCGTCATGCGCGAAGGCGGCACCGAAGTGCCCTATACCGACCCGCTTTGGGAAAGCACCGATGCGGGTATGTATGCCTGCAAAGGCTGCGATCTGCCGGTCTATGACGCGCGCTGGAAGGTTGTCGTCGACAAGGGTTGGCTGTTTTACCGCCATGCTGAGCCGCGGTCGGTCTTCACGTCCATCGACAAGTCCGTCTATTCGCAGTTCTCGCAAGGCGCCGATATGGGGCCGGTCGTGCCCGATGCCTTGCCTGCGGGCCTCAGCGACGAAGAATTGCGGGCCCTCGACTCGCTTTTGTTGATCGAAGTGCATTGCCGCCGTTGTGCCTCTCACCTGGGGCACCTGCTGATCGTGGAGGGCAAGCTTTTGCACTGCATGAACGGCACAGCGCTGAATTTCAAACCGGAAGCCGCCTGACACGCTTTCCGGCGACCCCGCCCTGGTCTCTGGGGCAAGCGTCGCCGCCTGGCCCCCGCGTTCTGCCGCGGGGGTTTCACACCCCCGCACCCCCGTGGAGTATTTCCACCAGGATGAAGGGGTTACCGAATGACGCGGGCGACCATTTCCACGAAAGCTTCGGGGATGCGGATGAAGGACCAGTTTTCCCGGTCAGCGTCCCAGACCCAATAGAACATCACCAGCGCCAATACGGCCGTCCCGGCTGAGATGCTAGAAAACCGGCCTTCAACCCATGCGGCCACCACGCCCATCGTGCCAAGGCCCAGCAGGACGGTGGCCACCACCGTGATTACATCGGTATCGCCTGGCGGCGGCAAGGGCATTTCGGGCGTCGGCGGAAGGCTTGCCCACCAGTCTGCCCAGCCGCTCCACCACTCGGCCAGGGTTTCCAAATCAGTCGGCCTCGGCCCCGAAGATGCGACGCTCATCGCAAGGGGCGACGCGCAGAATGTTCGTCGAACCGGGGACGTTGAACGGAATGCCCGCCATCACCACGACTTGGTCCGACAGGTCCACGAAGCCCGACGCCTTGGCGGCCCGGACCGCTGAGACGACGGCGTATTTGAACCGCTCCACCGCGTTGCTCAGCACCGAATGGACGCCCCAGGACAGAACCATGCGGCGCGCAGTCTCGGGCACAGGGGTCAGCGTGATGATTGGCACGCGGGGTCGTTCCCGGGCGACTTTCAACCCGGTTGAACCGGAATGCGAAAAGACGCAGATCGCCTTGATATCCGTGGTTTCCGCAATTTCCCGCGCGGCTGCCACGATCCCGTCGGCGGTCGAGGTGCGATGCGCCGTGCGCGAAGCCTCTAGGATTTCGCGATAGGTTGCGTCGGCCTCAACCTGTTCGGCGACGGCATTCATGGTGCGCACCGCCTCAAGCGGATAGGAACCAGCCGCCGATTCCGCAGACAGCATGATCGCGTCGGTCCCTTCATAGATGGCCGTGGCCACGTCCGAGACTTCGGCGCGGGTGGGCATGGGACTGTCGATCATCGATTCGAGCATCTGTGTCGCCACGATCACCGGTTTGGCCGCCGCACGGCACTTGCGGATCAGGCGCTTCTGGATGGGCGGCACGGCCTGGACGGGCAATTCCACGCCCAGATCACCGCGGGCCACCATGATACCGTCGGAGGCGTCCAAGATTTCGGCAAAGGCTTCCACTGCCGCGGGCTTTTCCACCTTCGACAGAATGGCCGCGCGGTCCCCCGCCAAAGCACGGGCTTCTTCGACGTCGGCGGCGCGTTGAACGAAGGATAGGGCCAGCCAATCCACCCCCAATTCGCAGACGAATTCCAAGTCGTTGCGATCCTTTTCCGACAGGGCCGCAAGGGGCAGAACGACATCCGGCACGTTCACACCCTTCCGGTTTGAAATCGTCCCGCCGGTCACCACTGTGCATTCGGCATGGGTCGCCCCGCAGCTATCCACTTTCAGTCGCAGCTTGCCGTCATTCACCAAGAGCGTCGCGCCCGGCTCCAACGCGTCGAAGATTTCCTTGTGGGGCAGCTGAACGCGCGTCGCATCGCCCGGTGCATCGTCCAGATCGAAGGAGAACTTCTGACCTTCCTCGATTTCGACGGAATCGCCCTCAAACACCCCACAGCGCAGCTTGGGCCCCTGCAAATCCGCAAGAATGGCAATGGGTCGGCCCATATCGCGTTCGATATCGCGAATGATGTTGTGGCGCGCGCGGATGTCGTCATGCCCGCCATGGGACATGTTGAGGCGGAACACATCGGCCCCCGCTTCGAACAGGGCGCGGATCGTGTCGTAATCGTCCGATGCGGGTCCGAGGGTGGCGACGATCTTGACGTTGCGGTGGCGTCTCATGTTGGGCGCGGTCCTGTGGCTCGGGTCTGACTTGTTAGCGCTCACACCTCTGCACTGCGAAAGCCGGATGGGCAACAGGCGCGCGTCTGGTTCGCGCGCAACCTAGACCGGGGCGCCGGGCAAACCAAGGGCTGGCCCGCCGGACGGGGCCCGGCTATGCCTCGCCCCCATGGACCGACCGCCCTTTCACATCATAAATGCCGACGCGCCCAGCCCCTGGGTGCTGACCTGCGACCATGCTTCCAACCATGTGCCTGCCTGCATCAATGGTGGCGATCTGGGTCTGCCCGCCGAAGACTTGGCCCGCCATATCGCCTACGATGTGGGCGCCGCCGGTGTTACCCGGGCCTTGTCGGACCTGTTGGACGCCCCGGCCATCCTGTCGGATTTCTCGCGTCTGGTGATCGACCCGAACCGCGGCGAAGACGATCCGACGCTGCTGATGCGCCTTTACGATGGCAGTATCATTCCTGCCAACCGCCATGCGGATGCCGCCGAGAAAGCGCGTCGCTTGGACCTGTTCCACCGACCCTATCACGACGCCCTGGGTCGCCTCTTGGCCCACCATGGCGGCCCCGCCATCTGCTCCATCCATAGTTTTACGCCACAACTGCGTGGCCGCCCTGCCCGCCCCTGGCAGGTGGGCGTGCTCTTTTCCGAAGATCGCCGCCTGGCCGACCCGTTCATCGCCCGCCTGCAAGGCGAGCCCGACATGGTCGTCGGCGTCAATGAACCCTATTCCGGCCACCTGCCCGGCGATGCACTGGACCGCCATGCCATCTCGCATGGGCGGCTCCATCTATTGATCGAACTTCGCAACGACCTCATTTCCGATGAGGCGGGGCAACGCCATTGGGCCGCCCGTCTCGCCCCCCATCTCAAAGCCGCCCTGGAGGACGCCCGTCATGGATGACCGCACCCGCACCGAAATCGAAGCCGCTGCCTTCCGGCGTCTGCGCCAGCACCTGCTGGAAGACCGGCCCGATGCGCAGAACATCGACCTGATGAACCTGGCCGGCTTCTGCCGCAACTGCCTGTCGCGCTGGTATGGCGAAGCCGCCGCCGAACACGGGATCGAGCTGTCCAAGGACGAAGCGCGCGAGATATTTTACGGCATGCCCATGTCAGAATGGAAAGCGCGCCACCAAACTGAAGCGTCGGCGGAACAGCAAGCCGCCTTCGACAAAAGTTTCGCCGAAAATGTTGGCAAGGGCTGACGCGATCACGGCCCATTCACGCATACGGCAGGTTACAGGTATCTCACGCAGGCCTGACTTGGGACTGGGCCGCCTTACCACTACGTCATGGGGCAAGGAGGACTCTGTCCCATGTCACGCACATTCATCCTGGCCATCGCGGCCGCCGCCGTCCTTTCCGCCCCTCTTGCCGCGTCCGCGCAGGGCGTCTTCCTTGCGCCGCCAAGCGACGTCATCGGAGGACAACAACTTTCGGGTCAGGATCGGCAACTGCGCAGCGAGCTGCGCCGCTACGGCTTCGGCAATGTCGACGTGACGCGCCTGTCCAACCGGCAACGCGTCATCATCAACCAATTCGTCCATTCCGGCCGCTCAGAGGGAGATATCCGCGGGCTGATCCGCACCACCCTGCGTAGCCGGTAACTTCATTGTTTGGTTGGGAAACCACACCGAAGCGGATAGGGTCATGCGGAAGGAGGGCCCGTCCCATGTTCCGCATCCTGATCCTGACACTGGCCATCGCGTTGGCCGCCCCCGTGGTGGCCCAGACGCGCGGCGTCTACTATGCCTATGATGTCGATGAAGTCCCGCCTGGCCCTCTACGTGGGCAAAGGGCGGATGTTGCGGTCAACCTGCCCCGCTACGGCTACCGTGATGTGGATGTGCGACGCCTATCCAACGGGCAGGTTGCGCAAATCTCTGCGCTGATCCATTCCAACCGCTCGGAAGGGGATATCCGCAGCCTCGTCGCCTCAACCTTGCGGGGCGGCGCGCTGCAACGGACGATCATCAACACATTCGACGGCTACGGGCGTCGCAACCGAACCTATGGGTACTGACACCATGATAGCGCGCGCGTTCGCAATCGGGGTCGCACTTGTCTTGAGCCATGCGCCGGTCACCGCCCAGACTCAGCAGACCGGCTTCAATCGACCCACCCAGGAATTGCGCCGCCCCAACGCGCAACTTGTGCGCGGTGTGCAATATAACCTAGATTTTCTGCGCTTTGAGCATGTGGATGCGCGTACGCTCACCAATCGCCAGATCGCTGCGCTGCACCTAGAATTTCAGGGGCGCGCAGTGTCTTTTGGCCGCAAGTTCTTCCGAACCCGGCAAACCGTTAAAGTCATTCTGGGTTGGGACGCGCCCCTTCCCTTGCCCGAAGACGTCCAGTAGCTGCCGCGTCACACCGCCTTGGCAAGGCTTTCGTCCAGGTAGATCTCGCGTAGCCGCTTGGCCACCGGCCCAGGCGCGCCGTTACCCAGCGACTTACCGTCGATGGACACCACGGGCATCACGAAGGTCGAGGCCGAGGTGACGAAGGCCTCATCTGCCTCCAACGCCTCTTCCACGGTGAACGACCGTTCCTCCACCTTCATCTGGGCCTCGGCAGCCATGCGCAGGATGGCGGCGCGGGTGATCCCGTGCAGGATTTCCTCACCAAGATGGCGCGTGACGATAGTGTTGCCTTTGACGATATAGGCGTTGTTCGATGTGCCCTCAGTGACGGCGCCGTCCTCGATCATCCAGGCATCATCGGCGCCTGCCGCCTTCGCCATCATCTTGCCCATGGACGGGTAGAGCAGCTGCACCGTCTTGATGTCGCGCCGCCCCCAGCGTCGGTCGGGAATGGTGATGATATCCATCCCGGTGCGTGCCTTGGCCGGGTCCTTCAGATCGGGCTTGGCCTGGGTAAACAGCACCAAAGTGGGCACGGTTTCCGCGTCCGGGTACAGAAAATCCCGATCCGCCGCGCCCCGCGTCACCTGCAGATAGACGAGCCCATCCACGATGCCGTTGCGGTCGACCAGATTGCGGTGAATGTCCAGAAGCGCCGCCTCATCGCAGGGTGCGCGCATCTCCAACTCCGACAGCGAACGGTTCAGCCGCGCCGCATGGCCCGCGAAGTCGACCAGCTTGCCGTCCAGCACGCTCGTGACCTCATAGACCCCGTCAGCAAACAGAAAGCCGCGGTCGAAAACCGACACCTTCGCCTCCGCTTCGGGAACGTATTCGCCGTTGACATAGACAATGCGCATGGGGCGGCCCTCCTTCACCCGACCCTCTTGCGGGCCGCGGGCGCAGCGGTCAAGCACGGGGGCATGGATCTGACCACCGGCCCCCTTGCCACGCTGCGCGACCGACCGCTGAAAGACGCCGTGGCCCAGGCCGCGCGCGCCAAGCCCGGCTACCGCGACCACCCGCTGGACCAGAACGACTCGCGGGGCGCCGAGCCATTGGTCGAGATCCGCGACCACGGCATTGCGGGCGCCAATGCCTATCACGAAGGGCTGCCACCCTATCACAGCCCCATCCCCGGCGCCGTCCCAGACCTTCTGCTGCGCAAAGGCGTGGTGGCGCGCCTGCGCGAGGTGAATGATCGCCTGGCCCCTTACGGGCTGGAGCTTTGGGTTTTCGACGCCTGGCGCCCTGTGGCGCTGCAAAACCACTTCCACGATGACTGGATGCCCGCACGGTTGCGCGCGCTTCACCCCCATTGGACCGACGCGCAGGTCATGGCGGAAACGGGTCGCTATTTCGCCCGCGGCGCGCCCGCCGGCGGCATCGACCCAGCCTCGCCCCCACCCCATGCCACGGGCGCGGCGGTGGACCTGACCATCCGCCGCATGTCGGGGGCGGAGCTTTTCATGGGGACCATATTCGACGACCTGTCAGCGGCGTCCAACACCGCCCATTTCGAGGCTGAGCCCGAGGGCCTGGCATTCTCTCACCACGAAGCGCGCGCCAATCGCCGCCTGCTCTTCTGGCTGATGGAGGCGGCGGGTTTCGCCAACAACCCTACGGAATGGTGGCATTTTTCGCTGGGCGACCAGATGTGGGCGCGGATTACTGGGGTCAACAATGCCTATTACAGCGTTCCCGCCTGAACAGGCGCGGGCTTGGTCACGGCCCATGAGATAGACCGGATAGCGACCGTCTTGCCAACAGGAGATAGGGAAAGCTCGCAAACCCCACCGCAACGGTCACTGCGCCGTAATGAACCCCGTAGGCGCGTCCACATTGCGCACATAGTCCAAAGCCGCGCCATCGCGAACCGCGGTGATCCGCTTGAAATCATAGCGCATCGCATCGCCAGATGGCTCGCCTGCTACGATCAGCGCCGCACGCAGCATCCGCGCCCCGTCGTGGATTTCCACATGCCCGCGCAGTTTGGGCGCCGCATCCAGAGCCACTTCAAACCCGTTCGCATCAAAAGACCGGATTGGATACCAATCCCGCCCCACCTGTACCCGCAGCCGACCACCGGTAGCCTTACGATCCCGATCCTGCGCCAGGGCAAGCCCTTCTCGGACTTCTTTGGGAAGGAAATGACGGTCAGGCCGGGTTTTGGGCATCAAGGCCTCCACAGCGATCAACGGGGCGCGACGGGAATCACCGCACCTCCGGCTCTGAGTCTGCTAGGTGATTGTAAAGAGTCAATGAATGGTTGCACGACAAGTTTACGACCCGCGCACTTTGGGTCGCAGGACATGGGGAATGGCCGGATCGTAAAGCGCGCTGTCCCGAAAATCCTGCCCCCCCGCCAAAGCGGGTCCCACGAGGATCAGCGCGGTGCGCGTAATCTTTTCCGCCCGCACCTTTTCGCGAATATCCACCAGGGTCCCCCGCTGAAACGCCTGATCCGGCCAGCCCACACGGTAGGCCACGACAACCGGGCAATCGGCGCCGTAATGGGGCACCAGTACGCGCTCGATCTCCCGCAAGGCGCGGATGCCCAGATGAATGGCCAGCGTCGCGCCGGTCCGCGCAAAGTTCTCCAAGGTCTCGCGCGGCGGCATGGAGGTCGACTTCATGCTGACCCGGGTCAACACGATGGATTGCGCCACTTCCGGGATGGTCAATTCCTGCCCCAAAGCGGCCGCGGCGGCAGCATAGGCGGGCACGCCCGGCGTCACCTCATAGGGGATGCCGTCGCGCTTGAGCAATCGGATCTGTTCGGCGATTGCGCCATACAGGCTAGGGTCCCCCGAATGCACCCGCGCCACATCCAGCCCCGCACCATGGGCGGCCAGGATCTCGCCATGGGTCTCCTCCAACGTCATGGGGGCCGTGTCCAGAACCCGAGCGCCCACAGGCGCTTCGGCCACGACCGCTGCAGGCACCAGCGATCCGGCATAGAGACAAACCGGACAGGCCCGGATCAGCCTCTGTGCCTTCAGCGTCAGCAATTCCGGGTCGCCGGGCCCCGCCCCGATGAAATGGACCGTCACGTGCTATACCCCCCGATATGGTGACCGACCCCGATGCCTTCATCCCCGCTTTCACTGCCGCCTGGGCCGCCCGGGATGGCGCGGCCCTGGCCTCGCTTTTTGCCGACGACGCCGATTTCGTGAACGTGGTGGGCATCTGGTGGGAAGACCGGGCCGCCATCGCCAAAGCACACAGCTATGCCCTGCACTCTTTCTTTGCAGACAGCCGCCTGGTCGCGGGCCGCGTCAAAATCCGCCACCTGGGTAATGTGGCCGTGATCCATGCCCGCATGTCGCTGACAGGTCAGCGCACGCAAACGGGCGACACCGCAGACCCCCGCACAACCATCCTCAGCTTCGTACTGGTCCGCCATGCCGAGGGATGGCAGGCCATCTCCGCCCAAAACACCGATGTGGTTCCGGGCGCTGAGACCCAACTGGCACAAGGCGGCGCGCTGGCCCCCAAAGACTATCGCTGACCCCATCACTGGTCCAAAAATACTCAAATCCCCACACCTGCCGGCAGATCGCCACCTTCCATCCGGCGCGCATAGCCCCGGGGCGTGTACATCCTGACCCCGTCCCCGGTGCGCACCAATCGCGTCTGCGACGACCCGACCAGCACAAGTGTCAGCATATCCACCTCATCCACATCCAGATCGGCCAGTCGCCGGTGGCGCAGTGCCTCCTCGGGCCGCCCAAGCGAGGTGCCCAGCAAAACGGGCGTGCCTGCGGGCCGGTGGTCCAGCAGGATATCCCGCGCTTCGGCCAAAAGGGTGCGCCGCCGTTTGGAGACGGGGTTGTAGAAGGCGATGACGAAATCGCCTTCCGCAGCGGCACGCAAGCGGCGCAAGATGTCGTCGCGCGGGGTGAGCAGATCGGACAGTGAAATCGCGCAGAAATCGTGACCCAGTGGGGCACCGGCCCGGGCGGCGGCGGCTTGCAAGGCGCTGACGCCTGGGGTGCAGATGACCTCGACCCGTTTGGCGGCATCGGACACGTCGCCACGATCCATGAGTTCGAAGACCAGCGCGCCCATGGCGTAGATGCCTGCATCACCCGAGCAGATGAGCGCGACATTGCGTCCCTCGCCAGATCGTTCCAAAGCGTGGCGACAGCGGGCTTCCTCGCCACCCAGGGGGAAGTCGGCACGGGGTTTGCCAGCCGCCAAGGGGCCGAGCAGGTCGATATAGAGCCCGTAGCCCACCAGTTCCTCTGCCTCCTGCACCAGACGGCTGGCCTCCGGCGTGCGCCAGGCCGATTGGCCAGGACCGATCGAGACGATGGAGACGCGGCCGCGCGGACGGCCTTTTTGATCGGTGATCGGCGCGGGCGCGCGGGCCAGGGCGACGGTGGTATTGGACGTCTTGCGCTTGGCTACGACGATGTCCCCCTTCGTGGCGGCCAGGGCTGCGGCTTCGGCCACAGACGGCGTGCCCACTTCGGCATGCACAACTTCGGACGGGTTGGGCACGTCGATGCCGCGCAACGCTTCGGCCGAGAACGCCCGTAAAGGGCGGCCGAGGCGGGCGGCTAGGGCATTCATGGCAGGTTCGTCGAGTTTCAGATCCAGCGTATTGACCGACGCCACCGCGCCAGGTGCGATCCCCGCATCGGCCAGCACAGCCCGCACATTGTCCCACAGCTCGCCCGCATCGGCATCGCGCGCGCAGCCCACGCCCAGCGCATAGGCCTGGGGATGGTAGACCAGCTTGGCCGGACCTCCGGGATCTAATCGCTCGGTCACCGCGATCTCCACCGCGTCGCCTGGGGGCAGGTCGAACAGCGCAAGGCCCGTCATCCGAGCCCCGCCGCCAGACAGAAGAGCGGCCATGACAGTCTTGGCGTTTTCGGGGTTCGCCAGGGCATAGCCCGCAGGCGGCTCATCCAAGGCCACGCCCAAGGCCACATCGCCCGCCGTGGTGACGGCAGCGGTGCCGCCCAGGGCCTCGGCGATCTGGCGCGCCAAGCGGTTGGCGCCGCGATGGCCGCCCAACAGAGGGACCACCACGCGCCCGTCATCGGAGACCGAAATCACGGGTGGCTCAACCGTCTTGTCCGCCAGAAGCGGCGCCACCGCACGGATCAAGATGCCGCTGGCGCAGACCCCCACCACGGCGTGGCCCGCCGCGAACAGGTCGCGGGCATGGTCGAGCGCGTTGGGGAAGGTGATCTTCGCTCCGGTTCGGCCCGCGCGGCCGTGGAGCGGGCAGCCCAAGGCGGCGGCTACGCGGCGGGCCACGGGCTCCCCTGTGCCGTTCAGCGCCAGGACGATGGGCGTGCCCGTCAGGGGGGTGGGGTAAGCCACGGATCGGCCCCTTTCGCGATCAGGATCATGGAAAAATAGGGGGCATCGTCCGGCGCATCTGCAAGCGGCAGAATACGTTCAGCGCCCAGCGTGGCGCGTTCGACATAAGTTGCCGCATGCAGCAGGCCTTCGGCAGCCAGCAGGTCGCGCAGGCGCGGCAGGTGGCGGCCCACCTTCATCAAGGCCAGCGTATCCGCGCCGCGCAGGTGGCCGCGCAGGTCCCCGTCGGGCAGTGGGCCGGGCAGGATGGTCATCACCTCGTTACGGGCCGTCAGTGGCAGGGCCGCGCGGGCCGCGCAGGCCGTCAGCGAGGTCACGCCGGGGGTGATATCGACCGCGAAACGGTCCTTCAGACGGGCGAAGAGATACATGAAAGAGCCGTAGAAGAACGGGTCCCCTTCGCACAGGCAGATGACGTCCTTGCCGGTGGCAAGGACGCCCGCGATGTCGGACGCCGCCGCATCATAGGCCTGCTGCGCAGGCTCTCGTGCGCGGGTCATGGGCACGTCGATGCGGATTTCGTGCGTGCCGGGTGCGATTAAATCGGCGGCGATGGTGCGGGCCAGGCTGTCGCCGCCCGCAAGCGCGGGGTAAGCGATGACCTGCGCGCCTTCGATCAGCCGGGCGGCGCGGCGGGTGATCAAATCGGGGGCGCCCGGGCCCAGGCCCACACCGCGCAGCGTGCCCCTCTTCGCGTCGCCTTGCGCGCTCATCGTTTGACACGGCTCCATTGCGTGACCGGCATTGCGGGGCGCCAGCCGTGGTAGCGGCCCACGGGTGCGGCATGTTGAACCTGAAGGCGCACCAAATCGCCGCCATGGCGGGCATGGAGCGCGGTGAGTTGTGCTTCGCTTTCCAGCGTGACGGCATTGGCAACCAGGCGGCCCAGGGGGCGCAGGGCGGCCCAGGCGGCGTCGAACGTGGCTTCCGTCAGGCCGCCCCCGATGAAGACGGCGTCCGGGGCGGGAAGACTTTTGAGGGCGCCCGGTGCTTCGCCTGCGCGCAGGTCCAGCTTGGGTGTGCCCAACGCCAGGGCGTTTTCGGCCGCCATGGCACGGCGGTCGGGACGAGGCTCGATCGCAATGGCGCGGGCTGAGCGGGCTGCGCGCATCCATTCGATGGCGACCGAGCCGGAGCCGGAGCCGATATCCCACAAAAGCGCACCGCGCATGGGCATGAGTTTCGCCAGCGTGGCGGCGCGGACTTCGCGTTTGGTCATCGTCCCGTCGGAGCGAAATAGCTCATCCGGCAGCCCTGGCACGCGGGGTTGGAGGGCTGCATCTGGGGCGGCGATGCAGTCGACACACAAGGTGTTGAAGGGCGGGACCTCATGGGACCAAGTGCTGGCAATGCCGTCGAACCGCGCCTCGGACGGGCCGCCCATGGCGGCGAGGACGGTCATGGGACTGTCGCCGAAGCCGCGTTCGGTCAGGAAACGGGCGATTTGGGCGGGCGTCTCAGCACCCGTGGTGAGGATGATAAGGCGTTGATTTGGCTGAATGAACGCGATCATCTGTTCCACGGGACGGCCATGGACGGTGAGGGTTTCGATATCCGCCATGGACCAGCCCATGCGGGCGGCGGCCAGTTGGAAGGCCGACAGCTGCGGGTGATAAGCGATCTGACCCGGATCAATGGCACGACCGATGCGGGCGCCGACGGAAAACCACAGGGGGTCGCCGGTGGCCAGGACCGCAACCCGTTTGCCTTGGAGGGTTTTCAGTGTCTCGATCAGCGCATCGAACGGGTGGGGCCAGGCGATACGGCGGGCGGTGATGCGGTCCGACAGGCTATGGTGGCGGTCGCCGCCAACGAGGACCTCAGCGCTTTCCACCACGGCCCGGGCCGCCGGGCTGAGCCCGTCGAGACCGTCTTCGCCGATGCCGACGATGTGGAGCCAAACGCCGTCAGCCATGGGGGCGCCAGCTGCGTGGGCCTGTCTGGTGGAGGGTGTCATCGGCGCGCTGCCTTTTGCGAAGGCCTACTGAGCACCGGCTAGAACTGGTCGGTTTTTGAGTTCCAGGGGTGGCACCTAACGTCGACCCCGTGCGCCCGTGACGGGCTGGAGAATGAGTATTTTTCCAGGGTGAAGGGGCATCGGGCTTTACGGGGGGCCGGACCGGCGTGCCGGGGGGGCAGAGGCGGAGATAGGCCAGTTTGCGGGTTTGGGTCATTGCACGCCCCCGGCGGCCAAAATGGCGAGGGCATTGACGGCGGCGCTGGCCATGGCGGAGCCACCACGTCGGCCACGCAGAGTCACGAAGGGGGTGGCGCGGGGGTTGGCGGCCAGTTCCGCCTTGGATTCGGCGGCGCCCACGAAACCCACGGGGAAGGCCAGGATGGCGGCGGGGCGCGGGGCGCCGTCATCGAGGCGTTCGAGCAGGCGGAAAAGCGCGGTGGGGGCGTTGCCGATGGCGATCACGGCGCCTTCGGTCTGCCAGAGATCGACGGCGGCGGCGGAGCGCGTGGTGTCCAGCTTTCGGGCCAGGTCGGGGGTTTGCGGGTCGTTGAGCGTGCAGCGGATATCGGCGCCGTCGGGCAGAAGGCGGCGGGTGATACCGGAGGCGACCATTTCGCAATCGGCGTAGATAGGCGCGCCGCGGGCCAGGGCTGCGCGCCCTTCCTTGGCCAGATCGGGGGCGTAGGCGAGGCGATCGGCCACTTCGATCATGCCGCAGGCATGGATGATGCGGACGGCCAGTTCCGCCATATCGGCGGGGAAGCGGGCAAGATTGGCCTCATGGCGAACGGTGGCGAAGCTGGCGGCATAGATGGCTTTGGGGTCTTTGATATAGGGTCTCATGCCGCTGACCTGGGGGCCGCAAGTGGCCTGTGCTTCCGTGTCCTCGGAAGAACGGTGGGAGTTCGCGCAAGGCCCATCCCTATGTTTTCGCGGTCTTGCGCGCCGATTCCGGGCCATGGGGGTGGTCGGCATGGGGATAGGGGGTGTGGTGATGGGCATGACTATGATCGTGGCCATGGTGGTGATGGCCGTGGTGGTCGTGTCCGTGGTGATGGGCCGCTTGGGCCTCCAACCGGCAAAGCCCGGTGCAGAAGGTGTCGCACAGCGTGCAATCGACTACGTTGGAGCCCGGGGCCGAGGCACCCTGCCCTTCCACGTGGTGGTGGTGGCTTTCCTGGATGGCGCCCACTTCCCCCTCGAAGCCCAGGACCTGGGTGCGGTATTTGCACATCACGCAGGTGGGCGGCGGCACCGCACCGAAAGCGGGGTGCTTGCGTTCTTCGGGCGTGATGTGGCGGGTTTCGCCCGCATCCAGCGCCAAGACCTGGCCGCGATAGGCGCAGATGCCGCAATTGGGGGGTGGGTTTGGGCTGTCCTGTTCCAGGACGCGTTCGGCGAAGGTTTCCAACACCTTGGAATGGTCGCCCAGATAGGGGGCCTTGAGGAACTCGATCTCAGGATGGTCAGCGGCGACTTGGTCGGTGAAGCCGTAGATGCGGTCGATCAGGATGCCGGAGAAGAGGAAATAGGGGAACACGACGATCCGGCGGTAGCCCAGGCGAGTGACGTGTCGCAGGCAGGGCTCCACCAAGGGGAAGGTCACGCCGGAATAGCCCACTTCGCACCAGCCGAAACCCAGCCCCTCATGGAGCATCCGCGCGATCTTGGCTACGTTGCCATTGGCATCGGGATCAGAGGCGCCGCGTCCGATGACCACGAGACAGGTGTCGTGCAGTGGCACGTCCGAGGGGGCAGCGTCGAGCGCCTGCTGGATGCGAGCAGCGGCGGCGGCAATCATTGTGGGGCAGACGCCCAATTCGCGGCCATAGCTGACCGATATCCCATGTTTGGCGCCATAGGTATTGAGCACTGTGGGAATGTCGTTCTTGGCGTGCATGGCGGCAAACAGCATGCCCGGCACGGCCAGGATGCGGTTGCAGCCGGCCTCTCGAAGCCGGTCCAAACCGTCGCGGATCACCGGGTTGGCGAATTCGAGATAGCCGTAATCGACCAGCCAATCGGGGGGCAGATGATCGGGTAGCTTCTGCGCCAAGACGGCGAATTCATCGACCGCCGATTGGGAGCGGGAGCCATGGCCGCAGATCATGACGCCGGTCTTCGTCATGCGGGGGTTTCCTCGGGCTCGGCCTGGTCGCCTTCGGGCTCGGCCGGTTTGTCGCCTTGCTTGCGGCCCTTCAGCCACCCGATCACGGCGGCGCCCGCGATTGCGCCCAGGCCAAGGCCCAGGCCCCAATGGTCATGGCCTGCAAGGTCGCCCAGGTGGCCGGCATGGAGGGGGATCATGGGTGTCATCGGGGCGGACCTCTGTCATTGGGTCGCCCCCGGCAGGGCCGGGTGTCAGACGATGCCGCCCCCTGCCCCCTGGATGGGTCGGCGGGAAGGCGGCCACCTGTCCGGCCCCGTCGGGGGCGTCGTCACTGCCAGGGGTAGCGGGCCGGATTGGGCGGCGCAATGGGGTTTGCGCGCGTTGCGGCAGAGTGACCGGTCAGACGCCCACGCGACCGATGCCGGGCAGTTTGACGCCGGGCGCGCGTAGGTCGAGGCCCAGGGTCTGACCGAAAAGATGCAGCTCAAGCCCCGAGCGCGGGCCAAGGGACAGACCAGCCAAGCCACCGGCGGACAGGTGGACATCGCCGCCCGCATCACGCGTGGCGTTAAGGCCCGGGCCCAGCCAGTCCTTACCCACGGCGATGGGCGGAAGCGTCACGCCCAGCTCTGGCAATGCGCGCAGAACATGGCCCACGAAGGTGTTGGAATTGGGTCCCGGGAAGATCGTGTAGACGCCGGAATGGGGATAGGCGGCGATTGTGGCTTCCAATTGAGGGATGAGCGCTGCGGCTGCGGGCCCTGTGAGCGAGCCCACGACCCAGGGCGCGTTGGAATACCATCTAGCATCGGGCGCGTAAGCGTTGCGGCGCACCGGCGTGCCCCAGCCCACCACTTCATAGCGCGTCCAGCTGCGCGCGCCGGGGGCGGCGTAAACGATCCAGCTATGGACCGAGACCGCGCCTTTCCAACCGCCGGTGCGGGCAGCCAGCACGTGGATAGCGGGACCATCGGGCAAAGGCAGCAGCCCGCTAGGCCCCCAATCGGCGGCCCGCCAGGACGTGGGGCGGTCGACCGAGGCCCACCAAGCGGTGGCGGCGCCCACAGGCAGGATAAAGGCCAGAAGAAGCGCCAGCATCAGGCGGCGGAAAAGTCGGAACATCTGTCAGTTGCCTGGCTGCGTCGCATCGACCGGAAATGACCATAGAGTGGCGCGGGGTCAAGGTGCCGCTGGCCGGGATGTGGATCGGTTTGGAGCTCCTCCTTCTTTTTGAGTGTTTGGAGAGGAGGCTACGTTCGGGCAGTGTATGCGGTGCGGCTGCGCGATGTCGGCAGCATGTGATGTATGACCTCGACAGTTGAACGGCGCGGCTGTGCCACTGACTTAGATTCTGTTTGCACTCTCAGCGGCTATTGCTGCGAGTGTCAGGCAAGATTCGTGTTGTAGCTGCCTTTGCGTATGGTGAGCGTAGTCGGCCTTCGACGGACCCTGCGCCGGAAACCAGATCTTCTTGAGCATGACCGACCACCGCGTTCGGCGAAGCACTACATCACCGGGGCGAACGCGCGAACATCGTCCGGCAGCATGCGCGTTCGGGAATAGGTGCGCGTGCTTTCCCCATAGGTTTTGCGCGCCTTGGCGAGGTCGTCGATGACCCATATCTGGGGCAAGAGAAGCGCAAGGTTGGAGCGGGCACTGGGCGCCAGGTTCGCGATTGCATGGGGGCCGGGGTAGTAGCTTTCGGTGGCAAGGCCGTTCGAGAAGACGATCTCGTGACGCTCGAAAAAGAGGTGCCAGTAGGTGACAGTGCGGCAGTCGCGCCGCTGTCGCACGGCGTGACCGTCTAGGCGTGCGAGGTGCACGGCGCGGGCAAGCAACTGTTCGCCGTCAAGCGTGAGTAGAACCCCATGCTGGGGCGAGACAATAAGCGGGCGATCATTTCCAAAGGCGCCAGCCGCGATTTCGACCGGCTTGTTCTGCGGGGTGGCCGCTAACTCCTCGGGGCCGAGATGGCGCATGGCCGACCACAGCAGCGGTTGTGGGCCGTTGTCGGCGGTGGTGACCAGATCGCCGACGCGGAGCCTCTCGACAGGGATTTCGCCCCTAGGGGTCAAGATCCGGGTGCCCGCGCTAAAGCAGACGACCCCCGTATTGTCGGCGGTGAAACCGGACTGGTCGACACCTTGGAAGGTCAGACTGTCGTCGCTGCCGAATTGGGCATTGTCAGTGTAATCGACTGCCGCGCCATCCAACGTGGTGGTGTTGGATTGATTAAGGACATTGTCATCGGCGAAGTCGGCGCGCAGCTCATCCATGTTGTCATAGAAGGCGCCGAGGTCGATGAAATCGTTATTCGTTGCATCGCCATCCCGAAGGGTACCGGAATTGCCGGTATTGAAGTCGGTGATCGTGTCGGCACCGTCTCCGACCGCATAGCTGAATATATCGTCGCCATCGCCGCCGGTCAGTATGTCGTCGCCGACGCCGCCTTCGAGTGTATCATCGCCCTCGGCGCCGGATATGGAATCATCCCCGCTGCCGCCCAGAATGCTGTCGGCGCCCCGCCCCCCGGTCACAGTGTCGTTGCCTGCGCTTGCGTCGACGGCTAGGCCTGCATCATCGGCGGTTCCATCAAGCGTATCGGCCTGATCCGTCAGGATGAATCGCTCGATCTCACTGAAGATGATGGTGTTACTGCCATCGGTGATCGTGCCAAATTCATCGCCATCATAGGCGACAGTGACCGGACCAGCGACGCCATCCAGGTCAATGAGGTCGCTGTCATTGCCGCCTTCACCACCGGCAATGGTGTCGTTGCCGGGGCCGAACTGAAAACTGATCGTGTCGGCGTCGGCGCCGCCGTTGACTAAGTCGTCGTGGCCCCCGCTGATGATTTCATCGTCGCCTGCCCCGCCGACAAGTGTGTTCCATCCGCTTTCGCCGCGAAGCGTGTCATTGCCATCACCGCCATCCAAACTGTCATCGGTTGAGCCCGCGCTTAGTTCATCATTGCCTGCGCCGCCGAAGATGGTGTCCCAACCATCCCCGCCGCTTAACCAGTCATCGCCATCGCCGCCAAGTATCAGGTCGTTGTCGCCTTGGCCGCTGATATCGTCATTGCCAGCGCCGCCTTCGATGGTGTCGTCGCCGGTCCAGCCATCAATCGAATCCGCACCCGCCCCACCGAAGATGACGTCATCGCCTTCATCGGCTTCTATGTCGTCGTTGCCGTCCCCACCGTCGATCAGGTCATCGCCGGTCGTGATCTGGTTTCCGGCGCTGTCGGTGAAGCCGAAGCCCATGACGTCATCGCCAGTTGTCCCACGCACAGTAAGGACGTCGGGGATGCCGTTATTGGTCGAGAAAGTCCATGTGCCAGCGGGATCGCCCCCGTCGAAATCGTTGCTTTCGTAGCCTTGCATTGCAGCGCTGTTGCCCGAGTTTTCGAGCGTGTAATCCGTCCCGGCACCATCGGTGACGCCAGCATAGGCCGGATCGCTGCCGGACTGGCCCCATTGGATGTCGCCATAGATGTATTCGACCCCCAAAGCGCCAGCGCCGAGGTCGGACAGGACGACTTGAAACGAATTCGCACCGGGTCCGCTGGCGGGCGCAACCGCGTCCCAGGTGATTGTGATCTGGCCGTTTGCAGGATCGACATCCCAATAGATTTCACCGCCGTTCCCAATATTGATGTCGGAGTAGAAAGGCAGCAGCGTCGGCACGCTGAAATCGTCTGGGCCGTTTAGATTGGCACTCGTGTCAGAAGAGCCAAAGGTGATAGCGCCGTTCGAATTGATGTAGATTTCGGTATGGGTCGTGCCGAAGAAATCAATTCCATCCAGGCCAAAAACGGCGGTGACATCGATCTCGACCGTGCCGCCATCGTTGTCCCCAGCGAATTTCGTGGCGGTGGAGAAGACGTTCTCGCCATAGCCCGCAGGGCCACCCAGACCGCTGTTCATGGTCGCCATCAATGCCTCCCCGCTTGGTCACAGCAATGGGAGCCACTCGAAGAACGGGTGGGTAGCGTTAGGCGCAATCCGAATTGGGCAATATTGCGATGCATTTATCCAGGTCTCTTCGAGCAACCACGTAGCTGAACGACCTAGACAGGAATCCTTACGAAAACTGGAACTTCTAAGGTCGTTTTCCCTACGATTTGGTTCAACTCAGGCACATCTCGCCCGGTGTGAGATTGGCCGCTCTCGATCCCCGGCGCCTGCAAGCAGATCTTCGGACCCACGTTCAACGGGACGGCCGGAAAAAGGGCTGCCAGGCTGGCACAGCAGACATGTCCCGCGATGCAGCCTGTCCCATGCGTCCATATCCGGGGTTCTAGGCCACCGTCGTATCTCGCTCAGCCGGAGTGTTGCGACTTCTGCTGGGACTGATCACTGGGCGGACTGAGGCGGCACTTCCTTGTGCCGCCGCGAGGTGTGATCACGCTCGGTTTCTTGCACCTATCTAGTGCCCAGAGCGGACGACTACTTGCCCGTAGCCCTGCCCAATGAACCAAGCCAGGAGACTAAGGTCACATAGGGACAAGGATGCGGCCGAGGGGGCGGCCACCGATGAGGTGGATATGGAAGTGGGGGACTTCTTGGACGGCGTGTTCTCCGGCATTTGTTAGCGCACGGTAACCATCCCCAATGTCAGGCGTGACCCCTTTTTCAGCGCAAACGCTGGCACAGGTCCGATGAAAATCGACGATCTCGGCATCGGAAGCCTCCGCGTGAAAATGGTCGTAGGTCACATACTTGCCCTTGGGAATGACCAGCACATGAACCGGGGCTTGGGGGGTGATGTCGTTGAAGGCGAGCGTGTGCTCCGTCTCGGCCACGGTCTGATTGGGGATTTCGCCGCGCAGAATGCGGGCGAAGACATTCTGGTCGTCGTAAGCGTAGGGCATGGAACCTCCTGCTGGGGTGTAGAGGGAGTTAAGCCATGGGCATGATATGGTTGCAAACACAGTGCGTGCAGGGCGTGCAACACGGGGTACGCAATCGTCCGGCCCCAGTTCCGGCGAACCCATCGCCACACATGTAGCGGCCTAGCCGTCGGAACTTTCTGCATTACACCGCATTCCCGCTTTGGCCTCGCATCCGCTGCAGCACGAATTGCAGACTTGGACCGGCCTCCGGCCGGGGATGATGATGACATAGTGCGGCTCTCGAAGACCTGAGTCAGCATCTTCGAACGATGTCCGACTTGGTTTGATGCTGCCCCACTTCTCGATAAGCATGTGGACCGGTTTTTCGAGAACCGCTGCCGAGCCGACTTGCCCGGGAGGCTCATCTGGCCGGGTACTGCCAGTCTTTCGGCGGCAATCATCCTGGGGCTCGGCGAGGCTATGCCCTTAGACGCAGCGCAGGCTGGAGCTGTGCGCGGATGTCTTGCGCTTATGCAAGCTGGGTCAAACGACCCTCAAACCAGACGCACGGATATCTCGATGACTACTTACTATGTCTCCCCGACCGGCAACGACACAAACGCGGGCACATCTATCGGCAAACCGCTGGCGACCATCGGCGCGGCCCATGACCTGGTCGAGGCAGGTGACACCATATTTCTGCGCGGCGGAACCTATGACCTACCCACCGATACGCGCACGACCTTGTCGAAAAGCGGGACGGAGGACGACCCGATACGGTTGATGGCCTATCGCAATGAGCAGCCCGTTCTGGATGGCAGCGACTGGGCCCGCGGAAACCGCGAAGCGTTGATCGTGCAGACCGGGGATTATTGGCATGTGGAGGGGCTGGAAATCACCGGCGGGCCGTTTCTGGGCCATCTAGCGAATTCCGTGAAAGGCAGCGTCTACAAGAGCTTGGAAGCCCACAGCAATGACAATACCGGTTTTTCTCTGACCGGTGAAAGCGTGGATAACCTGATTTCAGGCGGAGACTTCTACAACAATTTCGACCCATTGCGGAACGGTCAGGATGCCGACGGAATCGCCGTCAAGTTCGGGTCGGGTGAAGGCAATGTCATCGACGGCGCCCGGCTTTACAACAATTCCGACGATGGGCTCGACATGTGGGATTTCGCGGGTTCGGTCACGGTTCGCAACACGCTGGCCTATGGCAACGGTGTGGACCGTTGGGACCACGGGCCAAGCTTCGAGGGCAATGGCGTGGGTTTCAAGCTGTCGGGTGGGGATGCGCAATCGCTTACGGACTTGGCCCATGTGATTGAAAATAACGTGGCCTGGGGCAATGCGGTTCGCGGTTTCACATCCAACGGGAATGTGGGGCAGATGATCGTCACCAACAATACGAGCTACGACAATGGCTTCGTTGATTTCCAGTTCAACGAAGGCAACCATATCCTGCGCAACAACCTAAGCTTTGGAAGCAACAACGACGCCATCATCGCAAGCGGCATGGACGATGCAAACAACAGTTGGACGCTCGATGTGGACGTAGATCGGCGCGATTTTCGCACCTTGAATGATCGCGGGATTACTGGGCCGAGGGAGCCTGATGGATCCCTGCGGGACAACAACTTCCTCGATCTCGTCGCCGGAAGTGACCTGGTGGATGCCGGGGTCGAGACGGGTGGCGCCTTTGCGGGGGCAGCGCCCGACCTGGGCGCCTTCGAATTGGGTTTGGTCGACGCGGCGGCAAGCGACGTGTTGCGCTTTATTGCGATAAACAGCGATGCAGGTTCGGGGCAGCGGTTGGACGTTGCGAATTTCGATCTCAATTTCAGCGGGCAAGAGGACGATTTGGACGTGTTGGAGATCACCTCGCTCGGCGAAACTTATCGCGCGTCGACGGATGCGGAGATGTTGGAGCTTGTCCGCTTGGCTGAAGGTCGCGCGCCCAGGGGTATGGGCGCCGCGGACCAGAATGGCGATCTGGCCTTTGGCTTCAATGGCGGAGGCAGAATCATACTGGACGGTATCGCCGCACAGCTTGACCCGACGGCGCTGGCGGCAGCATTGCAGGGCGAAGACCTGCCGCTGGGACAGGGTTAGTCAAACTGATAGGCAAAGAATGGGGTGGTTCAATTGGCCACGCGGACCGTCAGGACGTTGCCTTTGTTTGGTGCTAGGATTGGGGCCTTGTGTAGGGGCCATCTTTCTGGTGGCCGAAACATCTCTCAGAGGTTGGAAACATGAAAAAGACGCGGATTTTGCTTGGCTTGAGTGTCGCCACGATCGGGTCCTTTGTCTTGGCTGCCGGTGACGGCACCGCTGTCCCCGACGACGTCATCGCCGCACAACGCGCGGCCCTTGCGGCGGCCACCGATGGGCTGGGGTTCGGGCCGCAATCGCCGCGCGATATCAACCTGCGGGACGGAACCAATGACCGTGTGTTCGGCACCGCGCCCCCGGCGTCTGAGATGACGCTTTGCGATATCCATTTTCACGAAGGGGCCGAGCATCGGGGCGGCCAGTTCACGACCTATGCAGGCAATGGCGACGGCCAGGGCTATGGCACGGGCTTCCAATATGACGGCACGTTGAGCGAGGCGGAACTGGCGCCTGTCGGGCGGGTTGTCGGCGAAGGCGCGCATGGCGATCTGGTGCCGGGGGATACGATTGAAATCCATTTCGTACATTCGACCGCGCAAGCCACGCTTGGCCCCACCCTTGCCACCTGCCTGAGCGACGCCATCGGCAACCCACAACTGCGCGTCGAAACCGTGGTTGCGGTGCTTGTGTCGGATGGCGGCGCGGATTTCACGGAGATGGCCCGCATCGAAGAAATCGACGGGCTCAATCAGGTGCCGAACTTGCCGACGGATCTGGGGGAGCCGGTGGTCTATGGCGGCTCAACCACAGGGCCAAGTTACAATCAAGCGGGCTCCCCCTTTCAGGTGACTTGGAGTGTGCGGCCCAATGTCGTGAAGCTGGATATCGCGTCGGTGGATGCCTGGCTGGGCGACAATCCGTTTGGCGAACGCGATGCCCATGGTGTGCGCAATCTGGTGGTGAACCCGGCCCTGCTATCGCCCATTGAATGATGCGCGGGTCTTGTGCGGGTCGCGATACCGGAGTGCTGGTCGGCGCCGGTCGGCGGACCGCAGCCGTTCAATCGTCGAACAGATAGGGCGTCCGTGCGAGGGCGTCTGCTGTGGCGAGGTCGGCGTCGAAGGCCTCGGCCAAGACGGACGCGTTTACCTCCGACGAGGCGCTTTCGTCGATGCGATAGATGCCTGGAAGGTCGGCTTCGCGGATCTGCGCGGTCTCTGATGCGAAATCCTGGGCCACGGTGGGCATCAATCGGTCGATGGTGGTGCGCGGGGTCCGGGGCCCGATCAAGCCGTTTCGTTCGGCGTGGCCTTCCAGATAGGCCTCATCATAATGGCAGTCGATCAGCAGGGTCTTGATGGTCGTCCGGTCGGCATAGAAGTCTTGCAGCAGGTCAAAATTGGCCGGATCCATGCAAATGGCCATGCGGTCGGTGCCAATGCTGCGAAAAAGCATCCGCAGCAGCGCGCGCCGATGGCGATGGCGTTTGCGGAGGGTGCTTTCAATCCCGCCCAGATCGGGCATTGGGGTGTTTTCTTCATCGAAGAGATAGTTGATGGCGGGCATGACCTGATGGTCACGCAAGGCTTGGGCCAAGCGCTTGGCGACGTGGTATTTCTTGCAGATCAGGACAACCAGTTCACGGTCACGGCCCAGCGACCCTTCCCGCTCCCAGAAGCGGGGGGCAAAGCGGCGGCCGGTGCGACCCCGCTGCGTCAGAAAGGCAAAGAGGCGGCGGCCATCGCCCGCAATCGGGAAGTCGGTCCGCCCGGAGGTCCAGAGCGCTTCAAGACGGTCCTTCAGTTCACCCGCTTCGGGCGACACCTTGCGCGCGAACAGAAAATCCTGACTCAGCAGCAGGTCATAATGGTCGTCATAGAAGGTGGCGGGCATCCCATAATCGGTGAACATCAAGAAAGTCAGCGTGCGCGGGTCAATCTGTGCCCGGGGCACCAAGTGGCGCACGAGGGTCTGAAAGAACGTCTCATCGGGGATCCAGGTGGTGGAAAAGAAGCGCATCACGTCGCGGCGGTCTTGGCAGAAAGCCAGGATCTTCTCGATGGTCGACCGTCGCAGGCACCACCATTGCGAGCCGATCATGACATCGATATCCGCGGGAATGGCGCGTTGCAGCCCCAACCGTTTTTGCAGCCCCAGAAGGCCATAGAATAGCCGCTGGTTTTTGCGTTCATTGACGTAGTGACGATAGACCAGCCGGTCTTCCTTCATGCCCGTCTTGATCCAGTCGGAGGTGAAGAAATCGAAGCTTTCGATGTAGTCCACGTCACGTTCATCCAGGAACGCATGGGCATGGTCGGCTGATTTGATGGGGCGGCAATCGCCCGACAACATGTAGAAGTGGGTGGCCCGCGGGAAGGCTTCGATGGCCGCTTCGATGGCACCCAATGTGGCGCGCACAAGCGACCACTCCCCCCAGCCGCATTTCACCCTGCGGCGCGCAAAGCTGACGTTTGGATTGTCCTTCAGGCCCGTCTCGATCTGGGCATAAGCCTGGGCGGGGGCGGAGGCGTCAAAATGGATAGAAACGTAGTCACCTGCCGCGGTCAGGCCATCGGCCTGGCGAATGATGGCATCGGGGTCCTTGTGGCAAAGCAGAATGAACGCGATCTTGGCCATTAACGGGATCAAAACCTCTTTTCAGCCACATTGACTGCGTAATAGGGACATGCGCTTGTTGAAGAAACCAAGCAACCCGGTTTTGATGCGCCCGAACTTGACGAGGAAGGGTTACGATGGGGTTTCCAGGCACCTGGATGACCGAAAGCGAAAGCGTGGTTTACCGCGTCGTGCCCAAATGCGCGTGTTCGTCCATTGGTCAGATTCTGTTCTATTCCGACCACGGCCGCTTCTATGATGGCGACATCCATGACGCTACGGAAGGCCTGCACAAATGGGCGCAGGAAGAAAGTCAGCCCCTGATCACGGCCAATGCGAAAGCGCATAAATCCTATGCCTTCACCTGCGTCCGCAACCCGTATACCCGGATCCTGAGTTCGTTCTTCGACAAGATCGCGGGCATCCAACGCAACGGCAAGCGCTATCGCGGCAAGATGGTGCCGATGCTGATGCAGAAATACGGGGTCGACGTGGGCAGCCCCGAAGACGGGTTCGAGTTCGACCAAGTCGCATCATTTCGGCGGTTTCTGCTGTTTGCGCGCGACACCATCCGGTTCCGGCGGCCCATGGACCCTGACATCCACTGGTCGGCCATGTCGGGCCATGTGGGCACCTACATCGCCAATGGCGGACGCTACGACCACATCTTCTTCACCGAGAAGTTCAACGAGGGGATGCAGGTCGTGCTCAGCAACATTGAGACGCCTGTGCCGGTGGTGCTGGCCGATGTGCCGCGCTTCAATGAAAGCGAGGGGCATGGCCCCAAGCGCGCCCATCCGGTCGAAGACTACTTCGACGATCTGTCCATGCACCTGGTCTGGGAAATCTACCACCGGGACTTCAAACTGTTCCGCTACGACTTCGATAATCCGGGCAACAAGTTGCCGTTAGGTGATGTCGATCTGGACGAAGTTCATGCCAAGCTCGGCGACTGATTGAGATTTTGTTAACCATTATGTGGTCTCGTAACCCCATGATGGATGCAGCCCCCCAAACCTGCGACGCCCCCGATGTCGCCCCCGCCGCCTGGATGCGGCACATGTTCGCCGCCAAGTCCGCAATGGATGGCGGCGTGGTTCGCCGGAAAGTCCGCGATGTGGAACGGATCGTCGGCCGCGACGCCTTCGAGGCGGAAATCCGGCGCCGCGGCTTCCGCGCCGTCGAGAATGCGGGCCAATACGTGATCTTCTGCAACCGCAATTCGATGCGGATGGTGGAGTGAACTGATGTTCCTATAACGACGATTAAGGCCCACGACCCATCAAGCCGGTGGCACGCATTTGAGCGGTTTGTCGGCTGCAGACCTGATCGTGTTTCCATCGGACCCAGACACGCTAATGCCGCAACGCGGCCTTGCGGGCTTGGACCCGGGTCCAGGATCGGCCGAGACAGTGGATCAAGCCACCGTCGACTCAGCCCGGTCCATCCGCCGGGCGCAAACTGCCGCGGTAGCGCACCAATAGGCCCACAAGCGGCAGGCTGACCTTCACGTCGAATTGGGCTGCGTCCCCATCTGCGGTCTCGCGGGCTTCGCTCAGGGGGAGGAAGGGACGCGGGATGGGGATTCCGAGCGCATGGCCTGAGATGACGGGATAGTCGAGCCGCCCCGGCCCGGGCGTAAGTTGAATGCCGAATGTCAGCAGCCCGAAACGTTCCGTTATGCGCCCCGCGCCAAGCGGGCTGGCGGCCCGCAGGTGGGAGCGGAAGCTGCGACCGCCGAAATCACGAATCCAAGTCTCGGTCTGGCCGTGGCGGGTCATGGTGACTTCGACGGCAATGGCGTCGGTCGCCGGCGGGAAGCCCACCACACGACAGATGACCCGCGACAGCAAACCCGTGCCGCGATCAACGCGGCCAAGCCCCTCCCAGCGGCGCATGTATTGCACATCATGCAGCGCCTGTATGGGTGCGGGCAGGTCCGCCAAGGCTGGGCCGAGGGCGCGCTGGAAAACAGATGTCAACGGCGTGTCCGCGCGCTCAGTGGACAGGGCCAGGTCGCCCCAAGCGGCTTGAAATTCCCGCAGCGTGAATTCGCCCAGGCAGGCGCGCGCGCCGGGCGCGACCTCGCCCGCGATGAGTTTCGCCACCATGACGCGAGCGGGCAATGCCGGGATATGGGGGCCGTCCCCGGCCTGGGCCAGCAGCGTCCACTCACGCTGGACAGGACCGTCGGGCCCGTGGCCCGCGACGCGCACCCGCATGCCGCCCCGGTCGGTGCCAAACCGCTCGAACAAGGCGGCAAGCGCCCGCATCGGTCGGGCGGCGGGCTCAAGCGAGCGCAGCAGGCCCAAACGCACCGGCAAGGCCATGACCCAAAGCCCCAGATGCAGGAGGCTCAATTCCAGCCCTGCGCGAAACCCCACGCTGCGCGCACCATAGCGGACGGGAAAGAGCATGAGGTCGGGCGCGCCGATTTCGCTCGTCCAGCGGGGGCCGAGGCCGGGCAGGCGGATGCGGCGCAGCGCGCCCCAACCGCGATGCGACACCCAGCGGCCCGCCCGCCACACGCGCAGCGGGCGCCCGGCCTGGGCCAAGATGGCGCGCATGACCGACAGGCCGCGCGGGGCGCGATTGCCCGGAAGGATGACGCTGTCGATCAGGTGGATATCGCTTAGATCAGCGCTCAGCGCGTCGACGGCGCAAGACGACAAAGCCGGAACGGAGGAGACACCCGAAAGGGCCGTCACCCCAGCGGCGCGCGCTGCATCGTCCAGCGCGGCAATCCCAGCGGTGAAATCGGCATCGTCGGAAAGGTCCAGGTAATGCGCGCCCGAAGCGATGGCCGCGCGCACGAGGGCATAGGCATCGCCGCCATAGGCCTGAAACGGCCCGGCGGCGTCGACGACGATATCGGGGGCGAGGTTGGCAACCCTTTGGGCAAGATCCGCCGCCGTCCGGTCAAGGCGCACATCATGGGCCGGGCCACGCCCGGCCAGCACGAGGTCAAGCCCCGGCATCTCGCGAAGAAGACCGGCAAGGCGCGCACCAAAGACGCCGGTGCCGCCCAGAAGCAGGATGCGGGTCAAAGCCAGCGCACCGCCGTCAAAGCATAGAGGGCACGACCTGATCCGGGGGGCGGTGCCCATCGGCGAAGGTCTGCATGTTGATGAGGACCTTTTCCCCCATTTCCAACCGCGCCTCATGGGTGGCGGAGCCCATATGCGGCGTCAGCACCACATTGGGCAGCGCACGCAGACGCGGGTTCACGCCGCGCCCACGTTCATAGACGTCAAGGCCAGCACCCGCCAACTCCCCCGCGCGAAGCATCCGGGTCAGGGCATTTTCGTCGATGACCTCACCACGTGAGGTGTTCACGATCACGGCCGAGGGTTTCAGCAGCCGCAACCGCCGCGCGCCCAGCAGGTGAAACGTGGACGGTGTGTGGGGGCAGTTGACCGAGACGATATCCACCAGCGGCAGCATCCGGTCGGGACTGTCGTGATATGTGGCCTCCAACGGGTCCTCCAAACCGGCATGGAGACGGCGGCGATTGTGGTAATGGATATGCATCCCGAAAGCGCGGGCGCGACGGGCCACGGCTTGGCCTATGCGGCCCATCCCGATGATACCCAGCCGCTTGCCGCCAAGCCGCCCGCCCAGCAAGGCTTCGGGTGCCCAGCCTTCCCAGACACCTTCCTGCATGGCGCCCATGCCTTCGGGCATGCGGCGAATGACGGCCAGCATCAGCGCCAGCGCCATGTCGGCGGTGTCTTCGGTCAACACACCGGGCGTGTTGGACACCAGAATGCCTCGCTGCCGGGCGGTGGATACGTCGATATGGTCCACCCCGGCCCCGTAATTCGCAATCAACTTCAGCCGCGGGCCCGCCGCCGCCAGAAGCGGCGCGTCAATCGTGTCGGTCAGTGTGGGAACCAGAATATCGGCGTCTTGCAGCGCATCGGTCAGAGCCGCGCGATCCATGGGCATGTCGTCGGGTGAGAGGGTCACATCAAAGAGCTCGGACATGCGGGCTTCGACCGGGGCGGGTAGGCGTCGCGTGACGACAACACTCAGACGTCTTGTGGACATGGGCACGCGGCTCCGGCTTGGATCGGCGGGGCGCATGATGGCAGGATGCGCCGCACGCGCAAGGGGCGGACACAAGAACCCCGCGGATGATTTGGGCAGGACGGTTTCGCATGTGGAAGACATTGGTTTTGGCGGCGCTGGCCGTGCTCATCGGGTTTTCAGCGGCGGCAGAAGACCGGGGGCCCGTGACGGGCCTGCCGCTGCCGCGCTTCGTGTCGATGAAGGCATCGGAAGGGTTCGCGCGGCGCGGCCCATCCTCGACCCACCGCATCGACTGGGTGTTCAAGCGGCGGCATATGCCGCTGCGTGTGGTGGATGAATACGGACATTGGCGGCGGGTGCAGGACCGCGAAGGCGCGGGCGGTTGGATGCATTATTCGCTGCTGTCGGGCAATCGCACGGTGTTGGTGGAAGGCGAGGTGGTTGAACTACGCCGCCGTCCGAACCCCGACGCACCGGTTTCCGCGCGCCTGGAGGCCGGTGTCGTCGCCTGGCTGGGCAAATGCGCCGCCGGATGGTGCGCGGTCGAGGTCGAAGGCGCTGAAGGTTGGGCGCGGATCGCCGAGTTGTGGGGCGTATTTCCAGGCGAAGAGCGGGATTGAAGCATAAGGAGGCGCGCGCGGATCGCTCAGGCCTCGGTATTTAAGTCAGCCTTCCACGTTGCGGGCGCCCGGCCCCTCTGCGCCCTTGGCGTCATCGGGGTTATAGAGTGCGCAGGCCGTCATCGACAGGCAACCGCAGCCTATACAGCCATCGAGATTGTCGCGCAGACGGGTCAGTTGATTGATACGGTCGGTCAGTTCGCCCTGCATGTCATGGGCGATGCGGCGCCAGTCCTCGGGGGTGGGCGGCGCGGCTTCGGGCGGGCCAAGGGCCGCGCGGATGCGGGCAAGTGACAGGCCCAGGCGCTGCGCGATGCGGATAAAGGCCAGGCGGCGCAGTTCGGCCCGGGGAAAGCGTCGCTGGCCACTGGCATTTCGGGGCGGTGCGATGAGGCCACGGCCTTCGTAGAACCGGATTTGGCTGATGGTGAGCCCCGTGCGGCGGGCCACCTGCCCGATGGAGAGTTCCTTGGCTGGCATGACGATTTCCCTTGACCTCGACCAAGGTTGAGGCCCGATCAGGGTGGGGTCAAGTCAACAGGAGGATGGACATGGCCCATTTGGAACATCTCAACCTGACGGTGCGCGACCCTGATGCGGTGGCCGATGCACTGTGCGCGCTGCTCGGCTGGCATGTCCGCTGGTCCGGGGCGGCCATGGAAACGGGCCGCACCGTCCATGTGGGGGACGATGCGGGATATGTGGCGCTCTACCGGCCAGCGGGCGCGGTGACCGATGCGGGATCGAGCTACGGCGTACATGGGGCGTTGAACCATCTGGGCATTGTGGTCGGCGACCTGGCAGCGGCGGAAGCACGGGCACAGGAACTGGGATATGTGCCACGTAGCCATGGAAACTATGAGCCCGGGCGGCGGTTCTACCTGGACGGACCCGAAGGGATCGAGATTGAACTGGTGTCTTATGAGTAAGGGGTTGATGCCTGTGATGGGGCTGGGATTGGATATCCTTTGTCAGAAAGAAGCAGGCACGGGCTACTCGACCAGTGCCGCGTTGAAGGTGTGGGCGAGGTCATCCCAGAGATCGGCGGTCCGCGCACAGAGCAAGCGGCCTTCCGTCATGGTCGGCGCGTAATCGCGGCCATCGAGCAGGCGGGCCGTACCGCCGGCTTCTTGCAGGATCAGGACGCCCGCGGCATGATCCCAGACATTGAGGCCGCCATTGAGCACGAAGTCAGAGCCGCCCAGGGCGAGCATCCGGTATTCGTGCAGGCTGGCCCCGAAGGAGGAGGCGCGGCGGAAAAGCGGGATGGTGGTGACCAGGCCTGGCTGTTCCTGGATTGGAAAGAGATAGGTCGCAACGTTGCCGCGAAGCTGGTCCAGCGGCGTGTCGGCCTGGGATGTGGTCAGGCGGCGGGCCGTGCCGGCGCGGTGGTAATAGGCGCCGCCACCGCGATTGGCCACGACCCAATCGTCGAAGCTAGGGTCATAGAGCAGGCCCCATTGGGTGACGCCGTCTTCCACCACGGCAAGGATGACGCCATAATTGGCCAAGCCATGGGCGAAGTTCCAAGTGCCGTCGATGGGATCGATGATGCTGACCCGGCCTGCGCCCACGCGCGACAGAAGCGAACGATCGGCGCTGACGGCTTCTTCGCCGATCACGGTGTCGCCAGGCAGGATGGCCTCGATCCGGGCGGTGAGCGCGTCTTCGGCGGCACGGTCTGCCACGGTGACCAGATCGTCGAAGGCCAATTTGGCGTCGATATCGGCGGCGGCCAAGTTGCGGAAGCGGGGCAGGATTTCGGCGGCGGCGACCTCTCGGACGGCTGTGATCAAGGCATCGGCCTGGGCATCGGTCAAGGGCATGGGCTGGGTCCGGGATATCGGGGATGATCCCGGACCCCTTAGGCCGAGCCCCGGCAGGATGTCGAGGGCGCGACGCGTCAGGCCGCGACGTCGAGCCCCCTGCCCTTCAGGAGCGCGTCGACCCCCGGCAGGCGGCCACGGAAGCGGGTGTAAAGGTCCGCCGCCTCGACCGAGCCGCCGCGCGACAGGATGTCGTCTTCCAGCTTCTGCGCCAGCGTCGCGTCGAACGGGTCGCCCGCCTCATCGAAGGCGGCGAAGGCGTCGGCATCCATGACCTCGGACCACATGTAGGAATAATAGCCCGCCGAATAACCATCGCCTGAGAAGACATGGGCGAAATGGGGCGTGGCGTGGCGCATGCGGATGGCATGGGGCATGCCGATGGTTTCCAGCACCTCAGCCTGTTTCTGCATCGGATCGGCGGGGGCCGGGCCGTCATGGAAGGCCAGGTCCACTAGGGCCGAGGCCACATATTCCACCGTCTGGAACCCCATATCGTAGGTCGCAGCCTTCAAAAGCCGGTCGCGTAGGGCATCGGGCATGGCCTCGCCCGTCTCGGCATGGGTGGCGAATTCGGCCAGCACGGAGGGGACGTCGAGCCAGTGTTCGTAAAGCTGCGAGGGCAGTTCCACGAAGTCCCGCGCCACCGACGTGCCGGAGATCGACTCATAAGTCACATCCGACAGCATCTGGTGCAGGGCGTGGCCGAATTCATGAAAGAGCGTGCGCGCATCATCGTAACTGAGCAGCGCGGGGTCCCCCTTGGCGAAGTTGCACACATTGACCACGATTGGCCGCACCTCACCGTCGAGCTTGGATTGAGAGCGCATGGCACTGCACCAGGCCCCAGACCGCTTTGACGGACGGGCGAAGTAATCCCCAAGGAAGACGGCCACATGGTCGCCATCGCGGGTCACATTCCAGGCGCGCACGTCTGGGTGGTAGGTGTCGATGTCGAGCGGCGCGAATTCCAGCCCAAACAGCCGGTGGGAGACGGCGAAGGCCGCTTCGATCATGCGGTCAAGCTGGAAGAAGGGTTTGAGTTCGGCCTCATCCAGGTCGTGCAGCTCCAGCCGCCGCTTTTCGGCGTAGTAGCGCCAATCCCAGGGCTCCAACGGACCGGTGATGCCGTCTTCGCGGGCCATCCGCGCCAAGTGTTCGGCATCCGACATGGCGGCCTGGCGGGCGGGCTGCCAGACGGCCATCAGCAGGTCACGCACGGCGTCGGGCGTGCCCGCCATTTCCGTTTCCAGCTTGTATTGGGCGAAGTTGCCGTAGCCCAAAAGCTGTGCGCGCTCTTCCCGCAATTTCAGGATTTCCGCAGCGATGGCCCGGTTGTCGGTGTCGCCCCCATTGGCGCCGCGGGCCGTCCAGGCCTCATAGGCCTTTTCGCGCAGATCGCGGTGGGGCGAGAATTGCAAGAACGGCACGATAAGGGATCGGTTGAGCGTGACGACGGGCCCGGGCCGGTCGCGTTCGCGGCCCGCAGCCCGGGCGGCATCTTTGACGAAATCCGGCAGATCATCCAGATCGGAATCGGTAAGGTCCATGAACCAGTCGCGTTCATCGGCCAGCAGGTTCTGGCTGAAATTGGTGCCCAGTATGGCCAGACGGGATTTGACACCCGTCAGACGCTCGGCCGCGTCGCCTTCCAACGCGGCACCCGCACGCACAAAGCCGCGGCGCGTCAGCATCAGGACGCGGGACTGTTCGTCGGTCAGGTCCAGCGTATCGCGGCGCGTCCAGAGGTCTTCGACACGGGCAAACAGCTTGGTGTTATTGGTAATCTCTGAGCTGAAGGTAGAAAGCTTGGGCGCCATTTCGCGTTGCAGCGCCTCGCGCGCGGGTGTGCTGTCGGCGCCAGCGAGATTGTAGAACACACCCGCCACCCGGTCGAGCAGCGCGTCCGAGCGTTCGAGCGCCTCGATGGTGTTGGCGAAGCTGGGCGGCTCGGGGTTGTCGGCGATGGCAGCCACGGCTTTGCGGGCCTCTTCGATCCCCGCATCGAGGGCTGGGCCGAAATGATCATCGGACAGGTCGGCAAAGGGCGGCAGGGCGAAATCACCACCCCAGGGGGCGAGCAGTGGGTTGGTCATGGCGGTCTCCTTTGCAGGGTAACTAGGCCTGTGCGGGTGCTGTTGCTAGGGTCGGTGGCAAAAGGGAGGATGCCATGGGCTGGTCAATACATCACGTGAACCTTCAGGCGCGAGACGTGCGTCGGACAGCCGCGTTCTATCACGCCATTTTGGGCATGGAGGAACGGGCCTGGGCGTTTCCCGAAAGCCGCGGATACCTGCCGGGTGCGCCTGACAAACTGGCGCTGATGGCAGATGGGCGCGACAGCCATTCCGGCCTGCATCTGATCGCGCCGGACCCGGATTTCGCGGCGCGCAACGGGCTAATCCACAACCCATCGGAAGGGGGGCATGTGGCCTTTCAAGTCGATGACCTGGACGCCGTGATCGACCGGCTGCGTGCGGCGGGCATCCCCCATTCGGTGACGGGTGAATTTGCCATTCCGGGGCTGCGGCATGTCTATGTGACTGACCCGGAAGGCAACCTGATCGAAATCAACGGGCCCGTTGGGGCCGGGCGGACTGGCAAGTAAGGCTCTCCTCCCTACCGAATCTGCGCATTTTATGGTAACAGTGCCGCCTCTACACGAATTATTATTTCGCTTTTATTCCGGGGGCTGTTCGAATGCTTTTGAACGCAATCATTATGTCCATGGCCATGCTTGCGGCCATCCTAGCCATTGGCGGGGGCCTTATGGTCTTGGTCCGCCAACAGGTCGTCGTCGACGACGCGGGAAACGTCTCGCAGATCGAGATCCCGTTTTTCGGCAAGCTGACCACCAATTATCCATCGCTAGTCGCCATCATCGCGGGCGTCGCTTTGGCCTATGCCGTGCAGTCACGCATCCAGGTAGAGGTCGTCGCCTCGACCTTGCCGCTGACGGCGCGGGTATCGGTAGAGGGCTTACCCGAGAACAGCCCGATCTTCGTGAATGCGGTGCCGCAGAAGTACCTGCGCACGGCGACGGTGCTGCAAGACCCCGATGGTGCAATGCAGGAAATGGTGTTGGAGGTTGATGAGCCCGGTCCCTACAACGTGATCGCCTACACCGTGTCTGGCCTGACCGCGACTGGGCAGCCGATTTTCGCTGTCACGCAGGGGCCCGCTATTCGCAGCGACGGGCCAGATCGGTTCGAATTCCAGGGCCGACTAGTCAGGGATCAACGTGCGGAGGCACCCCAATGACAAAGTATTTCAAATATTTACTAGCCGTAGCCGTGATTGCCACCATCCTGCCCGCCCGGGCCGAAGATGCCGCAAGCGGGCGGTTGGTGACCGATGCCGGCGTGCCGGTGCAGGGCTATCCGCTTGTTATTGAAGACGGAGATGCACAAACGGTGGCCATCACGGATGCGCAGGGGCTGTTCTTTCTGCCCGACGGCATTTCCGCCAATGCAGAGATCGTCGTGCCGCTTGGCAACGAGGCAAACCCCGTGCTGCGTCAGGATTTGGGGACCGTACTGCAGGGCGGCGACATCGTATTGAACCCGTCGGTGGGGCGATAGATACAACCGGTTCGGCGGCTCACTCCATTATGATATCAATGGTTTACGCCGCCGATACCAGTCAGGTTGGCACCCCGAAACGCCCTTAACGCGCGCAGTTGCGGCAAAACGCGGCGGTGGGCACGGCCTCCAACCGCTCGGCTGAGATGTCGTCGCCGCATTTCGCGCAGACCCCGTAGGACCCGTCTTCAACCCGGGCCAAAGCCGCGTCGATGGCACGCAACTCACTAAGGTCATGCGTACCCATCGCTTCGAGCACTTCGTCGTCCTGGCGCTCGGACGCGGCATCCTCCCAATCCTTGGGGGCGGGCTGGTCGAGCGCATGTTCGATGCGGTCAAGCTCTCCGGTCAGTTCGTTGCGACGGCTGAGAAGCACGCGTTTCGCGGCGTCTGGGGTCATGGGGGCCTCCCTCTTTTCTGCCAACAGGCTGCGCCAGGTCGCGAGGGGCCGCGTTGACCTAAATCAAGAGCCGCGCGCTAGGGCGGCGGTTTTATCGGCGGGCTTGATCGGCTGGACGGATGGACGGAGGCTGAGGCGGTCTCAACAGGAGTATCGCCGATGTTTCCGTTCCTCTTCGCCCCGAACATTCACTGGCCGCTGTCGGGCAATGTCGTCCAGGACATAGCGCCGTCCTTCAACCCGGAGATCGAGGGCATCCCGGAGGTCGAATACGAGGTCGTCACCACGGTGGCGAGCTACGGCACGCAGCTGGGCATCCTGACCGACGCGGTGCTGGCTTTGGCGGAGAAGGCGGGGGCGACGGGCCGGAGATCGACGCGGTGCGCGACTTGGCGTCCGGCGTGGAAGCGGCCAAGGGCCGCGCGCTGGACGCCGTGCGGGCGCGGGCTGCGGCGACGGCGCGGCGGGTGGAGCGGTTGGAGACAACCAAGCGTTAACCATCCCCCCGCAGAATGGCAGGATGCCGAATTACCGCCGTCCGAAAGTGCCCGGGGCCACGATCTTCTTCACCGTCGCCTTGGCGGATCGCGGGAGCGATCTGCTGGTGCGGGAGGTGGGCGCGCTGCGCGAGGCGGTGCGGGCCACGCGGGCGGAGCGTCCGTTCGCCATCGACGCCTGGGTTGTGCTGCCCGATCATCTGCACGCGGTCTGGACGTTGCCGGCCGGGGATCGTGATTTCTCGACGCGGTGGCGGCTGATCAAGACCCGGTTCTCCCGCGCCCTGCCCATGGGCCCGCGCCGCGCGAGCCATGTCGCCCGGCAGGAGAGAGGCGTTTGGCAGCGCCGATTCTGGGACCGCCATATCCGGGACGAGGCGGAGTACGCGGCGGCGGTCCGGTATTGTTGGTTCAATCCGGTGAAGCACGGGTTGGTCGAGCACCCGTTGGAATGGGATTTATCGTCCGTGCATGGGGATGCGCGGTTCGATGGGTCGGGTGGGTGATTTGGGGGGACGCGGCGCGGTGCGTAGGGTGCGTGCTTGCACGCACCGATGTTGCGGGTGGGGGGCGGAGGTAGTTGTGCCGTGCGATGCGTAGGGTGCGTGCTTGCACGCACCGATGGTGCGGGTGGGAATGGTGGCGGGCGAGCGTCGGGACGGGTCGGAATGGGTGGATGGGCGGTGCGTGCAAGCACGCACCCTACGATTGCTACGCTTGCGTTGTTCGAGCTCTCGATTACCGCATCTCACCGGTTCTAAGAAATGCCTCCACACTCTCAAAGCTTACGCTCTTGACCCCAAGCCTCGCCTTGACCTCAGCCGCCTTGCCATAAATTCCTCCGAGCACGCTTTCGATCTTAGCCTCATCTCCGAGGCGCAAAGAGAGTGAGACTAGAGTTCCTTCGACACAGCAGTTCAGGCTGCGCGTCGTACGAGAGTTTATAAGAAGAGCACTTCTACCGGAAGCAATGAAGAAGTGCCCGAGCTTGCCAAAGAGTTGATGAGCGAAGAACAGCCCATATCCAGAATTATCCCACTCAGTCTTTTGACTTGCTTTCTTCTTCTTGAAGCGCCATGCTTTTGAGGAGACCCCCGGCATCAACGCGTAATGGACGGCCTCTCTATCGTCTTCAGGTTTGGTTTACTTGCTCGCCAGTAGAGATTCTCGCACTCCGATTCCGCGATCTGCTATGCATATTTCAACCGTACTGCGCGTCGGCCAGTATTGTGCACAGAAGACGGCGTTATCTGTTTCCCCATGTTCAAAAACATTGCGAAAAATCTCTCGAAACGATCGCGCAAGTGTCTCTTGGAGAGGACCCGATTCCCGCTGGGCTACGATCCGCGCGATGTTCTCGCATCGAAGCTGTATCGCATCGCCCAGTGCGATGCTTTCCTCTGCAGCGACGCTTTCGAGCCGATCCCGAGACAATTGACTGATCGGAATATAAGTTCGACCGCCGAATGCACCCTGAGGGTATGGCTGACCTTTAAGGTTGAGAGCATCGGAGAACCCGAGGTTGTTCGCATAGCCGTGGTTTGAGAGCCCAACATATGAAACAACCTCACCCTGATACTTGCGCGCTCGTTGCCGACAAGCCTTCGAAAGAAAGATTAGCGCAGACGGAGACAAAAAGCGACTTGGGCCCGTGCGCACACGCACTTTCTCCGAAGAAGGAAGCTCATCAATATCTTTGGAGAATTGCGACAAAGCCGAAAGTGAGCAATTATCTGGGAAGGAAATTAGACTAGTACTCAAACCTACCCATCCATCTTCAAAGCATTGATAAACGCAGACTGCGGAATCTCCACCCGCCCAAACTGCCGCATCTTCTTCTTCCCCGCCTTCTGCTTCTCCAAGAGCTTCTTCTTTCGGGTCGCGTCGCCGCCGTAGCATTTCGCGGTGACGTCCTTGCGGAGCGCGGCCAGGGTCTCGCGGGCGATGACCTTGCCGCCGATGGCCGCCTGGATGGGGATCTTGAACATGTGGCGGGGGATCAATTCTTTGAGTTTTTCGACCATGGCGCGGCCACGGGTCTCGGCGCGGTCGCGGTGGACCATGATCGACAGCGCGTCCACGGGTTCCTCGTTCACGAGGACCTGCATCTTGACCAGGTTGTCCTCGCGGTAGCCGGTCATCTGGTAGTCGAAGCTGGCATAGCCCTTGGTGACCGATTTGAGGCGGTCATAAAAGTCGAAGACCACTTCGTTGAGCGGCAGGTCGTAAACCACCATGGCGCGGGGCCCCGCATAGGTCAGGTCGAGTTGGATGCCGCGGCGCTCCTGGCAGAGCTTGAGTACCTCGCCCAAATAATCGTCTGGGACCAGGATGGTCGCCTTGATCCGCGGCTCCTCGATATGATCGACATGGGTCAGGTCTGGCATGTCGGCGGGGTTGTGCAGTTCGGTTGTCTCACCGTCGCGCATGTGGATGTGGTAGACGACCGACGGGGCGGTGGTGATCAGGTCGATATCGTATTCGCGCTCAATGCGGTCGCGGATCACTTCGAGGTGGAGAAGACCCAGGAAGCCGCAACGGAAGCCGAAGCCCAACGCGGCGGACGACTCGACCTCGAAGGAGAAGGATGCGTCGTTGAGGGCGAGCTTTTCGATGGCGTCCCGCAGATCTTCGAACTGGGCGGAATCCACCGGGAAAAGCCCGCAGAAGACCACGGGTTGTGACGGCTGGAAGCCCGGAAGGGCTTCTGTGGCGCCTTGTTTCTCGTGGGTGATGGTGTCGCCCACACGGGTGTCGCGGACCTGTTTGATCGATGCGGTCAGAAAGCCGATTTCGCCGGGGCCGAGCGCGTCGATGGTGGTCATCTCGGGGCGGAAAACGCCGATGCGGTCCACATGGTGGACGGAGCCGCCAGCCATCATCTTGATGCGATCGCCCTTGCGAAGTCTGCCGTCGATGATGCGCACCAAGACGATGACGCCCAGATAGGCGTCGTACCAGCTATCAACCAGCATGGCCTTGAGCGGGGAATCCGCATCGCCTTGGGGGGCGGGCAGGTGGTCGACAATGGCCTGGAGCGTTTCGCGGATGCCTTCGCCGGTTTTGGCACTGACAAGAAGGGCGTCGGAGGCGTCAATGCCGATGACGTCTTCGATCTGTTCGGCCACGCGCTCGGGTTCCGAGGCCGGGAGGTCGATCTTGTTGAGGACGGGAACGATTTCATGGTCGGCGTCGATGGCCTGGTAGACATTGGCAAGCGTCTGCGCTTCGACGCCTTGGGTGCTGTCCACCACCAGAAGGGAGCCTTCGACGGCGCGCATGGAGCGGGAAACTTCGTAAGCGAAGTCCACGTGGCCCGGCGTGTCGATCAGGTTGAGGATGTAGGTCTCACCATCGGAGGCGGTGAAATCAATGCGGACGGTGTTGGCCTTGATGGTGATGCCGCGTTCTCGCTCAATATCCATGGAATCGAGCAGTTGTTCCTTCATGTCGCGGGCGGCAACGGTGTTCGTTTCCTGGATCAGCCGGTCGGCCAGGGTGGATTTCCCGTGGTCGATATGGGCGACAATGGAGAAGTTGCGGATACGGGCGAGGTCGGTCATGGGGCGCGGCCTTCGAATTGGTTTGGGGGGAGATATACTCCGCCCGCTGCCACGGAAAGGGCTTGCGGGAAATCGCCGCCATTCGTCGCATCCAGTGACGCCGCTGGCGCACGTATCGAGGCGTTGCGCTGAGGGGCCACGGATGTGCCGCCCCTCCATATCATGCTTGGATCAGCTTGCCATGGGCAGGGTCATACCGCGCGAGCCGCCTTCCGAGGTTCGGAAGATAGCCAACTGCCCGGACACGGCCTGCGTGGCACGCACGGTTTCGCCAATGGCGGACATCGTTTCGCGGGCCATTTCGGCGTTGGAACGCGTGGCTTGGTCAAGTTCCCGGGCGCTGCGGCTAATTTCTTCGGTGCGGCCGGATTGTTCAACAGCAGCTTCACTGATCGCGGCGATTTGTTCGGAGATGCGGTTGAGTGCGTCGGCCATCGTGGTGATGGCGTTCCCCGTATTGCCAACCAGAGAAACCCCAGTTTGAACTTGCTTCGCACTGCGGTCAATCAGCTCGTTAATGCTGACTGAGGCGTTAGAGGCGCGCTGCGCGAGGGCACGAACCTCGGAAGCGACGACGGCAAAGCCGCGACCCGCGTCACCCGCCCGGGCCGCTTCGACACCAGCGTTTAGGGCGAGCAGATTGGTCTGGAACGCGATTTCATTGATGACTGCCACCATGGACGACATCTCACCGGCCAGCGCGTCAATCTGGTTCATTGCAGAGATTGTTTCTTCGACCACGCTGCGGCCATTTTCGGCCTCAACCAGCGCTTCGCGGGCGAAATCGTCAGCCTGGCGTGAGGTATTGGCCGTTTCACGGACGGAAGCGTTGAGCCGCTCAATCGATTCCGCGGTCCGGGCCAGCGTTTCGGCCGTGGTTTCCGTCTGATCGTTAACAGCGGCGGTCGAGCGCGTGATGGTGCCCATGCTCCGCTCCAATTCGGACGTCCTGAGGGAGACTTCCTGCAGAGCACCTTCCAGGGAGCTGGCCGCCCGGTTGGCATCTTCCTTGAGACGCGCAAAGGCACCTTGCATATCACCTGAGAGGCGGGCTGTCAGATCACTGCGCGAAAGATCGGCCAAAAACGACATCGTGCGCGAGAGACCTTCTTCCACGGCATCAACGAGGCTGTTGATGGCATCAGCCACATCGATGAGAGACTTTTGCTCGAAGTCGCGGGGCAAGCGTTCGGAGAAGTCACCGTCGCGAGCACGACCGACAACGTTGAGCACGGCCCCAACCAGGCGTTCCGTCGCCGCGGCTTCCTTGGCGGCCGCTTCCAAACGGGCCTTACGTTCACGTTCTGCGCTGCTGGCTGTTTGCTCGGCTTCGGCCTTATGACGGTCAGCTTCGGCGCGAGCGGCTGCTTCACGGGCTTCGGCCTGAGCGGCAAGCATTTTTTCACGTTCTTCGGTATTCTTTTCCAGCGTGCCGATCATGGTCGCCGCTGCCGTCTGCAATTCGCCAACTTCACCGACACCACCGCTTCCAACTTCGACGGAGAGATCACCATGAGAAACCCGTTCGATGGCGCCGGTGACTTGCGAAAGCGGGCGTAGGGCGCGGTATATCATGAAGATGCTGACAAAGCCGATCAACAGGGCGACACCCAGAATAGCTTCCTTCACGTAGATGAAGGTATTCACAGCCGATGAGACGTCTTCGCCAATATCTCGGTTCAGAGCTTCCTGATAGTTGATGAATTCATTGATAACGGCCAACCACTCAATAAAAGCAGGACGCGCCTCGTCCAAAATCAAAGTCTTGGCAGACTCGCGGGCCCCGTTCTGCGTCAGTGTGATCACCTCTTCGATGATGGGCAGCGTGCGGGCTTCAACGTCCTTGATGCGCTGCAAAATCTCCCGCTCGGCGGGCTGGTCAGGCACGTTGTCGGCAAAGAGCGCGTCCATCGGGACCGCGGAGGCCTGATAGAAAGCAGCGAGTTCCTCAATTTGGGCAACGGACGATTCAAGTTCGCCGGGCGCCCGGCCCAGAGAAACATCCCGGATGAGGATGGACCGATCATGGACAGAGCCGCGGAAATTGATCGCATGCCGCAACTTCACGTTGTTGATTTCGTTCACTTCCCGCAATTGACTTTCGACATTGCTGACCTTCTGGATCGAGAAGACGGACGATCCGAGGATGGCGACCAACAACAGGGTGAGGACGCCAACGATGCGCCACTTGAGGCTCAATTTCATAACGGGCTCCGGGATCAGAAGTCGACTCGCTGGGCGATCGGATAGCACCGGAGTCATTACCTAGAAGTAAATACGATCGGATCGCTCTGGAAGGTTAACGAAACGGCGCGAGCGCCGCGTTTTCGGACCGGATGCGGACAGTCAACATCGCCGCGTTGAGCAGCATGAAAACGAGTGCGACCCAGATGAGGCCCAGCACCATCGGGGCCACGAAAATCTCTGCTACGACAAGGGTATAATTTGGGTGGCTGAGGTATTTGAATGGGCCTTTTCGCACCAGAGGCTGGGCCAAGACGATGATGCGCGTCGTCCAACGGGGGCCCAGGGTCACCAAGATCCAGACACGAAAGACCTGAAGGATCACAAAGACGAAAAGCCAGAAAAATTCGACGGAACTATTCCATCCGAAGATAACAAGCGCGGCGATCCAGGCGCTGTGCATGGCCACCATGTAGGGATAGTGCGAAGCCCCCACCTCGTGTGCGCCTTGGGCAAGAAGCCGGACGGTGTTGCGGCGCGCGATGACCAGTTCAGACAGGCGCTGCACGATCAGAAAGGCCAGGAAAAGGAAGGTCGCCAAGGTCATATCAGGCGGCCTGGGCGACGTGGAAGGGCAGGAAGGACGCGGTAAATCCGGGGCCCAAGGCGCAGGCCATCATCTGGCCCTGTCGGTCTTCCGCCAGGACTTTTTCGAGCACGAAAAGAACGGTGGGGGCCGACATGTTGCCCGCTTCGCGGAGTGTGTCGCGTTCGGCGTCCAGCACGCCCTGGGGCAGGTGCATACACCGTTCGATGGCATCCACCACCTTGGCGCCGCCGGGATGACAGACGAAGCGGTCGATATCGGGCGCATCAAGGGCTGCGGCGTGCAGGGCACCTTGAGCGGCATCGGCGAAATGGCTGCCCACAAAAGCAGGGATGGAGCGGTCGAAGACCACGCCGAAGCCGGTCTCATCCACGTCCCAACCCATGATATCGAGGGTATCGGGCCATGTATGTTGGTGGCCTGCGCCCAGTGTGATTTGGCGGCCGGGGGCGTTGCCTGTGGAAAGACAGGCGGCCGCGGCACCATCGCCGAAAAGAACGGTGGCAATGATGTCGGCTTTCTGGAGGCGGTCGTCGCGGAAGGCGAGCGAACAGGCCTCCACCACCACAAGCAGGACGCGGCTTCTGGGGCGCGCGATGGCCAGCGCCTGGGCCGTGGCCAGGCCCGAGACGCCGCCCGCGCAGCCCAGGCCAAAGAGCGGGACACGCAGGATGTCCGGGCGAAAACCCATCTGGGAGAGGACTTGCGCATCGAGCGTGGGCGTCGCGATCCCAGTGGAGGAAACGGTGACGACGGTGTCGACCTGGTCAGCGTGCCAGTGGGCGTCGTGAAGTGCGGCGCGGGCGGATTGAACGAAAAGCGCACGGGCCCCGTCCAGAAAGGCGGCGGTGCGGTCGGGCCAGCCATGGGGGCGTTCGAACCAATCGAGGGGGACGACCGAATAGCGGCTGTCGATGCCTGCCGTCGCAAAGGATTTGGCCAATCGGTCGAACTGCGGATACTTTTCCGCAAACAGCAGGCGCGCGCGCTCGGCGACCTCGGCCTGGCCCATGCGATGGGGCGGCAATGCGGTCGCGAGACCGTGCAGGAAAGCGGTCATTCTAAGTCCCTCGGGAGTGACGTGGGTGGTTTAACCGTAACGCAACGTCACCGTGGATCTACCGACATGCCGAGGTCGTGATGACGGCTTAACGCCGCGCAATTGCTTGACAGATCCAAGCTTCTGCCCCAAATGGCCCCCAACCCCGCCCCTCGGGCCGCGTGAGCCGGTCGTCCACGAGGGACGCCCACAGCGACGGGCGGGCCGCTTTCCCAAGGATCACGCCGGGGAGGCGCGGAACATTTGTTCCGTGACCTGGCAATGCCGCCCGGCACCGTGCGGCCACAAGGAAGATTTATGGATTTCGACATGTTGGGGCTGAAGCCCCGTCTCATCGACGCATTGGGCGCGATGGGCATCAAAGACCCGACCCCCATCCAGAAACAGGCCATCCCGCCTGCCCTGGAAGGCCGCGATGTCATGGGCCTGGCCCAGACAGGCACGGGAAAGACGGCAGCCTTCGGCCTGCCCTTGGTCCAGCACCTGCTGGAAGACGATGCGCGGCCTGCGAAAAAATGTGCACGCGCGCTGATCCTGGCGCCGACGCGGGAATTGGTGAACCAGATCGCGGAAAGCCTGGATGGCTTCATTCGCGGCAGCCATCTGCGGGTGGCCCGCGTGGTCGGCGGCGTGGGCATCAACCCTCAGATCCACAAGATGCAGCGGGGCGTGGACCTGCTGGTGGCGACGCCGGGCCGTCTGATCGACCTGATGGATCGTGGCGCGGTGGATTTGAGCGCAAGCCATTTCCTGGTGCTCGATGAAGCGGATCAGATGCTGGACATGGGCTTCATCCATGCCCTGCGGCAGATCGAGCCGAAGCTGCCCCGTGACCGGCAAACGCTGCTGTTCAGCGCCACCATGCCCAAGGATATGGAAAAGCTGGCCGCCGCCTATCTGGACCAGCCCGTGCGCGTGCAAGTGGCCACGAGCGGGCAGACCGCCGATAAGATCGAGCAATCGATCCACTTCATTGCCAAGGCCGAAAAGCCCGCTTTGCTAGAAGAATTGCTGCGCGCCCATCCCGGCGAAGCCGCACTGGTCTTTTCGCGCACCAAACACGGGGCCGACCGGCTGGCCAAGCAACTGACCCGCGCAGGGATCGAAGCGGTGGCCGTTCACGGGAACCGCAGTCAGGGCCAGCGGATGCGCGCATTGGAGGCGTTCTCCAGTGGCGATGCGCCCGTGATGGTGGCCACGGATGTGGCGGCGCGCGGGCTCGACATTCCCGTTGTCAAGCACGTCTACAATTACGACCTGCCCAACGTGCCCGAAACCTATGTGCACCGGATCGGCCGCACGGCGCGGGCGGGGCGTGAAGGTGCGGCCATCAGCCTGTGCGCCCCTGATGAGATGGGCGAGTTGAAGGATATCGAAAAGGTTATCCGCGGCCAGATCCCCGTGGCTTCCGGCCGACGGTGGAGCCCGTCACAGGAAGAGGCCAAGCCGAAGCGCACCGGCGGTGGTGGCGGGGGAGGCGGAAACCGCCGCCGCGGCGCCCAAGGCAGCGGCGGGGGCCGTCCACAGGGCGCCAAACCCCAAGGGGCGAAGCCTGGCGGCAACAGAAGGCGGCGTCCGCGCAAATCTGCATGACAGTTCGGGCCGGGGCGATTGCCCCGGCCTCTTTCGTCTGGCACAATATAAAGAAAACAAGACGGAGGCTGAGCAGACATGACCCCGTTCAAGACATTGATATGCGCGACCCTGCTGGGCGGGCTTGCCGCTTGTGGTGGCGGCCCGATGGATACCGGAACGCGCGGGGCCACCCTGGCCTTCGCCACCGGACCGGTCTATTCGGCCTGCCTATCCGCAGATCGCAGGGCCGCATCGCGGGCCTTGTGCGGCTGCGTGCAGGCCACAGCGAACAGCACGCTGACGGCCCGGGAAATGTCGCGCGCCGTCGCCTTCTTCGACACGCCGCATCAGGCTCAGGTCACGCGGCAATCCGACCGCGCCTCCGATGAGCGGTTCTGGAAGCGCTACAAGCGATTTGTCGAAGTGGCGGAGCGGAACTGTGCGTAAGGCCGCATGCCTCGCGGCACTTCTGCTTCTTCCCCTTGCCAGCTTTGCAGAGACCTTTGCCGTGGAGGCGCCCGAGGGGTTCAAGCTGGTCCACCGCTCGGACAGCGGGGCACTGGCGCTAACCGAATATGTGGCCGAAACCGACACCGATCTGACCGCATGGCGCGATGGCATCGTCGTCGCAACTTTGCGCGGGACCGACCTGTCCCCCACCGATTTCGTTGCCCTTTTGGATGACGATCTGGCGCGCGCCTGTCCCGAAGCCTTTGCCATGGACCCGGATCAAAGCCGCGTGGGCGACCGCGCCGCGACGCTGTCCATCCATGCGTGCCCCCGGCTGCGCGTCAACGGACGACCCGAAGTATCCGTCTTGCGGGTGGTCGAGGGCGATGGCGCGCTTCATGCGGCCATGCGCGTCTGGGTGGTCAGCCCACCCCGTGACGACCTCGATCGCTGGACGGATTGGTTGCGCGGGTTGGAGTTGTGCAGCGACGACTGCCCTTGAATATCGTCGTTCTATCGGGCGCGGGGTTGAGCGCGGAAAGCGGGCTTGGGACGTTTCGTGACGCAGATGGTCTTTGGACGAAATACGATCTGAGCCAGGTGGCGACCCCCGAAGGCTTTGCGCAAAACCCTGCCTTGGTTCATGATTTCTACAATGCCCGCCGCGCCAACATGGTTGCGGCAGCCCCCCATGCGGCGCATTCGGCGCTGGCGCGGCTGGCGGGGCGCGCGGGCATCACGCTGGTCACGCAGAACATCGACGACCTGCTGGAACGGGCCGGGGCGCAGGGCGTCATCCACATGCATGGCGAATTGGCCCGTGCGCTTTGCAATGCCTGCGGGCACCGTTGGGATGCACCTGCCAAGATGGCCCCCGCAGACCCCTGCCCCGCCTGCGCGGCGCAGGCCACGCGCCCCGACGTGGTCTGGTTTGGCGAAATCCCCTATGCGATGGAGGTGATCGAGGCGCGGCTGGCGGAATGCGATCTGTTCGTCAGCATCGGCACTTCGGGCGAGGTCTATCCGGCGGCAGGTTTTGTCGCTGCCGCCCGACAATTGGGCGCCCGGACGCTGGAATTGAACCTGGAAGCTTCTGGCGCGATCTTCGATGAGGTGCGGGTTGGCCCCGCCTCAGAGGTGGTGCCAACCTGGGTCGATGAGGTCCTGGCGAAGTGACACTGGCAGGCGTGCTGGCCGGTCTGGCGGTTGTTTTCCTTCTTCTCAGAAGCGCTTGGGATTGGCGCGGCAGGAACACAACGCGGCAGCCAGCGCAACTGTCCGAACGCTACAAGATCTGGTCCACGACCCATGACGAGGTGGTGTCAGCTGCCAGCTTGATGACGGACGGACAGAAAGCAGCCGTGGCACGGGGCAAGCGGGAAGACGCGGTTCGAAAGAACCAGCCCGCGGTGGAAGAGGAGCAGGATTTGGCCCAAAGTCTGGGCAGGTCGATCCGTGGCGCCGATGCCCGCGCGTGCCTTCTGATCGATCTGTCAGGCTCGATGGAGCGCGGAGGGATCGGGGTCGCCTACCGTCTGGCGGTCGCTTTTGCCAATATGTGCCGGGCAGGTGGTTTGGCCCATGAGGTGCTGGGGTTCACCACTGTGAACTGGAAGGGTGCGCCATTGCGGGACGACTGGATCCGGGCTGGGCAACCCGCCGACCCCGGTCGGCTATGCGCCCTGCGCCATGTCATTTTATCCGATGGGCAAGGCGATAACGGGTTGGATGCGCTCTTCCTGCCCGATTTGCTGCGGGAAAACATCGATGGTGAGGCGCTTCTATGGGCCCGAGAAAGACTTCTGGCTCTGCCACCTGCACGGCATGGCCAGATCTTTGTCCTATCGGACGGGGCGCCCGTGGATGATGCGACTTTGGACGCAAATTCCGCAACTTGTCTGCAAGACCATCTGCAAGAGGTATTAGCCGATATTGAAGGCGACCGTCGGCTTCGTATCGCTGGCATTGGCCTCGGCTATGACGTCGCGCGGTATTACCGTGATAGTCTACGCGTCGACGACGCGCGCACCCTTGCGTCGGATGTCCTGCCCTTCATGGCGCGCCGTTTGTCGGGCGGCGGGTAGCGCGGCGCGGCGTCCCACGGCTGAGGCACCGTTGCCAGCGTCACCCTTGCCCAGGGGCGGCGTGCTGTTCATACCCGTTGAGGGGATGACGGCTGCCAGCCAAGGGGAAAGACGCGCGATGCTCAGAAACGACCGTTTGGCGGAATGGGACAGGGACAGCTTTCTGCACCCCTCGACCCAATGGGGCAGTTTCGCCCGGGGCGACATTGCAAACACGGTCATCAAGACGGCTAAGGGGTGCCATATCACCGACCGCGACGGGACCGTATTGCTGGATGCCTTCGCGGGGCTTTACTGCGTGAATGTGGGCTATGGCCGGGCCGAGATCGCCGATGCCATCGCCGAACAGGCGCGCGAACTGGCCTATTACCACGCCTATGTCGGCCACGGGACGGAAGCGTCGATCACCCTGGCCAAGATGGTATTGGACCGGATGCCCGAAGGCATGTCGAAGGTCTATTTCGGGTCAAGCGGGTCGGATGCCAACACGACCAACATCAAGCTGGTCTGGTACTACAACAACATCCTGGGCCGCCCCGAAAAGAAGAAGATCATCTCCCGCTGGCGGGGCTATCACGGCTCGGGCCTGGCGAGCGGGTCGCTGACCGGGTTAAAGGTATTTCAGGACAAGTTCGACCTGCCCCTGGACCGGTTCCTGCACACCGAAGCGCCCTACTATTTCCGCCGCGACGATCTTGGACTGAGCGAGGCGCAGTTTTCGGCCCATTGCGCCGCGGAGTTGGAGGCGCTGATCGACCGCGAAGGCCCTGACACGATTGCCGCCTTCATCGGGGAGCCCGCCTTGGGCACAGGTGGCTTGGTCCCCCCGCCGGAGGGGTATTGGGCCGCCATTCAGGCAGTGCTGGACCGCCACGACATTCTGCTGATCGTCGACGAGGTGGTGACGGGCTTCGGGCGTCTCGGCTCCATGACCGGGTCGGGCCATTACGCTTTAAGGCCCGATCTGATCACCATCGCCAAGGGCCTGACTTCGGCCTACGTGCCTTTGTCGGGCTCTGTGGTGGGCGATAGGGTTTGGCGCGTGTTGGAACAGGGAACCGATGAATTCGGGCCCATCGGGCATGGCTGGACCTATTCCGCCCATCCGATCTGTGCGGCGGCTGGGGTGGCGAACCTGGAACTTCTCGACAGGCTTGAGCTGGTCGCGAATGCGGGCGCGGTGGGCGCCTATTTGAAAGCCGCCTTGCAGTCGACCATCGGCGACCATGCCCATGTGGGTGAGGTGCGCGGTGAAGGGCTGCTTTGCGCGGTGGAATTCGTGCGGGACCGTGACAGCCGGACCTTCTTCGAACCCACCCAGACCATCGGCCCCAAACTGGCCCAGGCCATGCGCGACCGGGGTGTCATCGCCCGCGCCATGCCGCAGGGGGACATCATCGGCTTCGCCCCGCCCTTCTGCTTGACCGAAGCGGAGGCGGACCAGATCGCCGAAACGCTAAAGGCCGCCGCGGCGGATGTCTTTGGTTAGGCTGAAAGGACCCCCAGCATGAGCGTCAGGATCGCGTCCGACATCGGCGGCACTTTCACCGACATCGTTGTTGTCAGCGAAGACGGCGCGACCTTCGAGATCGGCAAGATCCTGACCACCCCGCGCCGCCCCGATGATGCCGTCATCGCCGGCGTGGGTCAGGTGCTGGACCGGTTGGACCCACGGCCCGACATTCGCAACCTGGTCCATGGCACCACGCTTTTCACCAACGCGCTGATCGAGCGGAAGGGCGCCAAGACCGCGATGATCACCACCCGGGGCTTCCGCGATGCCATCGAAATCGGGCGGGAGCATCGCTACGAAATCTATGACCTGCGGATCAAGAACCCCGCCCCCCTGGCCCCGCGCCGCCTGCGGTTTGAGGTCGATGAACGGGTGTTGGCGGATGGCTCGGTCCGCAAGGCATTGGACGACGACGAAGTGCGCGCCTTGGCCCAGGTGCTGATGGCACAAGGGGTGGAAGCGGTGGGTGTCTCGCTGATCCATTCCTATGTGAACGATGCCCATGAACGACGGATCGGTGAAATCCTGGCGCAAGAGGCGCCGGGCATCACGCTTTCGCTGTCCTGCGACCTGGTGCCCGAGTTGGGGGAGTTCGCGCGGGGGTCAACGGTGCTCGCCAATGTCTACGTCAAAGCCATTGCGGAAACCTATCTGACCCGCCTGCGCAGCCGCATGACGGGCGAACTGGACTGCCCGGCGCCGCTTTACATCCTGCAATCCGATGGCGGCTTATGCGAGATCGCGGAAGCGGCGCAAAAGCCCATCCGCCTGGTGGAAAGCGGCCCGGCAGGCGGCGCGCTGGCGGCGGCCCATTACGGCGCGCTGCTGGGCCACCCGGACGTCCTGGCCTTCGATATGGGCGGGACCACCGCCAAGGCCTGCGTCATCGCCGACGGGGCCCCGCTGATTGCCACCGAGTTCGAGGTGGACCGCCAATATCAGTTCAAGAAGAATTCCGGCCTGCCCGTGAAGGTGCCGGTGATCGAGTTGATCGAGATCGGCACCGGCGGCGGCTCCATCGCGCGGGTGGATGCGATGCGGCGGCTGCAGGTGGGCCCCGACAGCGCTGGGTCAGAGCCGGGGCCCGCCTGCTACGGGCTGGGCGGCGACGACCCGACGGTGACGGATGCGGGCGCCGTGCTGGGCTATCTGGACCCGGACTTCTTCCTGGGCGGCCTGATGGCTTTGGACCTGGACCGCGCCAAGGCGGCGATCACCGACAAGGTGGCCAAGCCGCTTGGCCTGTCGCTCATGGAGGCGGCCTATGGCATCCACCAATTGGCCAATGAGAGCATGGCCTCGGCGGCGCGCATCCATACCATCGAACGCGGCAAGAACATCGCGAGCTTCCCCATCTTCGCCACTGGCGGCGCGGGGCCGATGCACGCATTCGGGGTCGCCTCGATCCTGCGATGCCCGCGGGTGATTTACCCACTTGGCGCGGGCGTCATGTCGGCGCTCGGCTTCCTGACGGCGCCCATGTCCATCGGTCTGTCCCGGTCCCGGCCCAGTCAGTTGGACCAGATGGATTGGCCAGAGGTCGCGCACGTGATTTCCGAGATGCAGGATGAGGCGCGCGCGGTACTGGGCCGGACAATCGACCCGGGCGACATCACCTTCCGGGTCTTTGCCGATATGCGCTATGTCTTGCAGGGCACCGAGGTTCGGGTGCCGGTCAATCTGCCCAGCTTCGATGCCAGCCAGCGCGACGCCTTGATGGCCGCATTCGAGACGACCTATGCAGAAGTCTATGGCCATAAGATGGATGCACCGGCCGAGCTGATTTCCTGGCGGGTCATCGCGGAGGGGCCGAAGCCTGAACTGAACCTGAAACGCGAAACGGGTCGCGGTGCGGGCGAAGCGGTGAAGGGTCAGCGTGACATCTACCTGCCGGCCGCCAAGACGATGCAGCCAGTCCCCGTCTATGACCGCTACAAGCTGGCGCCGGGCGCGCGCCTCAGCGGCCCTGCCGTTATCGAGGAACGGGAATCCACCGTGGTCATCAACGGACCGGCCCGCATTGACGTGGACGCCTACAGCAATCTTATCGTTGGTCTGGGCGGGACGTGCTGATGCCCATCGACCAAATCACGCTCGACATCCTGTGGGCCCGCTTGATCGCCACGACAAACGACCAGGCGGCGGCCCTGATGCGGTCGTCCTTCACCTCGATCGTGCGCGACGCCGCGGACTTGGCGGCGGGCGTCTTCGACCGGCGGGGCCGGATGATCGCGCAGGCGGTGACGGGCACGCCGGGGCATATCAATTCCATGGCCACGGGCATGATCCATGTGTTGGAGAAATTCCCTATCGACACGCTGAAGCCCGGCGATGTCATCATCACCAACGACCCCTGGTTCACGGCGTCGCAGCTCAACGACATCACGATTACCACGCCGGTCTTCAAGAATGGCCGCTGCATCGCGCTGTTCGCCAATTGCTGCCACGCGCTCGACATCGGCGGACGCGGCCTGTCGGCGGATTCCCGGTCCGTCTTCGAGGAAGGGCTGCAAATCCCCATCATGAAGCTGATCGATGGGGGCGACAGGGTCGAGCCGATCTGGACCCTGATCGAAAAGAACGTGCGCACCCCGCGCGAGGTGTTGGGCGACCTGCATTGCCAGATCACGGGCAACGAGCATGGGGCGCGGCAACTCCTTCAATTCCTAGATGAATTCGGCCTGGATGACATCGAAGATCTGGCCGATGAGATCGTCACCCGGTCTGAGGCCGCCATGCGCGACCGCATCCGCGCCCTGCCCGACGGGACCTATCGCTATGACCTGACGGTGGATGGCTTTGACGCGCCGCTGACCATCAAAGCCGCCATCATCGTGGCCGGTGACAGGCTGGTGGTGGATTACGCGGGCTCCCCCGGGCCGGTGCCGTTGGGGGTGAACGTCACGCTGAACTACACCACGGCTTACACAAATTACGGCGTCAAATGCGCCCTTGCGGGCGACATCCCCAACAACGAAGGCAGCTTCCTGCCCCTGACCGTGACGGCGCCCGAAGGGTCGCTTCTGAACTGCACCTTCCCGGCGGCGGTGGGCGGGCGGCATCTGGTGGGGCACTTTCTGCCCTCGGCCGTCATGGGGGCACTGGCGGATGCCCTGCCCGATGCGGTGCAGGCGCCAGGCTTCGACGGGCTATGGGACACGCATATCTCCGGCACGGATCGCGACGGGCGGCACTTTTCATATACGTGGTTTTCAGCGGGGGGCGCGGGCGCGATGGCAGGCAAGGATGGTATGTCCGCCACGGCCTATCCCAGCGGCATCGCAGGCGTCCCGGCGGAATCCATCGAAGCGTTGGCGCCCCTGGTCGTGCGCGAACGGTCGCTGCGCACGGATTCTGGGGGGCCGGGGCAGTTTCGCGGCGGCTTGGGTCAAGTCATGGAAATCGAGGTACTGACGGACGCGGATTACCTGTTTTCCGGGCTCTATGAACGCACGCGCCACCCTGCCCCCGGCCTCCATGGTGGAGGGGCTGGTCAGGTTGGAGCGCTTCGCACCAATGACGAAAGCGACTTGCAACCCAAGATATCGACCATGCTATCGCCGAATACGATCACCACGCTGGCTATGCCCGGGGGTGGCGGCTACGGCCCCGCGCATCTGCGCGACCCGGAGCATGTGCTTGCAGACGTGCTGGACGGCTACGTGTCGGTCGAAAGTGCTGCGCGCGACTACGGCGTGGTGATCGACGAAGACAGCGGCCGCGTGGACGAGGCGGGGACCGCCGCGCTTCGTGCCGGGATGGCGGGGGAGAGCTGACGCAGGTCGCAAGACGATTGGTTCTGGTTTTTCGAGAACCGCTTTTCGGCAAGAAGCGACCCTGCGCAGTCGCGACAGCCGCAGAACCCCTCGCCGGAAAAGAAAAAGGCCCCGCGCGAGGGGCCCTTCGTCGATGCTTTTGCGAAAGGCTCAGGCCTCAAGCGCGGCGGCGGTGTCCGAAGACTTGGCAATGTCACGCTTGATCTTGAGGGCGCGGGCCGACAATTCGCCATCCTTGGCTTTGGCCAGGAACGCATCGAGGCCACCGCGGTGATCGACGGTGCGCAATGCAGCCGCAGAGATACGCAGCTTGAAGCTACGGCCCAGCGTTTCCGACTGAAGCGTCACATCGTTCAGGTTGGGCAGGAACCGGCGCTTGGTCTTGTTATTGGCGTGGCTGACATTGTTGCCGACCATCGGGCCTTTTCCGGTGAGTTCGCAGACACGCGACATGGGGACCACTCCGCGGGGATCAAAGGGTTGAAAACAGGTGCAGGGCCAAAAAACGGCCCCGCGGTCGCGGCGTGATAGGGCAGGCGGGCGCCGCAGTCAAGCGCGCGCGGCGCGGTGTTTCAAGCCGCCCAGGCGTCGGCGCGGAAGCGGCCGGGCGTCACGCCGCGCCAGCGCCCCATTGTCGACGTGAAATGCGATTGAGAGGAGAAACCCGTGGCATAGGCAATCTCGGCCAGCGGCGCCTCGGTTTCCGAAAGCAGACGCTCGGCTTCTTCAAGCCGCAGGTTGATCGTGTAGCGGTGGAAGCTTTCGCCGGTTGCCGCCTTGAAGGCCCGGCAAAATCCATGGAGCGGTCGGCCCGACAATTCGGCAACCTCGGGCAGGCCCAGATTGGTGTCGAGATGGTCGCGGACATAGTTTTCAATCAGGGCCAGTTCGTGCGGCGAAAGCGGCTTGGTGCCCTTGGTGTCACGCTGGGCCGTCGCGCACATCAACTCCACCACCAATTGGACCATGTTGGCATCTGCCAAGGATCGCCAGCCCATCTCACCGGACCGGACCAGACGGTTTTGTTCCAGCACGATGCGCGAAAGCCGCGGCTGGGAAAAGGCCATCCAAGGCTCATCAAGTTGGATATCGCGCAACTCATCGTTTTGTTCGCGAATCTTGGCCAGAAGGTCAGGGTAAATCGCCGTCATGATATTGGTCGTGTCGCCCCGGAAATCGTATTCCTAGGTGATGCCGGGGGGCGACCAAACCATGAAACCGGACCGCGTGTGATGGTCGAAGGCGGTGCCGTCGAAGCGGGCCGTCAGATCCCCGTCGGCTTGGGCCGCAAGAATCAGAGTGCCGGTGTCATTGGCTTCGATAAAAGACTGATGGGTCCCGACCCGGAACTTTACCTGTGCAAAGACGACGTTTCGGGCACTTGACTGAGGGTCGACCTTCGCAATCCCCTGAAGCTCACCATGATTGAGAAGCTCTGAAAAGTCAGTCGCGAAAAGAGATGGGATGTCTGCCGTTTCGGTCGTCTGCGGGGTGGTCATGCTTCGCCTCCCTAACGAGTTCAGAGGTTATCATTCCCTAAGCCTGCGGAACTCTCTCTCATGATTTGTGGGCATATCACGTTTTTGCGGCCTTTGCATTGTTTGGGGGGACTGGCTGTGGCACCCGGGACGCGGCTTTGACCATGTGTAGAAATAAAACCAATATGTTAGATCAATTTATGTGGCTCCACCCGTGATCGCGGGTTTTCAAAAAAATAAACGATCCGCGTGTCAAGAACCGCTAAAGCTGCGCCAGCATGTCGCGCGCGGCCGCTTCCGGCGTGCGCTTTCCCTGCGCCACCTCGGCGGACAGGTCGGCCATACGCGCCCGCGTCGCGGGGGTATCAAGCTGGGCCAGAAGGGCGTCACGAAGCTCGGCCTCGAACCAATGGGCGGCCTGGGCGGCGCGCGTCGCCTCCCAATGGCTGGCGCGGTGGCGCCAATCCGCGAGGTCCACCATGGCTTGCCAGGCCGTATCGAGTCCGGTCCCTTCGACGGCGGAAACGGGCATGGCGCGGGGATAGCCGTCCGGGTCCTGCGGGCGTTTGCGCAGCAGGCGCAGCGCACCGGCATAATCGGCCACAGTCCGCATGGCGGCGGCTTTCAGATCGCCATCGGCCTTGTTCACCAGGATCAGGTCGGCGATTTCCATGATGCCGCGCTTGACGCCCTGCAACTCATCCCCGCCCGCTGGCGCCAGCAGCAAGACGAACAGGTCGCACATTTGGGCCACCATCGTCTCAGATTGGCCGACGCCCACCGTTTCGATCAGCACGATATCGAAGCCCGCCGCCTCGCACAGGCTGACGGCTTCACGCGATCGGCGCGCCACGCCGCCCAATTGGCGCGCGGCGGGTGACGGGCGGATGAAGGCGTTTGGGTTGCGCGACAGCGCGTCCATCCGCGTCTTGTCACCCAGGATGGAGCCGCCGGTGCGCGCACTGCTCGGATCGACGGCCAGGACGGCCACGCGGCTGCCCTGGGCCGTCAGACGTGTCCCGAAGGCTTCGATGAAAGTGGATTTGCCCACGCCTGGTGTGCCCGAAAGCCCGATGCGCAGCGCCTGCCGCCCCGCCGCGCGCAACCCGTCCAAAAGTGCGGTGGCCCGCGCACGGTGATCGGGTCGGGTGCTTTCCACCAGCGTGATGGCGCGGGCCAAGGCGCGGCGGTCACCGGCCAGGATGGGTGAGAGAAGGGGATCGTCTTCCATGGATCAAGGCTTGCCCTAGCCCGCCGCCCCCCGCAACCGTGCCGCCATCCGGTCGAGGGCGGCACGGTCTGGCGCGGGCAGGCTATCCAGCGTGATGCGGAAGCCCCCCGGCGCGTCGATATGACGGGCGGAGACGATATCGCCCGGGTCGGCCATGGGGATGACGTTGAGATGGGCGTGGGGCACGCCGAAGCCGTGGACGACATAGCCCATGCGGAGCGGCCGCAGGACGGATTGCGCCTGGCGGGCGAGGTGTTGGGCCGTGACCATGATATGGACGGCGAGGTCGTCCGGCAGATCAGTGAAATGATCGATATGGGCGCGGGGGATCACCATGAACTCCCCTTCTCGGACGGGACGGATGTTGAGGAAGGCCAGGCATTGATCGTCTTCATGGATCACGCTTGCCGGCGCGCGACCGGCGGCGATGTCACAGAAGATGCAGGTGGGAGTCATGGGCCAGGTTGGCGTGCACAGGCTCGGCTTGGCAAGGCTGCGTGCCTTCGGTCGGCGATGTTTGGTACGCATTGCGACGGGGGCGGGGGGCCAGCCCCCCGTCGCGCAAAGCGCGACTCCCCCCGGAGTATTTCAGCCAGGATGAAGGAGGGGCGTGGTCTGGTGGTCGGGGGGCGGGGCGCTATGATCAGGAGCGAACAGAGAGGAATGCCATGTCCATCCGCTTGCTTTCAGTCCTGGTTTTGACAGCCCTGCCTGCCAGCGCGCAGGAGGAGATGCGCTTTGATCTGGGATTGCGCGGGCTGACGGCGGCGCAAATCGCCATGGATGGGCGGCAGGACGGTGCGGTATATGCAGTCGCGGCGCGCATGGCCTCGACCGGAGTGGTGGATTTGATTTCGGCGTTTGACTTTGCCGCCGAGGCGCGGGGGCAGATGCGCGGCAGCCAGCCCGCGCCATCTGAAGCGGTGCTGCGTGATGAGATGGGACGCAATCGGGGAACGGTTCAGCTGCGCTATCGCAATGGGGTGCCGCGGGTTTCCATCGATCCGGCGCCGGAATCCGAGCCGTGGGATCTGGACCCCGCCACGCAGTCGGGGCGCGCTGACCCGGTCAGCGTCATGTGGGCGGCGTTGCGCGCCCGCCCGGCTGGCGAAATCTGCGATGTCACCTTGCGTGCCTTCGATGGGCGCAGGGCGGGCGATCTGGTGCTTGGTGCGCCCACGGCCCGCGCCGACGGCACCGCCACCTGCGCGGGCGAATGGCGGCGTGTGGCGGGTTATGACCCCGAAGACATGGCAAAACGGACAAGCTTTCCCTTCACGCTGACTTGGGCGCCGGATGGCACGGGTTCGATGCGCGTCGTGGAGATGCGCGCGGCCACGCGCTATGGCGACGCGGTTTTGCGCCGCCAATGACCCGCCTGCCCGTCGACGACGCGCTGCCCGCCCTTCTGGCGGCGATTGAGGAGCATGGCCTTGCAGTGCTGCAAGCGCCGCCCGGGGCGGGCAAGACGACCCGCGTGCCGTTGGCCCTGTTGGACGCCATCGACGGCCGGATCATCATGCTGGAGCCCCGGCGCCTGGCCACCCGGGCGGCCGCGGCGCGCATGGCGCAGACGCTTGGGGAGCCGTTGGGACAGCGCGTAGGCTACCGGATGCGCGGGGCGTCGGAGGTGTCGAAGACCACACAGATCGAAGTGGTCACGGAGGGCATTCTGACCAGGATGGTGCAATCCGACCCCGACCTGCCCGGCATCGGGGCGGTGATCTTCGATGAATTCCACGAACGCTCCTTAAACGCCGATCTGGGCCTGGCCCTGACCTGGGAGGCGCGGCAGGCGCTGCGGCCAGACCTGGCCCTTGTCGTGATGTCGGCCACGTTGGATGCCGCACCCGTGGCGCGGCTGCTGGACGCGCCCATCGTGACCGCCGAAGGCCGCGCCTTCCCGGTGGTCCGGCGTTGGCGCGACCGCCCGCCACCCGATGGCCAGCGGCTGGAGGCGCAAGTGGCCGCGCTGGTCTTGGAGGCACTGTCGGACCAGAACGAAGGCGATGTGCTGGCCTTCTTGCCCGGCGAAGGGGAGATCCGGCGCTGTGCGTCGGCCTTGCAAGGCGCAGTGGCGGGCAATGTGGAGGTGCATCCGCTTTACGGTGCGCTGCCGTTCAAAGCGCAGCGCGCGGCCATCGCGCCGGCGGCCAAAGGGCAGCGCAAGGTTGTCCTGGCCACTGCCATCGCGGAAACCTCGCTGACATTGCCGGGGATCCGGGCGGTGGTGGATGGAGGACGCGCGCGGCGGGCGCGGTTCGATCCGTCATCGGGTATGTCGCGGCTTGTCACCGAGCGGGTCACCCGGGCCGAGGCCACGCAACGCGCGGGCCGGGCGGGTCGGGTGGCGGACGGCATGGCCTATGCCAATTGGACAAAAGGGGAAGAAGGTGGGTTGGCCGCCTTCCCCCCGCCCGAAATCGAACGGGCGGACTTGGCCGCCTTGGCGCTCGAACTGGCGGCGTGGGGATCGGATGATCTGGCCTTCCTGACGCCCCCGCCCGCGGGGGCGCTGCGCGAGGCACGGGACTTGCTTGAGGGTTTGGGCGCCTTGTCGGAGGGGCGGATCACGGACCATGGGCGGGCCTTGGCGAAGCTGCCGCTGCATCCGCGTCTGGGTCATATGGTGCTGCTTGGAGGTCGAGGTTCGGCTGCTTTGGCCGGGGTACTGGCGACGCGCAGCGCGCCGGGCTCGGTGGATTTGACCGCGGCGCTGCGGCAGCCAACGCAGGAAGCGCGGGCGGAGGCCAAGCGGTTGCAGCGCTATGAAGCGGGGGCGGCCCTGAGCGATGCACAACGGTTAGCATTGGCTTACCCCGATCGCATCGGGCTGCGGCGGAAAGGCGATGCGCCGCGCTGGTTGCTGTCGGGTGGCAAGGGCGCGCGGATGGAAAAGGGTGATGCGCTGTCTGCCGCGCGGCTGATCGTGGCCTGCGACTTGGACGGCGATCGCACAGAGGCGCGGGTGCGCCGGGCCCTGGCCATCAGCGAGGCGGAACTGCGCGAAGTGGCGGGCGACCGCATCCGTTGGGTCGAGACCTGCCATTGGTCGGAGCGGCACCGGCGGGTGGAGGCAAGGCGGCAGGAGCGTCTCGGCGCCATCGCGCTGGATGACCGGCCCTGGGCAGAGGCACCTGGGGAGGCCGTTGCTGCCGCCTTGCTGGAAGGCGTGCGCGCGCTTGGCGCGGGATGCCTGGACTGGACGAAGCGCGCGCGGCTGCTCAGGGCGCGGATTGCCGTGGCGGGTTTGCGCGATGTGTCCGATGCGGGACTGCTGGCCGCCCTGGAAGACTGGTTTCTACCCTTTGCCGAAGGGTTGCGGGATGTAGACGGGCTGGGCCGGTTCGACCCGTTCGAGGCGTTGTCGGCTTGGCTTGGGTGGCAGGACGGGCAAGCCTTGGACCGGATCGCGCCCGCTGCCTATCGCACGCCACTGGGGCGTCGGGTGTCGATTGATTACGGACCAGAAATCCCGACGGTGTCCTTGCGCTTGCAAGAGGTTCTGGGCGAGGCGCGGCACCCCGAAGTGGGTGGTACGGCTTTGCGGATGGAGCTTCTGTCACCTGCCGGGCGGCCCATCGCGATCACCCAAGACCTGCCGGGGTTTTGGGCGGGGGCCTATGCCGATGTGCGAAAGGACATGCGCGGGCAATATCCGCGCCACCCTTGGCCAGAGGATCCGCTGGCAGCCGCGCCCACGACGCGGGCGAAGCCGCGAGGGGCGTGAGGGGGTCGCTCGTCGGGCTTTTGCCGCCCCGCTGGGGCCGCAGCCTTCCTCGCTAGGTGTGCAGGATATCGGCCAGGAGCGCGCTTTCGGGATCGGTCAACGCGTCGATCACATCGAAATGGTGGCGATTTGGGACCACGCGCAGCGGGGTGGACCAAGCCTTGGCAAGGGCTTCGGCTTGCCAGAGGAAGGCTGGGCGTTCCTCGGCCCCCACATGGACGGCAATCCGTGGCTGCGGGAGGGGGCTGCCCAAGGCGGCACTTTCGGCCTGGGCTTCGGCCGCATCCAGGCGCCACTCAGCGTTGAGCGTCTGGAGGATAAGGGGGCGCAGATCTGCGACGGGACTGATGGGAACGCAAGTGACGATGCGGTCGGCACAGGCGGGCGCGGCATCGGCCATGACCATGCGGCCACAAAGGTGCCCCCCCGCGCTATGCCCGGTCAGGCAGATGGGGCCGGACACGCGGGCAGCGGCGGCGTCCACCGCGCGGGTCATACGGGCAGTGATCTCGGCGATGCGCACCTCAGGGACGAGGGGATAGCCCGGCATGGCCACCGCATGGCCCCGGACCAACGCGCCGCGTGCCAAGTGCGACCAGTCGGAGCGGCCGAAGCGGCGCCAATAGCCGCCATGGATGAAGACCATGAGGCCTTTGTGTGGGCCATCGGGCAGAAACAAGTCGAAGCGGTCGCGGGGCCCATCACCATAGGGCAGATCGGTTTCGCCGCGCGCCGTGGCGCGAAAGGCGGCTGCCTCGGCCTGCCAACGGGGTGGAAACGTCTCGGCACCGGGGATGTAGTCGGCGTTCAGATAGGCGTCATCCAGCGTGGCTTGGTCCATGTCCTGCCAACCCTTCATGGGGTCGCGCCTGGTTGGGTGGGTGGCATGCTGGCGGTCCGTTTGTTGTGATGCGGTGAGCTTAGGCCGGTTTGTGCAGGCATGAAATCGAGTGCGGCTGGAATGTCAGGAACCGTTGCGCCAACTGCGCGGCCTGTCAGCCCGACAAACGCACTTCGATGGTTGAACGGGGGGCCATGTGGGAGCTTAGCCTTGGGGACCTTCCGGCGAGGGGCCGTAGGTGGAGTATCAGGGCGAACGGCTCTGGGGTGTTTGTGCCGGTTGCGCAACGCGGGCGCGTCCGCCTTTTGCGCACACCAGGGGTCGTTGCACGTACAGTGTGCGGGGTGTCAGATGATTTTGACCTCTAGGTGACGTATCTGGCCCAAAAGACAGAAGCCCTTGGCGCACGGTGCCGCGAAGACGTCGGTTCAGCCGAGACAGGCCGCGTCTTACGAGGTCAAATCCTCCTCTTCTTGCTCTGAAAAACGCCCTCGTTCTGAGAAGATGATCAGGCCGCGCTTCGCGCTGCCAGATAACCACACCCATTCTTGTGAACCATTGAACCAATCGACATCCCACGTGTTCTCGTGAGTTGCGTCTGCCGCACGATTGGCAAGTACCATAAACTCAGAGATAGCTGCTTTCTCCCTTTCGCTGAACACGTTGGGTGCTTGCTCAAAATCGAGCGGCAGAAATTCATCTACCATGTCGATCATCTCAAACGCGCCCAAGGTATCCTCGAAGGTGGAATGCATTTCGAACAGATCTATCACTCTGTTGCGGAGTCGCTGATAGAGCAGTTGTCGGCTAATCTGTTCCATCCATTGCGTTCACATGGGAAGTACACGCGGTCAAGTTTCGCCTCGACGATCCTGGTGCCGACACACATGCAGGCCGAACGCCCGGTTCAGGTCCGACAGGCCGGGGCCTTGGGTCAGCATCGCGTGACGCGGTGGGGGAATCGGACGCAGAACTCAGGCGTGCCGAGTGAGCGGTCTTTGACGATACACCAATGGCGGACCCGGAGCCCAGCAATCAAACGCGAAAAGAGGCGCCCTGGGGACGCCTCTTTTACAGCGCTTGTGCGACGCGGGGTCAGTGAAGCTTGGCGGAGACCGTCTCGATGGACGTATCGATGAGCGCGTTTGCCTCGGCAGCGGTCATCTGCTTGGCGACCACCTCACCGGCGGCGGCGGTGGCCACAGCGATGGCCCGATCGCGGACTTCGCGAATAGCGGCGGCCTTGGCGCTTTCGATCTGATCTTCGGCAGCCGCGAGGCGGCGCTGGACGCTCGCTTCCAGATCGACCCGCGCCTGGTCGGCGGCGGCCTGCGCGTCTGCCTTGGCAGCGGCAACGATTTCTTCGGCCTGTTCTTGGGCTTCGCGGGTCTTGCGCTCATAGGAGGCAAGTACCGTCTGTGCTTCTTCGCGCAGCGCGCGCGCCTCATCCAAGTCTGATTGGATGCCTTTGGCACGGTCGTCCAGCATACCCATCAAAAGCGCGGGTACCTTGAAATAGACCAGGATGCCGATGAAGACGAGGAAGCCGATCGTGACCACGAAGTCGGTATTGGCCAAGCTCAGAAACGGCTTGTCCGACGCGGCGAATGCGGGCGTGGCGGCAAGGGTTAGCGGCAGCAGATAACGCATGGCTCAGTTCCCCTTCACGCGGGCCGCGACGGCGGCGTCGACAGCAGTTTGGTCAGCCTTACCGCCCATGGCTTGGACGATATCGACGGCCACATCCTTGGCAACCTCGGTCACTGAGGCCACGGCACCTGCGCGGATTTCGGCGATCTGCTTTTCGCTTTCCGCAGATTTCGCGGCGATCTGCTCATCAGCTTTGGCGATAGCAGCCTCCAAATCGGCATTGATAGCGGCACGAGCCTCACCCGAAATGCGCTGCGCTTCGGCGCGGGCGTCGGCGAGGGCCTTTTGATACGTTTCCTCCGCCTCGACGGCCTGACGCTTAAGGTCTTCGGCGGCGGCGAGGTCGTTGGATATAGTGCCCGACCGCTCGGCCAGCACCGCAGAAATACGGGGCAGGACGATGCGCGACAGGACGAAATAGATGGCGACCAGGGTAACCAGCAGCCAGAAAATCTGGTTGGCGAACCAATCGCCGCAAAGCTGAGGCATCCCAACGGCATTGCCATCGAGAACGCATGCAGTGGCTGAGACAGGGTCGGCCATGGGTATCCCCTAGATTGGTCCTTCGGCGGAGGGACAGGCCCCTCCGCCAAGCGTAAGGATCGAATGTCGCCTTAGACGGCGAACATCAGCAGCAGCGCCACCAGGAAGGCGAAAATGCCCAGGGCTTCCGCGAAGGCGATACCGATGAAAAGCGTGGCGGTCTGGCCGCCCGCGGCCGAGGGGTTGCGCAGGGCGCCTGCCAGGAAGTTGCCAGCCACGTTGCCCACACCGATGGCGGCGGCGCCGGAACCGATGGCAGCCAGGCCTGCGCCGATGAATTTGCCGGTATCGGCCAGAACGATGATGTCGCCTTCCATGGGGTATCTCCTTACGATGGGAAGCTTGGTATTGATCGGAGCGCCGCGTTGCCACGGCGTCCGGGACGTTAGTGATGCGGATGCAGCGCGTCCTTGAGGTAGACGCAGGTGAGAATGGTGAAGACGTAGGCCTGGATGGCGGAAACCAGCACTTCGAGCCCATAGATCGCCACGACCCCCAGGATCGAGAGCGGCGCCACAGCGGTCACGGCGGCGAAGCCCGCGAAGACCTTGAGCACGGCGTGGCCTGCCATGATGTTGCCTGCCAGACGGATGGAGTGGCTGACGGGCCGGACAAAGTAGGAAATCACCTCGATCACCGCCAGGATGGGCCGCAGCGCCATGGGGGCAGAAGACACCCAGAAAAGGCTTAGGAAGCCAGGGCCGTTTTTGACAAAGCCCACGATAGTTACGGTAAAGAAGACCCCGAAGCCGAGGATAGCCGTCACCGCAATATGCGAAGTGGGTGAGAAGGAGGTCGGAATAAGCGCCAGGAAGTTGGCGAAGAGAATGAAAAGAAACAATGTGAAGATGTAGGGGAAGAACTTCAAAGCGTCCTTACCGGCCACGTCTTCGACCATCTTATGGACGAAGCCATAAGCCAGTTCCGCCACGGATTGCGTGCGGCCCGGCACGATGCCGCGCCCCTTGGTCCCCAGCACGAACAGGGCCACGACCGACAGGACCGCAAGGGCCATCCAGAAGGTGGAATTGGTGATGGTATGCCAATAGACCGGATCACCCGCATCGCCGAACAGCGGCTTGATGATGAATTGGTCCATCGGGTGGAACGACAATCCGCCTTCGCTGGGTTCGGCCATCTCAGTCCTCGTCTTTCGGCGCGCCGGCGCCGGGTTCCTTCAAGGCGGACATCGCGTCGAGCCGCCCCTGCACCTCCTGCGCGGAGGCAATCATCGTCTTCACCCCGGCCGCGAAGCCCAGAAGGGTAAACACCACCATGAGCCAGGGTTCAGTCCCCAGCAGGTAGTCGAAGCCGTAACCGATGCCGAAGCCGATCCCCAGACCGGCCACGAGCTCGATCACCATCCGCCAGGCCAGTTGCGCCTGTGAATAATGCTCCTCCATGTGGTGTTTGTCGGCCGGACGCTTTTCCGCAAGCTTCGCCTCTAGGGCGCGCAGGCGGTCGGCATCGTCGTCGGTCGGCATGAAGCACCCCACGAATGTTGGAGAGGGTCTATGGTGGGCGGCAGGGCGAGTCAACGCGCGGAAGGGTGTCGATTTACTTGTTTTATAACAGATGTTTGCAAGCTCCCCATAACGGTCCGCGACGGGCTGTCGCGGCCTAGGCACATTCAACCGAAACGTTGAACGTTCTTGACCGCCCTGCCCCACTGCGCCATCCGCCGGGCCATGCCAGACCCGCTCGACGCCGTCTTTGCCGCCTTGGCCGACCCGACCCGCAGGGCTATCCTGGCGTTGTTGCTGGAAGACGACATGGCCGTCACGGATGTGGCGGCGCCATTTGGGATTTCGCTGGCCGCGATCTCGAAGCATCTGGGCGTGCTGGCCCGCGCGGGATTGATCGCACAGGAACGACGAGGCCGGGTCGTCTGGTGCAAGCTGGAACCCGATGCCCTGCGCGACGCCTCCGTCTGGATGCAGGCCTTCGGCCAGTTCGACGGCCCCGACCTAGACGCGTTGGAACGTCTGTTGAACGAGGAGATCTGACCCATGCTGCTTGACACGCCCGTCTGCGACTTTGGCCGCAAGATGCCCGATTTCACTCTGTCCGACCCCGCGGACAAGGTCTTCGCCATGTCCGACCATCTGGGCCCGCGCGGGTTGCTGGTGGCGTTCATCTGCAACCATTGTCCTTATGTGAAGGCCATCGCCGACCGGCTGGCAGCGGACACGGCGGAGTTGATGGCGGCGGGTACTGGGGTCCTGGCGGTTATGTCCAACGATTGGCGCCGTGTGCCCGCCGACGCCCCGCCCCAGATGGCGCGGTTTGCTGAGGCCCATGGATTTGGGTTCCCCTATCTGGTGGATGAGGACCAAGCGGTGGGAAAGGCCTGGGGCGCGGTCTGCACGCCGGATTTCTTCGGGCTCAACGGGGATGGCGCGTTGCAATATCGCGGCCGTTTGGACAGCGCGGCCATGGGCGACCCCGCAGGGCGGCAACGCGAATTGGTGGAGGCCATGGAGTTGATCGCGCAGACCGGAGAGGGGCCAGACGTGCAGATGCCGAGCATGGGCTGTTCGATTAAGTGGCAGCCTTAACCCCGCCGTAAAGCGTCGCAGGTCGTTTCAGCTTCGCGCCCAGGACCGAAATCAAACCCAAAGGGCGCCGGTCTCAGCCCGAAAACCCGCTACAGACGCTTCTTCAAATCCGCCGTCAGGTCTTCGACGCTTTCGCCCGTGCTTTCACCCAATCGCATGAGCCCGAACTGCACGCGCGCCATGTCCTGATAGTAGCTTGTGTAGACATAGTTCGTCGCCGCGCCCGCCGCAGCACCGATGACGGGCACGGCCTGCGCCGCCAGTTTCTGGCCCAATGGGATAGCCAAGCGCGGGGCAACCTTTGCGATCATGTTCTTCACCGTGGCCCCCGTGACCGTCAGGCGCAACGTCAGAAAGGACAGGTCGATATCATCGTCGTCGTCCAACGGCCCGGCGGCGGCGAAAGTGCGCAGGCAGGCGGTCCGCACCTCGGGCTTGGCCGGGTCGAAGCCATGTTCGTCGGCAATGCCTTGGATGGCGCGCAGGATGATCGTCGTGGTCACCGGCAACTCGGCCAATGTGGCCGGCAAGCCGCCCGAGCCGCCCACCGCCCCGGTGCCCATGGTGATGGCGCGGGTCAGCCATTCCGACGTGTCGCCCAGTCGCCCCCCACGGGACGCCGCTGCGGCATCGAAGGCGTAATCCAGTGCCGAGGCTGTCACCCCGTCGAGACCGTCGCGCACGCCTTCGGGCAAAAGCTGCGTCAGGCCTTCAACCTGCGTGCCGAGCAGGGACAGGATCTGCACCCCCATACCGGATGAACGGCGGAGTTGCTCGGCCACGCGGTCAAGCTCCTCCTCCCGGTTGAGGGGTAGGAAGACCTGTTCTTTCGGGCGCTTTCGAAACGGGCTTTGCATGATCTGTCAGATAGGTGTGCCGCTGCGGAAACCCAAGATCGCGTCAGTCGATCAGGCGGCCTTTGAGGTCGTGGACCAAACGCTCCATCGACTGTCCTTCCTGCTCCGAGAGGCGCATGAGGCCGAACTGAATCCGCGCGATATCTTGGTAATAGGCGGTGTAGACGTAGTTCGTCGCCGCCCCCACCGCCACGCCCAAGACGGGCACAGCCTGGGCGGCAACTTTCTGACCCAACGCCACCGACAAGCGGGGCGCCACGCGCGCGATCAGAGCTGTCAAGCCGGTCGTCGTCATGCGCATGGTCAGGAACGACAGGTCCGGCTCATTGGGTTGGTCCAGCGGCGCATCGGCGGCGAAGACGCTGAGGCAGGCATCGCGCACATCGGGGCGTTCGGGGTCGAAGCCATGGGCGCTGGCGATGCCCTGGATGGCGCGCAAGATGACGGTGGTCGTCACCGGAATCTCCGCCAAGGCGGCGGGCAAGCCACCCATCCCAGCGGCGCCCCCGGTGCCCAGCGTCATGGCGCGGGTCAGCCAATCGGGCGCGTCTCCCACAGGGCCGCGTGTGGCGGCGGCGGCGCGAAAGGACTGGTCGAGGGCCGAGATGGTGGCCTTTTCGATCCGGTTGGTGACGAAGCCCGGCAGCACGGCCAGCAGGTTGCGCGTGGGCGTACCCAGGGCGTTCACCACTTGCAGACCCGCGCCCGAGGCTTTGCGCATCACGTCAGCCAGGGCGTCCAACTCCGCCTCGCGGTCGACGGGAATAAGAATTTCTTCGCTATTCAGACGGTCTTTCATGAAGCCTTAGGTGGAGGGTGAATGTGGCATCGGCAAGACCTGCCCCGTCACCCCCGTCCAATCGCCGCGGCCCAGGACCCGGTCGGGATTGGTGGGCGGCGGCATATGAACACCGCGGACAGGCTGGAACCCGAACCGCCCGTAATAGGAGGCATCGCCCACCAGCAGCACCCGCGTCACGCCCGCCACCACGGCGCGGTCCAGCCCGGATTGGATGAGCAACGCGCCCAGCCCCTCCCCCTGCCTAGTGGGGTGGACGGCCACGGGGCCCAGCAGCATGGCGTTATGGGTGCCGACGCGGATGGGCCAGAACCGGATCGCGCCCGCCACTTCCCCCAGATCGCCGCGGATCAGCAGGCACAGATCCCGCGCGGGCGGCACCCCTTCGCGCAGCCGGTAGGACGACAGCGCCGTGCGCCCTGGCGCGAAGCAGGTGTCGAGCAGGGCCTCCACCTCCCAACGGTCGGCCTCTGTTTCGCGGTGCATGTCCATGGGGGGCTTTTGGCGGCCCAGGAAGCCGGGGGCCAGAGGGATTCAGTGTTTGGCAACCCCCCTGGGAAGCCGGGGACCCGCTAGGGTGTCTTGGTCGCGTAGAGAGTGCGGGTCCGATCTGGGTTGATCTCCTCACACTGGGCAAGGGCCCCGCTTTTCGCAGCTTCAAAGGACGATTGACCGCCGATCCTGCCCCCACCCCCGCCAGTTTCGGTAACGTATAATGCGGCATAGGGCTCGACCACGACGACAAGTTCGCGGAATGCCTCCGGCATCGGCCCATTCAACTCGATATCGCTAAGGACCTGTACCTCGCCCCTGCTTGGTGTGGGCATGGTCTGGCAAGCGGTCAGCGCGGCGCAGGCCAAAAGGCAAAGTACGAATGTATCCGTGCTCATGTTGACGCACCTCTAAGATTTCTTCGCCGACAATTCACCCGCCTTCGAGAGCGATGTGTTCGCATCGCAGGTAGGGGTTTTTTTAGTCAAGAACTTGGGTGGTCACTTCGCCTCGGAACCAATCAAAGGACGCCGTCCCCCTGGTTCCAAGCCATCAAGAAACGCTCTAGTCGTACCACCAACGCCAAGGAGTCAGCGCATGTTCTACCGCCCCGAAGATGGCCACGGCCTGCCCCACAATCCGTTCAACGCCATCGTCGCGCCCCGGCCCATCGGGTGGATCAGCACACGCGGCACCCAGGGCGACAACCTGGCGCCCTACAGCTTCTTCAACGCGGTCGCCTATGTCCCGCCGCAGGTCATGTTCGCTTCCACCTCGGCCAAAGATGACCGCGATGGCACCAAGGACAGCGTGGCGCAGATCCGCGAAAGTGGGGTGTTTTGCGTCAACATCGTCGAATACGCCGCCCGCGACGTCATGAATGCCAGCAGCGGCGCCCATCCGGCGGGGACCGACGAATTTGCCGTCGCAGGTGTGGAAAAGGTCCAATGCGACACGATCGACTGCCCCCGCGTGGCAGGCGCGCCTGCGTCGCTGGAATGCAAGTTGACCCAGATCGTTCAATTGCCCGGCGAAGCCAATTTCGCCGTCTTCGGACAGGTCACGGGCGTCCATATGCGCGACGATTGCATCCGCGACGGGCGCTTCGACGTGATGTCCTTCGGGCCCATGGCGCGGCTGGGCTACCGCGACTATTGCCGGGTCGAAAGCCTCTTTTCCCTGGCACGGCCCGACGAGTGATGGAACCTGTCGTCGGCCTCTGCCGCTTTTCCTTTGTGGGCCGGGGCGATTGGGTTGCCTGGCGCGACCGCTCGGCCGATGAGGTAGCACTTCTGCACAAAGCGGCCGACACGCTCTACGATCCCGCCCGGATGGAGGCGCGGTTCTGGACCTTCGAGCATCTGCTTTTGACCTCTCTCAAAGCACAAAGTTGCCCGGACTGGCGGCTGATCGTGCTGACATCGGACCTGATGCCGCCCGAGATGCGGGCGCGGCTACGCCAATTGGTGGCCGACGAGCCAAGGGTGGAGGTGGAAATCTCATCGGCCCGAGACGTGGATTCCGGCTTCCTGCCCGTGTTGGAGCGGTGGGACATGCCGCGCGCCGTGCAGTTTCGCATAGACGACGACGATTGCCTGTCGGCCAATTACATCGAACGCTTGCAGCGCGTGACCCGTGCCATGGACGGCTTTCGCGCCTGGACGTTTTCCACCCTAAGGGGCCTCGTCGTGTCGCTTTATTCCGACCGCCCGGCCCAAGGCTACGCGTTGGAAATGGCCTATCTGGGTGCAGGGCTCGCCGCCCGTCTGCCACCCAAATGGACTGGGCTCGCCACCATCTATGGCTTCGGGCATTTCAGCTTGGCCAAACGCTGGCACGCCATCACCGACAATGATGGGCCGGGCTTTCTGTTGACCCATCTGGACCACCATGACAGCGCCCGTCTGGAGGAAGGCAGCGCGGCAATGCGTGGCCATGAAGCCCTGGAATGGGGCGATTTCAAACGTCGATTGCAGGCCGATTTCCCCTTTCTGGATGCCGACCGGCTGCGCGATCATCTGCATAAAGGATAGGGAGACACCCATGGACGCTATACACGCCGCCGCTGGCACAGGCCCCGAAAACCGCGCCTTCGGGCTTGTCCGCCGCACCCGCGTCCCCAGCGACGCCACCGGGGGCGCCTTCGCCATTTGGGAGGAGGAGATCCCCGAGGGCGCGGGCCCGCCGCTCCATGTGCATGGGAAAGAGCATGAGGTTTTCACCGTCCTGTCGGGCCGCCTGCGCTTCGTTGCCGGGGACCGGGAATTCGTGGCCAAGGCGGGCGACGTCATGATGATCCCTCCGGGATTGCCTCATACGTTCAAAGGGTTGGAGCCTTCGGTGGCCTTGGTGCAATTGTCACCGGGTATGGCCAGCGGCTTCTTTGCTGCCGTGACCGCCGCAGGGGTCGACCCGACGCGCGACATGGACCGGGTCCGCGAGATCGCGGCGGCGCATAATATCAGCTTCGTGGGACCGCCTTTGGAGTGATATTGCGGGGGCGGGACGCCGTCATTCAATTGCCAGAACCCGGACTTTCCGAACAGAAGATGCCAGTCGCGGCGCGAGAAAAGCACGTCTGCCAAGTCCGATTTGTTTCGACTTGCGCCACCAATCGAAGCTTGGTCCCGCACGGCAACAGGTCAGGGAGATGCAATACCGGCGCCGCCAGGGTGCTTCCCGCCTGGATCAGCCGAGGCTATGCCAAGGGACGCAACACTAGGCCACCAGAACCCACCAGCGCAGCAGCCCATATACGTAAAGCGCCGCAAATAGCAGGTTGACATATTTCAACTGCCGCTCCGAACGGAGCCACGCATATAGCATCCAGATCAGACAGAAGGGCAGCCCGAAGACCATGGGCCAGGGCTCCCAATCCTGCACGATGGCCACCGTGCTTGCGATGCCCAGCCCCAAAGCGACCCACTTCAATGATTGTTCGCGCCGCGCCAGCCAAGCGGCGACGCGCGGCTCGAACGGGCGGAAAGCACGCATGGCGCGAGGTCCCTTTCGACGTCAGCAATAATGGAACGCGGGTCTCTCTGCCACCCGCCATCTCTTCGTTACTGCCGCAAGGTGCGCTGCGTCAATGGCCGCCCAGGATGCCCGTCCGCACGCCGTAATTCGCGGCCACGGCGTAATCGGGGTCGTCATCGCTGTCGACCATCAGGTGGCCCGCCTTGGTCAGCAGCTTGTGGCAGTCCCGGGTCAGGTGGCGCAGTTGGATTTCCTTGCCCTCGGCCTCGTATTTCAGCGCCACGGCCTCGATGGCCTGCAAGGCCGATTGGTCGGCCACGCGGCTTTCGGCGAAGTCCACGATTACGCGGGATGGGTCTTTCTTGGGATCGAACAATTCCACGAAGCCAGTGGCCGAGCCGAAGAAAAGCGGGCCCTTCACTTGGTAGACCCGCGCGCCTTCCGGCGTCTCATAGCTGGTGGCGTGGATGCGGGTGGCGTTCTGCCAGGCATAGGCCAGGGCGCTGACGATCACGCCTACGATGACGGCGATGGCCAGGTCGGTCATCACCGTGACCACGGTGACCAGAATGATGACGGCGGCGTCGATCCGCGGCACACGCGCCAAGATCTTGATGGAGTTCCAGGCGAAGGTCCCGATCACAACCATAAACATCACGCCCACCAAGGCGGCGAGCGGGATACGCTCGATCAAGGGGGCGGCGACGACGATGAAAGCCAACAGGAACAGCGCCGCCGAGATGCCCGAAATCCGCGTCCGTCCCCCCGATTTTACGTTGATCATGGACTGGCCGATCATGGCGCAGCCACCCATACCGCCGAAGAAGCCGGTGACGGTATTGGCCGCGCCCTGGGCGATACACTCCTGACTGGCGCCGCCGCGCTGGCCCGTAATTTCACCCACTAGGTTCAGCGTCAGAAGCGACTCGATCAAGCCGATGGCCGCCAAGATCAAGGCATAGGGCAGGACGATCTGCAGCGTCTCCAGCGTCAGCGGGGCGAGGAAGGTATCGGGGTAGATACCTGGCACCGGAATCTCGGATGTGGTGACCGGGATGTGGAAGCTGGGCATGCCGCCGCTGACCGACGCCAGGTCGCCCACAGTCAGGATCTCGATCCCGGTGGGGATCGCATCCCATTGCAGGAAAAGCACAATCCCTGACACCACGGCAATTCCCACCAAGGGCGCGGGTAAGGCCTTGGTGAAGCGCGGCGTGATCCAGATCAGCGCCATGGTCAAAGCAACCAAGGTCAGCATGATGTAGAGCGTAGCGCCACTCAGCCATTCGCCGTTCGGCAGCAGGCTGTGGCTATCGGGGTCGATGGTCGCGGTGCCGGGCACTTGGAATTGCCCAAGCTGCGCCAGGAAGATCACGATGGCCAGCCCGTTTACAAAGCCCAGCATGACGGGGTGCGGCACCAAGCGGATGAACTTGCCCCATCGCATCAGGCCCACGCCGATCTGTATCAACCCCATCAGGATAACCGTGGCGAACAGATATTCGAAGCCGTGATTTGCCACGAGCGAAATCATCACGACCGCCAAGGCCCCCGTCGCGCCCGAGATCATGCCGGGCCGCCCGCCGATCAACGCTGTGATCAAACCCACAATGAAGGCCGCGTAAAGCCCCACCAGCGGGTTCACCCCGGCCACGAAGGCGAAGGCCACCGCTTCCGGCACCAGCGCCAGCGCGACGGTCAGACCGGCCAGCACCTCGGTTCTCAGCACCGCAGGCGTCAGGGTGGAGGTGGGCGCGACCCGCAGGTCGGGCCCTTCGAAACGGTCGGCGAACCTCGCCAGAAGCGATGTGGGCAACGGAGCACTCTCAGACAGGAGGGTTTGCGCGCCCATAGCAGGCTCGTCCAAGCTGCAACAGGGGCAGCAACAGAGGTTGTCGAAAAACCCATTTCGGCGGGTCACGCCGAAGCTGCGCTACATCTATGCAATGAAACGATGTTTTTCTGATTGCAGCCCAAACGACCGACCGACAGGTCAAAATCTAGCGGTTCAGCACACCGCCAAGATCCCCGGACATCATGGCCCCACGATGCGGGAGGCCACCATATCCAAACCCCGGTCCAGGACGCCCATGGTCGTGTCCAGGTCCGGGCCGATAGCACGGACCGTGAGCAAATCGCCATCTTGAAACAACACCGCCGTCGCGCCGGTCGTCCCGCCGAGCGCATAGCTCGATCGCCAACCCACCGCGCCACCCAGTTCCAGCGCATCCATGCGGCACGTGTCGTTGTTGTTGCGGCAAAGCGCTTCCATCTCGGCGATGGTGGTTTCGCCTGCGCGGTAACGGGCTTCCGTCCCATCGGTGCTCGTGCCCAGGATGACATCCAAGGCCTGCATGTCGGCGCAGCCGTCGCACAGAACGGACAGGCGTCCATCGTTGCGGTCGCCGGCAACCGCAGCCCCCCCTTCAAACAGATTAAGTGGCAAGGTCACGGCGGCAAGGTTGTCGACGGCGAAACCTTCTGCGGCCGCCGGCGTAGCCAGAAGGGCGATGGCAAGGGCGAGGCGCATGGCAGGTCTCCTTTAGATGTCGGCAATCTTGCACGGGTGTGTTCTGACGTCACGCCATTCACGCAATGTCAGCCAGAAGTTGCGAAATGGTCCGGCGCGGGTCAGGATCAACCGGCAAGGTGACGGAGGCCGCCATGAATATCGTATTGGGCATCATCGGCGGCTCGGGCCTTTATGGCGTGCCCGGTCTTGCTTCGGGCGAATGGCGCGAGTCGGATACACCCTGGGGCGCGCCATCGGACGCCCTTCTGCATGCCGAAATTGAAGGGATGCCGGTGATCTTCCTGCCGCGCCACGGGCGGGGCCATGTCCACACGCCCACATCGGTGCCCTACCGCGCCAACGTAGCTGCATTGAAAGCGGCTGGGGTCACGCATTTGGTGTCGGTCTCGGCCGTGGGCTCCTTCCGGGAAGCCATGGCGCCAGGTGACTTCGTCGCCGTGGACCAATTCATCGACCGCACCTTCGCACGCGACAAATCCTTCTTCGGGCCCGGCCTCGTGGCCCATGTCTCGGTCGCGCATCCAGTCTGCGCAACCCTTTCGGCGGCCTGCGCGCAGGCGGCACGGACGGGCGGCGCAAGGGTACATGAAGGCGGAACCTACCTGGCGATGGAGGGGCCGCAGTTTTCGTCGGTAGCCGAATCGAAGCTCTACCGCGACGTCTGGGGCTGCGACGTGGTGGGCATGACCAACATGCCCGAAGCCAAATTGGCCCGCGAGGCGGAGCTTCACTATGCTTCCATCGCCATGGTGACCGATTACGACAGCTGGCACCCGGGTCATGGCTCCGTCCAGATCACCGACATTCTGGAAACGCTCCATGGCAATGTGGACAAGGCCGCCGCCATGGTTGCCGCCCTGCCCGCCCAGCTTGGCGCAGCCTGCCGTGACGGCTGCGACCGCGCTTTGGACCACGCCATCATGACTGCCCCCGATGCCCGCGACCCCGACATGGTCACCCGCCTTGCCCCCATTGCGGGCCGCGTTCTGTGAGACTGTTGCTTGCCTTCTTGCTGGCGGGACCGGCTACGGCGCAGGAATTCATCGAGGTGCCGGGCCCCTTGGGCAATGATGATTTCTATCACGCGGTTGCTTGCGGTGCCGTTCCCGGCGGGGAATGCCGCAAGCCCTTTCTGCGCTGGCCTGACGCCAAACGAGGCGCGCTGACCGTGTCGCTGCGGTCGGTCACCGACAGTTTGGAACCCTACCGCCGCGCGCTGTACGACGCGGGCCTCGACGCCGCGGTGGCGCAGGTCAACGGGGCCGGTGCGGGCCTGCGGTTGCGGCGGATTTCGGGCCCCGCCGATATCGAAATCCACGTGGTGGCAACCCCGCCCGGTGAAATCATGCGCGACACTGGCGTGCCGGATCTGGACGGCGCGCTGCTGCCCTTGGGCCGCGTTGCCCTGCGGGCCCGCGACGGGGAAATCCGCGAAGCGCTTATCGCCGTTTCCGGCCAAGCGCGACGCCGCGAAATCGCATCCGTGCTGCTGGAAGAAGTCGTACAGGGGCTAGGCCTGATGACCGATATCCGCAGCCCTGCCTATCACCGCTCGCTCTTTTCCGAGGATGGCAATTCCGTCGTCCATCTGCGCGGGCAAGATGCCATGGCGCTGCGCCGCCATTATGGACACCACGATGGGGACGACCCCGAGGAAAGCTGACATGCAGAAGAAGACCGTCCGAGACTACATTCGGACAATTCCCGATTTTCCCCACGAAGGCATCATGTTCCGCGATGTGACGACGCTGTTCGCCGACCCTCGGGGCATGCGGTTGTGCATCGACCAACTGCTGGACCCCTTCGCTGGCGAACAGATCGACGCCGTCGCTGGGCTAGAAGCCCGCGGGTTCATTCTGGGCGGTGCCGTGGCGCACCAGTTGGGCATCGGCTTCGTGCCGATTCGCAAGAAGGGCAAATTGCCGGGCGAAACCTTCGCCCAGGACTACGCGCTCGAATACGGGACCGCCACGGTCGAAATCCATGTGGATGCGCTGCCTGCGGGGTCCAAGGTGCTTGTGGTGGATGACCTTCTGGCCACTGGCGGCACGGCGCAGGCCGGAATTACCTTGCTGGAGAAGCTGGGTTGCGACGTTGTCGGCTGTGCCTTTGTGGTGGACTTGCCGGAATTGGGCGGGCGTGCCGCGCTGGACGCCATGGGCATGCCAATCCACTGCTTGTGTGACTTTGAGGGCGCTTAAAGCAGTCTTCCTGTGGCAATGCGCCGCTCGCCGTGCGCAGGCATGCCCATTTGGGCGCCACAAGGCCGGAGCGACGGCGATTGGCACAGGACACCTTTGGTGACCGGCCTACGCGTTAACGTCCTTTCAATTTCTTGGGCAATTCTGGGGCGCCGGTAACACTTGATTAACTAATTGGTGCCAAACACAACCTGTGGGGTCGAGACGACGCCACCCATTCCCCCCAGCGCCCTGCCCTCCCCCGGCAGGGCGCATCCCCACCCTTTCTGGACGGATGTTACCGCTGGCAAGACGGACGGGAATTTCATCACCATAGCTCGCCTTATGATTGTTTTTTGCGCGTTTTTCGTACAGGCTCAGCGCGGTTGCCTTTTGGTGATTGCTGCTTGCATGGCAGATGGTGCGTCCTGCCCGCTTCGGCTGGGACGCACCTGATCAACCCTTCCAAAGATCAGGCCTCGGCCCGAAGTACCGCACCCGGATTCATGATACCCGCCGGATCAAGCGCATCCTTGATGGCGCGCATCGCAGCCAGTTTGGTCGGATCCACGTAGCGTTCCAGGTCGGCCACCTTCAGACGCCCAACCCCGTGCTCGGCGCTGACTGACCCGCAGTGGGCATGCACAAGGTCATGCACGGCCCGCTTGATCGCGTCGCGCTGGCCTTCATGGTCAGCCCGCGACTGGCCCGGCATTGGGAAGACGTTGTAATGCAGATTACCGTCGCCCAAATGCCCGAAGCAGTTGATGCGGAATGTCCCAATTTTGGCAATCACCCCCGGCCCCTCCGCAATGAAGTCGGGGATGGCGGCGGTGGGCACGCTTATGTCGTGGCTGCTGACCGCGCCCACCTTGCGGTTCGCCGCCGGAATGCTTTCGCGCAAGGTCCAGAAATCGGCGCGCTGCTGTTCTGACTGGGCGATGACCCCCTCGGCCACTAGGCCCGCCGCGTGGGCTTCTTCGAAAAGCGCCTCCAACGCGGCCTGCGGGTCACCCGACGCGCCCAACCCCAAATCGATCAGCACGGACCAATCGGGCTGGCCGAGGGGTAGACGCACCTCCGGCATGGTCTCCGTCAGAAAGTCGAGGCCCATGCGCCCGATCAGCTCAAAGGCGGACACCCCTTCGCCGATACGGTCGCGGGCCATGTTAAGAAGTGCCAAAGCCGCCTGCGGGTCGCGCACCTGCAAAAGCGCCGCGCCGGTATGGGCTGGGCGCGGGTGCAGCTTCAGCGTGGCGGCCGTGATGATGCCCAGCGTCCCCTCGGCCCCGATGAGCAGATGGCGCAGGTCATAGCCCGTGTTGTTCTTGCGCAATGGGCTAAGCCCCCGCAGCACGCTGCCGTCGGGCAGCACGGCTTCCAGCCCAAGGCAAAGATCGCGCGCATTGCCGTAGCGCAGCACGTTCACACCGCCCGCATTGGTCGACAACATCCCGCCGATCCGGGCAGAGCCCTGGGCCGCGATGGTAAGCGGGAACAGCCGGTCAGCCTCGGCTGCGGCCTCTTGCACGTTCTGCAAGATCACCCCCGCCTCGGCCACAAGCGCATTTTCTACCGGGTCCACGTCGCGGATACGGTTCATCCTTTCCAACGACAGGATGACCGGCGCCGCCAAGTCGCCCGACACCTGCCCCCCCACCAAGCCCGTGCCACCGCCGTAAGGGATGATCGGCACTCGCGCCGCCGCACAGGCGCGGACCAGATCGGCCACTTCATCGGTGCTGCCGGGCGCGACCAGCAACCCGCCCTGCCCGGCCCAACGGCCACGGGGTTCTTCGGTATAGCGGGGCTCCAGCGCCCGGAAGGCGGGGGCGGGCAGACGGGCGCGCAGGTCGTCGGCGAAGGCGCCTTGGGCTGGGTTCATTCGGGCTCCGAAAGGTAGGACGGTCGCAGGACAACCACCGTGGGCCGATCAGGCAGCGTCCGCAAGGACAGCTCGATGGAATGATCGTCGCGCAGGTCGATGGCAAAATCGTCCTGCATCCCCGTCAGAAACCGGTCCAGCGACCCTGGCCCCCACCAATGCATGGGGATCACCACAGACGACCGCAGGCGTTGCAGCACTTGGATCATTGTCGGCAGATCCAGCGTCAGCCCCCCATCAACCGGTGCCATCACCACGTCGAGCCGGCCGATGGCGGCATATTGTTCGGCATTGGGTTCATGGTGCAGATGCCCCAGATGCCCGATGCACAGGCCCTCCACCTCGAAAATGAAGATGGAGTTGCCGTTCAACTCCACCCCATTGCCCGCCCGCGACCGGATATCGGTGGACACCGATCGCACCAGCATTTCCCCCAGATCCAGATGGTGATCCGCAGGCTCGCCCACACGGTCGGACCAACCGGGCAGAACATGGGTGATGTCGGGGTCGGGGTTCGGCGTCCAATGGCTGATATGGGCACGATTCATGGTGGCGATGTCGGGGGCAGGCACGGCGCCGATAAAGCCGGAATAGTCGGTGACAGCACGCAGCCCGCCGCGCGTTTCCAGCATGAACATGGCATGGTCAATGAAGCTGAGCCGGACGGTAAACTCCTCCAGCGGCGCCCCGTAGGAGGCCCGATGGACGTATTCCACCCCCGGCGCCTCGGCGATGGCGATGCAATGGCTTGGGCGGCGGTCCTGGTCCTGCGCGGCGGCGGGCATGGCAAGCAACATCGCAGCAGCAAAAGCTCGGAGCATGGCGTTTCTCCCTGGAATGCTACAGGACGTAGGCTGAGGGGGAACCACCGACAAGTGCGGCATGCCGCGCGAAGCGTGGGCGGCTTTGTAGGGCCGACACGGTGGAGAGCCGCGATAAACGGACAGGAGAAGACAAGACCATCGGGACCGGGCGACATGCGCCCGGCCCCTGGAAGGGTTAGGCTGGAATGGCTTTCTCGGCCATTTCAACCGCTTCGCGGGTCTTCGACCACCGCGCGACAAGTGCGATGGCGATCAGGCCCAGACCTGCTGCAATCAGGAAAGTGCCCTGATCCAAAGGGCCGGACGAAATTGCTGTACAGACGTTCATGGCAGACTCCGTGTGTATTTCTCCCACCAAGGCAATTATTGTCAGATTCGGGCAAAAATTGGGCGGTTCTCAGGTCTCCGCCCGCCCGCGCCGGTCCGACCGCAACTGCGCGTAAAGCACGTGATTGCGCCAGCGCCCGGCGATCTGCAGATAACTCTGCGCGACACCCTCATATTTGAATCCGGCCTTTTCCAACAAGCCGCGGGAGGCGGTGTTTTCTTCCAGGCACGCGGCCTCCAACCGGCTGAGGTCCAATCGGCGGAAAGCGTGGTGCGACAAAGCCACCAGCCCTTCGCGCATATAGCCCTGGCGCGCATGGGGCTGGCCGATCCAATATCCCAACGTGGCCGATTGCGACGGACCGCGGCGGATATTGTCGAGCGTGATCGCGCCGATAATGGCCCCGTCGCCCTTGCGGGTCAGGAACAAGGCCATGGCCGTGCCCTGGGAATGGCTCCGCTGCGCCCAGTAAACGCGGTTCGTGAAGGATTTGCGGCTCAGATGGTCAGATGCCCATGCGGGCTCCCACGGTTGAAGGAAGGGGGCGGAACTTTCGCGCAGGGCCGCCCAAGACCGGTAGTCAGAATGCTGGGGCAAACGCAGCAGAAGCCGATCTGTTTCGATCTTCGGCTTGCGAAACGACAGCATCATGCGGCCAGTCGGGCCTTCAAAACGCCCAGGTCGGGGGCATGATCCACAGGGCCGTAAAGCGCCAAAGCCGGGCTGCCCTCGGTCAGACGCGCGGCATGGGCGCGGATGGCGCCGACGTCCACCGCATCGATCTTGGCGATGGCCTCCGACAAGGGAGGAACCCGGTCCCAGATGGCGACGACGCGGGCCAGACGCTCGGCCCGGGAAGACGGGCTTTCCAGACCCATGAGCATCCCCGACTTCATCTGCGCCCGGGCGCGCGCAATTTCGACCTCGGTCATGTCATCGGCGGCGCGCTTGAGTTCATCAATGGTCAGGTGCGCCAGATCGGCGATATCCTCGGCCGCGGTGCCCGCATAGATCGTCAGCAGGCCGGTATCCGAATAGGCGCCCACATTGGCAAAGATCGTGTAGCACAGGCCGCGCTTTTCCCGCGCCTCCTGGAACAGGCGGGACGACATGCCCCCGCCCATGGCGCCCGCAAAGATCTGGGCGGTGTAGATGCCGTCATCGCGGTAGCCGGGTTGGGCAAAAGCCATGGCCAGATGGGCCTGTTCCAAATCGCGGGTCTGGCGGATTTCACCGCCCGCATAGGTGGCCTCCTCCACCTTGGCAGGTGTCGTTGGGGAAAGATGGCCGAACAAGTCTTCGGCCATGGCAACGAGGGTGTCGTGATCCACCGCGCCTGCCGCCGACAGAATCATCTGCCCCGGCCCGTAATGCTGCCCCGTGAAGCGCGTCAGATCCGTGCGCGAAAAGGCAGATACCCGTTCCGACGGACCCAGGATGGTCCGGCCCATGGGCTGTTCGGGATAGGCCGCTTCCTGCAACCAGTCGAAGATGATGTCGTCGGGCGTATCCAGCGCCTGGCCGATTTCTTGCAGGATAACGCCCCGCTCGATCTCGATCTCCTTCGGATCGAAAACGGGGTTGAGCACGATATCGGCGATCAAATCCACAGCAAGCGCCACGTCATCCTTCAGGACGCGCGCGTAATAGGCCGTCACCTCGCGCGAGGTGTAGGCGTTGATATAGCCGCCCACATCTTCGATCTGTTCGGCGATCTGCAGGGCCGAGCGGCGCGCGGTGCCCTTGAAGGCCATGTGCTCCAAGAAGTGGGCGATGCCATTTTGCTCGGGCGTCTCATGGCGGCCACCAGCGCCGACCCAGATGCCGATGCTGGCCGATTGCAGGCCGGGCATATGTTCGGTGACGATACGGAAGCCATTGGACAGGCGGTGCAATTGCGTGGTCATGCGGCGCGTCTTTCCTCGATGACAGCCTCGACGGCGGCCAGGTCATTGTCGACGCGTGTCACGCGTTCGTCTCGGTCGAACAGGTCGGCCATGCGGGGCGGCAGCGCGGGGCGGATGCCGGTGGCAGTCTCTACCGCGTCGGGGAACTTGGCGGGATGGGCCGTGGCCAGCGTGACCATGGGGGCGCCGCCAAAATGGGCTTCGGCCACCTTCACGCCCACGGCGGAATGGGGGCAAAGCAATTCGCCCGTGCGGCGCAGGTAATCGGTGATGGCCTGCGATGTTTCCCGCTCCGAGGCGCGGCCTGACACGTAGGTGTCCTGCAACGCTTGCAACGCGCCTTGCGAAACAGTGAAGCCGCCCTCCTTCAACTCAGCCATCAATTGCGCGATGGCGCTTCCGTCGCCACCATAGGCCAGGTGCAATGCCCGCTCGAAATTGGAGGAAACCTGGATATCCATACTGGGCGAGATGGAGGGCGTCACATCGCCCACCCGATAGGCGCCCGTGGTCAGGCAGCGATGCAGAATGTCGTTCTGGTTGGTGGCCACCACCAGCTTGTCGATGGGCAGGCCCATGCGCTTGGCGATATGGCCCGCGAAGATATCGCCGAAATTGCCCGTGGGCACGGTGAAGCTGACGGTCCGATGGGGCGCGCCCAGGGCCGTGGCGGCGGCGAAGTAATACACCACCTGGGCCAGCACCCGGGCGAAGTTGATGGAGTTCACGCCCGCCAGCCCCACGCGGTCGCGGAAGGCGAAATCGTTGAACATATCCTTCACGCGGGCCTGGCAATCGTCGAAATGGCCGGTCAGCGCCAGGGCATGGACATTGGCCTCGACCGGGGTGGTCATCTGGCGGCGCTGCACATCCGAGACGCGGCCATGGGGGTAGAGGATGAACACATCCACGGCGTCGAGGCCGCGAAACGCCTCAATGGCGGCAGAGCCGGTATCGCCCGAGGTGGCGCCGACGATCGTCACCTTGTCGCCGCGCCGGGTCAGGGCGTGGTCGAACATCTGGCCGATCAGCTGCATGGCGAAATCTTTGAAGGCCAGGGTGGGGCCGTGGAACAGCTCAAGCAGGTGATGGCCCGGGGCCAGTTGCACCAAGGGCGCCCGCGCATCGTGGCCAAACCCGGCATAGGCGCGGGCGATCATGGCGGCAAAATCATCCTCGGTGAAGGCATCGGCCACGAAGGGCCACATGACGCGAAACGCGATGTCTTCGTAGGGCAAACCGGCCAGGGCGGCGATATCGGCCTGGGACATCACCGGCACCGTTTCCGGCACGTAGAGCCCGCCATCCCGGGCCAGTCCGGTCAGCATCGTGTCCTCAAACCCCAGAACGGGAGCCTGGCTGCGGGTGGAGACGTAGCGCATTGATCGCCTTTCAGAGAGTGCGGCGTCTGATACGCCACAGCAGGAACGCTGTCATCCCCAGCCAGACGGCTGCAAGGCCAAACCACTGGATCGCGTAGCCCAGATGGTTGTTCGGGATACCCTCGACACCCACGGGCAGCGGCGTGGGCGGGATATCGGGCGAAACCGTGCGCGCGATGACAAGGACGGGCTCGGTCCCCAGGGTCGCGGCCATGGCGGGCACGTCGCGCGCGAACCAAAGTGTGCCGTCCGGGGCCGGGGTGAAGCCATCCACCTCGTCCGGCCAATGCAAATTCCCCGTGACTTCATAGGGACCCGGAGGAAGTGGCGTGTCCGGCGCACTGGTCGGCACGATCCCAAGATCGACCATGATGACCCGGCCATCCGGCAGTTCTATCGGAGAGATGATGCGATAGCCCGCCCCTTTCGCCTTCTGACTCACCAGCACGCGAAGCGGCATGTCGGCGGGGTCTCCTGTCACGGCCACGGGCCTGTAACGGTCATCTACCGGGTCAGGCGCCAAAGGCAGCGGCCCGGGTGCAGCGGCAATCCTGGCCTCAAGATCGGCCAGAAGCGCTTCCTTCTGATCGAGGCGCTGCAATTGCCAGATGCCCAAGCCAGCAAGCACGGCACATCCCAGCACACCGAAGAGAAGGGGGATCAGAAAGCGCATTGACGTCTCCGAACTGCAGCGAATTTCGGAGGTCCTGATGCAGACCCCGAAAACGCCCCCATATTACTTTGATACAATTACATTTCTCAAAATACACTGGTTCACATCGACCAAGAACCACCACGGACACGGCGCAGAAACCCCGCGCCGTCAAATCGCCTAAGGGCGATTTGCAACTGGCTTGGAAGCCGGTGGCGGGCCGCTCAACTGCCCCAGATGTAAATCGAGGCGAAGAGGAACAGCCAAACCACATCGACGAAGTGCCAATACCAAGCGGCGGCCTCGAAGCCGATATGTTTGTCGGCCGTGAAATGCCCTTGCTGGAGGCGAAGCAAACAGACGGCCAGGAAGATCGTCCCGATGACCACGTGAACGCCATGGAACCCCGTCGCCATGAAGAAGTTCGCGCCGTAGATATTGCCAGCGAAACCGAAGGCCGCATGGCTGTATTCGTAAATCTGGAAGCCGGTGAACAGCACCCCAAGCGCAATGGCGAGGATCAGGCCCCACTTCATGTCTTCGCGGTTGTTCTCATGGACAAGCGCGTGGTGGGCCCAGGTCGCCGCAGCGCCCGAACACAGCAAGATCAGCGTGTTGATCAGCGGCAAGTGCCAGGGGTCGAATGTCTCAATTCCAACGGGTGGCCAGACGCCATCCACCGCCGGGCTTTCGGGCCCCATCGGGTAGATGGCGTGTTTGAAGAAAGACCAGAACCAGGCCGCGAAAAACATCACCTCGGACATGATGAAGAAGATGAAGCCATAGCGCAGGCCAATCCGCACCACAGGTGTGTGGTCCCCGGAATTGGATTCCCGCACGACATCCGACCACCACGCGAACATCACGCCCAGCACGCCCACAAAGCCCGCGGCAAAAAGCCAAGGATGGTTGTTTTCCACGTTTGGTGACATCCAGATGACTGCGCCAATCAGCATGAAGAAGCCGCAGACCGCCCCGACGAACGGCCAGACCGAGGGCGGGATGATGTGGTAGTCGTGGTTTTTTGCGTGGGCCATTGCAGTGCCTCTCAATTGGTCGTCTGGGCGGCGTCGGTCTGCAACGCGGCGTAGTCTTCGGGCAAATCCATCACGTGGAACGTGTAGGACAGGGTGATTTCGGGCATGTGCTTGGCTTCGGGGTCATCCAGAATTTCCGGGTCCACGAAGAAAGTGACCGGCATGGACACGGTTTCACCCGGTTGCAGGACTTGTTCTTCGAAGCAGAAGCAGTCGATCTTGACGAAATGCGGACCGGTGGCGAAGGGCGCCACGTTGAAGCTGGCCGTGCCCGCGACGGGCTGATCGGTGGGATTATGCGCCTCATAGAAGGCGATATTGGTGGCGCCGATCTGCACGCGCATGGAGTTCTGAACAGGCTTGAAGTCCCAAGGCATGCCCCGTTCGCGCGACGCGTCGAAACGGACAAGCAGGGTTTCTTCCAGCACACGTGTGGACCCGGCCTCAGCCCGCGATGTGGTACCGCCATAGCCCGTCACACGACAAAAGAGGTCATAAAGCGGCACCGCTGCCCAGCCCAACGACCCCATGCCGATCACGGTCACCAGGGTCCACATGACGACGCGGCCGTTTTCGGTCAGGTCAGCATACCAACTTTTCATTGCGACGCCTCCTCAGCCGGGATCAACGCGGGGCGGGCCACATGGTCGAAGCCCTCTGAGAAGCCCCCCGTTTCGATCTTTACCACGGTTACACCGAAGACGATCACGATGAAGGCCAGAAGCACGCCTAGAACGCCGAAATTGCGACTGCGACGGCGGATATGCATCTCATGCTCGACGCGCATTACCAACCTCCAAAGGGTAAGATGGCTTCAAGGACGAAGACCGAGAAATGGGCAAAGAGGTAGACCAAGGACCATTTGAAGAGCCGCTTTTCAGCAGCGTGGCCATCGGCTTCACTATCGGCGTCGCTGCGGCGGAAGATGGCGTAGGCGTCGCGCAAGAAAATGCCGTTGAGGCCCAGCACTACGGCCAGCGTCAGCGGTCCGCCCAGACCGGAAAAGGCCGTGACAAGCGATACGGCGGCCAAGCCCAGCGCCCAGGCCCATGTTTGCCGGCGTGTCTCCGCCCGACCATGGGTGACGGTCAGCATCGGGATACGGGCCTCGTGGTAGTCGAGCTTCACGAACAGGGCGAGCGCCCAGAAATGCGGCGGCGTCCACATGAATATCAAACCTACCAGAAGCCAGGCCTCAAACGGCGTGCCACCGGTCGCCGCGGCCCAGCCGATCATGGGTGGGAAGGCCCCGGCCAGACCACCGATCACCGTGTTCCAAGACGTCGTGCGCTTGAGCCACATGGAATAGATGACCGCGTAGAAGAAGATGGTGAAGGCGAGCCAGAAGGCCGCGACCCAATTGGCCGTCAACCCAAGCATCACTACGGATATGCCCGACAAAAACAGCCCCAAAGCCAGCGCGTCCGATGGCCGGACCCGCCCGGCGGGAATGGGCCGCGACCGCGTGCGCTTCATCACGCGGTCGATATCGGCATCAAACCACATGTTGAGCGCCCCTGACGCCCCAGCGCCGATGGCGATCCACAGGATCGAAGACGCCGCCAGGAACGGATGCAGATCACCCGGCGCCACGAGCAGGCCCACCAAAGCGGTGAAGATCGCCAGCGACATGAGCCGGGGTTTCAGAAGGCGCCAGTAATCCCGCAGCGACGCCTCCCCCGAGGGCGCGGCGTCGGATGGGATATGGAGCGTGGCGTCGGTCACCGGATCACCAGGTCAGAAGCGGGTCGTCGGACTTCATCATCTCCAACCACTCGGCATACTTTTCTTCCGAGACGACCTTGACGGTGATGGGCATGTAGGCGTGGCTGATGCCGCACAGCTCGGAGCATTGGCCGAAATAGACGCCCTCCTGCTCGGGCCGGAACCAAAGCTGCGCCAGGCGCCCGGGGATACCGTCCTGCTTCACGCCAAAGGACGGAATGGTCCAGGAATGGATGACGTCCGTAGCGGTGACCTGCATGACGATCGTCTTGCCCACGGGCACGACAATGGATGTGTCGGTTGCAAGGCGGAAATGGTCTTCGGAATAGCCTGCCTCGATCAACTGGGCGCGCGATTCTTCGGTCAGCATGTTCCCGGTATCGGCACCGATCATATAGCTGTCGAACGAGATATCTTCGTCCGGGTATTCGTAATTCCAGGCCCATTGGAAGCCGGACACTTTAACCACCACATCGCCTTCGGGGATGCGTTGCTGGTCGAACAGGACGGGCAGGGAAAACGCCCCGATGGCCACAAGAATGATGATCGGAACCACCGTCCAAGTCACCTCCAGCGGAGAATTGTGCGTGAAATCAGCCGGCTTGTCGTTGGCTTCGCGGCGATAGCGGAAGACCACCCAAGCCAGCAAACCCGTCACGAAAAGCGTGATGATTGTGATGATCACAAGAAGGAAGCTGTCGAGCCAGTGGATATCTTCGGCCAGCGACGTGACCGCAGGCTGGAAGCCAGTGCCCCCCGGTTGCGGCACGCCGATGATGGGCAAGTCGCCCAGGAAAGGCTCCGCCGCGTCCTGCGCTTTTGCGGGCAGCGCGAAGAAGGCTGCGGACAGGGCGGCGCTAGCGGCCGAAAGCTTTGTCATTGTCATCCTGGCGTCCTGTTGGTCGGTCTGGTCGACGGGGCTGCGGGCGCAGGAAGGTCCGACCCCTGAATCATGGCGGGTAAAATCACATCTTCGAGGGGGCGCGCAAGGCCCCGGGGGCTACGTGTCGCACCGTCCTATGCCTCGAAAGTTACCGCTTTGCTAACAAACCACGGCTGGTCCAAACGCGGATTGGTCGTCAGAGTCAGCCCATTTGCCCGCGAAGCAGACGCAAGCATCCATCTTCACCTGTCCGACGCGGCCAATCGCTCCTATCTATGGGGCAACCACCCGCGAGGATTTCCATGACCGACGCTCCTTTTCGTCCCTTCGAAACCCATCTCGACCAAGACGCCGCGCTGGCCACCCTGCGGGCCGCCACCGAAGGCGCCGACGATGGAGAGCTGTTTCTGGAGCGCAAACGCTCAGAGGCGCTGGTTTTCGACGATGGGCGTGTGAAGACGGCCAGTTTCGACGCCTCCGAAGGCTTCGGGCTGCGGGCCGTGCGTGGGGAAACGGCCGGCTATGCCCATTCCACCGAGATCTCGGAGCACGCGCTGACCCGCGCCGCCGAAACGGCACGCCTGGCTGTGGGCGACGGAGGTGGCACGCTGGCACATGGCCCTGCCCTTACCAATCGCAAGCTTTATGCCGATGACGACCCGATCGCGGGACAGCCCTTTGCAGTCAAGCTGGACACGCTGCGCGAGATCGACGCCTTCGCCCGCGGGCTGGACCCGCGGGTTGTGCAGGTCACGGCCTCCATGGCGGCCTCACACCAGGAGGTGACGATACTGCGGCCCGAAGGCAGTGCGGTGTCCGACATTCGCCCCATGGTGCGGCTCAACGTCTCGATCATCGTGGAAGAAAATGGCCGCCGCGAAACCGGCACCGCGGGTGGCGGCGGACGCGTCGGCCTTGTGGGCCTGATGGAGCGGGACCATTGGGAAGCCACCGCGCGGGAGGCGTTGCGCGTGGCTGTAGTGAATCTATCTTCGGTGCCCGCCCCGGCGGGCGTGATGGATGTGGCCCTCGGCCCGGGCTGGCCGGGCATCTTGCTGCATGAAGCGGTGGGCCACGGCTTGGAGGGTGATTTCAACCGAAAGGGCCAGTCGGCCTTTGCGGGCCTAATGGGCCAGCGGGTGGCGGCGCCCGGTGTGACGGTTCTTGATGACGGGACGATCCCGGACCGGCGCGGGTCGCTTACGGTGGATGATGAGGGCACGCCGTCGGGCAAGACCACGCTGATCGAAGACGGCATTCTGGTGGGCTACATGCAGGACCGGCAGAATGCGCGGCTGATGGGCGTGGCGGCCACGGGCAATGGGCGGCGCGAAAGCTATGCCCACGCGCCCATGCCTCGCATGACCAACACCTATATGCTGGGCGGCGATGCCAGCCCCGGCGACATCGTGGCCGACGTGAAGGATGGCATCTACGCGGTGGGCTTCGGCGGTGGCCAGGTCGACATCACCAGCGGCAAGTTCGTCTTTAGCTGCACCGAAGCGTACCGCGTCGAAAACGGCAAAGTGGGCGCGCCCGTGAAGGGCGCCACCCTGATCGGGGACGGCGCCACGGCCATGCAGCAGGTGCGTGCCATCGGCAATGACATGTCGCTGGACCCGGGCATGGGCAATTGCGGTAAGGCGGGCCAATGGGTGCCCGTAGGCGTGGGCCAGCCAACCCTTCTGATTGGCGGGCTGACGGTGGGTGGCTCGGCGGCTTGAGGGACGCGCGTTAACCGAATCTCAACCGATGGGCGGCAACTCTCTGGGGATGGAGTATGACCCGCCCGAGGAATTGCTGCGCGTCCCTGACGGGATGGCCGAGGCGCCTTTGCCGCTATTCGACCTGCCGCCCACTCAGCCAGAATTGTTCGCGCGGCTACGCCTTGCGCGCTCGCGCCGGGTGGGCCCGGTCACATATCGTCGTTTGCTGGCAGAACACGGCACGGCTGAAGCTGCCTTGGCGGCCCTGCCCGATATCGCGGCCGAAGCCGGGCATCGCGGCTATGCTGCGGCCGATCCCGGGGCGATCAAGGCGGAAATTCGGGCGGCGCGCAAAGCGGGCGCGCGACTGCTGACGCTGGGGGCCGCCACCTACCCGGCCCGGCTTGCCCGGATCGGCGATGCCCCGCCTGTGATGTGGGCTCAGGGCGATACGGACATGCTCGCGCGGCCCTGCGTGGCCGTCATCGGCACGCGCAATGCCTCCAGCCTGGCACTACGGATGGCGCGTGCCCTGTCGCGGGACTTGGCGAAGGCGGGCGTAACCGTGGTTTCGGGCCTGGCTCGCGGCATCGACACCGTAGCCCACCAAGCCGCTATGGAGGGCGGGACAGTTGCTGTCCATGCGGGCGGGTTGGATCAGGTTTACCCGGCTGAAAACGCGGACCTGGCGGCGCAGATCGCGGCGCAGGGATGCGCCCTTTCGGAACGGGCCTTTGGTTTGTCGCCGCGGGCGCGGGATTTCCCGCGCCGCAATCGTATCGTGTCGGGTCTTTGCCAAGCGGTCGTGGTGGTGGAAGCGGCAGCGCGCTCAGGCTCCATGATCACGGCGCGCGATGCGCTGGACCAGGGCCGAGAGGTGGGGGCCGTGCCGGGGCACCCGTTCGATGGGCGCAGTTCCGGCTGTAACCTTCTGTTGCGTGATGGCGCTACGCTGGTGCGCGGCGCGGATGACGTGCTGGAGATCTTGCCGACCCTTGGGGAAGAAGACCTGGCCGCGCCCCAAGCCGACCCGGCGCCAGCCCCGCCCAAGGCGCCACCCCCCGCTGACATGCCCCTGGCGGACCATATCCTGGCGCTGCTGTCCCCCACCCCAGTGGCAGAAGACCAGCTTGTTCGCGACTTGGCGACGCAGGTTCACGCACCCCCCGCCTCGCTCGCCGCGGCCCTGTCGGAGCTTGAGCTTTCGGGCCGTGTCGCGCGCCAACCTGGGGGCGGCATCGTGCGCGTCTGAACGCTGGGACAAAGCATGACCCCGCCACGTGGGCACTGCCGTTGGGGCGCAGTGTTGCGCCGGAAGCGGGCCCCAAACGCCTGCCATTGACAATCGCCAAACCCTGCCCACATGGTCCGCGGCCCAAGGGGGCCCCGCTGTCCCTGGCCGCAAAACCGGCCCAATTACCCAGTTTCGAGGTCCGTCCAGAATGCCCGTTGTCGTCGTCGAATCCCCGGCCAAGGCCAAGACCATCAATGGCTATCTGGGGAAGGACTATACCGTCCTGGCAAGCTATGGCCATGTGCGTGACTTGGTGGGCAAGGATGGGTCGGTCGATACCGAAAACGGGTTCGACATGACCTGGGAAATCCCTTCGGATTCCAAGAAACGCATCAAAGACATCGCCGACGCGCTGGCCGATGACCCGGAACTCATCCTTGCCACCGACCCCGACCGGGAGGGGGAGGCGATTTCCTGGCACTTGCAGGAAGCGCTTCTGAACCGGCGCGGCATCAAGAAGGACATGCCGGTGCGGCGGGTGGCGTTCAACGCCATCACCAAGAAAGCCGTGCAGGAAGCTATTGAAAACCCTAGGGATATCGACACGCCCCTGGTTCACGCCTATCTGGCGCGGCGGGCGTTGGACTATCTGGTGGGCTTCAACCTGTCGCCTGTTTTGTGGCGCAAGCTGCCCGGGGCCAAGTCGGCGGGGCGCGTGCAATCGGTCAGCTTGCGACTGATCGTCGAGCGCGAGATGGAGATCGAAGCCTTTGACCCGAAGGAATATTGGTCTGTCCGCGCCATGTTGGAAACGCCACGGGCCCAGACCTTCGAGGCGCGGCTTGTCGCGCTGGCGGGCAAAAAGCTGGACCGCTTCGACCTGAGCGACGCGACCCAGGCGGAATTGGCCGTCCAGGCGGTGGAAAGCCGCGACTTGACAGTCACTTCGGTGGAGGCAAAGCCCGCCACGCGCAACCCCTCCCCGCCCTTCATGACCTCGACCTTGCAGCAGGAAGCCAGCCGCAAGTTCGGCATGGGCGCCAAGGCGTGCATGTCAACGGCCCAGCGGCTCTATGAGGCGGGGCATATCACCTATATGCGGACCGACGGTATCGACATGGCGCCGGAGGCCGTGGACGACGCGCGCAGCGCCATTTCGTCACGTTTTGGGGCCAATTTCCTGCCCGCCAAACCCAGATTATACAAAAACAAGGCCAAGAATGCACAGGAAGCGCATGAGTGTATCCGTCCCACGGATATGACCAAGGCGGCCGATGACCTGCGGTTGGAAAAGGACCAAAAGCAGCTCTATGACCTGATCTGGAAGCGCACCCTCGCCAGCCAGATGGAAGCCGCCCGGCTGGAGCGGACGACCGTCTCCATCGCCGACCGTGACGGCCAGGTCGAATTGCGCGCCACGGGTCAGGTCGTGGTCTTTGACGGGTTCATGAAGGTCTATCAGGAAGGCCGCGACGACGATGAAGCCCAAGGCGACGACAAGCGCCTGCCCGCCATCCATGAAGGCGATGCGGCCAAGAAGGTGTCGGCCTATGCTGATGAGACGTCGGACAACCAATTGGTCAAGGCGCCGTCGGGCGCGGTGATCGGCCAGCAGAGTTTCACCCAACCCCCGCCCCGCTATACCGAAGCGACGCTGGTCAAGAAGATGGAAGAGTTGGGGATCGGGCGGCCATCGACCTATGCGTCCATCCTGTCGACGATCGTGGATCGCGGCTATGTGCGCAAGGAAGGCAACCGGCTTTTCCCTGAAGATCAGGGCCGGTTGGTGACGGCGTTCCTGTCGAACTATTTCCGCCGCTACGTAGGCTATGATTTCACCGCCGGGCTGGAAGACCAGCTTGACCAGGTCTCCGCCGGGGATGCCGATTACAAGGACGTGCTGAACCAGTTCTGGCGCGACTTCAAAGCCGCCCTTGATGAGACGGCGGAGCTGCGCATCACCGACGTACTCGAAAAAATCAACGAGGTGTTGGAGCCGCATCTGTTCCCCGACAAGGGGGACGGCAGTGACCCGCGGCTTTGCCCGAAATGCGGCCAGGGGCGCCTTTCGATGCGCACCGCGCGGTCGGGCGGAGCCTTCATCGGCTGCGGCAACTACCCCGAATGTCGCTACACGAGGCCGTTCGGCCCGCCGGGCATGGAAGGCGAGCAATCCGGTGATGAGAGGATGCTGGGCGTCGAGCCCGAAAGCGGGTTGGAGGTTTGGCTGAAATCGGGCCGGTTCGGGCCTTATGTACAACTGGGCGAGCCGACTGAGGACAACAAGAAGCCCAAACGGTCGAGCCTGCCCAAATCCTGGTCGCCCGACATCGTGGATTTCGACCGCGCCATGCAGCTTCTGGCGCTGCCCCGGCTGGTGGGCAATCACCCCGAAGATGGCGAACCCATCGAGGCCAATCTGGGTCGATATGGGCCCTACGTGATGCACAAGCGTCCCGATGATGCGAAGCCAGTCTATGCCAATCTGGGCGACGAGGACGAGGTCTTCACCATCGGCATGAACCACGCGGTGGAGGTGCTGGCCAATAAACGCGCCAACCCGCGCGGCGCGGGCCGGGCAGCAGCCAAGGCCTTGCGCGATTTGGGCGAACATCCTGAAAATGGCGGCGCCATGAGCATCATGGAGGGGCGCTATGGCCCCTACGTGAAGTGGGAGAAGGTGAACGCGACGCTGCCCAAGGACGTGTCGCCCGAAGACCTGACTTTGGCGCAGGCGGTCGAGTTGATCGACGCCAAGGCGGCCAAGAAGAAGCCTGCCCGCAAGAGTGCGGCGAAGAAAACCACCGCCAAGAAACCTGCGGCCAAGAAGAAAGCTCCAGCAAAGAAGAAAGCGGCGGGGGAATAGTAGTCCGGCAAATTTGTCGGTTACGGGTCTTATCGGTCAAAGGGTTGCGGCCTCAGATCCAGATGCAATCCTTTTCCGCCGCCAGCATGTCTTGAAGGCCCGACCACGTCACTGCGGCGAACGCAATCGCGCCGCGCGTGCAGATATCGGCGCAGAGCCCGCAATCTTGGCACAGTGCCAGCGCCGAAAGCACCGGGAAGCCGTCATCGTCCAGCGTGATCGCCTTTGCCGTGCAGACGGCCGAGCAATCGCCGCACTGGGTGCATGTTTCTCGGAATTCATCGCCGGGCAAAGCCCCTGGCGGTCTTGGCAGAACATCCGCATCATCAGAAATATAAGCGACTTGATGCGCCATCGGTCGTAGGTCCTTCGGGTGGTGCAACGGCAATTGCCGTCTTTTGCCGATCGTCGTGGGTACGATTTTGTCCCACGGGCCGGTCTCCGGTCTGTGATCAGGCTAGGGCATGGACAGGTTCGGTCATTGATGCAGATCAAGGACAGCGGTGTTCCGCCGACGCGGCGCCATCTTCGCATGACTTGCATTCGGCACTGCATTGGGGGCCTCCGCGCCATCCGTTCTTGAAACAGATCGGGCGGACTGCGACATGCAGGCCATGACACCTTTGCATGCCCGCCCCGACGTGATCGACTTTCTGGCCAATCGCCGGTCCCGCCCAGCCAAAACACTGCAGTCCCCCGGCCCGGATCGCGCCACCTTGGAGCCGTTGCTGACCGCAGCCTTGCGCGTCCCCGATCACGGCAAGTTGGAGCCTTGGCGCCTGGTCGTGCTGGAAGGCGCGGCGCTGGCGCGTTTGGCGGACGTGACGGAGCGGCTGGGCGAGGCGCGCGGCGAAGCACCCGAAAAGCTGGCCAAGGCGCGTGCGCAATTTGCCGACGCGCCGTTGGTGGTGGCGGTCGTCGCGGCGCCGGTGGAAAGCGAAAAGATCCCCGAGATGGAACAGATCCTGAGCGCGGGCGCGGTGTGTCTGGGCCTGGTGAACGCCGCGCTGGCGGCAGGCTGGGGGGCCAATTGGCTGACCGGTTGGATGGCCATGGACCGCACCTGGCTGGCCGAGGCAATGGGGCTTGCCGCGCCCGATTTCGTGGCAGGCTTCATCGTCATCGGCACAGAGGGTGCCACCCCGCCCGAGCGGCCGCGCCCCGACCTGGCAAGCAAAGTGGCTTGGGTCGACGCATGATTGCCGATGTGCTGCGCGCCATCGGCCAGATGGGCGATGGCCGCTTTCGCGCCGTGCTGGCCCTGGGCGTCGGGCTATCGCTGGCGCTTTTGGTCGGATTTTCGGTGCTGCTGGTGTGGTTCGCCCAGTGGTTGGTGGGCCCGGTGGTCATCCTGCCCTGGATCGGGGAGGTCACGTGGCTCGACAACGCCGCGGGGCTGGTAACGGTGCCCTTCGTGCTGGTGGCGTCGGTCTTCCTGATGGTGCCGGTGGCGTCGGCGTTTACGGGGCTCTTTCTGGACCGCATCGCGCAGGCGGTGGAAGACAAGCACTATCCCGGCCTGCCGCCCGCCCGCGCCCAGGGCTGGGGTGAAATGATGAAGGAAAGTGCGGGGTTTTTGTCGCTGGTGGTCGTGGTGAACGCGCTGGCGCTGGTGGTCTACATCTTCTCAACCGTGCTGGCGCCGTTTGTGTTCTGGGCAGTGAACGGCTTTCTGCTGGGCCGGGAATACGCGCAGATGGTGGCGGCAAGGCGAATGGAGGCCCCCCAGGCCCGCGCCTTCCGCCGCAAACACGGGCTGCAAATCTGGGCCACGGGGGTCTTGATGGCCGTGCCGCTATCCATCCCCGTGGTGAACCTGCTTGTGCCGGTGCTGGGGGCCGCGACGTTTACGCATCTGTTCCATCGGCTAAGCCGGGCGGGTCGGGTTTAGGCTGAGGTCCGGTCGCGATAGGCCGAGGCCGTGCTAACGCCGGGCCCGCGGGGGGGGCGCTGCGTCGCGGGGGCGAAGCGCTTTATACCCGCCACAGCCGTCGGCAAAATTTCGGCGCAGAACAACAGCCAAAGCGGCGGGCCGCTGGGCCGGACCGGCGCTGGCACGGCGGGTCGCAAGCGGTCCTTGGTTCCGTGCCAGGGTGACATCCCGCCTCAATCCCGTCCAGTGATGCGGCGCATGCCCTCGATGGTGATGAGGCCCGAGGTGATGAGCCAGATAAGCGGCACCCAAAGGGCCAGGGTGATCACGGTGGCCCAGAACAGTCGGGGCTTGAGGCGGAAATCGGCGGGGCTGCTGACATGTGTGCCGGGCACACGTTCGCCGCGGTCGCCCTGGGTGTCCTGGCCCACTTGCAGCATTAGCAAGAAGACCATCGCCCAGATCATGGCGAAGACGACGATGGCCGAGAAGATGGACATCAGACCTGCTCCAACTCGACAAGCGTGCCGGTGAAATCCTTGGGATGCAGGAACAGGACGGGCTTGCCATGGGCGCCGATCTTGGGTTCTCCGTCGCCCAGAACGCGTGCACCCGAGGCCTGCAGCTTGTCGCGCGCGGCCAGGATATCGTCCACTTCGTAGCAGATATGATGGATGCCGCCCGACGGATTTTTAGCCAGAAAGCCCGCGATGGGGCTGTCTTCGCCGAGAGGATAGAGCAGCTCGACCTTGGTGTTGGGCAGCTCGATAAAGACGACGGTGACGCCGTGATCGGGCTCATCCTGGGGCGGATTCACCTTGGCGCCCAGCGTGTCGCGGTATTGGGCGGCGGCGGCCTCCAGATCGGGGACGGCGATGGCCACGTGGTTAAGCTTGCCGATCATCGGGACCTCCTGCGGGTGGGGTTGGGCGGCGTTATGGGGCTGCGACGGCTTGCCCGCAAGTTCCTCGGCCCGCGTTCACCTTCTGTTAGGGTTAAGAGCGGCAATGTGTCCGGGACAGATGCAGGAGAGATTCGATGCCCAACACCAGTACCACCACCGACCTGATGCCGCGTCCCGCCCCCACGCCGCAGCGCCCGCTTCTGGGCCAGACGGTGCTGCTGGTGGAAGACAGCCGTTTCGCCTCGGAAGCGGTGCGTCTTTTGGCCATGCGGTCTGGCGCACGTATCCGCCGCGCCGATTGCATCGCCTCGGCCGAACGCCACCTGAACACCTACCGCGCGGGCATCGCCATCGTCGATCTGGGCCTGCCCGACGGGTCGGGGTTGGAGCTGATCCAGCGGCTGGCCAACGCCACCCAGCGGCCCGATGTGCTGCTGGCCACATCCGGCCAAGCCCGCGACGATGTGGAGGCAGAGGCACTGGCAGCAGGCGCCCATGCCTTCCTGCCCAAGCCCATCGAAAGCCTGGCCGCCTTCCAGCAAGCCATTCTGAAACACCTGCCGCAGGAATTCTGGCCCAAAGGCCTGCGCGTGGTGGGCTACCAAACGGTTGAGCCTGACCGCCTGGCGCTGGATGAAGACCTGGCCCATGCCAGCCGTCTGCTGGACGATGAAACCGTGCCGCCCCGTTTCGTGGCGGATTTCCTGACCGGACTTGCGCGGACGGGTCATGACGAGGCGCTGCTGGCCGAAACAGAGGGTCTGGCCAAGCAAGCCATGGATGAGATGCGCCCCAAACTGCGCGAGATGATCGAAGCGCGCCTGGGCAAACAACGCCGCATCGTCTGACGGTGCGGGCCCGTCAGGGCGTGGGAAGGAAGTCGGATAGCGGCTTGATCTGAGCACCGGCGGCGTCGAAATTCGCAGGCGCGAGCCAGCTTTGATGGCCTGCCCTGAGCGTGGGCCAGTCGCCATCGGTGATTGCGAACCAGGCGGTGTCCCGGTTCTGGCCTTTGACGACCATGTGCTGGCGGAACGTGCCCTCATAGGTGAAGCCGTAGCGCAGGGCCGCGCGGCGGCTGGGGGCGTTCAGCGCATTGCATTTCCATTCCATCCGCCGGAAGCCGGACTGGAAGGCGTGGTCGATCATCAGATGCATGGCCTCGGTCGCGGCAGGCGTGCGGCGCAGGTGCGGGGTGAGGGCGATGTTGCCGATCTCGATCACGCCGTGGGCCCGGTCGACCCGCATGAGGGAGGCCACACCGGCCCAGCCCTCGCCGTCGGCGATCACGTAGAAGACCGGGTCGGGCCGGTCAGCCACGGAGGTCACCCACGCGGCATAGTCTGCTGCGTCGGCGAAGGGGCCGTAGGGCATGTAGCGCCAGGTTTCGCCATCCGAGCCGAAGGCGGCGTGCAATGGCGCGGCATGGTCGGCATGAAGCCGGGCCATTTGGGCGTAGCGGCCCGCCATCGTTGCCGCAGGCGTCCAGTCAAGCGGCTTCCAATCTACCAAACTCATCGCGGGGCCATCCGAATGGCGCCATCGAGGCGAATGACCTCGCCATTCAGCATGGGGTTTTCGGCGATATGCCCAACCAGGGCCGCGAATTCCGTCGGATTGCCCAGCCGCGACGGGTACGGGACCTGCTGGCCCAGCGAGGTCTGCACCTCTGCTGGCAACCCTTCCAGCATGGGCGTCAGGAACAGGCCCGGCGCGATGGCCACCACGCGGATGCCCAAGCCCGCCAAATCGCGCGCCATGGGCAGCGTCATACCCGCAACCCCGGCTTTGGAGGCCCCATAGGCCACCTGCCCCACTTGCCCCTCATAGGCGGCGACGCTTGCGGTATTGACGATGACGCCCCGTTCGCCATCGGGGCCGACCCCGTCCTGCCGGGCCATGATGGCCGCGGCGGCCGAGGCGCAGTTGAACGTGCCGATCAGGTTGATGCCGATGGTCTTAGCAAACAGGGCGGGGTCATGTGCGCCATCGCGGCCGACGGTCTTGGCGGCCGGAGCGATGCCCGCGCAATTGACCATCAGGTCGAGCCGCCCCTGCCCCGAGACTTCGGCCAAAGCAGAGACACAGGCGGCGGCATCGGTAACGTCGATGGCGTGAAAGCTGCCGCCCAACTCATCAGCCAGGGCCGCGCCGCTTGCATCCAGATCCAGAAGCGCCACGCGCCCGCCAGCACCCGCAACATGGCGCGCCACGGCTGCCCCCAACCCCCCGGTGCCGCCAGTGATGGCGGCCACGCATCCTTTGAGTTCCATGCCGTCCTCCGCGCTCCGTCGCGCTGACCCTAGCGTGCCTGTTCCCCGGCCGCCACGGCACCGGGCGCGGGCGATGGCCCGAGAGACCTAGCGCAGATCGGGTGCCGTGACCGACGCGCGGATCAGCGTATCGGTGTCGTCGCTATCGGCGGACACCCCCATGCCCACCAGCACGCCCGGTGTCCCCCCGAAGGCGCGGGCGTAATCGGCGGCCAGATCGACCTGTTCCACATGTTGGCCATTGCCCGCCGACCGCAGCACGATCGTCTTGAGGCCGGGCAGGTAGGGACTATTAAGCAACGTGCCCCGCCCAGCATTGCCACCCCAGACATAGGCGATGATGCGGGTGTTTTCGTCGCGCAGCAGCCGCCCGGCGCGATTGGGGTTCAGCCGCGTGGCCGTCTCCGCATCCGTCCAGGCGAAATAGATCGACAGGTTGCGGTCATCGCCGCCCTTGCGCGACAGATCGGTTGCGGGCACGCCTTCCGCCACGGACCAACCCCAGGATGCACGTGTCGCCCCCTGAGAGCCCTGCGGCACCGCGCGCCAAAGCAGCGACACCGTGCCGTCGGACACGACCGACAGCGTGCCGCCCCCCTGGCTGTAATCGTTGGAAAAAAGCCGCAAAAAGCCCTGTTCTTTCCAGGACCCGTCGAAGGATAGCGGCGCGGCGGCGGCCATGGCCGGGATCAGCGCGAAGGCGAGGATGAAGCGTTTCATGGCCATTCGATACCATGCCAGCGGCCGACGTTTCGTCACGTGCCCGTGAGGCTCCGCTGCGTCAAACTTGTGGATAGGACGCGATCGGGCCTTTACAGGCCTGCATGGGCGCTCCACCATATCTGGTATGGGGTCGGGTATAGGAAACATAGTCCTCGTCCGTCCCCCAATTTATATTACCCGAGCAGAAGGCAACACCCATGCTCTATCAGAGGCAGCAGTTCTCCGAGACAGGCGATCTCCACCCCATTGATTTGGTGGAAACAGTAGCGCAGACCCACGATTGGGATTTCGACCGCGTGGGCGAAGACCAGATCGCCATGGTGGTGGAAGGGCAATGGCGCAGCTATTCCGTCACGCTGGCCTGGTCGGAAACCGACGAAACCCTGCGGCTGATCTGCTGCTTCGAGATGGAGCCGCCGACGGACGCGCTGCCGGGGCTTTACGAGGTCCTGAACCTGGCCAATGACCAATGCTGGGCGGGCAGTTTCAGCTATTGGACGGACCAGAAGATGATGGTCTATCGCTACGGCTTGGTCCTGGCGGGCGGTGCCTGCGCGCAGATGGATCAGATCAACCACATGGTGGCCGAAGCCATTCTGGCGGGCGAACGGTACTACCCCGCGTTCCAACTGGTCTGCTGGGGTGGGCGCAGTGCAAGCGACGCGATGCAGGTCGCCATGGCCGAGGCCTATGGTCACGCCTGAGCCCAACTGGTCCGCCCTGGCCCAGCGCGGGATCGTGCTGCTGGGCTGTGGCAAGATGGGCTCCGCCCTGTTGGCCGGCTGGCTGGAAGACGGCCTGCCCGCCAACGCCGTCCACGTCATCGACCCCGCCCCGAGCGATTGGCTGCGCGGCACGGGCGTGCAGATCGGGGGCGCCTTGCCGCCCGCGCCCGCCGTCACGCTGATTGCGGTGAAGCCGCAGATGATGGGCGACGCCCTACCCGCTCTACGGGGCCTGGGCGACACGCTCTTCGTCACGGTCGCCGCGGGCACCCCCATCGCCGCCTATGAGGCCGCGTTGGGCGGTATCCGCCTGGTCCGCGCCATGCCCAACACCCCCGCCGCCATTGGCCGCGGCATCACGGCGCTGATCGGCAATGCTGCCACGGATACGGCGGATATGAACTTAGCCCATGGCCTGTTGGCCGCGGTGGGCGAGGTCGTGCACCTAGACCACGAAAACCAGATGGATGCAGTCACGGGCCTATCGGGGTCCGGCCCGGCCTATGTCTTCCATTTGATCGAGACGATGACAGCCGCGGGCGTCGCCCAGGGCCTGGCCCCCGACCTGTCGGCCCGGCTCGCGCGGGCCACCGTGGCGGGGGCAGGCGCGCTGGCCATGGCGGGCGAAGACCCTGCCACCTTGCGCATCAACGTCACCTCCCCCGGCGGCACGACGCAAGCGGGGCTGGACGTGCTGATGCCCGAGTTGCCGGACCTGATCGCGCGCACCGTTGCCGCCGCCACACACCGCTCGAGGGAGCTTCGGGGATGAGCCTCAGCTTCGATGATTTCCTGAAGGTCGATATCCGCGTGGGCCGCGTCACACGGGCCGAGCCCTACCCCGAGGCCCGCAAACCCGCAATCAAGATGTGGGTCGATTTCGGCGGTGAGCTGGGTGAACGCAAGACCTCCGCCCAGGTCACGAAACACTACACGCCCGAAACCCTGGTGGGCCGCCAAGTGGTGGCCGTGGTCAACTTCCCACCCCGCCAGATCGGCAAGTTTATGTCCGAAGTGCTGGTGCTGGGCCTGCCCGATGCCGATGGCGAAGTCGTGCTGCTGCGCCCCGATCAAGACGTGCCCGATGGTGGACGGATGCATTGAAACTGCTCGTGTCCCGCGCCTTGCCCGATAGCATCATGGACGCCGCGCGCGCCCGTTTCGACGTAACCTGCCGCGACACGACACAGCCCATGGACCTGGCGGAATGCCAGGCCGCCTTGCGCGACTATGACGTCATCCTGCCGACCTTGGGCGATGCCTTCGGGGCCGAGGCCTATACGGGCAACATCCGCGCCCGCGGCCTGGCCAATTTCGGGGTGGGCTACAACCATATCGACATGTCCGCCGCCCGCGCTGCCGGGTTGGCGGTGACCAACACGCCGGGCGCGGTCACCGATGCCACGGCGGATATTGCCCTGACGCTGATGCTGATGACGGCCCGGCGCGCGGGCGAAGGCGAACGGCTGGTGCGGGCGGGCGATTGGCAAGGCTGGCACCCGGTGCAGATGCTGGGGTTGCACGTCACGGGCAAGACCGTGGGCATCATTGGAATGGGACGTATCGGGCAGGCCGTCGGGCAGCGCTGCCGCGCGGGCTTCGGGATGGAAGTCGTGTTCTACAACCGCTCTGAGAAAGCGGTGGAGGGCGCGACGCGAATGGGATCCGTCTCCGACGTCTGCGCGGCAGCTGATATCGTCGTGGTCACCGTGGCCGCCGCACCCGAGACACGGCACATCCTGGGCGCGGCTGAGCTGGCTGCCATGCGCCCCCATGGCATACTGGTCAACGTGGCCCGCGGCGATGTGGTAGACGAAGCTGCGCTGATCGAGGCCCTGCAAGCGGGTCAGATCGGCGGCGCGGGCCTCGATGTCTATGAACACGAACCCCATGTGCCGGACGCGCTGAAGGCAATGGAAAACGTCACGCTGCTGCCCCACCTGGGCACTGCGGCGCTAGAGGTGCGGGAAGATATGGGCCGCATAGCGCTCGACAATGCCATCGCCATTGCCGAGGGCCGCACACCGCCGAACCCCGTGTGATCACATTCGCCCGCATAGAAACCGCCATCGGCCACGTCCTGGTTGCAGGCAGCGGCGGCACGATTACCCATCTGCGCCTACCAGATGACACGGGCTTGCAGGCCCCGGATCCCGATTGGCGCGAAAGCCCCGATGACTGGCGCGACGCCGCCGCGCAAATCGCCGACTACCTGGCAGGCAAGCGCGACGACTTCGACCTGCCCCTTGCCCCCAAAGGAACCGATTTCCAGCAAAGGGTCTGGCGCGCGCTCCAGGCCATCCCACGCGGCCAAACCCGCAGCTATGGCGACATCGCTCGCAAAATCGGCCAACCGGGTGCCATGCGCGCGGTGGGCCTAGCCAATGGGCGCAACCCCATCCCGCTGATTATCCCCTGCCACCGGGTCATCGCCGCCGATGGCTCGCTGGGCGGCTTCTCCGGCAGCTTGGCCGTCAAGCGCCGACTGCTCGAAATCGAAGGCGCCCACGCCCACACGCCGCGCCTGCTGTAGCTTTTCATCCTGGCAAAAATACTCCGGGGGTCCGGGGGCAGCGCCCCCGGCCTTACCGCAAAAGACCCAGTCAAATTCCGTCGATACAGACGTATTTCGTCTCCAGGTAATCCTCCAACCCCTGGGACCCGCCCTCTTTGCCAAGGCCGCTTTCCTTCACACCTCCAAAGGGCGCCTCAACGGTGGTGATCAGCCCCGAATTGATCCCGATCATCCCATATTGCAGCCCTTCATTCAGCCGAAACGCCCGGCCCAGATCGGACGTATAGGCATAGCAGGCCAGCCCATAGACCGTGGCATTGGCCATCTCGATGGCCTCTTCCTCGGTCTCGAATTTGAAGACGGGGGCCAGGGGGCCAAAGATCTCCTCGGTCGCGAATTTCATCGCCTGGGTGGCACCCGTCACCACGGTCGGCTGGAAAAACGTGCCACCCTTCTCATGCCGCGCGCCCCCGGTCACGACTTCGCCGCCCTGGTCCTTCGCGTCGGCCACGAAGTCCTCAACCTTCTCGACGGCATCCATGTCGATCATCGGGCCCTGCTCAACCCCGTCTTCGCGCCCGTCGCCCACCTTCATGGCTTCAGTCTTCTCCACCAGCCGCTTGACGAAGGCGTCGTGGATCCCTGCCTGCACATAAATGCGATTGGCGCAGACACAGGTCTGGCCCGCATTGCGGAATTTCGACACCATGGCGCCTTCCACGGCCTGCTCCAGATCGGCATCGTCGAACACCACAAAGGGCGCGTTGCCGCCCAGTTCCATGGACACTTTCTTCACCGTATCCGCCGATTGGCGGATCAACTCCTTGCCCACCTCGGTTGAGCCGGTGAACGTCACCTTCCGCACCTCGAACGCATCCATCATCGCGCCAGCGATGTCCCGGGCTGAGCCGGTCAGGATGTTCACAACCCCCTTCGGATAGCCCACCTCTTCGGCCAGCGCGCCCCAGGCCAGGCCGGAATAGGGTGTCATCGTCGCGGGCTTGGCCACCACCGTGCAACCCGCCGCCAAGGCAGGCGCGATCTTGCGGGCCAGCATACTTGAAGGGAAATTCCAGGGCGTGATCATGCCCACCACACCAACGGCGTGTTTCGTCACCAGAATGCGACGGCCATTCACACCGGCGGGCACGATTTCGCCCTTGGCGCGCCGTGCTTCTTCGGCAAACCAGCGGACATATTGCGCGCCGATGGCGATCTCGCCCTTGGCCTCGGCCAGGGGCTTGCCCATCTCGACGGTCAGCAACTCGGCCAGATCGGCCTGGTTGTCCATCAGCGCATCGTGCAGCTTCCACAGCAGATTGCAGCGCTCCATCAGCGCCATGTCGCGAAAAGCAGGAAAGGCCGCCGAAGCTGCGGCGATGGCGCGCTCGGTCTCGGCCCGGCCGGATTTGGGGATCGTGCCGATCACATCGCCCGTGGCCGGATTGTTCACGTCGATAGTGGCCTCGCCATCAGCGCCCACCCATTGGCCGTCAATCAGGTTGGCCTGCCGCATCCAGGTCTTGAAGCCGGTTCCGTCGAGCATCGGTCTATCCTTTCGAAAAGGTGAAGGTCGTCGTCTGTCTGTAAGTCTCACCCGGGCGCAAGGTGGCGTCGGGGAAATCGGCATGGTTCGGCGCATCTGGCCAGATCTGCGGCTCCAGCGCGACGCCCGCATGGGCGCCGTAGCGCCGCCCGCCTAGGCCGGGTGCGTGCACGTCCAGCTTCGCGCCGTCATAGACCTGCAAGCCGGGCTCGGTCGTGGCGATCGCCATCTGCACACCGCTCGCGTCAGAAAGTAACACGCCCACAGGGCGCAACGCCACGCGGGCATCGGACAGGCACAGATTGTGATCCAGCAACCCTTCACCGGGCAAGGCCCGCCCGCCACGGAAATCGAAGCGCGTCCCATCCACAGGGGCCACGCCGGTGGGGATCATGCCGTCGTCCACGGGCGTATAGCGATCCGCCGCCACCTTCAGGGTGTGGCGTGCCAGATCGCCCGTATCATCAAGGCACCAATAGCTGTGGTGGGCCAGGTTGCAGATCGTGGGCGCGTCGCAAGTGGCGCGGTAGTCGATGCGAAGGCAAGCACCTGGCGCGCAGGTAAATAGCGCCTCGAGCCGCATGGCACCGGGAAACCCCATCTCCCCATCGGCCAGGCGGACCCCGAAGCGGATTGCATCGACCTCATGGTCCAGCATCTCCCATTCGCGCTTGCCCGTCCCTTTGCTGCCCCCATGGAGGGTATGGCGCCCCAGAAAATTCGTATCCGTCTGGTATGTTACGCCGTCCAACGCGAAACGCGCGTCGCCGATCCGGTTGGCAAACCGCCCCGCTGTGGCGCCGAAATAGCGCGAATGATCAGGATAGAGGTTCGGGTCGTCAAAGCCCAACACCAAAGGCGCGTCATGGCCGTCCAACCGCAAATCCATCAGGGCGGCCCCCCAATCGGTGAACCGCGCGCGCAGCCCGTGCCCTTCGATCCACCAATCCCGCAGCCCGCTCATGGGCACCCCCCGTCGCCCGGGCCCGGGTCAAGGATCGGCGCAGCCGACGCGGCTTCGCCGCGCTTGTCCTTGAGGCGGGTTCGGGCGACAGCACGCTGGAACAGGTCCTGAGGGGCAGATTGCCCCCTCAGGACCTCTCGACTCGTGGCGTCCCCAGACGATGCAAGCGCATCGCTGTCCAAAAAAGCCTGCACCCCGACGCGCCCACGCTGCCGCGACGTCTGCGCCCCCCGCTTCATGTCAACCCCAGATGACGCGCCACGCTGCGGGCCGTCATCTCGGAGACGCGGGCATTGGCTTCGGCGGTCACGCCGCCGATATGAGGCGTCAAAATCAAGTTGGGCACGCCGGCGAAGACATGGTCGGTGCCCAAGGGCTCCGCCTCGAACGTATCGAGCGCGGCGCCCCCCAGATGCCCCGATTGCAGGGCGGTCGCCAGCGCGGCCTCATCCACCACGCCGCCCCGCGCCGCGTTCACCAGGACCGAGCCGGGTTTCATCCGCGCCAAGGCCGCAGCATCGACCATGCGCCGCGTCTCATCGGTCAGGGGCACGTGGAGCGAAAGGATATCGGCCTGGGCGAAGACCTCTTCGACACTGGCAGGCCGCGCGCCGTCGAAATCCGTGGCATAGGGGTCGGCGGCCATGACCTCCATCCCGAGCGCCCGGCCCAGCGCTGCGCTTTTGCGCGCGATTTCTCCGTAGCCGATCAGGCCCAGCACCTTGCCCGCGATCTCTCGCCCCTGGCCCGCAGGGCCGCGGGGCCAGGCACCCGCTTCCATCTCGTGGCGCATGAGATAGGCGCCGCGCAGCAGAAGCGCCGCCGTCGTGATCACGTATTCTGCCACTGACAAGGTGTTGGCCCCCGTGGCCGGATAGACGGCAATGCCTCTGTCGCGGCAGCCGTCCAGGTCGATATTGTCGAGGCCCACGCCCAGCCGCCCCACGCAGCCAAAGCCCGCGCCGAGCAGCGCGCCGCGCACCTGCGTGCGATTGCGCACGATGAGGGCCTGCGCGCCCGATGCCAGGCGTGCCAGGTCGTCGGGGCGATCGGGCAGGTCAGGCTCGTAGGTGAGGTCGGCGCGCGCGCGCAGCCAATCGACCCAGGTTTCATCCATGAATTCGGTGATCAGGATCATGGGGCCACCTTTCCGGTCAGAGCCCACCGGTCGAGCCTGCCGCCATGTTGCGCCATTGGATATTTATGCCAGGAAGAAGCCATCAGGGACCCCTTCCCACAAGCGAAATCGCCTGGCCGGAGCGGGCGGATTCTTCGGCGGCTTCGCCCACCAGAACGGACCAATAGCCGTCTTCAAGCGTGACTTCGGGCGTGCCCTTGCCCGCCCGGACCAAGTCGAGGAAGCGCTTGTGTTGGTAGAAGGTGGAACCGTGGTGGTCGCCCGCCAGAAGCAATTCGGGCGGGGTGTGGACGATTTCGCGGACTTCCTGTTTGAGCGCGCGGATGGAGGTGACGAACTCAGCCTCCCGCGGGGCGCCATCGGGTGCGAAGCGCGCGGGCCCCGGGATGAGCGCATCGCAGCGTGCCTTGGGGCCCGTCACCGCCACGAATTCCTGCCAGTGGGAACCTTCGGCAAACATGCACAGATCCAGCATACCCCTGGTCCCATTGGCGAAATCGACGATGACATAGGCATTATCTACGATATCGGGTATGCCGCCCGCATAGCGTTCATCCCGGTGGTTCACATCCACGCCCGCGCTGGCATAGACGCGCACAGGGTCCGATTTCAGGATCAGCCGCATCAAGTCCCAGAAGTGGCAGCATTTTTCGACCAGCGTGCCGCCGGTGCGGGCGTTGAAGCGGTTCCAATCGTCCACTTTAGGCAAAAAAGGAAAGCGGTGTTCGCGGATCGACACCATCCGCGGATCGCCCGTGGCGCCCTGGTCAATCGCCTGCAAAAGCCGCTGGATGGGCGGCATGTAGCGGTATTCCATGGCGACCCAGATGGGCGCCTTGCGCCCCTTGGCCATGTTCAGCAGGTCGCGGCAGGCCGCCGACGTCGTGGCGAGCGGCTTTTCCACCAGGATGGGTTTGTCCGTCGCCATAAGCTGTTGCAGCAGCCCTGCATGCAGGTCGTTGGGCGCGGCGATCAGATAGATGTCGCAGGCATCCTCGCCCACCAGGTCGTCGACCGACAGATAGCCCTTGGCGCTTTCCGCCGTAGCGAGGCTCAGCTCGCGCATACGTGCATCGGGGTCGGCCACGGCGGTGACGCGGGCATCGGCGAGCAGGTTGATGTTGCGGATATGCTCCTGCCCCATCATGCCAGCGCCGATCAGGCCGTAGCGGATCATGCGCCAAGCTCCAGCACGGGGATGTCGAGGCCTGCGGCCACGCCGCGCAAGATGTCCGCGTGGTCGCCGTAGGCCAGCGCCATGTGGTGCTCCAACCCGCTGGCCATCACATCGGCGCCGACCTGTGTCGCGCCCCGATCAAAACGCACGACACCCGATGTGCCGGTGAAGGCCATGGGTCGGTCCAGCACCTCGCCCGTGGCGATGACGGCCTGAGGCTGGCCGTAGGCCTGGCTCAAACGGAAGAGCGTGACGCGCCCGGGCTTGAGCGGGAATTCCAGCAGAAGCGCCTGTTTGCGGTTTGTATGCACCGTAGCGCCGGGCGCGGTGGCCGCCATCGATGCGGGTGCCTGGCCGCAATGCCAGACGACGCCGGTCTCGTCGTCCATATCCACCAAATCCGCCAGAAAGACCGGCGCGTCGGCCACGTCTTGCAAAATGGCCTGGGTCACGGCGCCATAGACATCGGCCTCGCAGGCGCAGGGGGTGCGCGCCTCGCCCAGCATCGAGACGGGGCCACAGACGGCGCCGCCATATTCGGTGAAGGTTTCGGGCCAGCAGCGAATAGCCATGGCGTCGAAGCGCTGCTCACGACGGAGTTGGTCTAGGGCCCCTGCCAGGCGAAGTGAGCGGTCGAGTTCGCCTTGGTCCAACTCGGCCACGCCGCCCAGTGTCTCGGCCTGGGTGGCGTAGGGAGCAACCGCGTCATCCGGCAGGGCGCGGGCGCGGTCGAACAGGTCGGGCAAGGTCAGTTCGGTGACCTTGGCGCCGGTCAGGCCCGCAAGCGCGGCCTTGTCATAGGCGCAGGTATCGAAACCCTCGGGCCGCTCGCCGATGCGCGCGATATGGAGGTCGCGGCGTATGGCAATGGCGGCCGCGCCTGAGGGGACGCCGCGCTTGGGCGTGACTTCGGGGCCAGTAAGCAGGGCGTCGAGGTCGACGTTGTCGCCATAGGCCCAGGTGAAGCGGCGATCGTTCAGGCCCAGCGCGTGGCTGAGCAGGTTGAGCCCGCAATAGGCGTTGAGCCGAAGGCGCCCGCCCAGGCGCGGTTCGGGCACCGCCCAAATGGCCACACGACCCGGGAAGTCGCAGGCCGCGCGGGTGGTGAAGGCGGCGTCGGTGAAGGTTACCTGCAATATCAGCAGCACGTCCGCCGATGCCACCGCGCCCAAGGCGGCATCGTCTGGCCCCATCAGCAGGCTGCGCGAGCCGATGATTTCATGCCCGCTGACATCCAATTGCGCCAACATCGCCGCCAGCTTTTCTTTCGCATAGGGCAAATCGAAGGTGGGCCGACCCAGCGGCAATATCCCGATCTTCATCAGATATCCCCATAGCTTTGGCGGAACGCGGCCGTCGGCTCCACGAAGGCCAAGCCATTGCCGCCGTAGACCTCATGCGCGTGCCAGGGTGTGGCCTTGGCATCGGTCAGCGCGTTCAAGTCTGCCATGTAAGGCACCGATGTGTCGCGCAGGCCCACCGCCATGGCGTCCCAATCGGGGTAGGCGGTGAACGCATCCAGCCAGATCGCACGGCCCGCCAGATACCCCGAGGCACCTGCGGCATAGGCGTAGTCCAGCACCGTGCGGAAATCGGGTTTGCCCGCGCCTGCCGACAGCATGACCCAAGGGCGCGCTGCCAAGCGGCCCATTTCGTCGAACAGGGCCTGGATATCGGTTGACCCGGGGGCGATTCCCTTCGCGGGTACCGGACTTTCTAGCTTGAAGACATCCACGCCATAATCAGCGCCCGCAAAGGCTTCGACCGAGGCAAGCACGTGGTCGGAATGCTTCGTGGCCATTTCGGTATATTCGGATGTCTGTTCGGCATCGCTGTCCACGGGATGGACCAGCAATTCGAAGAGGAAAGGGATGTCGAAACGCGCGCAGGCCTCGCCCGTGCGCTTGACCAAATCATGCTGGGCCGTGCGCACCGCATCCGAGATATCGGGCCGATACCACGCCAGCACTTTGACCGCGTCGCCGCCCATCCGTTTGATCTTGCCTACGGACCAGTCATCGATTTCCGCCGAATAGCGGCCCTGCCCGGTGTCTTGGAAAAGCGAATCCTCCAGCGTGACGATCAGACCTTTGGTCGGGTCGAAGACCTGCCAGCCATGGGGAATGGCGTAATGCGGGTCCAGCAGCATGGCGGTGGAGGATGGCTGTAAGGCTTCCAGCAGAAGGGTCTTCACCCGAGCCACGTCTTCCCAGGGGGCATCGCCGCCATGGTGGGCGGCGATGGGGCCCTTGATCGGCGGGCGCTGGTCCACGGCGGTCATCTTGAAGCGCCCGGCCCCGTCGGACATGCGGCGAAACCCCAGCTGTTTGCCGGGGGTCAGGGTGGTCGTGGTCATGCATCCTCCAGATCGCGGGCCGTGGGATAGGCCTCCCACCCGCCAGGCCGCGTGCATTTGATCGCGGCCGCACCATTGGCGAAGCGCGAGGCGGCGTCCAGTGCTTCCCCACGGGCAAGCGCGAGGGTGAACGCGCCGTGCCACAGATCGCCCGCGCCCAGCGTATCGACAGGCGTGATCGCGGGAGCGGGCACGTGCAGGCCGTTGGCCCAGGTCACGCCGTCAGGGCCATCGGTATAGGCCACGTCACCCGGCAAGCGCGCGGCGGCATCGGACAGGGCGCGAGGCAGCGCGTCGATGCCCGCGAAGTCGCGCAAGCCAGGGGCGGAGAAGACGATGTGAGAGGCCAGAGCCGCGATTTGCGAGGGTGTGAACTTCTCGGCGTCCACCACGCCGGGGCGGCCTGCGACGCGGGCGGCGCGCAAGGCGGCCTCGGCCGCTTCGGGCCAGCGGCAGTCGCACAGCACCGCGTCGAAATCGGGCAAGGCGGGCGGGGTCTGGGGTAAGTCCGCGCCGGGGAAGTTGACGATCATCCGCTCGCCATCGGCGGCGACCATGACCGATGAGAGCGGCGTGCGGCCCCCGCGCGGCACGTTCAGCGCCAGGCCCTGGGCGGTCAGCATCGCGGCAAGCTCATCGCCCGCGGCGTCTTGGCCCAGCCGCGACACGAGCGTGACGTCACCGCCCAAGCGCGCAGCCCCCACCGCCGCATTGGCCGCGCATCCCCCCCCGATGCGGTCGAACGCGGTGGAGCGGTGCTTGACCCCGCCCGAAGGCAGCGCCTCCATCCGGTGGACATAGTCGATGACGGCGATGCCGCAGACCAGCAAGCGCGCCATCAATCCACCGGCAACCCGCTGGGCACCGCGTCGGGGCGGCCCAGGCGCCCATGCTTGCTGACCCCGCCTTCCAACGCGCCCAGAAACGCCACCAGATCGGCGATGTCCGCATCGCTGAGCATCACGGGTGCGATATCGAGGCGCGCCGCCACCCGCGCCATTTCGCGGCTGTCTGATTGGATAACGAAATCTATGGGCTCCAGCCACGGCGCCTCGGGGAGTTCAGCCATCTCGGGCTGCCACGCGGCCAGCGCGGCAAGCGGGTCAGCGTGGTGGCGGATGATGCCTTCCAGCGTCGGATAGGCGCCATTGTGGCCATAGGGGGCCGTCAGCGTGACGTTGCGCAAAGACGGCGTGCGGAATCGGTACGCATCTTCCAGATCATCGGTTTCCGCCATGCGTCCTACATCGCGGGGCACGGGGTCGAAGCGGCGCGTGCGCCCGGGGCCGAAGGGCGGCAGGGCCAAGGCATGGAATTCGTGGTCAGTGAACAAAGCGCCCGAATGACACGACGCACAGTTCGCGCGGCCAAAGAACAGGTCGCGCCCGCGATGCTGGGCTGCCGTCAAGTCGGACGTCCCCGCAAGCCAGGCATCATAGGGCGCATCCAACGACCGCCATTCCGAGCCGATGAAATCGGCCAAGGCGATGGCGATATGAGTGATGTCGACGTCTTCGGGCGCCTCCACATCGTCAAAGGCGGCCACGAACGCGTCGCCGTATTCTGGAATCGTCCGCACCCGTTTGGCGATGATGGGCCAGGCCAGGTCGATGCGGTCGCCGACGGCGCCGGTGACTTCGTTTTCCCCCACATTGCCGGCCATTTCGAACTGCGCCGTCATGGGAAACAAAGCCTGCACCGATAGGAGGTTTGGCAGACCCTCGGGCAGCCATTCCTCAGCCGGGCTGTCATAGCCGTTGCCATAGGCGTCCGAAAACCCGACGCGGCCATCATGGAACAGTCGCTCGAATTCCACCGCGCCCAGGTTCCACAAAGCGGGCGCGTTGCGCGGCACCCGTTTGCGGATGGCGTCCGCCCCCGCCCCTGCTGTCCGCTCCGGCCCCAAACCCTGCCCGCCTTCGCCGATGCCCAGCGATAGCCCGTCGCCGGTGAAGGTCTTGTGGTGGTGACACGTCCCGCAGGAGATATTCTGGTTCCCCGACAGGATCGCGTCGTAAAAAAGCAATCGCCCGATTTCGGCCTTGGCCTCATCAAACGGGTGGAATTCGACCCCTTGCGCATGGGCGGGGCCAGCAGCCAGTGTCAGCGCTAGGAGGATGCTTTGAAACTTCATATCCCGATCTTGTCCGTTGTGTTGGCCCTGTCCAGCCCCGCCTTCGCCGATATCGAAGATGCCCGCGATTTGATGGAGGCCGGGCGCTTCGTGGAAGCCCGTGAAGCTTTGTGGCCCGCAGCCCGGTCCGGCAATGCCGACGCGGAGGAGTTGATCGGCGTGATGTACGCCTTGGGCCTTGGCGTCGAAAAGGACGAGGTGCGCGCGTTCGAATGGTATTTGCGCTCCGCCATGAAGGGCCATCCGGGCGCGCAATCGGGCGTGGGGTGGTATTACGAAGTGGGTCTGGGCATGCCCGCCCCGGACTTGGTGCGCGCCTATATGTGGTATGTGTTGTCAGCCATCGGCGGTGACCCCGATGCCGCGATTTCCCAGGAAGAAGTGGTCAAGAAGATGACCCCCGACCAGATCGCCCACGCGTTGGAGTTGGTGGAGGATTACAAGGCCTGGATGTATCCGTTTCGATGAGCGGATGGGTGATGTCGGCTCACCCTGGCATGGCATCAAGGGGCTTCAGCCATCGCCGTGCCAGCGCCGGATCGGCGCTTAGGCTGGCGTCCCGCGCCGAACGGCTGTTCGACGAACGTGGTTGGCATAAAGTGCATTGCTTGACCGTAGAAGCGCTGATTCCCGGACCGGGGCTGGCACAGTTCCGGTTCTGTGCGGAGGTGAACCGCCTTAAGGTTCTGACCGTTCAAGCGAGACCGACCCGTCCAGAAGGGACCGCACATAGCGGCACCCGTTCTCAGGTCGTTCGAAGTGGCGCCAGGCGAGACCGGCGAAGACCCGGGGGGACATGGCCAGGGTCACTTCGTTTATCAGCGAGGTTCCTGCGTCACCGTCGGGGACCCCGTCCAAAATGATGTCGCGCTGTTCGTCGGGCAGCGTCGCGAGTTGCATCGCGTAGGCGATGTATTCGTGGTCGGCCAGGCTACAGCTGTTTCCATCTGCCAAGTTGGCCAGCCGGGCATGCGTGACTTCGTGGATAAGAAGACTTGCGAACAAGGCATTGGCTTCAAGACCGTAGAACATCGACCAAGGCCCGCTATCGTCTGCCAAGACGACCGGGTCGATAACGGCGATCTCGTTTGTGTCGGACACATAGACCCCCAGGCAATGCTCGGACGTGCCCTCGATCCGCCGCACGACATAGAGCCGCAGTGGGTCAAAACCCGGTAAGCCGCAGGCGGAGAACAGGGGCTCCGCCGCCTGGACAATGGCGCAGGCACGTTCCGCGAGACCGGGATCGACGGCAAAGACCGTCAGGTCGCCTTGCGGGCACGTGTGGCCCGGCGGGTCAGAGCGCGGCATGGGCTGGGAAAACCCGGCAGCAGGAAGCGATAGGGCACAAAGCAAGGCCAGGGTTCCTGCCGCGAAATGGCGGCGGTTCGTGGGGCTTCGAGCGTCTTTGCCGGTTTTCTTGCAGCGATGTGGAGCAATCATGAATCGCCTTCCCAAACATCTGTCCAAACATCTGTCGAACGGCGTCTAGCGTTGCGGGATAAACGAACGGTGCATTGACGGATGTCATTCGGCTGCGCAGGGGATGACGGCCTTTTGCCTTCCCGCCCGAGTCCGGAACCGGCAACGCTGCAAAGGCTGGCCGTTGGCCCTCATTCGTCCTTCATCTCATCCTTCACCTCTCCACGGATGCCGCGGGAGGACGGGCAGACTTCTTGCATGAAGGCACAAAGATGACCGGCTAGTTTTTCTTGCTCCATCCCATAGAGCACGAATTGACCCTCGCGCTTGCGCCAGATCAGCCCGGCCGATTCCAGGATCGAAAGGTGCTTGGAAATCGCGGGCTTCGACATGTCGAACCGATCTGCAATTGCCCCAGCATGGAGCGGCCGGTCCCGCAAATACGCCAAGATGCGCCGACGCGCCGCAGATGACAGTGCTTCGAACACTTTATCGGGGCTTGACATAAGAAACCTTTTAGCTAATCGGTTAAATTAATGCTTCACTTGTAAGTTAATTATCTAACAGGGAGCTTGCAATGCCCAGTACACGTGCAACCGACCGCGTCACCCCCACTGCCACGAGTTCTGCCACAGAAGGCCACGTCGCTTGGGCCCCTGCGAAATCGATCTGGTATACCGGGATGCTGATCGGCGGCTTGGTGGGGGTCGTCTTCTTCCCGTCATGGCAAGCCGCCAGTCTTACCCTTGGATTAATGCTTCTGACGCTCTGCCTTGGGCACTCGGTCGGGATGCATCGTCTGCTGATCCACCGCTCCTTCGAGGTGCCCCGCTGGTTGGAATACACGCTTGTCTATCTTGGCACGCTGGTGGGCATGGCCGGTCCCATCGGGATGTTCCACATCCATGAAATGCGCGACTGGCAACAGCAGCAGCCCGATTGCCATTCCTTCGCCAAGCATGATGTGGACTTCTGGCGCGACGCGGTCTGGCAGATGCATTGCGAACAGGTGCTGACCCACCCGCCCGATCTGGTGATCGAGCCGCGCGTGACCGAAGATCGGTTCTATCAATGGCTGGACCGGACCTGGCGCTGGCAGCAACTGCCCTTGGCGCTATTGCTTTTCGCGCTCGGCGGCATCGGGTTCGTCCTTTGGGGGATCTGCCTGCGCGTCGCTGTGTCCCTGACGGGCCATTGGTGCACAGTGCATTTCGCCCATACCACGGGGGAGCGCCCTTTTGTGCAGGACGGCATCGCCGTGGACGGGCGCAACCTGCCCAAGCTGGGCCTTTTCACCTTTGGAGAAGCTTTTCACAACAATCACCATGCCTTTCCCCGCTCCGCGCGCATGGGCCTGACGGCCACCCAGATTGATCCGGGCTGGTGGGTCATTCGCAGCCTCGCATGGTTGGGCCTGGCGACCGATATCAGGGTCCCCGACCTTCCGGGCATTCTGGGCAGCAGCGCGGACAGCGCGCCGGGCGAAAAGCAGTACCGGCCCGCCTACCGCATATCTTGAGGGCCATCGACGCCCGCCCCCGACATGAAGGCAACATCCCGCTGGCCCCGCCAAAGTTGTTGATGCCATGCCCAACAGACCTACCGTCATCTTGCCGTAGCGTCACCCTACGGCGCGAGACGGCGGCGCCCGTCGCGTCGCTGCCCGCATCATTCGGGAGGAAACAGCATGTCAAACCAGCATTTCAGCCGCATTTTCGCGCAAGCCTCGGCCATCGCGTTGGCCGCGGCGCTTACCGGGCCTGGCCAGGCAGGCACCAACACGACAAGCCTCGGACATGAAGCCGTGCTCACGGGGTTGGAGGACCCTTGGGACATGGCCTTCCTGGAAGACGGCACCATGTTCTTCACCGAGAAATGCAAGGGCTTGTCGGTCCGCATGCCCTCGGGCGAGGTAAACGCCCTGCTGGGCATGGGCGAAACCGACGGCTATGCCGACAATGCCGGTGACCTGTTCTGCGAAGGCCAAGCGGGGATGATGGGCGTCGCCGTGGACCCGGGTTTCGCGGAAAACCGGCGCATCTATGTCTATTCCACCTCCAACTTGTCGGACCCGCATACCAACAGGCTGATGCGGCTGGTCGTCAGTGACGACTTCACGACCGTGTCGGACCGCACGGATATCGTGGATGACGTGCCCTATAAGATGGCCGCATCGGACCACCCCTTCGGCGGCCCGGGCGCCCATAATGGCGGCCGCGTGCGGTTCGGGCCCGATGGCGCGCTTTTCCTGACGACGGGCGACACCCATAACGGAGAGGTGCCGCAAAGCCCGACCATGATGGGCTCGAAAATCCTGCGCATCAACACCGATGGCAACGCTCATGCGGAAAATGCGCCGCCCGACGGCTTCGATGCGCGCACCTATACTTATGGGCACCGCAACGTGCAGGGCATTGCCTTCCACCCCGAAACGGGGGCGGCCATCGCAGCCGAACACGGGCCCTGGCATTCCGATGAGATCACGGTGCTCGTCAATGGCGGCAATGCAGGCTGGGACCCGCGGCCCAACATGGCGGGCCGGGGTGACTGCCCGGATGGGTATTGCGGCTACATGCCCAATCAGGAAGGCGGCATGAACCGGTTCGAGCGCGCATCCTACATGCCCATGACCGACCTCGACACCTATCCCGATGCGATGGTGCCGATCTGGGACAATAACGGTTGGTCCCAGGGCACGTCCTCGGCGGAGTTCTTGCGCGGTGAGGCCTGGGGCGATTGGGATGGCGCCATGGTGGTGGGCATCATGGGCATCGGCTTTGGCGGCACGCCCATCGGCCAGCGTATCGACGTGATGGAGCTCAGCCGCGACGGCCAAGAAGTCGTGGACGTGACCGAGATGACCCTACCGATGGAGGCCGGGCGCTTCCGGTCCCTGAAACTGGGCCCGGACGGCAGCCTTTACGCGGCTGTGGATGAGGGAACGATCTATCGGCTGACGCCGAACTGAGGGGCGGGCCTGAAACGCGCATGCGGTACCCGGGCAGGTACGTTGTCCGCCCGGGTGCAAGCCGGTTCTTCGACGGGCCGCGGCTTGGTGACCAGACCCATCTGCTATGGCGCGCCACATCCGCAAAAGCCCCAAGCTTGGCACAAACACCAACCAAATCGCCGGGGGGGGCGGCCCATAGATGAACCGGCCTCCTTTGGACTTGGTTCCGGTCCGGGGTGACGCGGCTTAGGCACCACATCCCCAGACAAAACGGGGGCGACCCAATGGCCGCCCCCGTCCAAATCTACGGGAGGCTCAGCCTTATTCGAGATCGCGCGCCCGGCGGGCATTCACGTTCTCTTCCGCCTCAGCCACGGCTGCGCGCAGGTTGGCCAGCATCTCTTCACCGCCATCCACGTTGGACGCGAACCAATCATAGACCGGCGCCGCCGCTTCCTGGAACGCCGCCTTCTGCTCGGGCGTGGGCACATACAGATCCCCGCCGCCAGCCACGAAATCCTCATAGGCCTGGATGGATTTGCGCTTGGGCGACGCGAACGTCGCCTGCTGCAAGGCCGCGAAGCCGTCCACCACGACGCGCTTCATGTCATCGGGCATCTCTTGGAACTTCTGGTTGTTCATCACCCAGATGGCCGCCATGTAGGCATGCCCGTCCAGCGTCAGGTATTGCAGCCCGGCATCGGGGAACTTCATGCCCATGATGTCGGTGATCCCGTTCTTGGACCCTTCCACGACACCTGTCTGGAGCGAGGTGAACAGTTCCGGCCACGGGATGGGCGTGGGCGCGGCACCCAGCGTGCGCACCAATTCCTGCGGCAGGTCTGCGACCACGGTGCGGATCTTCAGGCCCTCCATATCCGAAGGCTCGGCCACGCGGCGCTGCGTGTTGGCGAAGTTGCGCCAGCCGCCCGTGTTGCCAACGGTCATGATGCGGATCGAGTCGCCCGAATCCTCCAACGCCTTGGCCCGCATCTGCGACACCAAAGCGGTGTTGGTCAGCACTTCCTCGGCGATCCGGTCATCGGCCATCAGGTAGGGCAGGTCGAAAATCTGCACGTAAGGGAAGATGCCCGCCGCCCCACCCGACGTGGTCACGAAGACGTCGATGGACCCGTCGGCCACACCCTGCAAACACTCCGCCCCGTTCGAGCAAAGCTGCGTACCGATGAATAATTCCACGGCGATGGCGCCATTCGAAGCGGCCTCAACGTAATTCTTGAAGACGACCAGGCCGTCATAGTCTTCGTCGTTCTCGTTTGAATTCGCCGTGGCGCGGATGGTGAAATCCTGCGCCATGGCTGGCACCGCCAGAACGGCTGCCAGCGCAGCGGCCCCCAGGGTGGTCAGAAGTTTCATGGTCTCTCTCCCTATTATTCGACCTTGGTTCATAGAAATCCGAAGAAGCGCGGCACCGCCAGCGAAATGGCGGGAATGTAGGTAATCAACCCGATTACGAAGACATGGATGGCCAGGAAGGGCAGGATGGCGCGGGCGATGGTTTCCACCCGTTCACCACTGACCGATGAGGCAACGAATAAGACAAGCCCCATGGGCGGCGTCGCCAACCCCACGGTCAAGTTGACAGACATGATAATGGCAAAATGCACCGGGTCCACGCCCAGAGATACGAAAATCGGCCCCAGGATCGGCCCCAGGATGATGATGGCCGGGCCCGCATCCAGAAACATCCCCACGATGAACAGCAGCAGGTTGATCAGCAAAAGCAGGATCAACGGGTTGTCCGACAGCGATAGGATCAGCGCCGCCAGCGCCTCGGGCGCATGGCTCAGCGCGACCACCGTCTTGAAGGCCAAGGCCGCGCCAACAAGCAGCAGCACGACCGAAGAAATCAACGCCGACTTGCCCAGCACATCGGGCAAGTCACGCCACGACATCTCGCGCAGGATGAAAAGCGACACGATGACGGCGTAACCTACTGCCACGGCGGAGGCCTCGGTCGGGGTGAACGCCCCGCCCAGGATGCCGCCCAGGATGATGACGGGCGTCAACAGTGGGAAAAAGGCCTTCAGCGACGCGCGCCCCTTTTCGGGCCAGGTCGCCCGGGTCTTGAGCGCGGGCATGGCATCGGGGTTGCGGCGCGCGATGATGTTCGTGACCACCATCAGCCCGATCCCGACAAGGGCCCCCGGCACGATGCCCGCCAGGAAAAGCGCGGCCACCGATTGTTCCATGACGTAGGCATATATGATCATGATGCCCGAGGGCGGGATGATGGGCCCAATGACGCTGGAGGCGGCTGTCACGGCGGCGGCGAATTTGCGGGTATAGCCTTCCTTCTCCATGGCCGGGATCAGCATGGAGCCGAGCGCCGAGGTATCGGCCACCGCCGACCCAGATAGCCCCGCAAACAACATCGACGACAGAATGTTCACCTGCGCCAAGCCTGCCCGGAAGTGCCCCACTAGCGCCTGGGCGAATTCCACCAGCCGCAGCGTGATGCCGCCCCGGTTCATCATCTCACCTGCCAGCATGAAGAACGGGATAGCCATCAGCGGGAAGCTATCCATCCCGTTATACGTATTGCGATAAAGCAGTACGAGATCGCTGCCCTGCCCGTTCAGCCACAGCATCAGACCAGGCGCGGCCAGCAGCGCGAAGAAGACCGGCAGGCCGATCATCAGGAACAGCAGAAAAAGCGGAAGGAACCAGACCAGCATCTATTCCGCCCCCACCGTTTCGGTGTGCGGGATGACCGGCAATTGATCCGCCAGCCCGCCCAGCACGGCGATTTGGCGCAGGATCAACTCGACGGTCACCGACACCATCATGATGCACCCCACCAGAAGCGAGGCCATCATCCAGGAGCGGGGCATCTTCTCCCACCCGTCGGTGGTCGGGTAATAGAGGGATGAGGTGGTAAACCGCCCCGAAAAACCCGTGACCTCGCTCCACCCAATGGACACGGCCACGACCAGCACCAGAAGCGACAGACCCAGCAAAATCAGCGTCAGCACGCCCCCCGCCACGCGCGGCAGGGCAAGCTGGATCATGTCGATGGCCACGAAGCCCCCGCGTCTTAGCGCCGTGGGCGCCACCACCATGAGCCACAGCATCAGAAAACGCGCCGCTTCCTCGGGCCAGGGCAAGGGGTTCGATAGCACGTAGCGCCAGAAAACCTGAACCAAAATGAAAATCACCATGAGCGCCATGCAGAAAATCCCCATGGCGCGCCCCGCAGCGAGAACGGCGGCGTTGAGCGCGCTCAGCCCGCGCACGATGGCCAAAACTCCCCCCAAAACACCCCTCCCCGGCGTTCGATTGCACCTCGCCCTTGGCCAACTTGCCCGATGCTGAGCGCGCCGCGTTCGCCATCCCCGAAACGCCCGTCGCCCATCACCGCGACATAAACCCCGTCGCGAAATGCTTGGGCCAAGTGAACGCAGCGCAGGCCGCCGCCGTCAACATCTTTGGCGAGCCGCAGACGTAGCGGAACGGATGCCGCACCGGAAAACAGGCCCAAAATGGCGCGGTCACCGCCTGCCTATTTGGTGGGAGCCTCCGGCGGGAGTATTTCCGCCAGGATGAAAGGGGGTGCCCCGGCCCGGACAGGTCGTGCAAGCCGCAGCCGGGGCGGTGAAGATCGATCTTCACCCTGGACGGTCATCGGCTCTCCAGCCTGTACCGTGCTCTTGCGCTAGCGAGCTCTGGTTGAAGAAAGGTAAATGCGCCCTTCATCCTGGCACAAATACTCAAATCCGACGCTGCCACCGGCACAGCCCTACCGGATTCGGCGCTCGGTGGCCGCTTCGAAGACCATCACGCGAGCGGGGTCGATGGTGACCGCAACACGGTCCCCGTCATTTGAACGCACATCGCCGCGTTCCTCCACGATCATCTTCTCGCCTGTCTGGGCCGTCAAATAGGCGTAGCTGACCCCGCCCAGTGCCTCTGTCAGGTCGACGCTCATCCCGTCGCCCACACCGATTTCGAGATGTTCGGGGCGCATCCCCACGATGACATCCGTCCCGTCTGAGGGAAGCGTGACCGGCGGCGTGATGCTGGTGCCGAGCGCTGCTATGTCGATGGCGCCGCCGTTCACCGTGCCTTGCAAGAAATTCATCGACGGTGAGCCGATGAAGCCCGCAACGAAGCGGTTGTCGGGGTCGCGGTACAGATCCAGCGGCGCGCCCACTTGTTCCACTCGGCCCGCGCGCAGCACCACGATCTTGTCGGCCATGGTCATGGCTTCCACTTGATCATGGGTAACGTAGATCATGGTCGCGCCGATTTCCTTGTGGAGCCGGGCGATTTCCACCCGCATCTCCACCCGCAATTCCGCATCCAGGTTCGACAAAGGCTCATCGAACAAGAAGACCTCGGGGCCGCGCACGATGGCGCGTCCGATGGCCACGCGTTGACGCTGACCGCCAGACAGCGCAGCCGGCTTGCGCTTCAGGTAGTCGTCCAGCTTCAGGATGCGCGACGCTTCCGCCACCTTGGTCTGGATCTCGCCCTTCGGGTGGCCGTTCATCTTCAGACCGAAACCCATATTTTCGGCCACCGACATATGCGGGTAGAGCGCATAGGTCTGGAACACCATGGCCACGCCACGCTGCGCCGGGTCTTCGCGGGTGACATCGCGGGGGCCGATGCGGATGGCGCCGTCAGAGGTTTCCTCCAACCCCGCGATCATCCGCAGAAGGGTTGACTTGCCGCAGCCAGACGGCCCCACGAAGACGCAGAATTCGCCCTCGGCGATCTCCAGATCCACGCCATGGATCACTTGTGTGTCGCCGTAGCGCTTGATCACGCTTTCGAGCTGGACGCCTGCCATACCTGTTCCTCCGTCTGGTCGGGGAAGCGCCAGTCGCGCAGGTCCCCAGCAATGCGTTCCACCGCCTGGCGCAAGGCCGGCAGGTGGCGTTCCAGGGCGGCCGGATCGCCGCAATCCGTTGCCGATGTGACCGAGACGGCACCCTGCACGCGCCCGCCAGGCGACAGGATCGGCATGGCGATGCAATGGATGCCCGGCTCATGTTCTTCGCGGTCGAAGGCGTGGCCCATTTCCCGTATCTCGGACAGCTCGGCACGCATGGCAGCGGCATCCGTCAGCGTCGTGTCGGTAAAGCGGTGCCAGCTTTGCTGGGTCAGTGCTGCGGCAAGCTGCGGCTCGGGCAGGAAAGCAAGCATGGCCTTGCCAACACCGGTGCAATAGGCGGGCCCGACCTTGCCCGCTTCGGAATACATCGGGACGGGCCGCGTGGCGTTGCGTTTATCCACATAAAGCACATGGCCCCCATCCAACTGTGCGAGATGCACCGTTTCACCCACTGCCCGGCTCAGCGCGTCCAGATGATCGCGCGCGATGGGGGCCAGCGACGACTGCGCCCAGGCCGCATGGGCCATCCGCACCAGCCGCATGCCGGGCGCATAGGTCCCGCGGTCCGGATCCAGCGCCAGCATCCCCTGACTGGTCAGCGTTTGCAGCAAGCGATACAGCGTGGCCTTCGGGAAGGGGGAGCTTTCCAGAAGCTCACTGAACCGCACCGGGCGCCCATGGCTTGCCACCTGATCAAGCACGTCGAGGGCCTTGCCTACAGTGCCGTCGGACTTGGTTGGCTGCACGTTCACTCCGGCCCTCCCCGCCGCGATACTGGTTGACAGCCTAGGCTGACTCATGGTCAGTTTTCAACATAAGAAACCAAGTTCCGAAAAATGGAACTGGTTTCCCTGGACGCACACTGGGAGGTATTCATGCGATCCATTCTCACGGCCCTTGCTGCCACGACCGCGTTGACCGGCGCCGCCTTTGCGGATGGCCATGCCAATCTGACGGGCACGCTCAAGATCGTGTCGGACATGTCCAACCCTGCCCCGCGCGCAGTGATGGAACAGCTGGCCGCCGATTTCGACGCCCTGCATCCCGACCTGACGGTCGAGTTGGAAATCGTCGACCGCGAAGCTTGGAAAAGCCAGATCCGCAACGTGCTGAGTGCCAACCCCCCGGACGTGGTCAACTGGTACGCCGCCAACCGCATGACGCCCTTCGTCAATGCAGGCCTTTTTGAGGACGTCTCCGACATCTGGGGCGATCTGGAAGGGCTCGACGCCGTCAAGGGCGCGCTGACCCTCGACGACAAGCAATGGGGCGTGCCTTATACCTATTATCAGTGGGGCGTCTATTACCGCGAAGACATCTTCAATGAGTTGGGGCTGGAAGAGCCCACCACCTGGGAAGAAGAACTGGCCAATTGCCAGGTCATCGTCGATTCAGGCCGCGCCTGCTATACCATCGGGTCCAAGTTCCTTTGGACGGCGGGCGGCTGGTTCGATTACCTGAACATGCGCACCAACGGCTTCGACTTCCACATGGAACTGGCCCGCGGCGAAGTCCCCTGGACGGATGACCGCGTGCGCCAGACCTTCGCCAATTGGCGCCAGCTCATCGACATGGGCGGCTACATCGAAGACCATCAGAACTATTCCTGGCAGGAAGCGCTGCCCTTCATGGTCAATGGTGAAGCTGCCGCCTACCTCATGGGCAACTTTGCCGTGGCCCCTATGCGCGAGGCAGGTCTGAGCGACGATCAGATCGACTTCTATCAGTTCCCGGTCATCAACCCCGATGTGGAAATGGGCGAAGACGCGCCCACCGATACGTTCCACATTCCCGCAGGCGCCGAAAACAAGGATGCCGCGCGCGAATTCCTGAAATTCGTCACCTCGGCGGATGTCCAGACCGACATCAATTCGGGCGCCAAGCTGGGCCAACTTCCGGTGAATGCGGGCTCGTCCGTGGATGCCGATGAATTCCTGGAGCAAGGCTTCACGATGCTGTCGGAGAATGCCACCGGCGGTGTCGCGCAGTTCTTCGACCGCGACTTTCCGGCTGAAATGGCGTCCGTTGGCATGGAAGGCCTACAGGAATTCATGGTCTTCCCTGACAATCTAGACGACATCCTTCAGCGTCTGGAACAGGCCCGCCAACGTATTTACGCCAACTGACAAGACATGTGGGGGGCGGGATGCCTCGCCCCCCGGCACCTGATTTCGCACGGTCATGATACGAACACAAAGTTCGGACATGCCACTGGATGACCGAGGATCAATGTGAGCATCGACCGCGATGACGACCTGGGCAGATTTCGCAGTGGTGGCCGCGTTGCTGCTTATGCCGCTCGCCGCAGCGCGCGAACCTTGGTCCGGTCCCGTGGATTTCTATTTCTTGCCGAACAAGGTTGGACGTCTTTTCTGGGCGATACTTCTGATCATGTTCGTCGGCGGCCTATGGTTCCAGGACTACCCGCATTCAGCCGACACATCAGGCCCCTTCGAATTCGGCCAAGTCTTCACCGCCTTCACCCGGGTATTCGACCTGCGCTGATCGCAGGACGCCGCCGCCGGACTGCTTGCAAGGTGCGAGCCCAGATAACGCTGCCACGTCTGACCCAGGCTCCAGGGCGATGAGCAGTGTCTTCGCCCCCAGCCACGCCCCCTGCTTTCCGCAGGTCCCGAAGACAGCCGGCGCGAACATCCCCACGGCCCTGCGCGCCGCGTTCCCCAACCCGCAAGACATTACCCGTGCCCGGGCCGCCGCGCGATACTACAAGCGGAACCCGCGCCAAGCCCACGTTTCGGCGCGAGGCCGCGCTGCCTCCATCACCTGCATCCTGCGACTCGAACGCCTGCGCCGAGAGATCGCCCGGCGCGCTTTCGCGCTCACCGCCCGCTTCGCCCCAAGGAGACCCGGCCCATGACCAACGTCGCACCCGCCATCTCCACCGCCACGACGGACAAGCGCGGCTGGTATGCCCGCAACCAGATCGCGGTGACGCCCTGGCTGTTCCTGGCTCCCGGCATCCTGTTCTTTGCGGTCTACGTCATCATCCCGATCTTTCAGTCCTTCAACATCTCGCTCTACCGCTGGGACGGGCTGGGCGAGGCGACCTATATCGGGCTCGCCAATTATCAGGAACTGACCACCGACCGGGCGTTTGAGATCAGCCTTTGGAACAACGTCAAATGGCTGGCACTTTACTTGCTGGCCATTCCCATGGGGCTGGGCATCGCGCTGTTTCTCAACCAGACGGTAACAGGCATCCGGCTTTACAAGTCACTGTTCTTCTTTCCCTTCGTCATCAGCCAAGTCGTCGTCGGCTTGGTCTTTTCGTGGTTCTACCTGCCCAAGGAAGGCCTGCTGAACGCGGCCCTGGGCGTGGTGGGCCTGGGCCCCATCAACATCCTGGGCGACCCAACGCTGGCAACCTACGGCATCATCGCCGCCGGCCTCTGGCCGCAGACGGCATATTGCATGATCCTCTACCTCACCGGGCTCAACGCCGTTGACCCCGAACAGGTGGAGGCCGCGCGTCTCGACGGCGCCAAGGGCCACAAGATGCTGTGGTATGTCATCCTGCCCCAGCTCAAGCCCGCGACCTTCATCGCCTTCGTGGTCACCATCATCGGCGCGCTGCGCAGCTTCGACCTGATCTCGATCATGACCAATGGCGGCCCCTTCGGATCGACCCGGGTGCTCAGCTTCTACATGTACGAAAAGGCCCTGGCCGAATTCGGCTTCCGCATGGGCTACGGCGCGGCCATCGCGGTGGTCCTGTTCCTCATCATGCTGTTCTTTATCGCCTACTTCCTCTTCTCCATGTGGCGCGAAGAAAGGGCAGAGCGGTGACGATGCGCCCTTCCACCTTTCGGCGAAATCTCAAATTGGGCCTTGCCGGGACAACATTCTGGCTCGCATCCGTTGTCTTGGGCCACTGGCTCGGGTTGCTGCCGAAGCAAGGTATCGGCGTTCTTGGCATCCTTTTGAATGCCGTTGGGTTCCTTTCCGCCATGCTGGTCATATTCGGGGTTATGGTACCGCTAGGCGCCTCGCAACTCCGCGACACCACGCCTCCAACACACCTCGCGAAACCCCGCTATGCTGGCGTGCGGCTCCTTATTCGCTTGTTTGCTATCCGCGCGGACAAAACTAAGGAACACCGCTTATGACCCGCGCCGAATTCGACGCCCTCTGCGCCACCCAACCCGGCGCGGTCCTCTCCGGCCCCGGCGAACTGGACGCCTGGAAGATCGGCGGCAAGATGTTCGCCTGTTTCGGCCATGTCGACACGCGGGACCAGAACACGGACCAAGCCGTCGTCCGCGTCACCGACAATGAGACGGCCCAAATGCTCATCGACACAGGCGCGGCCTCCAAGCCCGCCTATTTCCGTGGGGCCTGGGTGGCCCTGTCCCTTCCCGACCTGGAGGAAGGCGAAGCCGCCCACCGCATCGCCGTCAGCTACACCACCATCCGCGGCACGCTGACCAAGAAGCTGCAAGCGACGCTCCCGCCTGTCCCGGAGGCCGAGTAATGTTCCCAACCCCTATCCAGCAGACCTCTCGCCAATGGCAACTGACCTATCAGTCGCTTTTGCCGGTCGCCCTTATCGTCTGGCTCGCGCCACTCATCGCGGTGATGGTCTTCTCGATCAAACCCGATGCCGATTTCACCAACGGCAATTACTGGGGCGTGCCTTCCAGCTTCGAAGGCTTCACCAATTACGGCCGCGTCTTCTTCGACAGCGACATGCCGCGCTACCTGCTCAACTCCCTGTTGATCACGGTGCCCACCGTCATCGGCACCATCGCGCTAAGCTGCATGACCGGCTTTGCCTTGGGCATCTACAAGTTCCGCGGCAATCTGCTGATCTTCTTCATGTTCATCGCGGGCAACTTCGTGCCCTTCCAAATCCTGATGGTGCCGGTGCGCGACCTGACGCTGACGCTGAACCTTTACGACACCAAGACGGGGCTGGTGCTGTTCCACATCGCGTTCCAGACGGGATTCTGCACGCTCTTCATGCGTAACTTCATCCGTGCGCTGCCCTTCCCACTGATCGAGGCCGCCCGGGTCGAAGGCGTCGCCGAATGGCGCATCTTCGTCTTCGTCGTCTTGCCCCTGATGAAACCGGCCATCGCGGCCCTGGCTGTGCTGGTCTTCACCTTCATCTGGAACGATTATTTCTGGGCCATCGTCCTGACCCAAGGCCCAGACAGCCAACCCGTGACGGCGGGCATCACGTCATTCAATTCCGAATTCCGCGCGGCCTATCACCTGATGAGCGCGGGCAGCATCGTTGCCGCCCTGCCGCCCGTAGCTATGTTCTTCCTGATGCAGAAGCACTTCATCGCGGGCCTCACCCTGGGCGCGGTCAAGTAGGAATGCTGCCCCTCGACCAATCCAACGGCCTACGCCGCTCAGGCATGGAATCAAAGGGCTTCAGCCCCGCCATGGCCGCGCCATGACCGCAACCGCCCTGCCCCTAGAGGCCAACATCCAGGCCGCCGCGCCAATCCGCACGTGGCGGCTGGACGACCACCACCCCGATACCGGCCCACGCCAGACCATGGTGCTGGCGGCCACGCATGACCGCCTGCCCCAAGTCATCTATTGGGGCGCACCGCTGCCCGATGACGCGCCGCTGGAAACCCTCGCCGCGGCCCATGCCATCGACGTCACCGGCGGTATGCTCGATGAAAACCCCGATCTGTCGCTCTGCCCCGAGGCCAGCCGCAGCTTTCCCGGCCAGCCCGGCCTCATCCTGCGCGACCATGGTGGCGCGCCGCTTCTGCCCAAGTTTCACTACGTGGACGCCGATGACAGCGACGGCCTGACCCTCACCTATGCCGATCACGCCGCAGGTCTGACGCTGCAATTCCTGTTTGCGCCCGACCCATCCACCCGGATCATCACCGCCAAGACGATGTTGACCGCCAACAACCCCGTCCACCTGCACTGGCTGGCCGCCCCCGTCCTGCCCGCGCCCCAGCAATCGGCCGAGATGATCGACGTCTCGGGCCGCTGGTGTGGCGAATTCCAGCTCAACCGCACCGCCTGGTCGCCCGGCATCCGCTACCGCGAAAACCGCACCGGGCGCACGGGGCATGAACACTTCCCCGGCCTGATCATCCCCTGTTTCGGCGCCACCAATACCCAAGGCGAGGCCTACGGCTTCCATTACGGTTGGTCCGGCGGCCACCGTATGATTGCCGAAGAACTGCCCGATGGGCGCCGCCAGATCCAATGGGGCCACGCCTCGCGCATGGAAACCAAACCCGGCACCCGGTTTGAAAGCGCCACGCTCTACGCCACCTATTCCGGCTACGGTCTCAATGGCTGCGCCGTGGCCTTCCAACGCCATGTGCGCGACCGCATCGTCACCTGGCCCAAACCCAGCGCACTCCGCCCGGTGCATTACAATTGCTGGGAGGCTGTCTATTTCGACCACAAGATCCCGGTCCTACAAGACATCGCCACTCGGGCCGCCAAGCTGGGCGCAGAACGCTTCGTCCTCGATGATGGCTGGTTCGGTCAGCGCGACGACGACACCCGCTCACTCTCCGATTGGGAAGTCGACCCCCGCAAATACCCCGAAGGCCTCCACCCCCTGATCGACCATGTCCACGATCTGGGCATGTCCTTCGGCATCTGGTTCGAGCCAGAGATGATCAACCCCGATAGCGACATCCACCGCGCCCATCCAGACTGGGCCCTGGGCTCCGAAGACCAGACGCTGGGCCGCCAGCAGAAGGCGCTCAACATGGGCCTGCCCGAGGTGCGCGACTTCATCTACGACCGCATGGCCGCCATCCTGTCGCGCCACGAAGTCGACTACATCAAATGGGACCATAACCGCGTCCTGCCCATGCCCGACGCCGACCAGACCCGCGGCTCCTATGCGCTGATCGACCGGCTCCGCGCCGATTTTCCCCGCGTGGAAATCGAAAGTTGCGCCAGCGGAGGAGGCCGCATCGATTTCGGCATCCTCAAGCGCACCCAGCGCGTTTGGCTGTCCGACAGCAACGACGCGCTCGAACGGCTGCGCATCCAGCACGATGCGGCGCTTTTCCTGCCCATGGCCGTCACCGGTTCCCATGTGGGGCCCCGCCGCTGCCACACCTCCGGCCGCATCCTCGACATCTCCTTCCGCGCCTGGGTCGCCGCCCAGCGCCACATGGGGTTCGAAATGGATCCCCGCGAACTCGATGACCACGAAGCCGTCGTCCTCACCGAGGTCACCGCCTGGTGGAAGCACAACCGCCAATGGCTGACCCTGGCCGATATCCACCGCCTCGACAGCCCCGACCCCGCCATCCTGGCCGAACAACACCAGCACCGCGACGGCGCCCGCTTCGTGGTCTTCGCAGGCAAGGCCACCACCAGCACCCAGATCGCGCCACGCCCTCTGCGCCTCACCGCGCTGGAGCCGGATACCACATACCGCATCGACCTGATCAACCGCGGCACCGCCCCGGCGCTCAGCCGCGGCCGTCCCGTCCTCAAGGACCAACCCATCGAAGTGTCGGGCACCTATCTGATGCATCACGGCGTGACCCTGCCCTGGACCTACCCAGAAACCATGTGGGTGATCGAAGGAACCCGGCTCTGATGCCCCTTCATCCTGGTGAAAATACTCCGGGGAGTGTGAGGGGCTGGCCCCTCACGCCCGCCCCATCCACCCGCAGACCCACGCGACCCTTACACAGCGCCCAAACAGCACCCCCCAAGCATACGAAAGATATGCACACGACATGACGGAGCCTCACACCATGACCGCCCCAAATTATCCCGATCTGAAAGACGCCTCCGTCTTCATCACCGGCGGCGGCTCGGGCATCGGGGCGAACCTCACCGAAGGCTTCCTGCACCAGGGCGCGAAGGTGGCCTTCATCGGCCGCTCCGACGCGTCTGCCTTTGTGGCTGACATGGCTGACGCCACCGGAAACACGCCGCTTTTCATCCAGGGCGACATCACCGACATCACGCAACTCCGCGCCGCCATGGATCTGGCCTCCACCACCCATGGCCCCATCACCCGCCTCGTCAACAATGCCGCCAACGACCAGCGGCACGCCTCGCTCGACGTGGATGAGGCGTTTTACGACTGGTCCACCTCGATCAACTTCAAAGCTTATTTCTTTGCCTGCCAGCACGCCATTCGCACAATGAAATCTGTAGGCTACGGCCATATCGTCAATTTCAGTTCCATCTCCTACATGATGGGCAATGCGGGCTACGCGCTCTACACCGCGTCCAATTCCGCCATCAACGGCATGACCCGCTCGCTGGCCCGGGAATTCGGGCCCGACAATATCCGCCTCAACTGCCTGGCCCCGGGCTGGGTGCTGACCCAGAAGCAACTGAACAAATGGGCCGACCCAGACAGCCTTGCCGCCCATCTGGACCGGCAATGCCTCAAGGAACATCTGACACCCGACGACATCGTAAACCCCACGCTTTTCCTCGCGTCCGAGGCCAGCCGGATGATGACCGGCCAGGCCATGGTCGTGGATGGCGGCGTCGTGGTGACCGGCTGACATGGCTCGCTGGATCGCCGTCGATTGGGGCACAACCACGCTCCGCGCCACCTTGATGGAGGGCCGCGCGCCCGTTGATACCCGCCAAAGCGGCGATGGCATGAACGGCTTGGCCCGCGACGCGTTTGAGCCGGCGCTCATCGCCCTCATCGACGATTGGTTGACGGACAAAACCGAAATTCTCTGCTGCGGCATGGTCGGCGCCCGCCAGGGCTGGGCCGAGGCGCCCTACCACACCGTGCCCTGCCCGCCACCTGTGGGCCTCGTGCCGGTCGAGACGTCGGATAGGCGGCTCAATATCCGCATCGTGCCCGGCCTGCGCCAGTTGAAACCCCACCCGGACGTCATGCGGGGCGAGGAAACGCAAATCGCCGGGATCATAAGTGAAATCAAGGACTTTGACGGCATTGCCTGCCTGCCGGGCACCCATACCAAATGGGCCCATATCAGCGCGGGCGAGGTGGTCAGCTTCCGCACCGCCATGACTGGTGAGCTATTTGCAACCATCTGTTCCCAAACCGTTCTTCGCCATTCGCTTACCGGTAGCGATTGGGCCGAGGGTCCCTTCCTCGAAGCCGTCTCCGACGCCCTGTCCCGCCCAGAAACCCTCACCGCCCGGCTCTTTGAATTGCGCGCCGCTGATCTTCTGCTCGGGCAGGAACCCGCCACCGCGCGCGCCATCCTGTCGGGCCTCTTGATCGGCGCGGAACTGGCCGCCACCAAACCGTGGTGGCTGGGTCGCGACGTCGTCGTCACGGGGTCCGAGACGACGACGGCGGCCTATGTCACCGCACTGAAATCACAAGGCCTTTCGCCCCGCATTCTTCCCGCCGACGCCATGACCCTTGCCGGTCTGGCCGCCGCCAAGGACATGACATGACCCGCCCCCTCATCGCCATTCTGCGCGGCATCACCCCCGACGATGCCGCCCCCGCCGCCGAGGCGCTCATCTCCGCGGGCATCACCACCATCGAAGTCCCGCTCAACTCACCCGAGCCGCTGAAATCCATCTCCGCCATGGTCAAAACCTGCGGCGACCACGCCACCATCGGCGCGGGCACGGTGCTGACAGTGGCCGAAGTTCAAGCCGTGGCCGAGGCCGGGGGCCGCATCGTCGTTTCCCCCAACATGGACCCAGAGGTCATTGGCAAGACGGTGGAAATGGGGCTCGAAAGCTGGCCGGGCATCTTTACCCCCACCGAAGCCTTCGCCGCCTTGCGCGCCGGGGCCACGGGGCTGAAGCTTTTCCCCGGCGCCATGGCGGGCCCCTCCGGCCTCCAGGCCATGCGCGCCATCTTGCCGGGCACCGCTCAAGTCTATGCCGTGGGCGGCGCGGGGCCCGCGAACTTCGCCGACTGGCTGACCGCGGGCGCCGATGGTTTCGGGCTGGGCACCGCGCTCTACACCCCGGGCCTTGCCATTGACCAGATCGCCCAGCGCGCGCGTCACATCGTCGATGCCTTCGACCAAGCCGCAGGCCAAGGTCGCATCGCATGACCCATGCCCGATTGTATGATGATCGCGCCTGTCAGTTGGGCGAAGGCCCCCTTTGGCACCCAGAGCGCAAGCAGCTTTTCTGGTTCGACATTCTGCGCCGCCACCTGCTCAGCCGCGAAGGCGACACCCCCATTCATTGGGAATGGGAAGAGATGGTCAGCGCCGCCGGTTGGGTCGACCGCGACACCCTGCTGGTGGCCGGGGAAACCGCCTTCTGGCGCTTCGACGTCCCCACCAGCACGCGCGAAAAGCTCATCGATCTGGAAGCCGACACACCCGCCAACCGTTCCAACGATGGCCGCGCGGATCCGCTGGGTGGCTTCTGGGTCGGCACCATGGGCAAGCAGGCCGAGCCCGAGGCGGGCGGTATCTATCGCTATTTCCGGGGCGAGGTCCGCAAGCTTTACGAAGCCATGACCATCCCCAATTCCATCTGCTTTTCGCCCGCCGGTGACACCGCCTATTTCGCCGACACCGCCAAGGGTGCCATCTGGAAACAGCATATCGACCGCGCTGGTTGGCCGTCCGGCAAGCCCGAGATCTTCGTGAACTATTCCAATGTCGGCCTCGCCCCCGACGGCGCTGTCTGCGATGCCGACGGCAATGTCTGGGTGGCCCAATGGGGCGCGGGCCGCGTGGCCTGCCACGGCCCCGATGGTCGTTTTCGCGACGCCGTCCATTGCGGCGCAGCACAGACCACCTGCCCCGCTTTCGGCGGGCCAGAGCTTCGCCAACTCCACGTGACCTCCGCCCTGCAAGGTCTGCCCGACAATGCGCTGCCCCATCAGCCCGGCGCCGGTCGAACCTGGGTGGCCGACATGGCCCAGCGCGGCCAAGCCGAACACAAGGTCGTGCTGTGAAGCGTACGCTGGGCACCTGCTACTACCCCGAACACTGGCCGGAAGATATCTGGCCCGACGATGCGCGCCGCATGGTCGAACTGGGCCTGACCTGGGTCCGCATCGGCGAATTCGCCTGGTCCCGGATTGAACCCGCCCCGCGTCAGCTTGACTGGGGCTGGCTCGACCGCGCTGTCGATATCCTGACCGGCGCGGGCCTTCAGATCGTCATGGGCACGCCCTCGGCCACGCCGCCGCGTTGGATGCTGGACAAATGGCCCGACATGCTGGCCGTGGACGCGACGGGACATTCCCGCGGCTTCGGCTCCCGCCGGCATTACTGCTTCAGCCACGAAGCTTATCGCGATGAGGCCGCGCGCATGGCGGGCCTCATGGCCGAACGCTATGCCGACCGCGTCTCAGCCTGGCAGACCGACAACGAATATGGCTGCCACGACACGGTGCTCAGCTATTCCGAATCCGCCCGCGACGCCTTCCGCGACTGGCTGCGCCACCGCTACCAGACGCCCGAGGCGCTGAACTCTGCCTGGGGCAACGTCTTCTGGTCCATGGACTATTCCGACTTCGACCAGATCGACCTGCCCAACCTGACGGTGACCGAGCCGAACCCAGCCCACGCCCTGGCCTTCCGCCGCTTTTCCTCCGATCAGGTCGTGCGCTGGAACCGCGCCCAGGTCGACGCCATCCGCCGCCATTCCGACGCGCCGATCAGCCACAACTACATGGGCCGCGTCACCGAATTCGACCATTACGCCACCGGCGCGGATATGGAGATCGCCACTTGGGACAGCTATCCTATGGGCTTCCTGCTGGACCGCGTGCCCGGCGGCGACAAGCAGGCTTTTTTGCGCCAGGGCGACCCGGATTTCCAAGCCTTCCACCATGACCTTTACCGCGCCGTGGGGCGGGGCCGCTGGTGGGTCATGGAACAACAGCCCGGTCCCGTGAACTGGGCCCCCTGGAACCCTGCCCCCCTACCCGGCATGGTCCGCCTCTGGACGTGGGAGGCGTTCGCCCACGGCGCCGAAGCGGTTTGCTGGTTCCGCTGGCGCCAGGCCCCCTTCGCGCAGGAACAACAACATGCAGGCCTGCTGCGCCCCGATTCCGTGCCCGCCCAAGGCCATGCCGAGGCCGCCCAAGTCGCCCGCGACCTGGCCGACACCCCCGACGTTGAAGCCGCCCAAGCCCCCGTGGCGCTCGTCTTCGACTACACCTCCCAATGGGCGTGGGAGGTGCAGCCCCAAGGCGCGGGCTTCGACCATTTCGCGCTCTGCTTCAATCTCTACCGCGCCCTGCGCAGCCTAGGCCTCAGCATCGACATCCTGCCCCCCGACGCCACCACCCTGGAGGGCTACAAACTGACGCTCATCCCGGGTCTCCTAACGCTCAGCCCACCCCTCCGCGCCGCCATCGCCGTCGCCGATGGTCTCGTCCTCACTGGCCCCCGCACCGACCTCAAGACCGACACGCTCCGCTTCAAAGACCCGCTAGGCCCCGATATCCCCGGCCTCGACGCTACGTCAATCATGGAAGAAACCTTCCCCCCGAACGCGCCCCGCCCCCTTACCGGTGGCGGCCACGCCACGCTTTGGCTAGAACATCTCGAAACCAGGGCCCGCGTGATCGAGACCACCACCGACGGCACCCCCGCCCTCATCCACAGCGACAATCGCCTGCATCTCACTACGTGGCCCGACCCGGCCGCCGCCCGCCGCATCCTGGGCGCTCTGGCCCGCGAAGCGAGCCTCGACACCCACGACCTGCCCCCGGGCCTGCGCATCCGCGACACGGGCTCCGAGCGCTTCGTCTTCAACTACGCCGCCACCCCCGCCTTGTTTGAAGGCCAAACAATCGCCCCCGCCGATTTCCTGCGCCTGCCCCTTCATCCTGGCTAAAATACTCCGGGGAGCGCGAGGGGTTGGCCCCTCGCATGCCTGACCGCGCAGCTCAGGCCACCATCAGGCGCCCAAGCTCCAACATCCGGTTCGCAAAGCCCCATTCGTTGTCATACCAGCCGAACACGCGGATCAAGCCGCCGCCCGCCATCCGGGTTTCCCGTGGCATGTGAATGAAGCTTTCCGCCCGCCCCCGCATGTCTGAGGACACCACGGGCATATCCTCCACCCCGATCACGCCGCCCGCCTCGCGCAGCGCCCCGTTGACCGCATCCACATTCGCAATACGCCCCGGCTGAAACACCAAATCCACCGCTGAAACCGAAGCCACGGGCACCCGCACCGACTGACAAGGGACGCGGCCCGCCAGGTGGGGCAGCACCTCATCCACCAAGCGGCCCGCGCTGGTCGTCGTGGGCACCATGGACAGGGCCGCCGCCCGCGACCGGGCCAGATCGCCGCGCGGCATGTCGACCGTGGGCTGGCTACCGGTATAGCAATGGATCGTGGTCATAGACCCGGACACGACCCCAAAGGCCCGATCCAACACCGCCAGCAATGGCGCCACCGCATTGGTCGTACACGACGCATTGGAAATGATGCGATGCCGCGCCACAAGCGCCGCATCGTTGGCCCCCAGCACAATCGTCGCATCGGCCACCGCAGACGGCCCCGACATCAGCACCTTGCCCGCGCCTGCAAGCAGCCCGCGCTCCACCTCGGCGCGCGTCTCGGCATGGCCGGTGCATTCCATCACCAAATCCACCCCGCCCAGGGACAGCGTGCGCAAGTCCGGCGTGCGGTAGAATGGGATGGCCAAGCCATCCACCACCAATGCGTCATCGCCCACCTCCACCACGCCCGGCCACCGCCCGAAGACGGAATCGAAGCGGAACAGGTAAGCGCAGGTCTCTAGCGGCGCGATATCGTTGATCCCCACCACGTCGATCCCACGGCCTGCCCCTTGCAGATGCGCCCGCAGGATCGAGCGGCCAATCCGCCCGAACCCGTTGATGAAGGCCTTCATGCGACCGCGCTCAGCCCTTCATCCAGGGCCGCGACGATACGGTCGGCATCGTCTGCCGTCAGGATCAGAGGCGGCGACATGACGATGTTTGTGCCGGACCACCGCACCATGACCCCGGCCCTATAGGTCGCTTCATAGATGCGTCCCGCCATGGCGGGGTCAGGCGTCTTGGCAGCGCGGTCCGACACGATTTCCAGCGCGCACATCAGCCCCTCGGCCCGCACATCGCCCACGGCTTCGTGGCGGCGGAGCCCCTCCAGCCCCGCTTTCAGCCGCGGCCCCACCGCGCGCACATTGTCCCAGACGGCCAGGCGTTCGGTCTCTTCCAGACAGGCCAGGGCCGCGGCGCAGCCCACCGGGTGCCCGGAATAGGTGTAGCCCGTGCCGATCATGGCATACCCCTCGGCCTCGAACACCTCGGCCAGCCGGTCCCCGGCCATGACGGCACCCATGGGGAAGTAACCGGACGTGATCGCCTTCGCGAGACACATCAAATCCGGCTGCACCCCCCAATGGCGCGACCCCGACACGTCGCCGGTGCGCCCGAAGCCGGTGATGACCTCATCGGCGATCAGCAGCACGCCGTGGCGGTCACATATCTCGCGCACACCGCGCATGAAGCTTGGATGCGGAACGATAACGCCGCCCGCGCCTTGAACCGGCTCCATGATGAAGGCAGCCACGGTGGAGGGCACTTGCATCTCGATTTCTGCCTCCAATGCCTTCAGGCATAGGGCGGCAAGCCGCTCTGGGTCGTCTTCATCGAACGGGTTGCGATAGGCATAGGGGCTGGGGACGTGGAAACAGCCGGGCAGAAGCGGCTCATAAGGTTCGCGAAATTGCGGATTGCCGTTCACCGATGCGCCGCCCCAATGGGTGCCGTGATAGCCCTTCCGCAAGGCGATGAACTTGGTCCGCGACGCCTCGCCACGGATGCGATGATATTGCCGCGCAAGCTTCAGCGCCGTGTCCACGCTGTCCGACCCGCCCGAGGTAAAGAACGCGCGCGTCATGCCGTCAGGCCCGAACATCTCGGCCAGCTTGACCGACAGCGCGATGGCCGCGTCATTCGTCGTACCCTTGAAGGCGGAATAATAGGGTAAGCGGTCCAACTGCTCTGCAATGGCTTGCTTGATGGGGCCGCAGCTATAGCCCAAATTCACATTCCAAAGCCCGCCGATGGCGTCGATGGCCTCATGCCCGTCCATATCGGTGATCCGGACATCCGACGCACCCGTGATGACCTTGGGCGGCGTCGCCTGCATTTCACCGGGATGGGCCATGGGGTGCCACAGATGGCGGGCATTCATCTCGGTCAGGAAATTATGGTCACGCATGGCAAGGGCCTCCTGCACGCAGTTGGCGGGGCCTGTAGCGAGATGTCAAAGCCGCAAACGTATCCCTACAATTTCCCTGCGGCCCCAATGTGCCGAAGATGCTTTGGGGCGTTTGAGGGGCAAAGCCCCTCATCAAGTAAACGAACGCGGCAAAGCCGCACCGCTTCACAGGTCCCACTCATCCTCGGCCTTGATCTCACCGATGGCCGTCCAGTCGGCGCGGACGCGGGCGACACGGGTGTCACCCCAGGTGCGGAAGACCAGATCAAAACCATCCAGCGTAACCTTGCCGTGGGACAGGTCGGCGCGTTGGTTGGTGGATTCGTCGATGTCGAACATCGCAAGCGAGGTCATGATGGCGGGCGGGGTCTTGTAGGGTTCTTCGAACGTGATCCGCACACGCGCTTCGCGCGGGCCACGGCCTGTCCACATCTCTCCCCCGTCCTCGAAATCCGAAAACATGATTTGGCTGCCCTGCTGGACGCCAATCAGATGATTGCGAAGCTTGCGCATCTGTCTTCCGTACCGGTCGCTTCTTGACGAAACGTTAAGGACGATCCTATCGGAAAATCCGGCGAAAACAGGTCTAAAACGTAAAAAGGCCCCGGACATGCCGGGGCCAATCTGAACAATTTCGATTTATCAGAGGTTGGGCTGATTGGCGTTCAGCCCAATTTCCCCGCCCATGGCGACCAGATCGGCCAACAGCTTCACCGCCGCATCCACCGTATCGCCCGCCGCCCCTTCGCGCGCGGTCTGGGCTTCGGCGACCCAGCCATCGAAGGTTTCTTGCGTCACATCGCCCACGGGCAGGGCCCGCTCGGCCAGAACAGTGACGCCCGCACCGATTTCGGCAAACCCGCCGGTGACGGCGAATTTCTCATCACCGCCGTCCTTCTCGACGGTCAGGATGCCGGGGCGCAGCGACGTGATGGTCGGCGCATGGTCGGCCATTGCGGTCATGTCCCCGTCCGCGCCGGGGATGCGGACGGCATTGACCTCCATCGAGGCCAGCCGCCGCTCGGGTGAGACGAGTTCGAACTGCATGGCTTACGCGGCCTCCGCGGCCATGCGCTCGGCCTTGGCTTTCACTTCGTCGATGCCGCCCACCATATAGAACGCGCCTTCGGGCAGATGGTCGTATTCGCCTGCGACGACCGCCTTGAAGGACGAAATCGTGTCGGCCAGCGGCACCTGAACCCCGTCGGAGCCGGTGAAGACCTTGGCCACGTCGAATGGCTGGCTGAGGAAGCGCTGGATCTTGCGGGCGCGGGCCACGGTCAGTTTGTCCTCTTCCGAGAGTTCATCCATGCCCAGAATGGCGATGATGTCCTGCAGCGACTTGTAGCGCTGCAAGATGCCCTGCACGTCACGCGCAACCTGGTAGTGTTCCTCGCCCAGGATCTGCGGGTCCATCAAGCGCGAGGTACTGTCGAGCGGGTCCACGGCCGGGTAGATGCCCAGCTCCGAAATGGCGCGGTTCAGAACCGTCGTCGCATCCAGGTGGGCGAAGGTCGTGGCGGGTGCAGGGTCGGTCAGGTCGTCCGCGGGGACGTAGACCGCTTGGATCGAGGTGATCGAGCCGTTCTTGGTCGAGGTGATCCGTTCCTGCATGTCACCCATGTCGGTGGCCAGCGTCGGCTGATAACCCACGGCGGACGGGATGCGGCCCAGAAGCGCCGACATCTCGGAGCCAGCCTGGGTGAAGCGGAAGATGTTGTCCACGAAGAACAGCACGTCGGTCCCGGTGGCATCGCGGAACTGTTCGGCCAGCGTCAGGCCGGTCAGCGCGATACGGGCACGGGCGCCCGGGGGCTCGTTCATCTGGCCGAAGACCAGGGCGATTTTTGAATCAGGCAGATTTTCCGGGGTCAGAACACCCGATTCAATCATTTCGTGATAGAGATCGTTGCCCTCACGGGTGCGCTCCCCCACACCGGCGAATACCGACAGGCCCGAATGAACCTTGGCAATGTTGTTGATCAGTTCCTGGATCAGAACCGTCTTTCCCACGCCGGCGCCGCCGAACAAGCCGATCTTGCCGCCTTTGGAATAGGGCGCCAGCAGGTCGATCACCTTGATCCCGGTGACCAGCACCTCCGCTTCGGTCGCCTGGTTGGCGAAATCCGGGGCGGGCTGGTGGATGGCGCGGGTTTCTTCGGCGTCGACCGGACCCTTTTCGTCGATCGGGTCACCCGTGACGTTCAGGATGCGGCCCAGCGTGGCCGTGCCCACCGGCACCATGATCGCGGCACCGGTATCGGTGACCGACTGGCCCCGCACCAGGCCTTCGGTGGCGTCCATGGCGATGGTGCGGACCGTGTTTTCGCCCAGGTGCTGGGCGACTTCGAGGACCAGGCGCTTGCCGTTGTTGTCGGTCTCAAGCGCGTTCAAAATCTCGGGCAGCGCGTCGTCGAACTGCACGTCGACGACGGCGCCGATGACTTGGGTTACTTTACCGACTGCGTTTGCCATGTGTGGTAGCTCCGGGTGTTGGAAGGGTCTTGTTGGCTTCGGTTTTCGTCAGGGATGACAACCTTGGCTCAAGCGTGGGCGCCGCGTTTGCGGATGAAGACGTGAATGTTTCTCAGGAACGACCTGGGCATGATCCATTCCCAAGTCAGGAAGGCCGCAGCAAGCGGCCAGTAACCCCCCGTATAGGCCGGGGGGCCGCCGTGATAATACGTGCCGTGTTCGAACTTTTCCTTCGAAAAGACCCGTTCGATGTCGCGGCGCGTGTTGATGCGAAAGACGGTCGGGAAGACATCTTCGTCTTCGCGGCCACCATCCCGGCCGACGGCGCCGACTGAACGCAGCACCTTGGCGTGAAGCTTGTTGGGCACCAGCCGCGCCCCGATGGAGCCATAGCCCCACTTGTTGGGCGTTAAAGCGCAGAACCAGCCACCGGGCTTGAGCATCCGTTCGACTTCGGACGCGAAGATCTCGGGATTCTCGACATGTTCCATGACAGACCGGCTCATCACCATGTCGCAGCTTGCATCTTCGACTGGGACATGCCCGTCTTCACCAATGACATGACTTTCGGCGAGGTAGGGATTTTCGCGAACCGCTTCATCCACATCGGCCCCGATCAGCTTTTTGCAAAGCAAATCGAGCCGCTTGTAGCCGATCTTGCCCAACGGGCCGCTGGTCACGGAATAGCCGCGGCCTGCGCCCAGGTCGAGGACGGTATCGGTCGATTTGAGCAGGATGCGCAGACGAGAGAAGAACAGAAATTCGTCATCATGACGGGCGAAGCCGCCAGCCATGATCTCTGGATAGATCTTCTCGTATGTGAATCCACGCAAACCGGCCATTCTACAACGCCTCCGCTCCCGAAATGATTTCGATCAGTTCGTTCGTGATAACGGCTTGGCGCGACCGGTTATACTGAATGGTCAGCTTGTCGATCATGTCGCCGGCGTTGCGGGTGGCGTTGTCCATGGCGGACATGCGCGCGCCCTGTTCGGAAGCTCCGTTTTCCAGCAGGGCCGAAAAGATCGCCGTCGCGACGCCGCGCGGCAGCAGATCGGCCAGAATCGCTTCCTCGCTGGGCTCATAATCGTAAAGCGCACCCGCCTCGGCCCCTTCCGGAACCTCGAAGGGAATGATCTGCTGGGCCGTGGGGTCCTGGCTGATGACGGAATTGAACTTGGCGAAGAAAATCGTCGCCACGTCGAATTCGCCCGCATCGAAGCGCTTGAGAACATCCGCAGCAATGCCAGCGGCATTGCCATAGCCGACGCGCTTCACCTCGCTGAGGTCAACATGGTCGATGAACAGATCCGCATATTCGCGCTTCATCGACTCGCGGCCCTTCTTGCCCACGGTGACGATCTTCACCGTCTTGCCCGCCGCCTTCAGCTTGTCGGCATGGGACTTGGCAAGCTTTGCGATATTGGCGTTGAAGCCACCGCACAGGCCGCGCTCCGACGTCATGACGACCAGCAGATGGGTCTGATCCGACCCGGTGCCCGCCAGAAGCTTGGGCGCGCCTTCACTGTCGCCAACGGCGGCGGCCAGCGACGACAGCACCGCGTTGAACCGCTCCGTATAGGGGCGGCTCGCCTCGGCGGCATCCTGGGCGCGGCGCAGCTTGGCCGCCGCGACCATCTGCATGGCCTTGGTGATCTTGCGGGTCGATTTGACCGACTCGATCCGGTTCTTGAGGTCCTTCAAGGAAGGCATGGGAAGTCTCCTCTAGCCGTCCTTACGCGTGGGTCTTGGCGAATTCGTCGATCACCGCCTTCAACTTGTCCGCAGGCTCACCCTTGATCTTGGGATCCTCGTTGGAAATCCAGTCGAGGATGTCCTTCTTCTGGTTGCGCATGAAGGCCAGAAGCCCGGCTTCCCACTTGCCCACTTCATTGACGGGCACATTGTCGAGATAGCCATTGGTCCCCGCGAAGATCACGCAGACGATTTCCGCGTTGGTCAGCGGCGAATATTGCGGCTGCTTCATGAGTTCCGTCAGGCGCGCACCGCGGTTGAGAAGCTGCTGCGTCGAGGCATCCAGGTCGGACCCGAACTGCGCGAACGCCGCCATCTCGCGGTACTGGGCGAGCGACAGTTTCACCGGACCCGCCACCGAAGACATGGCGCTGGTCTGCGCCGAAGAGCCCACGCGCGACACCGACAGACCGGTATTCACGGCGGGACGGATCCCTTGGTAGAACAGTTCTGTTTCCAGGAAGATCTGGCCGTCGGTGATCGAAATCACGTTGGTCGGAATAAACGCCGACACGTCGCCACCCTGGGTTTCGATGATCGGCAGCGCCGTCAGCGAACCCGCGCCGTTGTCTTCGTTCAGCTTGGCCGAACGCTCCAACAGACGGGAGTGGAGGTAGAACACGTCACCCGGATAGGCTTCGCGGCCCGGCGGGCGGCGCAGCAGCAGCGACATCTGGCGGTAGGCAACAGCCTGCTTGGACAGGTCATCATAGACGATCAGCGCGTGACGACCGTTGTCGCGGAAATATTCGGCCATGGCTGTGGCGGCATAGGGAGCCAGGAACTGCATGGGCGCCGGGTCCGACGCGGTGGCAGCCACAACGACCGAATATTCAATGGCGCCCGTTTCTTCCAGGCGCTTCACCAACTGCGCCACGGTGGACCGCTTCTGGCCGATGGCCACATAGACGCAGTAGAGCTTCTTGCTCTCATCGTCGCCCGCAGCGTCATTATAGGATTTCTGGTTCAGAATGGCGTCCAGCGCCACGGCGGTCTTGCCGGTCTGGCGGTCGCCAATGATCAGCTCGCGCTGGCCACGCCCGATCGGGATCATGGCGTCCACGGCTTTCAGGCCCGTGGCCATGGGCTCATGCACCGATTTCCGCGGGATGATACCCGGCGCCTTCACGTCGGCTACGCGACGCTCGGACGACTTGATGGGGCCCTTGCCGTCCAGCGGGTTGCCCAGACCATCAACAACGCGGCCCAGAAGCTCGTCGCCCGCGGGTACGTCCACGATGGAGTTCGTGCGCTTGACGGTGTCGCCTTCCTTGATGTCCCGGTCCGAGCCGAAGATCACGACGCCCACATTGTCCGCTTCCAGGTTCAGGGCCATGCCCTGGATGCCACCCGGAAATTCGACCATCTCACCGGCTTGGACATTGTCGAGCCCGTAGACCCGCGCGATCCCGTCGCCCACGGACAGAACGCGACCCACCTCGGCCACTTCGGCTTCCTGGCCGAAATTCTTGATCTGATCTTTGAGGATCGCGGAGATTTCCGCAGCCTGGATCGCCATTACCGGACCTCTTTCATCGTGTTCTGAAGCGCGTTGAGTTTCGCGCGGATGCTTGTATCGATCATCTGGGAGCCGACCTTGACCACCAGACCGCCAATCAGACTGTCATCGACGGTCACGTCGAGATTAACGTCCTTGCCCGTGGACGCCTTGAGCGCCTGGGCAAGCTTGTCGGATTGGGCTTTGGTCAGGTCCTTGGCCGCGCGGATTTCGGCGGTCACTTCGCCCTTTTCCTCCGCGATCATGTCCTTGAGCGCTTGGATCATCTGCGGCACCACGAAAAGCCGCCGCTTGGACGCCATCAGCTTGAGCGTGTTGCCCATGGTCGCCGTCAGACCCATCTTGGCCGCCAGCGCGCCCACCGCGGCCCCCTGTTCATCGCGGGTGATCACCGGCGAAGACAGCATATCGCGCAGATCGGGCGACGCCTTCATGGCCTCGTCCAGTGCGGCCACGTCCGCCTCCAGTTTCTTCTGGTCGCCGCCGTCGCGGCTAAGGTCGAAGACCGCTTGCGCATAGCGCTCGGCGATCCCCATAGAAATCGAAGCTGGTTCGGACACGTCCACCCTTTCGATAGTGTCTTGGGACACACCCTTCCCCCGGGAGCGGCCCATGCCAAACCCGGCCGTTAAAGGGGCCGGATCACGAAATCGCGCTTCCTCTAGCAGAGGGTTTCAGACCCTGCAACTGCGACCATCGGGGGGATTTGCCGCAGGCGATGGCCCTTTTTCTAAAGGCTTTCGCGGCAACCCTGTCCGGGTGGCGCCAGGTCTCCGTCAGGTCAATCAAGGTTGGCCCCATGTTTCAAACCTGTCGGATTCGCGACGCGGCCCCCAATCGGCGCCACCCGGTCAGACGTAAACGGGTTACAATCGCTTTGCAAAGCTGACGCGGGCCACGCCGTCGCCATAGTAATCGGGCACGTCGCCCACCTTGCCGAAGCCAAGCTTTGCATAAAGTGCGCGCGCCGGAGCCTGATCGTCGCCGCTTGCCGTGTCGATTAACAACAGGCGCGCGCCGTGGGCTCTGACCGCCGCCTCAACCGCGCCGACCATGGCCACGCCCAGACCGCGACGGCGTTCGTCTGGCAGAACCGCCAGAAACAGCATGTTCCAAGCATTGTCCGACAGCGGCTCGGGCGCGACCATTGCGGCGGCCCCTTTCGCGACAAGCCATAAGCGCGGGTCTTCGGGTCCTGCGGCCAGCCAGCCATCGAAATCATCGGCAACGAAGGCAAGGTCATCGGGCCCGAACAGCCCGGACTTGGCTGCGACGTCCAAAATGGCGTCACGATCCTGCCCGTGGGCAGGGGAAATATCTGACATATCAGTCATCTCTCGGGAAAGGTGGGATATCGCATCGCGGGAAAGGCCCCGCGAACGGGGGTGGCTGCATCCGCAGACCGAAATCCTGCTGGACGGTGCGCAGGGCGCTATGACGCCGTCAAGACCCGTCGTTCAAATGAGCGGTAAGGAAACCCTTACTCGTCCCGTGCCGAAGTTGACGTTACGTCTGTTGGCGGGGCGGATGAGATTGCATCCAGCAATGTCCCAACTTTTCAGATCAGGGGCCCCGCCATATTCCAGGGGCCGCCTTCCTTTCGGGTCGGAGTGTTTGATGTACGAAAGCTTTTCCCTGCCAGAACCGCTGCAGCTTTTGGGGCTGGTGGGGGCCTGCAACTACATTTTGACGTATATTCTGCTCACCACCCAGCGGCTCGACGCGTCAACACCCCCCTTCTTCGTGATGAACCTTGCTTCCTCGACCATGGTTCTGATCAGCCTGGCCAGCGCCTTCAATGCGGCGGCCATGGTCGTGCAGACCTTCTGGATCATGATCAGTCTCTGGGGCATCGGGACGCGCCTGCGCCGCCGTGGACGCGGTGACTTGCGCCGCTCAAGCCAGCCCGACCGCCTTCAACCCCTGCGCTGACGCCCCAGCCGCCCAGATACCTGCGGCTCCGGCACGCCTTCCAGCACCCGCAGCGGGCGGCGCACCCGTTCTGCCAGCCCCGTGCGCGGTCGCGCGGGCACCTGTTTTGAGACCTCCAGAAAGATCACGCCACCGCCGTTGGAATTGCTCAGCCCGCGGCCCATCCGCTCCACCATGTCGCCGGCACGCAGCCAGAACTTGCCTTCGCTGGGCGGGGCGAACAGGGCCGCCGCGTGCCGTTCCGGCACCAGACCCGCGCCCTTCACCTGCGCTTCCAACTGGCCAAGCGAATAGGGGCGACCGAAGCCAAAGGGCGTCCGATCCCGCCGCGCCCACAGGCCAGACCGGTTGGGCACGATGAACACCGCCCGCCCGCCGGGGCCAAGCACACGCGCGACTTCATCCAGCAACGCGGTCGGGTTTTCCGACGTATCCAACCCGTGCAACGCCACCAGCTTGTCTACCACGCCGGTTTCCAGCGGCCACAGCGTTTCTTCCACCAAAACCGAGACGTTCTTCATCCCCGCAGGCCAATGCATCACCCCCTGGGGCGCAGGCATCAGCCCGATCACCCGCCGCGCGTCGCGCAGATAGGGGCGCAGCAGCGGCACCGCAAAGCCGAATCCCGCCACTGTCTGCCCCTTCGCTTCCGGCCAGAGCGTCAGAAGCCGGTCGCGAATGGCCTTCTGCGCCGCACGGCCCAAACGGGTGCGGTAGTAGAATTGGCGCAAGTCCAGAACATCCAGATGCATCTTGTCATTGCCCCCCGGCACGTTCCTGCCATGGTTGCGGCGGAGATCGGAACACCTTCAATCAGGTTTTTCGACACACGCCAGAGCGTTTGAGCCGGAGACTGCCATGACCGTCCGCGACACCCTTCTGACCATTCCCTGCCTGCAGGACAACTATGCCTACGCGTTCCGCTCTGGCGAAAATGTCGCGGTCGTCGATGTCCCCGAGGCCGCGCCGATCCTTGCGGCCCTGAAGGAAAAAGACTGGTCTCTGACCGATATCTTGCTGACACACCATCATTGGGATCATGTCGACGGCGTGGCCGATTTGGTGGCGCAGACCGGCGCCCGGGTCTGGGGCGCCGCCGCGGACGCGCACCGCCTGCCCCCCCTCGATCACGCCCTGTCCCCCGGTGATGAGGTGACCATCGGCACTGATTCTGCGCGGATTATCGACGTCTCGGGCCACACGATCGGCCATATCGCCTATATTTTCGACAGTATCGCCTTCACCGGCGACAGCCTGATGGCGGCCGGTTGCGGTCGCCTTTTCGAAGGTACGCCTGAACAGATGCACACAAGTCTCGCACAATTCGACGCATTTCCCGATGAGATGCTCATCGCATCGGGGCATGAATACACCGCCAGCAACCTGCGCTTCGCCTTGTCCCTTGAACCGGATAACCCGCGGCTTATTTCTCGCATAGCCGAGGTGGAAAGCCTTCGGGCGGCGGGTCATCCCTCCGTTCCGTCCACCCTGGCGACAGAACGTCACACCAACCCGTTCCTTCGCGCCCATGTCCCCACCCTCAAGGACGCGACGGGCACCGCAGACCAACCGGATACCGAAACCTTTGCTGCCACGCGCCGTGCAAAGGACGCCTTCTGATGCGCCCACATGCCTATTTCGCGGTCACAGCACGGTCACGGAATGAGCAGTCGGACAGAAAAAGGCTTGAAGCCTGTCCGGTGACAACCAAAACTTAAAGAAACGCGGTCCATACTTCCGTGGACCGCAGCCAGGCAGGAGAACATCATGCCCTCGTTCTCGAACACACTTGAACAAGCCATCCACGCTGCGCTGGCGCAGGCCAACGCACGTCGTCACGAACTCGCAACGCTGGAACACCTGCTTCTGGTCCTCATCGATGAACCCGATGCTGCCCGCGTCATGCAGGCTTGTGGTGTCAATCTCGACGAGCTCCGCCAGACGGTGGAAGAATTCATCGAAGACGATCTCAGCACGCTGGTGACCGATGTCGAAGGGTCCGAAGCTGTGCCCACGGCAGCCTTTCAGCGCGTGATCCAACGCGCGGCCATCCATGTGCAAAGTTCTGGCCGCACCGAAGTGACGGGCGCCAACGTGCTGGTCGCCATCTTCGCGGAACGCGAATCGAATGCGGCCTACTTCCTGCAAGAACAGGACATGACCCGCTATGACGCGGTCAATTTCATCGCCCATGGCGTCGCCAAGGACCCGGAATTCGGCGAAGCGCGGCCCGTCCAGGGCTCCGACGAAGGCGATGGCTTCGGGGATGAAGGCAATTCCGGCCCCAACCCGTCCGAGAATCGCGAAAGTGCCCTGGCCAAATATACTGTCGATTTGAACAAGAAATCGGCCGAGGGCGATATCGACCCCCTCATCGGCCGCGAACATGAGGTGGAGCGGGCCATTCAGGTCCTTTGCCGCCGCCGCAAGAACAACCCGCTGCTCGTGGGCGATCCCGGCGTCGGCAAGACCGCCATCGCCGAAGGCTTGGCGCGCAAGATCGTACAGGGCGAAGTGCCCGAAGTGCTGTCAGGCGCCACGATCTATTCGCTCGACATGGGCGCGCTTCTGGCCGGAACCCGCTATCGCGGCGATTTCGAAGAACGCCTGAAAGCCGTGGTGTCCGAGTTGGAAGAACATCCCGACGCGGTGCTCTTCATCGACGAAATCCACACCGTGATTGGCGCGGGGGCCACCTCTGGCGGCGCGATGGATGCCTCGAACCTGCTCAAGCCAGCGCTGGCGGGGGGCAAGCTGCGCACCATGGGCTCCACCACCTATAAGGAGTTCCGTCAGCACTTCGAAAAGGACCGCGCGCTCAGCCGCCGGTTCCAGAAAATCGACGTGAATGAGCCATCCGTCGAAGACACCGTGAAGATTCTGAAAGGCGTGAAGACGTATTTCGAAGACCACCACTCGATCAAATACACCGCCGACGCGATCAAGACCGCGGTGGAGCTTTCGGCCCGCTACATCAACGACCGCAAGCTGCCCGACAAGGCCATCGACGTCATCGACGAAGCCGGTGCCGCCCAGGCCCTGCTGCCCGACAGCAAGCGTCGCAAGACCATCGGCACCAAGGAAATCGAAAACGTCGTCTCCAAGATCGCGCGTATTCCACCCAAGAACGTCTCCAAGGATGATGCCGAGGTGCTGCGCGATCTGGAAAACTCGCTCAAGCGGGTGGTCTTCGGCCAAGACCCGGCCATCGAAGCCCTCAGTTCGGCCATCAAGCTGGCCCGGGCTGGCCTGCGCGAGCCTGAAAAGCCCATCGGCAACTACCTGTTCGCCGGACCCACGGGCGTCGGCAAGACCGAGGTCGCCAAGCAATTGGCCGACACGCTGGGCGTTGAAATGCTGCGCTTCGACATGTCGGAATACATGGAAAAGCACGCGGTCAGCCGGCTGATCGGCGCGCCTCCGGGCTATGTGGGCTTTGACCAGGGCGGTCTTCTGACCGACGGTGTGGACCAGCATCCCCATTGCGTGCTGCTTCTCGACGAAATCGAAAAGGCCCACCCGGATGTCTTCAACATCCTGCTCCAGGTCATGGATCACGGCAAACTCACCGACCATAACGGTCGGGCCGTGGATTTCCGCAATGTCGTGCTGATCATGACGTCCAATGCGGGCGCGTCCGAGATGTCCAAGGCCGCCATCGGCTTCGGTCGCGACCGGCGCGAAGGCGAAGACACCGCCGCGATCGAGCGGACGTTCACGCCAGAATTCCGCAACCGCCTGGACGCCGTCATCAGCTTCGGCCCGCTGCCGAAAGAGACGATTCTGCAAGTGGTCGAAAAGTTCGTGCTGCAACTGGAAGCCCAGCTTCTGGACCGTGGCGTGACGATTGAGCTGACCAAGGCTGCCGCCGAATGGATCGCCGACAAGGGCTACGACGACAAGATGGGCGCGCGCCCCCTGGCCCGCGTCATCCAGGAACACGTCAAGAAGCCGCTGGCCGAGGAATTGCTGTTCGGCAAGCTCGCCAAGGGCGGTGTCGTCAAGGTCGGCATCAAGAACGGCGAGTTGGAGCTTCGGATGGAAGAGCCGGGCGCGCCCAAGCTTTCCAACAAGAAGCCGCCGCTTCTGACCGCCGACTGATCGGCACCACACCGACATTTGAAGGCCCCCACCGCGTGGGGGCCTTTTTCATGTCCGGCCCAGCGTTCATTAACGCACGGACCCCCACGCCCCTCCTTCAGGAGATGCCGATGTTCCGCCTGCTCCCCCTCGCCCTTCTCATCGCCGCCCCGGCGCTGGCCGATGCGCCGCAACTGCGCATCCCGCTCGATTGCACCTTGGGCGAGACCTGTTTCATCCAACAATATGTGGACACCGATCCAGGCCCCGACGCCGCGGATTTCACCGGCGGCCCCCTGGCCTACGACGACCATCGCGGCACCGATTTCCGGGTCACCGACCTCGAAGCACTCGCAAAGGGGGTCGAAATCCTTGCGCCCGCGGCTGGCACAGTACGCGGCATCCGCGATGGCATGGACGACCAGATCATCGCCGACCGTACTGAGGTGGAAGGCCGCGAATGCGGCAACGGCGTCGCCATCGACCACGGCGATGGCTGGGAAACGCAACTGTGTCATCTGCAAAGCGGCTCCGTCCTGGTGGCACCGGGCGATGAGGTGGAAGCCGGCCAGCCCCTGGGCCTCATGGGTCTGTCGGGTGCGACGCAATTCCCCCATGTCCACATCTCGGTGCGCAAGGACGGCGTGGTCGTCGACCCGTTTCCCGCAGATCTCTGGTTCGACCCGCCGCGCTACGAACCCGGCGGCCTGCTCACGATCGGCTTCTGGGACGCCGTGCCCGAATACCAAGCCGTCAAGGCCGGCACCGCCGATGCCGACGACCTAACCATCGACGCGCCCGCCCTGGTGCTATGGGGGTATATGTTCGGCGGGCAAGTGGGCGATCAGGTAGAAATCACGATCATCGACCCCATGGGTCAGGAATTTCTACGCCACGAAGAAGAACTGACGCGCACCCAGGCCGAACTGTTCCGCGCCGCGGGCCGCCCCCTGCGCGACCCGCATTGGCAGCCTGGCACCTATGAAGGCATCGTGGTGCTACGCCGCGACGGCACCGCCCTCGACCGCCTGACCACACAGATCGAGTTGCGCTAGCCCTTCACCTCAACCGTGCCGCCAGCTTCGACCCAAGCCTCCATCCCGCCATCAAGGTGCGCCACGTCAAAGCCCATATCCTGCAACGTCGCCGCCGCCAGCGCCGACCGCCAGCCCATGGCGCAGTGCAGAACATAAGGCCCCGGCCCGGCAAAGACCTCCCGGTGGTAGGGGCTGGTGGGGTCCCACCAGAATTCCAGCATCCCCCGCGGCGCATGGATCGAACCGGGGATGAAACCCTTCGCCCGCTCCCGCACGTCGCGGATATCGACGATAACGGCCTCGGGCGTGGCGCGCAGGCGGGCCACATCCCATTCCTCGATCCGGGCGCGGGCCTCGGCGACCATGGTTTCGACGGTTTTCATGGCCCCCACGTTGACGCCCCCGCCGCCACAGTTCAACCATCGACACGACCATGAGGGAGGGACAGATGGAGCGGATCGCATTGATCACCGGCGGGGCCCAAGGTATCGGCTTTGCCTGCGCCGAGGCCTTGGCCGAAGATGGCTGCAAGGTCATCCTGGCCGACATCAAGGAAGACGTGAAAGACGCCGCCGCCAAGCTGGGCGGCGCGGGCTATGTCTGCGATATGTCCGACCCGGCCCAGATCACCGCACTATTCGACCGGGTGGAGGCCGATCACGGCCCTGTCCACACGCTGGTCAACAATGCGGGCGTGGCCATTGCGGGCGATTTCCTGACCATGCCGCTGGATGACTTCCAGAAGGTCATCGACCTGAACCTGACGGGCGTCTTCGTGGCCACACAGCGGGCCGCACGCACCATGGTGGACAAACGGATCGCGGGATCGATCGTCAACATGTCCTCGATCAACGCCCAAGTCGCTATCCCCGCCATCGCTGGCTATTGCGCGTCCAAGGGCGGGGTGATGCAACTGACCAAGGTGGCCGCTTTGGCGCTGGCGCCGCACAATATCCGCGTCAACGCCGTGGGCCCGGGCAGCATCGACACCGCCATGATGGCCGCCGTCAATGCCGACCCAGAGGCCTATGCCCGCGCCATGTCGCGCACACCGCTAAAACGCGCGGGCACCCCGCGCGAAATCGGCGATGTCGTGGCCTTCCTGGCCTCTGACAAGGCCAGTTACGTGACCGGGGAAACGGTCTATGTGGATGGGGGCCGCTTGGGCCTGAATTACACGGTGTAGACATGATCGAACGCAGCCATACCACCACCCGCATGAGCCAGATCGTCACCCATGGCGATACGATCTATCTGGCGGGCCAAATCGCCGAAGGCGCCAACGTGACCGAACAGACGCGCGCCATGCTGGCCAAGGTGGACGCCCTTCTGGCCGAGGCCGGGTCGTCGCGCGAACACATCCTGCAAGCCGTGATCTGGTTGGCCGACATGGAGGATTTCGCCGACATGAACGCCGTCTGGGATGCCTGGGTGCCCGAAGGCCACGCCCCTGCCCGTGCCTGCGGGGAAGCGAAGCTGGCCCGCCCGGACCTGCTGGTGGAAATCATCGTGACGGCGGCCAAGCCGGCCTGACCCTTTCCGCGGGGCTCACCGCCCGTGGGGATGCGCCTTGGCGTAGACATCCATAAGATGGACTGCGTCGACGGCCGTGTAGGCCTGGGTCGTCGACAAAGATGCGTGGCCCAGCAATTCCTGGATGGCACGCAGGTCACCGCCCGCCTCCAGCAGGTGGGTGGCGAAGCTGTGGCGCAGCGCGTGGGGCGTGGCCGAAGACGGCAGTCCTAGCTGCATCCGCGCCCGCGCCATGACGCCCGCCACCAGCCTTGGCGACAGCTTACCACCGCGGGCGCCCCGAAACAGCGGCGCCTCCGGCCCAAGCTCGTAGGGGCACAGCGCGACATAGCGATCAACCGCCGCCCGTGCGGCGGGCAGCACGGGCACAAGCCGCTCCTTCCCGCCCTTGCCGCGGATGCGCAGCATGTCGGGCAGCGGCACATCCGCCCCCGTCAGGCCCAGCCCTTCGGAAATGCGCAACCCGCAGCCGTAAAGCAGCGTGACGACCGCAACGTCACGCGCCGCGATCCAGGGGGTTTCGTGTTGCAGACCCACCGTGTCGATCAGTTCCCGCGTGGCCGCCTTGGCGATGGGGCGGGGCAGCGGGCGGCGGAATTTGGGCGCACGCATGGACAAGATGGCCGTGGGGTCGAAGCCCTCGCGCTCGCAGAGCCAACGGGTGAAGCTTTTCACCGCCGACAGCCGCCGCGCAACCGACCGGGCACCGGCGCCGCGCAGACGCTCCGCCGCCATCCAGGCGCGCATATCCGCACTGGTCAGCCGCCCAACTTCGCCCAGCCCCATGGACCCGCCGCGATGGCCTGCTTGAAAGGCAAGAAACCCCGTCAAATCGGCCAGATAGGCGGTAATCGTGTTCTCGGCCGCGCCATCGAGGGCACGCATATGGTCCGCCCAGGCCGACAGCGCATCGCGCAGGCCAGGGCTGATCTGGAAAGGCGCGGTCCCGGACATCGGCCCCTAGCCCAGTTCGCGGCGGACCAAACGCTCCAACACGCCGGTCAGGAAGACCAAAAGCTCGGTGCCTTGGTTGGCGCGGAATTGGTGCGGGTCCTCCGACCCCATGGCCAGCATGGCCGCGCCACGCCCCGCCCCCAGTTCAAGCTGCAAAAGCGCCTCGGACCGGACCCAATCGGCATCCAGGCCGAAAACATGGGTAGAAGCCGGCGCGCATTGGCGCAGGGTGACTTGCCGGACGGGAACATCGCGGCCCTGGGTGACATAGCGCTGGCAAAAGCCCACGCCGACGGGGGCGATGGCCTCATGGGGGTTGTCGCCCGGGGCTTCGGATTCGAGCACGAGGCGGATGCGATCCACCCGCAGCGTGTCGGTCACGTCGCCCAGAAGCGCGTCGAGCATTTCGGTGAGGTCCGCGCAGTCCAGAAGGCGCAGCACGCAGCGGTGGATCTGGTTCGTGCCCGCTAGGTTTTCGTAGGCGGCGGCGATCACACTGCGATGGGTGTCTTCCAGCCGGTCAAGCCGGGCTTCCAGCCGCTCCATCGCGATGCCGCGAAGGTCGACGATGTTCTTGCCCATCTGCCGCTCATTGGCGGCGATGAGGGCGCGCATCACGTCGCGATCCTCCAAAATCATGTCGGGGTTCGTCAGGACGCGGTCACGCCAATCGTGATCCGCGCGAAACGCGGTCTGCTCTGCCATGTGCCTCTGCTCCGGTCTGATGCCGATTTTTGCCAGCGCTACCATATCGGCCGCGTCGCCCGAGTTTTTTCGCGCGACCAGAGGAAATTTGCCCAGGAACGGATGCAAGGCTGCATCGGTCGGCGGGCGGCACGATTCTAGTATATCGTTACGTCAACATCGTTTTACCCTTGCTCCAGGGGGAAAACCTCGAAGCCTGAAAGAACGACCAACCGGATGGCACGACAAATAACGAGAGAACAGATGGCGGCCCCGGTCGCCTTGGCACGGCATTCCAACCGAGGATTTCGGGGAACGCGGTGGGACCGCGTCGATACGCTTGTCACCCACCAGACGGGCGCGGAACGATCCGCCGGGTTGACCGGCTTTCACCTGTTCGAACTTTGTCTCGAAGGGCACATGCACGCCGAGGTTGAGATGGAGATGGAATCGGGCGACCGGGCCGAAGCGGACTTGGTCCCCGGGACACTGCATTTCCACCAAAGCGGTGAGACCGGGGCCTATAAGACGCGCGGCAGCTACAAGGTGCAGCAGGTCGTCATCGCCGATGAGGTCTTTCGCGAAGCGGCGGGCATGATCACGAAGGGTGACCCCAACAATTTGAAACCCTTGGGTTTCACGGGCATCTTCGATCCGTCCCTGAAGCTGCTGGCCGATGCGATGCTCGATGAAGGTCGCGCTGAGCTTTTGGGCAACGCGCTCTATGCCGATGCGCTGGCCCAGCAGATCGCCCTGCAAATTCTGCGTCGGCGCTACAATCTGGATGTCCGCATACCGCCCCGGCGGCGGTCGCTTTCGCCCGCAGAACTGTCCCGCGTGTCAGAATACCTGGAAACACACATGATCGATACGGGCGGCGTCGATACATTGGCTAGCCTGCTCAACATGGACACTTTCGCCTTCACGCGCGCCTTCAAGGAAACGACGGGCCAGGCGCCGCATCAATACCTGATCGAACGGCGGATCGCGCGCGTGAAGGAAATGCTGCTTCATGATCGTGAAAGCCTGGCGCAGATCGCGTTTGCGACGGGCTTTTCCAGCCAGTCGCATATGACATCCGCCTTCACGCGGCGCGTTGGGATGTCACCCGGCAGATGGCGTACCACCATTCACAGCTAGGGCGCGGCACGGCAACGCGCCTGCCAGGGCGAGCCGGAAATCCGGCAAACCCACGCAGAAAATCGGGGCTTGGCGACTCCATCGACACCAAGAAGCGGCCCGTTGAAACCACGGGACCGTTTTTAGATGACGTGCGGTCGCCGCAGGCCCTTATGCAAGAATTTGCAAGAATTTGCGGTTTTCCCCGGTTAACGGTTTTGTGAGCGGTTCGGAGTCACTCCCTACACAGCGGCCCACCCGGAGACCTGAGCGATGTCGGAACGCATCACCCGCCAGCGGATGGTGGACATGATGGAACGGCGGTTCCAGGCGACCCTGCAAGAAAGGAACAGCCGCAACTGGAGACGGGTCAACGCGGTCGTCTTTCGTCAAGAGGATGTGTCCTGCCGCGGTGTCTTGGACTTCCACCTTGTGGAGCTTTGCCTCGATGGTCGTGTCAGAGTGGGCCCGATCAACGGCACCGAACAGGGCGATGGTGTGAGCGCGGATATCGTGCCCGGCTCGCTGAGCCATATGCAATGCGACACGCCGCAGGAATTCCGCATCGACGGGCAATACACCGTCCTGCAGATGTATATCGACCGCACGATCTTCGACGACACGGCATCCTCGCTGAACGCCTCCGCCACGGACCTGGCACCTGCGCTTGGCTTTCAGGGCGTGTTTGAGCCACGCTTGAAAGCACTGGCCGAAGCGCTTCTGGAAGAAGCGCGCAATCCGTCTGCGGGCGGTGACCTATACGTCGACGCCTTGGCGCAGCAGATGGCCGTCTTGATCCTGCGACGCCAGCAGAATGCGCCACCTGCCGAACAGAAGCGGCGCAAGCTTTCGGCGGAAGAGATTTCGCGCGTCTCCGACTATCTGCGCGCCAATCTTGCAGACCCGGGCGGCATGGACACCTTGGCCAACATCCTTGGCATGGACGTTTTCGGTTTCACCCGCGCCTTCCGGGAAACGACCGGTCAGGCACCGCATCAATACCTGATCGAGCGGCGCATCGCGCGGGCGAAGGAAATGCTGCTGGAAGATCGCGAACCTTTGGCCGAAATCGCCTATGCCACCGGTTTTTCGAGCCAATCCCACATGACCACCGCGTTCACCAAACGCGTGGGCACATCGCCCGGGAAGTGGCGGGCCGCCGTCAAGGACGGCCAGGCCGACCCGGAAACGGAAAGCTAGGGCAGTCACTTCTTCGTTTCGGGCACATCCTTTCCTTGACCCGATAGATGGCAAAGCCGCCTAGTAGGGCATGCACGATTCAATCCTGCGCACGGACATGTCGGAGGCCATGGTCGAGTTCGGCCACGCCAAGCTGCGCCGGCCCGACGAAGCCTATTGGCCCCGCGCGAACCTGTTGGTGATTGAACAAGGCAGCGGCCAGTTCGAAGCAGCCTGCGGATTTCATCTGGTCGAACTGACGCTCCATGGCAGCCAGTCTTTTGCCATTCAGTGCGATTGTGAGAACGGGTCGAAGACCAGCGGTCGGTGTCTGCCCGGTATGGTCCATTACACCCATAATGGGACCGAAATGTCCTGCAAGATGCGCGGCACACAGGTTGTCCAGCAAGTCTGCATCGATCAATCCGTCTTCGACGACGCCATGGAAGCGCTCAGCCATCTGGGGCGCGGTTTCGTGGAGCCGATTTCGTTCTTCGGGGTCTATGACAGTCGGCTGAAGATGCTGATGGACTTGCTTTTGGACGAAGCAAGGCTGCCACAATGCGCCAGCGACGTGTTCGCGGACATGCTGGTGATGAAGATCGCGTTGATCCTGACGATGCGGCGCATGGGTATCACCGACCGCGAACCCGCGCGCCACACGCTGTCGCAGACGGAACTGTCCCGCGTGTCCGATTACGTCGAAGCGCATCTGAACCGGCCGCTATCGCTCAACCGGATGGCGGCGACCTTGGGTATGGACACGGTTTCCTTCTTCGAGGCTTTCCAGAAGACCACCGGCCTGGTGCCCGACGATTATGTCACGCAGCGCCGGATCGCCGTGGTGAAAGATCGCATGGCTTTGGGCGCCGATACCCTGCCCGACATTGCCCGCGCGGCGGGGTTTTCAAGCCCCGCGCGCATGGCCCGGGTCTTCAACCAGCAGATCGGCCTCTCCCCCGCCCAGTGGCGCCGCGATGTGCGCGCCAGAGGGCGGGTACTCCACTGACCGGGGGTTTTCCCGCCCCCCAGATGTTTCGCACGCGAAACAATTTATTAACAATAGGTTAAAGGTCCGAAGCGGACGTTTCGCACGCGAAACATTCCGGTACGTGTCCCGCGTGTCGGACCGAAGCGAACAGCCCCCTCAGACGATCTTGATCCCTGCCTTGGTCGCATCGGCCAAGAACGCATCCAGCCCCTTGTCGGTCAGCGGATGGTTGATCATCGCCTTGATCACGCCCGGCGGTGCCGTGGCCACATCCGCCCCGATCAAGGCCGCGTCCTTCATATGGTTGGCCGACCGGATCGACGCCGCCAGAATTTCGGTCCCGAAATCGTAATTGTCGTAGATCGTGCGAATGTCCTCGATCAGCTCCATCCCGTCGATATTGATATCGTCCAACCGCCCGATGAAGGGTGAAATGAACGTGGCCCCCGCCTTGGCCGCCAGCAGCGCCTGATTGGCGCTGAAGCACAGCGTGACATTGACCTGCGTGCCCTGCGCAGACAGCACCTTGCAGGTCTTGAGGCCCGCCCAAGTCAGCGGGACCTTCACGCAGATATTGGGCGCGATCTTTGCCAGATGCTCCCCTTCGCGCAGCATCGCGTCGTATTCGGTGGCGACCACCTCGGCGCTGACGGGGCCCTCCACCAGATCGCAGATCTCCTTGGTGACCTCGAAGATATCGCGCCCGGACTTTGCGATCAGCGACGGGTTCGTCGTCACCCCATCCACCATGCCCAGATCGTTGAGTTCGCGGATGGCGTCAATTTCGGCAGTGTCTACGAAGAATTTCATGGCGTCCTCGGCATGGCTGGGATTTGTTGGCGTGATAGAGTACGACCCGCCAAAGGACTAGACCATGGATCCGACACTCTGGGTGACATTCGTCATCGCCTCGATGGCCTTGCTGGCCATTCCCGGCCCCACCATCCTGCTGGTGATGAGCTATGCGCTCTCCCAAGGGCGCCGCGTGGCCCTGGCCAGCGCGGGCGGCGTGGCCCTGGGGGATGCCATCGCCATGACCGCCTCGTTGGCGGGGCTGGGGGCCTTGGTTCTGGCCAGCGCCACGTTGTTCACCATTCTTAAATGGATCGGTGCGGCCTATCTGATCTGGATGGGGTTCAAGCTTTGGCGCTCGGCAGACAGCGCCAGCCTGGAAGACGTCACATCTGGCCCCGTCTCGGCCCGCGACGTCTTTGGCCACGCGGCCATCGTCACCGCGCTCAACCCCAAAAGCATCGTCTTCTTCATCGCCTTCGTGCCCCAGTTCATCCGGACCGATGCACCGCTTCTGCCGCAATTCACCATTCTGACGGTGACCTTCGTCGCTTTGGCCACGCTCAACGCCCTGGCCTACGCATTGCTGGCCGACCGCCTGCGCGCCGGCCTGCGGCGTCCGTCGGTCTTGCGGCTGCTGACACGCGCCGGGGGCGGCGCGCTCATGGCCATGGGCGCGGTCACGGCGCTGACGCGGCGCGCCACTTGACACGGGCCTAGCGCACGGCCCCGGCAGGGGCGATATGGGGGCCATGGATCGACACCATTCCCCCGGCACGCCTGTCGCCGTTCTGACGACGCAGCCCCTGGATCGGACGCTGGATTATCTGGCACCCGAAGGCGGCGTGGAAGACGGCGCCTTCGTTGAGGTGCCCCTGGGCCCCCGGCTGATCCTGGGCGTGGTCTGGGGCCCGGCCGAAGGCGATTGGCCGGTGGAAAAGCTGCGCCGTGTATCCCGCGTGCTGGACGTTACCCCCATGACCGAGGGGATGCGCGATTTCGTCACCCGCGCGGCGGCCTATACGCTCACCCCGCTGACGACCATGGTCCGCCTCGCCATGCGCGTGCCCGGCCTGGGCGACAAACCCGGCAAGCGCGTGCTTTATGCCTTGGGTGACGGCGCACCCGACCGGATGACGCCCGCCCGCGAACAGGTACTCGCCGTATTGGAAGAACGGCGCGACGACCTCTTCGGCGCATCCGAATTGGCGGAGCTTGCGGGCGTCTCCACCGGGGTGGTCAAGGGGCTGGTCGCCTCGGGTGCCGTGGCCGAGCGGCGGGTGGAGCGGGACGCGGATTTTCCCCCCCTGGACGCCGTCCGCCCCGGCAAGAAGCTGGCCTGCGACCAGGCCCAAGCGGCGTCAGCCCTGCGGGCAGCCCTGGCCCAGCCGGGCTACGGCACGACGCTGTTGAAGGGCGTCACGGGCTCGGGCAAGACCGAAGTCTATCTGGAAGCCGTCGCCGAATGTCTGGCACGGGGGCGCCAGGCGCTGGTCCTGCTGCCGGAAATCGCGCTGACCGCGGAATTCCTGACCCGGGTCGAAGCCCGCTTCGGCGCGCGCCCCGCAGAATGGCATTCCGGCGTCACCCAGGCCGAGCGGCGGCGCTGCTGGCGCAAGGTGGCCGAAGGCCAGGCGCGGCTGGTGGTGGGGGCACGGTCGTCGCTGTTTCTGCCCTTCCCGAATTTGGGGCTGGTGGTGGTGGATGAAGAACACGACACCTCCTACAAACAGGAAGACGGCGTGCTGTATTCGGCGCGTGACATGGCGGTTCTGCGCGCGTCCTGCGAAGGGGCGCAGGTTGTCCTGGCCTCGGCCACGCCGTCGCTGGAAAGCTGGGCCAATGCCGAAAGCGGCAAATATCGCCGCCTGGACCTGACCACCCGCTTCGGCGACGCGGTGCTGCCCCGCCTGCGCGCCATCGACATGCGCAACGAAGACCTGCCCGGCGGGCGATGGGTGTCGCCCACCCTGCGCGGCGCCATCACGCAGCGGATCGAGGCGGGGGAGCAGTCGCTTATCTTCCTCAACCGCCGGGGCTATGCGCCGGTGACGCTGTGCCGGGCCTGCGGCCAGCAGGTGGCCTGCCACCAATGTGACGCGCGCATGGTGGAACACCGCTTCCTCAAACGCCTGATGTGCCATCAATGCGGCGAAACGGCCCCCCTGCCCCAAGCCTGCCCGTCCTGCGGGGTCGAAGGCAAGATGGCGCCCGTGGGCCCGGGGGTGGAGCGGATGGCCGAAGAAGTGACCGAGCTGTTCCCCGAAGCGCGCGTGGCGGTGTTGTCCTCGGACCTGTTCGGCTCGGCCCGGGCGCTGAAGGCCAAGGTGGAGGATATCGCCAATGGCGGCGCCGATATCGTGGTGGGCACGCAATTGGTGGCCAAGGGACACAACTTCCCGCTGCTCACCCTGGTGGGCGTGATCGACGCCGATCTGGGCTTGCAGGGGTCCGATCTGCGGGCGGCGGAACGCACGTTTCAATTGATGCGCCAAGTGTCGGGCCGGGCGGGCCGCGCCGACCGCCCGGGCGAGGCGCTGCTGCAAACCTTCCAACCCGAACATCCCGTCATGCGCGCCATCCTGTCGGGCGATGAAGAAGCCTTCTGGGCCGAGGAAGCGGCCCAACGCCGCGCCGCGGGCGTGCCGCCTTACGGGCGCATGGCAGGCATCGTCATCTCGGACCCATCGTCGCAAGTGGCCTTCGATTTGGGCAACGCCTTGGCGCGCCGGGCGGCGATGCTGGACCAGATCGGCGCCGAGGTTTTCGGCCCCGCCCCCGCCCCCATCGCCCGCATCCGCGGCCGCCACCGCGTGCGCCTGCTGGTCAAGGCGCCGCGCCAAGCCCCGTTGCAATCGGCGATCTCGGCCTGGGTGGCGGCTGTCGACGTGCCACGCTCGGCCCGGCTGAGCGTCGATATCGACCCACAGAGCTTCCTCTGACCGTCGGATTTTTTGAGTATTTATGGACCAGTGATGGAGGGGGCATCACTGGTCCATAAATACTCAATTCCCACCTGGCCGATTGCGGGCCCGGTCCGGTCTTCGTAGAACGGCCCGAACGAGACGGGGATCAGACAGATGCAGGCGCCCGCGCCCCAGCCGGGGATCATGGAGATCGAGCTCTATCAGGGCGGCGCGTCAAAGGTGCCGGGGGTTGAGGATGTGCTCAAGCTGTCTTCCAACGAAAATCCCCATGGCGCGCCGGAAAGCGCCGTGGCCGCCGCCCGGGAGGCGGCGGGCGCCATGCACCTTTATCCCTCCACGGACCACGCGGGACTGCGGCGCGCCATTGCCGAAGTCCATGACTTGGACGCGGCGCGCGTGATTTGCGGCGTGGGCTCGGACGAGGTGCTGCATCTGCTGTGCCAGGCCTATGTGGGGCCGGGCGATGAGGTGGTGCATCCCGCACAGGGCTTTCTGATGTATCCCATCGCCACCCGCGCCGCGGGCGGCACGCCGGTCGCGGCGGCGGAGCGGGACCGGGTGGTCGATGTGGATGCCATGCTCGCCGCCTGCGGGCCGCGCACCAAGCTGATGTTCCTGGCCAACCCTGCCAATCCCACCGGCACCATGATCGGCGGGCAAGACGTGGTGCGACTGGCCGATGGTCTGCCCGAGGGCTGTCTGTTGGTGCTGGACGGGGCCTATGTGGAATATGCGGGCGATTTCGATGGCGGCCTGGGTCTGGCGGGCGTGCGAGAGAATGTATTCGTCACGCGGACCTTCTCGAAGATGTATGGGCTGGGCGGGCTGCGGGTCGGCTGGGGCTATGGCGCGCAGGCCGTGATCGACGTGCTCAACCGTATTCGCGGGCCGTTCAACCTGTCAAACGTGGCGCTGGCTGCCGCCGAGGCCGCCATGCGCGACCGGGATTTCGTGGCGCGCTGTGCCGAAGACAACCGGGTGCAACGCGCGCGGCTGACGGAGGGGCTGCGCGACCTTGGGTTGGGCGTCGACGCGTCGGAGGCGAATTTCGTATTGGCGCGGTTCGAGAACGAAGCGGCCGCGCGCGACTGTGATGCAGCACTCAAGGCGCAAGGCATCATCGTGCGGCACTTGGCGGGCTATGGCCTGCCCCATTGCCTGCGCATGACGGTGGGCGATGCTGCGGGCGTGACGCGCTTGCTGGAAGGAATGGCCGCTTGGGCGCGGGCGTGATCTATGACCGCGTCGCGTTGATCGGGCTGGGCCTGATCGCGGGCTCCATGGGGTTGCGCATGAAGCGCGACGGGCTGGCGGGCGAGGTGGTGGGTACGGCGCGCACGGCCAAGACGCGCGACTTGGCCGTGGGCTTGGGCCTGTGCGACCGGGTCTGCGCCACGGCGGCCGACGCCGTGCAGGGCGCGGATTTGGTCGTGCTTTGCGTGCCGGTGGGCGCGATGGAGGCCGTGGCGCGCGAGATCGCGCCCCATCTGGCGCCGGGCGCCACGGTCAGCGATGTGGGGTCCGTCAAGCGGGCGGTGATCGGGGCCGTGAGGCCGCACCTGCCCGAGGGCGTGCAATTCGTGCCCGCCCATCCGCTGGCGGGCACCGAGCATTCGGGGCCCGAGGCAGGCTTTGCGGAGCTGTTCGACAATCGCTGGTGCCTGCTGACGCCCGAGATGGATGGGCCCGAAGTGGCGCGGTTGACACGGCTTTGGGAGGCGCTGGGCTCAAGCGTCGAAACCATGGCGCCCGATCACCACGACCTGGTTCTGGCCGTCACCAGCCATGCGCCGCATCTCATCGCCTATACGATGGTGGGCGTGGCCGACGATTTGCGGCGCGTGACCGATAGCGAGGTCATCAAGTATTCAGCGGCGGGCTTTCGGGATTTCACCCGCATCGCGGCCAGCGACCCGGTCATGTGGCGGGATGTGTTCCTGACCAACAAGGACGCCACGCTGGAAATCCTGGGGCGTTTCACCGAAGAATTGTTCGCGTTGCAAAGGGCGATCCGCACGGGGGATGGCGATCTGTTGCATGAGTACTTCACAAGGACCCGGGCCATTCGGCGGGGCATCATTGAAGCGGGGCAAGATACCGACGCGCCCGATTTCGGGCGGGGGCCGAAGCGGTGAGGGCGCTGGTCGCCGCGTTTCTTCTGGCAGCGCCTGCTGTTGCGGAGGATATTCGCCCGGTGCCACGGCCGGACACGCAGATCGTGGTCATGTCCAGCCGCGGCGCGTCGGAGCCATCGCCGGTGGCGGCGGTGTCCAGGTCACCGCGTCCGGTGGGTCGGTTGTCCGACGAGGCGAAGTTGGCGCGCGAAATGGCTGCCGCGCGTCGCTCCCCTTGGCCACGCATCGACGCGGACGGAATGGTGCGCCGGTCGGGGCGACCGATCTGGCGCGATGACATCGTCCTGGCCCTTTCGCGCAGCCCCAGGGGCGAGGCGCGCGGCGGGGGGCTGTGCGGGCGGCCCTCGATCCAGGGGGAGGTGATCGAGCCGGTGCCGGGCCGGATCCGTGGCTGCGGCATCGCGGAGCCGGTGCGCGTGCGCGGCGTGGCAGGCCTGGCGCTCAGCACGCCTGCGCGGATGGATTGCGGCACCGCCCAGGCGTTGGAAGACTGGGTGCGGAATGGCGTCGTGCCCGCCGTAGGCCGCGCCGGTGGCGGGGCGGTGGAGCTGCATGTGGTGGCGGGCTATGCCTGCCGGACGCGGAACAATCAGCGCGGCGCCCGGATCAGCGAACATGGCAAGGGGCGCGCCATCGACATTGCCGCGATCCGCCTGGCGGACGGTTCGGAATTCAACGTGCTGCGCGATTGGGGGCGCGGCGAAGCGGGCCGCATCCTGCGCGCCGTCCACCGCGCGGCCTGCGGGCCATTCGGAACGGTTCTTGGCCCGGAAAGCGACCGGTTTCACCGCGACCACTTCCATTTCGACACGGCGCGCTATCGTGCGGGCACGGTCTGCCGCTAAAGCGGTTTTCGTCGACCTTGAAGCATCGGCGTTTCGAGAAATATCGCAACATCAATGCGATGCCAGCGCGCGCTTCGGAAATAAGGGTTCGGGACCTCAGAAGGCCGTCTTTGGTTAACCACGGTTAACGAATTCCCTTTTGATTCCGGCGGATTAGCGCCCATCGGGCGTGACGGATTTGGTGGGCGGGAAGCCACCGAAAATCACGCCCCCGTGAATGCCCAATACGACCATTTGTCGCCGACCATGCGGCTCACGTCACGCGACGTATTTTGCGCGCAGACATCCCGTGTCAGCCGGGCGGTCCATCGTCCAAAAGGAATACGCAATGCCGACCAATATCCCCGGCCTCGAAGGTCTCGCCGAATTTACTGCCGCCGATCCGGGCCTGCGCGCGCGACTGCCCGCTGATGAACTTGCCGGTGGCGTGGACGCTGCCCGCACGATGAACGATGTGATCGCCGCGGCCATCCGGGCCACGGGCGTCAACGCGGATCGCCAGCTCGACGAAGACGATCTGGAGGCGATCAGCGACTATATCCGCGGGAATGCCGCGCTGTATGAACGGTTCGTCGAAGGCCATGGGAACGATGAGGGCAATATCGAAACTGGCTATCACCTGGTGCAGGGCGATGGCGGAACGTTGCAGTTTCAGAACCGCGCATTCGTCAACACCATAGCGGATGCGATCTACCACATCGGCTTCGAATACCGAGATGGGCGGTTTCTGAATGAAGATGGCAACGCGAATGAGCGCGTGGACGACGTCGCAGGCTGGCTGAACTGGTTCGTGAATGGGGTGAACATCGTCTATGGCACCGAGGCGTCCGAAACGCTGAATTCCGGCACCTACAGCGTCGCCCTGTCTGACGCCGAGGATGAATTGTTCGATGCCGGTGGTGGCAACGATTCCATCTGGGCAGGTCTTGGCGATGACACGATCGAGGCCGGGAACGGCAATGACCGGTCGGGCGGCGGCGCAGGCGACGACCTGATGATCGGTGGGGCTGGCAACGATTCCCTCTGGGGGGAAGATGGCACCGACCTGATCAAGGGCGAAGACGGCGACGACGCCATGGGCGGCGGCCACGGCAACGACACGATTGTCGGCGGGGAAGGCGCTGACACGCTTTCCGGCAATGAAGGCGATGACCGCCTGCGCGGCGGCGACGGGGACGATGCGATCTGGATGGGCACTGGCAATGACCGGGCCCAAGGACAGAACGGCAACGACACGATAGGCGGCGATTTCGGCAACGATTCCCTTTATGGCGGCACTGGCAATGATGACCTGTTCGGCGAGGAAGGCCGCGATCTGGTGGTCGGTGGCGCGGGCAGCGACCGGGTGAGCGGCCAGGAAGGCAACGACACCTTGCGGGGCAATAGCGGCGACGACACCCTTAATGGCGGTGACGGAAACGATATGCTGCTTGCCGGTTCGGGTAACGATACCGTCTATGGCGGCACAGGCGTGGATAGCGTCATGGGCAGCCAGGGCGACGACAGCATCGCCGGCGGGGACGGCAACGACCAGCTAGGCGGCGGCGCGGGTAACGATAAGCTGCGCGGTGAAAACGGCAACGACACGCTCAACGGATCCAGCGGGAATGACGACATTGCGGGTCAGGACGGCAATGACGACCTGCGCGGCGGCACCGGCGATGACCGTCTGGTTGGCGGCAATGGGCGCGACATCTTCAATGGCGGCGCCGGGGCCGACCTGCTGGCTGACTGGGAAGACGGCAATTCGCGCGACATCTTTGTTTTCAATCCGGGCGATACGGGCGTTCGCGCGCGCGACCGGGACACGATCGAAGGCTTCGATTCCGGCACGGATCGCATCGACCTGACGGGCTTCGGCGGTCTGGAATGGATCGATGAGCAAGGCTTCGATGGCAGCGGTGCCCAGGTGCGCTTCATGGATCAGCGCCTGGCCATCGACGCCGACGGAGACGGCGAAGCCGATGCCCGGATCGACATCCTTTGGGTGCGCGACATGAATGCGGGCGATCTGATCCTCTGATCGCGCGGGCCTGTCAGCGCTCCGTCAGCTTCAATTCGATGCGGCGGTTGCGCTGGCGGGCCTCCGGCGTGGGGGCTGGGTCCACGGGGCGGTATTCCCCAAACCCGACAGCGGCCAAGCGGAAGGGCGGCACGCCCAATTCGTTGGTCATGAAGCGCACCACCGACAGCGCGCGCGCTTGGCTGAGTTCCCAATTGTCGGCGTAGCGTCCGCCGCCGCTGAGCGGTACGTCATCGGTATGGCCATCCACACGCAGGACCCAGTCGATGCCGTCAGGGATCTCGGTGGCCACGTCCAGGATGATTTCCGCGACCTGGGCGATCTGGCGGCGGCCTTCGGGGCGCAGCGTGACCGCGCCTGCGTCAAACAGCACCTCGGATGAGAAGATGAAGCGGTCGCCCACGATTTCGACTTCGTCGCGGTCGGCCAGCACTTGGCGCAATTGGCCGAAGAATTCAGACCGGAAGCGTTCGAGTTGTTCGGTCTCGGCCTCCAGTCGGCGACGCTCGGCGGCTTCCAGTTCGGCCCGGGCGCGCTGTTCGCTGGCCACCTGAGCCAGCGCCGCGTTAAGCTGGTTGCCCAGGCTATCGAGTTGCACTTGCGCTTCGGCATCCGCGGCAGCGGCGGAGTCGAGCAGATTTTGCAGCCCCGAAAGCTGTTGGCGCAGTTCCAATACCTGCGCGTTGAGCGCGGCGGCCTCCCGCTGGGCAGCAATGCGTTCTTCGTCGACCTGGGCCAATTCGGTTTCCGCCTGGGCCAGAAGGGCGGCACTTCGCTGGGCTTCGGTCAGGGCTTCGGCGGTTTGGGTCTGGGCGGCCGCGCGGGCGGCCAGGGCTTCGGCGAGCGACTGGCGCAATTCGTCTTCACCCTGCGCGGCCCCATCTTGGGCGGCGAGCGCTTCCGCCAACCGGGCTTCCAGCGCGCGGCGGGCGGCTTCGGCATTGCCCGCATCGGCCAATTGCGCTTCCAACTGGGCGATCCGGGCACGCAGCGCGGCGTCTTCGGATTGGGCATCGTCCCGTTCCGTCTGGAGCGCGGTCAGCGCAGAGGCCAGGCGGTCGTTCAAATCGTCTGCCTGGGCTTCAGAGCCATCGAGATCCAGAAGCGCTTGGGCCAGACGGGCATCCAGATCGTCGCGCGCCGCTTCCGTGGCAGCCAGCAGGGTCAGCGTTTCCTCGGCCTCCCGGCGCTGTTCTTCCAGCGCCAGGGTCATGGCGGTCAGTTCGGCATCGGCGTTTTCCAGGCGGTTGCGAAGCTGCTCGGCGGCGGCGGCTTCCGCGAGGCGCGCGGCTTCTGCGTCTGAAAGTTCGGTCTCGGCCGCGGCCAGGCGGTCCCGCAGGGCCTGGGCAGCGGCGGCTTCGGCCAGGCGCGCGGCTTCGTCGGCGGATACATCCTGCTGAACTTCGTCAAGATCGGCCTGCAAGGCGGCGGCGCGATTTTCCTGTTCGGTCAGCGAAGCGAGGGTCTGGGCCAGCGTGGCTTCGCGGTCCTCGGCTTCGGCCCGCAGGTCGGCCAGAAGGGCATCCACGGCCTCCCGCTGGGCGGCGGCCAACCGGGCCTGTTCGGCCTGGACGTCGACTTCGTCGCGGGCCTGGGCCAGCGCCAATTGCAGGGCTTCCCGCTCATCTACGATGCGCGACAACTCCCCTTCGGTGGTTTCAAGCTGGGCAGCCAGCGCGCTGCGTTCCCCTTCGGAGGCATCGAGCGAGGCGGTCAAGCGGTCCCGGTCGGCCAACAGACCCGCAACCTGTTCCTCGAAAGACGCGACGCGGGTGTTCAACTCATCACGCTGGGCCGACAGGGTTGCGACCAGCGCGGCCTGGCTGTCGCGTTCGGCGCCCAGGGACGCCACTTCATCTTCCAGCGCGGCGGCGCGGGCGTTTTCAAGCCCCAGCGCGCGGGCCAGTTCGGCCACCTGCACGCCCAAAGCGTCCAGTTCCAGATCCTGCTCACCGATGGTTTCCGACAGGATGAATTGCACGATCATGAAGATCGACAAAACGAACATCAGCACCAGCAGCAGCGCCGTCATCGCATCGACGAAGCCCGGCCAGACATTCGCCGTGAAGCGCTGCCCGCTGCGCCGGGCCAGGGCCATCTCAGCCGTCCCCTTCCACGGTCCGCGACGGGTTCGTGGACTGAACGTTGCGGTTAAGCTGGCGCATGGTGCGGGTCAGTGCGCCGATATCGCCGCGCAGATCGTCGATGGCGGCTTGGCGACCCTGCTGCAATTCTTCGAAGACCTTGAGCAATTGCACGTCGATGGACCGGATGCGCATCCGGCTTTCGGCGTCGAGCCCGTCGCCCCCGCCAGACGAGCCTTGCAGCACGTCGACGATGTTTTCCTGCCCTTCCGCCACCCGTTTGAGCGCGTCGGACGTGTCGCCACCGGATTCGATCCGGTTGGCCATGGCGGTGATGGCCTCTGACAGCACGGTCAGGCGGGCATCGGCCGCCAGGCGCCCGGCTTCGGCCTTCTGGAACATGTCTTGCAGCGTTTCCATCTGGTAGTTCATGTGGTCCAGAACGGCGGCAAGGGAATACTGGTCGATGGTTTCTTCGCCATCGCCCACCAGACCGACCCGGGTGATCGAACTCAGCCAGTCTTCCATTTCACGGTAGAAGCGGTTCTGGCCGTGACCCGCGAACAGCTCCAACAGGCCCACCACAAGGCTCCCCGCGAGGCCCAGAAGGGACGACGCGAAGGCCGTGCCCATGCCGGCAAGCTGTTCTTCCAGGCCGCCGATCAGACGTCCGAAGACCGCCACGCCCCCTTCCCCGGAATCGGGGTTCAGGTTGCGGATCGTGTCGACGACCGCCGGGACTGTGGTGGCAAGGCCCCAGAAAGTGCCCAGCAGGCCCAGGAAAATCAGCGTGTTGACGATGTAGCGCGTGATATCCCGCGCCTCTTCCATTCGTGCGCCGACGGAATCGAGGATCGACCGAGAGGACGACGCCGACACCTGGCTGCGCGCCGATCGCGACCGCAAAAGCGCGGAAAGTGGCACCATCAGGCCCGGCGGGCGGGAAATGTCGTGGCCCGGGCGCTGGTCGGCGAAGCCTTCGATCCAGCTGACGGAGCTGAAAAGCTGCAAGACCTGCGCAAAGCAGGCGATCACACCCAGGACGAAGACCAGGATGATCGTGCCGTTGAGCCACGGGTTTGCCGCAAAGATCGGCGCGACCCGCGGATAGGCGACAAAGACGCCCAAGCCCACGGCGCCAAGCACCGCCAGCATGTAGACGATCTGCCGGATCGGCTGTGAGAATTGGACCTCGGTCTCAAGCGGTTCGCGTGCCATCTGCCCCGGCCCTGTTTGTGGCCATTGTTATTGTGCGCTGACGTTACCTGCCGCCGCGCGACCCGACAATGCCCGCGCGCGTCTCTGACCTGATCTGTTGCACGCGCGTGACCAACCAGTCCAGATCGGCATCGCCGATATCGAGCGCATGGAGCCCATGGGCCGTGCGTTCCAGATATTCATGGTTTGGACCGCGCCCGCCTTGAGCATGGGCGATCACCTGGGCCTGGCGTTCCAGCGGCAGCTCCCCGGTATATTGGACGTGGTCGGTGTTGATGACATAGGCCAGCGCCTGGATGGTGGTGCCGTCATGGGTCAGCAGGCTGACATGGTCTTCGTAATAGGCCGACGAAATCAACTCCCGCGCGCGCAATTCGCTCAGCGCCGCGCCGGGGTCGGCGGCCCGCAATGCAAGCCCCGCGCAGGCGCCCCCGGCATGGGGCTCCAACGCCAGGACAAGGCCCGGATCAGCCTCGGACCCGCGATGGTGGATGGACCACATGCAAAAGCGCCGCCGGAAGTCGGCCAGCGTGGCCAACCGCGTCTCGGCCACCTCGATCCCTGGGTTCCACACGAGGGAGCCGTAGGCGAAGACCCACAGGTCATCGGTGTCGCTTGGCGCAGTCATGCACTGTCCCTTTCGTGGCGGTTCCGGCAGGGATAGAGGGGGGAGGTCGATTTCGGAAGGGCGCAGACATGGCAAAATGGCTGATCATCATCGTCTGCGTGTTGGGCGCGCTTTGGGGCGGCTGGTGGTTCGTCGGCTCGACCGCAGCGCGGGAGGGTAGCCTGGTTCTGGTCGAAGAAGCCCGCGCCTCGGGCTGGGACATCGCCTATGACGATTTGGGCGTCGCGGGCTTCCCCAACCGCTTCGACACCACGGTGACCGCGCCCATGGTGACCACGCCCGACGGGCTGATCACCTGGTCGGCGCCGTTCTTTCAGGTCTTCGCGCTGGCCTACCGGCCCAATCACATCATCGCCGTCGCGCCCAACCAGATGGTGTTCGAATTGCCGGGGCGGCAGGTGGAGGTCAGGTCGGACGATCTGCGCGCCTCGGTCATTCTGACCGTCTCGACGGAGCCCGATCTGGACCGTTTCACCGCCACTGCGGAAGGGCTGGACATCATCGACCCGCAATTTGGCCTGACGGCAGGCAATGCCCTGATGGCGGCCCGGCGGACCGAGGTGCCGGGGGAGATGGATGTGGCATTTTCCATGACCGATGTGGGCTTGAACGATTGGCTCCGCAGTCTGATCGACCCCGGGCGCGGCCTGCCGGGCCGCATTGACGCGCTGACATTTGAGGCCCGTCTGCCGGGCTTGGCCGATGGGGGCGCGGGCCCGTTGGCCGAAGACATCGACGCGCTTCTGTCCATGGGGGACCTGCGGCTGGCCGTGACCGGCGCGCTGGCCACCACGGCGTCGGGCGCGGTTGATGGCGCGCTTGAGCTGCGGATACGCGGGTGGGAGCCGCTTCTGGACACACTCGTCGCCATAGGCGCCATCGGGGAAGGCCAGGTCGCGATCTTGAATGGCGGGCTGAATTCGCTGCGCGGGGATGACGGCATGGCCACGGTACCCGTCACCATCGCAGCCGGACAGATCCGCGTTTTGGGCCTGCCCCTGGGGTCTCTATAGGGAAAACAGAGACCTTGGTGGCTGCGGCGTGCGCAGGCGGGGGCGCCAGACATGGCGGACCTCAGGCACGTCGCATTTGGTGATTTTGGGTGGCGCATATTGATGGATACGCCAGATAAAGCCCGCGATGCAGGGCAACACGTATTCTTCGATGACCGTTCCTTGGTCCAGCGCCGGACCCGCGCCAAAGAACGCCACATCCACGATCAGAACCCGCGTCAGCCCATCGAGCGAGGGGCGGCGTATCTCCACCACCGGCGTGCTCCCGTCGCAAGCCACGCCGCACAGACGGCGCAGATCGGTCATGCCCTCGAAATTCTGCCAGCGCCTGAGCGCGATCACCTGAAACTCGGCAAATTCGGGCACCTGCGCCCGGTCGGGGCCCGGCCATTGGAAAAAGGCGGCTGCGATCTGGTCGGCCCCGTCGCCGCTGATATGCACGTTCTTCGGCGACAGGGGTGTGAGCGCATGATGCGTCAGAAACCCGACACCGAAGGCAAGCGTCAGTAGGACAAGCGCCCTAGCCGTCCTGACGAATCCGCGCATTGCTGGGGTCATAGGGGCTGTCCTCGGTCACTTCCGCATCCCAAAGCTGGCGCTGCATCCGCACCTTCAGCTTGGTGCCCGGCACCGCCAGGTCAGGGCGGACGTAGCCCATGCCGATAGACTTTCCAAAGGCCACGGAATAGCCGCCCGAGGTCAGGCGCCCGACCTTTTCGTCGCCGACATATAACGCCTCACGCCCCCAAGGGTCGGCATCGGGCGGGCCGTCCACCAGCACCGTCACGCATTTGGAGCGTATGCCGGTTTCGACCATGGCCGCCTTGCCATGGAAATCCTTTGACAGATCCACGAAGCGGTCCAGCCCGGCTTCCAAAGGTGTCGCGTCGCGGCCCAGTTCCGTCCCGAAGGCGCGATAGGATTTCTCCTGCCGAAGCCAGTTTTGCGCCCGCGCGCCCACCAGTTTCAGGCCATGCGCTTCCCCCGCCTCCATCAACCGGTCGAACAGGTAAGTCTGCATCTCCATCGGATGGTGCAATTCCCAGCCCAATTCGCCGGTATAAGCCACGCGGATGGCGTTGACCGGGCACATCATCAACTCGATGGGCCGCGCCGACAGCCAGGGGAAGCGCTTGTTTGACAGCGCGGTGTCCGGCTCTGCATCGCGGATCAGGTCGGCCAGAACCGCCCGCGCACTCGGCCCAGCCAGGGCGAAGACGCCGTATTTGGCGGTGACGTTTTCTTCGTTGATACGGCCGAAGCGATCTTCCTCAGCCATGATGGCTTGGTAGAGGTAGTCTTCGTCATACGCCTCCCACGCGCCGACGGAGACGAGATAGAAATCGTTCTCACCCTGCCGGACGATGGTGTATTCCGTCCGCGTCGTGCCCGCATCGGTCAGCGCATAGGTCAGATTGATGCGTCCCACGCGGGGCAGCTTGTTCGTCGTGAACCAGTCCAGAAACGCCGCCGCCCCCGGCCCGGTCAGCCGGTGCTTGGCGAAGGCGGTGGCATCGATCAGGCCTGCGGCTTCGCGGACGGCTTTGGCCTCCTCCACGGCGTATGGCCACCACGCGCCACGCCGGAAAGAGCGGCTGTCATGGTCGAAACTGTCGGGCGCTTCGGAGGGGCCGTAATAGTTGGGCCGTTCCCACCCGTTGACCTGGCCAAACTGCGCGCCACGGGCCTTAACGCGGTCGTAGCAAGGCGCCGTCTTCAGCGGCCGGGCGGCGGGGCGTTCTTCGTCGGGGTGGTGGAGGATGAAAACGTGGTCGTAGGCTTCTTCGTTCTTGCGACTGGCATATTCGGTGGTCATCCACGGCCCGAACCGTCGCGGATCGAGCGACGCCATGTCGATCTCGGCCTCGCCCTCGACCATCATCTGCGCCAGGTAATACCCGGTGCCGCCTGCCGCCGTGATGCCGAAGCTGAACCCTTCGGCCAGCCACATATTCGTCAGTCCGGGTGCCGGGCCCACCAGGGGGTTGCCGTCGGGCGTGTAGCAGATCGGGCCATTATAATCGTCCTTCAAACCGGCTGTCTCAGAGCTGGGGATGCGGTGAATGAAGGACATGTATTCCTGTTCGATCCGCTCCAGATCCAATGGAAACAGATCGGCCCGAAAGCTGTCGGGCACGCCATAGGGGAAGCGCGCGGGGGCGTTCTGTTCGTAAGGCCCCAGGATCCAGCCGCCCCGTTCTTCGCGCACATACCATTTGGCGTCGGCGTCGCGCAGCACGGGGTGCTGGGGGTTCGATTTGCGCCAATCCTGCAAGGCCGGATCGGGTTCTGTGACGATATATTGGTGCTCCACCACAATGGCGGGGGTCTTGATGCCCAGCAGGTGCGCGGTGCGCTGCGCGTGGTTGCCGGTGGCGGTGACCACATGTTCCGCAATTATGGTGGCCACCTCGTCGGTCGGGACAAGGTTCCCGCCCTTCTCGGCCATCTTGGTCACCGTCACGCGCCATTCCGCGCCCGTCCATTCGAACCCGTCCACCTGCCATTTCCGCTCAATCACGACGCCCCGCTGCCGCGCGCCCTTGGCCATGGCCATAGTGACGTCGGCGGGGTTTATGTAGCCGTCGGTGGGGTGATAGATCGCGCCGACCAGATCGTCCGTGCGCACCAGCGGATAGCGGTCTTTGATCTGGGCGGGGGTGAGCCATTCGAAGGGGATGCCCACGGTTTCGGCGGTGGAGGCATAGAGTTCGTATTCGTCCATCCGGGCCTGGCTTTGCGCCATGCGCAGATTGCCCACGACGGAAAAGCCGGGGTTGAGGCCCGTTTCCTCCTCCAAGGTTTTGTAGAACTTCACGGAATAGTCGTGGATGTGGCTGGTCGCGTAGCCCATGTTGAACAAGGGCAACAGGCCCGCCGCGTGCCAGGTAGACCCCGATGTCAATTCATCGCGTTCCAGCAGCATGACGTCGGACCAGCCCGCCTTGGCCAGATGGTAGGCAATGCTGGTGCCGACGGCACCGCCGCCGACGACCAAAGCCTTCACATGGGTCTTCATGGCCAAACCTCCGCATCCGTTCCTCGTCTTTCTGCCCGATGGCACGGCGGGTGGGCCACCCGGGGCGACGCCCCGCGACCGGATTACGACAGGCTGGCGGCCCGCAGCGCATCGCCCATGGCGGCCACGAAGGCCCGCGGCGCAGCGGGCTGGAACGGCGTGGGCGACCAGACGGCCCGGATCGGGAAGGCATCGAAGCGCGCTTCGGGCAGCAAGCGCACAAGGCGACCGGCGGCGATGTCGTCTGCAAATGCCCATTCCGGCCCCAGATGGGCGCCCTGCCCGGCCAGGACCATGGCGCGCACCGCCGACATGGAATTGACGCCGAAGCGGCTGGGCTGGGGGATGCGATGGGTGTTGTCACCCAACTGGAACGAGATGGCCACTTCCGCCAGGCCGGGTCGGTAGGACACATGGGGCAGCTTTCGCAGGTCGTCGGGCCTGCGGATATCGGCAGCCAGGTCCGGCGTCGCCACCAGGACGCGCCGGGACAGACCGATGCGGCGCGCGGTCAGGCCGCTATCGGCCAGGGTGCCGATGCGGATGGCCACGTCAATGCCTTCGGCAAGCAAATCGGCGAAGCCTGATCCCAACCGCAAATCCACCGACAAGTCGGGATGCTGGGCCGAAAGCTCGGACAGAACGGGGGCCACGAAGCGGGCCCCGAAATCGACTGGCGCGGCAACGCGCAAGCGCCCGCGCGGTGCGTCCTGGCCGCCTGTGACGTCGGCCAGCAGGGCCGCGCGCGCCTCGGCCAGACGGCGAACGCCTTCGGCGTAGCGCGATCCCGCTTCGGTCGGGGACGAAGCGCGGGTGGTACGGTTCAGCAGCTTGACGCCCAGCCGGTCTTCCAAGGCGGCGATGCGGCGGCTGACGCGACTTGGGTCCAGCCCAGAGGCATTGGCCGCCGCGCGGAAGCTGCCGCCATCAATCACGGCGAGGAAGAGGGTATCGTCATCCATTAATGCGTTTTACGCAATTCTGATCGGTTCAGATCACGAATACCGCCGATTGGACGCATGAGCCATATTCCAATCATCGAAGGAACGAAGCGTTCCAGAGAACGACGATAGCGAAAACCAATCACGCCGAAGCCAGAGCGCACGGCCCCCATGCAACCAAGTACCGAAGGAGACCACATCATGAAAACCCTGCTAACAGCTGCCGCCGTGACCCTCGCCCTCGGCGCGCCCGTTTCGGCCGACCCGATGGCGGCCGCCATGGCCCACTTCAACCAGGACTTGGCGCCCAGCCAGCGGATTGCCACGCCCCAGCCTGGCGATGTCATCACCATCTCAACCCGGTCGGGCGTAAAAGGCGAAGCCTTCGCACAGTTCAACCAGGGCCGCACCGGCAACGACGTGATCCGCAGCGAAAGCGCCTCGGTCTGGTCCGGCGAACCCAGTGTCGCCCAGGACATCTTTGCCACCATCGCCGCCGAAAGCGACGACTGAGCGGTGGGCGCGACCCTTCGACCGCCCGCGCGGTCGAAGGGCGATCCAACCAGGCCCCCACACCCTCCAAACCAATGCAGCCAACCAAGGAAACCGACGCCATGACCCGCCTTTTGACCCTGATCGCCATTCCCCTTCTGACGGCCGCAGCGGTTGCGACACCGCCGACTGAGAACACCAAGTTGCCGCCCGAGCGGATGGCCGAAATCCAAGCCATGATGACCGACTGACCCATTGCCCAAAACCCGCAACCCGAAAGGACCGAAGCTATGACCGACATCCACAACCCGTCCCGCCGCGCCATGATCGGGGGCCTTGGCCTCGCCGCTGCCGGGGCCGCCGCGGCCACGACCGCCGCGCGCGCCCAGACCAGCAACGCTGCCCCCTTGGCTGGCAAAGTCGCCATCGTCACGGGCGCCCGCAATAATCTGGGCCGTGGCTTCGCCGAACGCCTGGCCCAGATGGGCGCCGACGTGGTCGTCCACCACCATCGCGAAGACAGCCGGGCCAAAGCCGAGGAAACCGCCAACCTGGTTCGCGCCGCAGGCCGCCGTGCCGCCGTGATCCACGGCGATTTGGGCGACAGCGCCAACGTGACCGCGCTGTTCGACTTGGCCGAGGCCGAATTCGGCGGCGTCGACATCCTGGTCCACACCGCAGGCGCGATCATCAAGAAGCCGGTGGCCGCGTTCACCGATGCGGAGTTCGAGCGCCTGCTCAACGACAACACCAAGACCACGTTCTACGCCATGCGCGAAGCCGCCCGCCGGTTGCGCGACGGTGGCCGGATCATTGCGGTCGGCACCTCGCTCACGGCGGGCGCCGCACCCGGCTATGCGGCCTATGGCGGCACCAAGGCCCCGGTCGAGGAATTCACCCGGATGCTGGCGAAGGAACTGGGCGACCGTCGGATCACGGTGAACAACGTGGCGCCCGGCCCGATCGACACGCCGTTCTTCCATGCGGCCGAGACGCCCCAAAGCGTGGCCTATGCGTCGGGCCTGTCCACCGAAGGCCGCCTGGGCACCGTCGCCGATGTCGTCCCAGCCGTGGCCAGCCTGGCCCTTCCTGAAGGTCAGTGGACCAACGGCCAGACGGTCTTCGTCAATGGCGGGTATCTGACACGCTGACATCGGCACGACCGTGAGGAGGGACGCGACGGCGCACTTGCCATCGCGTCCCTTTTTCGCGCGTGCTGTCAGCAAGGAGGACGGCCATGGCAGATGCAGACGTGATCGTGGTGGGGGCTGGCCTTTCGGGCCTGGTGGCTGCGGTGGAGGCCGCGGATCGGGGGCGGAAGGTCGTCATTCTGGACCAAGAAGGGCGCCAGAACCTGGGCGCCCAGGCCTTCTGGTCGCTGGGCGGGCTGTTTCTGGTGGACACGCCCGAACAGCGGCGCATGGGCATCCGCGACAGCCGCGAATTGGCGCTGGCCGATTGGATGGGCTCTGCCGCGTTTGACCGGGCAGAAGACGAATGCCCGCGCAAATGGGCCGAGGGCTATGTGGATTTCGCCGCGGGCGGGATGCGCGACTGGCTTCACGGGCTGGGGATGCGCTGGTTTCCCATCGTCGGCTGGGCCGAACGGGGCGGCGGCTTCGCCGGGGGACACGGCAATTCGGTGCCGCGCTTCCACTTGACCTGGGGCGTGGGACCCGGCGTGATCGCGCCCTTCGTGGACCGGGCTTTGGCCCATGAACAGGCGGGGCGGATCACCTTCCGGTTCCGCCACCGGGTAGGTCGTGTCGTGATGACAGGCGGGGTGGCGAAGGGCGCGGCGGGCGATGTGCTGGCCCCGGACGACGCACCCATCGGGGCGCCCACCAATCGGGACGTAACCGGCGCGTTTGAGATATCGGGCGAGGCCATCGTCGTGGCCTCGGGCGGGATCGGCGGGAATTTCGAGATGGTGCGCCAGAATTGGCCGCGCGACCGGCTGGGCCCGCCGCCGGACAAGATGCTGTCGGGCGTACCGGCCCATGTGGACGGCAAGATGATTGCCGTGGCCGAAGCGGCGGGCGGACGGGTCATCAATGGGGACCGCATGTGGCACTATACGGAGGGCGTGAAGAACTGGGACCCGATCTGGCCCCACCACGGCATCCGCATCCTGCCGGGGCCATCCTCCCTTTGGCTGGACGCGACGGGGCACCGCCTGCCCGCGCCCTGCCTGCCGGGGTTCGACACCATGTCCACGCTGAAGGCCATTCTGGCCACGGGCCACGCCCATAGCTGGTTCGTGACCACTTCGACCATCGTGAAGAAGGAATTCGCGCTGTCCGGGTCCGAGCAGAACCCCGATTTCGCCCAGAAGGATTGGGGTCGTGTCCTCCGCGAGCGGCTGCTCAACAAGAAAGCCACACCAGCGGTGGAGGCTTTCAAGGAGAAGGGCGAAGATTTCGTGATCGCGCCCGATCTGGACGGGCTTCTGCGCGGGATGGCCCAGGTGGGTGGCGGCGACCTGCTGGATGCCGACCAGGTACGCGCCGAGGTCGCGGCCCGCGACAGCCAGATGGACAATCCCTTCGCCAAGGACGCACAGGTCATGGCCATCCACGCCATGCGCAACCATCGCGGCGACCGGCTGATGCGGACGGCCAAGCCCCACAAGCTGACCGATCCGGCCCATGGGCCCATGGTGGCGGTGCGGCTGAACGTGCTGACACGCAAGACGCTGGGCGGGCTGCTGACCGATCTGGAGGGGCGCATGTTGGGCGCCGATGGCACCGCCATCCCCGGGCTTTGGGCCTGCGGGGAAGCGGCGGGTTTCGGCGGCGGCGGCTATCACGGTTGGAACGCCCTGGAGGGCACGTTCCTGGGCGGCTGCCTGTTTTCAGGCCGGGCGGTGGGACGGGCCGTGTGACCGGCGGTACGCGGGGCGTCACCTGGGCGCGTCATGCACGGCTTGCGCAAGGTTTTTGAGATCGGAGATAGCGAACACAATTGGAGAGATGGGTGCTTGGCGGGACTTTGCGGACCTTCAATCTAACTGCCGATCGTACTGATGCGTGTCCGCGATAAACTCGTCAGTAACGCTGGCTGGAAGCCAGAGACTATCGGGAAATGTCTTGATCAACGTCCATCCTTCGCGATGATAAAAGCGCTCAGCGCGAGTATTCCCGGCAGTACAAAACAGCACCGCTTCCGAAAAACCCCGCTTGCGAATTTCCGTTTCTCCAAAAGACAACAATTCGGTCGCTATCCCTGACCCGCGGGCAGAAGGACGGACATATAGTTTCACAAGTTCTGAACCTTGCGTCGACACGAAGCCAAGAACCTTGTCATCAACCGCGACATAGAACCTGTCAGAAGAACCATGAAACCAAGACCAAAAACACTCCATTGTTCGATACTGCAAAACACCGTTAGGAACGATGTTCGCGTGCGCACTTTGCCAGCCGTCATGCCAGAGTTTGATGACTTCCTCAAAGTCATCGGGCCTTATTGGTCGGATACTTACCACGCCTGTATTCTAAGTCACCGTGATAGGCAGAGCAAAGGGCAACTAGGGCTCAGACCGGACATTCCCAGTCAGCACCCTAGACCGGAAGCAAGGCCGAAGGCCGCCGGTCCATCGCCGGGCCGCCTCCACGGCACGGCGATCTGGCCACCATCAGCGCGTCGCTTGGGCAAAGCAATGACCTTGCAACCATAAAGCACTCCAGAATCCCCCTCAGACCGCCGCGCCGCGGCCCGTCGACGGATCGGCTTGCGCGTGAGCGACGACAGTGTGCGCTGGGCTCCAAGCAGACCTCGCCCCCATGGTCTCTGGCCAAAGCCAAAGACACCGGCCCCCGGCGGCGTGCTGGGGAATGATTGGCTTGGTATCAAAGCCATCGTGCTGCGCCTCTATCCAGGCAGCAGCGGAGGGGGCGCGGGGGGACGCCTTCGCCAAGCGACAGTCCGGGTCACGCGCCCGACAAGCCGATCTCGGCAGCAAGGTCGCGGGCAGTCCAGGTCTTGCAACCGCCCTTTTCGGCTGCGTGGATCAGGCGGACCAGTCCGGCATTGACCGGGGCGCCCCCCGGGGCCAGGCGCGCGATTTCGCCGTTTAGGGTGTCAATTTCCGTCTGGTGGCCACCAGCCAAGTCGCTGGCCATGGAGGTCATGCTTTCTGCGTCGATCTTTTGCAGCCGCAGCAACGTGTGAACGAAGATCGCGTCGGGCAGGCGCAGCAGCGGGCCGCTCCACGCGGGGGGGATGGGGCCGGCTTTGGTATGGACGATGCCCTTGGCGGCATAGGCGCGCAGGGCCTCGTCCACGGTGGCAGCGTAGACCAGGCGCCACGGCTTGCGCGACAGCATCTGGCGCAGGGGCAGGCCCGACAAGGCATTGATGGGGTTGATCAAGTTCAGGAGGAGTTTGCCGTGTTGCAGCGCCTCCATGTCGGTGCGGGCTTCGGTATCGGGCAGACCCCTTGTGGCGGGTGCATCTTCGACCGCCACGTGCCCGGCGCTGGAGCGGTGCAGATGGGCAGCGCCGCGCCAGACGACGTTGAAGGGCACCATGCCGCGCAAGACCGGGTTGGGGAGGGCGGCGCGCAGGTCGCGGACAGGGGCCAGGCCGTTCATGAGGCAGAGGATCGGAACGTCCGGGCGTGCATGGGTTGTCAGGTCGTCAACGGCGCGCGACAGGGCAGTGGACTTGACCGTCAAGGCGATCAGATCGGCATTGGCCAGGGCCTCGGGGCCCGCGATGCGGATATCGCCCGGGGCAATGTGGCGGTCGCCGCCGCCCGTGAGCCGAAGTCCCGCTTCGCGCAGGGGCGCCAGAACGCCCTCCCGCCCGATCAGCGTTGCGCCCCAGCTTGCCCCGACCCAGGTACCGACGGCACCGGCGCCGAGCACGGCGATGGTCACAACACGCCGATTTCCGCCAGCGCCACCGAAAGCTCCGCCGGGAGGGGTGTGTCGTCGCGCCGCGATGGGTCGATATCGGAAGGCGCATCTTCGGGCTTGAGATAGCGCCAGCCCTGGAAGGGCCGCTTCGGCATCGGCGTGACCGGCACGAGCGACGGGTCCAGCACGATGCCGCAGCGCGGGATGCCATCGGCGCGGCGCACCTCATCGAGGCGGAGGATGCGTTGGCGGCACATGACCACGCCCTTGACCACCCAGTAGATGGAGCCGCCATCGAGCAGCTCCGCCTCGCGTTTGGGCCACATGCGGGTCACGTGGCGCGGCTTGCCATCGGGGCCCTTGGCTGCAGCCGAGGCCTGCCAGGCCGCCATTGTCTCCACGCTGTCGGAGCCGACGCTGAGTTTGATGAGATTGATCGCCATGATGACAGAGCCCCCTGGTCGGGGTATATCTAGACGCTCTGGACCTCCGCGCAACCAATCCTTGGGGTAAACCTGCCCATGTCCGCTTTCGCCGCACCCATCGCCGAACAAATCTGGGATATGAAATACCGCCTCAAGGGCGCCGACGGGACACCGTTGGACGAAACCGTCGAGGCCACATGGGACCGGATCGCGCGCGCCCTGGCCGCGCCCGAGGCCGAGCCTGCCAAGTGGCAAGGCCCCTTCCGGGAGGCCTTGCAGGATTTCCGCTTTCTGCCCGCAGGCCGGATCGTGGCAGGCGCAGGCACGGATCGGTCGGTGACGCTGTTCAACTGCTTCGTCATGGGCACGATCGAAGACAGCATGTCCGGGATTTTCAGTGCGCTCCGCGAAGCGGCCCTGACCCTGCAACAAGGCGGTGGGATCGGCTACGATTTCTCGACCATCCGGCCCAAGGGCGCAGATGTGCATGGGGTGGCCGCGGACGCATCCGGCCCGCTCAGCTTCATGGATGTGTGGGATGCCATGTGCCGCACGATCATGTCGGCGGGGTCGCGACGGGGCGCCATGATGGCAACCCTGCGCTGCGACCACCCCGATATCGAAGACTTCGTGGCCGCGAAATCCGACCCGGCGCGGCTGCGCATGTTCAACCTGTCCGTCCTGGTGACCGACCCGTTCATGGAGGCGGTGGCCGCAGATGGCGATTGGCCGCTGGTGTTTCGCGGGCAGACTCACACGGTACTGAAGGCCCGCGACCTTTGGGACGCGATCATGCGGGCGACCTATGATTATGCCGAGCCGGGCGTCATCTTCATCGACCGGATCAACACCACCAACAACCTGCGCTATGCCGAAACCATCGCCGCCACCAATCCCTGCGGCGAACAGCCCCTTCCGCCCTATGGCGCCTGCCTGCTGGGATCGGTCAACTTGGCCAAACTGGTGCGCAACCCTTTCACGGACGAGGCACGGATCGACGCGGAGGAATTGGCGGCGCTGACCGGCACCGCCATCCGCATGATGGACAATGTGGTCGATGCGTCCCGCTTTCCGCTGCCCCAGCAGGCCGATGAAGCGCGTGCCAAGCGCCGCATCGGGCTGGGCGTCACGGGGTTGGCCGATGCGCTGGCCATGTGCGGCCTGCGCTATGGCGCGCCGGAGGCCGTGGTGGCCACGGGCGACTGGCTGCGCCGCATCGCCAACGCGGCCTATGGCACATCGGCGGCACTGGCTGCGGAAAAGGGCGCCTTCCCGCTCTACGACGGCACGGCCATTCAAGCCGCGCCCATGGTGCGCAGGCTGGACGCGGATGTGCAGGCCGCCATCGCGGAACACGGGCTGCGCAACGCGCTTCTGACCTCCATCGCGCCCACGGGAACGATCAGCCTGTTGGCGGGCAATGTATCGTCGGGGATCGAGCCGATCTTTGCCAACAGCTATACCCGCAAGGTGCTGCAACCCGATGGCAGCCGGACCGAGGAACTGGTCGAAGACTACGCCGTTGCCGTCTGGCGCGACCTGCACGGCGATGCGCCGTTGCCCGACCACATGGTGTCCGTGGCCGACCTGGCCCCGTCGGACCATGTGGCGATGCAGGCGGCCGCGCAGGAATGGGTGGATTCCAGCATCTCCAAGACGATCAACGTGCCCGCCGATATCGACTTCGATGCCTTCAAGGACGTCTACCTTCAGGCCTGGCATGAAGGCTGCAAGGGCTGCACGACCTACCGGCCCAATGCGGTGACGGGCAGCGTGCTGTCCACCGACGACGCCAAGCCCGAGACCGCCAAGGTCGTGCAGATGTTCGACCCGCTGGACCGGCCCTCGACGCTGCCGGGCGAGACCTACAAGCTGAAATGGCCGCAATCAGAACACGCGCTTTATATCACCATCAATGACATCGAAATCGACGGGCGGCGGCGGCCGTTCGAGATCTTCGTGAACTCCAAAAACATGGAGCATTTCGCCTGGACCGTGGCGCTGACCCGCATGATCAGTGCGGTCTTCCGGCGCGGTGGCGATGTGTCTTTCGTGGTCGAGGAGTTGAAGGCCGTCTTCGATCCCCGTGGCGGCGCCTGGGTGCAGGGGAAATACGTGCCCTCTATCCTGGCGGCCATCGGCGGGGTGATCGAGCGGCACATGATCGCCACGGGCTTTCTGTCGGGCGAAGGCCTGGGCCTCAAGATCGACCCGGTCGCACCGGGCGCAGCCCCCGGACCCGCCTGCCCCCATTGCGGCAGCTTCGACATCCACATGGCCGAAGGCTGCGCGACCTGTGCAAGCTGCGGTTTCTCGAAATGCGGGTAAGGGACGGCGCGCGGGTGTTGGGCTGACGTCCCGAGCCGGGCGCACGCGACGGGAATGCGGGGCGCGGCCATGGCATCGGCCCGATACGCCGCGGACCTGTCGTGCCATTTGGCGGAACCCAGCCCTTTGGACGGCCCAGAAAATGGCACTCCGATGGCAACTACCGTCCGATATGCAACATTCTTAACCACCGCCCCACACCCGTGATTGCGCGATGGCTATCTGCCTTCTACGGTCAAGAAAAAATACAGTTCCCGCGTGTGTGACCCCCATGAACCAGATTTCCCGCCTGCCGCTTGTCTGTGGCACGCATGTCCTTGCTGACTTCCACGGCGCAAAGAACCTGTTCGATGCCGAACCGGCAACGGATGTGTTCCGCAGGGCAGCCGAAGTGGCCGGGGCCACAGTTTTGGACGTGTCGATGCATGATTTCGGGGCGCGCGCAGGTTTCACCGGCGTGGCCACGCTGGCGGAATCCCATATCTCGGTCCACACGTGGCCCGAACACGGCTATGCCGCCATCGATATCTTCATGTGCGGCACCTGCGAGCCGATGGTTGCGCTTGACCACCTTCGCCGCTTCTTCCGGCCCCGCCGCGAAGACGTAAACCGGATCGAGAGGGGCATCATGGCCGATATCGCGGTGCCGGGCTGACTCAGACGACGCCCGCCCCGCCATGGGTCACCCTGTCGATCTGCTTGCTGCTGGCCGGGGCCCATGCCTGGCTGGGGCCCATCCGCAACCCTGGCGCGCTGACCGACCTTGGCGACGCTTTCGCGGGTGTGCTGCGCCATGGCAGCCCCACCCATCTGATGATCAATCTGGGCATCATCCTTGCCGCTGGCACCGTGGCCGAGCGTCGGATCGGCCCCATCCGCACCCTTGGCCTGGTCGCCGCCTGCGCGGTGGCGGGCACATTCGCGCAATACGCGCTGACGGGTCCGTCCTTCATCGGCGCCTCCGGGCCCGCCTATGGGCTTGCCTGCTACACATTGCTGGCAACCGCCACGCCCGGCAGCCGCGATTGGATACTGATTGCCATCGCCCTTGTCTTGGCCATCGAGGTCAGCGCCTTCGCACAAGACCTGTCGGTCGCCACCCACACCATTTCGGCCCTCATCGGAGGAGGTTTCGCCATGTTCGGCTCCCTTTTCGGCAGTAAAGACCCCAGCCTGAAACCCATGAAGATGACCCACATCGCCCAGGTCGTCGCCATCATCGAGGAAACCGATGAAGACGACGCGCTGGAAGCGGAACAGGGCTTCCTGGCTGGCGATCTGGAGGGCATGTTCGTGCTTGCGCGCGGCAGCCGGGTTATTGGCGTCACCGGCTATGGCCTGGATGACCAGGTGCCCGACATTGCCTGGCTGTCCTGGACCTATCTGACCGAAGCGGAAATGGGCGCCGGGCTGGGCAGCACCATGCTCAACGACCTGCTTGGCCGCTTGAAAGAGGATGGCATCCGCAAGCTTTTCATCGCCACATCGGATTATGCCGAAGACGGGCAGCCCATCTATGCCGCCGCCCACCGCATGTATGCCGATTTCGGTGCCGAGGTGGAACTGACCGTGCCTGACTACCACGCGCCGGGCGAGGCCAAGATCATCTATGGTCTGGCCAATCCAGAATATGAGGCCGGGCCCGCCCCCGCACCGCATCCCGATACCGGCCTCGCCATCACCGGTGCCGCGCGGGAGCCGGAAACCGACGGCACTGCGGGCCTGATCTGGCAAGCCCAGCCCGCGGGCGTGTCCGGCTTGGATGATAGGTTGGAAAAGATCCGCAAAGGCGGCGCGCGGCTTGCCACAATTGCGCTCCCTTCTGACATATCAGCGGTCAATAGCGCGACTTTCACATCACACGGATTCATCAATTGCGGTGAACTGAAAGATTATTTTGCGCCAGGATTGAACCAGGTCTGGTGGACATGCTCACTGGCGTCAACGCCATCAGACCACGGCTAAGTGTAAGGACTTCTTCAATGTTTCAACAGATCAAATTGCTCGCCTTTCTGGGGATCGGCGGCTTCGTGGCCTATTCCGTCTTTCTCGCACCCCAGCAAGAGCAGACCGCCGATCTGGGCCAAGTTCTCGACCGCACGGAATATGTGCTGACGAATTACCAAGGCTATCTTGGCGAAAACAATGTCACCGAAGTCGGCGACGCGCAGATGGCCGAATTCACCGCCTATTACACCGATGTCCTGAACGCGGAGCCGCGCTTCTACGGCAAGACCTTGGGACTTGAGGTGCAGAACGATGCCAGCTTCCTGGGCTTCGCCGATGCCAATGGGAACGGTATCCAGGACGCCGAAGAAGGCCGCGTCTTCACCGTCGAAATCGACGAGGAAAACCAGCGCCTGATCGCCACCGATGTGGCGGGCAATTCCACCGGCCTGCGCTTTTCCGGCTCCGGCATCCTGGCCGGTGTCCTGATCGGTAGCCTGATCAACCGGCAGCGCGGCGCGGGCATCTCCAAGTCCAGCTTCGCCAACCGTTCGGTCACACCGCGCGCCAGCTACTCCGCCCCGTCCTCGGCCCGCTCCGGCGGTCCGCGCGCGGGCAAGTAAGCCGCGCGCCCGACCATATGGGGCCCGGTCCCGCCCGAAGGCGGACCGGGCCCTTTCGATTCAGACCCGAAGGATCCGTCCCTTGTCGAACGCCGACCTGACCTCCCCAGGGCCGAACGCGCCCCTGAGCCCCGAGACGCGGGACTATTCAGACCTCCCCCAGCGGCAGGCATTCATCCTTCTGGGGTCCGTCCTCATCGTTGCCATGTGCGGCATCGTCTATGAGCTGATCATCGGCACGGTGTCGAGCTACCTGATCGGCGACTCAGTCTATCAGTTTTCGCTGACCATCGGCTTTTTCATGTTCGCCATGGGCATCGGGTCCTACGTGTCGCGCTTCATCCGGGGCAACTTGATCCAGGCCTTCATCCAGATCGAACTGATGCTCGCCATCTTGGGCGGCATGTGCTCGATCTCCTTGTTCCTGCTCTTCCCGTTTGCGCCCTGGCTTTACCAGGTGGGCATGTTCGGCTTCATCCTGACCATCGGCTTTTTGGTGGGCCTGGAAATCCCCGTCCTTACACGGGTCCTGTCCCAGCGGTCTTCCATGCGGGAATCCATCGCGGATGTCCTGTCGCTTGATTATGTGGGCGCCCTCTTTGGCGCGGTGGCCTTCCCCCTGCTGCTTCTGCCGTCCCTGGGCTTGATCACTGCATCCTTCGCCGTGGGCCTGACCAACGCGCTTGTGGCACTTCTCAACGTCTTCTGGCTGCGCGATTATCTCGACGATTTCCGCCGGATGCTCAGCTATGTGGTGCTGACGGTCGTGGCCTTGTTCGTGCTGACATTGGCCGCCTCGCGCATCACGGGCTGGGCGCAGCACCACCTCTATTTCGACCGTATCGTCTGGCAGACCCAGTCACCGTATCAATCGCTGGTGGTCACCAACACCTGGGACCACGGCGATGTCCGGCTGTTCATCGACGGGCATCTGCAATTCGCCGAGGTCGACGAATACCGCTACCACGAATTCCTAGTGCACCCCGTCATGTCCTGGGGCGATAGCGCGCCTGCCAATGTCCTGATTCTGGGCGGCGGCGATGGCCTTGCCGTGCGTGAAGTGCTGCGCCACGACGGGATCGAGCGCATCGACCTGGTGGACCTCGACCCCGAGATGACGCGCCTGGGCACCGAATTTGCCCCGGTCACCCGGCTCAACGGGGACAGCCTGGCCTCGTCCAAGGTCCATATCCACAATCTCGACGCCTTCCGCTTCGTCCAAGAGACGGAACATAGCTACGACCGCATCATCATCGACTTCCCCGACCCCCATAACGAGGCTTTGTCGAAGCTCTATTCCGTCGAGTTCTATGCCATGGTCCAGGCCATCATGGCGCCCGATGCGACGCTGGTGACGCAATCGTCTTCGCCCTTTGCCACCACCAACACCTATTGGACGGTGGCCCATACGCTGGATCAGATCTTCCCGCAGATCACCAGCTATCAGACATCGGTGCCATCTTTTGGCATCTGGGGTTTTCACATGGCATCGCGCGACGACCTGGCAGCCCTTGGTACCCTGCCCGATGGCCTGCGCGCCCTCACGCCCCAGGCGTTCACCGCCGCGACCATTTTCCCCGCCGACCTTCTGCCCACCAAGGCGCTTGAAGTGAATTCCATCTTTGAGCCGACCATTTATCAGCGCTACGCCGAAGACCGGAAACGGCTTTAGAAAGACATGCCAACTTAACATGCGAGCCGGTCCATCGACGGGCCGCGGGTCGGCGATCCGACGGGCATTCTGTTGCGCTTTATGGCTGCCATATCCTTACACCGCCCCAGCGATGCACCAAGATCAACCAAATCGCCGGGCCGGGGGGCGGCCCGTCGATGGATCGGCGCCCTGCGGGCTTGATTCCGGTCTCAGGACAAAGCGGTGAGGGAAGGCATCCTTGGACGCCAAGCTTTCCCCACGAAACCAAAGCCCTCCGCCCTATCTGGCACAACATCGCCCCCACCCTGGCCCATGCCCCACCGACATATCGACGTCAAAAGGGGACTCGACAAACGGGATCCAAAAAGAGAACATTAAGGGAACATAAACCGATTCTCCGGTGTTCACGGCCCATGTCGGACCATGCCTTGCCCCCCTTTACGGAGGCCTTCTCGCAGACGCGGGACGGGTCCGGGACGGGTTTGGTCCTGGCCCAGTTGGACCAGTCCGCGCGCCGCGCAGGCCCCATCCTGTGGGTGCAGGACCGCTTGGCCGCCCGCGAAGGCGGCCTGCCCTACGGTCCCGGCATCCGGGCCCTCATCGGAGATCACAGACCCATCCTGAGGGTCGCGGCCCGCGACGGGGCCGAGGCACTCTGGGCGATGGAGGAGGGACTGGAATGCAAAGCCTTGTCCGCCGTCATCGGCGAGGTCTGGGGCAATCCCAAGGCGCTCGACTTCACCGCGACCAAACGGCTGGGCCTGCGCGCCCGGCGCCATCGCGTGCCGCTTTGGCTGTTGCGCCAGGACGGCGCGGTGGATCTGTCCATCGCCCCCGACCGCTGGCGCGTGACGCCCTTGGCTTCGGGCATCAACACGCTGGACCCGCGCGCCCCCGGTCGGGCCCGCTGGGGGGCCGAATTGTTCCGCTCGCGCCGCCACGCGCCCGGCGAATGGGTGGCCGAACATGACCGCGCAGCGCATTGTGTCGATCTGGCTGCCCCGCTTCGCGATGGCGCTGTGGGAACGGGCCGAAGTCAATCGCCCCACACCACCCCCCGCGCCGTGGGAGGCGGCGGCCCAATCCGGCGCCTATGACCCCGCCAAGCCCCTGGTGCTGGCCGCCGAGGGGCGCCACGGCCCCGTCATCCACGCCGCCAATGACACCGCCATCGCCGCGGGTGCGGCGCGCGGCGCGCGCGTGGTCGATATCCGCGCGCTCTGTCCCGAATTGTTGGTCGCGCCCGCCGATCTGGCGGGCGATGCCGCCGCCCTGACGCGCCTGACGCTCTGGTCGCGCCGCTGGTGCCCCTGGTCGGCCAGCGACGGCAGCGATGGGATGGTTCTGGACACCACCGGCTCGGCCCATCTTTGGGGTGGTGAAGCGGCGATGCTGGCCGACATGCACACCCGCTTCGCGACGCTGGGCCAGACCGCCCGCTTGGCCTGCGCGCCCACCCATGGCGCCGCCTGGGCCCTGGCCCGCCACGGCGCGCCGGACACGATCTGCACGCCTGACACCCTACCCGACACCCTCGCACCTCTGCCCATCGCGGCCCTGCGCCTCGACGGGGAAACGCGGCTGGTCCTACACCGGCTGGGCCTCAAGCGCATCGGCGATCTGATGGCCATCCCCCGCGCCACGCTGGCCCGCCGCTTCGGGCAGGACGGCAAGCACCTGGCCACGCCGCTGCGCCGTCTGGACCAGGCCCTGGGCCACCTACCCGAACCCGTCGTCAGCCCGCCCCCGCCCCAGCGCTACCGCCATGTCAAACGCCTGGCCGAGCCGGTGATGGACCCGCAGCCCTGGCTGCCTGACGCCATGGCCGCGCTTTGTGCCGACCTCACCCGCGAAGGGCAAGGCGCGCGCCACCTGCGGCTCGACCTGTTCCGCGTCGATGGCCATGCCAGCCGCTTCGACGCCCGCACCGCGCGGCCCAGCCGCGACCCCGCCCATCTGTTGCGCCTGCTGCAAAAGCATTTCGAAACCCTCGATGCGGGCTTCGGCTTTGACACGATCACGGTCGAGGCCGCGCGGGTCGAGCCCCTGTCAGAGGCGCAGATGCGCCTCAATCGCGAAGCCGATAGCGCGGTCGCGCTGGCCACCCTGGTCGACCGCCTGTCGGCGCGCATGGGCGCGGCTTCCGTGCAAAGCCCCGCCCCGCGTGAAAGCCACATTCCCGAACGGGCCGAAACCTGGGCGCCCGCCATCGCCAAGACGGGCCGTGCCGACCTGCTGGCACCCGGGGGCCTGGGCGGCGGCGGCCTGGTGGCCCCGCCCCGCGAACGGCCCATCCGCTTGCTGCAAAATCCCGAACGGATCGACGTGCTCTATGCCGTGCCCGAAGGCCCACCCATCCGCTTCAAATGGCGCCGCAAACCCTACAGCATCGCCCGCCACCAGGGCCCCGAACGCATCGCCCCCGAATGGTGGCGCGAACGCGCCACGGCCCGACTGCGCGACTATTACAAGGTCGAGGTGGAAGGTGGCGGCCGCTACTGGCTGTTCCGCGAAGGCCTGGCCGGCGATGGCCGCGGCGGCCCGCCCGACTGGTTTCTGCACGGCCTTTTCCCATGACGGCCTGCAAAATCCATATGACCACACAAGCCAACCAGGGGACCGCACCACGCCCTGACTCCAATCTTCATTAACCTTAACAAACCGTTCCCCCAGCCAGAGGGCCCCCACATTCAAAACAAACCGCAACGCCCCCTCCCAAAGCCCGCCCTTTCATCCTGGCTCAAATACTCCCGCCGGAGGCGTCCCAAACCCATCCGCCACCCCACGGTCACTCCAAAAGCCTGCATCTTCCGTCCCACGCCTGCCTGACGCCTGGATCCCGCCGCCATGCCCGACGCGCCACTGACCCCCGACAAACGCAGCCTCGACCCAAACGAGGAGTTTACCAAGAACCCACCCGCCCCCTTCGTGGAACTGGGCGTCACCACCTGCTTTTCTTTCCTCCACGGTGCGTCCGAGCCGCTCGATCTGGTGCTCGCCGCCTGGAAAATGGGCTATCATGCCATCGGTGTGGCCGACCGCAATTCCATGGCGGGCGTCGTGCGCCTGCATACCGAGGCCAAGACCGCCAAGCTGCGCCCGCTCATCGGCACGCGCATCATCCTGACCGATGGCAGCGCCTTTCTGGCCTATCCCCGTGACCGCGCCGCCTATGGCACGCTTTGTGCGCTCATCTCCAAGGGCCGCATGACCGGGCCAAATGGCGAATGGCAGGAAAAGGGGCGCTGCGACATCACGCTGGACGATCTGGCCCAACACCAGGCGGGCGTGATCCTGATCGTGCTTCCGCCCGAAGACCTGGACACGTTCGAACGCGACCTGCCCCGCATCGCCAAGCGCCTCACCTCGTTCAGCCATATCGCCGCCGCCCATCTCTATCGCGGTGACGATTATGCGCGGATCGAACGGCTCGACCGCCTCGCCAATCGCCACGGCCTGCGCCTCGTGGCCACCAATGACGTCCATTACCACACGCCGGAGCGCCGCCCCTTGCAGGACGTGATGACCTGCATCCGCGAAAAGGTGAAACTGGCGGAGGCGGGCTTCCACCTCCATGCCAATGCCGAACGGCACCTGAAATCGCCCGAGGAAATGGCCCGCCTGTTCCAACGCTGGCCCCATGCGATCCGCGAAAGCCTGGCCATCGCGCGGCAGCTGGATTTCTCGCTCGATGAACTCCGCTACGAATATCCCGAAGACGATATCCCCGCCGGGCGCGGCCCGGACGAGCACCTGCGCATCCTGACCGAAGAGGGCGCCGCCCGCCGCTACCCCGAAGGCGTGCCCGCCAAAGTCCGCGACGCCATCGAAAAAGAACTCGACTTCATCGCCGAGCGGGACCTGGCCCGCTATTTCATCACTATCCAGGAAATCGTCGCCTATGGGCGCAGCCAGAACATCCTCTGCCAAGGCCGCGGCTCGGCGGCCAATTCGGCGGTCTGCTATTGCCTCTGGATCACCTCGGTCGACCCGAACGAGCACGAAGTCCTGTTCGAACGCTTCCTGTCTGCCGACCGCAACGAGCCCCCCGATATCGACGTCGATTTCGAACATGAACGGCGCGAAGACGTCATCCAACACATCTATAACCGCTATGGCCGCCAACATGCGGGGCTGTGCGCCACCGTGATCCATTATCGTCCCCGCATGGCGGTGCGCGAAGTGGGCAAGGTCATGGGCCTCAGCGAGGATGTGACCACCGCCCTGGCTAAGACGACCTGGGGGTCTTGGGGCGGGTCGGTCAAGGACATGCACCCAGAAGATACCGGCGTGAACATGGCCGACCCCCATATCCGCCGGGTATTGAAGCTGACCGATCAATTGATCGGGATGCCGCGCCATCTGGGCCAGCATGTGGGCGGCTTCATCCTGACCAATCAGCCGCTGACGCACACCGTGCCCATCGGCAACGGCGCCATGCCCGACCGGTCCTTCATCGAATGGGACAAGGACGATATCGACGCGTTGGGCATCTTCAAAATGGATGTGCTGGCGCTTGGGATGCTGACCTGTATCGCCAAAAGCTTTGCCTTGCTGCGCGCCCATTACGGCATCGAGATGGAACTCGCGACCATCAAGGAAGGCGACGAAGCCACCTATGACATGCTCTGCCGCGGCGACAGCCTGGGCGTCTTTCAGGTGGAAAGCCGCGCGCAGATGGCCATGCTGCCCAAGCTCCGGCCCCGGGAATTCTACGACCTGGTTATCCAGGTGGCCATCGTTCGGCCTGGGCCCATCCAGGGCGATATGGTGCACCCGTATCTGAAGCGTCGTCGCAGACGAGAGAAAGTCACATACCCCACACCTGGCCCGCAATACGACCAAGATGAGTTGAAAAACATTCTAGAACGCACTCTCGGTGTCCCGATCTTTCAGGAACAGGCCATGAAGATCGCCATCGTCGCGGCTGAGTTCTCAGGCTCCGAAGCCAATGGTCTGCGCCGCGCCATGGCCACGTTCCGATCTAAGGAAGACATCACAAACCATAAGGCCCGCATGGTCGACCGGATGATCGAACGGGGCTATGACGCCGACTTCGCCGCGCGCTGCTTTTCCCAGATCGAGGGCTTCGGCGAATACGGCTTCCCCGAAAGCCACGCCGCCAGCTTCGCCCATCTGGTCTATGTGTCCAGCTACCTGAAATGCCACCACCCGGATGTCTTCGCCTGCGCGCTGCTAAATTCCCAGCCCATGGGCTTCTATGCCCCCGCCCAAATCGTCGATATGGCCCGACGGTCGGGGGTGACCGTGCTGCCGGTGGATGTGAACTATTCCAATTGGGACAACAGCCTGGAGCCCGATGGCACAGGTTACGCGCTGCGCCTGGGCTTCCGGCAATTGTCGGGTCTCAAGGAAGAGGAAGCGCAGCGGATCATGGCCGCCCGCACCCGCCCCTTCGACGGGGTCGAAGACATGCAGCGCCGCACCCGTCTATCGCGCCGAGGTGTGGAGATTTTGGCCTCGGCCGATGCGTTCCGGTCCTGCGGGCAAGATCGACGCCAGGCGCTTTGGGATGCCAAGGCCATCCGGCGCGGCCCCGATCTGCCGCTTTTCACCCATGAAGACGCCCCCGAGGTCGGGGAGGAGCCTGAGCACACGCTGCCCGCCATGGCGCTGCGCGAACATGTGGTGGCCGATTACCAGACCGCGCGCCTGTCGCTGAAAGCCCATCCGATCAGCTTCATGCGGGGTGCCATGCGCGCTTCGGGCTATACCGCCGCCGCCGATCTGCGCAGCCTGCGCTTCAATCAGAAGGTGTCCGTCGCGGGGCTTGTGCTGATCCGCCAGAAACCCGGCAGTGCCAAGGGCGTGTGCTTCACCACCCTCGAAGACGAAACCGGCGTCATCAATGTGGTGATCTGGCCCGATCTGTTCGCCAAGTACCGCAAGCAAATCATGGCCTCGCGCCTGATGGCCGTCCATGGTCATGTGCAATTCGACGATGCCGTTCTTCACGTGGTGGCCCACCATATCGAAGACCGCAACGATGCGCTGACCCGGCTGAGCGAAGATGCCCTCGCCCCCGCCCTGGCCCGTGCCGACGAGGTGGTCAAACCGATTCCCGACGCTACATCACGCCATCCCAGAAATGTCCGAGTGATTCCCAAATCACGAGATTTTCATTAGGCGCCGTCGCCGCGATTCGCGAAATGCCCCTCTGCAGCGCAGCATTGTTAACCTTTTGTTAACGAAGTGGCCACATTCCTGCCGCGAAGCAAAGGCAAATTAAGGCCAAATCAAGTCGGAGTTCTACAATGTCTCTGTTTGAAGCTGGTTTTCTCTTTGCCTGCATCATGGTCCTCGTTGGGCTTGCACGCTTCGCGGCTCTGGCCTTCTGGCCCGATACGACGTTTGCTCAGCTCTTTGCGCGTTCGCGCCGCTGACGCTCACAATCTTGCGAAAGGGGTCTGCCCCCTGGCCGCTCGGGCAGCCTCTTTCGCAAGGACAGACATGGTCTATCCGTCGGCCGCGTCTTTGGCATCAACGCGCTGCACATCTTGGCGTCTCTGGCCGTCTGACTATGCCGTTCCCGGACCGTCATTCGGCGGCCAGACGGCGCTGACCTTCGCGACCTGACGCGCCCCGCTCACCCATTGTTCATTTGCCATCCTCGTGGGCCATCGCACATGGCCCATGGTAAATGAGACAGGAGCGCCCATGCACCGCCCGACAATATCCAGGCGGCCCGGTCGCCGCGCCGTACTGGCGGGCCTGGGCGCCTTTGCGGCAGCGGGCCCGGTCCAGGCAAAGGAGCGCGTGATGGAGCTTTCGCCCCGCTGGGCCTACATCGCCGACACCGTCATGGGCGGGGTTTCGAGCGGCGGGATAACAGCCGCCACTGTCGCAGGCCGCCCGGCCACGCGGCTGACGGGGGATGTGTCACTCGATAACAACGGCGGCTTCGTCCAGATGGCCTTCGACCTATTGCCCGATGGCAGCGCCTTCGATGCCTCCGACTGGGCGGGCATATCGCTGGATGTCATGGGCAACGGAGAGGTCTACGACCTGCGCCTGCGCACGTCCGACCTGACACGGCCCTGGCAATCCTATCGCACCGAGATCGAGGCGACGCCTGACTGGACGACGATTACACTGCCTTTCACCAGCTTTGAGCGTCATCGCACCGATGCCCCCTTCGACGCGTCAAAGCTGCGCCGTGTGGGCGTGCTGGGTATCGGCCGCGAATTTCGTGCTGATGTCGCTGTGGCGGGGGTGCAGCTATATCGGTGAGGGGGCGGGCCCACGCAGTGGGACGCAAACGGACCGTCATGGTGCCAGCCGGGTCAGCGCCGGGCCGGGCGGTGACGATCCGACCGTCCAAGAACGCGCAATCTGTTTGCTTATGGATCCCGTGGGGGCCCCTCACTCCTCCAGAACTGGCCAGCGAGTGGCCCAGTCCTTGAGGAACTTCACGAAGGTCTGCACCTTGGCCGTGCGATGCAGATCGACATGGGTCACGAGCCAAAGCTGGCTGTTCCATTCAGGCCGCGGCCCGAATACCTGCACCGTGTCTTCACAATCTTCTTCCGACCACGTGGTCGAGAAACCGATGCCGGACCCAGCCAGAAGCGCGGGGCGGGCCGCCGTGATCTGATTGACCTGATAGCCGATATTTTTCGCCGGGATGTGCTTTTGCAGCCAAGCGAAGAAGGGCGCGCGGGGGGTGTCTTCTGCCGAGCCGATGAAGATGTGGTTGCCCACATCCTCCAAACTCTCCGGCATTCCCATGCGCTCTATATATTCACGCGATGCGTAAAGCGCGAAGCCCTGCTTGTAGAACTTCTGAACCACATTGTCGGGCTGGTCTGGCGGGTTGCCTGCGCGGATGGCCACATGGGCTTCACCATATTCCAGGCGAAACAGCCTTTCATCGGTCAGAAACTTGATCGTCAGTTCTGGATGCGCCTCTCGAAAGGCAGCCAGGGCGGGTGACAGGAGCGGCGCCAGGACGGCAAGCGAGGTGATGATAAGCTCGCCCGTCACCTCATTGCCGCGGCCCCGGATGCGGTTGGCGAGTTGCGCCAGTTGATCATCGGTGGATTGCGCCACCTTCAGCAGGTCTTGCCCCGCTTCGGTGGGCGTGTAGCCACGTGCATGGCGCTGAAACAGCTTGGTGCCCAGCTTACCTTCCAGACTGTCGATATGGCGGATCACGGTCGCATGGTGGACACCCAAAGCCCCCGCCGCACCTGACACCGTACCCAATCGGGCCACCTGGAACGCCGTGCGGACCTCGTCCCAATCGTTGAATGCCATCTGTGCGCCTTTCCACCAAAGCTGGGTGAGCCGTTATCATGCGCACAGCGTCCTTGCCAGTGCCACACCGACCAAGGTCTTTCGTGGACAATGGGATGCCTGCGCCCCGGCTGAGCGGCTTCTGCGCAAGAACACTAGAATTCGTCGCGATCTTTCGCGACCACACCCCCAGAGCAGCCCAAGTCGCACGCCACTTCGCGAACAGAGATTGCGGCGACGTTACACAGAAGAAAGTCTGTTCAGTGAAAGAATTTATTGCCTCCGAAGAAGGTGCCGTCACCGTCGACTGGGTCGTTCTGACCGCTGCAATCGTGGGTCTTGGTCTGGCCGCTGCGGCGGTTGTCTCAGGCGGCATGCAGGACGTGTCGGGCGATATCGACACACAGTTGGAAGCCACGGAAGTGGCGTCTAACTGGAATGGCGACACGGGCCTCAGCATCTTGGATGAAGGTGCGATCCATTCCCGCCATGGGGGCGGCTGGATGGAAGGCACTGTCGCCGGTTGGAGTGATCCAAACGTCATCAGCGACGCGGATCTGATCGCCCTGCATCAGGACAGCGCCACCTTCGTCGCCCAGCAGGAAGCCAGCGGCATCACGAACCGCCAGGAATACGAAACCCGCATCGACGATCTTGGCGCGACCGAAGCCGCCATGGCGAACCGCGGCATCGACGTGCCAGCAGCCGACACCGACTACACGAGGGCCCTGACGACGTTGCACAATTCCTGAAATTTTCCCAGCAACGACTTTGAAAGCCCTGCCTCCGGGCGGGGTTTTTTCGTTTTTTGGTCTTGAGTTTCCATGCGCGCGGACATCTGGCGTTGCCCTGTATTTTCGCACAGAACCGGTGCGTCCTTACCTGTTTCATTGCGTCAACAAACGGTCACCTTGGGCGCATCATTCGCTCCAACCCCAAGGACCCCGCCATGAGCATTCTCCGCATCGACGCCTCCGCCCGCACCGAAGGCTCCACCTCTCGCAAGCTGGCCGACCGCATCGTCGAACGGCTGGGTGGCGACGTTGTCACCCGCGATATCGGCACCAACCCGGTGCCCCAAGTCACCGATACCTGGGTCGCGGGCACCTTCACCCCGCCCGCCGACCGCAGCGGCGCCCACCGCGACGCGCTTGCCTTGTCGGACGCGCTGGTGGCCGAGCTTCAGGCCGCAGACACCATCGTGATCTCCACGCCCATTTACAACTTCGGCGTACCCGCCGCGCTGAAGGCTTGGGCCGACCACGTTGCTCGGCTGGGCGTGACGTTCCAATACACCGAAACCGGGCCCAAGGGCCTGCTGGAAGGCAAGCGCGCCATCATCGCGGTGGCCTCTGGCGGCACAAAGGTCGGCAGCGATATCGACTTCGCGACGCCCTGGCTGACCTTCTTTTTGGGCTTTATCGGCATCCATGACGTGGAAATCGTCGCCGCCGATGGCCTGATGGGCGACCCCGAAGGCGTGGGCCGCGCCGAAGCCGAAATCGACGCAATTGCGGCCTGAGCCGCACGCCATCTGGCAGATAGGCTAGACCCCATGGGCGCCCGTAACATGCGGGCGCCCAATGAAAACAGTTTCGTGAACCGGCCAGCCCAGGCCCGTTTTGCCATCAAGGCGGCAGGACATGACCCCGCGGGCTGCACAATTCGGCCCGACGCAGGCCATTGTCGCCCTCCATGGTTAACGCATCATCCCCAACTCCGCCGGAGAGGATCATGCGCAACATCTATACCACCAAGAACCGGACCCCGCTTCTCGACCGCCTCGCCCTGTTTTCGGCCATTGCCATCGTGGGCATCATCGCGGTCGATCTGGTTTTTTGGAAAGACATCATCGGCTTCCAAAACTCCGAGATCAGCGGAATCGTCCAGACGTCATCCGACGACGGTTAACGACGGATCGTTCTGGGATCACGGCTGGGAACGCCGGGGGTTTCACACCCCCGGACCCCCGTGGAGTATTTGCGCCAAGATGAAGGGGCGTGGTGCTTCGCCAAGGTGGCGGGGGCTTAGACACAAGCCATCAAGTGCGAGAGAAATCGGTGATCCTGCGACTCCAAAGACGCCGTCCGGGCCTTTATCCTGGCCGCCAGGGCCATCGGCATCGGATCGGAACCCGATCGCCTCATCATTGATCGCGCGCTCTGGGCGATCGGTGTGATTACCATCGCGCTGATCGTGATCTATTCCGCCTTCGCATTCTGGAACCCCTTCGCGCCGCCGGTGATGCGCCTTTGGTGGGTGCCTTGTGCACGTGTCGGTGCCGGGACCTTCGCGGTCTTCGTGTCACGCCAAACCATCATTCTCGACCGCAGACAGCACAGCGCATACTCCGGCCGACGCCATGTTTTAGAGGGCAGTGTCGAAGACGCGCCGTCGTCTGCGATGGGCCCCGCGCGGTTGAAACGCCGCATCACCGCCACGGGCACCTCCAGAAGCAGGCTTGCAAGGTTGGAACTGGACGTGGTGCGCCAAGGGCCCCGGCGCTTGCCAGTTGCCTGGGGCGGCGACCACGCGCCTCAACGCGCCACGAACGCGATCAACCCCTGGCTGGCCGCCCGTGCCCAATCTTGACAGTCGCCCCAGGCAGGCGTAGCCCGCGCCCCAACCCGGAAGCCGCAGCGTTTCCGGTCCCCGCTTTGGGGATCGCCCTCCGTCAGCGCGTCGCGCCCACGGGGGCATTTGTGCATTCAGCCGGGCGATCCCATCTTTGGGGCGTCCAGCACGAGGAGAGACGCGATGTTCGAGAGCTTGTCAGATCGCCTGGGCGGCGTCTTCGACCGCCTCACCAAACAGGGCGCGCTGAGCGAAGACGACGTCCGCACCGCGATGCGCGAAGTGCGTGTCGCGCTTCTGGAGGCCGACGTGTCGCTGCCCGTGGCGCGCGATTTCGTCAAGCGCGTCACCGCCAAAGCAACCGGCGCCGCCGTCACCAAATCCGTCACGCCGGGCCAGCAGGTCATCAAGATCGTCCATGATGAGTTGGTCCAGATGCTGGCGGGCGAAGACGGCATCCCGCCGCTGAAAGTCGATAACCCTCCGGCGCCGATCCTGATGGTGGGCCTGCAAGGGGGCGGGAAGACGACGACGACCGCCAAGATCGCCCGGCGCCTGAAGGAACGGGACGGCAAGCGCGTGCTGATGGCCTCGCTCGACGTCAACCGCCCTGCCGCCATGGAACAGCTGGCCATCCTGGGCGGGCAGATCGGGGTGGATACGCTGCCCATCGTGCCAGGCCAACGCCCGGTGGATATCGCCAAGCGGGCCAAGACCCAGGCCGGTTTGGGGGGCTATGACGTCTATATGCTCGACACGGCGGGGCGGTTGCAGATCGACCAGGTGCTGATGGACGAGGTGGCCCAGGTCCATGCCGCGGTCGAGCCACGCGAGACGCTGCTGGTGGTCGACGGTCTGACCGGCCAGGTGGCCGTTGAGGTGGCCGAGGAATTCGACGCCAAGGTCGGCGTTACCGGCGTCTGTCTGACACGAATGGATGGCGACGGGCGCGGCGGCGCGGCGCTTTCCATGCGGGCCGTCACCGGTAAGCCCATCCGCTTCGTGGGTGTCGGCGAAAAGATGGATGCGTTGGAGGAGTTCGACCCGTCGCGCATCGCGGGCCGCATTCTGGGCATGGGCGACATCGTGGCCTTGGTGGAAAAGGCCCAGGAGGTCATGGAGGTCGAGGCCCAGGAGCGCATGATGAAGCGCTTCCAGAAGGGGCTCTTTAGCATGAACGACCTGAAGGGCCAGCTTCTGCAAATGCAGCAGATGGGCGGCATGGAAGGGATGATGGGCATGATGCCCGGCATGGGCAAGATGGCCAAGCAGATGGACAAGGCGGGCCTGGATGACAGCATCCTCAAGCGTCAGATCGCGCTGATCGATTCCATGACGAAGAAGGAACGGGCCAACCCGCAGCTTCTGCAAGCCAGCCGCAAGAAGCGCATTGCAAAGGGCGCGGGGCTGGAAGTGAGTGAGCTGAACCAACTTCTCAAGATGCACCGGCAGATGGCCGACATGATGAAGAAGATGGGCAAGGGCGGGATGCTCAAGAAGGCCATGGGGATGATGGGCGGCAAGGCCGGCATGCCCGACCCGTCGCAGATGGATCAGGCCCAGTTGGAGGAAGCCGCGCGCAAGATGGGCAGCCTCAAGATGCCCGGGATGCCCGGCGGCATCACGCCGCCCGCGGGCATGGGGGGCTTCGGCAAGAAACGATGACAGCCTGCGTATTCCATGACCTGGCCGCGATCGCCCCGCTTGAGACCGAGCGGTTGGTTCTGCGCGTGCCCGAGGAAGGCGACTGGCCGGCGCACCTGGCCTTTGGTCTCTCCGACCGCATGGAGTTCACCGGCGGCCCGACGGATCGCTGGGGGGCCTGGCGCTCGTTCACGTCTACCATCGGCCACTGGGTTCTGCGTGGTCATGGATTTTGGCAGATCTTGGAAAAGTCCACTGGCACACGCCTCGGCAAGGCCGGTGTGATCTTCCACGAGATGTGGCCCGAGCCGGAGCTGGGCTGGCACTTGTATGACGGCGCCACTGGGAAGGGCTATGCCACCGAGGCCGCTTTGGCCGCGCGCGAAGATGCGCGCACGCGGCTGGGGCTTGGTCCGCTGATCAGTCAGATTCACCCCGACAACCTGGCGTCGAAGGCGGTGGCGGAACGGCTTGGCGCCGCGTTCGAGACGATGGGCACGCTGCTCGGCGACACCAGCGAAGTCTGGCGGCATCCGGCGGTGACCCCGTGACTGCGCCCCGTTGCAGCCGGGCGCCCGAAGGCGCCGCGGCCGATATGGCCCGCCATCACGCGGCCCAGGTGCCCGTGCTGGACGGTGCGCGCCTACGGCTGCGCGCCCCCCGCACGGAGGACCTGCCCGCCTGGACCGAGATCCTGATGGGCGCCAACCTAGCCCATGTGGGCGGACCCTATGATGCGGAAGGCGCATATGAGGCGTTTTGCACCTATGCGGCGGGCTGGCTTCTTCATGGTCACGGGCTTTGGTCGGTGGAGCGTCTGTCGGACGGCGCCCTTCTGGGCTTCGTCCATCTGGGTCTCGAATGGGACGATGTGGAACCCGAACTGGGCTGGATGTTCCTGCCCCAGCACCGCGGCCAAGGCTACGCGACCGAGGCCGCGTCCCTGGCCCGTGCCCACGCCGCAACCTTGCTGGGTGACGGCCACTTCGTGTTCTACATCGCCGCCGACAACGCGCACTCGGCCGCCCTGGCCCAGCGCCTGGGCGCGCATCGCGACCCCAGGGCCGAGGCCGCCATTGGCGAACCCGAGCTTGAGGTTTGGCGCCACGGGGGTCAGCCATGATCACCTGCACCGTTCGCTATGAAATCGACCCCGAAAAGATGGCCGAGTTCGAAACCTATGCGCGTTTTTGGCTCCACCAGATCCCGGTCATGGGCGGCACGCACCATGGCTACCACATGCCCCATGAAGGCCCCAACGACATCGCCTATTGCCATTTCTCCTTCCCCTCGCTGGCCGCCTACGAAGCTTACCGCGACCGCATGCACGCCGATCCCGACTGCCAACGCGCCTATGCCTTTGCCCAGCGCAGCGGATGCATCCGCCGCTACGACCGTTCCTTCACCCGGCCCGTCTTCGACGGCGCCAGTGCGGATGATCTGAACCTGTGACCGACTGCCTGCCCGATAACCCGGTCCTGCGGACCGAGCGTCTGACCCTGCGGCCGCCACAGGTCGCGGATTGGCCGGCCTATGCCGCGTTCATGGAAACGGATGCCGCGCGCTTCTTCGCCGGGCACCGCAATCCGACTGCCGCCTGGCGCAGCTTCGGCGCCGTCATCTGGAACTGGCTGCACCGGGGCTTTGGCCCCTGGGCCGTGACGGAAGATGGCGGCGACAGCATCGGCCTCGTCGGGCCCAAACAGCCAGAGGGCTGGCCTGCCCCCGAACTCACTTGGATAGCCTATGCCCCCGCCGCAGGGCGTGGCATCGCTGCCGAAGCCGCCCGCGCGGCGCGCGCCGATGCCTATGCCCGGCTCGGCTGGACGGAAGCGGTCAGCTACATCGAAGACGCCAATACCCGCTCCGTCGCGCTGGCCAAGCGTCTAGGCTGCCAGCTTGACGCCGATGCAGCCACACCTGGCGGTCCCGTCCGCACCTGGCGCCATCCCGGCCCAGAAAGTGGCGCGGCATGACCCAGACCCTCACCACCTCGCGTCTGACCCTGCGCCCCCTGGCGCCGCGCGACGAAGACGCCGCCACCGCGTTCTACATGTCTGAGCGCAGCGCCATGACGGGCGGCCACCTGCCCCGCCCCGCCGCTTGGCGTGCCTTTGCCGCCATGCTGGGGCATTGGCAGATGCGCGGCTTCGGCCTCTGGGCCGTGACACGCAAAGGGGACGACACGGCCATCGGCATGGTCGGCCCCTACTTCCCCGCAGGATGGCCGGAGACGGAAATCGGCTGGGTCCTCTTCGACGGCGCCGAAGGCCACGGCTACGCCTTTGAGGCCGCCCAAGCCGCCATGGCCGATGCCCGCACCCGCCTGGGCTGGACCGACATCGTCCACTATATCCGCGCGGGCAACGACCGCTCCATCCGCTTGGCGGAGCGTATGGGCGCAAGGCTGGACCCGGACGCCCCGCGCCCCGAAGGCAGCAGCGGCCCAGCCTTGGTTTACCGCCAGCCCGGGGGCGCCCCATGATCGCCATCCCCACCCTGACGACCGACCGGCTGACGCTGCGCGCGCCCCATATCGACGATTTCGACGCGCTGGCGGCTTTCTACGCCTCACCCCGCGCGTCCTTTGTCGGCGGCCCGCTCACGGCTGAGTTGTCTTGGCGTGTGCTGGCGCAAGAAGCGGGCCACTGGCTGTTGCGCGGCTTTGGCCGCTGGGTGGTGGAACACCGCGCCAGTGGTGCCCCCATCGGCATCGTCGGCCTGTGGTTTCCGGCAGGTTTCCCCGAACACGAACTGGGCTGGGACCTGTTCGAGGGTCATGAAGGCCAAGGCTACGCGACCGAGGCCGCCCATGCCGCTCGCAGCTATGCCTATGACATGCTGGGCTGGACGACCCTCATCAGCCTGGTCGCAGACGGAAATGACGCTTCGACCCGCGTGGCACGCCGCCTGGGCGCGCGTCCCGATGGCCGCTTCACCTATGAACGCTTCGGCGACATGGCGGTCTGGCGGCACCCCGCCCCGTCGGAGGTCGCCGCATGATCCCGACATTGACCACCCCGCGCCTGACGCTGCGCGCGCCCGAAGCATGCGACCACAGCGCCTATGCCGCCTTCTACGCGTCCGCGCGGTCACACATCATCGGCGGTCCCCTGGATGAAACCGCCGCCTGGAAGGTCTTAGCCAGTGATCGCGGCCACTGGCCCCTGCGCGGCTATGGCTGGTGGGTGCTGGATGACGGCACCGGCGCAATCGGCACCTGCGGCTTTCATCTGCCCGCTGGCCGCCCGGATGTAGAACTGGGCTGGTCACTCTTTTCCGCCACCGGCAAAGGCCTCGCCACCGAGGCCGCGCAAACCGCCCTTACCTGGGCCCGCGACACGGGCCTCGCGGCGAAATGGCCCCGCATCGTCAGCCATATCGACCGCGGCAACACGCCCAGTCAACGCCTCGCCGCACGCCTGGGCGCACACGACACGGGGATTGCCCCCACCCACGACTTGGCCTGCACCATCTGGGTCCACGGGGCGGCCGCATGATCGCGCCCGTCACTCTTCCCGTCCCGGCGCCCGCCGCCGACCGCGCCGCGTTGCTGGAAGCGGCCGTCCCCGTGCTGCACACCGCCAGGACCATGCTACGCGCCCCGCGGCTGACGGATTTCGACGCGCTCCACGCCATCACCGGCACCGACCGCAGCGCCTTTGAGGGCGGACCCTCGACGCTGGAAGAAAGCTGGCAGGATTTCTGCGGCATGACCGCCACTTGGCTGCTGCGCGGCCACGGCCTCTGGACAATCCAGACGCGCGGCGGCGATGTGGCAGGCTTCGTCCTCATTGGGTTGGAACCGGGGGATGAAGAACACGAACTGGGCTGGCTTTTGCGCGCCGAGTTCGAGGGCCAGGGCCTCGCGACCGAAGCTGCCCGCGCCGCCAATGCCCACGCCTGGCAAGCCCTGCGCGTGCCATCCCTGGTCAGCTACATCACGCCCGGCAACACCCGGTCCGAGGCCGTTGCCACCCGCCTGGGCGCCACGCCCGATGGCACGATCATGGGTGGCCGCATCACCATCTGGCGCCACCCCCGCCCGGAGGGCACGGCATGATCCCGACCCTCACCACCGACCGGCTTGTCCTGCGCCCCAATCGGCCAGCGGATTTCGACGCCTATGCCGCCTTCTACGCCTCCGACCGCGCCCGCCTGCGGGGCGGTGTGAAAACCCGGGCCGAAGCCTTCGTGCAATTCGCCGCCGAAATCGGCCATTGGGACCTGCGCGGCTACGGCTTCTGGGCGGTCGAAGAGACTGCCACCGGCGCCTATTGCGGCCAAGTGGGCCTTTGGTACCCCGAGGGCTGGGCCGAGCGCGAAGTCGGCTGGATGGTCGTCGCCGACAAGGAAGGCCAAGGCATCGCCCTTGAGGCAGCACTTGCCGCGCGTGCCTATGCCTATGACACACTGGGCTGGCCAGAGGTCTTCAGCTGTATCGCCGACGGCAATACCCGTTCCATCGCGCTGGCCGAACGCATGGGCGCGCGCTTCGACCGCCGCCACCCGCGCGACGGCCAAGCCGATCACTTGGTCTACCGACACCCCGCCCCGGCCGAGGTGATCCGATGATCCCGACGCTGACCACCGAACGTCTGACCCTGCGCGCCCCCCGCATGGACGATTTCGATGCCCATGCCGCCTTCCGCACCTCCGACCGGGCCCGCCCCGTCGGTGGTCCCGACACGCGCGAGGGCGCCTATGACCACTTCGCAGGCATTGCCGGCCAATGGGTCCTGCGCGGCTATGGCCGCTGGCTCGTGGCCGACCGCGCAACCGATGCGCCTCTGGGCATCGTCGGCCTCCACCACCCCGACAACTGGTCTGAGCCCGAATTGGCCTGGTCGCTCTATGCGGCAGGCGAAGGCCGCGGCATCGCGATGGAAGCCGCGCTTGCCGCCCGCGCCCATGCCTATGACACGCTGGGCTGGACGACGCTTATATCCTATATCGCGCCCACGAATACCCGCTCCATGGCGCTCGCCAAGCGCATGGGCTGCACATCTGACGGCCCCCATGACCACCCGGCCATCGGCATGGTCCATGTTATGCGCCATCCCGCGCCCCCTTCATCCTGGCAAAAATACTCCGGGGGGGTCCCGGCCTCTGACCGGGACGGGGGCAGCGCCCCCAAGACGGGGAAGACATCATGAGCCGCGCCTCCATTCCCACGCTCGAAACGCGCCGCCTTATCCTGCGCGCCCCCGAGCCCGAGGATTACCCCGATTTCAAGACCACCTTCGCCTCCTACCGGTCGCGCTTCATGGGCGGCCCACTCAACGCCTATGAGGCGTGGATGCTCTACGCCGCCGAAATCGGCCATTGGGACATCCGCGGCTTCGGCATGTGGATGATACATGCCCGCGAAGACGACCGCACGCTGGGCATGGCGGGCGGTTGGCAACCTGCGGCCTGGCCCGAACGGGAACTCGCTTGGATTATCTGGCCGCGTGAATCGGGCCATGGCTATGCGCTAGAGGCCACGGATGCCGCGCGCCGCCACCTCTATGCCCAAGGCTGGGCCGGCGCCGTCAGCTATGTGGACCCGAAAAACCTCGACTCGATCCGGCTTTGCGAACGGCTGGGCGCCAAGCGCGACCCCGATGCCGCCACCATCGACGGCAACGATGCCGTCTACCGCCACCCCGCGCCCGACGCGCTGGACGACACGCGCCTGTCCTGGGCCATCGCCCGCGAGATCGCGCATTACGCCGACCCCAAATTTCGCCCCGAAGGGATGCCCCTTGACTGACTTGCACCCCCCTTTTCGCGCCGAAGGCATCCCAAAGACGCCACGCAGCGACACCGGCGCGTCTGCCGGTGGCCCTCACCCTTCCCGGAGGGCCCCATGACCGACGCCGCCACCCGCGCCGCCGCCCTTCTGGCCGAGCATCGCGCCTCCATCGACCGCCTCGACGCGGTCCTCGTCTACACCCTGGCCGAACGCTTTTCCCACACCCAGGCGGTGGGCAAGCTCAAGGCCAGCCACGACCTGCCCCCCTCTGATCCGGAGCGGGAGGCCAAGCAGATCGCCAGGCTAGAAGCCATGGCGGTGGAAGCCGGGCTGGACCCCGACTTCGCCAAGAAATTCCTCGCCTTCATAATCGAGGAAGTGATCCGACATCATCGGCAACATCAATCGTAAAAACCAGAAAACAAAGGAAATACACCATGGCTATGAAAATTCGCCTTGCCCGTGGCGGCTCCAAGAAGCGCCCCCATTACTCTATCGTCGCCGCCGACAGCCGCATGGCCCGCGACGGCCGCTTCATCGAAAAGCTGGGCACCTATAACCCGCTTCTGCCCAAGGACAGCGAAGAGCGCGTGAAAATGAACATGGAGCGCGTGCAATACTGGCTCGGTCAGGGCGCCCAGCCCACCGACCGCGTCAGCCGCTTCCTGGAGGCCGCCGATGTGCTGCCCAAGAAAGAGCGCGCGAACATGAAGAAGGCCGAGCCGGGCAAGAAGGCCCAGGAACGCGCGCAGGAAAAGGCCGACAAGGCCGCCGCTGCCGCCGAGGCGCCTGCCGAAGACGCCGCGAGCGAGTAAGGCACGCAATCCCGGGGGCGGCCTGCCCGCCCCCGGGGACGCAGCCCATGGCCCATATAGCTACCGGTCTCATCGCCCTTGGCCTACTCTTGGCCATTGTGGCATTCGTCTTGGTCTTGCAGCCGAACCGCCCTGCCTTGCGCAAGCTCGGCGTGGTGCTTCTGATCCTGCTTGCCGCCCAGGCCCTTTTGTTTGCACGGAGGATGCTGGGGTTATGACACATGGCCCACCGCCTGAGACGTTCCCTCCGACCACCGCGAGAAGGGCTGCGCCCCCAACGGGGTCGCAAAAGCCCGACGAGCAGGCCGCCCACGATTCTTGACAGACCCAAGACACGCGCCCCAACAGACACTGCCCCCGGTTCCAAACCGGCCAAACCCAAGAGACGCTGCCATGAAAGACCACGTCTGCCTCGGCGCCATCACCGGCAGCTACGGCGTGCGCGGCGAAGCCCGCGTCAAAAGCTTCTGCGCCGACCCCTCCGCCATCGGCGATTACGGCCCCCTCACCGATGACCAGGGCCGCAACTACAAGGTGACGGTCATCCGTCCCGTCAAGGGCGGCTATGCCGTGCGCCTGTCGGGCGTGCCCCACAAGGAAGCCGCCGACGCCCTGCGCGGCCAGCGCCTCTGGGCGCCGCGCACCGCGCTGCCCGACCTGCCGGATGACGAATTCTATCATTCCGACCTGATCGGCCTGACGGCTGTCGATACGGGCGGCGCCGATCTGGGTCGCGTCCACGCCGTCCATGACCACGGCGCCGGCGACTTGTTGGAGCTTCGTCCGAAAGGCGGCGCCCCAGTCCTTGTCCCCTTCACCAAGGCCATCGTACCCACCGTCGACCTGACCGCGCGCCGCCTTGTCATCGACCCACCGCCCGGCCTGCTTGACGACGCCTCAACCCAGTAGCCGCGCCGCCATTCGCTGGACCCCCGCCCAACGGCGATGGTGCAACATGCCGCGCGCCATGAAAGACACCGGCACAGACCGCCACAGCCGCAAAAGCTCCACCGCCAGATAGGGCGCCAAGGCGCTGCTATCGCGCCAGCGCCCGCCATGGCCCGCCAGCAGGGCGGCCCTCGCGGCCTCGGGCGTATCCACCGGGTCGCCATCCACGGGGCCGAAAAACGTCTCGTGCCAGACCAAGAGACGCGCCAGATCGACAGGCGGCGGACGCAGCCGCGCCGCGCCCATATCGATCCCCCAGACCTGGCCGCCCTCCACGATCAGGTTGCGCAGGTTCGCATCGCCATGGACGACCGTCCGGGTGACCTTCACCCCGCGGGATGCCTCCGCCAAGGCGCGCGTATGCGCCATAAGTGCCCGAAACCGCGTTTGATCCAGAACCGGCATCGTCCCGTCCGCCAGTGCCGCCTCCCACAATGTCACTTGTTTGAGCAGCGGGCCCGGCTTGTGCCGCCCGAACTGGATCTCGCCCGACCGGTGCAAATGCCCCAGCCAACGGCCCGCTTGCTCCAACAAGGCAAGCCGCCCTGCCCCGTCCGCAAGCTGCATGGCGTCCTGCACCGTCAATCCCGGCACCCGCTCCATCAGCCAGGCCCGGCGCGCCCGGTCCGCCGCCAGAAGCCGCGGCACGCCAAGCCCTTCGACCCCCTCAAAGGCCGCCTCCGCCCGCTGATGGACCGCCATCTGACTGTCGAATCGCGCGGCACTTTCATCCGGCGCGTGCTTCAGGACCAGCCCCCCATGGCCCGGCCCCGTCACTGTCAGCACCGTCCGCGTGGCCGCGCGCTGGCTGCGCGTACGGATGACGTCCAGGCGCTGCCCGCCCTCTGGCAGGCCTGCCGCCCGGCCCAGATGGGGCCAGGCGGCCCGGGCATCGGCCTCGACCTGGCGGCGCCGTGTCTCGTCGGTCTTCATTGCCCCGCCCTGCCACGGCGGGCATCACGGCGAAAGCCCCACGCCCACTTTGCAAGGCCACGCAGGCCCGCGTATGGGACGGACATGACCAATGCGCCCCGCTCCCACGGCACCAAATCCATCCGCGCCAGTCTAAGGCCCCGCGACCTGATGGCCGAAGCTGTGCCCGTCCATGCCTGGCAGGCGCGTATCATCACCCTCTTCCCCGAAGCCTTCCCTGGCGTGCTGGGCCAGTCCCTCACCGGCACCGCGCTCAAACACGGCCTCTGGTCGCTGGAAACCACCGATCTGCGCGATTTCGGCCTGACCAAACATCGCAACGTCGACGCCCCGCCCGCGGGCGGCGGCGCGGGCCTGGTGCTGCGCCCGGATGTGGTCGGTCCCGCCATCGAGGCCGCGCGCGGCCCCGGCCCCTTGGTCTACCTGTCGCCCCGGGGCACGCCCTTCACCCAAGCCACCGCCCGCGCCTGGGCCGCCGGGCCCGGCGTCACACTGCTATGCGGTCGCTTCGAAGGCGTCGATCAACGCGTGCTGGACCATTACGAGATGCAGGAAGTCTCGCTCGGCGACTTTGTCCTCACCGGCGGAGAAATTGCCGCCCAAGCCATGCTGGATGCCACCATCCGCCTGCTGCCCGGGGTGCTGGGCAACGCCGCCTCGACAGAAGAGGAAAGCCATTCCGATGGTCTGTTGGAACACCCGCAATACACCAAACCCGCAGAATGGCAGGGCCACACCATCCCCCCGGTCCTCACGTCAGGCAACCACGCCAAAGTCGCCGCTTGGCGCCGCGCCGAGGCTGAGCGCCTTACCCGCGACCGCCGCCCCGACCTCTGGGCCCGCCGCCCCCAAGACTAGCGCGGCCTGTCTTCTTCCTGGCAGAAATATCCCGGGGTCCGGGGCAGAGCCCCGGCCTTTCCCTTGCACCAAACCCTATCCCACGCTATGCGCCGCCCAGCGTATCACACCGGCCTGCCGATTTGTGTTGCGTGGCCGCGCGCAGAAGGCGGCCAGACAACAAAGAACAGCCGCCGGGACCAACCTGGCAGGACATCATCCGGGGGCAAACCCCGCCGTATCATAGGAGGGTCCGATGGACCTGATCGCTCAACTCGAGGCGGAGCAAGTCGCCGCGCTCGACCACAAGATACCGGATTTCAAGGCCGGGGACACCGTTCGCGTCGGCTTCAAGGTCACGGAAGGCACGCGGACCCGGGTGCAGAACTACGAAGGCGTCTGCATCGCGCGCAAGAACGGCGAAGGCATTGCCGGGTCGTTCACTATCCGCAAGATCAGCTTCGGCGAAGGCGTGGAACGGGTCTTCCCGCTGCATTCCACCAATATCGATTCGATCACCGTGGTCCGCCGGGGCCGCGTGCGTCGATCGAAGCTCTATTACCTGCGCACGCGCCGCGGCAAATCCGCCCGCATTGCCGAGCAGACGAATTACCGCGAACTCAAGAAGGGAGACGCGTGATGAAAAAGGACCTCCATCCCCAATACCACATCATCGACGTCAAGCTGGTCGATGGGACCGTGGTGCAGATGAAATCGACCTGGGGCGGCGAGGGGGAACAGCTGTCCCTCGACATCGACCCTTCGGTCCATCCCGCATGGACGGGCGGCACGTCGCGCCTGATGGATACCGGCGGCCGGGTGTCGAAGTTCAAGAACAAGTATGCCGGCCTGGGTTTCTGAGACCCGCCGCATAGCTTTCGAAACGCCGCCCCTCTGGGCGGCGTTTTTCGTTGGGGCGGGGGAAGTCTCAGGGTCGGCAAGTGCGCGCTGTGCCATCGGCGGGGCGCGGGACGGCAATCCGAAATCCGGGGGGTTGTCAGGTCATTGCCCCGCCCCAGCGATGCACCAACGCGACCCAAATCGCCGAGCCGGGGGCCAGGCAGGACTGGCGAAGATATATTGGTCGTAAAGGGCGGACCCTTCACGGCCCACCCGCCGCCGATCGCCGCAGCCTAACCCCAGAATCGCCGCAATGGGCGCCGTTTTGACCACAGGCAGGTGGATATTCGGCGGATCAATTCACCTGCGCTTAACCTTCGTCTGCTTGAAACCTATATCTGGCGCCAAACATAGGATTTGCTGCACCATGGCGCATATCATCGTCTTCGGGAACGAAAAGGGCGGGTCGGGCAAGTCCACGACCTGCATGCACACGGCCACGGCGCTGGTGCGTTCGGGTGCGCGTGTTGGCGTTCTCGACCTCGACCTGCGGCAACGGACGTTCACGCGATACCTTGAAAATCGCGCCGAATACGGCGCCCGCCATGGCGTCACCCTCCCCTCCCCGCAAGTGATGGGCTTGCCAAAGGTGGACCGCTCCGAACTCAGCGAAGCGGAAAACCCCTTCGACAAGTCGCTCAGCCTTGCGGTGGCGAAGCTGGAAGAAAGCTGCGACTTCATCGTCATCGACTGCCCCGGCAGCCACACGCGCCTGTCCCAGGTGGCCCACAGCCTGGCCGATACCTTGGTCACACCGCTCAATGACAGCTTCGTCGATTTCGATCTTCTGGCCCGCGTGGATGCGGATTCGGGGCGAATCCTCGGGCCGTCCGTCTATTCGGAGATGGTCTGGCATGCGCGACAATTGCGCGCAAAAGCAGGCCTCAAACCCATTGATTGGATCGTTCTGCGCAACCGGCTGGGTGCCCAGGAAATGCACAACAAACGCAAGATGGGTCAGGCCCTGTCCGACCTTGCCACGCGCATCGGGTTCCGCGTCGCCCCCGGCTTTACCGAGCGGGTCATTTTCCGCGAATTATTCCCGCGTGGCATGACGCTGCTGGATCTCAAGGATATCGGCGTCGCCAATCTGAACCTGTCCAATGTCGCCGCCCGCCAAGAGGTCCGGGACATGATCAAAGCTCTCAATCTGCCGGCCGTCGAACCAGCGTTTTAGGGCGCAAACCGGTCGCTCACAGCTAACCGGTTGACGTCTCTCCCCCATCTTGCAACCCTTTGGGGTGAACCCGAGCGACCATACCGGGTTTGAATCGCGCCGCGCACAAACCGCGGCCCCGCCCGGGACAAGGGGCGGCAAGCAATCCACGTCAGGGAGAAGTGGACAACATGACTAAATTTCTGATCACAACGGCTTCGGCCGCCGCAATCGCTGCATTCGCCGCCGGGACGTCCGCGGCGCAAGCGGCGGAATGCGGTGAGATCACCATTACCGAGATGAACTGGGATAGCTCCGCCGTCGTGACCGCGGTCGCGTCGTTCCTGATGGAGCAGGGCTATGGCTGCCAGGTGACCAAGGTCCCGTCTTCGACCACGCCCGCGCTGGCATCGGTGTCCGAGACCGGCACGCCAGAGATCGTGACCGAGTTGTGGATCAACGGCACACCCGCATATGAGGAACTGGACGAAGCGGGCACCATCTTGACCTTGACCGACGTGCTGTCCGATGGCGGCATTGAGGGCTGGTGGATCCCCAAGTACCTCGTCGATGAACACCCCGAACTGGCGACGCTGGAAGGCGTGCTGGCCAACCCTGACCTGCTGGGCGGTCGATTCCACCAATGCCCCGAGGGCTGGGGATGCAAGAATACCAACCGGTCCCTTGCCGACGCCGTCGACCTGGAAGGCAACGGCTTCGAAGTGTTCCAGCATGGATCGGGCGAGACCATGGCCACGGCCATCGCTGCCGCTTTCGCGAACGAGGAGCCTTGGTTCGGCTATTACTGGGCGCCCACCAGCGTGCTGGGCAAGTACGAAATGGTGTCCGTCGACCTGGGCCCCTATGACGAGGAAACGCATCTCTGCAATGCGGATCCGGATTGCGAAGAGGTGGGCCTGACGTCCTACCCGGTGGGGCCGGTCAAGACGGTCGTCACGACGACCTTCGCAGATGACCACCCTGACATTGCCGAGCTGATGACCAACGTCCAGTTCACGAACGCGCAGATGGGTGACATCCTGGCGTGGAAGGAAGACAACACCGCGTCCAACGACGAGGCCGCCGTCTACTTCCTGACAACCTATTCGGATGTGTGGCAAAACTGGGTGAACGACGAAGCCCGCGACCGGCTTTCGGCCTTGATCCAGTAAGACACAGGACATGCTGCGGGCCCCTTCGGGGGCCCGTTCGCGTTTGAAGATCAAAAAAAGATAAACGACCGGGGACGATGACACATGGCAACCTATGATGGGCTGATAGAAGCCACGGGCCTGGAAGACTGGTGTGGCGGCGATGTAGGCGACAAACCTTTGACCATGGCCGAGTTGATGGCGCGCGCTCAAGGCGGCGCTACCCCGGAGACGTCTATCCTGGACCTGCCATTCCCGTCGCTCGACGCGCTCAACCAATCCTGCGCGGCCGTGCCCCGGTCCCGCGACATGACCGAGGCGGTCGAGCAGGGCTTCCTGGCCATCAAGGACCCGCTTAAGGTCGTGCTGGACCCGCTGACGCAGCCCTTATCGTGGTTGCTGGACTGGGCCCTCATCGGGTTTCAAAGCGTGCCTTGGTTTATCATGATCCCGGCCCTGGTGATCGTCGCCTGGTTCTCGACCAAGAAGGTGGGCGTCACGGTCCTGGTGGCGGTGTCGTTCATCTTCATGGCATTCATCGACTTCTACGATGACGCGATCATGACGCTGTCGATCATCTTCGTATGCACCATCATCGCGGTCCTGCTGGGCGTGCCCATCGGCATCGCCATGTCGAGATCGAATACCTTGCAGCGCGCCATGATCCCGGTGTTGGACATGCTGCAAACACTGCCAACCTTTGTGTACCTGGTGCCGCTGATCTTCCTGTTCTCGGTCACCGAGTCGAAGCTCTATGGGATCGCGATCATCCTCTATGCCATCGTGCCGGTCATACGATTGACTGACCTTGGCATCCGCTTGGTGGACAAAGACGTCATCGAAGCCGCCGATGCGTTCGGCATGTCCAACCGGCAGAAGCTGTGGGGCGTTCAGGTACCGCTGGCGCTGCCCAACATCATGGCGGGCATCAACCAGACCATCATGATGAGCTTGGCCATGGTGGTGATCGCATCGCTGGTCTCGGCCCCGGGACTGGGCGTCAAGGTGTTGGCCGGCATCCGAAACCTCGAATTGGGCGTAGGCCTTGTGGCGGGCTTCTGCATCGTCCTTCTGGCGGTCCTGCTGGACCGCTCGACCAAGGCGGCGCTCAGCCGTATCGACAGCAGCGAACGCGCCTGAGGGAACCCGGATGACTGACAATATCAAAGTATCGATCCGCAACCTCTACAAGATCTTCGGCAGCGACCCGAAGGCCGCGCTGGAACAGGTTCGGGCGGGCGTCGGCAAGACGCATCTGTTGGAAGAACATGGCCATGTGCTGGGCTTGCAGAACATCAATGTCGACATGCAGGCGGGCGAAATCACCGTCATCATGGGCTTGTCCGGGTCGGGCAAGTCCACGCTGATCCGCCATTTGAACCGGTTGATCGAGCCCACGGCGGGTGAAGTCGTGGTCAATGGCGAAGACGTGCTGGCCTACGATGACGCGCGCCTGGCGCAGCTTCGCCAGAACACCATGTCCATGGTGTTCCAGAAATTCGCGCTTTTCCCGCACCGAACTGTGCTTGAAAACGCGGGCATGTCCCGTCGCGTGCGCGGCGAAGACGGGGCGACCGCCGATCGCGAGGGGCAGAAATGGCTCAAACGGGTCGGGTTGGCTGGCTATGAGGGGCACTACCCCGCGCAGCTGTCCGGCGGGATGCAGCAGCGTGTGGGCATCGCCCGGGCCCTGTCATCGGACAGTGAGATCATGTTGATGGACGAGGCGTTCAGCGCGCTCGACCCGTTGATCCGCACGGACATGCAGGACCTGCTGCTGGAACTGCAGCGCGAATTGCACAAAACCATTGTTTTCATCACCCACGATCTGGATGAAGCGCTGAAGCTGGCGGACCACCTCGTCATCCTGAAAGACGGCGCCGTGGTCCAACAAGGGGAGCCGCAGGATATCCTGCTGCATCCCAATGACCCGTACATCATCGACTTCATCAGCGACATCAACCGCGCCCGCGTCTTGCGCGTCCGCTCGATCATGGAAGTCACCACGCAGCCCGGCACCAACCTAGCCGGCGATGTGGAGGCCAATCAGAACCTGGAATCGGTGATCGCTCTGTCGGAGGGGGACACCAACCTGAATTACCGCGTGATGGAAAACGGCCAGCAGGTCGGGCTTCTGCACATGCGCGACCTCGTGCGCGCCCTCGTGCCCGTGGAGGCCGCTGACCCGGCTCGGCGCGTGGCTTGAACCTCGCGCGCCACGTCTATCATAGGACGTGGCGCACACGATCCGGCAAGATGTCTGCCAACCGGGATGCAGGCCGTTTCCGCGGCGGCCCGTCCTCAATCGTAGCGCAACTCTCTGGTTTTGCCGCGGAACACCCAATAGGCAAGAATAGTGTAGGCCAGGATCGTCGGCACAACGACCATGGCGCCGACCAAGATGATAAGCAGGCTTTCCGGCGCGCTAGCCGCCTCGAAAATCGTCAGTTTTTCGGGCACGACGTAAGGGTAGAAGCTGTAGGCCAGACCGATATAGGCCAGCGTAAATAGCCCAAGCGCCGATATGAACGGGATCCAGGCGCGAACGCCTTCGCCGCGCGGATGGGTTTCAAGACCCCGCCAGAGGATAGACAGCAGCATCAGCGACAGGATCGGCAGGGGCGCGAGGTAAAGCGCCTCCGGGAAGCTGAGCCACTTGTTCCACAGACGCTCCGACACGAGCGGCGTGGCGACTGAAATCGCCCCAATACCCGCCGCGGCGCCAAGGATGGATTTCCGGGCCCAAGCCACGGCATCGACCTGCAAGGCACCTTCGGATTTCGCGATCAGCCACGTGGCCCCGATGAAGGCATAGCCCATGGTCAGGCCCAATGCGCAGAGCGTGGCGAACAAGATCGTCAGCGGCGTGAATTGCAGCCCCATCACGTAAAGGCCCAACATGAAGCCCTGGGACAGCGACGTCATAAGTGAGCCGATGAAGAACAGGTTGTTCCAAAGCGCCTTATACTTGGCCCGCGCCTTGACCCGGAATTCAAAGCTGACCCCGCGCAGGATCAGCCCGACCAACATGACGAAAACCGGCAGGTATAGCGTTGACAGAATCAACCCATGGGCCGAGGGGAAGGCCACCAGAAGCAGGCCCACGGCCAGGACGAGCCAGGTTTCATTTGCGTCCCAGAACGGGCCGATAGAGGCGACCATCATATCCCGCTCTTCCTCGGACCCCGCGAGCGGGGTCAAGATGCCCACGCCCAGATCGTAGCCGTCGAGGATGACATAGAGCAGGATGGAAAAGCCCATCAACGAGGCGAAAGCGAAGGGCAACCACTGGGTCGCGGGGAAGCCAAGCAACTCCATTGTCTTACTCCGCCGGGATGGCGCGGGGGCCCGCGCCGCCATCGCGCGTGATCGCATCGACCACGGCCGCGCCGGAACCGGGCGTCAGTTCGGTCAGGGGCTCCCCATGGCGGGCCTTGATCGTCAGATAGACGACCACACTCAGATAGGCGAACAGAAGCGCCGCATAGATCGCCAGATAGCCGATCAGCGTCGACAGAACCATGGGCGCGGGCACGTCCGCCACCGCCGCCGACGTGTCCAGCACGCCGGTGACCAGCCAGGGCTGTCGCCCGATTTCGGTCGTGTACCAGCCCGCAAGCGTGGCCAACCAGCCAGACAGCGCCATGGGCACCAAAGCCCATAAAAGCGGCTTGGGCAGGCGCCGGATGGCGAAGCGGCGGCCATCATCGGCCCGGCGCCAAAGAAACGCCAGCGATCCCCAGGACAGAAGCAGCATCGCAAAGCCGGTGCCGACCATCACCCGGAAGGACCAGAAGACAGGCGCCACGGGCGGGTGCAGGACCGTCCCGTCTTCGGCGACGAAATCGTTGAGGCCCGGCACCACCCCGTCGGGAGAGTGCTTGAGGATGATCGACGCGCCGTTGGGAATGGCCACTTCGAAGTGGTTTGTCCGCGCCTCTTCATCCGGGATACCGAACAGAACCAAAGGCGTGTTGGGGCCCGTTTCCCAATTGCCTTCCATTGCGGCAACCTTGGCGGGTTGATGTTCAAGCGTGTTAAGGCCGTGCAGGTCGCCTGCGAAGATCTGAATGGGGATAAGCAGCGCGCCGAAGGTTAGCCCCGCGCGGATCTGGCTGCGCACGGTTTCCTTCCGGTCGCCCAGAATGTAGCGGAGCGCCGCCAGCCCCGCGATCAAGAACGACACGGTCAGGCCCGATGCCAACAACATGTGCGCCAAGCGGTACGGCATAGACGGGTTGAAGATGATCTCCCACCAGTTGGTCGCGAAGGCCACGCCATCGACCATCTCAAAGCCCTGGGGCGTGTGCATCCAGCTGTTCAGAACGATGATCCAGAAGGTCGACATGGTCGTCCCGAAGGCCACCAGGAAGGTCGCGGTCGTGTGCAACCAGTTGGGAACGCGGGAAAAGCCGAACAGCATGATCCCGATGAACACCGCTTCCAGGAAGAAGGCGGTCATCACCTCATAGGCCAGAAGCGGCCCTGCGATATTGCCGACCGATTCCATGAAACCCGGCCAGTTGGTGCCGAACTGGAACGACATGGTGATGCCCGACACGACGCCCATGGCGAAGCTGAGCGCGAAGATTTTTACCCAGAAGCGATAGGCTTCCATCCATTTCAGATCGCCTGTCCACTGGAACCGCAGCTTGAAGAACAGCAAAAACCAGCCCAACGCGATGGTGATCGTCGGAAACAGGATGTGAAACGAAATGTTGGCCGCAAATTGGATGCGGCTGAGGATGAGGGCGTCCATCATTGCGTCTTCCTCCGGAAGGGGTTGAGCTTCGGTGTTTTGTCCAGCAAACCACCGAGCTTTCTGCCCATGGTCATCAGTTGTACGAGCCGTTCGGTTTCCAAACGGTTCATTTCATCGTGGAAAGCGGTCATCATCTCAATTAGTTCCCGCAGTTCAGCGATACGCGCTTCGGCATAAGCATCCCCTTGCGGGCCTCGCAGTTCGAGCTCGCGCAGCTTGGTCAGCGTCGGGTCGATTTCTCGCTTGCGGCGTTGTGCCACAAGGGTGCGCACGATTTCCCACAAGTCGTCGGGCGTGGTGAAATAGTCGCGCCGGTCACCTTGCTTATGGCGCAGGCGCACCAACTCCCAAGACTGCAACTCCTTAAGGCCCATGGAGGTATTGGAGCGGCTGATCGACAGACCTTCAGTGATCTGTTCAGCGTTGAGCGGCTGCTCGGACAGGAACAGCAGGGCATAGATCTGGCCCACCGTCCGGTTGATGCCCCAGCGGCTGCCCATTTCACCGAAGTGCAGGACGAAGTCTTGTTGGAGTGGTGTAAGCTTCATATCGGCCATTTCAGAAATTTCTGAAACGGATGTATTCGACTTTACGCCCAGGTCGAGAGGGGTGCGACGCCCTGTCCTACCCTTGTTTTTGGGCCAGGTGCCGCTCCAATCGACGCAGGCCCAGACTTAGCAGAATGGTCATCGTCAGATACAGCAAGGCGACGACATTGTATGTCTCAAAGTACCGAAAATTGCCACTGGCCGTCAGCTTGCCAAGCTGTGCGATATCCAAGACCCCCACCACGGAAACGAGGCTCGAATCCTTCACCATGGCCACGAAGTCATTGCCCAGGGGCGGCAGGATGGTGCGGATGGCTTGCGGCAGCACGATGTGGCGAAACCGGTGCCAACGCTTCAGGCCCAGCGCCTTTGCCGCCTCGATCTGGCCGATATCGACGGATTGCAAACCAGCGCGAAAGACCTCGGCGATGAAGGCGGAATAGGCGATCACCAGCGCCAGCACCGCCCGCCAGAGCAGGGGGAAGTCCCGTGTGCGGATCTCGGGCAAGCCCAGCCAGTTCCAGAACGCAACCAAGCCCGGCGCCAGCACGAAGGCCACGTATAAAAGCAGCACCAGAATGGGGATGCCGCGGATTATTTCCACATAGAAACGCGCGACTTGCCGCAACACCAGGCTGCCCGACAACGACATGAGTGCCAGGCCCAGCCCCACCAGCGACGCCGCCGAAAAACCGGTCACCGTCACCAAAACAGTGATCCAAACGCCCTTTCGCAGCGTCAACAAGACCTGCCGCGTGCCATCATCCAGCACGATGGCAGCATAGGAAAAGCCCATGATCACCGCGATGGCCAAAAGCCACCACGGGAAGTCACGGTCGCTGTCCTGCGTGCTGCCAGCCATTGCCCGGCGCCCGCGCGGTCAGCCCCCGATCTGGTATTCCACGAACCATTTCTGGTTCAGCGCGTCGATCGTGCCATCGGCCCGCATATCAGCAATCGCCGCGTTCATGGCTGCCACCAGTTCGTCGGAGCCTTTGGGAAAGATGAACCCGAAATCTTCGGTGCCCAAAGGCTGCCCGATGATCTTCAGGCCGCCATCGGACGCGTTCACATAGCCTTGGGCGGCGGTGGAATCGGACAAGGCCAGGTCCACATCGCCCGCGCGCAAGGCCTGCACACCGGCCCCGAAGGTTTCGAACAATTTGATACGCGGGTTCGCCTCATTTCCGTCCAGCACGTCGTAGACGGTGACATAGAACGGCGTGGTTCCGGGCTGGGCCGCGGCCAGAAGGTCATCGTCAGCGGCGAAGCCTTCGGCATCGGTGAAGCGGTCTTCGTCGCCGCGCACGATCATCATCATCTGGCTGGTCATGTAGCTTTCGGAGAAATCCACCACCTCAGCGCGGTCTTCGCGGATGGTGATGCCGGTCATGCCCATATCCATCTGCCCTTCCGAGACGGCGGGGATCATCGCGTCCCAACTGATCTTTACGTAGTCGGGCGTAATGTTGATGCGCTCCGCGATCTCAGCCATGGCATCGTATTCCCACCCGATGGCCTCCCCGCTGGCCGGATCCTTGAATTGGAGCGGCGGATAGGCGTCTTCGGTGGCGATGGTGATCGTGCGCCCGCCCAGATCGGGCAACTCGGCAAAGGCGGGGGCGGCGATGAGCGCCGCGGCAAAAATGGCGAGGGGTTTCATCTGTCGGACTCTCCGGTGTTGGACCCTGCGATGATGCCCGTTCGCTCGGGGGTTGCAAGACGGGGTCGTGGCAATCGGCACGGGGCCGGATTTTCCAAGGCCAGCTTATCACGCGCTGTGCGACCCTGCCCGCAGGATCATCATGTCAGATATCCCCGCAGACCGGACAATCGTCGCGGCGCGCGATCTCCACCCGGCGGGCATCGGCGTCGAGCCCATCCCAGAGAAGCAGGGTGCCGCGCAGCAGGGTGCCTGCGCCGGTGATTTCCTTGATGGCTTCCAGCGCCATGACGCTGCCGATGATGCCCGGCAGAGCGCCGACCACGCCCGCCTCGGCACAGCTTGGGGCCAGGCCCGGCGCAGGCGCTTCGGGGAACAGGCAGGCCAGGCAGGGTGCGCCGCCCGCCGGGTCATAGATCGTCACTTGCCCTTCCCACTGGGTGATGGCCCCCGCCACGACGGGTTTGCCGGTGGCCACCGCAGCCTCATTCACCATCTGGCGCACAGCGAAACTGTCCGTGCCATCCAAGATCAGGTCGTAATCATCGAAGAGGTCCTGCGCGATCTCGGCGGTCAGGCGGCGATTGTACGGGCGCACGGTCACATGGGGGTTCAGCGCGGCAAGGGCGGCTTGGGCGCTGGCCACTTTGGGTGTGCCGGTGCGGGCATCCGCGTGCAGCACCTGACGTTGAAGGTTGGACAGCGAGACGATGTCATCGTCGATGATGCCGATGGTCCCCACGCCCGCAGCGGCCAGGTACAACAAAGCAGGGGAGCCCAGACCCCCGGCCCCGATGACCAGAACCCGCGCGTCTTTCAGCCGTTTCTGCCCCGGGCCGCCGATTTCGCGCAGCACGATGTGGCGGGCATAGCGCTCCAACTCCACCTCGGAGAACGGGCCCACCTGGGCGGGGGCCTCCGCCGCGTCGCGGGCGGCCTCGACCTCGGCGGCGCGGGACCGGACGCGCAGCAGGCCCTTCCGATAGATGGCAATCAGCGCGACCATGCCGCCCAGGATCAGCCATTGCGCCGGGGACCCGCCCAGGGAGTCGCGCAGCGGATGCCCATCGGGCAGCGCGAACATCACGAACAGCACCGCCACATAAAGCAAGCCGATCATGTAGAGCCGCGCCACGACCGGCGTTCGCAGGAACATGCCCAGCCCCCAAAGGGCGGCGGCCAGGATCAGGACGAGCATCATGCGCCGGTGGACCCAAAGCCGCCATCGCCGCGCGCCGTTTTCGATAGCGGGGCATCTATTTCCTGCCAATTGGCAATCGTGACCGGCGCCAGAACAGCCTGGGCGATGCGCAGACCGTGGGTCACCGCGAAGGGCACCTGCCCCAGATTGACCAGAATGACGCCCAAAGGCCCGCGATAATCCGCATCGATTGTGCCCGGCGTGTTGAGCAGCGTAACGCCATGCTTCAACGCCAGGCCCGACCGCGGTCGCAGCTGCAACTCATACCCCGTCTCGATGGCGACCTTCAGGCCCGTTTGGATGAGCGCCCTTTCCCCCGGCGCAAGCGTCACCGGATCCGACCCCATCAGATCGGCGCAAATATCCGCACCCGCCGCGCCGGCGGTCGCATAGGTGGGCAGCGGCAGGTCCGGGTCGGCGCCCTCGATACGGGTCACCTCGATCAGCGCGGTGTTGATCATGTCAGCGCCTCTGCGATGCGGGCTGCCAAGCGGCGGGCGGTCTCGTCTTTGGACAGACGCGGCCAATCCTCGGCCCCGGCCTGGGTGATCAACGTGATGGCGTTCTCGGGCCCGCCCATGATGCCGGTGCCGGGCGACACGTCATTGGCCACGATCCAGTCGCAGCCCTTGCGTTCGCGTTTGGCCGTGGCATGGGCTGTCACGTCATGGGTTTCGGCGGCGAAGCCCACCATCAATTGGGGGCGGTCGGGGCCGTGGCTGACCGTTGCCAGAATATCGGGGTTCTCCGCGAAGCTGAGCGTCGGCAGACCCGCCGCGTCTTTCTTGAGCTTGATGTCGCTTGTATTTTCAACGCGCCAATCGGCCACTGCCGCCGCCATCACCGCCGCATCGACGGGCAAGGCGGCCTGCACCGCATCCAGCATCTCACGCGCAGTGGTGACCGCGACCACCTCCACCCCGCTGGGCGACGGCACATCGGCAGGGCCGGTTACAAAAGTCACGCGCGCGCCCAGGTCCCGCAAAGCAGCAGCAATGGCCGCCCCCTGCGCGCCGGACGACCGGTTGGCGATGTAGCGCACCGGGTCGATGGCCTCATGGGTGGGCCCCGAGGTCACAAGCACGTGGCGGCCTGTCAGCGGACCGTCTGCGAAATGCGCCTCGATCGCGGCCAGAATGTCGGGCACCTCCGCCATGCGCCCTGGCCCGAATTCCCCACAGGCCATCGGCCCCGCGACTGGCCCGACCACGGCGATGCCGTCGCCCTGCAAGGTCGCCAGGTTGCGCTGCGTGGCGGGGTGTTCCCACATGCGGACATTCATGGCCGGTGCAATCATGACTGGCTTGTCGGTGGCCATCAGCAGGGTCGTGGCCAAGTCATCGGCCAGCCCCGCCGCCATGCGCCCCATTAGATTGGCCGTGGCCGGGCAGACGACCACCAGATCGGCGGCGCGACTAAGTTCGATATGGCCCATCTCTGCCTCGTCGGTCAGGTCGAACAGATCCCGATACACTTTCGAGGCCGCCAATGCGGACGCAGACAAAGGCGTCACGAACTGCTCCGCCGCCGAGGTCAGGACGGGCGTCACCGCGGCCCCCCGCTCCCGCAGGCGGCGGATCAGGTCGAGCGATTTGAACGCGGCAATCCCGCCGCCGATCACCAGCAATATCCGTTTGTCGGTCAGCATCCGTCCCCCATTGCCCCCACGGGATGGCCTAGGTGGCCGCGACCGTCAACGGAAGGCGTCGCAGGGGTCGGGGCGATTTGGCACCGCGGGCGTGTCAAGACCCAGCACCATATCGCCGCCGGGCGGGAAATGTCCGGCTTCGCCCTGAACGATGGTGAAGACGCGCAAATCCTGGCGCACACGGGCGATGGCGGCGGGCACGCCCCAATCCTTGCGGGCATGGCCATTTCCGGTGATCAGCACCACCGGCCCGCCATATCTGTCCAGCGCGCCAATTGTGCGCGCGGCAAATTGCGCATCGATGGCCCGCTGCCGCGCCACGAAATCGGGAAGGATGTCTTCGGGCAATTTGCCGCAATGGGCGTCGGCCTGCAGCGCCTCGCGCGCAGCTTGTTGTTCAGGCGGCAAAGGTTCATCCAATCCGTAAGCCGACAAATCCCCCGGCGCACCGGCTGCGCCGACGATCACCGCGTCCGACGCGCCCATGATCGGCGCATACATCGCAATATCAGGCCAGCCGCTGTCTTCCCAATCCAGCAGCGTGTTTAGCGTGCCGGCATCGCGCGGCGTATCTGGGGCCACGCGGTCGGCCTGTTCGTCGGTCAGTTGTTCAAACACAACGGACGTGGGGCCGATCTGGCCAACCAGATCGGCCTGCACCTCATGATGGGTCGGATTGTCGTGCAACTCACCGATGATGTAGATATCGGCGTCCGGCAGTCCCTGGGCCGCAACGGCACCGGCCCACAAGGCCGATGCGGCGGCCAGCAATGGCTTCAATTCAAGAAGCCCAGAACCTCACGCGACTGCTTTTCAAGCGACTTGCGCATCTTGGCGAAGGCGGCGGCTTCAAGCTGGCGCACCCGTTCCTTCGAGAGCGACAATTCGTTGCCAAGCGATTCAAGCGTCCGGGGGTCTTCGCGCAGCTTGCGTTCGCGGACGATGAACCGCTCCCGCTCATTAAGCGACGACAGCGCAGATAGAAGCCATTCCCGCAGCATCGCATTGTCGTGGCGCAACTCCACCTCATGCTCGGCCTGGGTGGCGTCATCTTCCAGCGTGTCGATCCATTCGCGCCCGTCTTCGTCCGACGATTGCGTCGCGTTCAGGCTGAAGTCGGACCCTGACAGGCGACCTTCCATCATCTCCACGTCGTGAAGCGGTACACCCACTTCCTTGGCGATGCGTTCGCGCAAAGTCTGGCGGTCGATGGTGACACCTTCGGCCATCGCCTCACGTTCCAACCGGGCTTGCACACGGCGAAGGTTGAAGAACAACGATTTCTGGGAGGAGGTGGAGCCGGTCCGAACCATGGACCAGTTGCGCATCACGTAATCTTGGATCGAGGCCTTGATCCACCAAACGGCATACGTCGAAAAGCGAACGCCGCGGTCGGGGTCGAACTTTTCTGCGGCCTTCATCAGGCCCAAACCCGCTTCCTGGATCAGATCGTTCATCGGTGCGCCGTAGCGCCGGAACTTGGCCGCCATGGAAATTGCCAGGCGCATGTAAGCGGTGATCAGTCGATGCAGGCTTTCCTCACACCGCTCATCGCGCCAGGCATAGGCGAGGCGCAACTCTGTCTCCGCATCCAGAAGTTCCGCCTTCATCGCACGTCTTGACAGTGACGTGTCGCTGTTGAAGTCCAAAGCCATGTCTCGTAACCCCCTTGGGTGCTGTCGTAGGGCGTCGTTTTTGTCGGTCTTCTGATTGCAAATACGGCCCTACAACGACCCCGGATCAAAAAAAGTTTCCATAAATGACCGGGACTTGTGCCGAGAACGCGAAATTCACCCTTGTCTTGGGCCATGCCGCATCCGGGAAATCCGCATGGGCAGAAGGGTTTGCGCGACAGGACAAGGCCCGGGCGACCTACATCGCGACCGCTCGCCTCCTGGATGAAGAAATGCACCGCAAGGCGCGCCTGCATGCAGCCCGGCGCGACGATGGCTGGACCCTGATCGAGGCACCGACCGACTTGGCCCGGGCCTGTGAAACGCTCACCGGATCGGTCCTGATCGACTGTGCCACGATGTGGCTGACGAACCTGATGATGGATGACCGCGATTGGCAGCCCGAGGCAGAGGCCTGGATTGCCGCAATGGCCGCATCGGACGCGTCTTTCATCGTGGTCACCAACGATGTCGGCGGCGGCGTGACGCCCGACAATGCGCTGGCCCGCCGGTTTCAACGCGCCCAGGGCGCCCTGAACCAGCGGCTGGCCCAGGCCGCCGGGCGCGTTGCTTTGGTCACCGCGGGGCTACCCCAATGGCTGAAGTGAAACGACTCTGGCTTGTCCGACATGGGCCCACACATGCCAAACGCATGGTGGGCTGGACCGATCTGCCTGCCGATCTGTCCGATACAGCCGCCCTTCGCCGCCTATCTGCCGCGCTGCCCCATGCCCCCGTCATCTCAAGTGACCTGCGCCGCGCCGCAGCCACCGCCGATGCCATTGCAGGCACGCGCATCAGGCTGCCCCACGCACCAGACCTGCGGGAATTCCACTATGGCGAATGGGAGAACCTGGGCTTCGATGAAATCGACAGCCCCGACTTACGCAGCTATTTCGACCGCCCCGGCGCCCAACGCGCCCCCGGCGGCGAATCCTGGAACGATGTGGCCGTGCGGGTTGAGGCGGCCCTGACACGACTGGCCAAGGGCCCCGACCTGATCGTCGTGGCCCATATGGGTGTGATCTTGACGCAATGGGCCCGGGCCACCGGCCTGCCCCCATTCGAAGCCCTGGCCCAGAAGATCGACAACCTGTCACTGACCCGCATCGACCTGACGCCCTCCAGCCCGGTGCCCGTCTTCGCCAATCGCATTCCGTGATGGCCGCATCACGGATTGTCGTTGGCGCCCGGGCCAGCCCTGCGGCAAACCCGATCCATGACCTATGAGCTACTGATCGGCGATTGCGCCTATTCTTCCTGGAGCCTGCGGGGCTGGCTTCTGTTCGATGCGTTTGGCGTGCCTGTCGTGCTGCACCACACGCGCATGTATTCCGACGACTTCGCCCGCGACCTGTCCGACTTCCCCCCAGCCCGCACCGTTCCGGTCGTGCGCACGCCCGATGGCGGCATCCTCTCTGACACGATCGCCATCGCCGAGGGTTTGGCCGAGGCCCACCCCGAGGCTGGCCATTGGCCGACGGACCCCCGCGCCCGCGCACTCGCCCGCTCCATGGTGGCGGAAATGCATTCCGGCTTCACCGCCCTTCGAAGCGCCTGCCCCATGAACCTGCGCCTGTCTTGGGTGGGTTTCGACGCGTCCGAGGCCGTGCAGACCGACCTGACCCGCATCGCCATGCTCTGGGACATGGCCCGCACCACGGGCGATGGCCCTTGGCTTTTTGGGGCCTATTCCGCCGCAGACGCCTTCTTCGCCCCCGTGGCCATGCGCATCGCGGGCTACGGCCTGCCCGTCACCCCTTCGGCCCAGGCCTATGTGGACCAACATCTGACCCACGATTCGCTGCACCGCTGGCGCGCAATGGGCGAGGCGCAGGACCGCACGCTGTCGGAATACGACATGGGCCTGCCCACCGCGCCCTTCCCGATGCGTTAACCATTCTTAAACGCTTGGAGCATTAACCATCCCTAAACGATATCGGGGACGGACATGCTGGCGCGCACGACGACGGTGGCCTTCGAAGGGCTGGAAGCGCGGCCCGTGGACGTGCAATGCGCGGTGTCCCCTGGCCTTCCCGGCTTTTCCATCGTCGGCCTGCCCGACAAGGCCGTGTCAGAGGCACGCGACCGCATCCGCACGGCCTTGGGCGAATTGGGCATCGCCCTGCCCTCTAAGAAAGTCACCGTTAACCTTTCCCCCGCCGACCTGCCCAAGGAAGGCGCGCATTTCGACCTGCCCATCGCGCTATCCCTGCTGGCCGCGCTCGAACTGGTGCCGTCCGACCCCGTGGCCCGCGCGGTTTCCTTGGGGGAGATGTCGCTCGACGGCGCGCTCGTCGCCGTCTCGGGCGCCCTGCCCGCCGCCATGAAGGCCGCGGAACTCAAGGCCACGCTCTTCTGCCCTGCCGCCTGCGGACCCGAAGCCGCCTGGGTCGGCGACGGCGCCGCCGTCTATGCGGCGAATTCGCTCAAGGCGCTCATGGACCACCTGACCGGCAACGCCCCCCTCCACGAAGCGCAGGCCCGCCGCCTGGCCGATGCGGGGCCGGGTCTTTGCCTGCGCGATGTCCGCGGGCAGGAACGGGCCAAACGCGCGCTGGAAATCGCCGCCGCCGGGCGCCACCACCTATTCATGGTGGGCCCGCCCGGTGCGGGGAAGTCGATGCTGGCCGCGCGCCTGCCTGGCCTTCTGCCCCCACTCACCGCCTATGAGGCGCTGGAAACCTCCACGATCCATTCCCTGGCCGGCACGCTGGACGAAGGCGGCATCCTGGCCCGCCGCCCCTATCAGGAACCCCACCACACGGCCTCTGTTCCGGCCATCGTGGGCGGCGGCAAACGCGCGGGCCCCGGCCAGATCAGCCTCGCGCATAACGGCGTGCTCTTCATGGACGAGTTTCCCGAATTCCCCCGCGCCGTCCTCGAAACCCTGCGCCAACCCATTGAAACCGGTGAAGTCACCATCGCCCGGGCCAATGCCCATGTCCGCTATCCTTGCCGCTTCCTTCTGGTGGCCGCGGCCAATCCCTGCCGTTGCGGCATGCTCTATGACGCCAACCAGGCCTGTTCCCGCGCGCCCAATTGCGGCGCGGAATACATGAACCGCGTCTCCGGCCCCCTGATGGACCGCTTCGATTTGCGCTTGGAAGTGCCCGCGGTGGAGGTGTCGGACCTTGCGCTTCCCCCCTCCGGCGACAGCTCAGCCGAGGTTGCGGCGCGCGTCGTCGCCGCACGCGACCGGCAAGCGCAGCGCTATGCCGACGCGCCCAAGGTCACGGTCAACGCGGATGTGTCCGGCGATGCCTTGATGGAGGTGGCGATGCCCGACACCGAAGCCCATGACATCCTGCTCCAAGCCACCGAGCGTTTCCGCCTGTCTGCCCGTGGCTATCACCGCGTGCTGAAAGTGGCGCGGACCATCGCCGACCTCGACAGCTCCGACGGCGTCCGCCGGCCCCATGTGGCCGAGGCACTGGCCTACAGGCTGATCGCGGGCAGTTAGAACAGCCATTGGAAGTTCGTTGTCGGTTTACCCGGCGCGGCGGCGTTCGATCGCTTCCCAGATGGTGGCGCTTGCATTGGTGCCGTCGAAGCGCTCAAGTTCCTGCAGCCCGGTGGGCGAGGTCACGTTGATTTCCGTCAGCCAGTCGCCAATCACGTCGATGCCCACGAAAATCTGGCCCGCCTCGCGCAGACGCGGGCCGATGGCGGCGCAGATCTCCCGATCCCGGTCCGACAGCGCGATGGGCTCCGCCCGGCCGCCCACATGCATGTTCGACCGCGTTTCCCCCTCGGCGGGGACACGGTTGATGGCGCCCACAGGCTCCCCATCCACCAAGATGACGCGCTTGTCGCCTGCGGCCACGGCAGGCAGGAATTTCTGCATGATCAGGGGTTCGCGGTTCATGGCCGAGAAAAGCTCATGCAGCGAGTTGAGGTTCCGATCCTCCGGCGTCAGTCGAAACACGCCCGCACCGCCATTGCCATAGAGCGGTTTCAGGATGACGTCGCCATGGCGCGCGCGGAAGGCGCGCAGCGTCTCGATATCGCGCGCTATGGCTGTGGGTGGGGTAAGGTCTGGGAAATCCAGAACCATCAGCTTTTCGGGCCAACCACGGACCCAAGTGGGGTCGTTGACCACCAGCGTGCCCGGATGGATGCGGTCCAGCAGATGGGTGTTGGTGATGTAGGACATGTCGAAAGGCGGGTCCTGGCGCAGCCAGACCACATCGAGATCTGCCAGGTCCAACTCCTCCACCGGGCCAAGCGTCACGTGATTGCCCTGCTCGCGCCGGACCTCGGCACTTTGGGCTCGGGCTAAGATGCGGCCCTCGACATAGGCAAGCTGATCCGGCGTCCAAACCCAAAGGCTATGCCCGCGCCCCTGTGCCTCCAACGCCAAGCGGAACGAACTGTCGGCATCGATATCCACATTCTGGATCGGGTCCATCTGGAAGCCGACCTTCAGGGGGGCTGGGCGGGGCATGGGGGCAATCCTTCAGGTCGAGGTTTTCCCGCCTGAATGCCGCAGGGGCCGGGCGCTGGCAATGTGCGCCAGGGTCAGGCCGCCAGTGCGTTTTCGATCACTTCGATGCGGCCCACTTCGTCGACGAGCGCGACGTCGAAACGCACGGAGGACAGAAGGCCATTGGGCAACGTACCCATATATTCATTGGCGCAATCGAAAAGCCGCCTTGTTTGCTTCGCCGTGATCCGCAGGGCGGCCGCGGCATGGCTGTCGCTTTTCTTCACTTCGACAAAGACCGTTTCGTCCCCGTCCCGCGCGATCACATCGATTTCCCCGCCCTGACCGCGCCAGCGGCGCCCAACAATGGTCAAACCGGCGCGACTGTAATGCCGTGCCACGCTGTCTTCGGCGGCAAGGCCCGCGTGATAGGAGGTGGTGCCACTCATGTCTCATCCCGCAAAGCCAAAGCCAAATCATATACAAGCTTACGCGGAGCACCGGTCGAATCGGAAACATGTTTTACGGCAGATTTTAGCGACATTGACTCCATCGCCGTGGCCAGCGCGTCGCGCAAGGCCCCTGGGTCGTTTGACGCTTCGGGCGCGCGGTCGATCAGCACGACGATTTCGCCGCGCGGTGCGTCCTGCTGACAGCCTTCAGCCAAATCCGGCAGCGTGCCCTGTCGCACCTCTTCGAACCGTTTGGTCAGTTCGCGGCAAATGGCGGCGGGACGCGCGCCCAGCACCTCGGCGGCGTCGCCCAAGGTTGCCGCCAGCCGCTTTGGGGATTCGTACAACACGAGTGTGCCCGGAATCGACGCCAGTTCCGCCAATGCCTTGCGGCGCGCGCCCTGTTTGGGCGGCAGGAAGCCCGCAAAGAAGAACCGATCCGTCGGCAACCCGCCGACACATAGGGCGGCCAGAAGCGCGCTGGCCCCTGGCGCCGCGCGCACGGGGATGCCTGCCGCCCGCGCTTCCACCCCCAACTGAAAGCCGGGATCGGCCAGCAGGGGCGTGCCTGCCTCGGACGCATAGGCCACCGATTTGCCCGCCTTCAACGCGTCCAGCAGCCGGGGACGCGCCGCGGGGCCATTGTGGTCGTGATAGGGAATAAGCGGCCGGTCCGCCAAGGCCACGCCATGGATATCCATCAGCCGACGAAGCGAGCGGGTATCTTCGGCCGCCAGAACATCCGCATGGCCCAGAATATCCAATGCCCTCAGCGTGATATCCCGCGCCGCCCCGATGGGAACGGCGACCAGATGCAACCCGGCCTCCGGTTTGCCGATCTCCGCCATTTGGCCATTCCCTCCGTTCCGCCGTTTACTCGCCCGGGCCGTCGCACTAGCTTCGCGCCAAATTGTCACGCGCCCGGGGTGAGGGCGCATCTTGGGGGAGAGTATCCGAATGTCCATCCGAAGCCTGTGCGGCAAGGTCGTCAAGGTGATACGCCGGGCGCGGACTGCCATCGTGATCTCAACGGCAGCCCTTGGCCTGGCGGCCTGTAATGTCACGGCCATTCCCGGCGCGGGCGGCGGCGCGGGCGCTGCGGGCGTGGCAGGCGACGGGCCCACGCGGGTTGCGCTTCTTGTCCCCTATGGCTCTAGCCGAGGGACGGATGCGGGCATTGCCCAAAGCCTAGAGAATGCCGCGCGCCTGGCAGCCAATGACCTGGGCGCGAACACGGTCAGCCTGCAGGTCTATCCCACGCAGGGCACGCCCGCAGGCGCCAGTGCCGCCGTGGCACAAGCCCTGGAAGGCGGGGCACAGGTCATTCTGGGTCCGCTTTACGCAGACAATGCCGCCGCGGCGGGTGTTGCCGCCTCGGGCTCCGGCGTGCCTGTTCTGAGCTTTTCCAACAATACCGCCATTGCGGGCGGCAATGTCTGGGTCATGGGCAACACGTTCGAAAACACGGCCCGGCGCGTGCTGTCCTTCGCGGCCTCGCAGGGGCGCAACCGCGTCCTGGTCACGCATAACAGCGGCGAGACCGGACAAATCGCCAACGCAGCCATCATCAACGCCGCACGCGGGACGGGTGCACAGATCACCGGCTCCGTTCCCTATGATCTCAGCCAGGAAGGCATCGTTGCCGCCGTGCCCGCCATCGAGGCGCAAGCCACCTCATCGAGCTCGAATGCCGTTTTTCTAACCGGCAATACGTCGGGCGACCTGCCCGTCATCGCGCAGCTTTTGTCTGAAGCGGGCGTGGGCGGCGAAGACTTCCGTTATCTGGGCCTCACCCGCTGGGATATCCCGGCCGAGGCGCTGGCGCTGCCAGGCCTGCAAGGCGGGTATTTCGCATTGCCGTCACCGGGGCCGCTGCAACAATTCCGGGGCCGCTACCAAAGCACCTTCGGCAGCTCGCCGCACCCGCTGGCCGGTCTGGCCTTTGACGGAATGGCCGCCGTTGGCGCCATTTCACGGCGCGGAGGCGTGGTGAACCGCGCATCCTTGACGTCCAGCGCTGGCTTTGCGGGCACGGGCGGTATATTCCGGCTGCGCGGCGACGGCACCATCGATAGGGCGCTGGCCGTCGCGCAGATCGTGAACCGTCAAGCACAGGTGGTCAGCCCTGCCCCCAACAGCTTCCGCGGCGCCGGATCCTAGCGCCCACGCGTCCCTCTTTGCCGAGGCGGACCTTCCCGCCACGACCACGGCTGAACCGCTGATCGCGCCCTTGGGCGCGATCTTCGATGCGCCCGCCATCCTGTCGGAACTCGACGCGATCGCGGATCTCAGCGACGCGGTCGAAATCCGACGGACCACGGCCGCTATCCTGACCCGCGCACAGGAAGCCGGGCGCACGGCCATCGCCCAGGGCTTCGCCATGGACCCGACGCGGGCAAGGCGGGTCACCCGCTCCTACGCATATCTGACCGACAGGCTTGTGCATTGCGCCTGGTTGGTGGCGACAAAGGTGCTGCACCCCTGCCCCACGCCCACCGAGGGCGAACGCTTCGCCATCATCGGCGTGGGCGGCTACGGACGGGGCGAAATGGCGCCGCAATCCGATGTGGACCTGCTTTTCCTGACGCCCTGGAAGGTGACGCCCTGGGTCGAAAGCGTCGTGGAATCGATGCTCTACGTGCTTTGGGACCTGAAGCTGAAAGTGGGCCATTCCACGCGAACCGTCCGCGACTGCCTGCGGCTGGGCGCCGAGGACTACACCATCCGCACCGCGCTTCTGGAACGACGGCTGATCTGCGGCGACGCGAGCCTCGCGCAGGATCTGGCAGACCAACTCTGGTCGAACCTCTTCAACGGGACGGTTTCGGATTTCATCGAAGCCAAGCTGCAGGAACGGGCCGAACGGCACCGCAAGCAGGGCGGGCAACGCTACATCCTGGAACCCAACGTCAAGGAGGCGAAGGGCGGGCTGCGCGATTTGCAGGCGCTCTACTGGATCGCCAAATACCGCTACCGCGTGCGCGAAGCCTCGGACCTGGTGGGCTTGGGCGTCTTCACGCAGGAGGAATTCACCGCCTTCGAGGCCGCCGAGCGTTTCCTTTGGTGTGTGCGCTGCCACCTGCATCTGCTGGCTGGGCGCGCCGCCGACATGCTGACGTTCGACATGCAGGTCGAGGTGGCCGCGCGCATGGGCTATTCCGACCATGCGGGACGGCGGGGCGTGGAACACTTCATGCAGGCCTATTTCCGCCACGCGACCCGGGTGGGCGAGTTGACCCGCATCCTTCTGGTGGCGCAGGAAGCCGACAACGTGAAGGCGAAGCCGGGCCTGATGGCGCTGTTCAAGCGGCGCCGGAAGGTGCGCGCGCCCTATGTCGAAAACCAGGGCCGGCTCGATATTGCCGATGAAGACGCTTTCCTGGCCGACAAGCTGAACCTGCTGCGCATCTTCGAAGAAGCGCTGCGCACGGGCCTGCTGCTGCACCCCCACGCCATGCGCCTGATCGCGGCCAACCGCCACATGATCGACCGTGGCCTGCGCGCCAACCCCGAGGCGGCCAAGCTGTTCCTTGGCCTTCTGCTCAAACACGGCAACCCCGAACGGGCGCTGCGCCGCATGAATGAGCTTGAGGTCCTGTCCGCCTTCATCCCCGAATTCGCGCCCATCGTCGCGATGATGCAGTTCAACATGTATCATTCCTATACCGTTGATGAGCATACGATTCAGGTAATTTCCAACCTCGCGCAGATCGAACGGGGGGAGTTGGTGGAAAGCCTGCCACTGTCTTCGGAAATCCTCGAAAAGGGCGTGAATCGGCGGGTGCTTTACGTAGCCCTTCTGCTCCACGACATCGGCAAGGGGCGGCCCGAAGACCACTCCATCCTGGGCGCCCGCATCGCCCGCATGGTGGCGCCGCGACTGGGGCTGCGGCCCAAGGAATGCGAGACGGTGGAATGGCTCGTGCGTCACCACCTTCTGATGTCCGACATGTCCCAGAAGCGCGACATCGCCGACCCGCGCACCATTCGCGACTTCGCCAAGGCGGTGAAGACACGCGAACGGCTGGACCTGCTGACCGTGGTCACCGTCTGCGACATCCGCGGTGTCGGACCCGGCGTGTGGAACAATTGGAAGGCGCAGATGCTGCGCGCCCTGCACCGTGCCACGGCGGCGGCGTTGGAAAACGGCCTGGAGGACGTGAACCGCGAAACCCGCGAGGCGAAGGCCAAGCAGCTGTTCCGCGAAGCCCTGCCCGATTGGTCCGAAGGCGCGCTGCGCACCGAAATCGGGCGCCATTACGGCCCCTATTGGCAAGGCATCCCCACCGCCGCACAAGTCCGCTTCGCCAACCTTCTGTGGGATCTGAAAGATGGCGAAGTGCGGGTCGAGTTGGAAGCCGACGAAGACCGCGACGCCACCCGCGTACTCATGGCTTGCCAGGACCATCCGGGCGTCTTCAGCCGCCTGGCCGGTGCCCTCAGCCTGGTGGGCGCCAATATCGTGGATGCGCGGACCTATACGTCGAAAGACGGCCTCGCCACGTCGGTTTTCTGGCTGCAAGACAGCGATGGGCACCCCTATGAGGCATCCCGCCTGCCCCGCCTGCGCGGCATGATCGAAAAAATCCTGCTGGGCGAAGTCGCCACCCGCACCGCTTTGGAGGGTCGCGAGATCAAGAAACGCGAACGCAAGTTCCGCGTGCCCACCAATATCAGCTTCGACAACGAAGGCTCCGATATCTACACGATCATCGAAGTCGACACCCGCGACCGCCCCGGCCTGCTGTATGACCTGACCCAGGCGCTTGCGGCGTCCAACATCTACATCGCCCAAGCCGTGGTCGCGACCTACGGCGCCCAGGTGGTGGACAGCTTCTACGTCAAGGACCTGTTCGGCCTGAAGCTCTGGTCGAAGGCCAAACAGGACGCGTTGGAGAAGAAGCTCCGCGCAGCGATTGACCGCGCGGCGGAGCGGGCGGGGGCGTGAGGATTTGTTCGCGGACAAACCTGCCGTTGCCCGCTGAACGAAACTATGAAAATCACTGGAGAGTCAAAGGAACACTAAATGAGGCTAGTGATTGCGATGGTACTGGCTCCGACTATCGGTGCAGCCGCTGCATGCCCTTCTGCTGGCGACTTGGAGTCAGGGGTAAGAATAGAAATCTCGACTGGTGCGTACAGCGAACACAAATTGATTGATACACATACTGTCAAAGTCGATGAGTATGGCATTGACGGCAGTCTCTATCGCACGCAGCATTTCAGTCAGCTGGTGCTAGAGACGAAAACCGTCGGTTACGATTTTGACAGCCAGGAAGTGTCTTACTCTTCTGATTTTTATTATAAATTTGATTTACCTCTAAAAATTGAATCTGGCGCAGGCTTGAGTGGTATCCAGTTTGGAGAAACCTCTGACGGCGAAGAGTTTCAATCAGAGTACACAATTAATTTTTCCTCAAGGAAAAGGATTAAAATTGGGCAGTGCGAATACGCATATCTGGAAGTAACAAAGCAATACGCTTGGTCTGGTGATGGCGATGAAGAGACCGTGATCTATTTGGCTGAGCTTGGCGTTCTCATCGAAATTGAGCCGATCCCGTATAACCTTGATTTGCTCCGGAACGGTAATATCAAGCGCCTCTAAATCGGGTATATGTATTCGTCAGCTTCGGGCTGATTGTGGTGAAAAACTCCGGCAGAACGCAGGTTGAGCCGCTGTCGCGGGAAATTGTTCCAAATGAGAGGCGCTTGGCGCTGGTTTTCAGCGCAGAGTTCGCGTGTATGAGAACATCGTTCGCTGATTTCGAACTTTGCCAAGGTGGTGAGGAGTTTTTCAACGCAATCGGCTCAAACCGGTCCTTGACCACAACCCGCTTCCGCCCCTGCCAGAAGCTCTCTACACAGGCCCTATGGCACGGCGCACGACCCCATGATCAAAGGCTTCCTAACCGTCGGCACATGGACGCTGCTCAGCCGTATCCTCGGCTTCGTGCGCGATATCCTGATCGCGCGTTTCCTTGGCACGGGCCTGGCGGCAGAGGCGTTCATCATCGCCTTCGCGCTGCCCAACATGTTTCGCCGGTTCTTCGCCGAAGGCGCATTCAACATGGCCTTCGTGCCGCTTTACGCCAAAAAGCTCGAAGCCGATGGCGAAGACGCAGATGCCTTCGCGCGCGACGCCGTAGCGGGGATGGTCCTGATCCTGACGCTCTTTTCGGTGCTGGGCATCGTCTTCATGCCCGCGCTCGTCTTCGCCATGGCAAGCGGGTTCGCCGACGATGCGCGCTTCAGCCTGACGGTCATCTATGGGCGTATCGCATTTCCCTATATCCTGTTGATTTCACTGGCGGCCCTGATCTCAGGCGTCCTCAATTCGAACCGCCGCTTCCTTGCAGCGGCGGCGGCGCCCGCGCTTCTGAACGTGGCCTTGATCACGGCCATGGTGCTTGTCTGGCAATTCCCGGGCCTGCTACCCATGGCGACCCCCGTGCCGGAATTGATCTATGGCAAAGCACTCGTCTGGGCTGTGCCCGTCGGGGGTGTGGCGCAATTGGCCTTCGTCTGGTGGGCGGCGGCGCGCGCCGGGCACCGGCTGTTCCCCCGCCACCTGCCGAGGCTGACGCCCGACCTGAAACGTCTTCTGGTCATCGCTGCCCCGGCGGCGCTTGCGGGCGGCGTGGTGCAGGTGAACCTGCTGGTGGGGCGGCAAGTGGCCAGCCATACCGAACAGGGGGCCGTCGCGTGGCTCGCCTTCGCCGACAGGCTTTATCAGTTGCCGCTGGGCATCGTGGGCATCGCCATCGGTGTGGTGCTGTTGCCCGACCTGTCCCGCCGCGTCCGGGCCGAGGACCGCACAGGCCAGCAGGAGGCCTATTCGCGCGCGTTCGAGTTTTCCTGGCTGCTGACGATCCCGTCGGCCGTGGCGCTCATGGTGGTGCCGCTGCCGCTGGTCTCGGTGCTGTTTGAACGGGGCGCCTTCGGCGCGGATGACACGGCCATGACGGCGCTGGCGCTGATGATCTACGCGGTGGGTCTGCCAGCCTTCGTGCTGCAAAAGGTGCTACAGCCGCTCTACTTCGCGCGCGAGGACACGCGGTCGCCGCTGCGGTTTGCGCTGGTGTCGCTGGTGGTGAACGCGGCCATCGCCATCGGGCTTGCGCCGTTCATCGGCTGGCCTGCGGCGGCCCTTGGCACCACGCTCGCGGCTTGGGCCATGGTCTGGCTGCTGTGGCGCGGCGCGCGACGGATGGGAGAGGTCGCGCGACTGGATGCAAGGGCCCGGACGCGGTCCTGGCGCATCCTGCTGGCGGCGGCGGTCATGGGGTTTGTGCTTTGGGTCGCCATGATCGGGCTTGGCCCGCTTTTTGCGGGGCCTTGGCGGGCGCTGGCGCTGGCCGGTTTGGTATTACTCGGGATCGTGTCCTACTTTGCGGCGGGTCAGCTTCTGGGGGCGGTTCGATTGCGCGATCTGCGGGGCGCGCTGCGTCGGTAATGTTTCGCACGCGAAACAATTTACTAACAGTAGGTTAAAGGTCCGCTTCGGATGTTTCGCATGCGAAACATCCGCCCCGATTCAAGGTCTGCGGATACGCGCCATAAGCCGGGCCATACCGCCAGGGAAGAGAAGCACCGCCAGGCCGTATCCAATGGCAGCCCCAGTCGCCTCGGCCACCCAACTGGGCACCCAACTCAACCCTGCGCCCGTCAGCACACCGAAGACCGGCTGGATGGCCAGCAGAAACCCGATCAGCAGAAAGGCGCGCGACGGGTCTGCGGGTGTCAGACCCAGACGCGTCAGATAGACAAAGGCGCCGATCATGCCGAAACCCCCGGGATAGCCGCCGATAAGCGGCACCTGGCTGCCGAATAGGATGACATAGACAAGTGCCCCCGCCAGCGCCGGTAAGAAAAACAGGACAAGCTGCCGCCAGCCGGGAAGCGACGGGGCCGTCACGTTACCGAAGGCCAAGACGAAGACGGCTGCGAAGACAGCGTGCCCGAAACCGCCATGGATCAGCGGGTAGGTCAGCCAGCGGGCCATTTCTCGCGCCGGGAATTGGCCGGTCTCCAACATCCAGTGGAACACCACGTCCAGCACCGCCCAGTCGCGGATGGCAGTCAGGCGCCAGCCCACGGCCTCCCGCCCGCCGATCCAGCCAGCCGCCCCGGCCTGGAAAGCCAACTCGATCCCGATGATGATGACCGCCAAGGCCACGACGAGGGGTGGCAAGGGGTTGAAGGGGCTCTGGTGGCTCGGGGCGCCGCGGAAGGACATGGATCGACGGCCTCGCGTTGACGGGGGTTCCGGGGCTGGCTACAGCGGTTTTTGGAAAATCTGCAATCGGAATCTCCGGAAAATGCGCGCGGATATGGCGTTGAACGCGCGCGTCTCGCACCGGGGGATGGTTCAGGTTTCGTTAAGAATTACCGCAGGCCATGCCCACCCCATGGCCACACCCACCGGAGGCCCCGATGGCCAAATTCACCCCCCGTGTCTTTTCCGGCATCCAACCTTCGGGCGGGCTGACGCTGGGCAATTACCTGGGCGCAATGGTCAAGTTCGTCGCCATGCAGGAGGCGGGCACCCATGAGACGGTCTTCTGCATGGTCGATCTGCACGCCATCACGGTGCCGCAGAAGCCCGACGTCCTGCGCCACAACACGCGGGAGCTTTGCGCAGGTTTCCTGGCCGCCGGGATCGACCCGGAAAAGTCCATCCTGATCAACCAATCCCAAGTGCCAGAACACGCGCAGCTTGCCTGGGTGTTCAACTGCGTGGCCCGCATGGGCTGGATGGGGCGCATGACTCAGTGGAAGGACAAGTCCGGCAAGAACGCGGAAGCCGCATCGCTGGGCCTGTTCGCCTATCCGGCGCTGATGGCGGCGGATATTCTGTTGTATCATGCGACCCACGTGCCGGTGGGCGACGACCAGAAGCAGCATCTGGAGCTGACGCGCGACATCGCCGCGAAGTTCAACCACGATTACGGGGTTGAGTTCTTTCCCATGACCGAGCCTGTGATCGAGGGGCCCGCGACCCGCATCATGTCGCTGCGTGACGGGACGAAGAAGATGTCCAAGTCGGACCCGGTGGATGCTTCGCGCATCAACTTGACCGACGACGCAGACACGATCGCCAAGAAGTTCAAAAAGGCCAAGACCGACCCCGACCCGCTGCCTGGCAGCGCGACGGGCCTGGAAGATCGGCCCGATGCACGCAACTTGGTGAACATCTACGCGGCCCTGTCGGATCGGTCCGTCGATGACGTGCTGGCAGAAAAGGAAGGCGCCCTGTTTGGCTACTTCAAACAGGATTTGGCCGACTTGGCCGTGGCCAAACTGGCCCCGATCTCATCCGAGATGTCGCGCCTGATGGCCGACCCGGCCGAAATCGACCGCATCTTGGCCCGCGGCGCCGAACGCGCACGGGAAATCACGGTGCCGATCCTGGAACAGACCTACGACATTGTGGGCATGGTTCGCTGACGCAGATCTCGGAAAACGCCCATTATCTATTTGATATTTAAATATTTTAGAGAATCTGTCGCCTCACACCTCGCGAGGGTTGCTATAGAGCGTCGGCCAACGGCTACGCCTGGGACGACAATCAGCTTCAAAGACGCAGGACTATAGCGGTTCTCGAAAAACCTGAAGCACTGGCTTTTTGAGAAACGTCGCACCATCAATGCGATGACAGGACGTTTTTGGGAAATGCTGATTCAGGTTCTCCGAAAACCGCTTTATCTTCGGCGACCAATGTCAAAACCCTCAAAGATCGCCCCCTGAGCATTCTTCATCCTGGCCGAAATACTCCGGGGGGTCTGGGGGGCTGGCCCCCCAGCCTTCGCACATTAGTGCAGCACCCGATCAAACGCCTCCACCGCCAAGACCGTCGGCAGATGACGCGCCACTTCCTGCCATTTCTCGCCTTCGTCCAAGCTGGCAAAAACCGACCCCGAATTGGTCCCGAAATAGACACCGGCCGGGTCGCGGATATCTCCGGCCATGGCTTGGCGAAGTACCGTGAAGAAACAGGCCGTTTGCGGCAGGCCCGCGCGCATGTCTTTCCAGGTCCGTCCGCCATCGCGGGATCGCCAAACGGCGGCGGCGGCATCGGGCGGGTAGCGGCCTGCGCTGTCTCCGTTCAGCGGGATGGTCCAGAGCGTCTCGGGGTCGCGGGGATGAACGCGAATGGGGAAGCCGAAGGTGGATGGCAGGCCGGGCGTGATGTCGTCCCAGGAGCGGCCGCCATCGCCTGAGCGCCAGACGCCGTGGTGGTTTTGCTGATAGAGCAAATCACCGGGGCCAGGGGCGCGCATCATGTTGTGGACGCAATGGCCGGTTTCGCCGTCGCGGGGTGCGGCGGGGTGGTCGTGGTGGCCGCAGGCATCCGCGTTGGACAGGCGGTTGCGCCTTTCCCAGGTGGCGCCGCTATCTTCGGTGGCGAAGACGCCGGCGGCAGAAATACCGACCCAAAGTTTGGCGGCGTCCTGCGGGTCCGCAACGATGGTGTGCAGGGTCAGTCCAGCGGCGCCGGGGTTCCAGCTGTCGGCGGAGGGATGGTTGGTGAGGCTGTCGACCTTATCCCAGCTTTGGCCGCCATCGATGCTTCGCAGAAGCCCCGCGGGTTTGGTGCCAGCATGGAGCGTGCCGTGGGCGAAGTTGAGCGACCAGACTTGGGAAAACGTATCGCCGAAGGGCAGTGGGTCGTCCGTCCAGCCGATGAGGTTCGCGAAGTCCGGGTCATTGGCGGCCCAATCGTCCCTGGTTCCTCTCGTCAGGCGCGTGAGGGCCCAGGTCTCGCCGCCATCGTCGGAGCGCCAGATGCCCGCCCCCGTCCAATCGTCGCCGCCCGCAGCCCAGATCGTGCCCCCGTCCGGGTCACCGACCATGTGGTTGATGGGCCAGCCATCGCAATGGGGGCCAGTAACCTGCCATCCGTCGGCGTCGGCCCCGCCTGACAGCAGGAACGCGCCTTTGGTCGTGCCGACAAGAAGTGTGCGTGTGTCATCTGCCATCTGCTCCCCCGAACGCAGCCTGGGGGAAGTATAGCACAAAATGTCGCAGGGGCCGATGGGTGGGCGGATGGGTCTATGGCTTGGTCCTGTGGCTTCCTGTGTCCTAAAGCGGTTTTCGGAAAACCTGAATCAGCATTTCCGAAAAACGTCCCGCCATCGCACTGATGTTGCACCGTTTCTCGAAAAGCTGATGCTTCAGGTTTTTCGAGAACCGCTATAGACGAGCCAACGCAACAGAGCCTTTGGGCGGCATGGCGAACCTAAAAAAGCCGAAATCTGATCATCAGAAACAGTTAATGCAACAGTCTCCTTCTGGAACAGTTCGAACCCTGCCGCGCCATAAATACGCCAAGACCTTCAAATGATAAGACGCGAAGTCGCGCCGCATTTGTATCTTTCCGGTACTCAAGTTCCTGTCTCAAAAAAGATGAGCCGTGATATAATGAACTTTATTTTTCGACGACTCTGGCCGGCTCTCGCACTGACCGCCACTCCAGCTCTCGCCGAACCCTACACGCTCAGCAATGGGCATCAGGTCGCGGCCCTGGAAACTTTCCGCGAATGCGACATCTGCCCCGATATGATCGTTCTGCCCATGGGCGACTTCATCATGGGTGCACCGCCCGATGAAAAACGGCGCTTCGACATCAGCGAAGGCCCACAGCATCGCGTGACCGTCGACATTCCCATCGCTATGGGTCGCAACGAAGTGACCTACGACGATTGGATGGCTTGCGTGGCGGATGGCGGTTGTGACGGCTACATCCCACCGGAACGCGTCGGCCGTCAGTTCAGCCGACCGGGCGATGACGAATTCTACTGGATTGGCGGCCGCCATCCCGTTACCACCGTCAGCTATGCCCAGGCGCTCACCTACACGGCCTGGCTTAACACCGTCACCGGCACCGACGCCTACCGCCTGCCAAGCGAGGCGGAATGGGAATACGCTGCCCGAGCCGGAACTACCACGCGCTTCGCCCAGGGCGACATGCTCACGCGCGACCAGGCCCAGTTCAACGGCTCCTGGGCCGAAATTGAGGCCAAAGAGACCCCATCAGATCCGCCACCCCAAGGCCCCGTCCCCGTCGATGCGCTGGACGCCGCCAACCATTGGGGCCTACGGCATATGTCCGGCAATGTTGCTGAATGGACCCAGTCCTGCCTCGTTCGACCCTACGAAGGTTGGTCAACAACGAGTGACTGGCTGGAAAAAGCCGCTGGACCACCGGAATGCACGCGGTCTACGCGCGGGGGTAGCAGCATGTTCCGGGTCGAGAGCGCCCGGGTCGCACGCCGCACATTTGCGTACATACCCGGCGAAGTAGCAGCAGACCAATGGATCGGCTTCCGCGTCACAAGAGAACTAGATTAAATTGGCTCTGTTGCGTTGGCTCGTCTGGGACACGGGAAGCCATGATTTGTGCCTGTTTCAGGCTGCGGACTTGAACAGTTCTGCCACGAAGGCGATTTCGTTGAGACCCCCTGGCGCGTTGTTCGCGAAATGGCCCTTCTTGATCGCGCGGCGGGTTTCTATGCCTGTCAAAGTGTCTTGGCGCAGGTCCGTTTTCGGAAGCTGCGTTTTGGGCGGAGAAGCTGTTTGAGGGCTGCGTGATCTGCCTCGACCCGGTTGTTCAGATGCTTTCGGTCCACGTGTCGGATTCGGTCGTCAGGTCCAGTTCCATGGTTCATCTCCTCGATCACCTTGGCAGAGCTGAGGGCCTTGTCCACTGACCGACAGTGCATTGCGTCAGCAATAACACGAGAGGGGGTCACGATGTTTAACGGATGGGAGCAGCGGACGGTGTCAGACGCCTGGCGCCTGAAAGCCCTTGCTGCATTGGCTGTACGCCGTGCGGTGAGCCGGAAATCGATGAGTTGACCACATTGATCAACGGCCCGCCAACCCTTTCGGCAGATTGCTGAAGACCGCGCCAGAAGCGATGTTTGCCGTAAGCGCGCTTGCGGATCCCTGGCCCGAACGTCTGTCCCCACCGATAGACCGTCGCAGCGTCCACACTGATCCCGCACTTGGCCAGAAGATCGCGCACATCGCGATACGATAGCGGATACCGGCAGGACCACCGCACAGCCAGCAGCATCACATCCTTCGGAAAACGATGACCTTTGAACGGATCACGGCGCCGCAGGGCAAAATCTCCTCCACCAGCAATATCGCCTCCGCAAACCGATCAACGCAGCAGAGCCGTCCCAACCTATGATCGCCGTGCCAAAGCCCGTCGATGGACCGGCTTGGGATCATTGTACTTTTCAGCGCAAGTGCTGTAATTTCAATGGAAATCCCACGTCAAAGCGTCAGATGACGTGCGCGGGCGCCGCGCTCGATGGCGGCGGCATGGAGCGGGTCGATGTCCAGCTCATAGCGCAGTTCGCGCAGAAGCTGGAGTTCGGATTGCATCACATTGCCATCGGCGGCGGCCACGTCGCAGGCCAAGGCATAGGCGGTTTCGTGATGGGTGATCGGGATGGCGTTCTTGACCAGACCGAAGATCGCATCGAGCCCGTCTTCTTCTTCCAAGAGGTCGAAGATGGTCTGGGCGATGGCTTCGATCCGGTCTTCGTCGAAGCCCGCGAAGATCGGCAGGTGGTTGACCACCGATTGGATCGTCAGAAGCTCGGACGTGCGGATGGTCGCATCCGAGGCGGAGACGGTGATCATCAGCGCGACAAGCGCATCTTGGGGGGTGAAGCTGGTTTGGGTCATCTGGGTGTCTCCTGAGAGGGCATTTATTGACGGCGCTGCGGTGCCGCAATAGGTGACGACCGCTTGAAACCCGAGGATGAACCCATGAGCACCCTGCGCGACGCGGCGATGACATCGAAGGCTTGGCCATTCGAGGAGGCGCGCAAGCTGCTGAAACGGGTGGAGGCCCAGGGCAAGGACGAAGTGGTGTTCCAGACGGGCTATGGACCGTCGGGTTTGCCGCATATCGGAACCTTCGGGGAAGTGGCGCGCACGACCATGGTGCGGCGGGCGTTTGAAGTGCTGTCGGACATTCCCACGCGGCTGATCTGTTTTTCCGACGATCTGGACGGGATGCGGAAGGTGCCGGACAACGTGCCCGAGCGCGAGATGCTGGCCGACCATCTGCACCGCCCGCTCACCAGCGTGCCGGACCCGTTTGGCACCCATGAGAGCTTTGGGCACCACAACAACGCGATGTTGCGGCGGTTTCTGGACACGTTCGGGTTTGAGTATGAGTTTATCTCGGCCCGGGATTTCTATCGCTCGGGCCGGTTTGATGACGTGTTGCGGCGCTGTGCGGAACGTTATGACGACGTCATGGCGGTGATGCTGAAGTCGCTGCGCGAGGAGCGGCGGGAGACCTATTCGATCTTCTTGCCGATCCATCCCGAAACGGGACGGGTCCTGTATGTGCCGATGAAGCACGTCAGTGCTGAAGAGGGGACCGTGACTTTCGACGACGAAACGGGCCGCGAATGGACGCTGCCGGTGACCGGCGGGAATGTGAAGTTGCAGTGGAAGCCGGATTTCGGCGCCCGTTGGGCCGCGCTTGGCGTGGATTTCGAGATGTATGGCAAGGAACACGGGACGAACACGGCCATCTATGACAGCATCTGTTCGATCCTTGGCGGCAAGCCACCGGAGCATCTGGTCTATGAGCTGTTCCTGGACGAGCAGGGCCAGAAGATTTCCAAGTCATCCGGGAACGGGATTTCGATAGATGAATGGCTGCGCTACGCGCCTGCGGAAAGCCTGGCTTATTTCATGTATGGCAAGCCGAAGACTGCGAAGCGGATGCATTTCGATGTAATCCCCAAAGCAGTGGACGAGTATCACCAGCAGTTGCGGGCCTTTGATGGCCAGGATGCCGAGACGCGGGCGAACAACCCCGTTTTCCATATCCACCGCGGCCAGCCACCGGCTTCGGATATGGTGGTACCATTTTCCATGCTCCTGAACCTGGCCAGCGTGGCGGGGGCGGAAAGTAAGGATGTGTTATGGGGATTCATAAAGCGTTATGCCTCCGACGCCACCCCCGAAGGCCATCCGCAACTGGACGCGGCGGCAGAGGGGGCGGTACGGTATTATAACGACTTCGTTAAGCCGGTTAAAATTTACCGTTTGCCAAACGAGACCGAGCGGGAGGCGCTTCTGGCGCTGCGCGCCCGGCTGGCCGAATGGGATGGCCCCGAGGAAGACGAGGCGTTGCAATCAGTGGTCTATGATGTGGGCCGGGATCGGTTCGATCCGCTGCGCGACTGGTTCAGGGGGCTGTATCAGGTGTTGCTGGGCGCCGATCAGGGGCCGCGCTTTGGCGGCTTCATCGCGCTTTACGGGGTGGAGGGCACGATCGCCTTGATCGACCAGGCCTTGGCGGGGGAATTGGCGGCGGCTTGAGAGGGCGCCCCGGCGTGGCGGTGCGCATGCCGGTCTGCTGGCCGCAAAATGGGCCGAGTTGATCCGCAGGGGAACTGGCCTAGGCTTCTGGATGCACAGGCCAGGAGGAAGCAGCATGCGGATCACGACCATCACGGCGGCTATTCTGATGGCCATGGGCAGCGCGGTGAATGCGGACCCGGACGCCATTCAAGGGGTCATCGGGGACCAGATCGAGGCTTTCAAGGCGGATGATTTCGCCACGGCCTTTACCTTTGCAGCGCCCAGCATCCAGGGGATTTTCCGCACGCCCGAGAATTTCGGCCAGATGGTGCGACAGGGCTATCCGATGGTCTGGCGTCCGGGCAGCGTGGAATATCTCCGTTCGGTTGAGCGCGGCGCGGCGTGGACCCAGGAAGTGCTGGTCACGGATGCGCAGGGACGGCTGCACAAGCTGGCCTATCTGATGGTGGAAACGGACCAGGGTTGGAAAATTGCCGGCGTAGAATTGCTCATGGCGCCGGAAATCGGCGCGTGATTTGACGGGCTTGGCGTTAACCGTCCATTAAGCGCTCAGGATAACATTCCGCAAATCGGCACCATTACCGGCGCCTCACTCACAATTCAGAGACCGTCCCGGCAGCAGGCCGTCGGGGCGGTCTTTTTTTGTCCCGTGGCCTGTTGAAGGGGACAGGAATGAACAAGGCGATCACCGACGGGCTGGTCCTTATGCCTCCGGCCTTTGAAGCCGGGCTCAACGTCTGGTCGCGGCAGGATGGGCTGCCGGGTTCGGACACGTATGCAAGCGCTGCGAATGCAGCTTTCGTTCCTGCCGATCAGGATTTCGGCGGCTGCCTTGAGCTACAGAAGACCGACGGCGTGCAGCGTGTGCGTTGGATGGGTGTCACCCCGATCATCCCGGGCTGCTATTATCGGATCGTCATCCGCGTGAAGGGTATCGCGGGCAATTTGCCGCGTGTGCGCGCCGCGGCGACGCCTGTGCGGCCCAATGGCAGCGTGGCGGGTGGTATTCTGACCTCGGGCGTGGAAACGCAGCTGACGCAGTTCGGCAAGGTCGAAACAATCACCGCCATCGTGGGCACCGGCAATCGCGGCGGTGTCGACATGGATTGGAACGCGACGATTGCCCATGCGCATATCGGACTCGATATTCTTGGGCCCAATGGCGGGCTGCTGCGAATCGATGACATCGACGTCGAAGATGTGACCTCGGCCTATTTGCGTGACCTGATGGATTGGGTCGACGTGCGCGATTTCGGCGCTAAGGGCGACGGGACGACCGACGACACGGAGGCCTTTCTGGCGGCCGATGCGGCGGCCGATGGCCGGTCGGTGCTGGTCTCAAAAGGCACCTATCGCTTGACCGACCACGTGACGTTCAACGCACCGGTCCGCTTCGAGGGTCAGATCACCCTGCCCCGGGACAAGCGGTTGAGCCTGGTGCGGAATTTCGACCTGAATACCTATATCGACGCCTTCGGCGACGAGCAGGAGGCCTTCAAGAAAGCCATCCAGGCGCTGTTCAACTTCACCGATCATGAGACGTTGGACATGCAGGGACGGCGAATTCAGTTGACCGAGCCCCTGGACGTGCAGGCCGCGGTGGAAGACCGCACGACCTATGCCAACCAGCGGTCGATCAAGAACGGCCAGATCGACGTGCGGCCTGGCGCGGCCTTCGACACCGATATCGTCACGTCGAACTGCGATTTCGACAGCGATTCGCCCACGATCCTGACGGGCGTGGCCAATGTGTCGACCATTGCCGTCGGCTCCCATGTTTCGGCCAGCCAGGGCGTCGGGCGCGAGGTCTATGTGAAATCGCGCAGCGTGGCCAACCAGACGATTGAGTTGAGCCAGCCGCTATGGGGCGCGCCGGGGCGTCAGCGCTATACGTTCAGCCGGTTCAAGTATGCGCTAGATTTCAGCGGCTTCGACAACCTTCAACGCTTCAGCCTGGAAGATATCGAGTTCCTGCTGGCGGATAACGCATCGGGCATCCTGCTGCCGCAGAATGGGCTTATCTTCCACGTGAAGGATTGCTTCCTGACGGGCCCGAGGGATCGCGGCATCACGAGCCATGCCGATGGCTGCCAAGGTCTGTTGATCGACCGATGCCAGTTCCTGTCCACGGAAGGGGCGGCTGATGTTCAGGACCGCCACACCATCGGTTTCAACGTCAACAAGAACGACGCGAAGATCCGCAACAACCGGGGCGTGCGCTTTCTGCATTTCGGGGTGATCAGCGGGTCCGGGCATATCATCACCGGCAACCATTTCTTCCAGGGTGACACGAACAGCCTGGGGCTGCGGTCAGCGGGTCTGGTCATCGCGATGCCGCAGGCGAAGACGGTGATCGTGGGCAACTACATCGACAACGCCTATCTGGAATGGACGAACGAGCATGATGGGGCGCCCGATTTCAATTCGGAATTCAGCTTCGGCGGGCTGCAAATCGTGGGCAACATCATCTTTTCATCCAACGTGCCGCGCAGCTTCGCGCCCATCCACATCAAGCCCTATGGGCGCGGGCACTACATCAACGGCCTGACCATCACGGGCAACAACTTCAAGACGATCAAGGGACAGGCGCTGGATCGGGTGGACTTCGTGGACACGACCCATGCCGATCTGGATTACGGGCGATATGTGGATGTGAATGTCCATTCCAACACGTTCCAGGCGGTAAGCCAGCAGTTCCAAAACCCGATCACGGTGCCGGTGACGGAAAACAGCGCGCAGACCACCTGGGAGGCGGACCTGTCGCAATACATGCCCTTCCGTGGGGAAACCCGCGTGGTGCAGGCGGTGATGCCGGAGGGCCGCATTCGGAATGCCGGCAACGGGACGGTCTGGACGATGCCGTGGGGGGCCGCGGGCGTCGGAGGAGACAGCCAATCGGTGCGGCTCAACTGGTCAGAGCCTGCGCGCGGCAAGGTGTTCATCACCGCCCGGTGCGACGCGCCGACCTGACGGCCCGATAGGCGGACCGGGGCGTCGCGAAGACTTCACGCGCGACGGCCCGGGCCAGTTGCGGGGTCGAAAGGCGGCCCGTCGGGCCAGAAACGCCGACCCGGAGCCCAAGGAGGCGCGCAATCAGCGCCGCCCGTGGGAGGTGCCAGCGGTTTGACACGAGGATCACATGGGCGCCCGGCGGCAGCAGCTGCTGGGCGTTTTCTATGTTTTCGATGGTCGTTTTCGAGGTCCGTTCGATCAGCAATGCGCTTTCGGGGACGTGCGCGGCCCGGGCAAGGTCAGCGGCGACAACGGCCTCGGGTCGGCCATATCTGCCTTGCCCGCCTGTGAGGCACAGGCACGTCACTTGGCCCGCGTGAAAGAGCGAGATCGCGTGGTCGGTGCGCAGTTTTAGCGTCGGGGAAGGCGTGCCATCGGGGCGCACGGCAGCGCCCAGCACCACGGCCACCTTCATGGAAGGCCGATATCGCCGGGGGTGAGGCGGAAGGCTTTGCCGAAGCCGCCATTGAGGAAGATCTCGGCCGGGCGCAGGCACCAGATGTGGAAATCCGTAAAGTCGAAATAGAGTGTCGCCTTGGGCCGCGCGGCCAGCCAAGTGCCGCGATGGGCGGCCTTGTCGAGCGTGGTGGCGCTGCCGCGCAAGGTCAGGCGGGGATGGGTAAGCGGGTCGCCCTTCGGCCCCGGCTCCCCCACCAGAAGGGAGCAGGCGGGGTTGGCGCGAAGCGCACGGGCATGGTCCGACAGGTCGGAGACCAGCATGGCAAGCCCCGTGCCCGGCAGCCAAAGCACCCCGGCGCGGGTCACCATGGGCGTGCCCTCCGAAAGGGTGCCAAGGGCGGCGTAGCTGGCCCCAGAAAGCAGGTCGAGGGCCAGGGTGCGAGCATCGTCATCGGTGGGTCGGATCGGGTCGGTCATGGGCCGATGGTGGCATGGTTTGGCGAAGGTGCAAGCGGAGCGCTGGACGCCACGTCCTTGGCTGCCTATCGTCGGCACGCCTTACACGGGGGAGAGACGGCATGGCGTTTGGCACGACGATCCGCACCTGGTTCGACGGAACCTGGCATGACGGCGATGTGCCGGTCATGCGCGCAGCGGACCACGGGATGTGGCAAGGCTCCAGCGTGTTTGACGGGGCGCGGCGCTTCGAAGGCGTGGCACCCGATCTGGATAAGCATTGCGCCCGCGTGAACCGGTCGGCAAAGGCGCTGATGCTGCGGCCCACCATGGAGGTGGACCAGATGGTGGAGATCATCCGAGAGGGGTTGGAGGGCTTCGCGCCGGACGCGGCCATCTACATCCGGCCCATGTATTGGGGCATCCATGGCAGCGAGTTGGGGCTGGTCCCGTCAGAATCCGAGACCGGCTTCGCTGTCTGCTTGGAGGAAGTGGCAATGTTCGCCCCCGACAAGACGACGACGCTGACCACGACGCAGTTTCGCAGGCCAGTCCTGGACGATTCCGTCTGCGATGCGAAGGCAGGGTGCCTTTACCCCAACAATGCGCGCATGTTGGCCGAAGCTCAGCAGAAGGGTTTCGGCAATGCCTTGGTCGCGGACGCGATGGGAAATGTGGCCGAAAGTGCCACGTCCAATGTCTTCATGGTCAAGGACGGAGAGGTCTTCACCCCCGTGGCCAACGGCACGTTCCTGTCAGGCATCACCCGGGCGCGCCATATCGACAATTTGGCCAGGGACGGGATGCATGTCCATGAGACGGTTCTCACCTTCGATGACTTTCGCGATGCGGATGAGGTCTTTCTGTCCGGCAATCTGACTAAAGTGACGCCGGTGACGGCCTTTGACGACCGGTCCTACCAAGTGGGGCCGGTGACCCGCCGCGTGCGAGAGATGTATTGGGACTGGGCGCTGTCGGGCGGTTGATCCGCGCGGCCGCCCTGCCGGTGGTGACGCTGGCGGTGACGGGCTGGGCTTTGGCGTCGAACCCACTGGCCGCCCCCTTCGTGGAGCGCGGCGTATCCGACCTGGCCCTGACGTTGGAACGGCAGGTGCAGCACAAGGCCAGTGCCGCTTGGATTACCGCCGCCTTGGCGGAAGCCGTGGCGGCAGGTGATGCGGAGCGTACCGTTATGCTGTTGGACCTGGCGGATGAGTTGGGCCGCGACGTGCCGCGCACAGAAGCGGAGGCGCTGGTCACCGCGCAATCGGGCACCCTGGCGCAGATCGGCGATTGCGGCGCTTGCATGCTGGAGCCAGCCCAATGCGCAAGCGCCACAATGCTTGCCGCCTGCGCCGTCCCCTTCGAACTTTCGCCCGCCGGTGACCTGAACGCGCTGCGCCGCGCCGGGCGGGATTGGATCGCAGGCGATGATGTCGACGAACTTGATGCGGGGTTGGCCCTGATCGGGTTGGGGGCCACGGGGGCGGTGCTGGTGTCGGGCGGGTCGTCGGCGAGTGTGAAAGCGGGCACCGGGCTGTTGCGACTGGCGCGGCGCATGGGCACGTTGTCGTCGCCCTTGACCCGCGCGGCACGGCTGGCGGTGCGCGGCGATGCCGACGCCTTGGCCCGGTTGGGCCGAACGGCGGCGGAACTGGACAGGGTGCGGGCCGCAACTTCGGTTAGCGACACGCTGCGCCTAATGCGGCACGTGGACGGCCCGGAGGATGCGGCCCGGCTGGCGCGCGTGGCCGAGGCCGCGGGCCCCCGGACGGCGCGCAGCTTTGCGGTGCTGGGCCCGGCGCGCGTGTTTCGGGCGACCACACGACTGAGCCGGATGGCGGCCGGGACTTTGGCGCTGATCTGGCTAAGCGTGCTGCAGCTTGGCACGATGGCGGCTGGCTATGGGGGCACAAGGCTTACGCGCGCGGCATTGGTGGACAGCGCGCGCTGAGAAAGGCAAAGCTGTGCAACCAACGAAACAGCGGTCGGGGATATCATGCGCAAGTTTCTCGTTGTGCTCGACGACAGCCGCGAATGCCTCAACGCGATGCGCTTCGCGTCGCTTCGGGCGGAACATACCGGCGCGGGGGTCGAGGTTCTGTCCGTCATCCCGCCCGATGAGTTCAACCACTGGATCGGCGTGGGCGACATCATGCGCGAGGAAGCGCGTGACCGGATCATCGCGCATTTCGAAGTCTTCGCGAAATGGATGCGGACCAAGCACCAGCTAGAGCCCCACCTGGTTATCCGTGAAGGCGAACCTGTCGAAGAAATCCTGGCGCAGGTCCGCGACGACCCGGAAATCGGCGTGCTGGTGCTGGGCGCGAATGCCGAAGGCAAGGGGCCGGGGCCCTTGGTCACGCAACTGACGAAGTCGTCGGGCAGCCTGCCGGTGCCGATCACCATCGTTCCGGGCAATCTGACGAAGGAACAATTGGAGGGGATTGCGTGATGGGGTCGGGATCATGGGAGCCCCAGGTCGGGCTGTTGGGCGAAAGGTGGCCCAATGACCCCACTTTAGAATCGTTCCAATTCCTTGACTTCTCCGTCCGTGGTCCGCACATTGGGGTCCAATCCGGAGGCATCCCATGTTCATTCAGACCGAAACCACACCGAACCCCGCAACGCTGAAGTTCCTGCCCGGCCAGACGGTGCTGGATGCCGGAACCGCGGACTTTCCCAATGCCGATGCGGGCACGAAATCGCCCCTGGCGCGGCGGCTGTTTGCGATTGATGGGGTGACGGGCGTGTTCTTCGGCAACGACTTCGTGACGGTCACCAAGGCCGAGGCCACGGAATGGGACCATGTGAAACCCGCCATCCTTGGCGGCATCATGGAGCATTTCCAATCCGGTGAGCCGGTGATGGAAGGTGAGGCGCAAACGCAGCACGCCGCCAATCACGATGAAGCCGATTCCGCCGTTGTGGGCCAGATCACCGAGCTTCTCGATACCCGCGTGCGCCCTGCCGTGGCCCAGGACGGCGGCGATATCACGTTCCACGGCTTTGACCGAGGCGTCGTCTATCTTCAGATGAAGGGGGCCTGTGCGGGTTGTCCGTCTTCGACCATGACGCTCAAGATGGGGATCGAGAATTTGCTGCGGCATTACATCCCCGAAGTGCTGGAGGTGCGTCCTGTCGGGGTCTGATCGCCTCACGCTCGGGTTCGACACGTCGGCCGCGCATTGCGCGGCCGCTGTCATTTCGGGCGACCGGGTCCTGGCCCAAAGCCGCGAAGACATGGCCAGGGGTCAGGCGGAACGGCTGATGCCACTGATCGAGGCGGTGCTGGATGAGGCGGGCGTCGCCTGGGCCGATCTGGACACCATTGGGGTCGGCACGGGGCCGGGCAACTTCACCGGCGTGCGGATCGCGGTCGCGGCCGCGCGCGGGTTGGCCCTTGGCCTTTCGGTGCCTGCCATCGGGGTTTCCGCACCGGATGCCTATGCCGATGGACGGGACGCGATCGTCTGCCTTCCGGCGCCGCGGGGTCACACGCACCTGTTCTGGGGCGAGCGGCGGCAAACGGTGGAATCCGGCGTCTTTCCGGCCGATTGGACGGCCCCCTTGGTCGGCCCCGCCGCCGCAGCCCTGGCCGACGCCACAGGGCGGCCGATGCTGGACAGCCCCGACCTTGCCCCGCAGATTGCGCGTCTTGCCGCCAACCGCGCCGCAAGCCCGCAGCCGAAGCCCACGCCCATCTATTTGCGGGCCGCAGATGCAGCCCCGCCATCGGACCCGCCTCCGGTGCTACTCTGAGATTGTAAAGCGCCAGCGTTCGCGTAGGGTAGCGGTAGACCGGAATGACCAACATGACCTCTCCAGATGCGCTTGCTGCGCTGCACGCCACGTGTTTCTCGGGCTCTGCCCGATGGTCGCCCGCGGCTTTCGCAGAGGCACATGCCAACCCGTCATGCTTTTTTATCCCCGAAGGTGGCTCCGCCGAGGGATTCGCGCTGGGGCGCGTCATCGAAGATGAAGCCGAGCTACTGACGCTGGTCGTGCCCCTGGACCGGCGGGGCCGAGGCCAAGGCAGACGCCTGCTTTCCGAGTTTGAGACGGAGTCCCGCTCACGCGGTGCCACGACGGCGTTCTTGGAAGTTTCGGCGGACAACCTTGTGGCCCGAACGCTCTACCTGAAGGCCGGATGGCAGATCGCGGGTAAGCGGAAGGACTATTATGGCGCCACCGATGCGTTGGCTTTGCGCAAGGATCTTGCCGCCAACGCCTGACGATGCGTCAGGTGAGCGCCCGGGTTAGACTCAGGTTGACGTTCCCGCCCCCCTGCGGCCTTATCCCGGGCATCAATCGCGGCGCCGGGGGGACCGCTTCGGACGGACCCCGCGCCCAATCGACGGGAGAGTCACCAATGAAAATCACCACCACCCTGATGGGGGCCGCTGCGACGCTTGCGCTGACCGCGGGCCTTGCCACAGCCGAGGCCAATCCGGGCCTCATCATCGACCTGGGCGGCAAGTTCGACAAATCCTTCAACGAAAGCGCCTATAACGGCGCGCAGCGTTGGGCCGAGGAAACCGGCAGCGACTATGCCGAAACGGAACTGGCCAATGAGGCGCAGCGCGAGCAGACCATGCGCCGCATGGCCGAGCGCGGTGCCAACCCCGTCGTCGTGCTGGGATTCGCCAATGCCTCGACCCTGGATGTGGTGGCGCCCGACTACCCAGACACGGATTTCGTGATCGTGGACATGGTCGTGGACCAGCCCAACGTGAAATCCATCGTCTTCTCGGAGCATGAGGGTAGCTATCTGGTGGGCATGATGGCCGCCATGGCGTCCGAGACGGGCACCGTCAGCTTCGTGGGTGGCATGGACGTCCCGCTGATCTCCAAATTCGCTTGCGGCTATGCCCAGGGCGTGAAGGCGGTGAACGCGGATGCCAACGTCATCGTCAACATGACGGGCACCACGCCCGCCGCATGGAACGACCCGGTGAAGGGCGCGGAACTGACGCGGTCGCAGATCTCCCAAGGCTCCGACGTAGTGTTCGCCGCGGCGGGCGGCACGGGCATCGGCGTATTGCAAGCCGCCGCCGACGAAGGCATCCTGTCCATCGGCGTGGACAGCAACCAGAACTATCTGCACCCCGGCTCGGTCCTGACCTCGATGGTCAAGCGCGTGGACAACGCCGTCTATGACAGCTTCACTCAGGCCGCCGCCGGTGAGCTGGAATCGGGCATCACCGTCATGGGTCTGGAAAACGAAGGCGTCGGTTTCGCGATGGACGAAAACAACGCCGACCTCGTTTCCGCCGAGATGGTTGCCGCTGTCGAAGACGCGAAAGCCAAGATCATCGCGGGCGAAATTCAGGTCCACGATTATCTGTCGGACAATTCCTGCCCCGCCTTCTGAGCGATGGCCTTTGCGGACACCGGACAGGCGCTGCTCAAGCTCCTTTCGGCCTGGAACGAGGCCGATACCGGGGCCCGCGACAGCATCTTGGACGAGGCCCTCGCGGCCTCGTTCACCTATGAAGACCCCCATGCCCCAGCGCCGTTCGAAGGCCGCGACGGCATGGCGGAGTACCTCAACATCTTTCGTAAGAACTTGCCCGATGCGGAGATGATCCCGCTTGGCACGCCGAGCGTGACCCACGGCACGGCCCTCGCCAAAGCCCGGCTTGACCGGAGCGGCGCGCCCTTCGCCCAATTGATCTTTGTCGGCACGGGGGGCGAAGGGGGCCTGACCCGCGTCACCGGCTTTGTGGAGGGCGAATGACGTCCAGTTCCGGTCCATCCTACACGCCCGCGCCCGGCGACACCTCGCTCGCCATCGAATTGCGCGGGATCTCCAAGGCCTTTGGCCCTGTCCAGGCCAACAAGGATATCTCGATCCAGGTGAAGCGCGGCACGATCCACGGCATCATCGGTGAAAACGGCGCGGGCAAATCGACGCTGATGTCGATCCTTTACGGGTTCTACAAGGCCGATGCGGGCGAAGTCTTCATCCGCGGCCAGCGCACCGAAATCCCTGACAGCCAGGCGGCCATCGATGCGGGCATCGGCATGGTGTTCCAGCATTTCAAACTGGTCGAAAACTTTTCGGTCTTGGAAAACGTCATCCTGGGCGCTGAAGACGGGCGGCTTCTGACGCCGTCGCTGGCCAAGGCGCGCAAGCTGTTGAAGCAGCTTGCCGAAGATTATGAGATGGACGTGGACCCCGACGCCACGATCGAAGATCTGGGCGTGGGACAACAGCAGCGCGTCGAAATCCTCAAGGCCCTCTACCGCGAAGCCGATATCCTGATCCTCGATGAACCCACGGGCGTGTTGACCCCGGCCGAGGCCGATCACTTGTTCCGTATCCTCAAGGGGCTGCGGGATGAAGGGAAGACGATCATCCTGATCACCCACAAGCTGCGCGAAATCATGGAAGTGACCGACACCGTGTCGGTGATGCGACGCGGTGAGATGACAGCGACCGTCAAGACCGCCGAAACCTCGCCCGAACAATTGGCCGAGCTGATGGTGGGTCGCAAAGTGCTGCTGCGCGTCGACAAAGCGCCTGCCACGCCCGGCGATGTGGTGTTGAAGGTCCGCGACCTGCGCGTGGTGGACGACCAGAACGTGGAACGGCTGCGCGGCATCGACCTGGACATTCGCCGTGGGGAAATCCTGGGCATTGCCGGTGTGGCGGGCAACGGGCAGAGCGAATTGCTTGAGGTGCTGGCGGGCTATGCGACGGCCACCGGTTCCATTCAGATGAACGGGCAGGACATCGACCTGACCGGCCATGCCTCGGACGCGCAGACGCGCAGGGCGCGCAGCATTGCCCATGTGCCCGAAGACCGGCAGCGCGAAGGGCTGATCATGGATTTCGCCGCCTGGGAAAACATCGCCTTCGGCTATCAGAACGACCCGCGCTACAACCCGGGCCTGCTGATGGACCACGCGGCCATGCGCCAGGACTGCACGGAGAAAATGGCGCGTTTCGACGTGCGCCCGCCGGACCCGACGCTTGCCGCCAAGAGCTTCTCTGGCGGCAATCAGCAGAAAATCGTCCTGGCGCGAGAGATTGAGCGCAACCCCGATCTGTTGCTCGTGGGTCAACCCACGCGGGGCGTCGATATCGGCGCAATCGAATTCATCCATCAACAGATCGTCGCCCTGCGCGACGAGGGGAAAGCCATCTTGCTGGTCTCGGTCGAGTTGGACGAAATCATGGGCCTGTCGGACCGCATCGCCGTCATGTTCGACGGCCGCATCATGGGCGAACGCCTGCCGTCAGAGACCAACCAAGGGGAGCTCGGCCTCCTCATGGCGGGCATCACCAATGGCACAGCGGGGGAAGCGGCATGAACGACACGCTGCCCAAATGGGTCGATATCCTGCTGATCCCGATGATCAACTTGGCGCTGGCTTTGTTCGTATCGGGCATCGTGGTGGCGCTGATTGGGGAAAACCCGTTCGAGGCGCTGGCGATCTTGGTCAATGGCGCCGTCGGCTCGGCCTATGGCTGGGGCTACACGCTGTTTTACGCCACCAACTTCATCTTCACCGGGCTGGGCGTCGCCGTCGCCTTCCATGCGCGGATGTTCAATATCGGCGGTGAAGGCCAGGCGGCCATTGGCGGGCTGGGTGTGGCGTTGGTGCTGTTGTTCGTCCCCTGGCCGCACTGGTCCCTGGCGCTTTTGGCAGCGACGCTGGGGGCGGCGGCGTTCGGAGCGGCCTGGGCCTCCATCCCGGCCTATCTGCAGGCGCGGCGCGGCAGCCACATCGTCATCACGACGATCATGTTCAACTTCATCGCTTCGGCATTGATGGTCTACCTGCTGAGCCGTGTGCTGTTGGTTCCGGGCGCGGGCGGTGCGCCTGAAACGGCCCGCTTCGCAGAAGCCGTCCGGCTGCCATCGGCCTATGACATCGCGCCTTGGCTGGGTTTCCGCCGGTCCACCCCGCTCAACATCAGCTTCTTCCTGGCCATCGCGTCGTGCATCTTCGTCTATCTCCTGATCTGGCGCACGCGCCTGGGCTATGAAATCCGGTCCTTCGGCAAGTCGGAGCCGGGGGCGATCTATGCCGGGATCTCACCCTTCAAGATCACCATGATCGCCATGCTGATTTCCGGGGCGCTATGCGGCCTGATGGCCACCAATTCGGTCATGGGCGAAGCTGAGCGTCTGGTCATCGACCCCGTCCAAGGGGCGGGTTTCGTGGGCATCGCGGTGGCCCTCATGGGAAGATCCCACCCTGTCGGCGTGTTCCTGGCGGCGCTGCTGTTCGGGGTGCTCTATCAGGGCGGGGCCGAGGTTGAGTTCGAGATCCCGGCCATCACGCGGGAAATGATCGTGGTCATCCAGGCGCTGGTCATCCTGTTCACCGGCGCGCTGGACAACATGGTCCGCCTGCCGATGGAGCGGCTGTTCTTGTCCATGCGCCGCAAGCCCGAGGCGCCGATGCCGACACGCACAGAAGAAAAGGCCGGATCATGACGGACCTCGCCCCCCACCTGCCCGGGCTGTTGGTGGCTTATGGTATTCTCTGCCTTGGCCTTTTATCGCCCGGACCTAACGTCCTCGCGATCATCGGCACCTCGATGGAGCGGGGCCGGGCCGAAGGGCTGGCACTGGCCGCCGGCGTCTCCTTCGGCAGCTTTCTCTGGTCGCTTGTGGCCGTGACCGGCTTCGTCGCGATCCTTACCCTCTGGGCCGGGGCCATGACAATTCTCAAGATTGTTGGCGCGGCCTATCTGCTGTGGCTTGCCTGGGGCGCCTTCCGCTCAGCGGCGCGCAGAGTTGAGGTGGATGCTCGGGCAGTCACCGCGCCCAGCTTGCAGGCCTATGGGGCCCGCGGTTTGATCGTGCAGATGACAAATCCCAAAGCGGCCATCTACTGGGTCGCCACCACCGCCGTCGCTATCGGCCCCGATACGCCAACGGCGATCAAGGTCGCGCTGGTCTTGGGTTGTTCATCCCTGTCTCTGGCTGGCCACACCACCTACGCCCTGGCCTTCTCGACCCGGGCTGCCGTGGCCGCCTATGCCAAGGGCCGCCGCGTGGTGCAGGCCTCAATCGGCACGTTCTTCACCTATGCGGCCTATCGCCTGGCCACGGAGCGGGTATGAGCTTTCTCGAAATCCTCCAAATCCTCGAATCCTCGCTGCGTCTGGCCACGCCGCTTTTGCTGGCCTGTCTTGCGGGGCTCTTTTCTGAGCGGGCGGGCATTTTTGACATCGGGCTAGAGGGCAAGATGCTGGCCTCCGCCTTCATGTCTGCCGCCGTGGCCGCCTACACTGGCGATGTTTGGATTGGCTTGGTGGCGGGTATCTTCGCCTCGATGGTGCTGGCGGCGATCCACGGGGTGGCGTCCATCACATTTCGCGGCAACCAGCTTATTTCCGGTGTGGCGATCAACTTTCTGGCGGCAGGTCTGGCCGTCGTCATCTCCCAAGCTTGGTTTGGGCTGGGGGGGCGCACACCGCAGTTGCAGGGCCCGTCCCGCTTCAGTGAGGTCACCCTGCCCCTTGCAGACGCGGTCAGCAGCGTGCCCTTTCTGGGGGCCATCTATGCCAACCTCATCTCGGGCCATGCGATCCTGGTCTATGTCGCGCTTCTTTGCGTGCCCGTGACGTGGTGGATCCTCTACCGCACGCGCTTCGGCCTGCGCCTGCGCGCCGTGGGTGAGAACCCGGCCGCCGTGGACACAGCAGGTGTCAGCGTCGTCGGCCTGCGCTACGCCGCTGTCATGATTTGTGGCCTGCTTTGCGGCCTGGCAGGCGCGTACCTCGCCACAGCCCTTGGCGCCGGTTTCGTCAAGGATATGTCCGCAGGCCGCGGCTTCATCGCCTTGGCGGCGCTCATCTTCGCGAAATGGCGGCCCTGGTATGCATTGGGGGCCACGTTGCTGTTCGGTCTGCTGGAAGCCCTGGGCAACCGTTTCCAAACGGTTGAGCTTTTGGGCGTCACCATCCCCACGCAGTTCATGCAGGCCCTGCCCTACATCCTGACCGTGGTCATCCTGGCGGGCTTTGTCGGCAAGGCCATTCCGCCACGGGCAGGTGGGGAGCCCTATGTCAAGGAACGCTGAGCTTCTGGCAACAATCCGCGACCGGGCCGGGGCTAAGGCGCCCCGATACGGTCTGATCCTGGGCTCAGGCCTGGGCCATCTGGCGGATAAGGTCGAAGGTGTGGCCATCGACTATGCCGATCTGCCGGGCTTTCCCGGCGCGGGTGTGTCGGGCCACAACCCGAAGCTCGTCATCGGCCAGTTGGGCGGCACGCGCGTCGCTATCCTGGGCGGGCGGGCGCATTATTACGAACACGGGCGGGCGGATGCCATGCGCGTGCCGCTGGAGGTTTTGGCCGATCTGGGCGCTGAGGCCATTCTGGCCACGAACGCCGCTGGGTCGCTGCGCCCCGACATGCCCACCGGGTCGCTGATGCTGCTATCGGACCATATCAATTTCTCGGGGCTCAACCCGCTGATCGGAGAGCCCACAGATGCACGCTTCGTGCCCATGGGCGACGCCCATGACCCGGACCTGCGGGCTGCCTTGCGCGAGGCCGCCGCCGCCGAAGACATCGACCTGCAGGAAGGCGTCTATGCTTGGTATTCCGGCCCATCCTTCGAAACACCCGCCGAAATCCGCGCGCTGCGGATCTTGGGCGCCGACGCGGTTGGCATGTCCACCGTGCCCGAAATCATACTGGCCCGCTTTCTGGGCATGAAGGCAGCCGCGATCTCGACCATCACGAACATGGCCGCTGGTCTGAGCGATGAAGCCATAAGTCATGAGCATACCAAGGCCATGGCCCCGCTGGGGGCAGCCAAGCTGGAACGGGTGCTGACCCGCTTCCTGCGTTCCGAAACTGCGTGAAAAAGCGCCAAACCCCCTTGCGGACCGCGCAAAGCAGGAATAACTGATCTTTCGTTGGCGCGGGATGGAGCAGCCCGGTAGCTCGTCAGGCTCATAACCTGAAGGTCGTAGGTTCAAATCCTACTCCCGCAACCAACTTAACCTGCGAAGCGCCCTCTGGGGCGCTTTCGTCGTTTTGGACAAAGCCTAACGCGGCCTTGTGCGCTTCGAGTGCAGCGTTCGATAGTTGCGACTTGGACTTCGTTTCGTCTGACAGAGCCAGTATTCCAGCCAGACTACCGTGAAGATCAGACACCAGACGGTTTTCGCTTTCGTCAGGTGTCAGCACGATCTTCTCGATGAGGGATCGAACAGCATCAATCGCATCGGCACGATGCTCTTTCGAATTCAGTGTTTCTATAAGTTGCCCCACTTGGACATGGTATCTGTGAGACATGTTGGGGTGCAGAAGAGGTGGCGATTCTTCCACGTCTTCCAACAGAGCTTCGAGTTCGACCCTGCGGTTCTCCAAAGCATGCATCTTGTCTTTGATGGGCGCAACGGGCGCACCATCACAGATAGCTTCGACCATTTGCGACAGCTTCTTCTTTGTTCTCTCGTGTTCTACCCTGAACTGGTTCAACGCAGCGTCATGTTCGCTGCGGAGCTTGTTCATGTGTTTTGTATACTCATCACAAAATACTGCGCAGAGGTCTGGGTCCATCAAGTGCTCTTCTAGGGCACTAAGAACGTCAGCTTCCAACTTTTCGCGGTGGATGCCCATGCGGTTGGAGCAGATGCCTTTGTTGCGCGCGCTAGAGCGCCCCATGTGCGTTTGCGAGATCATCGAATATCCGCCACCACACTCCCCGCATTTTACGAGACCTGAAAACAAGTTTTTGGGTCGCTGCTTGGACCAGAATGGTTTTCCTGGCTTGTTAAGAGAGGCTTGGCGTTCTTTGACCTTCGCCCAAAGAGCGTCGTCAATGATGCGTAGTTCTGGCACATCCTGCGTGATCCACTGATCTTCAGGGTTTAGCTTTGATACTCGTTTGCCGGTCTCGGGGTCCTTCATGTAACGCAAGCGGTTCCAAACCATACGCCCGACATAAAGCTCATTGTTCAATAACCCTGTACCGCGCTGCCTGTTGCCGTTGATGGTGCTCTGTCCCCATCCCTTGCCGCTAGGCCCTGCAACACCCTCTTCGTTGAGCTGGAAAGCGATTGCTTTGGGGGATTTCCCAGATGCGTAATCCTCAAAGATGCGCCGAACCACTGCTGCATCAGCTTCATTGATAACACGTTGGCCGCGTTCTTCACCGGCAACCACGTCATAGCCAAAACATTTGCCACCGCCTGAGCGGCCTTTTTCGACTCTTCCGCGCAACCCGCGACGGGTCTTGTCAGCCAAATCCTTCAGAAATAGCGCGTTCATAGTGCCCTTCAGGCCAATATGAAGCTGAGAAATTTCGCCTTCAGAGAGCGTGTTGATCTTGATGCCCGCAAAGCTTAGTCGCTTAAACACGGCAGCAATGTCTGAACCGCGCCGGGTTTGCCGGAGGCTGATTGATCTTAGTTACGCGGCTATGTCTGATCTATCCAGAGCTGCGTAGA